>CANMIP010000016.1 GCA_947497945.1 uncultured Tropicimonas sp. | reverse complement strand
TCACCACGATCCAGCAGCTTGCGGAACATTTCCACGCCCGTGCAGGTGGTGGTCGTGGTGTCGCGGATGCCGACGATCTCGATGGAGTCGCCAACATTGATCACGCCACGCTCGACACGACCGGTCACAACCGTACCACGGCCGGAAATCGAGAACACGTCCTCGATCGGCATCAGGAACGGCTGGTCGACCGCACGCTCGGGGGTCGGGATGTACTCGTCGACAGCAGCCATCAGCTTCTTGATCGACTCTTCCCCGATCTCCGGGTTGTTGCCTTCCATCGCCGCCAGAGCGGAGCCGGTCACGATCGGGATATCGTCGCCCGGGTACTCGTAGCTTTCCAGAAGCTCGCGGATTTCCATCTCGACCAGCTCGAGCAGTTCGGGATCGTCCACCTGGTCGGACTTGTTCATGTAGACGACCATGTAGGGGATGCCGACCTGGCGACCGAGCAGGATGTGCTCGCGGGTCTGGGGCATCGGGCCGTCCGCGGCGGACACGACCAGGATCGCGCCGTCCATCTGGGCCGCACCGGTGATCATGTTCTTGACGTAGTCGGCGTGGCCGGGGCAGTCGACATGGGCGTAGTGGCGGGTGTCGGTCTCGTACTCGACGTGAGCGGTCGAGATCGTGATGCCACGGGCCTTCTCTTCGGGCGCGCCGTCGATCTGGTCGTAGGCCTGAAAATCACCGAAATACTTGGTGATGGCCGCCGTCAACGTCGTCTTGCCATGGTCAACGTGACCAATGGTGCCGATGTTTACGTGCGGTTTGCTGCGGTCAAACTTTTCCTTTGCCATATCTCGTGGCGCCTCGTCTTTGGGGGGCAACCTGCGGCCCGTTCTACACCGCGCGCGAAGTATTGTGTCTGGAACGAAAAATCAAGCGCCTTCGCATGTTTCCGCGACGGGCAGAAGCCGTTTTCTACTGGGCCGCGACCTCTGTTCCGGGCCGTTTGGCGAACCATTCCTCGTTCTCGCGCAGCCATTTCTCGACCTGGAGCGCAACATTGGCGGCGAGATTCGCGACCTGTTCGTCCTTGTTCTTGGTGATCCCCGAGCCAATGAACAGGTCTGGGCTGGCGGATTCGAACACCGTGAACTGGCGCGGCTCCTGGTTGATCTTGCCGCCCTTGGCATTGTCCCAGACGGTCGCTTCGACCACCACCACCGATTTCGGCGCCAGCACCAGCGGCACGCCCGGCACGGCGACGGAGTATCCGAGCACGGCAATGCCGAGATGATACATCTGGCTGCCCTTGTAGCGGCCGAGGCGCGCGTCGACCGCGTCCTTCATCGCCTTTTCCCAGACATCAGCGGGCACATCGCGCGAAGGCTGGACCTTCTGCACTTCGTCGGCGACCACAATGTTGTGAACGAGCTGGAATTCCCCCAGCGGCTCCGCTGGTTGTTGCGAAACTGGCGTCTGGCTGCTGCAAGCGGCAAGGATGGCCAGGCTGGCGAGAGCGAAGAGGCGGCGGGACTGTCTGAAGGTCGGGCGGATCATCGTGCGGCTCGTCATTGTTGGGAACGGTTCCCCCCGCTTAGCCGAGCGTTGCAGCCGGCGCAATTGTGGCGCGGCGTCTAAGACGGCTTTCCCTTGTCTGTTCACGAAGATATGTCTGCAACGCAACAGGGAGTTCTTGGCGATGACCACACCCGAAGGGACCGAATTCTTGGGCCGGCTGCGGCTCGGCGTCAATATCGACCACGTGGCGACGGTGCGAAATGCACGCGGCGGCGAGGTTCCCGACCCGCTTCGGGCGGCGCGTATCGCCGAAGCCGCGGGCTGCGATGGCATCACCGCGCATCTGCGCGAAGACCGGCGCCATATCAGCGATGCCGATATCGAGGCGCTGTCGGAAAATCTCACCGTACCGCTCAATTTCGAGATGGCCGCCACCGACGAGATGCAGGCCATCGCGCTGCGTTTCAAGCCGCACGCGGTCTGCATCGTGCCCGAAAAGCGGGAGGAGCGGACAACCGAAGGCGGGCTCGAGGTCGCGCAGGACGAGAACCGCCTCGCGCATTTCATCGCCCCGCTGCGCGACGCCGGCTGCCGCGTCTCGATCTTCATCGCCGCCGACCAACGCCAGATCGAGGCCGCCGCCCGCATTGGCGCAGCCGTGGTCGAGCTGCATACCGGCGCCTATTGCGACGCCCATGCCGAGGGGCGGCTCAAGGAGCGCGACGCGGAACTGGAGCGGCTGCGCGAGATGTCCGCCTTTGCCCATTCGCTGGGCCTGGAGGTCCATGCCGGGCACGGGCTGACCTATGACACGGTGCAGCCGGTGGCGGCCTTTCCCGAAATGGTCGAGCTGAATATCGGGCATTTCCTCGTGGGCGAAGCGATTTTCGTCGGGCTGGACGCCTCCATCCGCCGGATGCGGTCGCTGATGGACGAGGCACGGGCATGATCCGCCACTGTGTCATGCTCCGCCTGCCGGACGATTTCGACCGTGACGAACTCGAAGCGATCGTGCTGGGCCTCGCCGATCTTGTCCGCCGGTTGCCCGGGGCGCACGGGTTCACCCCCGGGCCCAACAGGGATTTCGAAAACAAGACCGCGGATTTCCCGTTCGGCCTCACGATCGATTTCGACGATCCCGACGCGCTGTCAAGATACGCCGCCCATCCCGATCACGTCGCCCTGGGCGCAAGGCTCGTGGCCATGTGCGACGGCGGCAGCGACGGAATCTCGGTTTTCGATATCGAGGTCTCCGGGGACAGCCAATGATCCTCGGCATCGGCACGGACCTTGCCAATATCGAACGTATCGCCGGAACGCTGGAGCGTTTCGGCGACCGCTTCCGCAACCGGGTCTTCACCGAAACCGAGCAGCGCAAGGCCGAGCGCCGCCGTGATACGGTCGGCACCTATGCCAAGCGATGGGCGGCCAAGGAGGCCTGCTCCAAGGCGCTCGGAACCGGGCTGCGCATGGGCATCGCCTGGAAGGACATGGCCGTCTCCAACCTCTCGACCGGCCAACCCGTCATGCATGTCACCGGCTGGGCCGCCGAGCGGCTTGCCGAGATGACCCCGCCCGGGCATGAGGCAATCATCCACGTGACCCTGACCGACGACCACCCCTGGGCGCAGGCTTTCGTCGTCATCGAAGCACGCCCCGTCGCCACCCCGCCAGAGACCGGCGACGCTTGACACCCCGGCCAGCGCCGATCATGTAGCCGCCAGACAAAAGACAGAGGATGAGCATGGAAGACGCCAAGGACGGGATCGTCGAGACGATCAAGACAATTGTCTATGCCCTGCTGATCGCAGGGGTGTTCCGCACCCTCTTTTTCCAGCCTTTCTGGATCCCCTCGGGGTCGATGAAGGACACGCTGCTGATCGGCGATTTCCTCTTCGTCAACAAGATGGCCTATGGCTATTCGCGCTATTCCTGTCCGTTCTCCATGTGCCCGATCGAAGGCCGCATCCTTGCCTCCGATCCCGAACGCGGCGATGTGGTCGTCTTCCGTCACCCGGTCAACGGCGCCGATTTCATCAAGCGCCTGATCGGCCTGCCGGGCGACCGGATCCAGATGAAGAACGGCATCCTCTTCATCAATGGCGAGCCGATGAAGACCGAACCGGACGGACTCTTCACCGAGCCGATGGCACCGCAGGGCCCGCAACAGCTCATGCCGCGCTGCGCCAACGGCCCGGTCGGAGAAGGTGGAACCTGCGAGAAGGAGAAGTTCATCGAGACCCTTCCCGAAGGCCGCTCGCACTCGATCCTGAACGTGGGCAACGGACCGACGGACAACACGCCCCTCTTCACCGTCCCCGAAGGCCATTACTTCTTCATGGGCGACAATCGCGACAACTCCACCGACAGCCGGGTCAACCAGCTTGCCCGCGGCGTCGGCATGGTGCCGGCCGAAAACCTTATCGGACGCGCCGACCGGATCGTATTCTCCTCTGCCGGCAAGTCCCTCTTCTATATCTGGACCTGGCGCGCCGACCGCTTCTTCAAGGGGATCGAGTGAAGCTATCCGCCGAAGCCCGCGCCCTGCAGGATCGCCTTGGGCATGAGTTCCGCAAGCCGGAACTGCTTGCGCGCGCGCTGACCCATCCGTCTATTGCCTCCGAAACCCGGCCCTCCAACCAGCGGCTGGAATTTCTCGGCGATCGGGTTCTGAATCTGGTCATCGCCGAAGCGCTCTTCCTGCATGACCGGCTGGCCGATGAAGGCCAACTCGCACCGCGCTACAACGTGCTGGTGCGCAAGGAGACCTGCGCCGATGTCGCCCGTCAGATCGACCTTGGCGCGGCGCTGAAGCTCGGGCGCTCCGAGATGATGTCGGGCGGGCGGCGCAAGAACGCGCTGCTGGGCGACGCGATGGAAGCGGTTCTTGCAGCGATCTATCTCGATGGTGGGCTCGATGCCGCCAAACCGATCGTGCTGCGCCTCTGGGGCGACCGGATCGAAGCCGCCGAGGCCCAGGCCCGGGATTCCAAGACCGCCCTGCAGGAATGGGCGCAGGCGCGCGGCATGAAACCGCCAAACTATGTCCAGACCGGGCGCTCGGGGCCGGATCACGCCCCCAATTTCACCATTGCGGTGAAGCTGGAAGACGGGCGCAGCGAAACGGCCACCGCGGGTTCAAAGCGACAGGCGGAGCAACTGGCGGCCACGGCCTTGCTCGGACGGGTCGAAAACGGCGAAAGCTGATCGCGCCTCGCCGCCGGCGCGTCCTCTCCCGACATGGCTGGCCGCTGGTGCGCTCTTCTCCGCACCGTTGCAGCCCGATCCGCGCGTGTCCTCCCAGCCCGGCGCGGACCGCTATCCTGTCTTCCGCGATCCCGGCCTAGAGAGCGTATCCAAAACGTTTCGCCCAGGGGGCGAGCAGGTCCTCCGCCTCTTCGAGATGGTGGCGATACCGGGTCCAGCGCCCCTTCGCCTCTCGATAGATTGGCTGGTTGACCTGCGAATAGGACGGGGTGTTGATCAGCCCTCGCCGGGTGGCCGTGCCGCAATTGTCGGTAACCCCCTCCTCCCAGTCGAGTTGGAGAAAGTCGAGCAGCCCGGCCATCTGGCCGCGTGTGTCCTCGACAAGATCCTCGTAGCGAAGCTGGTGAACGTCCAACCCGTAGCGCGTCCGACACAGGTCGAAGATCTGCATGGAAAGGTCGTAAAGCCCGGCGGCCCGCCTGATCTCCAACATATTGGCCATGGCCGGATTGAGATGAAAATTCTGCATGTAGCAGCTCAATACGCAATCCATCGGGTGCCGCAGGGCGAGGATGAACTTTGCCGCGGGGAAAACCCTGTGGATCAGCGGCGCATAAAGCAGGTTGAACGGCATCTTGTCGATGAAAACTCCAGGAGAGCCGTCTGGCAGATGAAGGGCGCGCTCGCGGAAATAGGTGGCCCGGCAATGCTCGACGGCGTCCGCATCCAGCGCCTCGATCGACGCCGCATCCGCGGAGCCCGGCAATGCTTCCATCATGCGGCGCACCATTGGACGCTCCTCGGCAACCGTCACACGGGAATGCCCCCAGAGCAGGGTGTCCAGCAATGTCGTCCCGGAGCGCGGAAACCCGACCAGGAAGACCGGCGCCTCTTCCGGCGTCGTTGGCCTGCGCAGCGGCAGCGACGCCCGGCGCAGATGGGCCTGGTCGCGGCGACCGAACTCCATCAATGCCTCGGCGGATGTCAGCGCGTCCGGGCTGGCGGTCGCAGCCGCCTCGTTCATGCGCCTGTACGAGGCGAATGCGGCATCCACATCGCCCTTGCGATCCGAAATATCCGCCAGCAGCCGATGATAGGAAAACTGGAGAGCGACCGGCAGATCCTCCGGGCGAAGACGCTCCAGAAGGACTTCCGACCCGGAGATATCCTTGCGCCGAAAGGCAAGATGCGCCGCATAGTAGAGCATGGCAGGCTCATCGCGCCGCCCCAGAGCCTCGGCGTTTGCAAGGGTCTGCTCCAGACCATCGAGGTCATTGAGGCTTTCATCGAGCACGGCGATATTGCGCAGGATTTCCGGATGGCCGGGCTTGAGCGCGAGCGCCTTGCGATACGCCTCCCGTGCCTCTCCCGTCCTTTCCAGCAATTTCAGCGTATTGCCGAGATTGTTCAGCGAGTCGACATGCTCCGGCGACAGCCGTTGTGCGGTCTCGAAGCATTCCAACGCTTCCTGCGTCCGAAGCCGGTCCTTCAGCACAACACCGAGATTGTTATGCGCATCCGGCTTGTCGGGCGCCAGGTCGATTGCACGTCGGAAACTCGTCTCGGACGCGTCCAGATCTCCGGCCGATTTGCAGGCCATGCCCTGAAGGTTCCAGAGAGCCAGGGCGTTGGGATACCGCTCCAGACCGGCGCGAATACGCGCCAGCGCCGCCCCGGCCTGTCCGGTCCGGCAGAGCGACAGGATCGCTTCGATCTCCTGCCGATCCGGCCCGTCCGGCGCGCGCAGGGGGCCGCCAAGCGCTTTCAGGCGCTTGCGCGCCTTCCGGTTGCCGGGCTGTCCCTTGAGGATCGCGGCATAGATCTTGCGCGCCTCCGACGTGCCGCCGCCGCGCTCAAGCTGTCCGGCCCGTTCCAGTGCCGCGTCCAAGCTCAATGTCACCATCTCGCGCCCCTGCATTCTGCATATCCTTCGCAGCTATCAAGCAATCCTGTAGAAATGGTTAGCCGGCGGGGGACTGGCGAAACCCGTCCAGATCCGCTAGAGCGCTGTCTTGCGCCAGAGGATCCAGACCATGACCACACGCTGCGGCTTCGTTGCCCTTATCGGAGAGCCCAATGCGGGCAAGTCGACCCTGCTCAACCAGATGGTGGGGGCGAAGGTCTCGATCGTGACCCACAAGGTCCAGACCACGCGGGCCCGCATTCGCGGCGTGGCGCTGGAGGGCGAGAGCCAGCTTGTCTTCGTCGACACGCCCGGCCTCTTCCAGCCGCGCCGCCGGCTCGACCGGGCGATGGTCGCGGCGGCCTGGGGCGGGGCTGCGGATGCGGATGTCGTCGTTCTGCTGATCGAGGCGCATCGCGGGCTGACCGATGGTGTCCGGAAGATCCTCGAAGCTCTTGGCCAGCGGACAGACGGGCAGCGCGTGGCGCTGGCGATCAACAAGATCGACCGGGTGAAGTCGGATGTGCTGCTGTCGCTGACGAAGGAGATGAACGAGGCCTATGCCTTCACCGAGACCTTCATGATCTCGGCCGAGAAGGGCTATGGCGTCGAGGATCTGCGGGTCTGGCTGGCGGCGGAAGTTCCCGAAGGGCCATGGCATTACCCCGAGGACCAGATCGCCGACCTGCCGCTGCGGATGATCGCCGCCGAGATGACGCGGGAGAAGCTGACCCTGCGCCTGCACCAGGAATTGCCCTACCAGCTCACGGTCGAGACCGAGAACTGGGAAGAGCGCAAGGACGGCTCGGCGCGGGTCGACCAGATTGTCTATGTTGCCCGCGACGGGCACAAGGGCATCCTGCTTGGCAAGAAGGGCGAGACGATCAAGGCGATCTCGCAGGCATCGCGCGCGGAGTTGGAGGAGTTCCTCGGCCGCAAGGTGCATCTCTTCCTGCAGGTCAAGGTGCGGCCGAACTGGCTCGAGGAAGCCGAGCGCTATTCCGAGATGGGTCTGGATTTCAAGGACGGCAATTCGTGAGCAGGCTGGCCGCGGGTCTCTGGGTCCAGGCCTACCTGATGCGTCTCCAGATCGAACTGATCCCGGCCTATGTTGTCGCGCATGGCGATGACACGGCCGGCGCGATCCTCGTGAAGCTCAACCCTTTGGACGGGACGGCGCGGGTCTTCCAGCGGATCATGGCGATGGATGGCTCGCGGCCCTGGGATGTGCTGAGCGAGGGCGCGGAGGCCGATGTCGACGCGCTGATCGCGCGGCAACGCAAATCGGACCCGGATATCTGGGTGATCGAGGTCGAGAGCCGCGACGGACGACACATGCTGGACGAACCCGGGCTGGAGTGACAGGCTGCGGCCGGAATGAAACGCGCGGAGGCGCTCCGGGATGGATTGGCGGGACGAAGGGGCGCTGCTGGCGGTGCGGCCACATGGCGAAAGCGCCGCGATCGTCGAGGTGTTCACGGCCGGGCATGGGCGCCATGCCGGGGTCGTGCGCGGCGGGGCTTCACGGAAGATGACGCCGATCCTGCAACCCGGGACCCAGCTTTCGGTGGAATGGCGCGCAAGGCTGGAAGACCATCTCGGGGCGTTCCGGGTCGAACCGGTGAAATCCCGCGCCGCCGCGACGATGGGCGAGCGGCGGGCGCTTTACGGGCTCGGCGCGGCCTGTGCGCTGCTGAGCTTCGCCTTGCCGGAACGGGAGCCGCATCCCGGGCTCTACGGCGCGACCCAACACCTCCTGGACGCGATGGGCACCGATCCGCGCTGGCCAGAGCTTTACCTGCTCTGGGAACTGGCGCTGCTGGAGGAGCTCGGATTCGCGCTGGACCTGGGGACCTGCGCGGTGACGGGACAAACCGACGATCTCGTCTATGTCTCGCCGAAATCGGGACGGGCGGTGAGCCGGACGGCGGCCGGGGCCTGGGCGGATCGGCTGTTGCCGCTGCCGGGGCTGCTGCGCGGGGAGCCGGCCAGCGGGCCGGCCGATCTGCTGGCCGGGCTGCGCACAACGGGGTATTTCTTGGAGAACTGGCTGGCACCGGCGCTTGGCGACCGGCCCTTGCCGGGCGCGCGGGCGCGCTTCGTGGCGCTGCTGGAACGGGAGGAACGAGGATGAAGAGCTTTGCGGAAATCCGCGAGATGGCCGTGGCGCGCAAGGGCGAAGACGGGCTCGCGGCACATCTGCCGACCTTGCCGGAGACGCCCCTGCGCGACCTGCCGGACGATCGGCTGCTGGCGGAGTTCACCAAGCGGATCTTCCAGGCCGGGTTCAACTGGTCGGTGATTGAGACCAAGTGGCCGGGCTTCGAGGCGGCCTTTCACGGCTTCGATCCGGGGCGCAACGCGATGATGTCCGACGAGGATCTCGACCGGCACCTGTCGAACAAGGAGATCGTCCGCAACGGGGCCAAGATCCTGACCGTGCGGGACAATGCCATTTTCCTGTCGGACCTGGCGCGGGAACATGGCGGCGCGGCACGGTTTCTCGGAGACTGGCCGGTCGAGGACACGGTCGGGCTGTTCGAGTTGCTGAAGAAACGCGGGGCGCGGCTGGGCGGGATGACCGGACAATACGCGCTGCGCTTTGCCGGCTATGACGCGATGGTCCTGTCGAAATCGGTCGTGGCGGCGCTGAACATGGCCGGGGTGATCGACGGCGCGGCGACCTCGAAAACCGCGATGCACAAGGCGCAGGCGGCGTTCAATGCCTGGCACGACGAGAGCGGGGAGCGCTATGCGGTGATCAGCCGGACCCTCGCCGCCGCAGTCCCGGACTAGGAGCCGGCAGATGGAGGATATCTGGCTGTGCTATGCCAAGCGGTTGCAGGCGCTGGCGGCGACGGGGCTGCATTACAGCCCGGTGGAATATGATCGCGAGCGTTTCGAGGAGATCGACGGGATCGCCCGCGATATGATCTCGCGCCTCGGCAACGTGCCCATCGAGCAACTTGCCGGGCTGGCCGAACCACGCGAAGGCTATGCCACGCCGAAAAACGATATTCGCGCCGCCGTGATCCGCGACGGGCGCATCCTGCTGGTGCGCGAAAAGTCGGACGGGAAATGGACCATGCCCGGCGGCTTTGCCGATATCGGCTTCACCGCCGCCGAGGTCGCGGTCAAGGAAACGTGGGAAGAGGCCTGCCTGCGCGTTCGGGCGCAGAAGCTTTTCTGCCTGCGCCACCGGGCGAAACAGGCCGGCGAGCCGGATTACCGTGATTTCTACAAGTTCTTCTTTCTCTGCGAAGCGCTGGACGGAACCGCCCCCGCGCCCGGGCCGGAGACCTCCGGCGCGGCGTTCTTCGCCCCCGGAGACCTGCCAGAGATGTCCGCCGGCAGATCGAACCCGACCGATGTCGCGCGTGCCTTCGCGCATTTCGGCAGGCCGGACCAGCCGACCGAGTTCGATTGATCCGCGGCCCCTATCCGCCCTTGCGCTTCTCGAACACCGCGCAGGGGTCCTCGCGCTCTGCCGCCTCGGTCAGAACCCAGAAATCATGGGGAACCTCGCCTTTGGGCGCCGACTCCTCAAACTGCGCCACGGTCCGGACCGTCACATCGGGCGCTGCCGCCGCCAGATAGACCGGCATCCCCCAGTCGCGCCGCGCATGCCCGTTGCCGGTGATCACGACGACCGGCCCCCCGGTCTCCCGCAAGGCCTCCAGCGCGGTCCGAGAGAAACGCGCATCCCGCAATCGCTGCGCCTCGACCATGCCGGCAAGCATCTCGCCGGGAAGCGCGTTGCAATGCGCTTCAAGCTGGTAGGCCTCGCGGGCCGCCTGCACGTCTTCCGGCAGCGGGCCAAGCCCATAGGCTTCGGCATCTCCGCCAAACACCTGTGCAGCCCCCGCCCCCATCGCATCCATCAGCTCCTGCCGGGGCACGGCGGCGCCATAGACCGGCGCCTCGGGCGCGGCGAGGAAGATCGGGTGGTACATGCCGAAATCCGGCCAGCTCGAATGCGCCCAGTCCAGCGCCTTCTCCAGCGCGGCGCGGTCTGTTCGATCCGATGCGTTGGCGGCCTCCGCCTGCGCGGCATCCAGCATCTCGAAGACCAGCGCGGACGGCGCCAGGGCAGCAACCGCGCGGGCCTGGTTCTCATGCTGAGCTGCGTTGTCATGAACCTCGCCAAGAAGGACGATGTCGGCGCCCGCCGGATCGAAGCCACCGATATCCGGCAGCTCGGCGGCGCCGGCAACCGATGCGACGCCGAGCGCCGCGAGGATCATGCAATATCTCATGCCATCAAGTCGTATACGGCTTCGCCATGCCGCTCCAGTGTCTTGCGCATCTTCTGGTAGGCGGCGGCTTCGAGCTGCCGCACCCGCTCCTTGGACAGACCGAGCACAGCCCCGAGCGCCTCCAGCGTCTGCGGCGCGTCGCGCAGCTTGCGCTCTCGTATGATGAACTGCTCGCGCGCCGGCAGCTGTCTGATCGCCTCGGCCAGCCAATCGCGCAAGGTCGCGCCGTCCTGAGCCGCCTGCACCGTCTCGGAGGCCGGCGCCTCACCGGCTTCCAGCGTATCGACCCAGCTGCGCCCTTCTTCCTCGCCACCCTGCGGTGCGTCCAGCGAGAAATCGCCACCGCCAAGGCGTCCCTGCATCATCTCCACCTCGGCCAGCGTCACGCCGATCTCGTCGGCGATGCTCTGCCGGAGCTGCGCCCCGTCGAGCCGCGTTCCCGCCTGCGCCGCCGCTGTTTCGAGCTGCGCCTGCACCCGGCGCAGGTTGAAGAAGAGCGATTTCTGCCCCGTGGTCGACCCCGTGCGCACAAGCGACCAGCTCCGCATCACGTGATCCTGGATCGACGCCTTGATCCACCAGGCCGCGTAGGTCGAAAAACGCACCCCGCGATCGGGGTCGAACTTGTCCGCGGCCTTGAGCAGGCCAAGGCTCGCTTCCTGGATCAGGTCTCCCATCGGCGCGCCATAGCGGCGGAATTTCGAGGCCATCGAGATTGCCAGCCGCATATGCGCCTCCACAAGGCGGTGCAGCGCCGCCTCGTCCCGCTCATCGCGCCAGGCCCGGGCCAGGTCCACTTCCGTCTCCGCATCCAGCATCTCCGCCCGCATGGCAGTTCGGGAGAAGGCACGATCGCTCGCATCAGTCGTCGAATTCATCGCGTTTCCTTTCGCTCCGGCCCCGCTCGGGGCTTCCGCTATGTCCTGTTCCTCTGATACGGAAGACAGCGCGGAACGGATCACCTGGAGCCGAAAACCCAATGACAGCGCAGATAACCCTGGTGCTCGGCGGCGCCTCTTCCGGAAAGTCGGCCTATGCCGAACGCCTGGTCACGGCCTCCGGCCGCCGTCGTATCTATCTTGCTACGGCGCAGGCCTTCGATCAGGAGATGGAAGCCAAGATCGCGGCCCATCGCAGCCAGCGCGGCCCCGACTGGCGGACCATCGATGCGCCCCATGACCTCGCCGCCGCGCTGGCCGCGCTGCCCGAAGGCCACGCGGTGCTCCTGGACTGCGCGACGATGTGGCTTTCCAACCGGCTTTTGGCCGAGGCCGATATCGAGACCGAGATCGAACCGCTGCTCGACGCGCTGAGCAGATGCGCCTCGCCGGTTGTCATCGTCTCCAACGAGGTCGGGCTCTGCGTGGTCCCCGACACACCGCTCGCCCGCCGCTTTCGCGACCTCCAGGGCATGCTCAACCGCCGGATCGCAGAGCGCTCGTCCCGGGTCATCGCCGTCATGGCCGGCCTGCCGCTGGCGCTCAAGGGCAGCCTGCCCGAGGAGGGAACATGGTAAGCTGGTGGTGGGTGCGCCACGGTCCGACGCATCGGCGCGACATGAATGGCTGGACCGATGTGCCCGCCGACCTCTCCGACAGCGCGGCGCTGGCCCGGCTCGCCGCCTATCTGCCGCAGGAT
Source organism: uncultured Tropicimonas sp. (assembly GCA_947497945.1). Taxonomy (GTDB): domain Bacteria; phylum Pseudomonadota; class Alphaproteobacteria; order Rhodobacterales; family Rhodobacteraceae; genus Tropicimonas. The sequence continues at coordinate 132,123 of CANMIP010000016.1, read as the reverse complement.
GCGCCGGTCATTTCCTCGGACCTCTCCCGCGCCATCACCACGGCCGACGCGATCCAGGAGAGCCGCGGCCGCCTGCCGCATGAGCGCGCCCTGCGCGAGATCCATTTCGGCGCCTGGGAAGCGCGCAGCTTCGACGCGGTCCAGGAAGAAGATCCCCGGTTGATCCGCCGCTACTGGGAACAGCCCGGCGATGTCTGCCCGCCCGGCGGCGAGAGCTGGAACGAGCTGTGCACACGCGTCAACCGCGCCGTGGACTGGCTCACCGGGGAGGCCGGCCATGTCATCGCCGTCGCCCATTTCGGCACCATCCTCAGCCAGGTCCAGCGCGCGCGCGGCTGCACCGCCTACGAGACCTTTGCGCAAAGCATCGACAATCTCTCGGTGACCCGCCTCGACTGGGACGGGCAACGCTGGCGTGAGGGGGAAGTCAATCAAATTCCGTAATGGAAAAGCACAGATTCATCACGATACGTGATGAACAAAAACATGAATTGTCATTGGGAAAGCCGTCGCGAGGCCGCTAGCCTCGCCGCATGACATATCAGCTTTTTCTTGGTGATCCCACCTATTCCAGTTGGAGCCTGCGTGGTTGGCTCCTGTTTGACCGTTTCAACCTCCCGGCCGAAGAGATCTGGGTCGATTTCCGCACCGGGTCGGTGGCCGAAAAGATGTCGGTTGCGCCGCCCGCGAAGACCGTTCCGACCCTGCGATGCCCGGACGGGGCCGTGATCTGGGACTCTCTCGCAATTGCCGAGGAGCTTGCCAGTCGCCACCCCGAGGCAGGCCTCTGGCCGGTTGACCCGGTCGCCCGCGCCACCGCCCGAAGCCTCGCTGCCGAGATGCATTCCGGCTTCTCCGCCCTGCGCACCGATTGCCCGATGCATCTCCAGGCCGCCTATCGCGACGTTCCCGTCTCGCCTGAACTCGACGCCGACCTGCGCCGCCTAGAATGCATCTGGGACCATGCCCGCGCAATGCAGGACGCGGCATCCCCCTGGCTCTGCGGCAGTTACAGCGCAGCGGATGCCTTCTTCGCACCGGTCGCAGCGAGGATCGCCGGCTATGAGCTTGATGTTACCGACAGCGCCCACGCCTATGTCTCTGCCCATCTCGCCGAGCCGTCCTTCCGCCGCTGGCGCGCGATCGGCCAGGCGCGCGGCCAGGTCCTGCCCTGGTATGAGCGCGACTACCCGCGGCGCGAATGGCCCGGCCCCGCGCCGCTTCCTGCCCGTGCCCTCGACACCGGCACCGCGGAAAATGACGCCTGCCCCTTTTCTGGCGGTCCCGTGACCCATCTGGCAGAGGTGCAGGAGCACGTTCTCGGCTTCTGCAACGCAATCTGCCGCGACAAGGTCGTGGCAGATCCGGCCGTCTGGCCAGAAGTCATGGAGATGCTGAAGGCCTAGGCCTCAGCGCCCGGACAGGCGACAGACAGCCAGGATCGTCAGGACGATATACCAGATATCGCCGAGCACGGACTGGGTCTCGAGATACCCGAGATCGTACTTGGCCCGCGCGGCAAAGGAGACCTCGTTGCGGACCGACACCTGCCAGGGGCCGGTGATGCCCGGCCGCATCCGGTAATAGGCGCTGCCGGGATAGATCTCGGCCTGCGCCGGCAGGATCGGCCGCGGCCCGACCAGGCTCATGTCGCCGAGGAGCACGTTCAGGAATTGCGGCAACTCGTCGAGCGATGTGCGCCGCAACAGGCCGCCGATCCAGGTGATCCGTGGATCCCGTGAGAGTTTCTGGAATTGTTCCCACTCCCGTCGCGCCGCCGGGTTCGTTTTCAGATGCAACTGCAGCCTGCCCTCGGCATCCGGCGTCATTGTGCGCAGCTTGATCATGCGGAAAACGCGCCCGTTCCGACCGATTCGCTTCTGCAGGAAAAAGGGATTGGCACCATCCAGCGCCACGAGGCTGGCCATGATCCCGACGACGGCCATCAGCAGCGGAAAAGTAGTGACAACCAGCAGCAGGTCGAGCATCCGCTTGCCCGTGTAACTCCCGCTGCCCCAATTCCGTACCCGACCATTCTGGCCGGCAAGTGCATTGGCGGATTTCGCCAGTACGAAAGGCATGTTCTTACCCGTTTTTTGGTCCTTCAAGGACCAGAAATCCTGGCGCTTCCACATGGGAGAACGGGGGAGTTTTCCAACATTTCCGGTGACGGCAATACATCCTGGAGCCGCTGGAATCGGGTCTAGACGGAAAGGCTTAACGAAATCTCAACCAATCCTTACCAAAGGGTTGACAAAAGGTAAAAGGAAGGACCGCAATGGTTACCCGCGCCCATACAGTGGCCTTCGATGGGGTCGAGGCCCGCCCGGTCGAGGTGCAATGCGCGGTCTCCCCGGGCCTGCCGGCCTTCTCGATTGTGGGCCTTCCGGACAAGGCCGTCAGCGAAGCCCGGGAGCGTGTGCGCGCGGCCCTGCAAAGCATGGCCGTCGCCCTGCCCTCCAAGCGCATCACGGTTAACCTCTCCCCCGCCGACCTTCCCAAGGAAGGCTCGCATTTCGACCTTCCCATCGCGCTTGCCCTTCTGGCCGCGCTGGAGATCGTCCCGGCGGATATTGTCGAGCAGACCGTTTCCCTCGGGGAGTTGTCGCTCGATGGCAGCCTCGTCCCCGTCCTTGGCGCCCTCCCGGCCTCGATGAGCGCGGCGGAACAGGAGCGTGGCCTGATCTGTCCGCAAGCCTGCGGTCCGGAAGCGGCCTGGGTCGGAGCGACCCGGGTCCTTGCGCCGGATACGCTGACAGCCACGGTCGCCCATTTCACCGGCCAAACGCCGATCTCCCCCTCCCTGCCGGGAGAGGTACACAGCGCCGCGCCCGAGCGTGACTTCCGGGAGGTCAAGGGACAGGAACGCGCCAAGCGGGCACTGGAGATTGCCGCCGCAGGCCGCCATCATGTGCTGATGGTCGGCTCGCCCGGTTCGGGAAAATCCATGCTCGCGGCCCGCCTGCCCGGCATCCTGCCCCCGCTGGACCCGGTGGAGGCGCTTGAAACCTCGATGGTCCATTCCCTTGCCGGCCTGCTCAAGGATGGCGGCATCTCCCGCACACGCCCATATCGGGAGCCGCATCACACCGCGTCCATGGCGGCGATTGTCGGCGGCGGGCGCGGCGCAAGACCCGGTGAAATATCGATGGCCCATAACGGCGTGCTCTTTCTCGACGAGCTGCCGGAGTTTCCGCGCCAGGTTCTCGAAACCCTGCGCCAACCCATCGAAACCGGCGAGGTTGTCGTCGCCCGCGCCAATGCGCATATCCGCTACCCCTGCCGCTTCCTGCTTGTCGCGGCCGCCAATCCCTGCCGCTGCGGGTATCTCGCCGATGCCGCCCGCGCCTGTGCCCGCGCGCCGAGCTGCGGCGAGGATTATCTCGGGCGGATCTCCGGCCCACTCATGGACCGGATCGACCTCCGGATCGAGGTTCCTCCCGTCGCCTTCACCGACCTCGATCTCCCGTCCGCCAGCGAGGGAACCGCCGAGATCGCGCAGAGGGTCGCCGCCGCCCGGAAGGTCCAATCCGACCGGTTCGACAGCCATCCGCGCGCCCGCGTCAACGCCGATGCCGAGGGCGACCTGCTGGAGCAGATCGCGCGGCCGGATGCGGAGGGACGCGCATTGATGCAGAAGGTCGCGGAGCGCATGGGGCTGACGGCGCGCGGCTATCACCGGATCCTGCGCGTCGCCCGAACCATCGCCGACCTCGAAGGGAGCCCCGACATCCGTCGCCCGCATATCGCCGAGGCCGTCAGTTTCCGCCTCACGGTCGGCCCGTCGAGCTGAGACGTTACGCGCCGGGACGCCCTTCGGTTTCCGCAATCCGGCCCCGTGCGAATTCCGCCACATCGCGCAACGCCGCCCGCGCCTCCGGGACATAGCCATCGAAGATCGGCCAGATATGCGGAGCCTCTGGCCATTCACACAGCGAAACCGTCCCGCCGCTTCGATGCAGAAGCGCCTCCATGCGCCGCGCATCGTCCCGCAGGATCTCCGTTGTGCCGACATGGAGCCTGACCGGCGGCGGAGCGTCGAACTGAGCTGACAGGGGGGACACCCGCCAATCGGCCGCATCGAAGCCGCCGGTCGCGTAGCCGACAACCTCGTCGACACGCTCCGCCAGCAGGAAGGGATCGCGCGCCGCATTGGTCCGGAGGCTTTCGCTTTGCAAGCCCAGATCCGCCCAGGGCGAAAAGGCGAACAGGCCCGCGGGCCGCAGATCCCGCGCACAGAGATCGGCCAGCAAGGCGAGGGCCAGCCCACCGCCCGCGCTGTCGCCGCCGAGGACGATCTCGTCGGCGGCGTATCCTAGCGCCAGCATGGCCTCATGTGCCGCCACGGCGTCGTGGAACTGCGCCGGGGCCGGGTGTTTCGGCGCCAGCCCGTAGGCCGGAGCCGCCACGCGCAGCCCGCTCAGCGCCGAGAGCCGGCCGAGCATGCCCTGATGGGTGCGCGGGCTCCCGGCGATATAGGCACCGCCATGAAAATAGAGGATCACGCCGCGCCGGGCGACAGGACCGGCCGTGATCCAGTGAATGTCGGGCGCGCCCTTGGTGACCAGCCGCAGCAAGTGGGGCGGGCGGCGCAGGCAAAGCCGGGCGAAACGCGCGAAATCCGCCGCCGCCGCCGCCGGGGTCGCGGTTGCCTTGAGGCGCGGCCGCGCAACCCGGTGCAAGACCCGGTTGAGCAGCCGCAGCTGCCAGCTTACCCGGCCCGCTTGCTCTCGATCACCTGCCATATCTTCTCGGCCACGTTGATGCCGTCAAACCGCTCCAGCTCCTGGATGCCCGTGGGAGAGGTCACGTTGATCTCCGTCAGGTAATTGCCGATCACGTCGATGCCGACAAAGATCTGGCCGCGTTCCCGCAGGAGCGGACCGATCGCCGCGCAGATCTCCATGTCGCGCTCCGACAGGCCGATCTTCTCCGGCCGTCCGCCCACATGCATGTTCGAGCGCGTCTCGCCAACGGCCGGAACCCGGTTGATCGCCCCGACCGGTTCGCCATCGACCAGGATCACCCGCTTGTCGCCATTCGACACGTCGGGCACGAATTGCTGCGCGATCAGCGGCTCGTTGTTGATGCCGACAAAAAGCTCGTGCAACGACGCGATATTGCGGTCGCCCGGGTCGAGCCGGAACACGCCGGCGCCGCCGTTGCCGTAAAGCGGCTTCAGGATGATGTCGCCATGTGCGTGCTTGAACGCGCGCAGATCGTCCAGGTCCCGCGCGATCATGGTCGGCGGGATCAGGTCCGGGAATTGCAGGACCAGCAGTTTCTCGGGGCAGTTGCGGACCCAGAACGGATCGTTGACCACCAGCACCTCGGGCACCAGCTGCTCCAGCAGGTGGGTGTTGGTGATATAGCCCATGTCGAAGGGCGGGTCCTGGCGGAGCCAGACGACATCCATCGTCGAAAGGTCCAGCTCCTGCTCCTCTCCCAGGGTGACGTGGTCGCCACGGACACGCCGAACCTCCATCGACTGCGCGCGCGCGACGACCTTGCCGTCGCGCCAGCTCAGCTTGTCGACGGTGTAGAACCACATCTCGTGGCCGCGCGCCTGCGCTTCTTCGGCAAGGCGGAAGGTGGAATCGGCGTCGATATCGACACCCGTGATCGGGTCCATCTGGAAGGCGATCTTCAGGGGCATGGGGGCTCCTCGGAATGGTTTGTCCCCTTCTTTGCCCAAAGCCCCGGCGGAGGCAATGTCCGATCAGAGGCCGAAAGCCGCCTCCAGCACCTCGATCCGCCCCTGGCGATCGACCAGCGCCACGTCAAACCGCAGCTCGGTGTCCTGCCCGGCAGGCATCAGGGCGATGTATTCCGAGGCGGCGGAATAGATCCGGCGCATCTGCCGTTCACTCAATTGTGCAGCCGCCCGCGCGAAATCCTCGGACGCCTTGACCTCGACAAAGATCAGCCGGTCACCATCCTCGACGACGAGATCGACTTCCCCGGCCGTCCCCCGCCAGCGCCGTTCGAGCACCCGCTGGTCCCGGTCGCGATAAAACCTCTCGACGATCTCTTCGGCCGCCTGCCCGGTCAGATGGGCTCGGGCTCCACGTTCTCGCCGGGACGGCATCGCTTCCGTCTTCCGCGAGCCGCCCGGGCTCATGTCGGTTTGTCCTTCAATGTCAGCGCCATCTGGTAGACATCCCGCTTCCCGACACCGAACCGACCGGCCACCTCCGCGGCAGCCTGCTTCACGGACATGCTTGAAAGTGCTTCGAGCAAGGCAGCTTCAAGATCCTGTTCGGTGACCGCCGTCCCGTGCGACCGGTCGACGACGAGCACGATCTCGCCTTTGAGGGTCCGGTCTTCCAGGCTCTCCACAAGCTCACCCAACGTGCCGCGCAGCGCTTCTTCGAATCGTTTCGTCAATTCCCGACAGATCGCTGCCTGCCGGTCTTCTCCGAAGGCCTCGCACATTTCCCCCAGGATCCGGTGGATTCGTTTGGGCGATTCGAAGATCAGCAGGGTCGCATCGACCGAAGCCAGCTCGGCCAGCCATTTGCGCCGCGCGCCGCCAGTGGCGGGCGGGAAGCCGGCAAAGAGGAAACGGTCGCTCGGCAATCCGGAGATCGTCAGCGCGGCGAGCGGTGCCGAAGGACCGGGCGCGCAGGTCACCGCCAGCCCCTCCTCCAGTGCCGCATGGGCGAGCTGGTAGCCGGGATCGGCCACCAGCGGCATGCCTGCCTCGGAGGCATAGGCGACGGATTTGCCGTCACGCACGGCGGCCAGAAGCTTCGGGCGCGCCTGGGCGCCGTTATGGTCGTGATAGGCGACCATGGGACGGCCACGCAGCGGCACGCCGTGAATATCCATCAGGTGACGGGTCGTGCGTGTGTCCTCGGCGGCGATGACATCGGCCGAGGCGAGGATGTCGAGCGCGCGCAGGGTGATATCGCGCGCATTGCCGATGGGAGTCGCGACGAAGTGGATCCCGGCGGCAAGCGACACTTCGCGGAACGGTCCCTGGGGCTGGTTCTGGGTCATTTACTTGCCGCGCTCCACGTCATAGGTTCGACCCCGCCCGGGGGATCGTCCTTCCCCATAGCCGGAGCCGTAAGGAAGAGCGAGATTTATCACATGTTTTCCGCATTGACCCTCCCCCGCAAGATGCCCGGCGCCGCGCTGGCCCTGGCTGCGGCGATGCTTTTGAGCGCCTGTAACCCGGTCACCACCGCCGGTGGCAATTCCGGCCCCTCGATCAATACCTCCGCGCCGGTCCCGGTTGCCCTGCTCGTCCCCGGTGGCGGCGGCGGCGATGCGGTTGTCTCGAAGAGCCTTGAGAACGCGGCGCGGCTCGCCATCGCGGATCTCTCCGGCGTCCAGATCGACCTGCGCGTCTACGAGACCGGCGGCAGCGCCGGCGGCGCCCAGGCCGCCGCGAACCAGGCCGCCACAGATGGCGCGAAGATCCTGCTCGGCCCGCTCTACTCGGAAGCCGCCAACGCGGCCGGCCATGCGGTCGCCGCCAAAAATATCAACGTGCTGAGCTTCTCCAACAATGCCGCCATCGCCGGCGGCAACGTCTTCGTGCTCGGCAACACCTTCGACAACACCGCAAACCGGCTGGTCCGCTACGCGAAATCGAGGGGCAAGGGCAATATCTTCGTCGTCTCAGCCCAGTCCACCGCCGAGGAAATCGGCCGCACGGCCATCGTCAACGCCATCGGCCAGCAGGGCGCGACCCTGGCCGGCAATGCCTCTTTCGAGTTGTCGCAGCAGGGCCTTGTCGGCGCCGTCCCCCAAATCGCCACGCAGGCCCAGGCGACCGGGGCGCAGTCGATCTTCTTCACCTCGGACAATGCCGGCGCCATGCCTTTCCTCGCGCAGCTCCTGCCCGAGAATGGCGTCTCGCCCCAGACCACCCAGTTCATCGGCCTGACCCGGCTCGACATTCCAGCCGAAGCGCTGTCCCAGCCGGGGCTGCAGGGCGCCTGGATGGCGCTCCCGGACCCAGCACTAAGCCAGAATTTCAACGCCCGCTACGCCTCCGCCTATGGCAGCGCCCCGCATCCGCTGGCCGGTCTTGCCTATGACGGCATCGCCGCCATCGGCGCGCTTGCCGGCAAGGGCAAGTCGGATGCGCTGACCCGCAACGCGCTCACCCAGGGCTCGGGCTTCGTCGGCGTGAGCGGCATCTTCCGCCTGCGCAGCGACGGCACGAACCAGCGCGGCCTCGCCATCGGACAGATCCAGAACAACCAGGTTACCGTCATTGACCCTGCCCCCAAGAGCTTCGGCGGATTCGGCTTCTGAGCCGGATCACGTCCTGCAACTGCCGCCCGTACCCGCCGATCTCATCTGCCCGGCGATCGATATCTTCGACCTAGAAGGATTGTCCGACCGCCTCGCCGCCGCTGTGCAAGGCGAGGCGGGCACCGGACGGCGCGCATGTGCGACCAAGGTGCTTGCCGAGGAACTCGCCCGCGGCCGCGCCGCGATCGAGACCGCGTTCACGACCTCGCCCCGGGCCGCGCGCCCGCTGGTGCACAGCTATGCCTGGCTGACCGACTGCCTTGTCCGCGCCGCCTTCTGGAGCGCAAAGTTCCTGCTGGTGACCGGCGGCGCAGATGCCTCCGAGCAGCATATGGCGGTGATCGCCGTGGGCGGCTATGGCCGTGCCGAGATGGCGCCGCATTCCGATGTCGACCTGCTTTTCCTCTCCGAGGAGAAGCTGACCGCGCGCATCGAGAGCATCGTCGAAGAGATGCTCTATATCCTGTGGGACCTGCGGCTGAAGGTCGGCCACTCGACCCGCACGATCCGCGAATGCATGAAGCTCGGCCGCGAGGATTACACCATCCGCACCTCGCTGCTGGAGATGCGCCATGTCGATGGCGACCCCGAGCTGACCGACCGGCTGGCGCAACGGCTCTGGAAGGAGCTCTTCAAGGCCTCGTCGAAGGATTACATTGAGGCCAAGCTGCAGGAACGCGCCCAGCGTCACAAGAAGCAGGGCGGCCAGCGCTACATGCTGGAGCCCAATATCAAGGAGGGCAAGGGGGGCCTGCGCGACCTGCAATCGCTCTTCTGGATCGCCAAATACGTCCATAGCGTGAACCGGATCGAGGAGCTGGTCGAGCTCGGCGTCTTCACACCGGAGGAATACTGGGCTTTCGAGCAGGCCGAGACCTTCCTCTGGGCCGCGCGGGCGCATCTGCACCTGATCGCCGGACGGCCCGCCGAGCAGCTCACCTTCGACATGCAGGTCCCGGTCTCCGAACGGCTCGGCTATACGGACCATTCGGGGCGCCGCGCGGTCGAGCATTTCATGCAGGACTATTTCCGCCACGCCACCCGCGTCGGCGAGCTGACCCGGATCTTCCTGACCGCGATGGAAACCCAGCATGCCAAGCGCGAGCCGATGCTTGCCGGCTTCTTCCGCCGCCGCCAGAAGAAACGGCTGAGCGACGGGTTCCTGATGCAGGGCGGCCGGCTGGCCATCGCCGATGACGAGAAATTCCTCGAAGACAATCTCAACATCCTGCGCCTCTTCGACGAGGCCCTGAGCACCGATACGCTGATCCACCCCGACGCGATGCGCCTCGTCTCGGCCAATCTCGGCCGGATCGATGCAGATATGCGCCGCGACCCGGAAGCCGCCGAGATTTTCCTGCGGCTGATGCTGGAGCATGGCAACCCGGAACGCGCCCTGCGCCGGATGAACGAACTCGGCGTGCTCGCCGCCTTCGTGCCGGAATTCGAGCCGATCGTGGCGATGATGCAGTTCAATTTCTACCACGCCTACACGGTCGACGAGCACACGATCCAGGCCATCAAGGTGCTGGCCGAGATCGAACATGCGGAGCTGGTCGAGGAACTGCCGGTCGTCTCGCGCATCCTCGACAAGGGCAATATCAACCGGCGCGTGCTCTATCTCGCCGTCTTCCTGCACGATATCGGCAAGGGCCGGCAGGAGGACCATTCCATCCTCGGCGCCCGCATCGCCCGTCCGGTCTGCCAGCGGCTGGGGCTCTCGGATGACGAGGTCGAGACCGTCGAATGGCTGGTGCGCATGCATCTCGTCATGTCCGACATGGCGCAGAAACGCGACATCTCCGACCCGCGCACCGTTTCCGATTTCGCCAAGGCGGTGAAGTCGCGCCGCCGGCTGGACCTGCTCACGGTGCTGACCGTCTGCGATATCCGCGCGGTCGGCCCCGACACCTGGAACAACTGGAAGGCGCAGCTCCTGCGCACCCTGCACCGGCGCACCGCCGATGCGCTCAAGAACGGTCTCGAAGACATCAACCGCGACAATATCGGCGATGAAAGCCAGGACGCCCTGCGCCTCGCCCTGGCGGACTGGCCGGACGACGCCGTGGATGCCGAGATCGACCGCCATTACAGCCCCTACTGGCAAGGCATGCCCAACCAGGCCCACACGGTGTTTGCCCGCCTGTTGCGGAACCTGCCCGACGACGAGATCCGCATCGACCTGACCCCGGAACCGGATCGCGACGCCACCCGCGCCTGTTTCGCCATGGTCGACCATCCGGGCATCTTCTCGCGGCTCGCCGGCGCGCTGGCGCTGGTCGGCGCCAACGTGGTGGACGCACGCACCTATACCTCCAAGGACGGCTACGCGACCGCCGTGTTCTGGATCCAGGATGGCGACGGCGCGCCCTACGAGGCCGCACGCCTGCCGCGCCTGTCGCAGATGATCGACAAGACGCTCAAGGGCGAGGTCATTGCCCGCGACGCGCTGACCAAGCGCGACAAGCCCAAGAAGCGCGAACGCGATTTCCGCTTCCCGACCTCGGTGCATTTCGACAATGACGGCTCGGAGATCTACACCCTGATCGAGGTCGACACGCGCGACCGCCCGGGCCTGCTCTATGACCTGACCCGGACGCTGGCCAGCTCGCATATCTATATCGCTTCCGCCGTGATCGCGACCTATGGCGCACAGGTGGTGGACACCTTCTACGTCAAGGACATGTTCGGGCTGAAGATCTTCTCCGAGAGCAAGCAGCGCGCGCTTGAGAAGAAGCTCATCGGCGCCATCGAACGCGGTGCGGAAAGGGCGCGGAGCGAATGAAACCGATCCGCCTCATGGCGGGGTTCCTGACGGTGGGCTTCTGGACGCTCATGTCGCGGATCCTCGGTTTCGTGCGCGATATCGTCATCGCCGCCAAGCTCGGCGATGGGCCGGTTGCTGAAGCTTTCGTGGTCGCCTTCTCGCTGCCCAACATGTTCCGCCGCTTCTTTGCCGAAGGCGCGTTCAACATGGCCTTCGTGCCGATCTTCTCCAAGAAGCTGGAGAATGACGCGGACCCGCAGGGATTCGCCCGTGACGCCTTCGCCGGCCTGGCGTCGATCCTGATCGTCTTCACCCTGCTGGCGCAACTGGCCATGCCCTGGCTGGTGCTGGCCATGGCCTCCGGTTTCAAGGCTGACGGGCGCTTCGACATCGCCGTCGAGTTCGGCCGCATCGCCTTCCCCTATATCCTGTTCATCTCGCTCGCCGCCCTGCTCTCCGGCGTGCTGAACGCCACCGGGCGCTTTGTTGCCGCGGCCGCCGCGCCGGTGCTACTGAACGTCATCCTCGTCAGCTCGATGCTGATCGCAACACTGGTCGGCGGCGATTTCGGCAGCTGGCTGATCTGGGCCGTGCCGGTCGCGGGCGTGGCACAGTTCGGCCTGCTCTGGGTCGCGGCCTCGCGGGCCGGATTCCGCCTCATCCCGCGCCGGCCGGTGCTGACGCCGGACATGCGCAAGCTCGCCGGCATCGCCCTGCCGGCGATGCTCGCCGGCGGCGTCGTGCAGATCAACCTGCTCGTCGGCCGCCAGGTCGCCTCCTATTTCGAAGGCGCCATCCAGTATCTCAACCTCGCCGACCGGCTCTACCAGCTTCCCCTCGGCGTGGTCGCCATCGCCATCGGCGTGGTGCTGTTGCCTGACCTCTCCCGTCGCCTTGCCGTCGATGACACGACCGGAGGCAGCTACGCCTTCAACCGCGCCACCGAGTTTGCCCTGCTGCTGACACTCCCCGCCGCCGTCGCCCTCGTCGCCGTCGCGGAGCCGATCGTCTCGGTGCTCTACCAGCGCGGTGCCTTCTCCGCGCAGGCCGCCGCCAGGACCGCCGAGGTGACGGCGATCTACGGGCTCGGCCTGCCGGCCTTCGTGCTGCAGAAAGTCCTGCAGCCGCTCTATTTCGCCCGCCACGACACCAAATCGCCCTTCCGCTACGCGGTGGTGGCGATGATCCTCAACGCCGTCGTCGCCATCGCGGGTTCCTTCCTGATCGGGTTCCATGCCGCCGCCTGGGCAACGACGCTCGCGGGCTGGGCAATGGTCGTCCTGCTCTGGCTCGGCTCGCGCGACATGGGGGATGCCGCCCAGCTCGATGCGAGATTGAAGCACCGTGCGGGGCGGATCGTCATCGCCTCGCTGGTGATGGGGGCGGTCCTGCTCGGGACGGAAGCGCTGCTCGGCGACTGGCTGTACCAGCGGCATATCCGCTTCCTCGCCCTGACCCTGCTCGTGGGCGCCGGGATCGTGAGCTATTTCGCCGTGGCCCAGCTGATCGGCGCGACCAGCCTCGGCGAGATCCGCCGCTCGATGCGACGCGGGCCAAAGACCGGTTGATCTCCAGGGTCTCCCGATCTGACCGGCCCTGCCGCCGCTCGGTGTGACGAACGACGACAACCCGCTGGCAGCGGTTTGCAGACATCAGGATGAGGGTCGGATTGAAACTCGAGGCCGCTTCAGGCCCGCCCGGCGCTCGCGGACAATGTCAGCGGGTCGATCCCGAGAACCGCCAGCGCCTTCTCCCATTTCTGCGCATTCTCGCCTCCGAAGACGAGATCCGGGCTCGCATCGCAGGTCAGCCAGCCATTCTGGGCGATTTCTTCCTCGAGCTGTCCCGGCGCCCAGCCGGAATAGCCGAGCGCCAGCAGCGCCCGTTCGGGGCCACGCCGCAGCGCCATGTCTTCCAGGATCTCCAGCGTCGCGGTCATGCCGAAATCCGCATCGACCTGCAAAGTGGAGTCCGGCAGGTTGTATTCGCCCGAATGCAGCACGAAGCCCCGACCGTTCTCGACCGGCCCGCCGATATGGATCTGGGTCGGCAGGCTTTCGTCGCTGGCATCGATCTCGAGCTGCTCCAGCAGGTCGCCAAAGGCAAGATCCGCCGCCGGCTGGTTCACGATCAGACCCATCGCGCCATCTTCGGAATGGGCGCAGAGATAGATAACGGAACGGTCGAAACGGGGATCGCCCATGCCGGGCATGGCGATCAGCAGCTTGCCGGAGAGGTCCATATGGGATGCGGAATCGGTCATCGCCGAGACAATGATCCGCCAGGACCGCCGGCACAAGAGGCTGTGAAGGCACAGGGGGCCTTTCGTCTCCAATATGTGATTTCCCACTGGCGCCAGACTGCATATCCTCTGCGCCATGACATCCACTCTGTGCCAACTCCGGACCCTCCTCGCCGCCACGTTTGTCGGGCTCCTGCCGTTTTTCGCCCAGGCCGGCGGAGGGCCACCGGAGAATGTGGTGCAGGCCGAGATACTTGGCGGGTGGACGACCCAGGATGGCACCCGTATGGCGGCGCTGCATATCCGGCTCGCGCCCGGCTGGAAGACCTATTGGCGCGCTCCCGGCGAGACCGGCATCCCGCCGCATTTCGACTGGTCGAAGTCGGAGAACCTGCGGGGCGTGCGCTACCACTGGCCGAGCCCGCGCGTCTTCGACATCTATGGAGCGCGCACGATCGGATATGCCGAAGAGCTTGTCCTGCCCATCGAGCTGCACCCGAAACAGCCCGGCAAGCCGATCCGGCTGCGCGGCGAAGTCGACCTCGGCATCTGCGAAACGATCTGCATGCCGGCGCGCCTGTTGCTCGACGCACAGCTGGACGGCGCCGGAGTCTCCGACCCGGTGATTCACCAGGCGCTGGCTAGCCAGCCCCGATCCGCCAAGCGCGCGGGCGTGGGTGTTGTTCGCTGTGATCTGGAGCCGATCTCGGACGGGCTGCGGCTGCAAGTGCGCATCGAGATGCCTCGCCTGCCGGGCGACGAGGTGGCGCTTGTCGAGGCCGGCGATCCGCGTATCTGGGTCTCGCAGCCGATGGTCGAACGGAGGGGAGGCGCGCTGCATCTCGAAGCCGATCTCGTCCCGCCGAATGGCAAGCCGATGGCGCTTCAGCGTACTGCACTGCGGTTCACTGTGATTGCCGGCTCGAACGCCGTCGATATTCGCGGCTGCAAGGGCGGCTGATCGACACCTCCGCCGGCCGCACGGGAAGGTATCTCACAGTGGCCACCGGGTTTCCTGCCTCCCCGAGGCCGACCGGTTCCAATCCCGGCACGCGGCTCTTGCCGCCCCAAAGCTCCCATGAGACCAGCTAGCCCCTTCCCGACCGCGCCGCCTTGGGCTAGCAAGTCTCTCATGGTCCAGGAACTCGCCTATCACGATATCTATGCCGCTCTCGACTTCCAGGTCTCGATGGGCGCGGACGAGGCGACACTCGCGGCACCGGTGGATCGCTTCGCGCTGAGCAAGGCCCTGATGGAAGAGGCCAGGGAAAAGGCGGAGGCCGAAAGGTCACCGGCCGCGCGGGGCACACCGGCGGTCGTGCCCCCGCCGAAAGCCGATCCAATCGGCGATGCCCGCGCGATGGCGAAGGCCGCCGCGACACCGGAAGCGCTGGCGCAGTCCCTTGCCGGTTTCCCGCATTGCGAGCTGAAACAGGGCGCCCGTTCGCTGGTCTTCAGCGACGGGAACCCGAAGGCCCGGCTGATGATCATCGGCGAGGCCCCCGGGCGGGACGAGGACATCCAGGGGCGCCCCTTTGTCGGACGCGCCGGGCAGTTGCTGGACCGGATGCTGGCCGCGATCGGGCTTGCTCGCGATGCCGAAGACGCGGCGGACGCGGTCTATATCACCAATATCCTGCCCTGGCGGCCGCCGCAGAACCGCGATCCGAGGCCCGAGGAAATTGCCATGCTCAAGCCCTTCGTGGAACGGCATGTCGAGCTGATCGGCCCGGACGCGCTGGTGCTGATGGGGAACATCTCCTGTCAGGCGATGCTGGGGCGTCGCGGGATCACGCGGATCCGGGGCACCTGGACCGAGACGCTCGGCCGCCCGGCCCTGCCGATGTTCCACCCGGCCTACCTGTTGCGGAATCCCGGCGCCAAGCGCGAGGCATGGGCGGATTTGCTCTCGCTGAAAGCCCGGCTGCGCGGCGAGACACCGCCGTGATCCCCGTCGATCCCCTGACCCTGCTGGCCTTCATCCCGGCCGGCCTGGCGCTCAACCTGACGCCGGGGGCGGACATGATGTTCTGCCTGGCGCAGGGCTTGCGCGGCGGGCCGCGCGCGGCGCTGGCCGCCGATGCCGGCATCGCGCTCGGCGCGTTCTTCCACACCGCCGCCGCGGGGATCGGCCTCTCGGCGCTTGTCGCCGCCGAGCCGGTCCTGCTCGACGTGATCCGCTGGGTCGGCGTGGCCTACCTGCTCTGGCTGGCCGTCGGCGCGCTCCGGAGCGGACCGGTGCCCACCGCCGCCGGCCCGGCCCTCTCGCCCGCCCGCGCCTTCCGGCAGGCGCTGCTGGTCAATCTGACCAACCCCAAGGTGATCCTGTTCGTGCTCGCCTTTCTGCCGCAATTCGTCGATCCGGAACACGGCCCGATCCTGCCGCAATTTCTCGTCTTCGGCGTGCTGCTGGCCCTTGGCGGGCTGGTGGTCAACGGCCTGGTCGGGGTCTTCGCCGGCAGCCTCGGACGCCGCCTCGCCCAGTCTCCCCGTTTTGCCCGCGGCCTCGGATGGGCAACGGCGGGTGTTTTCACCGCGCTGGCCGCCCGGCTGGCCCTCATGGAGCGCAGCTAGATGCACAGCCCCGACACCCCGAAGGAATTCGTCCCCGTCCGCATCGCGGTCCTGACCGTCTCGGACAGCCGCAGCCTCGCCGAGGACCGCTCCGGCGACACGCTCGCGGGCCGCATCGAAGCCGCCGGGCATGTCCTTGCCGACCGCAGGATCCTCCCCGACGAACGCAGCGAGATCGCCGCGCAGCTTTTGGCCTGGTGCGAAGACCCGAATGTCGATGTCGTGATCTCCACCGGCGGAACCGGGCTCACCGGGCGCGACGTGACCGTCGAGGCGCATCGCGATGTCTATGAAAAGGAGATCGACGCCTTCTCCACCGTCTTCACCATCATCTCGATGCAGAAGATCGGCACCTCCGCCGTGCAGTCCCGCGCCTGTGCAGGCGTCGCGCACGGCACCTATCTCTTTGCCCTGCCCGGCTCGCCCGGGGCCTGCAAGGATGGCTGGGACGAGATCCTCGCCCCGCAGCTGGACTACCGCCACCGCCCCTGCAATTTCGTCGAGATCTTCCCCCGTCTCGAAGAGCACAAGCGCCGCAAGTAGCGCCCTTGCCCGGGTGGATGCAGCACGCGTCCACCCGCGCCTGACGGCCCTGTTCTGTGCCCGGGGCGGACCACATTTCTTCCCCCATGACATCCCTTTGGCGGCCGGTCTCTCGCCTCGGTTTCCCCCGATCCGGCGCTAGGGCGCAGGCGGCGCGTTTTCAATCCCGACCAAAACCATAAGAAGCGCCTTTCTGCCTATGCCGCAAGGGCATCGGCGCAAGGTTGCCGTGGATTTGAAACCGGATGCAAAACCGGCGCGCGAAGGATTGGAAACCCGCGGATCGACCATATCTGGGCCCTGCCTCCGCAGAATGAGAGGCACCAAATGACCCTGTGCAGCCACTCCGAAAGGGAAACAGATGAACAGTTTTGCCAAGCGCGCCCTCGGTGCCACCCTCGTACTCGCCATTGCCGCCCCGGTCTATGCCGGCTCGGCCTCCGAACCCGTCATCGAACCGGTCCCCACGCCGATCCCCGTCACGCCGGCCTCCGACTGGACCGGCGGCTATCTCGGCTTGCAGCTCGGCTATGGCGAGCTGACCAAGGACCTCGAAGGCGACGGCATGATCGGCGGCATCGTGGGCGGGTATGACTGGGATCTCGGCGACTGGGTTGTCGGTCTCGGCGCCGATGTGACTTTCGGCGATATCTCGACCGATGCGGGCGATCTCAGCTCGCTCTCCCGCCTGAAAGTTCGCGGCGGCTATGATTTCGGCAGCACGATGCTCTATGCCACGGCCGGCGCCGCCTATGCCGACAGCGATGATTTCGGCAATTCCTGGGGCTATTTCGGCGGTGTCGGCGTCGAGCACAGGCTGGATGACGCCTGGAGCCTGACCGGCGAAGTCGCCGCGCACCGGTTCGAGGATTTCAACGACTATGACAAGGTCAACGCCACCACGGCGACGGTCGGCCTGAACTACCGGTTCTGACGCCAGCCGTCAGATCCTGACTGAAATCCGGCGCGGGGGGCTCTTTGCCCCCCGTTTGCATGTCGCGGACGCAGTTCTGCGCCGCCGGACAGCCCGCCCCCGCCGTCGCAAGCCGGAAGAGTCGGTTTTGCCACACCGGGCGCTCCTCTCGTCCTTCCACCCCATCAGCCACTTGGCCCGGCGCGCGGTTGCAGTAACACTTCGGCCAAGACCGCCCCCGCCCGAGGTTTCGATGTTCCGTTCGCCCTTCCTGCTGATGTCCCTGTGTCTCGTCCTTGCGGGCTGTGGCGAGGATCCTCGTCTCGAACCGCTGAACGAAGGCGCCCCGCTGCCAGCCGGGGTCGAAGGGGTCGAAGATGCCGTGGACGGGCTGATCGTCGGCCATCGCATGATGGCGGCGGGCGAATACGAGCTGGCCCTCAAGGAATATTACCGCGCCGCCGGCGACCACGGGCTGACCGCCGACGTGCTTTCGGCTATCGGCTCGGCCAATCTCAAGCTCGGTCGCCTCGGCCAGGCGGAGCGCCAATTGCGCCGCGCCATCGAGGAGGATGAGCATTTCGCCGCCGCCTGGAACAATCTCGGTGTCGTGCTCATGGAGCAGGGCGAGATCGGCGAGGCCGCACGCACATTTCGCGTCGCTTTCTCCCTTGACAGTGGCCAAAGTGCCGAAATCAAGGAAAATCTGAAGCACGCGCTCGCAAATATCGAAAATCCAGCCTACACTTCCGAGCAACAAGACGAATTCGAGTTGGTGCGGCGGGGGAGCGGACAATACCGCATTCTCAGCACACCATGAGGCAGAACGAGCAGTAAAAAGGACGCAAAAATGCGCCGCATTACCCTTGTCACCCTGTGCCTTGGCACTGCCATGGCGCTGTCGGCCTGTCAGAAAGCCGGCGAAAGCGAAGTTGATCGCGCCCTTCAGAACGTGAATGTCATTGACGAAAACAACCTCAGCGACCTGATGCTGACGGTCGCCGATGCCAATGAAGCGGTATCCTATTTCAAGCGAACCTCCGCGGAGTTTCCGGATCGGATCGACCTGCAGCGCAACCTCGCCAAGTCGCTCGTGCGCGCAAAGCAGAACACCGAAGCCGCCGCCGCCTGGGGCAAGGTCATCGCGATGGAAGGTGTGACCACCAGCGACCGCGTCGATTACGCCGATGCGCTGATCCGCGCCGGCGACTGGGACAAGGCCGAGGAGATCCTCGACAGCGTGCCGCCGACCCACGAGACCTTCAAGCGCTACAAGCTTGAGGCGATGGTCGCCGATGGCAACAAGGAATGGAAGAAGGCGGACAGCTTCTACGACACCGCCGTCGGCCTGACCACAAAACCCGCCTCGACGCTCAACAACTGGGGCTATTCCAAGCTCTCGCGCGGCAAGTATCGCGAGGCCGAGCGGCTCTTCGGCGAGGCGCTGCAATATGAGCCGGACCTGTTCACCGCGAAGAACAACCTCGTGCTCGCCCGCTCCGCGCAGCGCAACTACCAGATGCCGATCGTCGAGATGACCCAGACCGAGCGCGCCATGCTGCTGCACACCGCCGCGCTGGCCGCGATCAAGCAGAACGACACCTCCATGGGCCGTTCGCTGCTCGAAGACGCCATCGACACCCATCCTCAGCATTTCGAAGCCGCCGTCCATTCTCTCAACGCGCTTGACGGCACCTGAACAGGCCCGAGACCGGCATGACCCTCGACATTCCCGCCAGCGCTGCGCTCTGGTTCCTGCCCTTTGTCATCCCGATCGGCCTCTGGGTCGGCTGGAACGACATGGCCCGCATGAAGATCCCGAACCGCGCCGTCATGGCGCTGTTCTTCGTCTATCTCGCCATTGGTCCGATCGCATTGCCGCTGGAGAGCTACGCCTGGCAATGGCTGCATCTCCTGGTCGTGCTGGTGGCCGGCTTCATCCTCAACATGGTCGGGCTGATGGGGGCCGGCGACGCCAAGTTCGCCGCGGCCATGGCGCCCTTCGTTGCGCTCGGGGACGTGGCACTGTTCTGCTACATCTACGTTGCTTGCGCGCTGGCAGCGCTTGTCGTCCACCGGACCATGCGAGCGATCCCGGCGATCCGGAAGGCCGCGCCGGGTTGGGAAAGCTGGGAACGCAAGGACTTCCCGATGGGGCTGGCGCTCGGCTGGATGTTGATTGCCTATCTCGGCCTCGGTGCGGTCTACGGCGCCTGACGCGACGGGTGCCTCTCCGTAGCGCCCTGACACCGGATTTTCAGACTGAGCCCAGACCCGAGCAGGCCCCGAACCTGCCGCTCTGGCAAAACCCGGGACCGTTCCTGCTCAAACCGAGCCACCCTGCCGCCAACAGGCGACGGAGGGGCTCGCTCCCTGTCTCCGCCCACCCGGTCCACCTGACAAGCGCGTACCCCTCGCGGGGCCGCAGCCCTATCCCTCGCCCGGCTGGAGTTCGTAGAGCTGATACACGTCGTTCCGGTGCACTTCCGCCAGCCCGATGCCGCGCGCCTCCAGCGCTTCGAGCACCGAACGCCGCGCCCTTCCATCCATCGGACAGAGCGGCACCAGCAGGTGGCTCGCGCCCTCGATCCCCGGCAGGCCGCCATAGCGCCAGGGCGCCGCCCCCTCCAGTCGCTGGAAATCGCCGAAGAGCCAATAGCTGGTGAGCAGGTCGGCGCCGAAGATCGCCTTGCCTGCAAAGCCGGCCGCTTCCAGGTCCCGCGCGATGCCGTCGAACACCGTGACCGTGCCGCCAGAGAGCCGGCAGAGCGGCAGTTCCTCTCCCTTCAACACGGTCGGCTGCGGACCGTCCGCGTCTGCGACGGCCACGGCCGAGGCAAGGGCCGGGAGCCGGATATTTCCCGCCGGATCCCGGTTCCGCTCGATCAGAACGTGGATATCTCCATGCTCGGCCGAGCGCGGGAAGAGCGGCAAATGTGCCGCCGCAGGGGCGTTGAAATGCCGGAACGGGCTGAACGCGAGGTTGAGCGCGGATGGCAACCCGAGCATGAACACCGCGCAGCCTGCAAGCGTGAGCGCCTGCCGCATGTCCCAGCCCGCAGTGTTGGTCACGCCCGGCGCCGGGCGCAGCGCGAAGAGCAGGATGCCCAGCAGGTAGAGCCATTGCGGGTCGTTGCCGTAATTCTGGTAGGTCACGTAGAAGAAGCCCGGCACCAGCAGAAGCAGCAGCGCCCCTTCCCTGTCCCGCCCGGCCTGTCGCAGCAACACGACGGCGGCGAGGGCCGCGAAGGAACCGCCGAGATAGGCCGGCGCCGCGATCACGCCGTAGAGGCTGTGGCCCGGCTGGGCGCGGGTCTCGGAGCCGGTCACCGCGAAAAGATCGCCCAGATAGGCGGCCCAGAACCCGGCCCCGGCCGCCAGCGTCATCGCCGCGACAATGGCGAGCCCGGTCGCCAGCGCCACGAGCAGGGCGCGCCATTGCCGGTGCATCAGCAGCGCCAGCAGGATGACCGGAAAGAAGGCCGCGACATAGGTCACCTTGATCAGCGCCAGCCCGGCAACCGTCAGCCCAAGGACAAGCCCGTCCGCGACCTGGCTGCGCCGCCCGACGCTCGGCAGGAAGACGATGGCGATGGCAAGGAAGGCCTGCGCCCAGGCCCAGCGATTGTAATGCATCGAGATCGAAAGCGACGGCTGCGCCTCGCCGTGGACCATCGCGAGGCAGAGCCAGATACAGACGGCTCCGAAGACCATCGCCCAGCCGGTCTGCAGCCGCGAGACACCGACCCACCAGATTGCCGGGATCAGCGCCGCCGCGAAGAGGACCTGGGCGGCGAGATAAGCCATGCCGATCCCCCATCCATGCCCGACAAACAGCGCGATGGGCGCTGTTGCCAGCCAGCCGATGGGTGTCATGTAGTCGAGATGCGGCCACGCGCCCTGGCTCTGGCGGATCACCATGTCGATCAGGTGGATCGTGTCGCCTTCATGCTTGGCGATATAGAGCCCGCCCTTGGCCAACAGGACCGCACTCAGCCCCGCCCAGAGCGCAAGTAGAAAACCGCCAAAGGCGATGGAACCCCGTTTCTGCATCCCTGCTCTCTCTTTTCTTCCCTTTTTTGGCCACAATAGCACGGCATGTTCCGGACTGTCTGCGGCATCGCAGGTATTCGTGTCGATTTCCGGGCGGGAATGGCAAGTCTTTGGACAGGGCGTTGAAACGGGACAAGCGGGTAACGAGATGAACATGGAAGTCGGGAATGTGGTTGCGCCGCCGGCGCCAAGGCGGCTGGAAGAGATGCAACTTCCCCTGGTCATGATGCGGGACATCCTGCTCAAGACCGTGTTCCGCAAGAATATCGAAATGGTGACCGAGATGGCCCGCGCCGTCTGCCTGCCGATTCCGGTCACCCAGGAACTGGTCGATGTCGCCCGCGAGCAGAAGCTCATGGAAGCCACCGGCACCCTGCACGCCAATTCGGGCGGCGAGATGGGATACCAGCTCACCGATACCGGCAAGGCCCGTGCCCTCGATGCGCTCTCCCAGTCGGAGTATTACGGCGCCATGCCGGTGCCGATGGAGATCTATGGCGAACAGGTCAAGCGCCAGTCGATCCGAAGTATCCAGATCACCCGCGACCAGCTCACCGGCGCCATGGGCCATCTCGTCCTGCCCGATGACCTGCTCGGCCAGCTCGGCCCGGCGGTCTCCGCCGGCCGCTCGATCCTGATGTATGGCCCGCCGGGCAATGGTAAGTCCTCGATCTCCAACGGCATCCGCGACGCGATGGGCGACAAGATCTACATCCCCCGCGCCGTCGAATATGCCGGCCAGGTGATCACCGTCTATGACCCGATCGTGCATTCGGCCGCCGAGGAGCAGGTGGACGATCCCAACTCGCTGCGCCGCACCGGCAACCGCTTCGACACCCGCTACGTGCGCTGCGAGCGGCCGACCGTCATCACCGGTGGTGAACTGTCGCTCTCGATGCTGGACCTCGTCTACAACCCCACAGCGCGGACCTACCAGGCCTCGATGCAGCTCAAGTCGACCGGCGGCATCTTCATCGTCGACGACCTCGGCCGCCAGGCAGACCCGCCGCAGGCGCTGATCAACCGCTGGATTCTGCCGCTGGAAGAGGGCAAGGACATCCTCGCCCTGCAATCGGGCGAAAAATTCGAGGTGCCCTTCGACACGCTGGTGATCTTCTCGACCAACTTCCACCCCAACGAGATCTTCGACAAGGCGGCCCTGCGCCGGATCTTCTTCAAGATCAAGATCGACGGGCCGAACCAGGAAGACTTCCTGAAGATCTTCGCCATGGTCGCCAAGAAGCGCAAGATGCCGCTGGACCAGGACACGCTGATCCACCTGCTGCGCAACAAATACCCGACCATCGACAATATCTACGCGAACTATCAGCCGATCTTCCTGATCGACCAGATGATCTCGATCTGCGAATACGAGGGCATCCCCTACCAGATGACACCCGAGCTGATCGACCGCGCCTGGGAGAACATGTTCGTCAAGGAAGAACATATCGAACATTGACCGATCTCGGCAAAATCGGCCTGGCGGGCTGCGGCCGCATGGGCGGGCCGATGCTGGCCGCGCTCATCGCCGCCGGCTTCGAGTCGCAGGGTTACGACATCGCGCCCGACAGCCTGCGCGATGATGTCCCGGTCACGGATGATCCCGAAGCCTTCGCCCGCGACCTGCGCATCCTGATCACAGTCGTCCGCGACGAGGACCAGACGGAGGACGTGCTTTTCGGCCGGGGCGCGCTGGCCACCCGCGCAGAGGCGCTTGAGACCCTGATCATCTCGTCGACCCTCTCGCCGCGCTATGTCCGCGGTCTCGCTGAGCGCCTGCCGGGCCATGTCAGATGTGTCGATGCCCCCATGTCCGGCGCCCGGATCGCCGCCCGAGAACGCCGCCTCAGCTTCATGCTCGGAGGCGAAGAGACCGTGCTCGACCGGGTGCAACCTCTCTTCGACGCAATGGGCGCCCATTTCCATCGCATGGGCCCCTTCGGCAGTGGTGCGCAGGCCAAGGTTCTCAACAACCTGCTCGCAGCCTCCCACACGGTGATGACCCGGCTCGTGCTCGACTGGGCCGATGCGGCCGGCCTGGACGAGCAGCGCCTGCTCGCCCTGATCGAGACCTCTTCCGGCCAGAACTGGCTTGCCAGCGGCATGGACGAGATCGAGTTTGCCCGCGACGGCTGGGCCGAGGACAATTCGATCGGAATCCTCGCAAAGGATGTCACGGCCGCGCTCGACGCCGCCCCCCGCGGTGCAAACACCACGTTGCCAGAGGACATCCACAAGGCGATCCGAGCCCTGACCCCGCGCCCGAAACCGGGCAACTAGGAGGCAGGGACCTGCCGAACAGGTTTCGCTCGATTCAAGCCTTCGGTTATCGGTTTTTAAAGCACTGCCAGACCACAAGGTAGGACGGGCAGCCAGCCCCTTGTCCGCGCGAGTTCGCGCGCGGTGCCGGCTCCTTGAATTCGAAACGACCTGACGTAACGTTCAACTCGGCGAACAGGCACACAGCGCGTAGTTTTCTCTGCGCGGAGGACCAGTATGACAGAGACAGGCAAAGCCGATGTGATCGTTGTCGGTGCGGGCCTTGCCGGGCTCGTGGCCGCCTGCGAAGCGCTGGAACGGGGACGCAAGGTGCTCCTTCTCGACCAGGAGGGGCCGCAATCGCTGGGCGGGCAAGCCCAGTGGTCGCTCGGCGGGCTCTTCATGGTCGACACGCCGGAACAGCGCCGTATGGGCATTCGCGACAGTAGAAACCTCGCCCTGTCCGACTGGATGGGCAGCGCGCAGTTCGACCGTCCAGAGGATGACAATCCCCGCCGCTTCGCGCAGGCCTATGTCGATTTCGCCGCTGGCGAGATGCGGTCCTGGCTGCACGGGTTGGGGCTGCGCTGGTTCCCGGTGGTCGGCTGGGCGGAGCGCGGCGGCGCGCTGGCCGACGGGCATGGCAACTCGGTGCCGCGGTTTCATATCACCTGGGGCACCGGCCCCGGCGTCGTGGCGCCCTTCAAGGCCCGGGTGCTGGACGCGGTGCTCACCGGCGGGTTGCGCCATGTGCCCCGGCGGCGTGTCACGGAGCTGATTGTCGAGAATGGCACTGTCTGTGGCGTCTCCGGCGACATCCTGGCCGAAGACGCTGCCCAGATCGGTGAAAGCACGAACAGGGAAGTGGTCGGCGATTTCACCTGCCGCGCCGAGTCCGTCATCCTCGCCTCGGGCGGGATCGGCGGCAATCACGACCTCGTCCGCCGTCACTGGCCGGAGGCGCGTCTCGGCCCGGCACCGGCGCAAATGGTTGCCGGCGTGCCCGATTATGTCGACGGACGGATGCAGGAGACGGCCATCGCCGCCGGAGCCGGCGCGATCAACTCAGACCGGATGTGGCATTACACCGAAGGTCTGAAGAACTGGAACCCGATCTGGCCCAATCACGGCATCCGCATCCTGCCCGGCCCCTCCTCAATGTGGTTCGACGCGCTCGGCAACCGCATGGAAGCGCCCTGCCTGCCCGGTTTCGACACGCTGGCCACCCTCAAGCGCATCCTTTCCACCGGCCACGCCCATTCCTGGTTCATCCTGACCCAGGCGATCATCGAGAAGGAATTCGCGCTGTCCGGCTCGGAACAGAACCCGGACCTGACCTCCGGGCGCTGGCAAGAGGTGCTGAAGGCAAGGCTTCTGGGCAAGGGCGCCCCGGCGCCGGTCGAGGCGTTCAAGGAGCATGGCGAAGATTTCGTCGTCGCCGAAAACCTGCGGGATCTCGTGCAGGGCATGAACGCCATCACGCCGGAGACGCCGCTGGATTTCCTGCATCTGTTTGAACAGATCGAGGCACGCGATGCGCAGATCGGCAATGACTTCGCCAAGGACGCGCAGGTCACCGCCATCCGCGGCGCCCGCGCCTATCTTGGCGACAAGCTCACTCGCACCGCTGTCCCGCATCGGATCCTCGACGAGAGCAAGGGTCCGTTGATCGCCGTCCGGCTGAACGTGCTGACACGCAAGAGCCTTGGCGGGCTTCATACGGACCTGGAATCCCGTGTCCTGCGCCCCGACGGAACCGTCTTCCCGGGCCTTTTCGCGGCCGGAGAGGTGGCCGGTTTCGGCGGCGGCGGCTATCACGGCTATAACGCGCTGGAAGGAACTTTCCTTGGCGGCTGCCTCTTCAGCGGACGCCTCGCGGGCCGCCATTCTTGACCCGCTTGCCTAGGCAATCAAACCGGCGCTTACCGCATCAAGAATGTCGAGAGGCCGTTTCCGAGGGCGTTGACCTCAGACACCTGGCGCAGCCAAAGGGACTGCTTTCCAAGCTTGGTCGCATGGGGGCATCCAATCAGTCCTGTAGAAATCGCAAGGTCCCAAGTCTCCAGCTTTGACCGAAATATGAACAAGAGGATCGAACATACATCGAGAGGTCCCCGTATCCGGTGGCCGATTCGTCCTGCGTTTGAGTGTTGATCAGATGGCTTTGCCCAATCTCCGAAACCCGTTTCACGTTGTTCTTTCCCTTGCTCTGGGGTTTCCCTTGCTTCTTGGCCTTGTTGTCTGGACCTGTTCCGGATTGCGCTCGCTTTACTACACGCATGCCGTCGAACTGGATTTGGGGGAGCCGGCCTATCAGAACCTTCGAACCACGCGGGGAGCGCCGGATCCATTTACCGACGCTCAACGAGCCGCCCTTTTGACCTTCCCGGACGTCGCCAGCTGTATTGGTTCAAAACCCGCCACGGCGACCCTTGAGGAGCTCAGGAATCTCGACTGGAGCCGGATGAAGACCGATGCTCACGTCGAAATCTGCACTTTCAGAATCCTTAGAACACTTGGGAACATATCCAATGCGACGCCTTGGCTGGAGTCCCAGGGTTTTCGGTCCCGCGATGCGTGGAACAGCGACAATCCCTATATCGGACATGAAGGGGAGCTGGTTGTAGATGCGGGCTGGAATGTCACCTCGAAAGGGCTGCGCTGGCCGGAGTCCGGCTTTATGCGATCCGTTCGCTCTTTGGCAGTCTTGCGGCCTTATGGCACGTCCATTCAAGCAACCTACACCCCGGACGGCAGTGAGGTGTTGTATGTCAAGGTCAGTCATAGCCGTCTCTAACTCGAACCGCGTTCACCAACACACCAACATGCTGCATCCCTGATCTCGTATACAGCGCGCCGCTCTGCGCATTCTCTCCGAGAAATATCTCCCAGCTTGTTGCATTTGGGATCCCCTCAAAGGAACGATTTCGCGGTACCTTTTCCGCCGGGTCTTGCGCAGCCCATCATCACGCGGCTTAGTCCCCGCAAGATGCCGCGAAAAGGAGCTGCCATGTCCCGCCCCGATGACGCCGATAGCCGGCGCGCCGTACCACCGGTCATCTGCTATCCGGTCGAAACCCTGCCGCAGCCGGACATGACCGCTCTCGCACGGCACCGCGCGGCGCTCGAGAAGACGGATGAGGTCCGCGTCCCGCCCCGCGATGCCGCCTGTTTCCGCGTCCCCGCCGGGGGCGCCTTCCGCATCAGCTCCATCGAAGGCCCGCAGGTGGGCGATCTCAACCTGTGGAACGCGGGCAACCTTTCCGAGCGCTTCTATTCCGGCAAGACCCGCGCGCTGCATGGCACGCACGTGACAACCGGCGAGCGGCTCTGGACCAGCTTCCCCTATCTGCGTCCTATGGCGACGATCCTGGAGGACACGCTGGACTGGTACGGAATCGACCCACATGGCGGCTCGGTGCATGACGTGATCGGCACCCGCTGCGACCCCTACACCAACATCCTGCTCTCCGACGGCCAGTACCACCATTGCTGTCACTCGAACCTGACCCGCGCGCTCGCCGCCGAGACCGGGCTCACGCTTGAGGAGGCTGAAAGCCATGTCCATGACGTGCTCAACGTCTTCATGTGCACCGGTTTCACCCGCGACACTGGCCAGTACTTCATGAAGGCCAGCCCGGTCCGGCCGGGCGACTATCTCGACATTCTGGCCGAGATCGACCTGCTCGGAGCGCTTTCTGCCTGTCCGGGCGGCGACTGTTCGGCGGAGCACTCCTCCGACGCCGCCGCCTGCTACCCGCTTCTCGTCGAGATATTCTCACCGCAAGCGGGCGCCGCGCAGTGGCCTAGCCCGTCGATCAATGGCTACGACAGAAGCCACGGCGTTCCAGGCTGACTAGTCTCAATGCACCCGACCGCCGATCGGAACATCCTGACTCGGCGCAAGCAGGACGACCTCGCCCTCCTCGTCGGGAACGCCCAGAACCAACACCTCGGACATGAACCGCCCGATCTGACGCGGCGGAAAATTGACTACCGCCATGACCAGCTTCCCCGGCAACGTCTCCACGTCATAATGGCGCGTGATCTGGGCCGAGCTTTTCTTTTCGCCAATCTCCGACCCGAAATCGATCCAGAGCTTGATCGCCGGCTTGCGCGCCTCGGGATACGGTTCGGCGCGCACCACCCGCCCGACCCGGATATCCACCTTCAGGAATTCGTCGAACCCGATCTCGCTCATTTGGCCAGCTCCCGGCTCCGATCCGCCGCCGCCGAGACCACCTTTTCCATGAGTCCGGGCAGGCCCGCGCGCTCGTCCATCAGCACCTCCAGCCCCGCAGCGGTCGTCCCGTTTGGAGAGGTCACGTTGGCCCGGAGTTGCGCCGCGCTCTCTTCAGAACAGTGCAGCAACTCCCCGGCCCCGGCGACGGTCGCCCGCGCCAATTGCATCGCCAGATCCTCCGGCAAGCCTTGTGCCACACCCGCCCGCGCCATGGCCTCGACCATGTGGAACAGATAGGCCGGCCCGGACCCGGAAAGCCCGGTCACCGCATCCATCTGCGCCTCGGCCTCAAGCCGGACCACCTGCCCGATGGCCGACAGGAAATGCTCCGCAAGATCCATTTGTGCGGCACTCGCCCGCGCATTACCAACGATCGCGGTGATGCCGCGGCCAACCGCTGCCGGTGTGTTCGGCATCGCCCGGATCACTGGTGTCGCCGCCCCGAGCACGGATTCATAAAAGGAAATCGGCGTCCCGGCCGCAACGCTCAGGAACAGCGTCTCGCCGCTCCCCAGTTCGGCCAGCGAGGGCAGCGCTTCCGCCATCATCTGCGGCTTGACCGCAACGAGCACAATGGCCGGTCGCACCGGCAACTCCGCGTTCAGCCGTACGCCCTGCGCAACGACCCAGTCCGACGGGTGCGGATCAATCACCGTCACCGATTCTGCCGGGAACCCGTTCGCCAACCAGCCCTGCAGCATCGCCGAGCCCATCTTGCCACAGCCCAGGAGCACAAGCCCCCGTGCCTTCACATCCGCCGTCTCCATGAAAAGCCTCCGGTTCCGTTCCGAGGGCACGCTATGCGTCCGGGCGCATGGCTGCAACTTCCGCTTTCCGGAAATATCCCAGGGGGGGGGCGCGCAAGGCGCGCCGGGGGCAGCGCCCCCTCCAACGCCTCAGGCGCGCCCGAAGGCCTCCGCAATCGCAACCTGAAGCGCATCCTCGGGATCCTGATCTCCCCAGACGACAAGCTGGAAGGCCGGATAATAGCGTTCCGACGCCATGACCGCCGAGCCGATCAACCGATCGATCTGCTCGGGATGCGGTGTCTGCCCGCCGCCGAGCACCAGCCCGTAGCGATAGGTCATGAGCTGCTGCTCGCGCCAATAGGTGAAGGCGCCAGCCCAGCAGGAATCATTGACCCGGTTCAGCGCTTCATAGAGCCGCCCGAGGCGATCTTCCGGCGGTTCCATCTCGAAGGTGCAGATAAGCCGCAGCGTCTCGTCATAGGCCGACCAGGCCAGCGTAACCGAGTAAGTTCGCCACTGCCCCTCGACCGCCATCGCAATCTGGTCTTCGGCGATCCGGTCGAAATCCCAGGCGTTGTTTTCGGCAAGGGTCTCGACGATGTCGATCGGATGTAGGTCTTCCGTCAGGAACTCTTCGGAGAGTGACATGCCCGGGCCTCGCTGTTTGCTCGCCCCGATTCTTCTTGCCTTACCGGGGCTTGGTGCCTGCTCTGGGACGGTCGATGCTGCCGCCGTCCTTGGATTTCATCGTGCGGGCAAAGCCAATGGCTGTAAAGCAGAAACTTTGTGACAAGAGTTCGAAGAGTCCCAAGATATAGCGTATCCACACAGGTCTAGTGGCTCGTTAACGATTTTGGACGACCAAGAAAATCGACTCTTTTCAACGCAAAACGCGCGCCGTTTCCGACGCGCGTTCGAGAGGGTCCCGAGTCGGGCCGCGCCATTATGACTCAGGGTGAAACAGAGCTGCGAGCGCCCCGTTAACCCTCTGTTAATCCTTGTTAATAGCCGCTTCGAGCGCTTCGATCCGCGCCTTGAGGGCCTCGTTTTCCTCGCGTGCTTTCTGTGCCATGGCGCGGGCCGCGTCGAATTCTTCGCGCGTGACGAAGTCCCGATCCGCCATCCAGCGGTCGATCATGGATTTGAAAGCAGTCTCGGCCTCGTCCTTCGCGCCCTGGGCCACACCCATCGCGTTGGTCATCAGCTGGGACATGTCGTCGAATAACCTGTTTCGGCTCTGCATGGGGCACCCGTTCGTTACATCCGATCTCTATATGGCCCCCCGGACGGGCAGCCTCAAGGTTGACTTTGCCACATCGAGGCGATCAAGAGCGGAACCATGCAGGCAACAATCCCATTCCCCGAGCTCAGCCCCGAGCTTTTTTCCATCTCGCTGTTCGGCATGGACTTCGCGTTGCGCTGGTATGCGCTGGCCTATATCGTCGGGCTTCTCCTCGGCTGGCGTCTCATCTTGGCCCTGCTCAAACGCCCGACACTCTGGCCGGATGACACGCCGCCGATGGAACCACGACAGGTCGAGGACCTGACGACCTGGGTCATTCTGGCGGTGGTGATCGGCGGCCGGCTCGGCTTCGTGCTCTTCTACAAACCAGAATTCTACCTCGCCAACCCGGCCCAGATCCTCGTGGTCTGGGAAGGTGGCATGGCCTTTCACGGCGGGCTGATCGGCGTTGTCGTCGCCGCGTGGCTTTTCACCCTGCGCCACGCGATCCCACGCCTGAGCGCGGCTGACGCACTTGCCATCGCCACGCCGGCCGGGCTCTTCTTCGGCCGCCTTGCCAATTTCATCAACAGCGAGCTTTGGGGAAGGCCGTCCGACGTGGCCTGGGCGATGAAATTCCCGACCCGTTGCGTCGATCCCGGCTGGCAAGGCTGCTCCGTGCCGGGCGAATGGTTCTACTACGGCAATGAAATCGCCCGCCACCCGAGCCAGCTTTACGAAGCCGCGCTCGAAGGGCTCGTGCTCGGGCTGATCCTGCTCTGGCTGGCCCTGCGCCGCGGGGCGCTCAAGCGGCCCGGTCTTGTCGCCGGCGCCTTCTTCGCCGGCTACGGCATCGCCCGCTTCATTGTCGAGTTTTTCCGCCAGGCCGACGCGCAATTCATCACGCCCGACAACCCGATCGGCTTCGTCATCGGCAGCGGCGCCATCGGCGTCACAATGGGGCAACTGCTCTCCCTGCCCTTGGTAGCGCTTGGCCTTGCACTCATCGCCTATGCGCTGCGCAGCAGGCCTGAGCCAAGATGACCCCGCTGGCTGAGATCCTGCACAAGCGGATCGCCCTGACCGGCCCGCTCACCCTGGCCGATTACATGGCCGAATGCCTGCTGCACCCGGATCACGGCTACTACACGACCGCGCCCGTCTTCGGCGCAGCCGGCGATTTCATCACCGCGCCGGAGATCAGCCAGATGTTCGGTGAGTTGCTCGGCCTGGCGCTGGCGCAGGGCTGGCTGGATCAGGGCGCGCCGCGCGACGCGGTGCTGGCCGAGGCCGGGCCCGGGTGCGGCACGCTCATGGCCGACATGCTGCGGGCCATGCGCCCGATCCCCGGCCTTCCGGACGCCTTCGACATCCGCCTTGTCGAAGCGAGCCCCCGCTTGCGGGATCTGCAACGCGAGGCGCTGGCCCCCCATCCCGTGCAATGGCTGGATCGAATCGGCGACCTGCCGCAGGCCCCCCTCTTCTTCATCGCAAACGAGTTCCTCGACGCGTTGCCGATCCGGCAATTCCAACGGGCCGCAGATGGCTGGTGCGAGCATGTCGTCTGCTCCGAGGGAGACGCGTTTCAATCGAGATTTGCGGCGCCGCTCCCGGTCCCCGAACTGGCGCACAGGCTTGCCGATACCCTCCCCGGAGACATCGTCGAGCTTTGCCCCGCCTTGCCCGCGATCGTGGCAGAGCTGGGCGACCGTATCGTCACACAGGGTGGCATGGCGATCTTCATCGACTACGGCGATTGGCAGTCGCGTGGCGATACGCTGCAGGCGCTGCGGGACCACAAACCTGTCGACCCGTTCGACGGCCCCGGCAAGGCCGATCTGACCGCCCATGTCGATTTCGAGGCGATAGACCGCGCCGCACGCGACGCCGGCGCTATCGCCAGCAACATGGTTCCACAAGGCGTTCTTCTCGAACGTTTGGGAATAACCCAACGCGCCCAGTCGCTTGCCCGTGCCATGCCCGATTCCGCGGCACTGGAAAACCACATTGCTGCGCATCGACGCTTGACCCACCCGCAGGAAATGGGTTCGCTCTTCAAGGCAATCGCCATTCACCCCGACGGCTCCCCGCCGCCACCCGGATTTGAGACATGACGCTGGAAATTCTGACCTCCGACATCCTCTCGCCCCTGCGCCACGGTTTTTTCACCCGGCGCGGTGGCGCGTCTTCGGGCGTTTTCGAAGGGCTCAATTGCGGGCCCGGCTCGTCGGATCAATCCGAGATCGTGGCAATCAACCGTGATCGCGTGGCGACCTCGCTCGGTGTAGCAACTGCCGAGCTGGTCTCGATGAACCAGGTCCATTCGGCCGAAGTCGAAACAATCGACGCCGCTCCCGGCCAGGCGCCGAAAGCCGATGCGCTCGTTACCGATCGGCCTGGTCTCGCCCTGTCGGTGCTTACCGCCGATTGCCAACCCGTGCTTTTCGCGGACCATGAGGCCGGCGTGATCGGCGCAGCCCATGCCGGATGGCGTGGCGCATTGTCCGGTGTTCTGGAGCAAACGCTGCAGAGCATGGAGAAACTGGGCGCGGATCGGGTGAGAACAGTGGCCGTGATCGGCCCCTGCATCAGCCAGCGCGCCTATGAGGTCGGTTGGGAGTTCTACGACGCCTTCATCTCCGAGGAACCTGAGAACAAGAGATTCTTTTCAGGCGAAGGCGGCGAGAAGCTGCAGTTCGACCTGCCGGCCTTCGGCCTGCACCGGATGCGACGCGCCGGAATCGGCCAGGCGATCTGGACCCGCCACTGCACCTATTCGGACCCGGAACGCTTCTTCTCCTTCCGGCGCACCACGCATCGCAAGGAGGCGGACTACGGTCGACTGATCGCCGCAATCCGCCTCTAGCCGTTTCGAGATTGTCCACGTTTTGCCCTTAATCCGCCGCAAAGTGCCCGCAGATTGTCCTCAAGAGAGAAACAGCGGCACGCGCCGGACAGTGGAGAAGGAGCACAGAGATGCAAACGGAGAAGCGTTGGTTGAAATCCGTACTGGTCGCGGCGGAGAAATGCGAATTCCAGATGCCCTGGGAACGCGGCGCACGGCGGGAAGAAATGATTCTGCGCCGGGAGCGGCAGGAAGTCCCCGAGGCCCTGAGCGCTTGATTTCGCAATTCCCGGGCATGCCGGTCTCTTTGCCAAATGCGGCCATTCCTGCACGCCCGCCAGCAATTCGCCCGGCGGGCGTCTTGATTCGTCGCTGCAAATCGAAATGTGGCAATTGCGGACGGTTTTGGCGAAACAAACACACCCAAAGCGGCGGATTGAACGCACAATCCCGGCAAATCGATGAAGGATTTTGACAGAATCGGCGGATTTGCGCCAATTAGGAAACAAGACACGTCGTTGACGCGACCTGGTGGGGGCCACGGCAGACGCGACCATCCGAGAGGATCGATTGCATGCCTATCCCACACGCGGCTGCCCGCATTTCTACGGCAGAAATTTTTGGCCTGACGGCCAAACTGTCCGAAAGGACGTCTCGATCGGATAGGCAACCTCGGTGCGCACCGCCTCTCTCGCGCCACTACGAGGTTGCCTTTCTGACCCCCTCTCAGGAAATCCGGGACTTCACCGTCCGAGCGCCGGCCATGGCGTTTTTCGAAGAGGCCTTTGCCGCCTTCGCGCGGGGAACCCTGATCGCGACCCCCACCGGACAGACCGCAGTCGAGGATCTGCTGCCCGGCGACATGGTGCAAACCGCTGCCGGGCCGCGCAAGCTGCTCTGGCTTGGCAATATGGAGCTTGCCCGGCCCGAGGCATCCTTCGCGACGGAACAGCCGAGGCTTACGCGGCTCGCCGCGGATTCCTTCGGTCTCGGCAGGCCAATGCCCGACCTGCTCCTTGGCCCGCGTGCGCGAATTCTCATCCGCTCTCCGCGCTGTCGCCAAATGCTAGGCGCCGCCGAGGCCTTTGCACCGGCAAACGGCTTCATCGACGGGGTCAGCGTGATCGAGCTGAGGCCCATTTCGCACGTGACCCTCTATCAACTGGCCTTCGACGGGCAGCAGACCATCCTCGCCAACGGCATCGAAGCCGAGAGCTTCCATCCCGGCCTGCGGCTTGATTCCATGCTGGAACCCGAGACACTGGCGCAGTTCCTGGACCTCTTCCCGCATGTCGATTCGCCGGACGGCTTCGGCCCGATGCCGATTCCGCGCCTGACCAGTTTCGAGCTGGAACGGATGCGCGACGGGATGTGACGGCTCAGCCCTCTCCGTCTTCCAGTTTCAGAAGCGGTGCTGGAACGAGAAGATCGCTTGTATCCAAGGCGGCCTTCGGCTTGCCCAAACGGTACCGCGTGACCCAGATGAGCTGTTCTTCGGCGCGGGTGATCGCAACATAGGCCAGCCGTTTCCAGAGTGGCTGTCCGGCCTCGACCCGCCCCGCCCGCGCAGCTGCATAGAGATCAGGCGCGAATACCTGCACCACCGGCCATTGCGACCCCTGCGCCTTGTGGATCGTGACCGCCGACCCATGCAGGAAGGTTGCGCCCATCCGGGCGGCGAAGGGAATGAAGGGCTCCTCCTCGTCCGGCAACTCGATCTTTATGATCGAGGCTGCCGACAAGCGCGGATCTTCCGCTCCGATCACGTGCAATTGCGAGAAACCGGGCTTGCGGCCGGGGCCCAGATACACCACTTGCGCGCCCTTGATCAGCCCGCGCGCTTCGAGGTCCAACCGCTTCTTGCGGTGTTTCATCGGCAGCTCGATCCCGTCGCAGATCAATGGCTCCCCCGGCAACAGGCTGTCCCCCGGTGCGCCAAATGCGGCGCGAAAAGCATGGATCAGTCGGATGCGCGTCGCGTTGCGCCAGACCAGCACCGGCGAGCGCGCCATCAACTCCGATTCGACCCGCTGCCCGATGCGGACGCGCTCGTCCTGCTGCGCGGCGTCTTCGATCATGGATTCAAACTGCTCGAAACCAAGCTCCGGATCCGCCAGCGCGTGGGCGAGGTCGAGAATAGGGTTGTCGCCCGCCTGCCGGTGGACACGATGCAACACGGCCGTTCGACGTTCGGGCAAGCTGTCGAAAACCATCCCGCCGGGCGTGTTGACCGGCGCGAGCTGGGCAGGGTCACCGAAGAGCAGCAGAGTCGGGAAGATCTCCTGGAGATCGTCGAACTGCTTGGCGTCGAGCATCGAGCTTTCATCGACGAACCCGATGTCGAGCGGTTCCTCCCGCCGTTTCCAACCAGTGATGAAGTCCGAACCGCGCAATCCGGCCGCTGCGAGAGCGCCGGGGATCGATTTATGCGCCTGGTAAAACGCATGGGCGCGCTCAAGCGCGATATCTGTCAGACCCTCGATCTCAGGACGGTCGCCCTGCCCTGCCAGCCATTCGGCGATCCGCTCATATTCGGGATCATAAACAGGGGTATAGAGAATCCGGTGAATCGTAGTCGCCGGAACCCCACGCGAACGCAACACGCTCGCCGCCTTGTTGGTCGGCGCGAGAATGGCAAGCGTGCGACGATCCTTGCGCCGCCGCCCTTCCCAGTCACCGGAGACAATATCGACTCCGACATTCTCCAACTCCTGCGCAAGCCGCGCCAGCAGCAACGTCTTGCCCGAGCCCGCCTTGCCGATAATGGCAAGGACCCCGGCCCCGGACTCAGCCCGGGGCGTCATTACCTCGTTCGGCAAGTCGATCCCGGCCGAAGCCAGCAACTCGGCGGCCCGATCCCAGGCTTCCGCCTGGTCTTCGGAAAATGTGAGGGCGTTCTGCGGCATGCCCGGACCCTATAGCGCACAGAATCCGGACGCCAGTCACTCCGATCGCCGAATCACATCTTCGCGTCAGGCAGTCGCCGCAAGCGGTGAAACCAGGTTGCGATTGAAGGACCGATTGAACCAGCTCAACGAGGTTTCACGGTCGATTCCGAGGCGCGTCAGTGTCGGTGCCCAGGCCTGCGGTTTCATCTCCCACAATCCGACGCCGATACGATCCTTGCCTTCGCCAACCGTGCCGATCACGTCCGGATCGACATGGTAAAGGCGATAGATCCGCTCCATTCGCGGGTCGAACACGCCGCAGAAATGCGAAAGCTTGAAGTGATCCATCAACTCGCCACCGCCAAGCACCAGCGCCGCCGCCGCACGGCGATCCGCCCGCGGCGAGATGCAGAATCGGGTGCATTCCCAGATCAAGGGCGATTCGATGGTCACCCCGTCCAAAAGATGGGAGAAGTGCTCGTTGACCATGGTCCGGCCGGTGGTCGGCAGGAAGCGCATGGATCCGCCATGACTCCCATCTTCCAACTCCCAGATCACATAGAGCGGATTCAACACATCGTATTGATCTCGCTCTTCTCCTTTGCCGTTCACCGAGACTTCCCAGCCGAGGCGACGGGAGAATTGCTCGGCCCGATCCTGGAACATCGTGTCCCGGAGTTTGGCAAAGCGATCAAGTTCATTTCCATATACATAACGCAGCATGACGAGAGGCTCCTTTCCGTCAGGTGAGGGAAGGATTGTCCAAACTTGGTTAACAGAAAGCTACCCGATTCCCGAATTGACGCGCAGTTAGAGACAAAAAACGTCAGTTCAGCCGACTAAACCACAATAAGACCACGCGACAAAGCACGGGCAACTGCATGCGTTGTATTGAGCGCTCCAAGCTTGTGACGTGCTGCTTCGATATAGACTCGGAGCGTATGTTCGGATATTTCCATCTCCTTGGCTGCCTGTGCCCGATTCATGCCCTTGGCAAGGTAAGTCATGGCCGTCAATTCACGCGGCGATAGCGCAGGCGCAGGCGCCGAGTCGCCACCTTGCTCGAATTCCAGAGCCTTTTTGTTAAATTCATGTGCGACTATCATGAGATCCCGCATATTCCGATCGATAAAGGTCGCCCAGGTAAAGTCATCGGAATTGTCGGATACGGTAAAGAGCGCAAATTGTCCGGAGGGACCACGAATTGGGATGGAAAGCCCCTGATTGCCTACCCCGAAATCGACTGCCTCTCGAAAAAACGCTCGGGCGGCCCGGCTGGACCAATCAAGCTCTTTCCAGTCGACTGGGTTGAACCTTTGAAGGCACCCAAGAATGACCGGATCCATGCGAAGGTAGTCCTTCTCCACATAGCGATCGACCCAATCCTGACTATAGGTCCCGGCACCGAAACGTTCACCGACGGAATTCACCCAGTGATAGACGATATGAGCAATGCCATAATGGTCTCGCAACCCCTCGGTTGCGTGCTGCAGACCACCAACATCGTCCGCATTTTGAACGGACTCACATAACGCCTCGAGCTTCTCCTCCATCTTCTGCCGTAGACGGCGCTCTCCTTTCGGTTCCATCCGATACCGACGACCGGGTGGCAATCTCCATATTCGCGACATGCCTGGCATCGTCCAACTGCTCGGACAGGGCGCGCAGGTCATGTTTACGCGCATATGCACCGAGGTCGGCAAGGACGTCCAGTATCCACCCATGAGTCATAGCAGAGTCTTCCTTGGCTTCGTCTGAAAATCGTTGACACAACCTTAACACGAGAGCCTCAGAGGTATAATTCACGGATCTACCCTCCCCCAAAATAGCGAGGCTGGTGCGGACAACAACCTGATTTCATAGATGTGGCGTCAAATCAGGGATGCCGGCGGCCGATTCGAGGCGCATAGGACACTCTCGCGGATTTCTTCGTCCCGCATTCTCCGAAAACACGACAGGTACGCGCATGGGCGCTGCCGTGAGGGCCGGCATCCCGAAACGACATCCCCGACACCGGCCAGGTAGGCCCCGGGCGCCATCCATCGCTCCGCCAAGCCATGACGCAACCGTGGCCGCAGGATCCCGCACGCCGTTTTCAACGAAAAAAAGCCGCCACCGGAACGCCCGGTAGCGGCTCATGGAAATGCTTGATTGCAGGCGTCAGATCCTGGCGTCCAACGCGTCTTCCAGCGTGCGCAGCCCGGTCGTGGGCGCCTGAACGAGGACCGACATGTTGCCCGGCTTGTGCTCGTTGCGCATCATCTTCATGTGCGCGTCCGGGATTTCGCTCCAGGAGAAGACCTCGGACATGCAGGGATCGAGGCGCCGCTCCACCATCAGCTGGTTCGCGGCGGCGGCCTGCTTGAGATGGGCGAAATGCGAGCCCTGCAGGCGCTTCTGGTGCATCCAGATGTAGCGGACGTCAAAGGTACAGTTGAAACCGGTGGTGCCGGCGCAGATCACGACCATGCCGCCTTTCTTGCAGACAAAGGACGATACCGGGAAGGTCGACTCACCGGGGTGTTCGAACACCATGTCGACATTGTTGCCCTTGCCGGTGATGTCCCAGATCGCCTTGCCGAACTTGCGCGCTTCCTTGAACCAGGCGGCATATTCCGGCGTGTTGACCGTCGGAAGCTGGCCCCAGCAATTGAAGTCTTTCCGATTCAGCACGCCCTTGGCGCCGAGATTCATCACGAAGTCGCGCTTGTCCTCGTCCGAGATCACGCCGATGGCGTTGCCGCCGGCCGCGTTGATCAGCTGGATCGCGTAGGAGCCGAGACCGCCCGAGGCGCCCCAGACCAGAACGTTCTGGCCCGGCTTGAGCTCATGCGGGTGATGCCCGAAGAGCATCCGGTAGGCGGTCGCCAGCGTCAGCGTGTAACAGGCGCTCTCTTCCCAGGTCAGGTGCTTCGGGCGCGGCAGCAATTGCTGCGCCTGCACATTGGTAAACTGCGCGAAGGAGCCGTCCGGCGTCTCGTAGCCCCAGATCCGCTGCGAGGGGGAGTACATGGGGTCGCCGCCATTGCATTCCTCGTCATCGCCATCGTCCTGGTTGCAGTGGATAACGACCTCGTCGCCCACCTTCCAGTTCCGCACCCTGTCGCCGATGGCCCAGACGATGCCAGACGCATCCGACCCCGCGATATGGTAGGGTGCCCCGTGGCCGTCGAAGGGCGAGATCGGCACGCCAAGTCCCGCCCATACCCCATTATAGTTGACGCCGGCAGCCATGACGAGAACCAGCACCTCATGGCTGTCGAGCTTCGGCGTGTCGACGATCTCCACCTGGAATGACTTGTCTGGTTCGCCATGACGTTCGCGACGGATCGCCCAAGCATACATCTGCTTCGGCACATAGCCCATCGGGGGCATTTCACCAATCTCGTAGAGGTCCTTCTCGGGCGCCTCGTAGCTAGCGTGTGTCATGTCATCCAGAGCCATCTGAGCCTCCTTGTCAGCACTTGCCGCATTGCAGAATCAACGCGGGTTTCGAGCTGTGATACGGCGCGCCACGCAACATTGCAATGCAAGTTTGAACCTTTTTGAAACTTTATGTCTCAATGAAACGCGGCGTCATGCCGGAACACCTGCAACGGCCCCTTTCTGCAACGGCACAACGGCCAGGACCGTCCACGCCGCAACGCAGCGAATTGACAGAGCCACATTATTTCGAATAACTCACCCAGAACGAAATCTTATTGCCCATCCTGACTCCGGAGGATTCCGATGAGCGACGCCACGAAAGACCGCCCCTGGCTGTTCCGCACCTATGCCGGCCACTCGACCGCGAAAAAGTCGAACACCCTCTACCGGAACAACCTTGCCAAGGGGCAGACCGGCCTCTCGGTAGCCTTCGACCTGCCAACCCAGACCGGATATGACAGCGACCACGTGCTCGCCCGTGGGGAAGTCGGCAAGGTTGGCGTCCCGGTCGCTCATCTCGGCGACATGCGGTCGCTGTTCGACCAGATTCCGCTGGAGCAGATGAACACCTCGATGACGATCAACGCGACGGCCCCCTGGCTGCTTGCGCTCTATATCGCCGTTGCCGAGGAACAAGGGGCTGATATCTCGAAGCTCCAGGGCACGGTCCAGAACGATATCATCAAGGAATACCTCTCGCGCGGCACCTATATCTGCCCGCCCAAGCCATCGCTGAAGCTGATCACGGATGTCGCCGAATACTGCTATTCGGCCGTTCCGAAATGGAACCCGATGAATGTCTGCTCCTACCACCTGCAGGAAGCCGGTGCGACGCCGGAGCAGGAGCTTGCCTTCGCACTGGCCACCGGACAGGCGGTGCTGGACGGGCTGAAGGACAAGGTGCCCGCTGATGACTTCCCCAAGCTGGTCGGGCGTATCTCCTTCTTCGTCAATGCCGGCATCCGCTTCGTCACCGAGATGTGCAAGATGCGTGCCTTTGTCGATCTCTGGGACGAGATCTGCCGCGAGCGCTACGGCGTCGAGGACCCAAAATACCGCCGATTCCGCTATGGCGTGCAGGTAAACTCGCTGGGACTCACCGAGCAGCAGCCGGAAAACAACGTCTACCGTATCCTGATCGAGATGCTGGCAGTAACGCTCTCCAAGAAGGCCCGTGCCCGCGCCGTCCAGCTTCCCGCCTGGAACGAGGCGTTGGGCCTGCCGCGCCCCTGGGACCAGCAATGGTCGCTGCGGATGCAGCAGATCATGGCCTATGAGACAGACCTGCTCGAATATGAAGATCTCTTCGACAATAACCCGGCTGTCGACGCCAAGGTCGAGGCGCTCAAGGCGGGCGCGCGGCATGAGCTGGCCAATCTAGAGAGCATGGGCGGCGCCATTGGGGCGATCGAATACATGAAGTCGCAATTGGTGAACTCGAATGCCGACCGTCTCAACGATATCGAGGCGGGCAACACCACCGTAGTTGGGGTCAACCGCTGGACCGA
Source organism: uncultured Tropicimonas sp. (assembly GCA_947497945.1). Lineage (GTDB taxonomy): Bacteria > Pseudomonadota > Alphaproteobacteria > Rhodobacterales > Rhodobacteraceae > Tropicimonas. The sequence continues at coordinate 91,620 of CANMIP010000016.1, read as the reverse complement.
AGGCGAACCGTCCCCGTTGCTGGACGAAGAGGGTGGCATCATGGTCGTCGACCCGGCCGTGGAACAGGACCAGATCGACCGGCTCGAAGCCTGGCGGACCGAGCGCGACAACGCGGCGGTCTCGACCGCCCTTCATGCACTTCGTGACGCGGCGCGCACGGGCGCCAATATCATGGAACCCTCCATCGCGGCGGCAAAGGCCGGCGTGACAACCGGCGAATGGGCCGGCGTAATGCGCGAAGTCTTCGGCCAGTTCCGCGGCCCGACCGGCGTCTCGCGCGCCGTCTCGAATCGTACCGAAGGGCTGGAAGAAATTCGCGAGGCTGTCGATGCGGTCTCCGACAAGCTCGGGCGCCGACTGAAATTCCTCATGGGCAAACCGGGGCTGGACGGTCATTCCAATGGCGCCGAGCAGATCGCGTTTCGCGCGCGCGATTGCGGCATGGAGATAGATTATGAAGGAATTCGCCTGACGCCGGATGAGATCGTTGCTGCGGCAAAAAACGAATCCGTGCATGTTGTCGGCCTGTCGATCCTGTCAGGGAGCCATATCCCGCTGGTCGCCGACCTGATGGAAAAGATGAGCGCGGCCGGCATGGGAAACATTCCCGTTGTCGTCGGGGGAATCATCCCGGATGACGACGCCGAGAAACTGCGCGCAATGGGCGTAAAAACCGTCTACACGCCCAAGGATTACGAGCTCAACCAGATCATGTTGGACATCGTTGCCCTCGCCGATCCTGGAAATATCGCGGCGCAATAACCTTTTGGACAGGTGCCAAGCCTGTCCTTTACGGCAATTCTCCGCCTAATTTACGAAATCGCAATTGCATTCCCCGATGGCTTGTGCCCAGAAAACGGAACACCCATCGGGAGAAAAGAATGGAAATCGACCTTAACTCGTTGAATCGTTCCGAGCTTGAGCAGCTTAGAACAGATATCGACAAGGCAATCTCGACCCTTGCCGAACGCGAACGGCAAGCGGCGCTGGATGCCGTCGAACAGGCAGCGCAAGCGCATGGGTTCAGCCTCAAGGAGCTGACCGGTGTGGCACCAGCCAAGACGCGGGGAAAAGCCAAGAATCCGCCGAAATATCGCCATCCGGAAAATCCCTCGGTCACCTGGACCGGACGCGGCCGCAAGCCGCAATGGATCAAGGATGCAGAGGCTGCCGGAACCGACATAGTGGAATTCGCCATCTGAGGGGCGACCATTGCCCTGAATTTGGATAGAGGTAACGGACCGCCAACGCGGTCCGTTTTCATTGGAGGAACAGATGACAGTCCACATCGGAGCAAAACCCGGAGAGATCGCTGAAACCGTGCTGATGCCGGGCGACCCCTATCGCGCGAAATGGGCCGCCGAGACTTTTCTCGAGGATGCAGTTTGCGTCAACCAGGTGCGTGGCATGCTGGGTTTTACCGGAAACTGGAAAGGCAATCGCGTTACGATCCAGGGATCGGGAATGGGAATGCCCTCACTTTCGATATATGCAAATGAGCTAATTCGTGATTACGGCGCCCAGACGCTTATTCGAATTGGCTCGGCTGGCGCGATGCAGGAAGATGTAAAGGTCCGCGATATCGTTCTCGCGATGACCGCCTCGACCATGTCGACCCCTTCGCGCGGCTTCTTTCGCGAGATGAGCTTTGCGCCCTGCGCGCATTACGGTCTTCTTGCGTCTGCGGCCAGGGCTGCCGAGGCGCGCGATGTCGGCTGTCATGTTGGCGGCATCTATTCCTCGGATGTCTTCTATGACGAGCGCCCGGACCTGACAGAGCAGCTCACCCGCCACGGCGTTCTCGCCGTCGAAATGGAAGCGGCCGAGCTCTATACCATCGCCGCCCGATACGGACGCCGCGCGCTCGCCGTGCTGACCGTCTCCGATCACCTGATCACCGGGGAAGCGCTGCCCAGCGACCAGCGCGAGAAGAGCTTCGGCGATATGGTCGAGATCGCCCTGCAAGCCGCTTTCGGCTGAATGACACCACCGCACGGGGCGGATCGCCGCCCCGCGCCATCCGCGGCTTGCCCAACTGCAAAACGCGCGGTATCCGCAGCCCATGGCCAAGCTCTATTTCCACTACTCGACCATGAATGCCGGCAAGTCGACGATCCTGCTGCAGGCATCGCATAACTACCGTGAACGCGGCATGCAGACCTACTTGCTGACCGCCGGCGTGGACACGCGCGCGGGCTTCGGCACGATCGGCTCGCGTATCGGCATTTCCGCAGAAGCGGATGTCTTCTCTCCCACCGACGACCTTTTTGCGAAGATCGCTCAGAAGATGCAGGAAGATCCCTGCGCCTGCATCTTTGTCGACGAGGCGCAATTCCTCAGCGAAGCTCAGGTCTGGCAGCTCGCCCGCGCGGTTGACGACCTCAAGGTGCCGGTCATGTGCTACGGGCTGCGCGTCGATTTCATGGGCAAACTCTTCCCGGGCTCCGCCGCGCTGCTGGCGCTTGCCGACGAGATGCGCGAGGTCCGCACCATCTGCCATTGCGGCAAGAAGGCGACCATGGTCGCGCGGATGGGTCCGGACGGACAGGCCTTGCGTGAGGGCGCCCAGGTGCAGATCGGCGGTAACGAGACCTATGTCTCCCTGTGCCGACGTCATTGGCGCGAAGCGGTCGGAGACCCGCTGGCTACTGCGCCAGAAGCCTGAGCCCCTGCGTGACATCGCTGCGCACGGCGAGCTTGAGCGAGGGCTCGTCGCCCGCCTTCAGCGCGGCCACGATCAGCTTGTGATGATAGGGCGCCTCCTGGCGCCGCAGCCGGTCGTAGAGCATCCCCATGGTCGGGCCGAGCTGCAGCCACACCGTTTCGGCCATTGCGAGCATCGCCGGCGCCTGGGCACGCAGGTAGAGCGTGCGGTGGAACTCCAGGTTCGTCCGGATATAGGCCGGCGCGTCGCCGCTGGAATTGACCGTGGCAATGTTGTGGTTGATCGTCTGCAACCGCTCGATCAGCGCCATATGCGCCCGTGGCAAGGCCCGTGAGGCCAGCTCCGGCTCCAGCAGCGCTCGTAGCGCCGCCAGCTCCTCGATCCGCTCATTGGTCAACTCCGGCGTCGAGACCCGCCCCGATGTGGACATGGTCAAAGCGCCTTCCGCAACGAGCCGCCGCAGCGCCTCGCGCACCGGCGTCATCGACAACCCGAACTCCTTGCCGATCCCGCGCAGCGTCAAGGCCTGACCCGGCACGACCTCGCCATGCATGATGCGGGTCCGCATGGTCCGGTAAAGCCGGTCATGCGCCGCCGCCGTGGGCGGGGTGTGGGCCACGGGACTCGGGGACTGTCGCTGGTTCAGATACATTCCCAATCATGGCCACGCCGCTGGCGGGGGGTCAAGATGTCGTCTCGAATCTGTAGCGATGCAGCGTCTCGCCATTCTCCCGCAACCAGGCGCGATGCGCCCGGTAATCGGGCCAGAGCCGTTCGACATTCGCCCAGAATCGCGGGCCATGATTCATCTCGGCAAGATGGGCCACCTCATGTGCCGCGACGTAGTCGAGAATGTCTGGCGGCGCCAGGATCAGCCTCCAGGAGAACATCAACGCCCCCTGTGCCGAACAGGACCCCCAGCGGGACCGTGTGTCGCGCAGGGTGATCCGGCTGTAGGGGCGTCCCAGCTCCGACGAGAAAGCGTCGCAGGCCGCCACCAGCCGGCTGCGCGCATGCTCCCGCACAAGCCCGGCAACAGCGGCCGGAACAGAGTGACTGCGCGCCGAAACCTCGATTCGTCCGAGCCCGAAGACAAGCGCGCTTCGCCTTCCACGCGCAACCTCCAGGTCGATTCCATCCACTGGCAGCACCGCCCCTTCCTCGGCTAGGACCTCCTGCGGGCGCTCCGAGAGCTTGTCCCGGATCCATCCGGCCTTCTCTCGCACGAAGTCCAGCGCCCGGGAGCGCGAGGCTGAACGGGGCATTGTGAGCGTCACCCGACCGTCCAGCCGCGATACCCGCAGCGAGTATCGCCGGGCTCGCGCGGAGGGCCGAAGCACCACCGTAATCGGCGGATCTCCCGGCAGCACATATTCGTTCATCGCTCGCTGTCCCGATTCCTGCACGCTTAGGGTTTGACAGACCCGCCATCCTGTGGCATCGGCCTTTTTTCAATGCTTCGCTCTATATGAAGGATCACCCGATGCCCAAGGAAGAATGGGGAGTCAAGCGCGTCTGCCCGACGACCGGCAAGCGGTTCTACGATCTCGGCCGCAGCCCGATCGTCAGCCCTTACACGGGCGAGGTCGTTCAGCTCGACACCGGCAACAAGAACCGCGTCCTGATCAAGGACGAGAAGGACAAGCAGAGCGAGCCCGAAAAGGAAGTCGTTCTCGATGACGAGGAAGATGTCCTTGAGGCCGACGCCGATGTCGATCTCGGCGATGATGTGCTCGACGACGACGATGATGAAGACAACGTCTCGCTCGAGGAAATCGCCGACGTCGGATCGGACGAGGACGACTCGTAAAAACATTCCGGTGGGAGTTCATTTTCCTCTTGAACTCCCCTCGGCCGGTGAATACACACCGCGCTACCGGGGCCATAGCTCAGTTGGGAGAGCGCTTGCATGGCATGCAAGAGGTCAGGGGTTCGACTCCCCTTGGCTCCACCATCCACCCTCTTTTAGGTTACATATCAGCACCTTGCTGTAGTGACGTGTCATGTCGCAGGGATCGTTTCGCCGCTCCGTTGCAGTGAAATCCCTGAGGAAACTTCCTGGACGCCAGACCTCTGACTCGTCGTCGTGCCGCCAGACTTCCCAAAGATCCATCCGAAAGCGAAAGAAACCGTCCCCTTGGTTCCATGACCAGGCCGGGGCCTTGCGACCTGCGTCCGTGGCGGTTGTCGAGCAGGTCCAGCGGCTCGGAGTACGCCTGCATCCCGGACCATCACCGTGGCGTCCACGCCTTGCCGCTGCGGCCTGAAGCCGGAAGCGACAGGCATGTTCCCCCGGTTGTCTCCGCGATCCGAAATGCGCCGAAGGGTGGACTGGCTGCCGAGCGAGCGGGATCCCCTGAAGCCATCGATACCGGCATGACAGGCCCCGGGGGTGTCCCTGTCACGCCCCAAAGGATCAGCCCGGGCACCTGCGTATCCGGGGGCTTGATACGCGAAAACAGCCGCAAGACGACTTGTGGGCGTTTTCGTGTATAGTGGGGGCAGGACACAAGGGAGACACGCAATGTACGCTCGAGTGACGAATTACAAGATGAAGCCAGGCTCGAGAGAGGCGGCGACCAAAGTAATGGAAGGACTTCGCGAACAGATCCTCGCGCTGCCCGGCATCGTCAAGTTCATCAACGTGATGAAGGATGACGGCACCGGCGTCGTTGTTGCGCTGTCGACCAACCAGACGATGGACGAGGAGACCGCGGCACGCGTGCAGGCGCTGTGGTCGAACTTCATGGAGTTCCTGGAATCCCCGCCCGAACGCGGCGACTTCCACGTCGTGGCTGACTGGACGGCATAAGCGCCGGGCCGGTCCGCGCCGCCCGCCTGACAGCATTCAGCGCTTTTGGTCCGGCGCCATTTCGACGCTCGTGATCGCGCCCGGCTGGTGTCGGGCGTGTTCCGCCTGCGGGGCCGCATCCCGCGTCCGCATACGAACAAGCGTATAGGCCGCGAAAAGCGCCATCAGAGCAGCCAGGAACCACAACAGGGCGCTGCCCCCGAAGGCCATGGTAATGGCAGAACTGGCAAGCGGCCCGACGACCCCGCCGACAGAATACACGAAGAGCAGGGTGACGGCCGTGGAGCCGATATAGACCGGCACGGTCCGGTCCATCGCATGCGCCGTGAGCAGCGAGTAGAGCGGCAACAGGGTGCCGCCCAGCAGCATGCCGAGCCCGAGGGCGAAAATCTCCACGAAGGCGCCCATCTCCCGCAACAGGATCGATCCCTCAAGGCCGCTCAGAATCGCGGTTGCCGCGAGCGTGGTCGCCAGGATCAGGGAGGCCCCGGCAATGACGATCCGCCGGTCCATGCGGTCCGACGCGCTTCCGAGCGGATATTGCAGGAAGATGCGCCCGGCATAGGTCGCCGCGATTCCGATGGCGATAACCGTCGGCGTGACGCCCATGACAGAGACCTGGAAGGGCAGGACGAAAAGCACGATCGTGACAATCAACCCGTTCAGAAATGCGCCGACAAAGGCCGTTGGTGAGAGGGCGTATGTGGCCAGGATTCGCACCGAGGCCCGATTCTCGCTGGGTTTCGGGTCTGTTCGGGTCGTCGCTATCACCATGATGGCAATGCAGAACAGGGCGGAGATCGCTGGAAACGCGCTCGACACCCGGTCCGAATAGACGATGACGAAGATCTGGCTTGCCACCGAACAGACCCCCAGCACGATCGAATAGACCGACAGGATGCGCCCACGGGAAGCCGCTTCGGCGGAATCGTTGATCCACGCATCCGCAATTGCGTAGAGGCCAGCCGTTGCAAGGCCGGTCAGGAATCGGGACAGCATGGTGACCGGGATATTTTCGGTCTCGGCGAGCACGAGGGTCGTGAGCGTGCAAAGGGCGGCGGCCGCAGAGAAGGCTCGTACATGCCCGATCCGGGCCAGGGGCCTCGCGATCCAGAAACACCCGACAAGAAAGCCCAGCGAATAGCTCGACGCGACCGCCGAGGCGTCTTCCTGCGATCCCCCGAAGGCCGCGATATCGAGCGCAACCAGTGTCCCGAGAGCGGCGGCGGCGATATGGATCGCGCCGACAGCAACGAACAAGGCTTGCAGTGATACCAGGTTCTTGTTCATGATTGATTGCCCTTCCTCGGTCGCGATGCCCGCCAGGCCATCGTCGCCGCCCTCGACCCTACCCTACCCTCCAGCCGCGAGCCTAAGGGTTTGTGCCCTTGCAAATCGACATGCCGGCCCCTCCCTCGGGGCTGGCGAAACAGCCCCTTCCGGCCTGCCCGACGCTGTTATTCGGGCCATCGGACAGAGAAATCTGCGGCAAAACCGATTTACGACGGTCCGCAGCGCGATCCGGGCCGGCGTACCGACCACAATGGCCTGAAGTCTCGAGACACATCCCGGAACGAAAACTTCGCAGCATCGGGCCCCGATCCGACAGGCAGGATGCGCGGGTCCGCAACTGTCCCGGAGACAGGAGCGCAGCAAGGCCGAAGCCTGACCCTTCGTTATTGTTCTCAAATCCGCAAAAACAAACTATAACGATTTAGGAAGTGTCGCATCCGCATCGTGGCGCCCGGTTTGATCTGCGCTGCCCTGTTCTTTGTGGCAGAAGTGTCTTTTTTAGTTCGGGGGCCGTCTATGTGTCGCCTTTTCATCGAAGCTGATTCGAACCTGTGGGAATATGAAACCCGCGCCCTGCGTTTCGACAATGCAGACACGGCGCTGCGAATCGAAAACTTTTACTGGGGAGTGCTCGACCGCATCGCGCTGCGGGACGGGATGCGCACCGACGAACTCCTTCGAAAACTCTATCGCGAGGCTATCGAGGCCGACCATACGGTCGGCACCTTCGCCGCTTTCCTGAGGGTCTGTTGCGGGCGGTATCTCGACCTGTTGGCCCGCGGCGAGATCCCTGACGACGACACGCCGATTCGCGATCTCGACACCGAAACGATTCTCAAACGCGAAAAACGCCCTCGACTTCGATTGGTGGAGTAGAAAAGCGCAGGGCCCCGGCGAAAGCCGAGGCCCCGATCTGCTGCGACGCCCGGCTCAATGGCCGAGGATCTGGCTCAGGAAGAGCTTGGTGCGCTCATGCTGCGGGTTGTTGAAGAACTCGTTGGGCTCGTTCTGTTCGACGACCTGCCCCTGGTCCATGAAGATCACCCGGTTGGCCACCTGCTTGGCAAACCCCATCTCGTGGGTCACGCAAAGCATGGTCATGCCCTCCTCGGCGAGCTGGATCATCGTCTCCAGCACTTCCTTGATCATCTCGGGGTCGAGCGCAGAGGTCGGCTCGTCGAAGAGCATGATCCGCGGCTTCATGCAGAGCGAGCGGGCGATGGCCACACGCTGCTGCTGACCGCCCGAGAGCTGGCCGGGGTATTTCAACGCCTGCTCGGGGATCTTGACCTTCTCCAGGTAATGCATCGCGATTTCCTCCGCTTCCTTGCGGGGAGTCTTGCGCACCCAGATCGGCGCCAGCGTGCAGTTCTCCAGGATCGTCAGATGCGGGAAGAGGTTGAAATGCTGGAACACCATCCCGACTTCGGAGCGGATCTTGTCGATATTCTTCAGGTCGGAGGAAAGCTCCGTTCCGTCCACGACGATCTCCCCCGCCTGGTGTTCTTCCAGGCGGTTGATGCAGCGGATCAGGGTCGACTTTCCCGAGCCCGAAGGCCCGGCAATGACGATCCGCTCGCCTTCATAGACGCTCAGGTTGATATCCCGCAGCACGTGGAACGTGCCGTACCACTTGTTCATGTGGGTGATCTGGATGGCCAACTTGTCGGAGACCTCCATGTGCGATCGATCGATTTCGCGTTCAATAGCAGTTTCGGACATGTGGATTTCCTTAGCGATGGCCGGTCTGAAGCTTGCGCTCCAGGAACATGGAATACCGGGACATGGAGAAGCAGAAGACGAAGAACATCAGCGCGATGAAGCCGTAGAGCTCCCATACCACACCATTCCAGGCCTGGTCGGCGCGGATGGAGTTCGAGAGGCCGATCGGGTCCAGAAGGCCGATGATCGAGACCAGCGTGGTGTCCTTGAAGACACCGATGAAGGTCGAGACGATCCCTGGGATCGAGATCTTCAGCGCCTGCGGCATGATGATGAGCCGCTGCGCCATCCAGAAATCAAGCCCGAGCGCATCGGCCGCCTCGTACTGGCCCTTGGGAAGGGCCGCAAGACCGCCCCGCACCACCTCGGCCATATAGGCGGAGGCGAAGAGCGTGACCATGATGATGACGCGCAGGATGATGTCGAAATCGGTCCCCGGCGGCATGAAGATGTTCAGCAGTGTCGAGGCGACGAAGAGGAGCGTGATCAGCGGCACGCCGCGGATGAACTCGATGAAGCCCACGGAGAGCGACCGGACAATGAAGAGGTCCGACTGACGCCCGAGCGCCAGCAGGATGCCGATCGGCAGTGAGATGGCGATGGCAACAACGCCGATGGTGATCGAGAGCATGAAGCCACCGAAATTGCGGCTCTCAACCGTTTCCAGCGCCAGGGGCAGCACCGAGGCAAGCCCGTTGGCCAGCGGGCCAGCCAGGAAGAACCACCAGATGATCGGCAGGAGGAAGGCGAGGATGACCGCCGCCAGCCCACCAAACGCCGGCCTGGCATATTTATGGGCGAAGAAGCCGAGCACGAAACCGGCAGCCACCGCGATCGGGTTCCAGATCGAGCCGCCCCAGAGCAGCCAGGGCATCAGGAACGGGTAGACCGCCGAGAAGTAGAGCATCTTGCGCGGCAGCTTCGTGAAGAGGACCGGCGCGACGGCGACGATCAGCAGCGCGAAATCGAGCACGACACGCCAGTAGAGCTCCTTCGGATAGAAGCCGAACATGAGCTGCAACCAACGCTCCCGGATCACGCCCCAGCAGGCCTTGCCATGCCCGCCGCCGGTCAGTTCCCGGCACTCGCCAAGCGAGGTCGCGGACCATGTCGGCGAGAAGACCCAGGGCAGTAGCGCCGAGAGCACGTAGAAGACGAAGCCGAGCGACAGGATGGAGAGGATCGCGTTGAGCGGCGAGGAGAAGAGATTCTCCCGCACCCAGCCGGCAACCCCGGCTGTCGCCGCCGGCGGTTCCTGTTCCTCGATCATGGCTTTGCGGACGAAATGAAGGTCTGCCATCTTACCGCTCCACCAGTTTTACGCGTTCATTATACCAGTTCATCACCGCCGAGATCGAAAGCGAGATGACCAGGTAGACCAGCATCAGCATGAGAACGCATTCGAGTTCCTTGCCGGTCTGGTTCATGGTGATACCGCCGAGCGTGCCGGTGATATCCATGTAGCCGACGGCAATCGCCAGCGAAGAATTCTTTGTCAGGTTCAGGTAGTTCGAGATCAACGGCGGAATGATGACCCGCAGCGCCTGCGGCAGGATCACGAGACTCATGATCCGGTTCGGCCGCAGCCCGAGCGCGGAGGCCGCCTCGGTCTGACCCTTCGAGATCGCCAGGATACCCGCCCGCACGATTTCGGCGATGAACGCCGCGGTGTAGAGGGACAGGGCCAGCCAGAGCGCGATCAGCGAGTTGCGCAGATAAGTGCCGCCCTTGAAATTGAAGCCCTTGAGTTCCGGGTATCCGAGATGGAAGCCCAGCGCGATCAGCGCAGCCACGAAGGGCAGGATAACGACGCCGAGGCGCAGATACATCGTGTTCGGACGATCGCCGGTCTCGTTCTGGATCCGGTCGGCCCGCTTCCGGATCCGGCCGGAGACAAAGAGGCTCGCCCCGAGCACGAGCACGAGGAACAGTAAGTCGATATTGATCTGGAAGATACCGCAGCTGTCCCCGACCTCGCCGGCCTCGTTGAGCTGGCAATCCGGGTTGGCGGCATCGGGCAGGATCGGCATGTCGCCGAGGCCGCGGCTGAACAGCGGTTCGGGGATGTAGACGCCGCGATTGGTGAAGGCGACGGAATCGAACAGCACCATCGAGGCCTGCGGGTCATCGCCCTTGAAGGCACGCGGTGCCGGCAGGGTCTCGATCATGATCGCCATCGTGAAGACGATCCAGAGCAGCACGGGCACGTTGCGGAACATCTCGACATAGACCGTCATCAGCCGCGCGATGAGCCAGTTGTTGGAGAGCCTGAGGATACCGACGAAGACACCGATGATCGTCGCCGTAATACAGCCCAGAAAAGCTACCAGAAGCGTGTTCAGAAGCCCGACAAAAGCGGCGCGCCAATGCGATGACTGAGAATTGTAGTCGAGCAACCGCTGGTTGATGTCATATCCGGCGGTGTCGCTGAGAAATCCGAAACCGATGGTCTTGCCCTGTTCGGCAAGGTTGTACAGCGTGTTATTGATCAGCCAGGCGGCGAAGATCATGAACCCGATAAGCGCCACGATCTGGATCGTCAGCGAGCGGTATCGGGTGTCGTAGATCAGCATGCCGAGCCTGAACGACTCCTTCGGCGGGTCGGTCAGTGAGGTCATGTGTATCCCTGCGGCTTCCCGGACTTCCCTTTTGCGGATCTGGCGCCCGCTCTCCTCGGTCCGGATGTTCTCGTTGCTTGTGGAGAATTGGGAAGGGCGCGACCGATGCCGCGCCCTTCCCTGTCAGATCAGCGGAACGGCGGGGCGTAGAGCAGGCCGCCGGAGGTCCACTGCGCGTTCAGGCCGCGCGCGAGGCCGATCGGCGTTGTCTCGCCGATGTTCTTCTCAAAGATCTCACCGTAGTTGCCGTTGACGGAGAGCGCCTTGACGGCCCAGTCAGCCGGCAGGCCGAGCATCTCGCCCAGCGTACCTTCGGTGCCGAGCATACGATTGATCTCCGGGTTGTTGCCGGCAGCAGAGGCCAGTTCGGTGACATTCGCAGAAGTCACACCGAGCTCTTCGGCGGCGATCAGAGCGTTCAGCGTCCAGCGGACAACATCTGCCCATTCGTTGTCGCCGTGACGCACGAGCGGGCCGAGCGGCTCCTTGGAGATGATCTCGGGAAGAATCACGTGTTCCGCGGCATCTTCGAAAGTGGCACGGGTCGCGGCGAGACCAGAGGCGTCTGTCGTGTAGGAATCACAGGCGCCGGCCAGGTATTGCTGCTGCCCTTCGGCGTTGGTTTCGATCGGAACCGGCTCGTATTCCATGTTGTTGATGCGGAAGAAGTCCGCGAGGTTGAGCTCGGTGGTGGTGCCGGTCTGAATGCAGACTGTGGCGCCGTCGAGTTCCTTGGCCGAGGAAACGCCCAGATCCTTGCGAACCAGGAAGCCCTGACCGTCATAGTAGTTCACGCCGACAAAATCGAACTTGAGGTCGACATCGCGGGAGAAAGTCCAGGTGGTGTTCCGGGCCAGCATGTCGATTTCGCCGGAGGCCAGCGCGGTGAAGCGGGTCTTGCCGGTGGTTGGAACGAATTCGACAGCGGTCGGGTCGTCGAGGACGGCGGCGGCAACGGCGCGGCAAACAGCGACGTCAAACCCTTGCCATTCGCCATTGGCGTCGGGTGCAGCAAAGCCGGGAACGCCGGTGGCAACGCCGCAGTTCAGCTTGCCACGGGTCTTGACTTCATCCAGCAGACCGGCGGCGGCGACGGATGCGGACATGCCGGCAAGCGCCAGAACCCCAACGAATACGGTCTTGTTCATGTGTACCTCTTCCTGATGGTCCCCGTCCGTGAGTGGGCGGGAGGCTTTTTTCTTTTGGGTGGTAGACCCGTTTGAAGAACACGCCCGAGCCGGCGTCACCGCCCCGAGCGCATCAAGTTTGGGCAAATTCCCAAGAAAACGTCAAGTGCTCTGCCAAACAGGGCCGATTGCCTGCTTTGGAAACGAATGGCATCGCTTTTCGAGCCCAAATATTGGGCAACCAATTCTATCTGTTGTCAGTTTTCGGGCAGGGCTTGCGAAAGCCGGAAGAATCTCGCGGCGTGAAGAAACTCCCCGCGCTTGTAGCTTGCCGTAACGGAAGCCTCCTCGTCGGCGCCCCATTGGCTCTCCTGGAAGGTCTCGTCGACCCGCGACCGGGTCCAGAGGTCTTCCTCCGGCAGCCGCCCCCGCAGGGCCGCGAGGCCGATCAGCAGAGAGCCGGACATGGCGACCAGGTCATGCAACGCGGTCAGCGCAAAGGGATCAAGCGACACCACCTCGTCGCGCAGCCGCGCAACGCTCCGCTCGGGCTGAGGGCGCGGCACCACGCCGACGCAGGTCTCCAGCGGCGCCTCAAGTTCGTCGCGCGCCCAGTCGAGCAACTCGTCCCAGGCGTCCGCCTGTTGCGCGCACAGGAGCTCCGGCCCCTCGGCGCGATAGCAGACCAGGTCGGTCTCGCCATAGGCCGCGATCAGCGCCGCGACCTCGTCGAACTGCGTCGCCACCTTGTCGATGGCGGCATTGGCCGAGCGGGTCAGCGGCATGGCGCCCGGGTCGATCGCCTCCTCCAGCGCGTCCCACTCCGCCGCAATCGCCTCGGCAAGCGCCTTGCTCGGCACCACCAGGAGCGCCTTGGCCGGCGTTTTCACAGGCCGCCCGTCGAGCCGCACTTCCCAGCCGTCGGGCCCCTGCTCGGCCTTCGCTTCCGTCCAGAAACGTTTCGCCTTCCACTCTGCCATCTACGCCTCCCAGACCCGTTCCAGCGCCGCGTCCAGCGCGCCATATTCGTCGATAACCAGATCCGCCCCGGCCACTTCCAGCGCGCTGCGCGGGTGATAGCCCCAGGTCACGCCGATCGTCCGGAAGCCGGCCGCGCGGCCCATTTCCATGTCGAAGCTCGTATCCCCGATCATCACCCCGTGCGCGGCCTCGCAGCCGGTCTCCTCCAGCGCCGTCAGCAGCATCGACGGGTGCGGTTTGGACGGGTGATGATCGGCGACCTGCTCGGTCGCGAATCGCCCCGCCAGACCATGCGCATTCAGCAGGTGGTTCAGCCCGCGCCGCGATTTCCCCGTTGCCAGCCCGACCAGCAATTCCTCGCGCGCAAGCAGCCCGTCAACCGCCGCCCGTGCGCCGGGAAAGAGCGGCGACATCTCCACCCCCGCGCTCTTGACGCGGATATCGGCAAAGCTGTTCTTGTAGGCCTCGACCAGCGCCGCGTGGTCCGCCGCGTCCAGATCCGGCGCAAGCCGCGGCATCAGCACCGGCAGCGACAGCCCGACCACCGACAGCACCGCCTCCCGCGGCGGACAGGGCTGGTCCAGCGCCGCAAAGGCATGGGTCATGGCCGCCATGATATGGGCCTGGGAATCGATCAGCGTGCCATCGACATCGAAGATGACGAGGCGCAGCGGCGAAGTCTCGGTCATTCCAGGTCCTCGAACGGATCTTCAGGCACGTCTCCGGCCCGCCAGTCCAGCATCTCCCAGGTCCGCGCCATATGCTCGGGCAGCGCGGCGGTCAGGTTCAGCCGGTTGCCGGTCACCGGGTGGACGAGGCTCAGGGACCGGGCATGCAGATGCAGCTTGCGCGACAGCTCGCCGCCCAGACCCGCGCCCCAGCCATCGCCAAGGTTTTCCTGGCTCGAGCCGCCATATTTGCCGTCGCCGATGATGGGATGGCCGAGCTCGGCCATATGCGCGCGCAACTGGTGCGTCCGCCCGGTGATCGGGATCAGCGCGGCCCAACTCAGCCGCCCGCCAAGCGCCGAGAGAACGGCGTAGTCGGTCGTTGCGCGCTTGGCGCCCGGCGTGGATTCGACCTCGCGCGGGTGAATGCAGCGCATCTTCTCGCCCTCGCCGCCCGCACCATGCCCGCCGGCTTTCACCAGCCCGTAGCGGATCGTGCCCATCTGCGGCACCGGCACCCCGGCCACGGCGGCCCAGTAGATCTTGCGCGTCTCCCGCGCCCGGAACGCCTCGGTCAGCGCCCCGGCAACGGCCCGTGTCCGCGCCAGCAGGAGAATTCCGGACGTGTCCTTGTCCAGCCGGTGAACCAACCGCGGCTTGTCCTCGAGCCCGAAGCGCAGCGCCTCGGCCAGCCCGTCCACATGCCGCAGCTGCTTGGAGCCGCCCTGTGAGGGCAGGCCCGGCGGCTTGTTCAGGGCGATGATATGGTCGTCGCGATAGATCACGCAGCCGCGAATCATCTTCGCATCATCCTCCGACACGCTGTCCCGATCCGGCGCCGGCCCGATCTCGTCGGGCAGCGGCGGCACGCGCACGATCTGCCCTTCCTCGACCCGCGTCGCGCTCTTCACGCGCCCGCCATCGACCCGGACCTCCCCCTTGCGGCAGAGCTTTTCGATCCGGCCCTGGCTGATATGCGGGAAGCGGCGGCGGAACCAGCGGTCGAAGCGTTGCCCGGCCTCGTCGGCGGTGATCTCGATCTGTTGAACGCGGCTCATGGCATCACCACCATCGCCCGCGCAATCCAGAGCCCGGCGACCAGCGCCAGCAGCGCGCAGAGGAATGAGGCGCCGGCATAGAGTGCGGCCGTGCCGACCTGGCCCTCTTCGATCAGGAAGATCGTGTCCAACGAGAAGGCCGAGAAGGTGGTGAAGCCGCCGAGGATGCCAGTCATCAGGAACGGCGCCAGATGCGTTCCGTTCCTGCGCTCAAGATAGACGACGATGAAGCCCATGATGAAGGAGCCGATGATGTTGACCGTCAGCGTCCCATGCGGGAAGCCCGGCCCGAAGAGCCGCAGCGTCCCGACACCGGTGAGATAGCGACAGGAGGCGCCGATGGCGCCGCCGAGTGCTACGTGAGAAAGGGTAACCCAATGCATGGCGCCGGTGTCTTACCGCGCGCGCCGCTTGTCAAGCGCGGCTCAGGCCTCCTCGGAGACCTCCTCGATGATCCGCTTGGCTGGCACCTCGCCCTTCACCACCTTCTTGCCATGCAGCATGGAGGGGATCAGGTTCTCGCGCTTCCAGAACTTGTAGAAGGCGATGGCGCCGAGATGCAGGACCACCAGCAGCAGGATGATCGGCGCCAGCGTCTGGTGGATCTCGGTGCCGAGCTTCACCATGCCGGGGAAATCATCGGCCAGCGGGCCGGAATTGATAAAGTCCTCGGGATCGGCAAAGAGCCCGGAGAAGACCTGAAGCAACAGCACACCCAGCAACAGGTAGACCGAGAGCGCGCCGACGGGATTATGCCCCGGCCAGTTGCTCGGCTTGCGCTTCGGCATCCCGGCGATATAGCGCGCATATGTGCCCGGCCCGTACAGGAAATGCACGAAACGGGCCGGCCAGGGGCCGATCAGCCCCCAGATGACGCGAAAGACCAGAAGGCCGATGACGGTGTAGCCCAGCCAGAAATGCAGGGTCAGATATCCGGTCGGATTGATCTGCCCCCACATCCAGGTCACGATCACGCAGATCGCCAGAAGCCAGTGGAAGATCCGCACAAACGGATCCCACAGGCGCACGAGGTGGAGCTTCTCGCTCTCCGGCGATCCGTCGCGCATCGTTTAGTCTTTCTTGGCCTGGTAGGCCTTGTGGCAGGCCTGGCAGTTCTTGCCGATGCCGCCAAGGGCCTGGGCCATCTCGCCCTTGCCGCTGCCAGCCACCTCTTGCATCGCAGCAACCGCCGCGACCATCTCCTTGCCGATCGCACCGGCCTTGTCCATCTCGGACCAGAAAGCGGGTTTGGCATAGGAGACGCCGGGCAGGTCGTCCATGGAGGTGCCGGGCAACCAGAACGCGGACTGATCGACCATGACCAGCTTGCCCAACTCATCGGCAGCGGCTTGGGCGGCGGCGGCGTCATACTCGACTTCGCCCTTGGCCATCGCAGCGAAGGTGCCCATCTGCTTGCCATAGGACTTCATATGCGCCTGACGCGCCTTTACGGCATCGGTCGCTGCATCGGCGATGGCGAGGGTGGGAAGGGATAGGGCAATTGCTGCGATAATGAACTTGCGCATAGCTGGTCTCCTTGGTGGCCAGTTTGGGGATATGTTTTCGTTATACGAAAGCGGACGCGACTTCCGTTATCGATTTTTGCACACTCTACGTGAAGATTTAAAGGCATATTAAGTATTGGGTGTTTTTCCGCTCATTCGGACCCACCGCGTTTCGCCCTGAGCTTCACAAAGAAATCGACGCGTTTTTTCAACTCGCGTTCAAATCCGCGCTCGACGGGAAGGTAATAGATCCCGCGCCTCATGCTTTCCGGGAAATAATCCTGCCCCGAAAATGCATCTTCTGCGTCATGGTCATACTGGTAACCATCGCCATAACCCTGGTCCTTCATCAGATTCGTCGGCGCGTTCAGGATATGTTTGGGCGGCGGTTCCGAACCGGTGCGCGTGGCCGCCGCCATTGCGGATTTATAGGCCGCGTAGGTCGCGTTCGACTTCGGCGCGAGCGCGAGATAGACAACCGCCTGCGCCAGCGCCAGCTCGCCCTCGGGGCTGCCCAACCGTTCATAGGTCTGCCAGGCCTGCAGGCAAATCCCCTGCGCCTGCGGGTCGGCCAACCCGATATCCTCGACCGCCATGCGGGTGACTCGCCGCGCCAGGAAGCGAGGGTCCTCGCCGCCCTTCAACATGCGTGCCAGCCAGTAAAGAGCCGCATCCGGGTCCGAGCCGCGCACCGACTTGTGCAGGGCGGAAATCAGGTTGTAATGCGCCTCGCCGGACTTGTCATATTGCGCCGCGCGCCGTGTCAGCCGTGCGGTGAGCTGGTCGATGTCGAGCGGTGCGGAGACCGCCCAGGCCGAGACCTGCTCGACAAGGTTGAGAAGCGCCCGCCCATCGCCATCGGCCATCCCGACAAGCGATTCCCGGGCCCCCGGTGTCAGTGGAAGCTTCGCCTCAAGCTCCGCCTCCGCGCGCTGCAACATCAACTCCAGCGCCTCCTCGTCCAGCCGGTTGAGCACCAGCACCTGGGACCGGCTCAGCACAGCGGCGTTTAGCTCGAAGGAAGGATTCTCCGTCGTGGCGCCGACAAGCACGATCGTCCCGTCTTCCATATGCGGCAGGAACCCGTCTTGCTGCGCCTTGTTGAAGCGATGAATCTCGTCGACGAAGAGCAACGTGCCCTGCCCGGTCCGTCGCCGCAGCCGCGCCGCCTCGAACACCTTTCGAAGCTCCGGCACGCCGGTGAAGATCGCGCTGATCTGGATGAAATGCAGCTCTGTCT
Organism: uncultured Tropicimonas sp.; assembly: GCA_947497945.1. Classification (GTDB taxonomy): domain Bacteria; phylum Pseudomonadota; class Alphaproteobacteria; order Rhodobacterales; family Rhodobacteraceae; genus Tropicimonas. The sequence goes on along the minus strand of CANMIP010000016.1, from coordinate 73,930 downwards.
CGCGGGCCAGAAGACGCGCGATGGTGGTCTTTCCCACCCCCGGCGGCCCCCAGAGAATCAGTGATGACAGGCTTCCGGCGGCGAGCATCGTGCCGAGCGGTGCATCCGGCCCGAGCAGGTGGTCCTGTCCGATCACATCCGACAGGCTGGCCGGACGCATCCGGTCCGCCAACGGTCGCGGCGCGCCGTCTTTCACGTCAGAGGGGGAGTCGAACAGATCAGCCATCGGCGACAGACTAGGCCCGGCTGTGAGCAGGGAAAAGCTGTAAACGCCCTCGGACCCGCGCTTTAGAGCAGGCGCGCGTCCTTGGCCCGCTGGATCGCTTCTGCTGTGGTCCGCGCCATGAGTCGTTGCCTGGCGGAGGTGAGCCGCGCCTTGAGCGCGCTTTCCGAGATCCCGAGCTTGGCGGCGGCGGCCGCATGCCGGTCCCCTGCCGCGACAAGCCTCAACGCCTCTACCTGCGCCTGTGTCAGGTTCTCCGGTGGTTCCGTCATGTCGTGCATGCGCTCGACGATTCTCCAGACCTTGTCTCTTTCCGCGTCGGTAAACTCTCGATCCGACCGCGCCACAGCCGAAATCGTCCGGGAGGAAATCGGACCGCAGGACACCTGCACCCCGTATTTCAAGCCGTAGCTCGCCGCTTCCTTCATGATCCCGAAGGGATCGGGGATATCGATATCGCTCCAGCGCGCAGCGCCGACGGTCGAGAAACCCCAGGCGGTCATCGGGTCCCGCATGGCATAGGCCTGAGACGTGTAGCGGTCGATCCACGCACTGTCATATGTCTGGAAAGTCATCAACGGAGACGCAAATCGGATGTGCAGACCGACGAAATACCCTGCCGGCGCCAATTCCGTCAGCAGCCGCAGTTCCCGTTCGATTGTCGCGCGCTCAATCATGATCGTTTTTTGCCCATTTGCCCCACGTTAGGTCAATATCAAAGTGAATCAACGGTTAACGCGGATCAATTTCCTGACACTAACGTTGCGTTAACTCCTCTCTCTCGCCCGTTCGCCCCGAGACAGGCACCGCCTCTCCGACTTTTCGGCCTCCCGGTCCCCGGCCCAAAAAAAAGGCCCCCGGGAACCCAGGAGCCTCTTCAAATCGGTCGCACGGGAGGATTACGCCTCGGCGGCGTCCTCGCGGGCGCGGTCTTCGGCACCCTTTGCGTCGACATCACGGTCGACCAGCTCGATGATCGCCATCGGCGCCATGTCGCCATAGCGGAAGCCGGCTTTAAGGATACGAACGCAGCCACCGTTGCGCTCGGCATAGCGCGGGCCGAGAATTTCGAAGAGCTTGGCGACATGCTTGTCCTGCTTGAGCCGGGAATCGGCCAGACGGCGGGCATGCAGGTCGCCGCGCTTGCCCAGCGTGATCAGCTTCTCGACGATCGGCTTGAGTTCCTTGGCCTTGGGCAGAGTGGTCTTGATCTGCTCATGCTCGATCAGCGAGCCGGCCATGTTGGCGAAGAGCGCCTTGCGGTGCTCATGAGTACGATTCAGGCGGCGATATCCGCGGGCGTGACGCATTGTGTCTCTCCAAATTGCCCTCTACGGGCGGTTTTGCTTTGTCTGGCCAGAGATGCGTGTCTCTGGCTCTCCTTGGGGCAGTATGCCCATTGGGTGGACGCGCCAGGGCGGCGCGTCCCGTCGAAGATCAGAACTGATCTTCGAATTTCTTGGCCAGATCCTCGATGTTCTCCGGCGGCCATTCCTCGACATCCATTCCGAGATGCAGGCCCATGCCCGAGAGCACTTCCTTGATCTCGTTGAGCGACTTGCGGCCGAAGTTCGGGGTGCGGAGCATCTCGGCTTCGGTTTTCTGGATCAGGTCGCCGATATAAACGATGTTGTCGTTCTTCAGGCAGTTCGCCGAGCGGACAGACAATTCCAGCTCGTCCACCTTCTTCAGCAGAAGCGGGTTGAACTCGAGGCCATCATCCTCTTCCTGGCGACCGGCAGCTTCCGGCTCCTCGAAGTTGACGAAGATCGACAGCTGGTCCTGAAGGATGCGCGCGGCGAAGGCCACGGCGTCTTCCGGGGTGACCGAACCATCGGTTTCGATCTTCAGCGTCAGCTTGTCATAGTCGAGCACCTGGCCCTCACGGGTCGGCTGCACGTCATAGGAAACCTTCTTGACCGGCGAGTAGATCGCATCGATCGGAATCAGGCCGATCGGGGCGTCTTCCGGGCGGTTCTTGTCGGCAGCGACATAGCCCTTGCCGGTATTGACCGTCAGCTCCATGTAGACATCCGCGCCCTCGTCGAGGTGGCAGATGACGTGCTCCTTGTTGAGCACCTCGATGCCCGCCGTCTCGGAGATGTCGGCAGCGGTGACGACGCCAGGGCCCTTGGCGGAAATCGACAGCCGCTTCGGGCCATCCACATCCATGGCGAGCGCAACGCCCTTGAGGTTCAACACGATGTCGGTCACGTCCTCGCGGACACCGGCAACCGAAGAGAACTCGTGCAGGACGTTGTCGATCTGAACCGAGGTGATCGCGGCGCCCTGCAGCGACGAGAGCAGCACACGGCGCAGCGCATTGCCGAGCGTCAGGCCAAAGCCCCGCTCCAGCGGTTCTGCCACGAGTGTCGCCTTCCGGGACGCGTCGGCGCCCGGCTTGACGTCCAACTGCGTCGGCTTGATCAGTTCCTGCCAGTTCTTATGGATCATGTATGTCGCCTCCATACCTGTTTCCCCGCCATGTCCGAGCGGGCAAACGCCCGAGGTTCAAAATGCCAGAACGGACCGCACCCGTTCTGGCGCGGCCCGAATTCTTTGGTCCCGTAGCTTAGACGCGACGGCGCTTCGGCGGACGGCAGCCGTTATGCGCAATCGGCGACACGTCGCGAATCGACGTGATGTTGAAGCCGATCGCGGCGAGGGCGCGCAGGGCGCTCTCACGGCCGGAGCCGGGACCCTGAACTTCGACCTCAAGCGTTTTTACGCCATGCTCCTGCGCCTTGCGGCCCGCATCTTCGGCGGCCATCTGAGCGGCGTAGGGAGTCGATTTCCGGGAACCCTTGAAGCCCATCGTACCGGCGGACGACCAGGCAATTGCATTGCCCTGTACGTCGGAGATCAGGATCTTGGTGTTGTTGAACGAGGAATTCACGTGAGCAACGCCGGAGGCGATGTTCTTGGAAACCTTGCGCTTGGTGGTTGCGCGACGATCGCGTGCCATATCTGCTGCCTCCCCTTACTTCTTCTTGCCGGCAATCGGCTTTGCCGGGCCCTTGCGGGTACGGGCGTTGGTATGGGTACGCTGACCGCGCACGGGCAGGTTACGGCGATGACGCAGGCCACGGTAGCAGCCAAGGTCCATCAGACGCTTGATGTTCATCTGCGTCTCGCGGCGCAGGTCGCCTTCCACGGTGAGGTTGGCGTCGATATGCTCGCGGATGGCGAGGACTTCGGCATCGGACAGCTCATTCACGCGGCGCGTGGCATCGATGCCGACGGCTTCGCAGATGGCGGCGGCAGACGTGTTGCCAATGCCGGTGATGTAGGTGAGCGCGATCGGGACGCGCTTGGCGGTCGGGATGTTGACCCCAGCGATACGTGCCAAGAGGTATCTTCCTTCATGGTTGCGGTTCCGTAGCACCAGAACCTTTTTTCACAACAGAGGCCCGACAGCTGAAACGCCACCGGGCCGGGCTAGCCGCCGTTCGAACTTCTTACGCAAGGGCAAGGGAGTCGACGACGATTCTCGATTGAGACGCTGTCAACTAATGGGAAAGCCGGGAAGCGTCAAGGCCCCCGTTCATAAGATGTCAAGGCTTTTTGGAATTCCTCCGCAAGCCGGACTGTCGCGGGCAGGCTCGGCGAATTGCCCGCGCGGGTCAAGCCGTCCCTTCGGACAGGCCTAACGCCGGCGCGGAATGGCAGATCAGGTGTCGCCAAAATCCAGGACCCACCGGTACCGTTCGCAGGCAAAACCCTTCCCCGTTGCGGCCTCAAGGCGGCTCAGATAGGCCAACTTCGCCTCGCAACAGGCCGGGTTTTCCACGTCTTCTTAGCGCAGTGGGTCGATCTGTGCTTGCGAGATCTCGGTGAACGGAACGCCGTCGAGGACGGGATCGCCCGTTTGCCCGGCGCAGTGCGTTTCCCAGTTCACAGCGGTGGGCTCCGAGAGAGCCTGGGCGAGGGCCGCGAATGTCTGCCCGTCGGCGCTGTCGCGGGACTGCGCGGCGTTCTCTAAAACCGAGGCGGGCAGCACGCCTTCCCCCTGGCTTGCCACTTTCATGCAAAGGGCGGGATCAAATGCGCAGCTTGCCAGCAGGTTCCGACACGCTCCGACAATAATGCGCCTCTGGTCATCCCGGAGCGCGGGGGTGCGAAAAAGATCGGGCTCGACCACCCCAACCATCGACCAGCTGAACTGCCCGAAGATCGTACCAAGCAGCAAATCCACCTGTTGGAGAGGGTCCGCCCGGGATCCGTGAGGAAGGAAACAGCTTCCGTCGATCCGGACGCGACACCCGGGCAGTCGTCAAATGCAGCTGCGAGCGTCGAGGCGACAACATACACAAGGACCAGAATGACGGGCAGAAACCCTTTTCTCCTGCACATTTAACGGCTTCTTCAGAGAATCTCGCCCATTCTGCATTTCGGGTGGGGGCTCCTGACGAGGGGACCCAAATGATTCTGATAGGCAACGGACCACTTCCGTTTGCGTCTCCCGCGCCGGTCGGCGCGGGCGCGAACGCGTCCGGCGTCGCACTCCGGTCCGCCACGTCCCAGAATGGGACTGCTCCGGAAGCGACGATTCCCGCAGCGGCACCTAACAAGACAGGCCAGTCGCAAGCCTCTGCTGTAATCCAGACGCAGGGGAACACGATTCGCGCTGTTCTCGCGCCCAGTCGCACGGAAGCGACGGTGACCAATCCGGAAGATCTCTACCGGACACCCGGCGCCACGGCGATCGCGGCCAGCTCCGTCTCAACGACGAGCTCAGGCGCGACCCGGTCCGAGACGCTGCAAAGTCTCGAAAAGCGGCCCGATCCGCCGCCGCCACTTTCGGCCTACGCATCGATTCCGTCGGAGGTGACAGCGGAGATCCAGCGATTGCGGGTCGAGAATGCCGAACTCAAGATGGAACTGGCGGAAAAGGACCGACAGATCGAACAGGCAAAGGCGGAGGCCGCAGCCGAACCGACGCAACCTGCCGAGACATCCGCGCCGGAAGCCGCTGCGCAACAGGGCTCAAGCGCGAACGATAGCGCGCCGATGCCGCAATCCGCTCCAGGGGCCACAGCCCCAGCCGAGCCGGCAGCCGCGGAACGGGCGACGCCCATTGCGGAGCCTGCGCCCGAGCTTCGGGAATAGGGCACGCAGCAGTCCCGCTCCGCCAGGTGGATGGATCGCGGGCCCGACGATCGCGCAAGGCGCGCTTCGGGCCAGTTCTGCATTCCACCCGGCGGACAGTCTCGATCCCGGGCTTGCCGGCGAACGAGGCCAGGCGGGTCGCAATGAAAACGGCGCTGCCCTTCCGGGCAACGCCGCATGTTCACTCCATGGCTGGCGTCAGTTCAGCGCCTTGTCCGTGATCGCGCTGGTCCATGCGCCTTCCGGGGCCATCGTGATGACCGGATCGGAGCCGCCGCCCAGCAGGGTCTCGACCGTGCGGGTATAGTCCGCCTCGTCCAGCGCACCGTTGGAACCGGCGGTGAGCTTGGCGATCTCGCCCATCATGCGCTTCTGGTGAGTCTCGGTCTGGGCGCCGGTCTCGTCATTGTCGAGCACGATCATCGCGGCGTCGTCCGGGTTCTCCTCGGCCCATTTCCAGCCCTTCATGGACGCCTTCACGAAGCGGACCATCTTGTCCTCGAACGCCGGGTCGGAGAGGTTTTCCTCCAGCACGTAGAGCCCGTCTTCCAGCGTTGCGACGCCCTGGTCCTCGTATTTGAAGGTGATCAACTCGTCCGGGTTCACACCGGCATCGATCACCTGCCAATACTCGTTATAGGTCATGGTCGAGATGCAATCGGCCTGGCGCTGGATCAGCGGGTCGACATTGAAGCCCTGCTTGAGCACTTCCACGCCCATCTCTGCCTTGCCATCGGTGGCGATACCGAGCGAGGACATCCAGCTCATGAAGGGGAACTCGTTGCCGAAGAACCAGACACCGAGCGTGCGGTTGGCCAGGTCCTTGGGTGCCTCGATGCCGGTATCCTTCCAGCAGGTCAGCATCATGCCCGAGCTCTTGAAGGGCTGGGCGATATTGACCAGCGGCAGGCCCTTTTCGCGGGCCGCCAGCGCGGCGGGCATCCATTCGACGGTCACATCGGCGCCACCACCGGCGATGACCTGCGTCGGCGCGATGTCCGGGCCGCCCGGCAGGATGGTCACGTCGAGGTCTTCTTCCTCGTAGAAGCCCTGATCGAGGGCCACGTAATAGCCGGCGAACTGTGCCTGGGTGACCCATTTCAGCTGAAGCTTCACCTCGTCGGCCGCCATGGCCGTGCTGGCGATCAGGGAAAGTGCCGTCCCCGCAAGAAATCTCTTCATTGTGTCTCTCCTTGTTGGTCTTCGGTTTGTGCCGCCTGTTCCGGCGGTTTGGTTATCTGCGTTGCGAGGGGTGCCAGAAGGTCACCGCCTTTTCGATCCAGGACACGCTGCCATAAAGAAGCGTGCCGACGATAGCCGCGACGACGATCTCCGCCCAGACGAGGTCAATGGACAGGCTTCCGACGCCGGTGGAAATGCGGAACCCCATGCCGCGCGTGGGCGAGCCGAAATACTCGGCGACGATTGCCCCGATCAGCGCCAGTGTTGATGCAATTTTCAGCCCGTTGAAGATGAAGGGCATCGCTGCCGGCAGGCGCAGCTTCAGCAGCGTCTGCATATAGCCCGCCGCATAGGTCCGCATCAGGTCGCGCTGCATGGCATCGGTCTCGCGCAGCCCCTGCACCGTGTTCACCAGCACCGGGAAGAACACCATCACCACCACGACCGCCGCCTTGGAGTGCCAGTCGAAGCCGAACCAGCTCACCAGGATTGGCGCGATGCCGACAATCGGCAGGGCGGCGACGAAGTTGCCGATGGGCAGCAACCCACGGGTGAGAAAGCTGGAGCGGTCGATCAGGATGGCGATGAGGAAGGCGGCCCCGCAGCCCATGACATAGCCCGTCAGCGCGCCCTTGAGCACGGTCTGGACGAAGTCCTGCCAGAGAATGCCGGTCGAAGCGGCGAAGGTCGTGGCAATGTCCGAGGGCGCTGGCAGGATCACCGGCGAGACCCCAAGCCCTGTGACCAGCCCTTCCCAGAGATAAAGCGAAGCGAGGCCCAGCATCACCGGCACGAAGATCCGCGCCGCGCGGTCGTCGCGATCGGGCGAGTTGGCAATTGTCCGGTTGATGGCCCAGACGGCAATATAGGCCGCGATGGAGAAGATCAGCGTAATCATGCCTCCAACCCCATCCGCTTGAGCGTGATGCGCTGCGCGAAATCGAGCAGTGTCACGAGGATGCCTGCGAGCATGGCCGCCGCAAACAGCGCCGCCCAGATTGCAAGCGGTGTGCCGAATTGGTCGCCGATCAGGATCCGCGCGCCGAGGCCGGAAATGGCGCCCGTCGGCAGCTCGCCGACGATGGTGCCGACCAGCGCCGAGGCGATGCCGATCTTCAGCGAAGTGAAGAGATAGGGCACGGAGGCCGGCAGGCGCAGCTTGACGAAGGTCTCCCATTGCGAGGCGCTATAGGTCCGCAGCAGGTCGAGCTGCGAGGACGAAGGCGCGCGGAGCCCCTTCACCATGCCGACCAGCACCGGGAAATAGCACAGATAGGCCGAAATAATCGCCTTGGGCACGCCCCGATCCTCGATGCCAAGCTGCGAAGAGAGCACGATGATCATCGGCGCCAGCGCCACGATCGGAATGGTCTGGCTGATGATCGCCCAGGGCATGACGCTCATATCCATCACCCTGCTGTGGACGATGGCCACGGCGCCCGCGATCCCGAGGAAGGTGCCAAGCAGGAAGCCCCAGAGCGTCGATTTCAGCGTGACCGAGGCATGATAGATCAACGAACGCTTGGACATCGCCTTGCCCCGCAGCGCCATTTCGCCGGTGGTCTTCCACAGCTCGCGGCCGACCTGCGCCGGCGTCGGCAGACGCGGGCGTTCGAGATCGTACCCGGCCGAGATATGTTCCGAATTGGTGGCCATCAGCCGCCAAACCGAAACCTCCAGCCGCGCCCGGCCACCTTCGGGCTGGATCACGGCACCGGCCCGCTCGGCCTGATCCAGCGCGGTCCGGATATTCATCGGCGCCACGGCGAGATACCAGAGGCCGACAATCGCCGCGAGAACGACAAGAACAGGAAACGCGTTCTTCATCACAGGGTCCCCCGATCAATCGTCATACGCATGCCCCGCCCGCAGCCCTTCGCGCACGCGATGGGCGATTTCGAGGAATTCCGGCGTGTCGCGAATGTCGAGCGGACGCTCGCGCGGCAGGGTGCTCTCGATCACATCCGTGATCCGCCCCGGGCGCGGCGACATCACCACGATCCTCGTCGAGAGATAAACCGCCTCCGGAATCGAGTGCGTGACAAAACCGATGGTCTTGCCCGTCCGGCCCCAAAGTTCGAGGAGCTGTTCGTTCAGGTGGTCGCGGACGATCTCGTCCAGCGCGCCAAAGGGCTCGTCCATCAGCAGGATGTCGGCATCGAAAGCCAGCGCACGGGCAATCGAGGCCCGCTGCTGCATACCGCCCGAGAGCTGCCAGGGGAATTTCTCGCCAAAGCCCTCCAGATCGACCAGCTTGAGCACCTTCTCGACATGCTCTCGCTTGGCTTCCTTCGAAAACCCCATGATCTCGAGCGGCAGCTCGATATTCTTCGAGATGTTCCGCCAGGGGTAGAGCCCGGCGGCCTGGAACACGTAGCCATAGGCGCGCTGCCGGCGCGCCTCGTCCGGGCTCATCCCGTTCACGGTGATCTCGCCGCCCGTCGGATGCTCCAGCGCCGCCACGACCCGCAGGAAGGTGGTCTTGCCGCAGCCCGACGGGCCGATGAAGGAGACGAAATCCCCCTTGTTGATGGTCAGGTTGACATCGCGCAGGGCCTGAACCGCCCCGTCATTGGTCTGGAAGGTCAGGTCCAGTCCGTCTGCAACGATAACAGGCTCTTGCGCCACGTCGTTCTTCCTCTCTTCCAAGCCGCTCAGACGCCGCTCGCCGGGATACCGGTCCGCTCCACGGGGCGCGGGGCAGTCAGCTCTTTCCAGGTCGACAGCGCCTTGTTGACGGTGCCGTTGGGCTCGCGGGCAACAAACTCGCCATGCCCGCTCTCGCAGGTCATCTCGCCGTCGGTGACGGCCACCTGCCCACGCGTCAGCGTGTAGCGCGGCAGGCCCTTCACTTCCTTGCCTTCGAACACGTTGTAATCGATTGCCGATTGCTGGGTTTCGGCGGTGATCGTCTTCGACTTCTCCGGATCCCAGACGACGATATCCGCATCCGCCCCGACAAGGATCGCACCCTTCTTCGGATAGCAGTTCAGGATCTTGGCGATATTGGTCGAGGTCACGGCGACGAACTCGTTCGGCGTCAGCCGCCCGGTTGCAACGCCGTGGGTCCAGAGCATCGGCATCCGGTCCTCAAGCCCGCCAGTCCCGTTCGGTATCTTGGTGAAATCGCCCACGCCGAAGCGCTTCTGCTCGGTCGAGAAGGCGCAGTGGTCGGTGGCCACGCAGGAAAGCGTGCCCGACTGCAGACCGGCCCAGAGGCTGTCCTGATGCTGCTTGTTGCGGAAGGGCGGGCTCATCACGCGACGCGCGGCGTGGTCCCAGTCGGGATTGGCATATTCGCTCTCGTCCAGCGTCAGGTGCTGGATCAGCGGCTCGCCCCAGACGCGCTTGCCATTCATCTTCGCCCGCCGGATCGCCTCATGCGCCTCCTCGCAGGAGGTGTGCACGACATAGAGCGGCGCACCGGCCATGTCGGCGATCATGATGGCGCGGTTGGTGGCCTCGCCCTCGACCTGGCTGGGCCGCGAGAACGCATGCGCCTCGGGGCCGTTATTGCCCTCGGCCAGCAGCTTGGCCTGCATCTCGGCGACAACATCGCCATTCTCGGCATGAACCAGCGGCGTCGCACCCAGCTCGGCACAGCGCTGGAAGGAGGCATAAAGCTCGTCATCATTCACCATAAGCGCGCCTTTATAGGCCATGAAATGCTTGAAGGTGTTGATGCCGCGACCAACCACGGCTTCCATCTCGTTGAAGACCTGCTCGCCCCACCAGGTGATCGCCATGTGGAAGGAATAATCGCAATTGGCGCGGGTCGACTTGTTGTCCCACATCTGAATCGCGTCGAGCAGGCCCTGCCCCGGGCTCGGCAGCGCGAAATCGACCACCATCGTCGTGCCGCCGGCCAGCGCCGCCCGCGTCCCGGACTCGAAATCATCCGTCGAATAGGTGCCCATGAAGGGCATTTCCAGGTGGGTATGCGGGTCGATCCCGCCCGGCATCACGTAGCAGCCGGTGGCGTCGAGCGTCTTGTCGCCCACCAGCCCCTCGCCAATGGCCACGATCTTTCCGCCCTCCACCAACACGTCCGACTTGTAGGTCAGGTCGGCGGTGACGATGGTTCCGTTCTTGATGACCGTTGTCATTTCGTTTCTCCCTGTTGTTCCTCTCCGCGCCGCGTCATTGGGGAAGCTCGCAATACCGGTCCAGCCCGGCCTGTCTTTGGGCTTCCGTCGGCGGCAGCGGGTAAATCTCTTCTTCGTAGCGGTAGTAGTAGCAGTCGCCCTTGAGCAGGATGTCCTCGGCGGTCACGCCTTCGGGCAATACCTGCGCAAGCGCCAGCGGCAGCCCCCAATCAACGACCTGATACCCGCCCGGCGCAGAACAGCCGGACAGGACCAGGGCAGCCGTCAGGGGCAATGCTTTGCTCACTCCACGATCTCCGCCGTTTCCAACACCGCGTGGAACAGCACATTCGCGCCCGCCTCGGCCCATTCCGGCGAGATATCCTCGGCCTCGTTATGGGAAAGCCCATCCACGCAGGGGCACATGACCATCGAGGTCGGCGCCACATCGTTGATCCAGCAGGCATCGTGACCGGCGCCCGAGACGATGTCGATATGGCTGTAACCCAGACGTTCGGCGGCGGCGCGCACGGCGGAGACGCAGTTCTCGTCGAAGGCGGGAGGGTCGAAGCTGCCGACGATCTCGGTTTCCAGCGACACCCCGATCTCCTCGCAGAGCCCCGGCGCGCGGGCATAGAACTCCTCCAGCATCGCGTCGATGATGTCCTGGACATGGGAGCGGAAGTCGACCGTGAAGACGACCTTGCCGGGGATGATGTTGCGCGAGTTGGGGTAGACATCGATATGGCCGATGGCGCCGACCGAATTCGGCTGGTGTTTCATCGCGATCTCGTGGACCAACTCGGTGATCCGCGCCAGGCCGCGCCCGGCATTCAGGCGCATCGGCATCGGCGTCGAGCCGGTATGGCTTTCCTTGCCGGTCACTGTGCATTCGATCCAGCGCAGACCCTGCCCATGGGTCACGACGCCGATATCAATGCCCTCGGCTTCGAGGATCGGACCCTGCTCGATATGCAGCTCGAACAGCGCATGGATCTTGCGCGCGCCGACTTCTTCCTCGCCTTTCCAGCCGATCCGCTCCAGCTCATCGCCGAATTTCTTGCCCTCTGCATCGACCCGGTCAAAGGCCCAGTCCAGCTCATGTTTGCCGGCAAAGACGCCGGAGGCGAGCATGGCGGGCGCAAAGCGCGTGCCTTCCTCGTTGGTCCAGTTGACGACCACGATCGGGTGTTTGGTCTTGATCCCGAGATCGTTCATCGAGCGCACGGCTTCCAGCGCGCCGAGCACGCCCAGAACGCCGTCATACTTCCCGCCCGTCGGCTGGGTATCGAGATGCGAACCGGCATAGACGGGCAGTGCGTCCGGGTCCGTGCCCTCGCGATAGGCGAACATGTTGCCGATCTGGTCGACCCCCATCGTCATCCCGGCGGCTTCGCACCAGCTCTGGAACAGGGCGCGACCGGCGGCATCGTCGTCGGTCAGCGTCTGGCGGTTGTTGCCACCGGCGATGCCCGGGCCGATCTTGGCCATTTCCATGATGCTGTCCCAAAGACGGGAGCCGTTGATTTTCAGGTTCTCACCAGGTGCGGCCATAGCCTTATTCCTTTTCCCGGTTGACATGTTCACCCCGGCTGAGCCGGCGCAGCGCATCGAGCGCGGCTTCGGCCATCTGTTCGGGGACAAAGATATGATCGTGATGGTTGGCGGCGACGACATTGCTGGTAATGTTCAGCTCCGCCAGCGTAACCGACACCGCCGCCGTGAGCCCGACACCATCGAGCGCGGAATGGACGTCGAGCGTGATCTGGCGATAGGCATCCGCATCGTCCGGCCCGGCCTCGACAATCACCGACAGCCCTTCATCCTCGCGAAACATGCCCAGCGCGCCGGAGAGCTCCGCCTGCCCGGCCCCGTCTTCCAACGTCCGGAAGACATAGCGACCGGCAAGCAGGCGCGGCGACATCTGCCGCACCATCTCGCTCCCGTCCCTGACCCGTTCCGCCATCTCGCGCCTCCTCAGTCCAGCGCCGTCAGAACGTCGCGCAGCGTGCCGAAGAGTTGGTCGATATGGGATTTCTCGATGATCAGCGGCGGCGAGAGGGCAATGATGTCCCCCGTCGTGCGGATCAGCACGCCCTTGTCATAGGCGTCGAGGAAGGCCTGGAAAGCGCGTTTGGTCGGCTCCCCGGCAATCGGGGAAAGCTCGATGGCGCCGATCAGGCCCATATTGCGGATGTCGATCACATGCGGGCAATCGGCCAGCGAATGCAGCGCGTCTTCCCAGTAAGGCGCAAGCTCGGCGGCGCGCTCGAAGAGCCCTTCTTCACGATAGGTCTGGAGCGTGGCGAGCCCGGCAGCGGAGGCAATCGGATTGCCCGAATAGGTGTAGCCGTGGAACAGCTCGATCATGTGCTCAGGGCCGGTCATGAAAGCATCATGGATCTGCGACGTGGCCAGCACGGCGCCCATCGGGATGACGCCATTGGTCAGGCCCTTGGCGGTGGTGATCAGGTCCGGCATGACGCCGAAATGCTCGGCGGCAAAGGAGGAGCCGAGACGCCCGAACCCGGTGATGACCTCGTCGAAGATCAGCAGGATGCCGTGCTTGGTGCAGATCTCGCGCAGCTTCTCGAGGTAACCCTTGGGCGGCAGCAGCACGCCGGTCGAACCGGCCATCGGCTCCACGATCACCGCCGCGATTGTCTCAGGGCCGTGCAGCGAGCAGATCGCTTCCAGTTCCTCGGCAAGATAATCGCCATGTTCCGGCTGGCCCCGCGTCATCGCGTTCTCGGGCAGATGGGTCGCCGGCAGGTGGTCCACGCCGGTCAGCAGCGAGCCGAAGAACTTGCGGTTGTTGACGATCCCGCCAACCGAGATGCCACCGAAATTCACCCCGTGATAGCCGCGCTCGCGCCCGATCAGGCGCGTCCGCTGCCCCTCGCCACGGGCGCGGTGATAGGCCAGCGCGATCTTCAGCGCTGTCTCGACGGATTCGGACCCGGAATTGGTGAAGAAGACATGCTCGAACGGCTCCGGCGCCATGTCACGCAGCGCGGAGGCCAGTTCGAACGCCTTCGGGTGCCCCATCTGGAAGGCCGGCGCGTAGTCCAACTCGCCCGCCTGCTGGCGGATCGCCTCGACAATCTTCGGGCGGTTATGCCCCGCATTGCAGCACCAGAGCCCGGCCGTGCCATCGAGCACCTCGCGCCCGGCATCGGTCTTGTAGAACATGCCATCGGCGGAAACGAACATCCGCGGTGCCTGCTTGAACTGGCGATTGGCCGTGAACGGCATCCAGAATGCACTGAGATCGTTTGGAGCAGACGCGCTGTCGAGCACCATTGGCTTATTCCCTGCTGGCTGCCGCGTTGATTGAAACGGCTTGCTTGTCGTTATGTTTGACCAAATGGTCAGGAACACGCTACCACCGACGGGAATCCAGTCAAGCGAATGGCTGAATTCTGTGCACTGGCCCAAAAAGGTTCCCGATTTTCGCCCCAGGTGATGGATATTTGAGCGTAACATGAAAGCCGAACGAACCAAGCCCAGAAAGCCCGAGACACGAATCCAGAAACGCAACCACGAGGCGATCCTGGAAGCGGCTCTGGATGTCTTCTCGTCGCGCGGGTTTCGCGGGGCGACGGTCGACCAGATCGCCAAGGCGGCGGGGCTCTCCAAACCCAACCTGCTCTATTATTTCCCCTCCAAGGAAGCGATGCATACCGCGCTGCTGACCGGGCTGCTCGACAGCTGGCTCGCACCGCTGCGGGCGCTGGACGCGAGCGGCGAGCCGATCGAGGAAATCCTGACTTATGTACGGCGCAAGCTCGAAATGAGCCGGCAGATGCCGCGCGAGAGTCGGCTCTTCGCCAACGAGATCCTTCAGGGGGGGCCGCGCCTGCATGGCGTGCTGGCCGACGACCTGAAACCGCTGGTCGACGAAAAAGCCAAGGTAATCCGCGCCTGGGTCGAGGCGGGCAGGATCGCGCCGGTCAATCCGCAGCACCTGATCTTCTCGGTCTGGTCGCTGACACAGCATTACGCGGATTTCGACATCCAGGTGCGCACACTTCTGTCCGATGTCGAGCCGGATCCGTTCCCGGAAGCGGAGCGGCATCTCGTGACGCTGTTCACACGGATGTTGACGCCCGAAGCGGCGTAAGTGGCTCGGCGTCGGCCGATCCCGGAGGTTGAGCGGAACAGGGAGAGCAGCGCAGTTGGGACCGAGCACTGATTGGCACGGAATCAATCCGAAGGCGCCGTGCCAGCGCCTGCCCGTCTCTTCGGGCTGGCGTTTTGTCACCCGCAAGCAAGGCTCAGATCTTCTGCGGACTTGGCCGGAATAATGAGCAGATCCCGGCTGTTGCAGCGCCATCCCACGGGCAAGCACTGGCACGGCTCCCGTTACCCTTCCTTGCTAACCCCACGAAGGTCCACTCCGTCCGAAATGCAGCCATGAGTTCCTCCGCTGCACAAAACGAAAGAGCCGCGCGCCCCACGGCACGCGGCTTTCGACATCAATAGCGAGCCACCCTATTCCGCAGCGCAGCTTGCGCCCGGATTGTTCGGATGCTCGGTCCAGTTGCCATAGTCGCTGACCGGCTCCCCTGTCCGCTCATCCGTCTCGCCCTTCGACAGCTCACGCATGGTGATGCAGCCTTCCACAGGGCAGACATTGACGCAGAGATTGCAGGCAACGCATTCGCTGTCATCGACCTCGAAGACCCGGCCCTCCTTCATCAGGATCGCCTGATGCGAGGTGTCCTCGCAGGCCGCATAGCAGCGCCCGCATTTGATGCACGCCTCCTGGTCGATCTCGGCCTTGGTCACGTAGTTGAGGTTCAGGAACTGCCAGTCGGTGACATTCGGCACCGCCCGCCCGACAACCTCGTCAACCGACGCATAACCCTTCTCGTCCATCCAGTTCGACAGGCCCGCGATCATCTCCTCGACGATGCGGAACCCGTAGGTCATCACCGCCGTGCAGACCTGCACATTGCCCGCGCCAAGCGCCATGAACTCTGCCGCGTCGCGCCAGGTCGTCACGCCGCCAATACCGGAAATCGGCATACCGGCCGTCTCGGCATGACGCGCGATCTCGGCCACCATGTTGAGCGCAATCGGCTTCACTGCCGGGCCGCAATAGCCGCCATGGGTGCCCTTGCCGTCGATCATCGGCTCCGGGCTCATCGCGTCGAGATCGACCGAGGTGATCGAATTGATCGTGTTGATCAGGCTGACCGCATCGGCCCCACCCCGTTTGGCCGCTTCGGCCGGGTAGACGACATTGGTGATGTTGGGCGTCAGCTTCACGATCACCGGCATGCGGGTGTTCTGCTTGCACCAGCGTGTGACCATCTCGATATATTCCGGCACCTGCCCGACCGCCGAGCCCATGCCGCGCTCCGCCATCCCATGCGGGCAGCCGAAATTCAGCTCGATCCCGTCCGCCCCGGTCTCCTCGACCACCGGCAGGATCGCCTTCCAAGCCTCCTCTTCGCAGGGCACCATCAGCGAAACCACCATGGCACGATCCGGATAATCCCGCTTCACGGTTTTGATTTCCCGCAGGTTCTGCTGCAGCGGCCGGTCCGTGATAAGCTCGATATTGTTGAGCCCGAGCAGCCGCCGGTCGGCACCGAAGATCGCACCATAACGCGGGCCGGAGACATTCACCACCGGCGGCCCCTCGGAGCCCAGCGTCTTCCAGACCACGCCGCCCCAGCCCGCCTCGAAGGCGCGACGGACGTTGTATTCCTTGTCCGTCGGCGGCGCGGAGGCCAGCCAGAACGGGTTGGGCGACTTGATGCCGACGAATTCGCTCGCAAGATTTGCCATCTGTCGCTCTCCCTTACCCGGCCGCGCCGGTCAGCATTGCATGGATATCCTCGGCCGCGTCGCGCCCGTTGGCAACCGCCGTAACGGTGAGGTCGTCGCCACCCGAAGCGCAATCGCCCCCGGCCCAGACCCCGGAAATCGAGCTGCGCCCTGCCGCGTCAACGACGATCTTGCCACCGGTCGTTTCCAGCACGCCCGGAACGCCCTTGAGCGACTGGCCGATGGCCTTGAACACCTGGTCGGCCTTGACCGTGAATGTCTCCTCCGAGAGCTTGAATCCGGTCGCGCCATCCTCGGTATAAGCGAAGGTCACGGAAGACACCGTCTCTCCATCCTCGCTGTTGAAGGCGACAGGCTGGGCATTGAGCACGATCTTGACGCCCTTTGCCGTGGCCAGTTCCTGCTCGAAGGTCGAGGCGGAGAGCCGGTCCCGGCCGCGCCGATAGACCATGGTCACGTTTTCCGCGCCCAGCAGCTTGGACTGAATGGCGGCGTCCACGGCGGTCATGCCGCCGCCGATCACCACCACGTCGCGCCCGACAGGCAGGGTCGAGAGGTCGGTCGCCTGGCGCAGGTCGGCGATAAACTCGACCGCGTCGCGCACATGGGCATGCTCCTCGCCCTCGGTTCGCAGCGCGTTCACGCCGGCCAGCCCCATGCCAAGGAAAACCGCGTCATACTCGTCCTGGAGCTCCTCCAGCAGCAGCCCCTCGCCCAGCTTCTCGCCATAGCGGATCTCGATCCCGCCCAGACCCAGAAGCCATTGCACCTCGGCCTCGGCGAAATTGTTCGGCGCCTTGTAGGCCGCGATGCCGAACTCGTTCAGCCCGCCCGCCTTCTTGCGCGCATCATAGATCACCGCCGAATGCCCCTTGAGCGCCAGCCGATGCGCACAGGCCAGCCCCGCCGGCCCCGCCCCGACAACGGCGATGCGTCGCCCCGTCGGCTCGGCGCGCTGGAACGGGTGCCCTTCCTTCGCCATCAGCTGGTCGGTCGCGTAGCGTTGGAGCTGGCCGATCTCGACCGGCTTGGCCTCTGCCGTCTGGCGCACACAGACCTCCTCGCAAAGCGTCTCTGTCGGACAGACGCGGGCACACATGCCGCCGAGAATATTCTGCTCGAAAATCGTTCGGGCGGCGTTGTCCGGGTCGCCCGACTGGATCTGGCGAATGAACATCGGGATGTCGATCGCCGTCGGACAGGCGTCCATACAGGGCGCATCATGACAGAAATAACAGCGATCCGCGGCCACCCGCGCTTCATGCGCGTCGAGCGGCGGGTGCAGGTCGTCGAAATTGCTGCGGTAGGTGGCATCGTCGAGCCTGCCGGGCACGACACCCGGCGTTCTCTGGCTGTTTTGCATCGCGCAAACCCCTGCTGGAGACATTCTTGTTCTGCTCAAAGGCTGGCACAGGTCCATTTTTTTATCAAACGGTAAATTTTCGCCCCCCCCCCCCTTCCGGAAAAGTGACTATTTTTTAGGCGAGATTGTCGAGATCGAAGGCAAGTCACGCAGGCATACCGCCCAACGTGAAAAGGATGCAGCTATAGCTTGCGATCGGCAAAACGCGTGAAGGGAGCCCTGGCGGTTCCGATCAATGCGAAGGCACTGGGAAAGCCGGCTCCGGCTTCGATCTCCGCCCGAACCACCGGGCCGAAACCGGGCGGGCCTGCCTGCTCAGCCGTGATCGCGCCCTGTGCCGGCTTCTGGCGCCAGGCCGGACTGCTCCAGCATATCATCCGGCTCGACATGGATCGTCGTCCGCGCTTCCGACAAATGCGCCGCGATTGCCGCCTCGATGGTGTCGCAGATCCCATGCGCTTCCCCGACGGTCATGCCCGCGTCGACCACGAGGTGGAACTCGATGAAGAGCACCTTGCCGGCACGCCGCGTCCGCAGGTCGTGAACCTGCAGGGCTCCGTGGCAGGAATCGCGCACGGACGTCTCGATCACCTCGCGGTCGGACGCATGGGCGGCGGAATCCATCAGGTCTCCGGCCGAGGAGAAGATGACCTTCCAACCCTCCCGCAGGATATTGACCGCCACCAGCACGGCCATGAGCGGATCAAGCAGCGCCCAGCCGGTCAGCAGGACGAGGCAGAGCCCGGCCAGAACCCCCACCGACGTCCAGACATCCGTCATCAGGTGGCGCCCATTTGCGCTGAGCGCGGGCGAACGGCGCCGCGCGCCAGCCGTGATGAGGACCCGCGCCCAGACAAGGTTGATCACCATTGCGAGGGAGTTGACCGCCAACCCGACCACGCCGAGCCGCTCCAGGTTCGGCGATAGGAGCGCGCCCCAGGCTTCCTGCAGGATCAGCACCGCCGCCAGCACGATCAGGCTGCCTTCGGCGATGGCGGAAAGATTCTCCGCCTTGTGGTGGCCAAAAGGGTGGCTCTTGTCGGCGGGCCGGTCGGCAATGCGGATCGCGGTCCAGGCCAGCAGCGCGCCCGCGACATTGACGAAGGATTCCATCGCATCGGAATAGAGCGCAACCGCGCCCGTGAGCTGCCATGCGACGATCTTCAGCGCCAGCACCGACAAGGCCACGGCGACCGAGCCGAGCGCGAGAGACTGGGAGGATTGCGACTGAACCATGATCGTTCAATGCCGCGTTGCGCGGCGCTGTTCCAGTAGATTTCTCGCCCTATTCGAGAAAACCGAGCTGCCGGAAAGAGGCATCCTCTTCCTTTCCGATCACGACATGATCGTGGATCGTGATGCCAACCGCGCGGCAGGCTTCGAAAATCCGGTCCGTCATGACGATATCCTCGTTCGAGGGCGACGGGTCGCCAGATGGGTGGTTATGCACGAGGATCACCGCCGAGGCGTTCAGCTCCAGCGCCCGTTTGACGATCTCGCGCGGGTAGACTGGAACGTGATCGACCGTCCCTTCCGCCTGCGCCTCGTCGGCAATCAGGTTGTTCTTGCGGTCGAGAAAGAGAACACGGAACTGCTCGGTGTCGCGATGCGCCATCACCGTCTTGCAATAGTCCATCAGCGCGTCCCAGGAGGACAGCACCTGGCGCTGCATGACTTTCGCCCGCGCCATGCGGTGGGCGAAGGCCTCGGCAAGGCGGAGCTGGTAATAGACCTTCGACGTTGCCCCCTCGACCTCCAGCAACCGGGGCTCCGGTGCGGCAATCACCCCGTTCAGATCGCCAAAGGTCGCCAGCAGCCGCTTGGCCAGCGGCTTCACGTCGATCCGGCCGATGGCGTTGAAGAGCAGCATCTCAAGGAGCTCGTATTCGGGCATCGCCTCATGCCCGCCGGACAGGAAACGCTGGCGAAGCCGCTCGCGATGCCCCCAGTAATGCGGCCGCTTCTGCCCGTCCTCGCCTTCGACAAGGCCACCGCCCGCAGCGGCCTCCGGCTGCAGGCGTCCGGTCTGGCGATAGCGCGGCTCGGCGGCCGGGCGGGTCTGCGTTCCGGGCGGGGGAAGGCGGGCATCCAGCTCGTCCAGCCCTTCGAGCGCCGAATCCGTGAACCCGTTCCGCGACGCGCCTTCGGCAAAGCCTTCCTGTGCACGGGAGGCCGCCGGATGGCCATATGTGGGCCGCGGACGTTTCGCGGTCACCGCTCTCGACGCCTTGTCGCGGCCGGAAAGCCTGTCCCAGAAAACTGACATCGCCCGAATGCCCCTCGCCGGTCCGACCGCCCATCGGCCGTAATTCCCCGGCAGCAGGGTTAATGAACGCTGAAGAGGTTAATAAATGGTTTGCCGGACCGGGTGTCGCTGCATTCCCGCGTGTCGAGACGGGCATGTTGCCGTCCTCCGACAGGGCGCACCCCGTCGCGACAAGCAGGGGCTCCGCGGGCGCGCCGGGCAATTGCCGCGCGCGCCCTCTCCCGGGCATCACTCCGCAATGAGCCGCAGACCCGTCAAGCGATTGTCGGCCGGCTCAGAAGCCTCGATCCGCGATCAGCCGCGCAAGGTCCCTCACAGCCGCCGCCCGTGCGCCCGCAATCGCCGGCGCACCGCCGTCAACCGAGAAGGGGGCGGCAATGTCGAACTCTCCGGAGCGGTCGCGACCGCCCTCCAGATGCGCCACGAAATACTGCCCGGAGATCCGGAACTGGCCATCCGCTCCGGCCACCATCTCCTGGACCCGCACCACCAGCCGCGCCTGCGGCAGGTCCTCGAAGGGCCACGGCTCGGCCGCGACCCGCGCGCCGCTCATGGTGGCAAGGTGATGGCTCAGCTCCATCGTCACCCCGCGCGCAGGGTCATCCGCCCAGAGCGTTGCCGCGTCGCTCGTCAGGGCGCCATTCTCGGCCTCACGCCAGATCTCTTCGCTGCGCGCATAGGCCGGCAGCGACACTTCCCGCACCTCCAGTTTCGACAGACCGATGGAGATCCGGTCGCCCGAAGCAACCGGCGCCGCCGCATAGCGAACGGATGGCTGACCGCAGGACGCCAGCAAACCGATGAGGGGAACGATGAAAAGAATAAGACGCATTGCCTGTCCGTTCTGTCTGAATGCAGCGGGCGGAGAATACTCACAACGGGCAGGGGAACAAGCCCGCCCGTGCAAACACACCCGCCCTATTTCCCCGTCAGAAGCGCATTTGGCTTGCGCTCCAATGTCCGCATCAGGGACCGGACCGAATCCGCTGCCCGGCTGACCTCACGCAGGGTCGCCCGCGCCTCGCGGTTCAGGGCGCCACTTTCGGACAGGCCGGCCAGGGCCAGCTCCGCCTCGCGCAACACCGCCTCCGTCCGGCGCACGAGATCCGGCAGTTCGGACGACGCCTGCGCAACCGCATCCGCCGCCTTCTCCGCCGAGCCCAGGGCCGCGTTCACGCTCTCGACCGTCCCGCCCTCGCGCAACTCCGCAACGGCGGTGCCAACCTCGTCGAGGGCGGTGCGCAGGCTCGCGGGCAGCGCCCGGGCCGCCTCGGTCCCGATCACGGCCTCGGCGCTTTCGACCAGCGCGGTTACCTCGCTGGCCAGCGCATCGAGATCCATCGCCGCCGCCTGCGCGGTCAGCGCCCTGATATCCTCGACCAGCGCCGGCACATCCGCGGCCGCCTCGCTCAGATCCGCCGTCAGCCCGCTGACATTCTCCAGCGCCGCATTCGCATTGGCGATCGTGCCGCCCTCGCGCAGCTCCGATACCGCGGTGGCGACCTCGTCCAGCGCCGCGCGCAGGCTCTCCGGCAAGGCCTGCGCGGCCTCCGTCGAAACCAACTCGCGCGCCGAGCCGATCAGCCCCGAGGCCTCGTCGACCATGCCGTTCAGCTCCAGTGTCGCGATATTCTCCGCCACCAGGCGAATCTCCTCGATCAGGGCCGGCACGGCTTCTGCCGCTGTCCCGATCTCTTCCGCCGCGACCCCTGCCCGGTCAATCGCCGCGACCAGCTTGGCGACGCTGTCGCGCTGCTGCAGGTCCGCGAGCAGGGCCGAGATCTCGCCGGAGATCTCCTCCAGCCGCGCCGGCAATGCCTGCAGCGGCTCGGAGCCGATCACGCCGCGCACATCTCCGACCGCGCCGCGGATCTCCTCCACCGTCCCGCGCAGATCGCCGGGAATGCCCTGGATATCCTCGCTCGCGACAAGCGCCGCCGCACCGTCAAGGAAGGTCTTGGCCGAGTTCAGGATGTCCTCGATGGGCAGGTCGCCCACGCGGTCAAGCAGCCCCTCGGCCGAACTGGCGACCCCTTCCAGGTCCGCCTGCACCGAGGGAAAGATCGGGTAGGGCTGGGCATCACGCAGGAACTCGGCCGGTTCTGCATCCGCGACCTGTACCATCTCGATCCGCAGCGTATTCGAGAGCAGCCCGGACCGGGCAAGACGCGCCCGCCAGCCTTCCGCCACGGCCTGTTCGAACAGGTCCAGGATCGCCGCGCTTTCCGCATCGTAATTGTCACTGTCCGGCGCCGCGTCGAGCTTGTTCAACTGCACCGAGAGCACCACGACGAGCCGCACCCGATCATCGCCGAAAAGCTCCGGATCGACCTGCCCGGTGATCCCCACGACCTCGCCGATCCGCAAACCGTTCAGCATGACGGCAGCGCCGACATTCAAACCGGTGACATTCTGGTCGAAGACCATCGACATTTCGAGCGTGGCGTTATCCGGCCCGGTTCCCTCGAACAGGCTCTCGCGTGCGTCGTCCTGGTTCTCGAAGACGGCGAAGCTCTGCCCCGCCGAGATCGGCGTCCCGCCGGAGACCACTGTCTCGAAGCTCACACCGCCCGAGATCAACGCCGCGAGGCTCTCGACATCGACCGAGGCCCCCCCTGCCCCGAGGTTGAAAGAGATCCCCGAGGAATCCCAGAAACGCGACTGCGTCGTCAGAAGCGCGTTATGCGGGGCGCCGATGAAGGCATCGGCGGAGATCGTCACGCCGTCATCGGACAGGCTCGGCTTGCCAAGCTGGCCAACCTCCAGCCCCTTGAACAGGATCGGCGCGCCCTCACTCAACCCCTTGCCACTGCGGGAGAACAGCGTGATCCGTGTGCCTTTCTGGTCCGGCCGCGCGACCGGTCGCTCCGACAACCCCGTGAAGTGATGGACGAGCCCGCCCGGCAACCCGTCCCAGCTGCCTTCGATATAGACACCGCTCAGCACCGTCTGCAGCCCGGTCACACCGCGCGCGGAGACCTCCGGCTGGACCACCCAGAACAGCGCCTCCTCATCGACGAATTTCGCGACCTCCTTGTCGAGACGCACATGGGCGATGATCTCGGACAGGTCGTTCGAGAATGTCACCTCCTCGACCACGCCGACCGAGAGCTCGCGATAGCGCAGCTGCGTCTGCTCGGCGACGATGCCGGAGGCGTTCTCGAAACGGATCTCGATCAGCGGGCCACGCTCCGAATAGGACTGCCAGGCAATGCCGAGCGCGATGGCCAGCGCGACAAGCGGTACCACCCAGACGATGGAGACGCGCTGCTTCAGGCTGCGCTTGGCCGGCTGGACGGGAGTCTGAGGAATCTGGTCGGTCACGGGCGGATGTCCTTCTGGGCGCCGGCCAATGCGGGCGCAGGGTCATTCGTGGAAACGGGAAGAGACGCTGTATCGGGGGCAGGGTCGGGGTCCGGGTCGAGGCTGTCCCAGATCAGGCGGCTGTCGAAGGACCGCGCCGACAGCATGGTCGCGACAACGGCAAGCGCGAAGGTCAGCGCCGCCGGACCGGGCTTGATGGAGACGACGATGGAAAGCTGGACCAGGGCAGAGAGCACGGCAACCACGAAGACATCGATCATCGACCAACGGCCGATGAATTCGACCATCTCGTAGAGGCGCATGCGGCGCAACCGGTCGGAGGGCCAGTTGTGCTGGACCGACAACGCGAGATAGGCGACGGCGATGAACTTGGCGACGGGAATGCAGACCGAGGCCAGCAGGATGACCAGCGCCACCGGAATCGCGCCATGCATGGCCAGCACGACGGCGCCTCCGACGATCGTGTCGCCGGATGTCTTCGACAGCAGCGTGGTCTCGAGCATCGGAAAGAGATTGGCCGGGATGTAGCAGATCAGCCCGACCCACCACCAGGCCCAGACCCGCGAGAGCGAGCGGCGGTCGCGCGAGACCAGCGCCGCGCCACAGCGCGGACAGCTCCCCGGACCGCGCGGCCAGACCCGCGCGCAGTGGGTGCAGGCCACAAGGCCGGCCTTTCGCGCCGTGATCATCGGTGCGGAGAGGTTCTCGAGGCTAGACATGCTCCGGCTCCGCCTCGGCATCCGCAGCAGGCGACTGCCGCTCCCGCCCCTCCAGCGCCTGCCAGATCGACCAGCGGCACAGGAACCCGTCCTGCAGCACCGTCACGACGACAAGCGCCGCGAAGAGCCAGAACGCGGCCTGCAACTCGACCCGCGCCATATCCGCCACCTTGACCAGTGCCACGCCAACCCCCAGCACGAAGATTTCGGCCATGGACCAGGGGCGCAGCTCCTCGGACAGGCGGAAGGCGGTGCGGGCGCCCTGGAGCGGCGGGCGGCGGGCCAGCAAAGGCAGCAGCGCGAAGAGCAGCAGAAGTGCCCGCGCGATGGGAATGAAAATGATCAGCGCGAGCACGCCGAGCGCCAGGCCGAACATATGCGCCGCGGAGAAGGAAAGCGCGGCATCGGCGACCGAGGTGGAATGGGTCAGCCCGCTCGCCTCGATCTTCAGGAACGGCACGAACATCGCCGTCACCAGCAGCAGCAGAACGGTCAGGGACAAAGCCACGACCCGAACAATCGCTCCGTCCACCGGGGCGATGAGCACATGATGACAGCGCTCGCACACCGCCCGCTCGCCGTTCCCCGGCTCCACGGCGCGATACAGCGCATCGCAGGAGGGGCAAGCAATCAGCTCGCTCAGATCAATGTCATCAGGCAAGGGCAAAGGGCAGCTCGGGCGAGGTTTCGGTCGGACGCAGATTATCAGCCGGGACGGGGGGCGCAATGGTGCCCGCTCAGGTCCCGATACAGCAGATCCTGGCCCGGCGAAAGCGGCGACAGCACCCGATTGACCTGTCTCATGGCGTGGAATCGCCCGATGCGCTACCCTAAGCAGGCCAACTCTGACAGAGGAGGTATATCGCGCAGGGTTGGCGGGGACAGATGTTGAAACGCCCGAAGGGGGTGCCGGGACGGATACCGGCAACACTCCCCGGAGGCGGCAATATCTTGCGAAGGAGAACTCGCCATGCGGTCCCACACATTCAAGACGAAGCGGAACGGACGCATCGTCCGGCTCCTTGGTATCCTCGCATTCGGAACCCTGGCCTTCACGCCCGCAACGGTGCTGGCCGAGGAAGACCTGATCGGCTCCGAAGAGTACATGATCTCCTGCCTCGCCTGCCACGGCGTCGGCGGCAAGGGCAACGGCCCGATGGCCGAATACCTCACCGTCACCCCCACCGACCTGACGATGATCACCCGTGAGAATGACGGCGTCTTCCCGCTTCTGGAGGTGTTCATGGTGGTCGACGGCCGGTCGGTGATCGGCGCGCATGGGGTGCGCCAGACCGAGGGCTGGGAAATGCCGGTCTGGGGAACGCGCTACGGCGAGGACATCGGCAACAAATACGGCCCCTATGGCGGCGAACAGGCTGTCCGGGCCCGGATCCTTGAGCTGGTCTACTATATCCAGTCGATCCAGGAGCAGTGAAGCTCTGATAGCTGACGAAGGCCTGGCCAGAAAGGGCCTTCAACCAATGACCACGCGATGAGGTAATAGTCCCATCTCCGGGGCAGTTAGCGACAGGTGCTATCCCCCGTCGCCCCACCAGGCTTGAAGCCGCTCTACCAGTTCGAAGAGCCATTTCACCCGCGCATCGTCCTTTTTGCGGTTGTCGAGCCAGATCGTGATCGTTGTCACCCAGTTGGTGAAACGCGCAAGGACCGCCTTGGGCGGCTTGCCGGTCGTGGTCGAGGCGATGGTCTCCGCATCCCGCTCCATGATCCGCGCCATCTCCTCATCCGTGAGATCGGCAAGCGCCTCCGGAACCTTCTGCGCCTCCTTCGCATCGGCCAATGTGATCGGCTCGGGATTGTTAAGAGCCGCAAGGCGAGCGCATCGCTGTTTCGCGACCTCGTCGATCTCGCAAATTTCCTCGACCGCTCCAAAGAGTGCGTTCTTCAGGTTCACGAGCGAAACCTCACGCGGATAGCGGTCGCCGATATTGGCCTGAAGGCTCATGCAAGCATCGAAAAAGAACACGGCCAGCATGGAACCATTGTCGGGGTACTCGGCGATCACGTCCCGGATGATCTGCGCCTCTGGTGAGTCTTCGGCAAATCCGTTGCTCAGACCTTCCGCGAGCGCATTGCGCAGGGCCATTTCGATCCGCTGGCGCACAAAGGCGACGGTCTCCTCCGGTAGGGCCGGATCGCTTTCGAGTGTGAATTTCTTCTGCTCATCGTCAAAAACCGCCTTTGCAGCCACAGCCGTGCGGTGAACGAGGCGACGGCGTCGGATCTCACGCGCAACCTGCTCCGGCCCGGCCTCCCAGATCTCGTCGGGGATCAGCGCGACGGCTTCCTGCAGGGACCAGTCCATCGGCCGCCCCGAGACCATGCTGTCATACCACTCAGCCCAGAAGCCCCAGATCCGGGGCGCATCTGCGAACCGCGCGCGCAGCGTGTCTTCCGCCTGCGCCACTCCTTCCGGCAGGCCCGCTGGCCAGAGGGGTTCGGCGAACAGGTCGCGCAGGGCCACGCCGTTCTCAACTTGTGTTGCGTCATACGAGGCGGCGGCGAAGGCGGCGGAGGAGGCGGCGCGCTTGGCGGCGGAGGCGGAGGCGGCGTCGGCGGCGGCGAAGGCGGCGAAGGCGGCGGAGGAGGCGGCGGCGAAGGCGGCGGAGGCGGAGGCGGCGCGCTTGGCGGCGGAGGCGGAGGAGGCGGCGGCGAAGGCGGCGGCGTCGGCGGCGGCGGCGCGCTTGGCGGCGGAGGCGGAGGAGGCGGCGCTTCTCACCTCGGGGGTCGACACAAGAGCCGCGACCCCCGAGGTGAGCATCGCACGGCACGTGATCAAGGCAATCCCGCCAAATGCCTCACGGTCCAAAAAACCAAGCGCCGGCAATGCCCGCAAAGCGCAGCGGGCAGCAAAGGCAACCTGTACCTCCCTTGGCTGCGTCCTCAGCCATGCCTCCGCGCTCTTCCGATCCGCAATCTCAACCATCACACCCACCCCTTCCCCCGCATCATGCCGCAACCGCCCCTGCACTCAAGCATTAACCTCAACCGGGATTAAGGTTAATGCGTTGAAGATGTTGCGGAAGGTTGGGGCGGGCACGCCGGCGCGCGGGGGTCAGACCGTTTGCGATGCGCGGGTCAGCAGAACTGCGAAGCTCGGATCGCCGGGGATAAGAGCTTCCTGCGGTTCAACCGCATATCCCGGCAGCCTGGCCGTCAACCAGTCCGACAGGTCGCCAGAGTCGAAAAAGCTCCGGCGGGTCTCCGACCGCAGCCCGCCGCTCTCCCACTCATAGGCCAATGCGAGCCGGACCCTGCTGACACGCGGACGCGTGTTCGTCTCGGGCGCGGAGGTCTCGACAACTTGCCACCTGCCGGTGACGGCGCCTGCCCCGAAGGCGAGCACCTGTCCGGGCGCAACCGCCTCCCGGTCGAAGAAATCGACCAGCACGCGGGCAGGTCGCTGCTGCTCCAGCACCCTTGCAAACCGCTCGACACTGGCTGCATCCCAGAACGCCGTCAGCCGCCCCGTCAGCGCGATATCATCGGCGGCGGAGGTTTCGAGGGTCTCGAAAACATCCCCGCAGACGAGGGATGTCAGCTCCGGAAAATCCCGCCGTGCCATGTCGAGAACGGCCGGGGACATGTCGACGAAGGTGACCGGGCGGTTCGCGCCGAGCCGGGCCGCTGTCTCGGGGAAGCCGGCAAAGAGGAGCGGGCGCGCCGCACCGAGGCGAGCTGCGATCCGCTCCGCCGAACAGGCGGCATGGTGGCAATGCGCGTAGATCAGGTTCCAGTCGACCGCCCCGCTGTAATCGTCCTCGACGAGCGGGGGCGGCTTGGACATGTCGTCTCAGACCCCTTGTGCGAGCCGTTCGCCGGCCGTGACCGGGCAATAGGAGACATGGCCTGGTGCGATCTGTTCCGGCCCCGGGCGTTCACCGGCGCAGGACGCATTCGCCATCGGGCAGCGGGTGCGGAAGACGCATCCGGAAGGCGGGCTGAGCGGGCTCGGCAGGTCGCCTTCGAGCACGGGGTGCTCGCGGGCAAGCTCGACCTTCGGGTCCGGGATCGGCACCGCCTGGACCAGCGAGCGGGTATAGGGGTGGACGGGGCGGTCGATCAGCGTGTCCGCATCGGCCGTCTCCATCACCCGGCCGAGATACATCACCAGGATATTGTCGGAGATATGCTTCACCACCGAGAGGTCATGGGCGATGAAGATCAGCGACAGGCCGAGATCGCGCTGAAGTTCGGAGAGCAGGTTGATCACCTGCGCCTGCACCGAGACGTCGAGCGCGGAGACCGGCTCGTCGCAGATGACCAGCTCCGGGTTGAGGATCAGCGCGCGGGCAATGCCGATGCGCTGGCACTGGCCGCCGGAGAATTCATGCGGGTAGCGGTTGATCAGGTTGGGCAGCAGCCCGACGCGCTCCATCAGCTCGCCTACGCGGCGTTTCACTTCTGCCTTGGGCGTCTGTGGCGCGTGGGTGATGAGCGGTTCGGCGATGATCTCGCCGACCTTCATGCGTGGGTTGAGCGCGGCGAGCGGATCCTGGAACACCATCTGCGCGGCCTGCCGGTGCTGGCGGCGCTTGGTCGGGTCCATCTGCAGCAGGTCGTCGCCCTTCCAGAGCACGCGGCCACCGGAGGCCGGGACCGTGTTGATGATGGCGCGGGCGACGGTGGATTTGCCGGAGCCGGACTCACCCACGATGCCGAGGGTCTGGCCCTTCTCAAGCTCGAAGGAGACGCCGCCCACGGCATGAAGCGGGATGGACGGGGTCCAGGGCCAGGCGCCGCGCGGGCGGATATTGAAGGTAACTTGGAGGTCTTCGACTTTCAGGAGAGGCGTGCTCATGCGACTTCCTCCGGGGAACGGTGACAGGCACGGACGCGGGTCTCGGAGAGACGTTCGAGCGACGGCGGCTCGGTCTTGCAGCGCTCCTCGGCCAGCGGGCAGCGCGGCTCGAAGGGACAGCCGATGAAGCCCTTGAGCATGTCGGGCGGCTCGCCGGGGATGGTCGGCAGCGTGTCTTCCTTGCGGTCGAGCCGCGGGACGGCGTCGAGCAGGCCATTCGTGTAAGGATGGGTCGGGCTGGCGAAGATTTCTTCGGTGGTGCCGCGCTCCATGATGCGGCCGCCATACATCACCATCGTGCGCTCGCAAGCGCCGGCGACAATGCCGAGATCATGGGTGATGAGGATCATCGCGGTGTTGAATTCCTCGCGTATATCCTTGAGCAGGTCCATGATCTGCGCCTGCACGGTCACGTCGAGCGCGGTGGTCGGCTCGTCGGCGATGATCAGGCGCGGCCGGCAGAGCAGCGACATGGCGATCATGATCCGCTGCCGCATGCCGCCGGAAAACTCGTGCGGATACATGGTGATCCGCGCGGCGGCGTCGGGGATGCGCACGGCGTCAAGCATGCGGACGCATTCGGCGCGCGCCTCTCTGCGCGACATGCCACGGTGCAGGGTCAGCACCTCTTCCATCTGATCGGAGACCTTCAGGAAAGGGTTCAGAGAGGTCATCGGGTCCTGAAAGATCATCGCGATCTCGTCGGCCCGGATACGGTTCAGCTTCGCCTCGGGCAGGTTCAGGATCTCTTGCCCGTCCCATTTCACCGAGCCCGTGGCATGGCCATTGCGGGCCAGGAGGCCAATGGCGGCAAAGGCCGTCTGCGACTTGCCGGAGCCGGACTCGCCGACAATGGCGAGCGTATCGCCCTCGCTTACATTGAAGGAGACACCGTTGACCGCCGAGACGATACCGTCATTGGTTTCGAACTTGACCGTGAGGTCCTTGATTTCAAGCAACGCCATGGATCAACGGTCCTTCGGGTCGAGCGCATCGCGCAGTCCGTCGCCGACGAAGAAGAAGGCAAACAGCGTGATGACGAAGAAGAAGAGCGGGAAGAGCAACATCCAGAGCGTGCCATATTGCATCTGCTTCGCGCCTTCGGAGATCAGCGCGCCCCAGGAGGTCGCCGGTTCCTGCACACCGAGGCCGAGGAAGGAGATGAAGCTCTCGTAGATGATCATGCTCGGGACCAGCAACGTCGCGTAGACGATGACCACGCCGAGCAGGTTCGGCACGATATGGCGGCGGATGATGGTGCCGGGGCGGACGCCGATCGCATGGGCCGCCTCGACGAATTCCTTGTTCTTGATCGAGAGCGTCTGGCCGCGGGCGATCCGCGCCATGTCGAGCCAGGAGATCAACCCGATACCGACAAAGAGCATCAGCACCGACCGCCCGAAAACCACCAGCAGCAAGATCAGGACGAACATGTAGGGAATGGCGAGGAGCACATCGACGATCCGCATCATCACGTTGTCCACCCGCCCGCCATAATAGCCCGCAGTGGCACCGTAGATCGTGCCGACAAAGACGGCGATCAGCGCGCCGATCAGGCCGACCATGAGCGAGATCTGCGTGCCCTGGATGGTGCGGGCGAAGAGATCGCGGCCCAGTTCATCGGTGCCGAAATAATGGCCGGAAGCTATGCTCGGCCGGCCCATCGTGTCGACATTGCCGAGCACGGCCCAGTCGACCTCTTCATTGCTCCAGGGCGCGATATACTGCCCGAAGGCGGCGAAGAGCCCGACGAGGATAAGGATGACCATTCCGCCCACGGCGGCACGGTTGCGGAAGAAGCGGATCCGGGCGTCGGCCCAGAGCGAACGGCCTTCGATCTCCGCGCCGATCTGGGCGGTTTCGAGGTCCTTGGCTGTCTTGCGGCTGAGGATCATGTCTGGCTCGCCTCAGTAACGGATCTTCGGGTCGATCCATGCATAGATGATATCGACCGCGAGGTTGAAAAGAATGGTCAGCGCGCCGGTCAGGATGGTGATCCCCATGATCACCGAGTAATCCCGGTTGAGCGCCGAATTGACGAAGAAGACGCCGATGCCGCCGGTGGAGAAATACATGTCCACCACGACCGAGCCGGTGATCATCGCCACGAAGGCCGGACCGAGATAGGAAACGACCGGCAGCAGCGCGGGCTTGAGCGCATGGCGGAAGATGACGCGGCGCATCGGCAGGCCCTTGGCGCGGGCGGTACGGATATAGTTGGCATTCAGCACTTCGAGCATGGAGGAGCGGGTCAGGCGCGCAATCGAGGCCATGAAGGAGGTCGAGAGCGCGATGACCGGCATAATGATGTATTCCCACTGCCCCCCTTGCCAGCCGCCGCCCGGCAACCAGCCGAGCCAGAGCGTGAAGACGAGGACCAGGATCGGCGCCATGACGAAGTTCGGCAGGACCTGGGCGCCGATGGAGATGCCCACGGCGAGATAGTCGAGCCAGGAATTGTGATAGATCGCGGCGGTGATGCCGAGCGACATGCCCACCACGACGGCCACGACAAAGGACCAGAACCCGTAGGTCAGCGTGACCGGGAAGCCCTGGGCGATGATGTCGTTGACGGTCTGGTCCTTGTACATGAAGGACGGACCGAAATCGAAATGCACCACCACGTTGTAGACGTAGTTCCACATCTGCACGATCAGCGGCTGGTCGAGCCCGTATTTGGCGTTGAGATTCGCCATGACTTCGGGCGGCAGGGTCCGCTCCATGTCGAAAGGTCCGCCGGGGGCGGCGTACATGATCAGATAGGAGAAGACGACGAGGATCAGCAGGGTCGGGATGGCAATCGCCAGCCTGCGCGTGATGTATGAGAGCATGGGGGGGCCTGATAAAGGGTCGGGCGCGCGAGGGAAAGCCCCCGCGCGCCCTTAGGTAAGCTGGTTACTCGGCGACGCGATAGAAGTCTTTGGAGTACCAGTTGTTTTCTGCGTTGTTATAGGGCCAGCCCTTGATGTCCGAGGACAGCAGGAAGGTGTTGGCATAGTGGTAGATCGGCGCGATTGCCGATTCGTCGGCCACGATCTGCTCGGCCTTGGTGTACATCTCGTTCGGGTTGTCCGAGGTCTTCGATGCAGTCATCAGCTCGTCATATTCGGCATTGGAGAATTTGCCGTCATTGGAGCCGTGGGTGGTGGTGAGCAGGTCGAGGAAGGTCGACGCTTCGTTGTAGTCGGCGCACCAGGCGGAACGGGCGACGTCGAACTGGCCGTCACGACGGACGTTCAGATAGGTCTTCCATTCCATGTTCTCGAGCGTGGTCGAAACACCGAGCTTCTGCTTCCACATCTGAGAGACGATCGTGGCGATCTGCTTGTGGCTCTCGGAGGTGTTGTAGATCAGCTTGAGCTCGAGATCCGTGACACCGGACTCTTCCATCAGCTTCTTGGCTTCCGCGTCACGCTCGGCCTGGGTCATGTTCGCGAAGTCGATCTCCGGCATCTCGAAACCGGCGGTCTTGAGATGGGCGAAGTTGTAGGCCGGCCACTGGCCACCCTTCAGGATCTGGTTGACGATCACGTCGCGGTCGATGGCGAGCGTGAGAGCGCGGCGGACGCGCGGGTCCTGGATCTCGGGCTTCGCATCGGGGCGCAGGTTGAAGGCGTAGTAGTAGGAGCACAGACGCGGAACCGAGGAGGCCTCGTCCGGCATCTCTTCCTTCAGCGCGGGGTATTGCCCCGGCGGCAGCGGCTCGAGATGGTCGATCTCGCCAGCCTTGTAGCGCGTCAGCGCCTGGTTCACGTCGTTGATGACGTAGCCGGTGGTCTTCTCGATGATGACGCTGTCGGCATTCCAGTACGTGTCGCTCTTCTCGCGGGTGTGGTACTCGTTGAGCACCATCGCGGTCAGGTTATAGGCGCCATTGTTGACCATGTTCTCCGGGTCGGTCCACTTGGCACCGAACTCTTCGACCGTGGCCTGATGGACCGGCGACAGCGTGGCATAGGTGGTCATGGCCGGGAAATAGGGCAGCGGCTGGGTCAGCTGCACTTCCAGCGTCTTGTCGTCGATGGCCTTCACGCCAAGCTCGGACGGATCCTTCTCGCCGGCGACGATCTCCTTGGCATTCACCATCGAGGTCAGCTCGACATACCAGGCATAGGGCGAGGCGGTCTCGGGGTTCGCGGCGCGCTGCCAGGCATAGACGAAGTCCTGCGCGGTGACCGGGTCGCCATTGGACCATTTCGCGTCACGCAGGTGGAAGGTGTAGGTCATGTTGCCGTTGGTGGCTTCATAGCTCTCGGCCACACCGGGGATCAGGTTGCCATCGGCGTCCTGGATCATCAGCCCCTCGAAGAGGTCGCGGATCACGTGGGAGCCAGCGGTTTCCTCGTTCAGCTGCGGGTCCAGCGTCGGGAACTGGTCGAGCAGGCGATAGGTGAAGGTCTGGTTGTCGGAGAGCTTCTCGCCGGTCACCGGATGGGTGCCTTCGGCCAGCGAAGCGGTCGCAAGGACAGCCGTCGCGGCAGTAAGCGTGAGCATTGCCTTGAGGTTCATGTACAGTCTCCCTGTTTATGGCGACATGGGCCCGGGCGTGTCCCCCCAGACCAGTCTGGGAGCACTATGACCGCGCGGACCAATGGGCGCCAATATTTTCTGCTGAGCGAAAGCCACAAGGATGACGTGGCGGAAAGGGGCGCTCCGCGCTGTGAATTCAAGGGCTTCCCCGATGCGACATCAAAGCGCTGAAAAGTCCAGTCCCGGGACTGCGCCACAATGCCCGAATCGGTCAACCGGACTGACGCTCGGCCTACAGGACCTGCATCAGGGCAACCTCTTCCGGGCCGTAAAACACTTCGTCTTCAAGCCCATCGGTCAAGTCGGCTGACCCAGTCAGGAACAGCGCCGCGGAGCGCCCCGTCGCCTCGTTGTGCCAGACGCCACCGGTGAAGCCGAGCGCATGGCCGGCATGGCCGATCAACGGACCGGGGATGCGCGGCTCCTCCCGATAGATCGTGAGGCCGAGGCCAAACTCGCCAAAATGGCCGTCGCAATCGGAGCCGTTCGGCTCGGAAGGGTCGTATTTCCAACAGGTTGTGCGCTGGAGCCGCCCGGCGGGGCTGTCGTCGCCCAAGAGCCGGGCCAGCCGCGCCGCCTCGATGACGTTCATCCGCACTCCGGCATGGGGCGAGAAAAGCAGCGTGTCGCGAACCGGCACATACTCGGCAAGGGCAAAGCCGCGCCCGTCGCCCCAGACGATATCGGCGCCCCACTTGGCGCCCTCCGGCTCGGTCTGCCGCTCCAGCCGATCACCATAACGCTGGTAGATCGGCAGGCGCCGCGCCCGCGCTTCGACCGGCACGCCCGCCCAGTTGAACCCGCCGCCGATCCCCGCCGGCTCGAACACGTAACGCCGCGCCAGACGATCGAAGCGCTCCCCCGTCACCGCCTCCAGGACCGCCCCGGCGAGGACGAAATTGAGGTTGCAATAGCGGAACCAGCGCCCCGGCGCCTGCCCGGAGCCGATCTTGCCGGCATGGGCCGCGATGAACTCCATCGGGCTTTGCGGCCGCTCGAAGATATAGCCGGCGGCATCGGTCAGCCCGGAGCTGTGGCTGAGCAGGTGCCGCAGGCTGACCCCGTAGAGGATCGCCGGTGCCTCGGGCCAGTCGAGAAGCGCACTCACTTCGGCATCGAGATCGAGCCACCCCTCGACCGCCAGTTCACAAGCGATGCGCGCCGTCGCCGCCTTGGAGATCGAGGCCATGCGCATCCGGATCCGGGGATCCTCCAGCCGTCCGGGCTCAGCGGTGCCGGTGGGATGGACCTGCCCGGTCACATAGGCGGTCTCGGCGCCCTCCGGCGCGATCACGCAGATCCCGCCGCCCAGGAACCCGCCGGCCTGCACCGCGCGGTCAACCGCCTGTTCCAGTTGCTCGAACATCGCCCCTCTCCCTTGGGTCACCAGACCGGCGCGCCGCCCCGCCAGACCGAGGCCAGCCGCCCGGTCGGATCCAGATGGATGAGATCGGCCGGCCGGCCCGGCTTGAGCCGCCCATGCCGCCCGCCCAGCCCGGCCACCGCCGCCGGAATGGAACTGGCCATCGCCAGCGCGATCTCGCGCGGCAGACCAAGCTGCCCGGTCAGGTTGCGCACCGCGCCCGGCAGGTCGAGATCGGCCCCGGCCAGCGTTCCGTCGGCCAGCGTCAGACACCCGTCCCGGCGCAGGATCTCGCGGCCATTGAGCTCGAACCGTTCGGCCTCGGTCCCTGCAACCGCCATCGCGTCGGAGACGAGGAAGATCCGCCCCGGCCCCGCCTTGCCGCGCAACGCCGCAGCGATGCTGGCCGGATGGACATGGATCATGTCCGCGATCAGCCCGGCCAAAAGCGCGCCGCTGTCCAGCGCGCCCCCGACCAGCCCCGGCGCGCGGCCGGACATCTGGCTCATGGCGTTGAAAAGATGGGTGACGGCGCGCGCGCCCGCCTCGACCGCCTCAATGCAGGTCTCGTAATCCGCGTCCGAATGGCCGAGCGAGACCTCGGCCCCTGCCCCGGTCAGCGCGGCAATCTCCTCCGGCGCGACCACCTCCGGCGCCACCGTCAGCAGCAGCGCCGGCAGCGTCTCGGCCGCCCGGGCCAGCATTTCCAGGTCGTCATTGTCCATCGGTCGCAGGAACTCTGCCGCATGCGCCCCTTTGCGGGCCACGGCAAGATGCGGCCCTTCGAGATGCAGTCCGGCAATCCCCGGCACGCCCGCCTCCACCGCCTCCCGAACCGCCTCGATCGCGGCCCGCGTCTTCTCGCGGCTGTCGGAAATCAGCGTCGGCAGGATCGCGGTCGCGCCAAGCCGCCCATGCGCCACCGCCATTGTCTTCAGCGTCTCGACGCTCGGTGCGTCATTGAACATCACCCCGCCGCCGCCATTGACCTGAAGATCGACAAAGCCCGGCGCCAGCGTTCCAGCACCGAGATCGACAAGCTCGACCTCCATCGGAAGCGCCCCGGCGGGGATCAGGTCGACCACGACACCGCCCGAGACCAGCAGCGCGTGCTCGCGTTGCAGCACCCGTCCGTCGAAAATGTCTGCGCCGAAATAGGCGGTGATTGCTGTATTCATCAGACCCCGGTCACGTGTTCGGCCAGCGCGGGCGGTCGCGCCCCGTGCCTTCTCTCTGCGCCAGTCCGCGCCGGATTGGAAGACCGCCGCCTCAGAAGACCGGCTGAACCCCGATCACCGGGCCATGCGCGAGCAGAAGCAGCCAATAAACCGCCGCGCCAAGGGCCAGACGCACCAGCCCGGCCCGCGTCGGGCGGACCGACCGGACGCCTTGGGACAGCCGGCGCCATTCCTCCGCCCCCATCTCGCGCTGCTTGCGCCGGTCGATCAGGCGCATCCCGAGCAGGCAGAAGCCGGCAAAGAGCCCGAAGAGCAGGATATGGGCGAGCTGGCCGTTGGGCAGCAGATGGCCGAGCGACCAGAGCAGGAGCGCCACAAGCAGCGGATGGCGGGTCCAGCCGACAATGCCGGGTGCGGCCGGGTCGAACGCCTCGTTTCGCGCCCCGCCGAAGGAAAGCGGGTTGGGCCGCCCGATGGCAAGCGCGGTCAGCGCCGTTGCCAGCGCCATGGCGGTGAAGGTCAGGTGGGTCTGCCAGGGCGCCCAGTCCCAGAGCGTGACCACCGGCGCCCGCCCCGCCGCGCCGATCAGCCAGGCCAGGGCGGCCAGCGACAGCGCCGAATAGCCCAGCGTGAAGCCACCCGTTCCGAGCCGCGCCACCAGCCGCGCCTTGACCGGCGGACGGACGGGGATCGAATGCGAGACGAGGAAGAAGACGAGGGCCGCGAGGAACTCGCCCCAGCCGGATGGGTTCATGTTCTGCGCTCCTGTTCCAGCATGGCTTAAAAGAGCCTGCCGCCCGGGGCAAGTCCGCGGGAACGCCCCTGCGCCTGTCTCTTCTCTTGGCCCGCGCGCGGAGCCTGTGCATAAGGAATGCGTGAAGCCATTTCGGAGGCAGCCATGGTGCTGGAGTGTTTCAAGAGTTACGATGTGCGCGGGCGCGTGGGCACGGATCTCGATGCGGACATCTGCCGCGGGATCGGCCGAGCCTTCGCGCAGGTGATGGATCCGGGAAGCGTCGTGCTTGGCCGCGACATCCGCGCCACCTCCGAGGAATTCCAGGCCGCACTGGCCGAGGGGCTTTTGGAAAGCGGCGTCGACGTGATCGATATCGAGCTCTGCGGCACCGAGGAGGTCTATTTCGCCACCGATCATTTTGACGCCGGCGGCGGGCTGATGGTC
This sequence comes from uncultured Tropicimonas sp., assembly GCA_947497945.1. Taxonomy (GTDB): domain Bacteria; phylum Pseudomonadota; class Alphaproteobacteria; order Rhodobacterales; family Rhodobacteraceae; genus Tropicimonas. The sequence continues at coordinate 36,787 of CANMIP010000016.1, read as the reverse complement.
ACGGCCTCACATAATCCGATCGACTATAACGGCATCAAGCTGGTCGAGCGCGGGGCCCGCCCGATCCCGCCCGATGGCGGTTTCCGCGAGATCCGCGACCTGGTCTCCGCCGGGATCGCCGCGCCGGACGGCCCGCGCGGCCAGCTGCGTCACGAGACGGCCCGACCGGCCTATATCCAGCGCGTCCTGTCCTTCGTCGATGCGGACCGGATGCAGGGCCGCAAGATCCTCGTCAATGCCGGCAATGGCTGCGCCGGCCCGACCTTCGACGCAATCGCCGAGGCGCTGGTCGGCAAGGGCGCCGGCCTGTCCTTCGAGCGGCTCCATCACCAGCCCGATGGCAGCTTCCCCAATGGCATCCCCAACCCCCTCCTGCCGGAGAACCGCCCCGTCACAGCCAATGCCGTCCGCGACACGGGCGCGGATTTCGGCGTCGCCTGGGACGGCGATTTCGACCGCTGCTTCTTCTTCGACGAGACCGGTGACTTCATTGATGGCGAATATCTCGTCGGCCTGCTGGCCGAGGCTTTCCTCGACAAGGTGCCGGGGGCGAAGATCGTGCATGACCCCCGCGTCATGTGGAACACCCGCGAGAGCGTGACCGCCCTTGGCGGCGAGCCGGTGGTGTCGCTGACCGGGCATGCGCATGTGAAAGCGACGATGCGGCGGGTCGATGCGATCTATGGCGGCGAGATGTCGGCGCATCACTATTTCCGCGACTTCATGTATTGCGACAGCGGCATGATCCCCTGGCTGATCGTGGCCGAACATGTCTGCCGGACCGGCAAGCCGCTTTCCGAGCTGATCGGCACGGCGCGAGCCCGCTTCCCCTCCTCCGGCGAGATCAATTTCCACGTCACAGATGCGGCTGCTGCGATGGCCACCATCGAAGACGCGCTGGCGGGCGGGGAGTGCGAGATTGACCGGCTGGACGGAACAAGCCTCGATTTCGGCAACTGGCGGTTGAACCTGCGCCGCTCCTCGACCGAGCCGGTCCTGCGGCTCAATGTCGAGGCACGTGGTGACCGGGCCTTGCTGGAGCGCAAGACCGAAGAGATTCGCGCCATGATCCGCGCTTTCGAAACCTGAGGCATCGCTGTTGCGCCGGCTGCCAGCCCGGCGCAACGACCGAAGACGCGCGATCGGTCTGCGCCTGCAGCGCCGTACTGGCGTCGCCGCTCAGGGCCGAAAGCCCGCGCTGTCATCGCTTCCGCCCCCTCAACGATCCGCGATTGCCAAACTCGGACCCGAATTTGGCCGCGAAACCCTGCTTGACTGCCCGCGCGGGCGGCAGAAACCGTCCAATACAGTTCTGCGCAGCGACTATTGTTATGGGATACCTGAACGCCGTGTTGGCAGCCATACTTGTGCTGGCCGGAGCAACCGGGATGGCCGAGGCACGGCGGGGTGCGGTTGTCTACAGCACCCCCGAAAACCTGGAATATGTCGCGACGACGAAACTGCCTGCCGAGGATGGAAACCCGGTGGCCCTGTGCCATCTCGTCGAGGAACGGACCTTGCTCTTCGTCCTGCCCATTGGGCTCCAGATCATGGGATACGTCCTGGCGCCGGGCCGCTGCGAGGGCGAGAGCTACCTGCCCGTGGATGCGGACAAGTTCGTCATCTGGAAACGGATGGGGATGTTTCCGGCCGACCTGCCGGCCGAACCCCGGGCCGCGCCTGGCTGGCGCATCGCCGACAAGGCGCTGACCGGGATTGGCTTCGTGCTGTTGGCCCTGTTTGCCCTGGTGCTTCTCGGCAAGCCCTTCCGCGGCGGGGCGCCGAGCGGGCGTTTCACCCCGAAGATGATCGACGCCATGTGCCTGATGGCCCGGACCGACGGCCGGGTGGCGCAAGAAGAGGTCGCGGCGATCCAAGCGATTGCCGGGAAGATCGCGGGCAAGACGCCTGCGGTCGAGGTCGTCTTCGGCCGGCTGGAGGCCGCCCCCACTCGCTGTGGCGAGACCGAGCTGCAAGCGCTGGTCCGGGGGCTGAACCGGAAGCAGAAACAGATGATGTATCGCGCCGTGGCGTTGGTGGCGTTCTCCGACGGGCGTCTGAAAGCTCCCGAACGCAGCCTGCTGTCGCGTTTCGGCATCGCGCTCGGGGTCGAGCCGCAGGCCAAGCGCAACATCTATGACGAGATGAAGGGACCCCACATGGCGCCGGCCTGACCCATTGCCGGATGCGCCGCCCTGATCGGCATCTGCATCGGCGAAGACAGGCAAAGCAAGGCTCTCGCGGTTTCCCGCGGGAGCGCCACAGGTAAGAAATCACGTCCGGGCACGAGACGACGCAGAGGTCCGCGACACCGCACAACTCTCCGCCGCATGTCCAGCGCCCCGGTTGGCCAGGCCCGACCGCCAGGGACGCGCCTGCACCGATACATCGCTCCGAGGACAAGATTTCGGCCAAGTTCTCCGCTAGGAATCTCGGCATGGACATCCAAAATGCTGCCACGCCCGAGCCGTCAGCCGCCCCGTTTCGAAAACTGGGCTTCTGGGCTGTTCTGACCGGTGCAATTGCCCTGTGCCTTGTCTTCGTTCAGATCGTCGGCCCCACCCTTGAACCCGCCCCGTCTGCCGCCACCCAGATTGGCGAGATTGCCGGCGAGATCAAGCGGTCCGCCTGGCGGTCGTTCCTGGGAATGCCAGCGCCAGAACCAGAGGAACAAGCCGCCCCCGCCTCCAGCTATCTCGCGCTGGCCGCGCCGATCCTCGGGGTTATTGCCATCCTTCTTTCGCTGGCCTCCGGCATTCTGCGCGAGAACTGGCGCTACTCGGTCTATGGCACGACCCTCGGCGCTGCTGCCGTCATCTTTCACTTCGTCTGGTGGATCGCGCTGCTGGTGGCCGGTGTGCTGCTGCTTGTCGCCATCATCGAGAATATCGGGGATATCTTCAGTTTCTAACCGCTCGGATGCCGGCAGGACACCGCACGCGCCGCGAGGGCGCTGTGCCGTGCCACCCGCCAGATCAGCGCCGGATCGCGCAGGCGGAATGATCTGCACCTGCTTGTCGATGCGGCGGGGCCCGGCCCGGCGGGACCGGGTCAGCCGCGATCAGATGATCGGAACCAGCGGGACACCGCCGCAGTTTGCAAGCAGCGTGAGAAGGGCGACGGCGGCAAGCAGGCGGATCATGCGGATTTCCTTTCGACGATGACGGAGCCCACCGAGTAGCCGGCGCCGAAGGAGCAGATCAGGCCAATCTCGCCATCGGCCATGTCGTCGCTGTTCTGGGAGAAGGCGATGATGGAGCCGGCAGAGGACGTGTTGGCATAGTCTTGCAGGATGTTGGGCTGTTCCTCGGGCGTGGGCGTGCGGCCCATGACCTTCTTGCCGATGAAATCGTTCATCGTCTTGTTGGCCTGGTGCAGCCAGATCCGCTTGAGCTGGTCGCGGCTGGTGCCGTCCTCTTCCATATGGGCGGCGATATGGGCGCAGACCAGCGGCAGCACCTGCTTGAAGACCTTGCGGCCCTCCTGGACGAAGAGCATGTCGCGCCGGTCGTCCATATGGCCCGGCCGGGTGCGGCGCAGGAAGCCGTTATTGTTGCGGATATTGTTGGAGAACTCGGTCGCGAGCTTGGTCGAGCGGATGGTGAAGTGAGCGCCTTTCGCGTCCTCCTCGCGCTCGATCAGCGTCGCGGTGCAGACATCGCCGAAGATGAAGTGGCAGTCGCGGTCGCGCCATTCGAGATGCGCCGAGCAGATCTCCGGGTTGACCACCAGCGCCTTGCGGATCGAACCGGCGCGGATCATGTCCGCCGCCGCCTGGATGCCGAACGTGGCCGAAGAACAGGCGACATTCATGTCGAAGCCGAAGCCGGAGGTGCCAAGCAGCTGCTGGATCTCGACGGCGATGGCCGGATAGGCGCGCTCATGGTTGGAAGCCGCGCAGAGCACCGCGTCGACCTCCGACGCGTCGACCCCGGCCTGCGCCAGCGCCTTGTTGCAGGCATCGACGGCCATCTCGGCCATGACTCCGGGCTCCTCGTCCGGGCGCTCCCGCAGGATGGGATGCATGATCTCGGGGTCGAGGATGCCCGACTTGTTCAGCACGAAGCGGTTGCCGATGCCGGAGGCGGCGAGGATGAACTCGGTGGAAGAATGCGGGATCGCCTCTACCTCGCCGGCGGCAATCGCCTCGGCATTCTCCGCGTTCACCCGGTCGGCATAGGCGTTGAAGGCCACGACCAGCTCGTCATTGGTGATGATTTCGGAGGGTGTGAAGACCCCGGTTCCGGTGATCGCTGGTTGATGCATGGAGCGCCTCTTTCTCGGTCGGTCACAGAGAGCCTGACTTGCCGCGAAGGTCAAGAGCAACCGGTATCCGGCGGGGTGCAACCGCCCCTCGGGCGGCAGGAACATGCCGGCCAGGACGCGCCGGACGGGATTTGCGGCCAGGTCTCCGGCCTCCTGCGTGAAAACGGGGCGGAGCGGTGGCGTGACACCGGACACCGCGGCAGGGCCGCCTTGTCCGGCGTCAGTTCAGGTGCAGGAGCCGTTCTTCCAGCGCATCGGCGAGGACCGGCTCGGGAAGCGCCTCGCCCAGCCAGTCCAAAAGCGGGACAAGGCCGGCCGGGTTGCGGTCGAACTGGGCGTGATCGATGAGAAAGGAACGCTCGGGATGGGCGGCATGGGCCCGTTCGAACCGCTCGATGGTCATCTCCAGCACATCGGTGACAACATCGCTGTCGCGGTCCTGCCACCAGCCCGATTGCGAAGCCTCGGCCGGGTCGCGGGTCAGGAAGATGATATGGGGATCCTCGAAACGGGTCAGCATGAAGCGGATGACGGCGTCGAAGCTGCGATCCGAGAGGGTCTCGTCCGTGTAGTTGATTTCCTTGAAGCCGGCGAGGCGGGTTCCCGCGGGCGGGCGCAGGACATGGGTGACGAAAGTCTCGGCCAGCGCATCGGCGAACGCATCGGGCTCGGCCTCGCCGATACCATACCATGGGTTCCCGGTCAGGCGGGCCCGGTTGCCGGAGCGCTCGCGATGCCTGTCGGCGAGGGTTTCGGCGGCGTCGGCAAGACTGCAGAGCAGCGCGCCGTTCTGCCCCCGGATACAGGCGCCTTCAATGGCGTTGAGCGCCTTCAGCAGGGCCGTTGAGCCGGTTCGGCCGAAGGTGACGATGAAGACATGTTTCATGATGGGGAACCCGGGCAATTGCCGGGATCCCCTATCATGGGCCGACGGGAACGAGAACCGTCTCGACCGGACGACGGAAGATGCTAGACAGAGGGTCGGGCGACATGACGGGAGAGACAGGATGGAAGACGTGGCTGCGGCGGACACAATGGTGTTTTCCGGCTGGTTCATCGCAATCGTGATCGGTGCCCTGGCCGGCTGGCTGGCTGGGAAAATGGTCGCTGGCGGGGGCTTCGGGTTTCTCGGCAACACGGTGCTGGGCATCGGCGGGGCGATCCTGGCGAACTGGGCACTGCCCTTGATCGGCATCGATTTCGGTGCGGGCTTTTTTGGCTCGGTCATCTCGGCGGCAATCGGCGCCGCTGTGGTGCTGCTGCTGATCCGGATCGTGAAACGGGTCTGAACGGCCGGGCTGCGGGCCTTGCCGGCCGCCTTGCGCAGGCAGCGGGGCGTCAAGGCCCCGCCCACCCCGCGTCGGCAGACCGGCCTCGCGACGCTGCCGGGACCTTGCCGATCCCGCAATTCGACAGGCTGCCCGGCCCGCATCCGCCGCGTGCTCAGAAGCTGTCGAGGATCAGGTTCAGGATCTCCCGGCGGTATTTCGGACTGGCGAAACGGGCGCACATCGCCTGGCTTGCCGCGATCATCTCGGCGCAGCGCGCCGGGTTGTTCCGCGCCCAGTCCAGCTTCTCCTCCACATCGCCGGCGCCGGGCTCCAGCGGCACATAATGCTGCCAGGGCCGGAACGCGCCGGTGTAGAACAGCTCCCAGCCATCTTCTTCCTTCAGCACGACCGAGTTCGAATTGGCCGCGGTGAAGAAGTTGGAGCCGGTATCATGGCCGGAGAGCGAGGCGATATATCGAGAGCCGTAGAGCCAGGACAGCGGCTCGTGCTTCATGCAATAGAGCGACAGCAGCGACCCCTCGCGCAGCCGCGAGAACTGGTCCGGCAGCGTGAAGCCGATATCGAAATCCGCCTGCCCGAAATGCCGGGTCACGAAATCGTAGCGCGTGAGCTGCATCATCTCCGCTTCCAGTGCCATCTCGGTCTCGGAGCCGCGCGTGGTCTTCATCAGGTCCTGCAGGATCTGGTGCGAAGGACGGCGCGGCAGCTCGGGATCAAACCGCCCCGACAGCGCCCGGCCCGCGAGATTCCCGCGCCAGGCCAGCCTGTCCGCCTTCTCCTCGAAGGGAATCGGGTCCGGCGTCTCGGGCTGGGCAAAATGCCGCTCGCCGATCGTGTGATAGCCGGGCAGCGGCCACAGCACGAGATTGGCCGCGTCGGGACGGCGGTTATAGGTCACGATCGGCACATCGGGCGCGCGCATCCCGTCCGCGCCGAGATTGCGCCCGTCCTGCATGTCGACCTCCATCTGCCGGGGTCGGTGCAGGGACAGCACCTCGTTGAGCACGCCCTGGAGCCGGTCCAGCTTGGGCACGCGCGGGCGGGCAAGGAAGATGTCGCGCTCCCAGCCATCGACGCGGATCACGGGCCAGGGTTTTCCGTGCCGGTCCAAGACCTTGCCTCGGCCGTCCCAGACCGCCTGCAGCGCCGAATGACGGCGCGTGTCCAGCGGCGCGTCGGGATGGGGGGCGTGCGGGGCGCAATGTCGGGCCACGCTCTCGACGAAGAGACGGTCCACCGGCGGCGGGCGGCGCAGGGGCTCGGCGCCCCTGAGCTGCGCCTGCAAGGTCTCGAGCTGGCGCTCGCGGCGCTCGAAGGTCTTCCGTCCCGGCCCGCCCGGGATCCTTCCGAAGGTGAACCAGGGTGCGAGCCGCTCCGCCAGATCCGCCGGCCGGTCGGTGTCGATATTGTAGCGGATCAGCTTCTCGCTACCCTCGAAATGCGCAACCACGTCGCCGATATGGCGGTCCCAGTCGCGCAACCAGTAATGCGGCACCTCGCTCAGCGGCAGGCCCAGGTGATGGGCGTGAAAGCGGATATACTGCCCGTCGTGATGGCTGGCGCGGCTGGCCGCCCAGGCCTCCGGATCCCGTTCGTTGAGGATGAAAAGCGCGTCGGGGAAATGCTCTTCGAGAAAGCGGAACTCCTTGTAGCCCTCCAGCATCGGCTTGTCATAGCGATGCACGCTTTCGAGATCGGAGAACAGTCGGGCATTCGGCCAGTCCTGCAAGGGGCGCAGGCCCGCGGCCTTGGCATGGAAGATGTCCTCCGCCAGCCCGCCCCTGCCCCAGTGACGCGCCTCGTAGCCGTTCGACTGGAACAGGTCGGTAATGAACTTCGTGCCGCAGCGGTTAAACCCGATCTGGAAGACAACGGGCGCGCGCGCGTCCATGACAATGTCCTTTCAAATGCCTGCCGGCGGTGCGTCGCTGCGCCCCGCTCCTCGTGTCCTCTGCCTATTTCCTTGATTTTTGGCAAACAATTTCGTCGGAAGTTTGGCGCCCACAGGCGCGGCCGGACCGGCTGGCCCGCCGCGCGCGAGCGGCGATAGCCAGGGGTTGAAGCAAATCCTAACGGCTTGCCACAATTTCGCCACATTGCGTTAAAGAGAGGTAAAGGCTGACTCCAGCATCCTGGCCCCTGCAACAAGTGCGCCTGTGCCCTCCCGGGAGGTTGGGCAAACCAGGCGAAAGCGGAGCGGTCGGGATGGTTACGAGCATTTCTTTTCAGACATCGGGCTCGCTGGGAACGGTGTCCTCCGACATGCTCGGTGGCAATTTCCTGATCGACCGCGACCGCATGGAAGACGGCACATATGACGAGGCAGTTCAGGATCTCGGCCTGAGCAACCTGCGATATCCCGGCGGCACCGTCACCGAATGGTTCTTCGACATCAACGAACCGGACAAGACCATCGGCTGGGACCCCGAACGCGGCGAGTACAGGGACCTGCTGCCGCTGTCCGACTTCATGACCGACGCGGCGGCGCTCGGCGTCGGCGTCAATATCGTCATCCCCACCGGAAACCTGCTCGGAGAGGGCGCCCTCGGCACCCGCGAGCCGCTGGGCAGCGCCTATGGCGATGTCTACGATTTCGTCTACAACCTGCTGTCGGGCACTTTCGGCGGCGCCGAGGTGATGTGCCTGGAGATCGGCAACGAATACTGGCTGGGTGGCGAGATGAACGTCACCGAATACGCCAAGATCGCCAGCGTGATCGCCGAGGCCTCGCAAGCCGCGATCGACCAGCTCAAGGCCGAAGGCAGCCTGCAGACCGAGCCGGATATCGCCATCCAGCGCGGCCAGTACGGCGCCTACTCGACCGAGAAGGGCTGGGTGCAGAACGCCTACCTGATCGACAACATCACCGACGGGGCCGCCGCCGCCATCGACGCCGTGGTGACGCATTACTACGCCTCCGGCACCTACGAGAATCTCGAAAACACCGATTACCGCTTCGACTATCTCGACGACTGGACCGAAAGCGGCCGCTTCGGCGAGCTCGACTATTACGTCACCGAATGGAACGTGGCCGGCAACAATTCGGACGAGCTCGGTATGCGCGGCGCCTCGGTGCTGCTCTGGGTGTTCTCGGAAATGGTGATGGAAGGGGTCGACGCCGCCTTCGTCTGGCCGGTCCAGCAAACCACCGACATCACGCTGACCGGCAATGAGGGCGACGACACGCTGACGATCTCCGGCGAGACCATCGCCATGCTGGGCAACAACGTTTCCGGCAAGGAGCTGTTGTCGCGCTACGATTTCGGCAACGGCCATGTCTATGTCTATGCCGACGAGACCGAAACGGTTGTCTACATTGCCTCCCGTGCCGAGACCGACACCCAGATCTCGCTGGACCTCGTGTCGCTCGGGCTGGTCGACATGCCCTACGAGACGACCTCCCTGAGCACCAGCGGCGCGCTGAACGACCCCGACGCGACCCCGATCCTGACGGTCACTGGCTCTGTCGGCACGTCCGAAAGCACCGCGCTGTTCGATATCGGCGCCTATGGCGTTGTCCAGGTCGTCTTTGGCGGCGAGGCGGACGACCCTGGCGAGCCGGACGAGGCCGACCTGATCGAGGCCCTCGCCATCATCACCCAAGGCCTCGATTTCGCCGTCTGGGGCGGCAGCGCCGACCTTCTCGCCAATGGCGGCACCCTGATCGATGGCACGGACAGCGAAGTCTTCATCCAGTCCGGGGATGGCAACGACCTCATCATCGGCGGCGATGGCCAGGATACCGTTCTCGGCGAGGGCGGCAGCGACTGGCTCGAAGGCAATAGCGGCGACGACATCATCAGCGGCGGCGACGGCGATGACGGGATCATCGGCGGAAGCGGCGATGACGGGCTGCAGGGCGGCGACGGAGCCGACTACATCACCGGCGACAGCGGCGACGACCTGATCTCGGGCGATGCCAGCGATGACTATATCCTCAGCGGCTCGGGACATGACGTCGTCGATGGCGGAAACGGCCATGATTATGTCCGCGACACCAGCGGCGAGGACATCGTCTCTCTGGGTTGCGGCGACGATGTGTTCATCGACAGCACCTATGCAAGCGACGGTGGCGACACGGTTTTCGGCGGCACCGGCAATGATACGATCCTCGCCAAGGCGGGCGACGACCAGCTCTTCGGCGGGTCCGGCAACGACGTGATCGAGGGCGGCAATGGCAATGACCTCGTCAAGGGCGGCGACGGCGACGACCGGATCAAGGGCGGCGGCGGCGAAGACACGCTGCTGGGCGGAACCGGCAATGACGACATCTCCGGCGACAGCGGGAACGACCTGCTGAACGGCGGCGACGGCGACGACCTGCTGCGCGGCGGCGACGGCAACGACACCCTCATTGGCGGCAATGGCGGCGACAAGCTGATCGGCGATGACGGCGCGGATTACCTTTCGGGCGGCGAAGGCCGCGACCTGCTGATGGGCGGTGCGGGCGATGACAGCCTGCAGGGCGGCGCCGACAAGGACACGCTCTACGGCCATGATGGCGCGGACATCCTCGATGGCGGTGACGAGCAGGACTACATCTATGGCGGCGATGGCGACGACACGCTGCTGGGCGGGGCGGGCGATGACCGCCTCTTCGGCGGCAATGATGCAGATGTGCTCATTGGCGGTGAGGGGCGCGACCAGCTTACCGGCGGCTATGGCGACGACATGCTGGATGCCGGCGCCGAAGATGACTGGCTCTATGGCGATGCAGGCAATGACTGGCTGAATGGCGGCGAGGGCCGCGACCTGCTGGAAGGCGGCGCCGGCGATGACATATTGCACGGGGCCGACGGGGCGGACAGGCTCTTCGGCGATGGCGGCTCGGACCTGCTGGATGGCGGCGCCGGCAATGACTATCTCTATGGCGGCGCTGCCGCGGACAGGCTGATCGGCGGCATCGGCGACGACCGTCTCTACGGCGAGGATGGCAATGACCGGCTGGAAGGCGGCGACGGGACGGACCTTCTTGACGGCGGCGACGGCGATGACACGCTGGTCGCGGGCAATGGCGGCGGCTGGATCTATGGCGGCGCGGGCGCGGATATCTTCGTGTTCGACAATGACGACAGCAGGCACAATATCTACGATTTCGACGCCGATGATGTGATCCGCATCCAGGATTCGGTCACCTCCTTCGATGAACTGTCGATCGTCGAACACGCGACCGGCAATGTCGCGATCTCCTTTGGCGACACCTCGATCATGCTGATGGCCCCGGCCACGACCATCGACGCCGGCGATTTCCTCTTCGGGTGAGACAGCCCGCCCCTGCGCGCCTATCACAGCTTGCATTCCCGGCGCCGTAGCGCAATCTGCGGCCGTCAAATGCATCTCGAAAGGCTCGGGCCATGAAGAAGCCCTGTATCATCTGCGTCGCCATCACCGGCTCCGTAGCCACCAAGGAAAACAACCCCGCGGTCCCGGTCACGGTCACCGAACAGGTTGAAAGCGTTCACGAAAGCTTCGAAGCCGGCGCCGCCATCGCCCATTGCCACGTGCGCAATGACGACGGCACACCCAGCTCGGACCCGGAGAAATTCGCCCGCCTCAAGGAGGGGCTGGAAAAACACTGCCCCGGCATGATCCTGCAATTCTCCACCGGCGGGCGCTCCGGGGCGGGCCCCGCGCGCGGCGGCATGTTGCCGCTATCCCCGGACATGGCCTCGCTCTCGGTCGGCTCCAACAACTTCCCGACCCGCGTCTACGAGAACCCGCCGGACCTCGTCGACTGGCTCGCCAGCGAGATGCGGACCTATGACGTCAAGCCGGAGATCGAGGCTTTCGACCTCAGCCATATCCACCAGGCCGTGGCGATGAATCGCGACGGGCGCATCCCCGGCCGGCTCTATGTGCAATTCGTCATGGGCGTGAAGAACGCGATGCCGGTCGATCGCGACGTGTTCGACTATTACATCAAGACGATCAAGCGGCTTGCGCCGGAGGCCGACTGGTGCGCCGCAGGCATTGGCCGCAACCAGATCGTGGTCAATGAATGGTGCATCGCCGAGGGCGGCCATACGCGGACCGGCCTGGAGGACAATGTCCGGATCGACAAGGACACGCTCGCGCCGTCCAATGCCGCGCTGGTGTCTCGTGCTGTGGAACTCTGTGAGAAATACGAGCGCCCGGTTGCGACATGGCAACAGGCGCGGGAGATGCTCGACCGTCCGCTCAAGCAGCCTGTCTGAGGGCAGCGCGGGAGCAAAAACAATTCGGGGCCCCAGCGGGCCCCGAAAAACCGTTCAGGCGAATCTCGCCCGAACCTGTCGAAGCTTACATCGCTTCGAGGTTGATCGCGGATTCGCGACCGTCGCGGCCAGCTTCGATGTCGAAGTTCACCTTCTGGCCATCGGCCAGACCGGTGAGACCGGAACGCTCAACGGCGCTGATATGAACGAAAACGTCCTTCTTGCCGCCATCGGGTTGAATGAAGCCGTAGCCTTTGGTGGTGTTGAACCATTTCACGGTGCCAGTGGCCATCCGTCGTCTCCTAGTTGTAATTCGCTGCTCGCGGAATTGCGGCAACGTCTGCGTCAGTCAGTGCAATCAAGACTGAAGCCAGTAAGGAGACAATCTGTGTGCGGTAACGGTCGCATATCCGGATATGGCCCACAGAGATCGTTCTTGCAAGAGTTTGTCGCCCATTCCTGCACAGAGTAGCCAAATCCCGCGCAGTCGAGGCCTGACCCAACGTCACCCACGCCTGTCGGACATGCCTTTCGGAGCGGTCAGTGGGTCCAGACCGTCCGGCGATTGGTGGCGAAATTCTCGCCATAGCCGCCCTGGCGAATCACCGGTTTGCGCTTCTTCGGTGCAACCACGACGTAATCGAGCCCCTTGGATTTGGCATAATCCTCGGCGGCCTCGCGGCTGGCGAATTTCATCTTGATCTGCGCGGCCATGTCCGAATTGCTCGGCCAGCCCATCAGCGGGTCGATCTCGCGGCCACCCGACGGCACAAGCTCCAGCATCCAGACCTTGGTCTTGCCGGTCCCGGACTGCATGGGGTTCTTGGCTGGCTGATAGATGCGCGCGCGCATGGGCAACTCTCCTTGGATCACGGCAGATATATCGCCAACGCGCGGGCGCGACGCAAGGGGCCATTCTGTCTCGGGAGGGTGAGTGGTTGCCAGCCGGCATCGAGGGAATGGGGTGGGTCGTGAGGCATACCGGCTGGCAACCGTACTGCTGCGTGTGCTTACCGTAACGTCATTTTGGGCGAATCGCGAGTCCTATTGATCTCATTCGATCACAACTCCGCGTCCTGCCCCCCGGTTTCGCCGTCGGAAAGGGGAACCACACACGCGCCGCTTGAACTTTGCGCCGCAAGGGCTGAAATGGAACAAAACCGGACCACCGGTTCCCCAGACGCGAGTCACCCCATGCCCTATGCCCATTCCGACAAGAGCGATGCCCTCCTGAACAGCCCCGCCCCGGATGTTCGAACGCGTGAGAAACTGGAAGGGGGCAAGACATTCACCCTGCATGCGGAATTCGAGCCCGCGGGCGACCAGCCGCAGGCAATCGTAGAGATTTCCGCCGCCGTGCGGGAGGGCGAACGCGACCAGGTCCTGCTCGGCGCCACAGGCACCGGCAAGACCTTCACCATGGCCAAGGTGATCGAGCAGACGCAGCGCCCCGCCATCATCCTCGCGCCCAACAAGACGCTGGCCGCGCAGCTCTATGGCGAGTTCAAGCATTTCTTCCCCGACAACGCGGTCGAGTATTTCGTCAGCTACTACGACTACTACCAGCCGGAAGCCTATGTCGCGCGGTCGGACACCTACATAGAAAAGGAATCGCAGATCAACGAGCAGATCGACCGGATGCGCCACTCGGCGACCCGCGCCCTGCTCGAACGCGACGACGTGATCATCGTCGCCTCCGTCTCCTGCATCTATGGCATCGGCTCGGTCGAAACCTATGGGGCGATGACCCAGGACCTGCATGTCGGCAAGGAGTACGACCAGCGTGGCGTGATCGCGGACCTGATCGCCCAGCAATATCGCCGCAACGACCACGCCTTCCAGCGCGGCTCCTTCCGGGTGCGTGGCGACGTGCTCGAAATCTGGCCCGCCCACCTCGAAGACCGCGCTTGGCGGCTCAGCTTCTTTGGCGAAGAACTGGAGGCATTGACCGAGTTCGACCCGCTGACCGGCGAGAAAACCGACACGTTCGAGCGCATCCGCGTCTACGCCAACTCGCATTACGTGACGCCCAAACCAACGATGAAACAGGCGATCAACGGCATCAAGAAGGAGCTGAAGCAGCGCCTCGACCAGCTCGTCAACGAAGGCAAGCTGCTGGAGGCGCAGCGACTGGAACAGCGAACGAATTTCGACCTCGAAATGCTCGAAGCCACCGGCGTCTGCAACGGCATCGAGAACTATTCACGCTACCTGACCGGGCGCGCCCCGGGCGAGCCGCCTCCCACGCTTTTCGAGTTCATCCCCGACCACGCCATTGTTTTCGCGGATGAATCCCATGTCTCCGTGCCGCAGATCGGTGGCATGTACAAGGGCGACTACCGGCGCAAGTTCACGCTGGCGGAACATGGCTTCCGCCTGCCCTCCTGCATGGACAACCGGCCCCTCAAGTTCGAGGAATGGGACGCGATGCGCCCGCAATCGGTCTTCGTCTCGGCCACGCCCGCCGCCTGGGAGCTGGACCAGACCGGCGGCGTCTTCACCGAGCAGATCATCCGCCCGACCGGCCTGCTCGACCCGGAAGTGGAGATCCGCCCGGTCGAGATGCAGGTGGACGACCTTCTGGACGAGATCCGCAGGGTCGCCGCCGACGGCTATCGCACGCTTGTCACCACGCTGACCAAGCGCATGGCCGAGGACCTGACCGAATATCTGCACGAGCAGGGCATCCGGGTCCGCTACATGCATTCCGATATCGATACGATCGAGCGGATCGAGATCCTGCGCGACCTCCGCCTCGGCGCTTTCGACGTGCTGATCGGCATCAACCTGCTGCGCGAGGGGCTCGACATCCCCGAATGCGGGCTGGTCGCGATTCTCGACGCCGACAAGGAAGGCTTCCTGCGCTCGGAGACCTCGCTGATCCAGACCATCGGCCGCGCCGCCCGGAACGCCGATGGCCGCGTCATCATGTATGCCGACCGGATCACCGGCTCGATGGAGCGCGCGCTCAAGGAGACCGAGCGGCGCCGCGTCAAGCAGATCGCCTATAACGAAGAACACGGAATCACGCCCGAAACTGTTAAGAAAAACGTCGAAGATATCCTCCAGGGCCTCTACCAGGGCGATGTGGACATGTCGCGCGTCACGGCCCAGGTCGACAAGCCGCTGCATGGCGCCAACCTCGAAGCGCATCTGGACGGCTTGCGCAAACAGATGCGCGACGCTGCCGAGAATCTCGAATTCGAGGAAGCCGCGCGGCTGCGCGACGAGGTAAAAAGGCTGGAAACAGTGGACCTTACGATTTCCGACGACCCGCTGGCCCGGCAATCCGCCGTCGAGGCGGCGGTGGACTCGGCACAGAAACGCAGCGGCCGCTCCACCGCCGGACGCCCCGGCCAGCGCGGCGGCGTCAAGAAGCGGAGGCGTAAATCCTGACCCGAGAACGGGGCAGTTAACCATCGGCAAGATTCGCGCGCCCAGTTTCGAGATCCTTTACGGATTGCAAAGGAAGGCGTGCGATTCTCTCCCCAAGAGATTCATTGATCGTCCGTGTGCCGGCAAATCCGGCCAGCGAAAGCGGACGGATTTTGCCGGCTCCGGAGCCGGTGACAGGGGGATACTCATGGTTGTCGGTTTGATACTTGTCTCGACTGCGGTTGCCGCGAGCTGCGCCGGATTGATGCTCTTGCTGGGCGGCGGCTGGTTTTCGGTCATCGGAATCTACATCTCCGCCGGGATGGTCACGACGCTCATGATCCTGCTGCGCCTGATCCTGACCGAGATGCACAATGTCGAGGACGGCTCCGATCACCGCGAGGACCTGCCGGTCGACGGCGAGGGACGTCCGGCCAAACCGGTCTGACCCGGCACGCCCCGCTGCGGGGTAACCACTTCTTAACCATGATGACCGAGCGTGCCGGGTATGAAAGCCCGCCTGTTTTCCCTTGCCCTGGGCGTCTTCTGCCTCGCCCTGTTGATGGCCGCGCAGCCCGCCATCGCGGGAGGCGCATGGCCACGCGGCAAGAAAAACGGTTTCGCGTCGCTCTCCTTCTCGACCTTTGGCGACATGCAAGCCTATGTGACCGGGCTCAGCTATCAGATCCCCGGCGTCGAACCTGTTGAACTCACACAGGAATACGCGTTCTATTTCGAATACGGCCTGACCGAGAAACTGACCTTCGGCATCGACCGCACAATGCGCCCAAAGAACGAGACCTACAGCGCGGTCTATTTTCTCCGCCGGAATTTCAGCCGCGCGAACTGGCGCAGCAGCTACGGCTTCGAGATCGGCATGGGCGGTTATCGGGACTGGCGACAGGTCAACGACACCCAGTTGCGAATCGGCATGGCCTGGGGGCGCGGCTTCACAACCCGCTGGATCGACGGCTGGGTCGATATCGACGCCAAGCTCAGCGCGCTCGAAAAAACCGAATCCGTGGCCTGGAAGGTCGATTCGACCCTGGGTTTCAAACCCGGCGACCGCACGCTCTTCTACCTTCAGATGCAATCCGGCGCCCTGGACGATTACGGCACCTATACCCGCGCACAGCCCACCTATGTGATGAAGCTGGGCCGGGGCTTCAGCCTCGAATCCGCCGTCACGCTCGGCATCGAGAATGACGAGACGCAGGGGATGAAGATCGGCGCCTGGCTCGACTTCTAAAGGCGCCCGCGGGATTGCAATTCCGCCAAAGGCCCGTCAGCCTTGCACGCAAAGAGCCGCAATCACGAAAGAGCCACGCGATGGCCTCGCCCCCCCTTTCGGGCAATCGCCCTGAAACAACGGTCGTCCTGCTTGTCCTCGGCGCCGCCGTCTGGAAAGGCGGCCGCGCCTCGCCGACGCTAAAACGCCGCGCGCTCCATGCCGCACATCTCTACGAGACAGGCCATGCAAGCCATATCGTCGGCTGCGGCGGCGTCGGCCGCCATCCTCCGAGCGAGGCCAGCCTCATCGGCCGGATCTGCCGCGATGCCGGCGTCCCTGAAACCGCGTTCCGCGAGGAAGCGGCCTCGACAAACACCCTGGAAAACATCTCCTTCGCCCTGCCGATCCTGCGCGATATCGGCACTGACCGGGTGGCAATCGTCTCCGACGGCTATCATCTTCCCCGCGCGCGCCTGATCGCACGCCGCCTCGGCCTGCGCTGCATTGCGGTCCCGCCGCTGCCGCCCGGCCCGCTCACCCGCAAGCAGCTCCGCGCTCGGCTCCGCGAGATTCCCGCCTATGCGTGGTATCTCACCGGCGCGCCCTTCCGGCGCCGGACCTGATCACCCCCGCCCCGGCGGGCTCAGCCATGGCGGATGAAGGGCGAATAGACCTCGGCCCCTGGCTTCAGCCGCCCCAGCGCATCGAAGTCGCTATCGGGATTGGAGGCCCAGACCGGCCGCGACCCGAGCCGCTCCAGCAGCCCGGCCTGCCCGTCCAGGACCCCCTTGATCCGCGCCGCGAAGGCGTCCCGCGTCGGCGCCTCGTGATAGCCATGCACCTCATGCACGCATTCGGGCTCCAGCACCGTGAAACCGCAATAGCGCAGCGCATGGGCCAGCGGCCAGAGCTGCAACCGCAGGTCGCCCTCGCGCCCGTCCGGCGCACATTCGGCCGCCCGGCAGCCCGTCGAACAGCAGAACAGCGCCCGCTTGCCGAAACATGGCCCCTTCTCGAAACGCTCCTCGACCAGGTGCAGCGCCCCGTGGACCAGCGCCCGGTCGAACCAGCCTTTCAGCATGGCCGGCGCGCCGAACCACCAGATCGGGAAATGCAGGATCAACAGGTCTGCCGCCCGGATCTTCGCGACCTCCGCCGCCAGATCCGCCGGAAGACTGCCGGCCGCCGCCGCCTCTTCCTGGACACGAAGCGGATCGAACCGCCCCTCATGCCCGTAGAGCGCCGCCCGCTCGGCCGGATCGAACCCCATCGCGTAGAGATCCGATGTCTGGACATCCCCCCAGCCCCGCGCCGCCTCCGCCGAAGCGCGCGCCCAGGCATGGGTGAAGGAGTCCGGCTCCGGATGAACCGAAACAACAAGCGTATTGGTCACGTAAGCCTCACTTGAAACTGGCAGCGACCTCGTACATGACCGGTTCGAAGCTGCGGCACAACTCGTTGATCTGCCGGTTCCGCCGCCGCATTTCGTCGCTCCGCAACATGGCCTGGAAATCCTCGCGCCGCTCCCATTGCGAGTAATTCGCGATCCGCGTCTGCGCGTCGTTCACATGCAGGCCCGCCCCGACGAATCCCGGCTGCCTTGAAATGAAGCTGTCATAGGCATCGACCAGCGCATCCAGCAGGTCCTGGCAGGTCCCCGGCGTCATCTCGAACGTCGTGATAACGGTCTGAACGTCGTTGCCCTTGGAAATTGTCGGCATCCCTTCCTCCCTGTGATTTCATCCAGCCTAGCACGGCCGGAACAGGCCGCGCAGGGGAATTCGCCCCGCCCTCGCCGCGCCGGTCCGTCGCCAAGAAAAGACCCGCCGCGACTGCACGCGACGGGTCCCCCCATTCGGCCTGTCCTGTTGGCTCAGCGCACGACATGCACCGCGCAGCTGGCATGGCGCACGACGCGTGCGGCGGTCGAGCCGAGGAAATAGTCCTGCATGCCGGGCCGGTGCGAGGCGATCACGATGCAATCCACCTTGGTCTCTTCGGCGTAATCGAGAATGGTGCGCGCCGAATGTCCCTCGACAACCACGACCTCGGCCCCCTCGACATTCTCCGACAGCGCCGACAGCCCGCCGGTGATATCTTCGCGCGCCTTCTCGAGATGGTCCGGCGGCAGGTACTCCGTCGCATATTGCGGCAGATGCTCCATCACGTGCAGCAGGGTGATCTTGCCGCCCTCGGCGCGGATGGCTTGCGCGATATCCATCGCTTCGCGAGCATTGCGGTCCGCTTCGAACGAAACTGGAACGAGGATGTTGTCGTACATGTTGCGATGTCTCCTTACTACCCGAAGCCTAACGCTCTGCCGGGCACTCTACCTTGATTCAAGTCAGGAAAATTCATCAGTTGCCCACTGGACCGCTGTTTCGACCCGCCGCCTCCGCGCGCCGGATCTCTTGTCATTCCCCCTCCGACCACTACCCTGCGTGTGGACAGGACAGGTGGCAAGAGAGCATGAGCGAAAAGATCCAGGATCCGATCCGGCCGACAGATGAAGACGCCAGGCAGCTGGCCCGCAGCTTGCTCGACACGGCGCGTTTCGGCGCCCTCGGCGTGATCGATCCGGAAACCGGTGGCCCGATGGTCACGCGGGTCGCGGTCGGCGTCACCGCGGACCGGACCCCGCTGCTGCTCGTCTCCACCCTCTCGGCCCATACCGGCGCGCTCCGGGCGCAGCCGGCCTGTTCGCTGATGGTCGGCGAGCCCGGCGCGAAAGGCGATCCCCTGACCCATCCCCGCCTCAGCCTGCAAGCCGATGCCCGCTTCGTGCCGCGCGACGCGACCGCCCACGCGGCCCTGCGCGAAAGCTGGCTGCGCGATCACCCCAAGGCGAAGCTCTATATCGACTTCGCGGATTTCGGATTCGTCCTGCTGGAGCCCCGGCACGCGCTGCTGAATGGCGGCTTCGGCAAGGCCTATCGGCTGGGCCCGGACGATCTTGCCCCGCCCCGCTGAGGCGCTATCTCGTCGACACGGCCGCCAGCTTGCCGCCATTCATCAGCAGCTGGACCCGCGACGACCCCTCGGCCGAGGCATAGACATCGACAAAGACCGCCTGTTTCGCGAGCTTCCGGACGCCCCGCTCCTTGCAGGTCGCGCCGCTCCGGCCGCAGACCTTCGCCCGCATCTTCGCATAGGCCCGGTCCACCTCGCCGCCGGACGGCTTCACGCCGACAGGCCCGTAATGCACCAGCTCGTAAAGCTCGACCGAGCCGAACATGGCCACCGCACCGCTCAGCTTGCGCGGGCAGCCATCGGAAAAGCCGGTGAGATAGAAATCGCGCGGACGGGTGCTGCCGGGGGCGGTGTCATGCAGCTTCCACTTGCCCGGCCCCTTCTCGACCACCTTGCCAAGCGACTTGCCGCGCACGCCGCAGGCCTTGGCCATCGGCCCCGGCACCGCGCGCGACACCGGCGCGGCCGTCATGGCGCCGCTCCTGGCGTCAAGCTCGCCCCCTTCCGGCGCCTGTGCCTTGGAGGAGGCGCGCAGGAAACCAAGCACGCCCTTGCGTTGTTCGGCCGTCGCCGCCGTTGACAGCAGCCCGAGCAGGCAGATGGCAGCAAGAACCCGCGAGACAACAAGGGTCAGTGGCATATTGTATATCCCCAGCCAATATCCGCCCTTTCGATACAAAGCGGGCCGAAATCACGCAAGCGTGAAGATTTCCCCGGCCCGCACTTGGCAGGATCGTGCCGAAATACCGCCCCGACGCGTCCTGGCATCCCCGCCACCCAGACATCTGCATATGCCTGAATTCTTTCGCGAAGATGCGCCATGTCCCAGCCCCGAAACAGCCACGGCATGATAACGGCGGCGATGCCGCGCGCGGACAGGCGCCGGCGCAGGACATGATCGACCGGCTGGAGGTCATCCTTTCCGCCGTCTCGCCCGGCGATCACCCCAGCCTGATCGTCTGCATGAAGACCGGGCCGCGGATGGAGACCGCCTTCCGCCCCGCCGGCGGCAAACTGAGGCAAAAGGGAAACAGCGGCCCCAAGGGCGCGGGAGCCATGGCAGGCCTGTCTTGAAATGGCACCGCGCCACGCCTAGCTGGCCGTT
This sequence comes from uncultured Tropicimonas sp., assembly GCA_947497945.1. Classification (GTDB taxonomy): domain Bacteria; phylum Pseudomonadota; class Alphaproteobacteria; order Rhodobacterales; family Rhodobacteraceae; genus Tropicimonas. The sequence continues at coordinate 16,354 of CANMIP010000016.1, read as the reverse complement.
GAAACACCAGCGGAGAAAGGTCCTTTTTGTCTTTCGACTCTAGAACAGAGAGTGTCTCCCGCGCCGCATCGGCCTGACCCGGCCCTTGCGGAACGGTCGCCCTGTGCGCTGATCAGCCGGCCCTGCCGTCGCTGAACGCAGCCCATGCCGACCCGACCGGCAGACATTTCCCACTCTCCCCAACAACAAACGAGAGTCCAGTTCTGCCTGATCATCATCTTCTGATGAGTGGGACGAACCCATGTTCTATGACGACACCGTCGGCCGGAAAACCTTCCGGCCCAAACGAAACCGCAATGGTGGAAAGCGCAAAGGCAAACGCAAACCCTGGCAGCAGAGCGCAGAGGATTTCCGCTGCGTGCATTGCAAACGCATGGTCCTGGCAACAGACGGGATCGGCACGGCCCATCGCAACCACTGCCCCTGGTGCCTGCAGTCCCGCCATGTCGACACCAAGCCCGGCAACCGGGCATCGAGCTGCCATGCGCGCATGATGCCGGTGGGCCTGACCGCGCGCCTGAACGGCTTCGACAAATACGGACGCCCGCGGGATGACGACATCATGCTGGTGCATCTGTGCACCGGCTGCGGCGCGGTGAATATCAACCGCATCGCCGGTGACGATTCCAGCGACGTGATCCTGGAGCTGTTCGATGCCTCGCAAGGACTCGATCAGGCCCGGAGCAAGGCAATCGCAGCGAATGGAGTCACATTGCTGCGTGCAGAAGACGCCGAGAAACTGCATATCGCCCTGTTCGGCAAACACCGCTGGTCTGCCTGACTGGCCTGGCGCCCGGCCGATGGCATCGGCCGGGCGCTCGTAGCGAACACCTGCCCGTCACCATGCCCGTCACCATGCCCGGCTCCAGCCTCCGCTATCCGCCCTCAAGCTCCTCGACATCTACCACGCCGGCGACCCCCTTCATTGCCCCACGCACCTGCGGGCTGACCGGCAGGTCCGTGCCCAGTTCCAGCGTGACCTCTCCCGGCAGGCCGGAATCGAGCAGCGTGACATGGATCGGCCCCTTGGCCCGCACCGGCCCCGCCTCCCGCGTCCGTGCAAGGATCGAATGCAGGATCGGGATCGCCCGGCCGTCATTGACGAAGAGCCGGAAGCCGCCGCCCCCGCCACCCGGCCCGGCAGAGGCCGCATCGATCGAGCGCGCGCCCTTGCACAGGAGCTTGAGCTGCTCGCTCTCCAGCGTCGCCTCGACCGTGAGCAGCACGTTCTGCCCCGGCTCCAGGAAGTCCCGCGCCTTCTCCAGCGTTTCGGAAAAGACGGTCATCTCGTAGGTGCCGGTCGGGTCCGAGGCCTGCACAAAGGCAAACCGGTTGCCGCGCGCCGATTTCCGCTCCTGCTTGCCCGCCACCGAACCCGCGAGCTTGACCACGGCCGCGCCGCCCTTGACCAGCTCCGAGACCTCGGCCAGCGTCACGACCCCGCGACGCTTCAGCATCGGCATGTAATCGTCGAGCGGGTGGCCGGAGAGGTAGAAGCCGATCGCCGCATGTTCCTCGCCCAGCCGCTCGCCGGGCAGCCAGTCCTCGACCTCCACGAGCCGCGGCTCCGGCAGGTCCTCCCCCGCCTCGCCAAAGAGCGAGACCTGGTTGGAATTACGCTGCTCGTGGATCGCCGCCGAATAGGCGACCAGCGCGTCGAGCGATTTCAGCACCCTGTGCCGGTTGCGGTCCAGCACGTCGAACGCCCCGGCGCGCGCCAGCATCTCCAGCGGCCGCTTGCCGACATGCTTGAGATCGACCCGCCGCGCGAAATCGTAAAGCGTCACGAACGGCCCGTCCTCGCGGCCCTTCACGATCAGCGTCATCGCCTCGTGACCCACATTCTTCAGCGCGGCGAGCGCGTAGATCAGCTTGCCGTCCTCGACATTGAACGTCTCGATGGAACTGTTCACGCAAGGCGCGATGATCTCGATTTCCAGCCCGCGCCGAACTTCCTCGGCATAGATCGACAGCTTGTCCGTCAGGTGGATATCGCAATTCATGATCCCGGCCATGAACTCGACCGGGTAATTCGCCTTCAGATAGGCGGTCTGGTAGCTGACCACCGCATAGGCCGCCGCGTGGGACTTGTTGAAGCCATAGTTGGCGAATTTCTCCAGCAGGTCGAAAACCTCGTTGGCCTTCTTCTTGTCGACCCCGTTGGAGGCAGCGCCCTTCTCGAATTTCGGCCGCTCCGCGTCCATCGCCTCCTTGATCTTCTTGCCCATGGCGCGCCGCAGCAGGTCGGCGCCGCCCAGCGTGTAATTCGCCATCACCTGGGCGATCTGCATCACCTGCTCCTGGTAGACGATGATGCCCTGCGTCTCTTCAAGGATATGGTCGATCAGCGGATGCACGGATTCGCGCTCGCGCGTGCCGTTCTTCACCTCGCAATAGGTCGGGATATTCTCCATCGGCCCGGGCCGGTAGAGCGCCACCAGCGCGACGATATCCTCGATACAGGTCGGCTTCATGCGCCGGAGCGCATCCATCATGCCCGAGCTTTCCACCTGGAACACGGCGACCGTCTTGGCGCTCGCGTAAAGCTCGTAGGTCTTCTCGTCATCGAGCGGGATATGGTCGATATCGACCTCGACCCCGCGTTTCTTCAGCAAATCCAGCGCGTTCTGGATCACCGTCAGCGTCTTCAGCCCGAGAAAGTCGAACTTCACCAGACCCGCCTGCTCGACCCATTTCATGTTGAACTGGGTCGCCGGCATGTCCGAACGCGGATCCTGGTAGAGCGGCACCAACGCGTCCAGCGGCCGGTCCCCGATCACCACGCCCGCCGCGTGGGTCGACGCGTTCCGCAAGAGCCCCTCGACCTGCTGGCCATAGGTCATCAGCCGGTCGACCTGGCTGTCATTCTTCGCCTCGTCGCGCAGCCGCTCCTCGCTCGCCAGCGCCTTCTCGATGGAAACGGGTTTCACCCCCTCCACCGGGATCATCTTCGACAGCCGGTCCACCTGCCCGAAGGGCATCTGCAACACCCGCCCGATGTCGCGCACAGCCGCCTTCGACAGCAGCGCGCCGAAGGTGATGATCTGGCCAACCTTGTCCTGGCCGTATTTCTCCTGGACGTAATGGATCACCTCCTCGCGGCGATCCATGCAGAAGTCGATATCGAAGTCGGGCATAGAGACCCGCTCCGGGTTCAGGAATCGCTCGAAGAGCAGCGAATAGCGCAGCGGGTCAAGGTTGGTGATCGTCAGCGCATAGGCCACAAGCGAGCCCGCGCCCGACCCCCGCCCCGGCCCGACCGGGATATTGTGCTCCTTGCCCCATTTGATGAAGTCCGCAACGATCAGGAAATAGCCCGGGAACCCCATCGACTCGATGATCCCCAGTTCGAACTCCAACCGCGCGTTGTATTCTTCGACGCTCGCCGCATGTGGAATCACCGCCAGCCGCGCCTCCAGCCCCTCATGGGCCTGCCGGCGCAACTCCTCCACCTCATCCTTGGCAAAGGTCGGCAGGATCGGATCGCGCAGTTGCGAGACCACATGGCAGCGCCGGGCAATCTCCACCGTGTTCTCGATCGCCTCCGGGAGATCCGCAAACAGCGTGATCATCTCTTCCGGCGTCTTGAGATAATGCTGCGGCGTGAGCCGCCGGCGCGGCTCCTGCTGGTCGACATAAGCGCCCTCGGCGATACAGATCAGCGCGTCATGCGCCTCGTAGAAATTCGCCTTCGGGAAATAGACATCATTGGTCGCCACCAGCGGCAACCCCATCCGATAGGCCGCCTCGACGAAGAACTTCTCGGCCAGCAACTCCCCCTCCGGCAGCCCGTCCTCGCCCGGATGCCGCTGCAGCTCGACATAGAGCCGGTCCGGAAAGGCAGCGACCATCCTGTCCAGCAGCGCCTGCGCCTTCGGCGCGTGCCCCTCCCGCACCATCCGCCCCAGCGCCCCGTCCGGCCCGCCCGTCAGGCAGATCAGCCCCTCGGAATACTGCGCCAGCTCGTCCGGCGTCACATGCGGAAGAAGGTGATCCCCGCGCAGATAGAGGCAGGAATTGAGCTTCATCAGGTTCTGGTAGCCGGTCTCGTCCTGCGCCAGCAGCACAACCGGCGCCGGCGGCACCTGTTTCTGCCCCTGCACCGGCGGCTCATATTCGAGATCGACCTGGCAGCCCATGATTGGCTGGATGCCCGCCCCGCTCGCCGTCACCGAAAACTCCAGCGCCGCGAACATGTTGTTCGTATCGGTCACGGCCACGGCCGGCATGCCCATGTCGCGACACAGGCCGGGCAGTTTCTTGGTCCGGATCGCGCCCTCGAGGAGCGAGTATTCGGTGTGAAGGCGGAGATGGATGAATCGGGGGGCGCTGCTCATGCGGCGACTTTAGGCGCGGCTCGAGGCCATGAAAACCATGCGCCCCGCCGGTTTCTGTGGATATCCTGCCAAGCTACGGAAATCGCCGGATTCTGAACAACAAGAAGAGCGACCGGCCCCGTGCCGGCACCTGCCCGTGGGATGGCGCGGCAACGGCGATGGTCTGCACTTTATGCCAGCCAGATCCGAAGACGCTCAATCCGTTGCGCGCGGTTGGCAAAGCGCCAGCCCGCCGGAACGGGCAGGCGCTGGCACGGCGGCTTCGCCTTGTTCCGTGCCCATCAACGCGTCGCTCCAACAGCGTCGGTCGATATTTCTCGCCCCAGGGCCAACAGCGCCCCGACGCGGAAACTCCCGACCGTCTAGGCGCCCCTCTCCCCCTTCCCAATCCGTCGCATCCGCACGCGCACTGCCGAAAAAACAGGCAAATGCCGCAGCAACTGGCGCCCCATGCGAGGTTTTCTTGCAATGCCCCCCCATTTTGGTTTTGCTCGCCTGAGCAACAGGACCACGCGCCTTCTACGCCGCATCGAGGGCGCGCGATGGGGAAGCAAACCCGGTAACGCGGCGGAAGACCGAATGAAGATCGCTTTTCGTCTGAACGGAAAGGCTGTCACGGCCGATGCGCCGCCGACAAGAACGCTGCTCGACTGGCTGCGTGAAACCCGAGGACTCACCGGAACGAAGGAGGGCTGCAACGAGGGCGATTGCGGCGCCTGCACGGTGATGCTGCGCGAGGGCGACGGCCCGGCCCGCGCCCTCAACGCCTGCATCCTGCTCCTGCCGCAGCTCGCCGGCAAATCGGTCACGACCGTCGAAGGGCTCGCCGGACCGCAAGGCGAGTTGCACCCAGTCCAGCAGGAAATGATCACCCATCACGGCAGCCAATGCGGCTTCTGCACGCCCGGTTTCGTCATGTCCATGGCCACGGCCCATCTCAATGGCGAGCGCGATTTCGACACCCGCCTCGCCGGCAATCTCTGCCGCTGCACTGGCTATGCCCCCATCGTCGCCGCCGCCGAAGCCGCCGCAGACAGCCCCACGCCCGACTGGCTCGCGCCCCCGGCCGAGCCCGTGCCGGAGGGGCCAAGCCCCGACGCGGGCGCGGAGGCGGGGCTGGGCCTGCCCAGCTCCTCCGACGCGCTCGCCACCTGGTACGCGGCACACCCGGAGGCCACGCTCATCGCCGGCGCCACCGATATCGGCCTCTGGATCACCAAGCACCTGCAGGAGATCGGCCCGCTGGCTTTCCTCTCCGGCTGCGACGACCTCCGAAACGTCGAGATCACCGAGACCGAAATCCGCCTCGGCGCCATGGTCACGATCGCCGAGCTCCACCGGATCATGAGCGACCACCATCCACATCTCGCCGAGATGCTGCGCCGCTTCGCCTCGGCCCAGATCCGCGACGCCGCCACCATCGGCGGCAACATCGCCAATGGCTCACCCATCGGCGACGCCCCGCCGGCGCTGATCGCCCTCGGCGCCACGCTGCATCTGCGCAAGGGCGAGACCCGCCGCTCCCTGCCGCTGGAGGAGTTCTTCCTCGCCTATGGCAAGCAAGACCGCGCCCCGGGCGAATTCGTCGAAGCCGTCTCGATCCCGCGCCAGCCCGACAATCTGCGTTGCTACAAGATCTCCAAACGCTTCGACCAGGACATCTCCGCGCTCTGCGGCTGCTTCAACATCACCCTGGACGACGGCAAGGTGAGCGCCGCCCGGATCGCCTTTGGCGGCATGGCCGCGACCCCGAAACGCGCGGCCGCCGTCGAAGCCGCCCTGCTCGGACAGGACTGGAGCGCGGCCGACATAGCCCCCGCGCTGGCCGCCTTCGAGACCGATTTCGCCCCGATCAGCGACATGCGCGCCTCCGCCGGATACCGTCTGGAAACGGCGCGGAACCTTCTGCGCCGCTGCCTCGCCGAAAGCGCCGGAACGGCCACGGATGTGCTGGAGGTCCGCCCATGAGCGTCTCCCGCCCCTTGCCCCATGACGCCGCCCGCCAGCACGTGACCGGCAGCGCGCGCTATGTCGACGACATCCCCACGCCCGGCAATTGCCTGCATCTCGCCTTCGGCCTCTCCAGCATCGCCGCCGGGACCATCACCGCGATGGATCTCGACGCCGTCCGCGCCGCCCCCGGCGTGGTGACAGTCCTCACGGCCGCAGACCTGCCGGCCCATAACGATGTCTCGCCCACCCCCGCCTTCCACGAGGAAATGCTGAGCTCGGGCGAGATCCACTATCGCGGCCAGCCGCTCTTTCTCGTCATCGCCGACAGCCACCTCGCCGCCCGCAAGGCGGCCCGGCTGGGACAGGTGAGCTGTGAAGAGCGAACGCCGATCCTGACCATCGACGCCGCTCTTGAAGCCGACTGGCGCTTCGAGGAAGGCCCGCGCATCTATGAGCGCGGCGATCCGGACCCGGCCATCGCCACCGCCCCGCATATCGTCGAAGGCAGCATCGAGATGGGCGGTCAGGAGCATTTCTACCTCGAAAGCCAGGCGGCACTCGCCCTGCCGCAGGAAGCGGGCGAGATGCTCGTGCACAGCTCCTCCCAGCACCCGACCGAGATCCAGCACAAGGTGGCCGAAGCGCTCGGGGTGCCGATGCATTCGGTCCGTGTCGAGGTCCGGCGCATGGGCGGCGGCTTCGGCGGCAAGGAAAGCCAGGGCAACGCGCTCGCCACCGCCTGTGCCGTGGCCGCTGCCGCGACCGGGCGTCCCTGCAAGATGCGCTATGACCGCGACGATGACATGATCATCACCGGCAAACGGCATGATTTCCGCATCGCCTACCGCGCCGGGATCGACACCGAAGGCCGTATCCTCGGCATCAGTTTCGAACAGTTCTGCCGCTGCGGCTGGGCGCAGGACCTCTCGCTCCCGGTCGCCGACCGGGCGATGCTCCATGCCGACAACGCCTATTTCCTCGAAAATGTGCGCATCACCTCGCACCGTTTGCGCACCAACACCCAATCGGCCACCGCCTTTCGCGGCTTCGGCGGCCCGCAGGGCGTACTCGGCATCGAACGCGTGCTCGACCATATCGCCCATGTCGTCGGTCGCGACCCGCTGGAGGTCCGGCGATTGAATTTCTATTCCGAGGCGCAGGGTGGCGAGGCGGGGGGGCCGTCTGCCCCCCCGAGCCCCCCCGAGGATATTTGTCGAAAAAGGAAGAATGCATCTGTCACGCCCTATCACATGGAAGTCGAGGATTTCATTCTCGGTGCCCTGACCGAACAGCTTCAAGAAAGCTCCGCTTACAAGGCGCGCCGCGCCGCTGTTGATTCCTGGAACGCCGCCAATCCGGTCCTGAAAAAGGGGCTCGCTCTGAGCCCGGTCAAGTTCGGCATCTCCTTCACCCTGACCCACCTGAACCAGGCCGGCGCGCTGGTCCATGTTTATAATGACGGCTCGATCCACCTGAACCATGGCGGCACCGAGATGGGACAGGGCCTGTTCCAGAAGGTCGCGCAAGTGGCCGCGGACCGGTTCGGGGTCGGCCTCGACCGCGTGAAGATCACCGCGACCGACACCGCAAAGGTACCCAACACCTCCGCCACGGCGGCCTCCTCCGGATCGGACCTGAACGGGATGGCCGTGAAAGCGGCCTGCGACGAGATCCGCGACAGGATCGCAGCTGTCGTCGCGGAGCAATTCCAGACGACACCCGAGGCCCTGCGCTTCGAGGACGGACAGGTCCGGGCCGGCGACGCGGCGATGTCCTTCGAAGACGCGGCAATGGCGGCCTATCTCGCACGGGTCAGCCTCAGCGCCACCGGCTTCTACAAGACGCCGAAACTCTCCTGGGACCGCATCGCCGGCCGCGGCCGCCCCTTCTTCTACTTCGCCTGCGGCGCCTCGGTGACCGAGGTCGTCATCGACACGCTCACCGGCGAGAACCGCATCCTGCGCGCCGACATCCTGCATGACGCCGGCGCCTCGCTGAACCCCGCCCTCGATATCGGCCAGATCGAAGGCGGCTACGTGCAGGGCGCCGGCTGGCTGACCACCGAGGAACTGGTCTGGGACGACACCGGCCGCCTGACCACCCACGCCCCCTCGACCTACAAGATCCCGGCCTGTTCCGACCGCCCGGACCTGTTCAACGTCGCGCTCTGGAACGCCCCCAACCGGGAAGAGACGATCTACCGCTCCAAGGCGGTCGGCGAGCCGCCCTTCATGCTCGGCATCTCCGCCTTCCTCGCCCTGAGCGACGCGATCTCGGCCTGCGGTCCGGGCTACCCGGCACTCGACGCCCCCGCGACGCCGGAACGCATCCTCGCCGCCGTCGCGAGGGTCCGCCAATGAGCTTCGACCTGCAATCCCTGCGCGACGCCACCGCCCGCCATGGCCGCGTCGCCCGCATCCTGGTGACCGAGGTCAAGGGCTCGGCCCCGCGCGAGGCCGGCACGTCGATGCTGGTCTGGGACGGCGGCCAGAGCGGCACGATCGGCGGCGGCCGGCTGGAATGGGACGCCGCGCGGGACGCGCTCTCCGGCCCCTGGCTGCGCAAGATCCCCCTCGGAACCGCGCTCGGCCAATGCTGCGGCGGCGCCGTCACGCTTCTCTGCGAGACCTTCGAGGCCGGCGACCTCGACAACACCGACGCGGAATGCTTCGCTCGCCCGCTTCCCGGCGAGACCGCCCCCCGCCCGCTCTCCATCACCCGCCTGCTCTCCCGGCATCGCAACGGCGCCGCCCCCGCCAGCCTCACCCTGTGCGACGGCTGGATCGTCGAGCCGCTCGCGCAGCCGCAAAAACCGCTCTGGGTCTGGGGCGCCGGCCATGTCGGCCGCGCCATCGTGCAGATGATGGCGCCGCTGGAGGACTGGCAGATCCACTGGGTCGATACCGGCGCGGAGCGCTTCCCCGAACCTCTTCCCCAGCGCGTCGAACGGATCGTCGCGCAGGACCCGGCGCAGCTGGTGCCGCATCTGCCCACATACGGGCATCACCTCATCCTGACCTATTCCCACGCGCTCGACCTCGCGCTCTGCCACGCGCTCCTCGAGCGCGGCTTCGCCTCCGCCGGGCTGATCGGATCGGCGACGAAATGGGCCCGTTTCCGCAAGCGATTGCGGCAACTTGGCCATTCGGACAGGTCCATTCAGCACATAACCTGCCCGATTGGCGATCCAACCCTCGGCAAGGCGCCGCAGGCCATTGCGGTCGGGGTCACGGCCTTGTTACTTAGGGCCAACTCAGCGAGAATCGAGACTGCCATGGACCGTCCCGCGTGACCGAACTCCTCTCCGTCCAGGGGCTGACCAAGGCCTATCCCGGTGTCGTCGCCAATGACGACGTGTCCTTCGATATTGCAGAGGGCGAAATCCACGCCCTGCTGGGCGAAAACGGCGCCGGCAAATCCACCCTCGTCAAGATGATCTACGGGCTGGTCAAACCCGACAGCGGCACGATGCGGCTGCGCGGCCAGGCCTTCGCGCCGCCGGAGCCCCGCGCGGCGCGGGCAAACGGCGTCGCGATGGTGTTCCAGCATTTCTCGCTCTTCGAGGCGCTGACCGTGGCCGAAAATGTCGGGCTCGGCATGGAGAACCCGCCTGCCCTGAGCCAGCTGTCGCGCGAGATCCGCGAGGTCTCCCACGCCTATGGCCTGCCGCTGGACCCGCGCCGGCTGGTCGGCGAGCTTTCCGCCGGCGAACGCCAGCGGGTCGAGATCGTGCGCTGCCTGCTGCAGGACCCGAAACTCCTGATCATGGACGAGCCGACCTCCGTCCTCACGCCGCAGGAGGTCGAGATCCTCTTCGCCACGCTGAACAAGCTCAAGGCCGAAGGCACCTCGATCCTCTACATCTCCCACAAGCTCGAAGAGATCCGCGCGCTCTGCGACGGCGCCACCATCCTGCGCCGCGGCAAACATGTCGCCTCCTGCGACCCGCGCGAGAAATCCGCTGCCGAGCTGGCCGAGCTGATGGTCGGCGAGGCGTTGCAAGTGCCGGACCGCGCCCCCTCCGAGCCCGGCGAGGTGATCCTGCAAGTGGCCGGCCTGACCTCGACCAATGTCGCCACCTTCGGCACCAAGCTGCAAAATATCGGCTTCGAGGTGCGCGCCGGCGAGATCCTCGGCATTGGCGGCGTCGCCGGCAACGGTCAGGACGAACTGCTCTCCGCGCTCTCCGGCGAAACCATGGGCTCGCCCGAAACCGTGCGCTTCCGCGGCAAGACGGTGGGACACCTGCCGCCCAATGCCCGCCGCCGCCTCGGCATGCTGACCGCCCCCGAGGAGCGGCTCGGCCACGCCGCCGCGCCGGATATGAGCCTGACCGAGAACGGCATCCTCTCCGGCTGGCAGCGCCAGGAGCTCACCTCGGCCGGCTTCCTCAAATGGGGCGCGGCCAAGCGCTTCGCCGAGCAGATCATCACCGCCTTCGACGTGCGCACGCCGGGAGCCCATGTCGCCGCCCGCGCGCTCTCGGGCGGCAACCTGCAGAAATTCGTCATCGGACGCGAGATCCTGCAACGGCCCGAGCTGCTGGTGGTCAACCAGCCGACCTGGGGCGTGGACGCCTCCGCCGCCGCCGCCATCCGCCAGGCCCTGCTGGACCTCGCCTCGAACGGCACCGCGGTCATCGTCATCTCCCAGGATCTCGACGAGCTGCGCGAGGTCTCCGACCGTTTCGCCGCCCTCAATGCCGGCCATCTCTCCGCGCCGAAACCGACGCGCGGCCTGAGCATGGAACAGATCGGCCTGATGCTCGGCGGCGCACATGACATGGACGTGGCCGATACCGGCGGCGCCCATCACATCAAGGAAGCTTACGAGGAGGGTCACCCGTGATCCGGCTGGAAAAACGCCCCACCCCCTCGAAGGCGTGGACCTATGCGACCCCCGTGCTTGCGGTGGCGCTGACAATGCTGGCCGGCGGGCTGATGTTCGCGCTGCTCGGCAAGAACCCGTTCCTGGCGATCAAGACGATCTTCTACGACCCGATCCTGGGCGAGTTCGCCTTCTACTATCGCGGCCAGCTGCTGGTGAAGGCCGGGCCGCTGATCCTGATCGCCATCGGCCTCGCCATGGGCTTCAAGGCCGGGATCTGGAATATCGGCGCCGAGGGGCAATATATCATGGGCGCCATCTGCGGCGCCGCCGTGGGCCTCGCCTTCTACCCGGCCGAACACTGGTACATCTTCCCGCTGATGGTGATCGCCGGCGCGCTTGGCGGGCTGCTCTGGGCAATGATCCCGGCGATCCTGAAGGTGAAGTTCCACACCAACGAGATCCTCGTCTCGCTGCTGCTGGTCTACGTGGCCGAGCAGCTTCTCGCCGCGATGGCGCTCGGCGCGCTGCGCAACCCGGACGCCACCGGCTTTCCCGGCTCGCGCAACCTGCAGCAATATCCCGCCGCCTCCAATCCCGAGCTCTGGGCCGGGACGGGCATCCATTACGGTGTCGTCGCCGCCCTGATCGCGGTGATCTTCGCCTATATCCTGCTGTCGCGACACCTCACCGGCTTCCACATCCAGCTCGCAGGTCAGTCCCCCAAGGCCGCCCGCTTTGGCGGCGTGAACCCGACCATGCTGGTCGTCTTCTGCATGGGCCTCTCCGGCGCGCTTGCCGGGCTCGCCGGGCTCTTCGAGGTCACCGGCCCCGCCGGCCAGATCGCGATCAACTTCAATTCCGGCTACGGCTTCACCGCGATCATCGTCGCCTTCCTCGGCCGCCTGCACCCGATCGGCATCCTGCTCGCCGGCCTGCTGATGGCGCTGACCTATATCGGCGGCGAAGCAGCACAAGCCACGCTCCAGATCCCCGCCGCCGCCATCCAGGCCTTCCAGGGCATGCTGCTCTTCTTCCTGCTCGGCGTCGACGTGCTGTCGAACTACAAGATCAAACGCGTGAAGGAGGGCGTGGCATGATGCAGACCTCTCCAACAAGGCAACACAAGCCGTGCCAGCGCCGGACCGGGGGACGGCGCAGCAACGCCGGTTCTGCGCGGTTTATCGTGACAAATCCGAAGCAACTCAACGCGATGCGCAAGTCTCACCAAAGCGCCGGCCCGCTGGGCCGGTCCGGCGCTGGCACGGCGGTCTTCGGCCTTGGTTCCGTGCCAATGGCACCCGGATCGAACCAGCCAAACAGAGGAAACACCTGATGGATCTCTCCTCGATCAACTGGATCCTCCTGCTCGCCTCGCTCATGGTCGCCTCCACCCCCATCCTGCTGGCGGCAATCGGCGAGCTGGTCTGCGAACGCGCCGGCGTGCTCAATCTCGGCGTCGAAGGCATGATGATCACCGGCGCCATCTGCGGCTTCGCCATCTCGGTCGAAACCCAATCCGCCACGCTCGGCTTCATCGCCGCGGCCCTGTCCGGCGCCGCCCTCTCCATGATCTTCGGCTTCCTGACCCAGTACCTGCTCTCCAACCAGGTCGCCACCGGCCTCGCCCTGACCCTCTTCGGCCTCGGCCTCTCGGCGCTGATCGGCCAGGGCTATATCGGCATCAAGGGCCTTGAAATCGCCAGCCTCCACATCCCCCTGCTGTCCGACATCCCCGTCCTCGGCCCGATCCTGTTCCGGCATGACCTCATGGTCTACGTCTCCATCGCCATCGTCGCCGCGACATGGGCCACGCTGAAATACACCCGCGCCGGCCTCATCCTCCGCGCCGTCGGCGAGAACCACGACGCCGCCCACGCGCTCGGCTACAAGGTCATCCGCATCCGCCTCATGGCCATCGCCTTCGGCGGCGCCTGCGCGGGCCTCGGCGGCGCCTACCTCTCCGTCGTCCGCGTCCCGCAATGGACCGAAGGCATGACCGCCGGCGCCGGCTGGATCGCCCTCGCCCTCGTCGTCTTCGCCTCCTGGAAGCCCTGGCGCATCCTGGTCGGCGCCTATCTCTTCGGCGGCCTCTCCGTGCTCCAGCTCAACCTGCAGGCCGCCGGCCTCAAGGTGCCCGTCGAATACCTTTCCATGTCGCCATACCTGATCACGATCCTCGTGCTCGTGATCATGTCCTCCGGCCGCTCGCGCGCCGCCCTCAACGCGCCCGCGGAACTCGGCCGATCCTTCCACGCCTCGTCCTAGAGGCAGCTGCCCAAAAACCAACACGGGAGACTACCAATGACACTCAAAACCCTCCTCGCCGGCACCGCGCTGGCGGTCGGCCTGGCCGGTGCGGCCTTCGCCGAAGACAAGACCAAGGTCGGCTTCATCTATGTCGGCCCGATCGGCGACGGCGGCTGGTCCTACGAGCACAATGAAGGCCGCCTCGCGGTCGAAGAGCATTTCGGCGACAAGGTCGAAACAATCTACCAGGAATCCGTGCCCGAAGGCGCCGACGCCGAACGCGCCATGACCCAGATGGCCCTCGGCGGCGCCGACCTCATCTTCACCACCTCCTTCGGCTACATGGACCCGACCATCAACGTCGCCGCCAAGTTCCCGGACGTGAAATTCGAGCACGCGACAGGCTTCAAGCGCGCCGACAACGTCTCCACCTACTCGGCCCGCTTCTATGAAGGCCGCGCCGTGCAGGGCCACATCGCCGGCAAGATGACCAAGACCAACAAGGTCGGCTATATCGGCTCCTTCCCGATCCCCGAGGTCATCCGTGGTATCAACTCCGCCTATCTCCACGCCAAGAAGGTCAACCCGGACGTCGAATTCTCCGTGATCTGGGTCTACACCTGGTTCGACCCCGCCAAGGAAGCCGACGCCGCCAAGGCGCTGATCGAGCAAGGCGCCGATGTCGTCCTCCAGCACACCGACTCCACCGCCCCGCAAGCGGCAGCCCAGGAAGCCGGCAACGTCATCACCTTCGGCCAGGCCTCCGACATGGCAGACTACGGCCCGATGCCGCGCGTCTCCTCGATCATCGACAACTGGTCGCCCTACTACATCCAGCAGGTCCAGGCGGTCATGGACGGCACATGGACGAGCGTCGACACCTGGGACGGCATCTCCACCGGCATGGTCAAGATCGGCGAGATCACCGACGCCGTGCCGGCAGACGTGAAGGAAGAAGCCCTGGCCATGGTCGAAGCCATCGGCGCGGGCGAATACCACCCCTTCACCGGCCCGATCAACAAGCAGGACGGCTCCGCCTGGCTGGCCGAAGGTGAGGTGGCCGATGACGGCACGCTGGCCGGCATGAACTTCTACGTCGAAGGCATCACCGGCGAGATCCCGCAGTAACCCTGCGAGCCCCCCCGAGAGACTCGAAAGGACCCGCCCCCGACGGGTCCTTTTTTGATCTCCCTACGAAATGAGGGGGGAAATCAACTGCATCGCTGCTGGCCGATTGCCAGCGAAGTACAACGCTGCCAGAGATGAGCAAAGAGCTTCTCTGCTCTTTGCACAATCGACACCATAATGCTCGCTCCAAAACTCAACCGCATCGTTAACCCACTCCTTGCACTCGTTGCGATTACTCGGGTCATTCACCGTCGAAGCATTAGTATGAAAATGAAGCTGCACTTCGCCCAGCTTTTCACGGGTCGACGCTAGGAGGGCACTCCCGGGTTGCAGAAATTGTTCAACAATACCTACCTCAGGAGTCCACGGAAGAAACTGAATGCGACCCTGGTATTCATCAAACCAAGCAAGGTTCTGCACCTTCCCCTGTGCTTGCCATCCGGCAATCGTTTCGTCTTTCACATCTCGATCAAGAAGTGCGTAACTCTTGACACTGGACCTATGAAGAGCTTCGTGTCTCTTTAGGAATGAAACAACTTGAAAAAAGCCACCGATCGGCACCACTTCGACCTTGGGCACCGAAAACTGCCCGCTTTGAAGTCGGTCTGCCGATACGAGTCTCACCAACGCACGCGCCGCATGCTCCGCCATTTCGTCCTCGACGTAGATGACAGAGTCGGCTGACTTCTCTTCAACATAAGCCAACCCTCCCAAAACCGCTGAGAGGTAAGGTTTCCTCTCTTCAACTGTCGAGCCATCATCATGCCGCCTGAGGAAAATGATTTTGCTTCGATCTGCCGTCTTGATCAGACTTACGGAGTGAGTTGAAAAAATAACGGTATGACCGTTCTGAGCCGATACTTCCTCAAGGTAGTGATACAACCGAACCTGAGCAGAAGGGTGCAAAGCCATTTCGAGCTCATCAATAACTACTAGACTATTAGCAGGAGCCGCTTGGATTCTCGAGATCAGCTTCAGAGTACACAACTCTCCGAGACTGAAGTTCTTCTCTGAGAAGTACTTATCCCCTGCACGAAACACAAACGCTTGGTTTTGACCTCTAGTAACATTGACCTTTCGCAAAGCATCAAATTTATTCGAAGCGAAAATCTTGTTTGCAGCGCTCTTAATTGATTGTGGGACAGGATGGATTCGTTTCGTAGTAAAGTCCTCTGGCTTTGGGGTTACGCGCTCCGCATTCGCCCCTACAAACAGAACGCTAGCATATCCAAAACCATTGATAAGAGAAGCATTCTTTTTGGGCTTGGGAGTCCATCTTGAACCGCTGTAACTATAGACAACTTTAGACTGATTTATCGAAAAACTCACCGTGGATTTGTCGTAGCTATCCAAACGGTTTGAAACATTCGAAGTTTGAAAGTGCTTTGGGAATGCGTTTCGATCTCCTAAACGGTTGAGGCACGCCAAGAGCGTCGTCTTGCCCGCTCCGTTCTCTCCAGTAAGAAGCCAAACTCCTGGCGGAGGCATCTCGAATACCAAGCGTTTGACGTTCTTTAGCTCGTTTATCTCGATGACTTTCTTCACTGTACTTCCTTGTTTCAGCGGCTTTTTTTGAGAACTGATCACGCTTATCACTGACTTTCAATAACTTCCGGCCTTCTGATTGGTCTTTTTGGGGACCTCGCGGTGGTGTCCTCTCCCTTTCTCAACGCCGGCTGTCATCAAGAGATGGCCGGTCCAGAAGATTAGTGTAGAATCTGACCTGCCCCCCGGAAAGTCCCTCACCGTGATGTAGAGTCTGCCCAACCTTTGCAGGAGCAGTGACCTGCCCCCCGGAAAGTCCCTCACCGTGATGTAGAGTCTGCCCAACCTTTGCAGGAGCAGACGCATGCGAAAGA
>CANMIP010000015.1 GCA_947497945.1 uncultured Tropicimonas sp. | reverse complement strand
GCGCTGCAGGACGACCCGGATCGCTCGGTTGCGATCCTGGGCCGTATCCCGGCGGGCCGCTGGGGCAAGCCGGAAGATTTCGCGGGCCCCGCCGTCTTCCTCGCCTCCGACGCCGCAAACTACGTCCACGGCGCAACCCTCCTCGTCGATGGCGGATGGATGGGACGCTAGGGCGAACCAGGCGGGAGCGGGGGCGGCAAACGCCTTCGCTTCGGCCTTGCAGACCTGTGCTGTTCAGGGACCAGGCGCCCGGCCCACAGCTGTGCTGCACCAGCAGCACAGGCCGGATTTGTTCGAAGCCAGGTCGCGCCCAATGTCAGAAATGTGTTGCGGCGCAGGAAGCAATCGTGAGATCGGTCCGTTCGACGTGAAATCCTGCCTGGCCGTGACGGCGTGGCCTGGCGGACCATCGAAGACGGAAAGATGAGCGAAACGAGCGGAAAATACAGAGCGCCGGCCCTTGAGAGGGGCCTGGATGTTGTTGAGCTGTTAAGCGAGCAGGACGAGGCGCTCTCCAAGAAGGAGATCTCCGAGAAGCTCGGCCTTTCGGTCAACGAGCTGTTTCGGATGCTATACGTTCTCGAAGAGCGCGGTTTCATCGCGGCCGACGAGGAGACGGGGAAGTTTCGCCTGACCCTCAAGACCTTTGAGCTTTCGAACCGGCATCCGCCGCTGGAACGGCTGCTGGGCGCGGCCAGCACGGAGCTGCACGAGCTTGCCGACAAGACGCAACAGGCCTGCCATCTCGCGGTGTACCATGATGCGATGATGGTGGTGGTCGCCCAGCAGGACAGCCCCTACAAGATGGGCTTCACGATCCGGTTGAGCGCCCGGATCGATGTGCATGGCTCGGGCTCCGGGCTGGCCTATCTCGCCTTCCAGACCAAGGCGCAGGCTGACGCGATCCTCGAGATGTCCAACGCATCGACCGAACAGAAGCAGATGGCCCTGAGCCAGCTGGAGAAGATCCGCAGGCAGGGGTATTTCGTCGGCGCCAGCCCGCAGATCAGCGGCGTGACCAACATCACCTACCCGATCTTCAACTCGAAGCGGAAGGTCGAGGCGGTTCTGACCATGCCCTTCCTGACCCTGAATTCGGACAGCCTGCACCACCAGGTTGTCAGTTTCGAGGATTCCCGCAAGGCGGTTGGCGCAACCGCGAAGCGTCTCATCGACGCGATTGGCGGCGTCTGCCCCGACGCGCGGTAAGCGTCTTCCCGTCGGAAGTCGCAGGGCCGCGCCAGCTGGCGGCGGCCACCCGTGCTGTCTGCATCCTCTCCATCCCCGAGTGACCTCGCCGGAGACCTCTTCCCGCAATGGCGGGGAAGCAGGAATCAATTGAGTTCATATATAAAAATTCGACCGATCTGTTTGCGCCCGGGCTCTGATCCGGCTGCCTGCCAGGTCGGGCGTGCTTCTTGCTGCGTGAAAATTTTCGAAAATGAAATCGATTTAAATAGCTGTAAATGATCAAAAATACCCAGGTGTGGCGGAGGGCGCTGTCTTTGGTTGGTGATTTCATACTTGACGGATTAAATTTATTTCTGAACGTTGGGGTTGACTGATGAATGAACGCAACCGTGCTCCGGGAGACAGAAATGGCGACTGAACGAAAGCAATATGTTTACACGATCAAGGATCTGCCCCTGACGCCGATCGTCGAGGACCAGGGGATCAGCACCCGGTTCCTGCTTGGCGACAATCTCATGGTCAGCTTCATCGAGAACCCGCCGGGCGCGATGTTCCCGATCCACCAGCATGAATGTGAGCAGATCATGATCATGACGGAAGGCACCGAAGAGCATGAGATCGACGGCAAGATCTTTCCGATGAAGGCCGGCGACGTGGCGGTTCACCCGTCAAACGTTCCCCATGGCGGCAAGTCGGAAACCGGCATGAAGGCGATCGATATCTTCGCGCCGCACCGGCCCGAACATCTCGCGAAGATGAAACAATACGGCACCCTGCCGAACGAGGACGGCTCCTATCCGGCCAGCAACAACCTGGACGACTAGGTCACGGATCGTGGTGCGGGGGAGGACCCGCACCGACACTCTGGAATGCAATGGGAGGAAACTATGAGCATTCTGTCGAAATCCCTGAAACTCACGGCCTGCACGGCGCTTGTAAGCGCATTGGCAACCACTGCGGCGCTTGCCGAGATCACGCTGAAGCTCGGCCACTATGCCGAGACGGACCATCCGGCCCATGTCGCGGCCCTGCAGATGGCGGCGAATGTGGCCGAGCGGACGGGCGGTGACGTGAAGATCGAGATCTTCCCGGCCAACCAGCTTGGCGCGCCCAACGATGTGCTCGAGCAGAACGTTCTCGGCGCCATCGACATGTCGCTGCCGACGCAGGGACACCTGTCCCGCTACTCGCAGAAATTCGCGACCGTCATGACGCCCTTCGCGTTCCGTGACCGCGAGCATGTCTACGAAGTGCTCGATGGGCCGTTCCTTGACTGGGCCGGGCCGGATCTCGAGGAGCAGGGGCTCGTCTACCTGTCGAACTGGGACTGGGGGTTCCGCAACATCACCAACGGCAAGCGCCCGATCGATACCCCCGAGGATGTGAAGGGGCTGAAGCTGCGCACGCCGCCGGAGATCCAGCTGCAGGCCGCCATGTCGTCGCTGGGTGCGAACGTGACCCAGATGGCGTTCAACGAGCTGTACCTGGCGCTGCGCCAGGGCGTCGTGGATGGCCAGGAGAACCCGCTATCGGTGATCTATCACCACAAGATCTACGAGGTGCAGGACAACCTGGCGATCACCCAGCATGTCTACAACTCCATGGTCAGCGTCGTCTCCAAGGCCAGCTGGGACAAGCTGACCCCCGAGCAGCAGCAGATCCTCAAGGAGGAGAGCGCGGCCGCCGGGAACCTGATGCGCGAACAGATGACCGCGGAAGATGCCAGCCTGATCGAGAAGCTGGAAGCGAAGGGCATGAAAGTGACCTATCCCGACCGCGCCGAGTTCCAGAAGCTGATGGGCCCCGCGCATAAAGCCATCGGCGACTATGCCGGCGAAGAGAACATGAAGACGTTCCTCGAAATGCTCTGATCCAACCGTGCCCGGCGAGCGCGTCTCGCCGGGCGCATTTCTCTCTTCGGGAGCATGTGATGACTGCCGCGCTGATCTTTGCTGGTCTGATCTTCCTGATCCTGATGGGCGTGCCCATCGCGATCGCCCTCGGCGCCGTCTCCCTGGTGGCAATGAGCGACAACCTTCCCGCCCTCGGGCTGATGGCCCAGCGGATGTATTCCTCCACGACCGGCTTCACGCTCCTGGCGATCCCCTTCTTCATCCTCGCCGGAAACCTGATGAATACCGGTGGCATCACCGAAAAGATCTTCCGCTTCGCCAAGGCCAGCGTCAGCCATTACTGGGGCGGGCTCGGCCAGGTGAACATCCTCGCCTCGATGATCTTCTCCGGCATGTCCGGCGCAGCCGTGGCCGACGCGGCGGGGCTCGGAAAGATCGAGGTCAAGGCCATGGTCGATGACGGCTATGACCCGGAATTCGCCGGCGCCATCACCGCCGCCTCCTCGACCATCGGCCCGGTGGTTCCGCCCTCCATCCCCTTCGTGATCTATGGATCGCTGACCGGCGTCTCTGTTGGCAAGCTCTTCCTCGCCGGCATGGTGCCCGGCGTGCTGATGGCTGCCGCGATGGCAGTGGCGGTCAACCTGATCTCGCGCAAACGCAATTACCCCCGCAGCCCGAAAGCCGGCTATGGCGAGTGGTGGGCGAGCTTCAAGGACGCGATCCTTGCGCTGCTGACGCCGCTCATCATCATCGGCGGCATTCTCGGCGGCTGGTTCACCCCCACCGAGGCCGCGGTCATCGCCTGTATCTACGCGCTGCTCCTCAGCACCTTCGTCTACAAGGAGCTGACCTGGCGCAAGCTGCTGCACATCCTCGAAGATACGCTGCTGCACACGGTCCGGGTCATGTTCATCATGGCGACCGCCGGCTTTTTCGGATGGGTGCTGACACTGAACCAGGTTCCGCAGACGCTGGTATCCGGCCTGACGACTATCACGCAATCCCCGATCCTGCTGATGCTGATCATGATCGGGGTGCTGCTGATCCTCGGCATGTTCCTCGAAGGGATTGCGGTGATCCTTATCTGCGTGCCGATCTTCATCCCGGTGGTGTCCTTCATCGGCATGGACCCGATCCAGTTCGGTGTCGTGATGATCCTGGCCTCGATGATCGGCCTGCTCAGCCCGCCGGTGGGCATGTGCCTCTACGCGGTTGCCTCGATCAGCAACGTCAAGGTCACGGCGCTGAGCAAGGAAGTCCTGCCCTACATTCTCGGGATCTTCGTCGTGCTGCTGCTGGTCGCCTTCGTGCCCGCCATCTCCCTGTCAGCAACCTACCTGATCGAGTGACGCCATGCTGAATGCAATTCTGAAACTGGATCGGTGGTTCTGCAAGCTCCTTGGCGGCCTTGCCGTCGCGCTGCTCTGCCTTCTCTTCTTCCTGATGTCGCTCAATGTGATCGCCCGTTTCGCCCCGGTCTTCTCCATGGGCTGGTTCGACGAGATCGTGGAGCTCTCCTTCGCCTGGACGGTCTTTGCCACGGCCGCCGTGCTCTGGCGCTACAAGGCCCATCCGTCCATCGACATTCTCGAGATGGCGCTGGAGGGCCGGGCGCGCGCCATCGTCCAGATCCTGATCGAGCTGGTGAATATCTGCTTCCTCGCCCTGTTCACCTATTACAGCTTCACCCTGGTCTCCAACGCCGCCGCCTCGTCACCGATCTTCCAGATCCCGCGCAAGATCTTCTACGTCATCATGCCCATCACGGGCGCCTACATGACGACGGTCTCGCTGTTCTTCCTCTGCGACCACATCCGCACCCTCTTCACGCCCGCCTCTCCGGAAGAGGCGCCGTCAAGCTAAACTCCCTGCACGAAAGGCAATCCGTCATGGCAAAGATCCTCATCACGGGCGCGAGCACGGGCATCGGCGCCGAAACCGCGCGCCTGCTAGCCCCGGGCAATGAGCTTTTTCTCGTCTACAACCGTTCGGTGGAGCCGGCCAAGGCGCTTGCCGCCGAAGCCGAAGGGCTCGGCGCCACGGCGCATCTGCTGCAAAGCGACATCACCAGCGAGATCGCGTGCATCGACCTCTTCCGGCAGATCGGAAAACTCACGGACAGCCTGGATGTCCTGGTCAACAATGCCGGCGGGCTTGTCCGCCGCCAGCCCGCCGATGCGCTGGAATGGAAGCTGATGGAGGAGATCTACGCGCTCAACGTCTTCTCCCTGATGAAGATCACCTCGCTGGCGATCCCGCTGCTGCGCAAGGGCGAGAATGCGAGCATCGTCAACATCACCTCCATTGCCTCGCGCCATGGGGCCGCGGGGGCAACCATCTATGGGAGCGCCAAGAATGCGGTGGATTCCCTGACCCGCGGCTGGGCCAAGGAGCTGGCGCCGACGATCCGGGTCAACTCGATCTCTCCCGGTGTCATCGTGACCCCGTTTCATGACAAGGTCTCGACGCCCGAGCAGATGGACGCCTGGGCTGAAGGCAACCCGCTCGGTCGCAACGGCCAGCCCGGGCATATCGCCTCCGCCATCACGTTCGTCATCGACAACGACTTCATCAATGGCGAGAGCATCGACATCAATGGCGGCCTGATGATGCGCTGATCGAGCGGATCCTCCCCCGGCCGCCGGCTTTCCTCTCCCGTTTCAAGCCGGCGGCCAACACAACAATTCCCTGCAAAACCGAGGTGTTGATATGAACGCTCCGTCGGACGGCCGGACTCTTGTCTATGAAAACATCGACCGGATCATGGCCAATGCCCAAAGGTTCCGGGCCGAAGGAACCGTCTCGCTCACCGATTTGCTGACGGATGATTTCATGGCCGCGCATACCGGCCTTGGCTCCATTGCCGCGCTGTTCTCGCTGGCGGGGCAGGGGGAGGTCGACGATGCCGCACTCGCCCGGATTCCCGACGAGACATGGGAGCGCCTTGTCCGCGCGCATACCCGGTTCGGATCCTGGGAGGAGATGTTTACCGCGGCATCGCAGGCGCTGGTTCGCCGGCGGCTGCTCGAAGGCTGCGAGGTCTGACGCCCGATGTCCCCTCGATGCCCCTCAGACACTCAGGACAACGTGCTCGACATGGGGGCCAGACATCAGCGCGAGGAGCGTTTTCGTTTCCGTGCCGTTCCGGGCGCGCTGCGGGGAGGCGAGGGCGGCCTTCATCGCGGCTTCGGTCTCGTAACGCATGTCGAGGATGAGCTGCACAGCCGACAGCGAGGGATCGCTACTGTCGGGCAGCACTGCCTCGACGGACAAGATCCCGGGGAAATCCCGGACAAGAGGAAGCGTGTTGGGGTTCAGATGCGCAAGGAAATCCGCCTTGCGCCCGGCGGGCAGGGAGCCACGGAAGATTGCCAGCCTCACCAGCATTTAGCGTCCTTCGTACAGCCTTCTCGCAGGTGATCTGCGTGCAAGATTCGTAACTACATGTCAACCACTTAGGGAGGAAACCATGGTTGCTTGCAAGACCCTGATAGCAGGGCTTTCACTGTCGCTCGTCGCAGGTGTCGCCACGGCGGCGGACTATCCGGCGAAAGACGTCACACTGGTTGTTCCGTGGTCCGCCGGCGGCGGCACGGACACGATTGCCAGGAGCCTTGTCGCGGAAGCGAAGGACTGCTTCGGCACCAATATCAATGTCGTCAACAAGACCGGCGCGATCGGAGCTGTCGGAATGGGAGCGACCTCGGCCGCGCGTAGCGATGGCTACACGATCGGCCTGATCACCTTCAACCTGTCGACCTATGGTCCGCTCGGGCAGGCCGATCTCAGCTATCGCGACTTCGACCTGATCCAGATGATCAACCAGAGTCCGGGCGCCATCACCGTGGCGGCGAACTCGGAATGGGAAACGCTGGACGATCTGATGCTCTACAGCAAGGAGAACCCGGGCGTCGTGACGGTCGGACATGCGGGCACCGGGGGCGCCTGGCACCTGTCGGCCGCGACGCTGGCGTCCGAATATGGCGCATCCTTCAACTACGTGCCGTTCGACGGGTCGGCCAATGTCCGCACCGCCCTGCTTGGCAATCACATCGCCGTCGCGACCACCGGGATCGACGAGATGAAGCAATTGCTCGAAGCTGGCGAAGTGCGGGTCCTGGCGGTCAACGCCCTGGAGCGGGCCGAGGCCTTCCCGGACATCCCGACGGTTGGTGAGGCCGGCTACGGGCTGGAGGCGCCGATCTATGATTGGCGCGGCCTCGCAGCCCCCAAGGGCCTGAAGCCGGAGATCAAGGGCGAGATCATCGCCCGCCTCAAGACCTGCTACGAGTCCGGGAACTTCCAGGACCTCGCCAGGGAGCGCGGCCTGCCGTTGGTCTACAAGAATCCCGCCGAGTTCGAGGCCTTCCTGGCGGATCTGGAAACCAGCCTCGCGGCCACGATCTCCGAGCTCGGTATCGGCGAGTGACCGTTTCGGCCAATCTCAAGCGGAAGGCTCCCCCCAAGGGGGGCCTTCTCGAAAAGGCGGTGCTGGCGCTGCTGGTGCTGCTCTCGGCCACCGCGTTTCACATGGCCGGAGACTATGGCGACGGCACCCGAAGCGGCGGCGATGTCTTTCCCCGGCTGACCGCGGGCGTGGTCTTCGCGACCGCCCTTGTCGCCATGTTCCACTCGCCGCCGGCCGTCGATGCGCCGGTGATCTCTCCGAAATCCCTCGTGGTTGTCGCGCTGACCCTTGCCTTTCTCGGCCTGATGCCGAGCGTTGGCTACCCGCTGGTCGCGCCGCTGTGGATCGGCGCCACGATGTGGGTCTTCGGATTGCGAAGCCCGCTGCTGATCCTGTCGATTGCCGCCGCGCTGAGCGCAACGGCGTGGACCCTGCTGTCGCGGCTCGCCTTCGCGCCGCCACCGGCCGGCCTGTTCGAGGCGTTTTTGTAAGGAGCCTTCGAAATGGAAGCATTCAGCATCTTTCAGGGCATGGCGACGGTCCTGAGCGACCCGACAACGCTGTTCTTTGTCGTGTTCGGTGTCATCGCCGGCGTCTTCGTCGGGGCGCTGCCGGGACTGACGGCCACCACCGGCTGCGCGCTCCTGCTGCCTTTCACCTTCGGCCATGAGCCGCTGCATGGATTGCTGATGCTGGTGGGCGTCTTCACCGGTGGGATCTATGGCGGCTCCCTGTCCGCGATCCTGCTGCGCACCCCGGGCACCCCGGCGGCGGCGGCCACGATGATCGACGGCTTCCCGATGTCGGAGAAGGGCGAGGCCGGGCGCGCGATCGGCCTGGCAACGGTCGCCTCCTTCACCGGCGGTACGGTCGGCGCAATCGTCATGACCCTGCTGGCACCCCGGCTGGCGGCCCTCGGCCTTGCCTTCGGCCCGCCGGAATTCTTTGCGCTGACCCTGTTCGGCCTCGCGATGATCGTCGCCGTTTCCGGCGACAGCCTCGTCCGGGGCGTCATGGCGGCGGCGATCGGCATGTGGATCTCCACGATCGGGTTCGACCCCATCGCGGGCTCCTCGCGCTATACGCTGGGCGTCCGGGAGCTCTTGGGCGGCATCGAGCTCATTCCCATCCTGGTCGGGCTTTTCGGCGTCGCGCAGGTGCTGGCGCGGGCCGAAAAGCTGCTCGTCTTTCCGAAGGGGCCGGAGAAGGAGCGATATCTTCCGCGCCTCGCGGATCTCGCGCTTACCCGCTGGACTGCGGTCAAATCCGCGCTGATCGGGGTGTTCGTCGGCTCGGTGCCCGGAGCGGGCTGTGACATCGCCGCCTTTGCGGCCTATTCCGAGCTGAAACGCAGCGAGGGGGCGAACTCCGATCTCGGCAAGGGCAACCCGAAGGGGATTGTCGCGCCCGAGGCCGCCAACAATGCCGCGACCACCGGGGCGCTGATCCCGATGCTCTCCCTCGGCGTGCCCGGCGATGCCGTGACGGCGGTGCTGCTCGGCGCGCTGACGATCCACGGCTTCGAGCCGGGCCCCGTCTTCTTCGCCTCGAACCTGGACCTGATCTATGCGCTCTTCGCCGGGGTGATCTTCGCCCAGGTCGCGCTGCTGATCGTCGGGCTCGGACTGACCGGTATCTTCGCGCGCCTGATCCGGATCGACCAGCGCATCATGATCCCGGCTATCCTGTTCCTGTGCATGATCGGATCCTACTCGGTGCGCTACAGCCTGTTCGACATGTATGTGGCGCTGATTTTCGGCTGCATCGGGTTCCTGTTCGAGAAAGTGCGCATCCCGCTGTCGCCGATGTTGCTGGGGGTCGTCCTGGGCACGCTGTCGGAGCAGAACCTCCGCCGCTCCCTGATCATGTCGCATGGCGAGCTTTCGATCTTCGTGCAGCGGCCGGTCTCGCTGGCCCTGACCGTCGGCGCGATCCTGGCGATCGTCTTCATGGTCCTCCGGTTGCGTCGGTCTTCGACGGCCGCGTGAGAACGGCTGAGATCGCGGGCCACGCGGGCAGGCGCGGCCCGTTCCTGCCCGGCGCTTTTTTCAACGCCGTGCTTGCCGGGTCGTCAATCGGCTCCATCTTGATCGAGATGTTGCCACGGCGGCCTGAAATGATCCACGGTGGCCGCACGCCGCCAGCCGAACGGGAATCGGGCTGGAAACGGGATGTTTTGATAAATTGCAGGTAGCGGCCATGAACGCATTTGAACAGATCACCGCCCTCCAGGAGCGGATGGGACAAACGATCATCGGCCAGCGAGACGTGATCGAGCGGCTCGTCATCGGGTTGCTGGCCAATGGCAACCTGCTGATCGAGGGCCTGCCGGGGCTGGCCAAGACCCGCGCTGTCAAGGCGATGTCGAAGAACCTGGAGGCCGATTTCTCGCGTATCCAGTTCACGCCGGACCTGCTGCCGTCGGATGTGACAGGCACCGAGGTCTACCACCAGGGGCCGGAAGGCGGGCAGTTCCGCTTCGAGCAGGGGCCGATTTTTGCCAATATCGTGCTGGCCGACGAGATCAACCGCGCGCCGGCCAAGGTGCAGGCCGCTTTGCTGGAGGCGATGGAGGAGCGGCAGGTGACGGTGTCGGGCACCACCCACAAGATGCCGCCGCTTTTCATCGTCATGGCGACGCAGAACCCGATCGAGCAGGAAGGGACCTACCCGCTGCCCGAGGCGCAGATGGACCGTTTCCTGATGCATGTGCAGGTGCTCTACCCGCCGGTCGAGGACGAAGTGGAGGTGATCCGGCTGGTGCGGGGCGAAGAACAGGGCGCGCAGTCGGGGGGCGGGTCCGAGGCCCCGGTCTCGATCCCGCAGCAAGCGGTGTTCGATGCCCGCGCCGAGATCGCCGCGATCCATGTCGCCGAGGCGATGGATCGCTACATGGCCGATCTCGTGCAGGCCACGCGCACACCGGACGCGCTTTCCGAAGACCTCGCGCGCTGGATCGAGATCGGCGCCTCGCCGCGCGGCAGCCTCGCGCTCGACAAATGCGCGCGTGCCCATGCCTGGCTCAGGGGGCGCGATTATGTCGATCCGGCCGATGTGCGCGCCATCGTGAACGACGTGTTCCGCCACCGGGTCGCGCTCTCCTTCGAGGCGCAGGGCGACGGCAAGACGACCGACCAGGTGATCGACGAGATCGTGGCCCTCGTGGCGCTGCCCTGAGGCGCGCGCCATGGGCCAGGATCCGAATAGAATCGACCCGCGCATCCATGCCGACCTCGCGCATCTGCGCAGGCTGGCCGGACCGGCGCGCGCGCTGTCCTTCCTGCCGCGCCAACCGGCGCGCTCGGCCCTTAACGGGCGGCACGCGTCGCGGCTGCGGGGCAGGGGGCTGAATTTCGAGGAGCTGCGCAACTACCAGGTCGGGGACGATCCGCGCACCATCGACTGGAAGGTCACCGCGCGCACCGGGCAGCCCCATGTCCGGGTCTATACCGAGGAGCGGGACCGCCCCGCGCTGCTGATTGTCGACCAGCGGATGAGCATGTTCTACGGCACAAGGCTCAACATGAAATCGGTGACCGCCGCCGAGGCCGCGGCCATCGCCGCCTTCCGCATCCGGGCGCAGGGCGACCGTGTGGGCGGCATCGTCTTCTCCGATGACGGCGTCGCCGAGCTGCGCCCCAGGGCCTCGAACGTGGCGCTCAACCGGCTGATCACGACGATTTCCGAAGCCAGTTGCCGGCTCCGCGCCGATCTTGCGGTGTCGGGGGCGATGCCGCTCAACCGCCCGCTCGAGGCCGCGGCGCGGATCGCCACGACCGGTAACCTTGTCCTCGTCTTCTCCGATTTCGCCGAGGTGGACGATCGCACGGAGCGGCTCGTCCGGCGGCTGGCGCAACATAATGACCTGATCCTGTTCCCGGTCACCGACCCGACGGCGGAAAAGCTTCCCGACGATTTCCGGATCGTCGCGTCGGATGGCGCGTTGCAGGTCGAACTGGATTCGCGGCACGAGCGGGTACAGGCCCGGATCGAGGAGGTGATGGGCTCCAGGGTTGCCCGCGCCATCGGCTGGACGCGCAAATACGGCATCCCGGTCCTGCCCCTCACGGCCGGGCGCGAGACCCTGCCGCAATTGATGGAGCTGATGGGGCTTCAAGGGGGGGCGCGCTGATGGCGGATCTTCCCGAGACCGATGGCCGGAACCTTGTCGAGCTGCTCGACATGCTCCGGCCGATCCCCGAACCCGAGCCGATCTCGATGCTCCCGGCCACGCAGGGCTGGGTATGGCTGGGGCTGGTCGTCCTGTTGACGCTGGCGGCACTCGGGCGATGGGGCTGGCGCCGCTGGCGGGCAAATGCCTACCGGCGGGCCGCGCTGGCGGAGCTGGAGGCCGCGGGGGACGATCCGGCTGCCACCGCCGGTATCCTGCGCCGCGCCGCGCTTGTCGCCTTTCCACGGCGCAAGGTCGCCGGGCTGCTGGGGCCGGACTGGCTGGAATTTCTCGACCGGACCTGTCCGGGCGCCGGCTTCTCCGGGGCGGCGGGCGAGGCCCTGCTGCGCGCGCCCTATCGCGAGCAAGCGCCAAATCCGGAGCTGACGCGGAGCGCGCGCCACTGGCTGAAATCGCACAGGCCGGGGGCAGACGCATGAGCTACTCGCTAGCCTTTCCCTGGGCCCTGCTGTTGCTGGGCGCCCCCTGGCTGGTCTGGAAATTCGCGCCGCCCTGGCGCGAGCGCACGACGGCGATCCGCATTCCCTTCTTCCGGCAAGTCACCGAGGCTTCCGGGCTGGAGCCCCGATCGGGCGCCGTTGTACTGCGCCGCAAACGGCGGCAGATGATCCTGGCAAGCCTGTGCTGGATCCTTCTGGTTGTCGGGCTCGCGCGGCCCGAACAGCTGGGACAGCAGGTCACAGTCGAAACGGCGGCGCGGGACATGGTGCTGGCGGTGGATATCTCCGGCTCGATGGATGCTCGCGACATGGCGGGAACGGATGGAACGCCGCAGCAGCGGCTCGAGGTGGTCAAGGATGTCGTCGGCGCCTTCATCGAAGCGCGGGAGGGCGACCGGGGCGCGCTGATCGTCTTCGGGACAAAGGCCTTCGTCCAGACGCCCTTCACCGAGGATCTCGCCTCGGTGCGCGAGCTGCTGAACAGCACGACTGTCGGCATGGCCGGGCCGAACACGGCAATCGGCGATGCCATCGGGCTGGCCATCCGGACCTTCGAGACCTCCGAGGTCGACCAGCGCCTGATGGTCCTGCTGTCGGACGGGGCGGACACGTCGAGCCGTATGTCGCCGGTCAACGCGGCCGAGATCGCGGCCGGGCAGGGCGTCTCGATCTTCACCATCGGGGTGGGCGATCCGGACGGGTCGGGCGAGGACAAGGTCGACCTGAAGGCGCTGGAAGATATCGCGGCGCGCGCCAACGGGGCGTTCTACTACGCGACCGATGGCGCGGGGCTGGGCGAGATCTATGCCGAGATTGATCGCCAGAACCCGCGCATCACCGAAAGTGCGAGCTTCCAGCCCAAGCGGCCGCTGGCCTGGATCCCCTTCGCCGCGGCGGTGGTCATCGCCCTTGCGGGCATGGCCTCGCTGCATCTCTCCTCGACCCGCCATTCGAGACGGGAGGCCGTCTGATGGATGCCTTTCTCGATGCTGTCGGGGCCTTTCACCTGCTTCGCCCGCTCTGGCTGCTGGCGCTGCTCCCGGTTGCCGGGCTCTGGTGGGTCATCCGCTGGCGCGCGCTCACGGGGGCGGAAGCGCCGACCGGGATTGCGCCGCATCTCGCCGAGGCGCTGACGGTCGGAGAGACCGGCAGGGCGCAGATCCAGGCGATTGACGGGATCGCGGCCGTCCTGGCCCTGCTGACCCTGGCAGTGGCCGGGCCGACTTGGAGCCGGGTGCCCAACCCGCTGCTGGCGCAGACCGCGCCGATGGTTGTGGCGCTGGAGGTCACCCGCTCAATGGAGGCGCCCGATCTCGCGCCCAACCGGCTCGACCGCGCGAAGTTCAAGATCCTCGATCTGGTGGAACGACGTGCCGGCGCCCGCACTGCGCTGATCGCCTATTCCGGCTCTGCCCATCGCGTCACGCCGCTGACGGAAGATCCGAACCTGCTGCGCTCGATGCTGGACGCGCTGACGCCCGAGGTGATGCCGCAGGAGGGCGACAACGCGACCGCGGCCCTGGAGCTGGCCCGCGCCGAGCTGGCGAAATCGGAGACGCCGGGGGCAATCCTCTTCGTGCTCGACGAGCTGAGCGGCACCGATGCCGCGGCCTTCGAGGCGCCCGCGGAAGAGGAGGCACCGGTCCTTTTCCTCGTGGCCGCGCCGGAGGGGAGTCCGCGCGGCGCGCTGGACCGGCTCGACGCCGAAATCATCCAGCTCACGGCGGATGAGACCGACCTCGCGGCCATCGACCGCGCCGCCGCCTCGGCCTATCGCGCGGCGTTGCTGGGCGATGAACGGCTCGACTGGGACGACCGCGGATGGGTGTTCGGCTGGCTGGCCATGCCGCTGTTGTTGCTCTGGTTCCGCCGCGGCTGGACCATGCGCTGGGCCGTCCTGCTGGCATGCGCGATCAGCGCGCAGGCCCCGACCGCCGCCCGCGCCGACATGGTGGACTGGTTTTTCACGCCCGACCAGCAGGGGATGATGGCGTTCCGGGACAAGGAGTTTGCAGCGGCCGCGGAGCTGTTCCAGGACCCGATGTGGCGCGGGCAGGCGCTGTTCAGGTCCGGCCAGTATCCGGAAGCGGCGGATCTCTTCTCCCGGATCGACACGCCGGAGGCCGCTTTCGCCGAAGGTATGGCCCGAACGCGCAACCGCGAGTATCGCCCCGCGATCGCGGCCTATGAGACCGCGCTGGAGCTGCAACCCGACTTCCCGGACGCGGAATGGAACCTCGCGGTGACGCGGGTCATTCTCGACTATGTCGAATCCGCCCGCGAGCAAAGCGACACGGGCGAGGAAGCCGGTATCGGCGCCGACGACGTGGTCTTCGACAACGAGGCCGAGCGCGGTGCCGAAACGCAGACCGATTTCTCCGAAGAGGAGGCCGCCGGCGAGGGCTTCCAGACGACAGAGCAATGGATGCGCTCGGTCGACACCGATATGGGCGACTTCCTGCGCACCCGTTTCCTGCAGGAAAACGCGACGGGAGGGGCGGAATGATGCGGTTGCCCCGTCGCCTCGCCTTGCTGCCGATCCTGGCGGCTGCCGTCCTCGCGGGCCTTGCCGGCGCTGGCCAGGCACAGGAGTCCGCAGCCGCCGATCCTGCGCTGGAGCCCCGGGTCACGATGGAGCTGACGCCGGAGACCACGCTGGTCGGGCAGCCGATCGTGCTGCGGATCAAGGTCCTGGCCCCCACCTGGTTGCCGCAACCGCCGGTCTTTCCCGCGATGGACATACCGAATGTGATCGTGCGCCTGCCGGAGCGCGCTTCCGGCGCCATCAGCGAGAAGATCGACGGCGAGACCTGGTCCGGCGTGAGCCGCGCCTACCGGCTCTACCCGATGATAGAAGGCGAGATCTCCCTGCCGGCGCAGACTGTCACCGTGACCTATGCGGATCCCGATACGGTCCAGCCCGTCATATACGAGGCCAGTCTCGACCCGGTCCGCTTCACCGCCACGGTGCCCGAGGCGGCTGCCGCGCTCGACCCGATGATCCTGGCCAGCGGCTTCGCGCTGGAACAGGAGATCGCGGCGCCGGACGGGGCGATGGGGCAGGGCGATGCCGCCAGCCGGGTGGTGACCGCGACGATCACCGGGACCTCCCCGCTCTTTATCCCCGAGCTGATCCCGCCATTGGGCTCCGAAGCCCTGCGCGCCTATCCAAAGGATCCGGTGCTGGCGGAGAACGAGGAGCGCGGCACGCTGTCGGGCAGCCGAACCGAGACCGTGAGCTACGTGGCGCAATATGGCGGCAGCGTCGAGCTACCGGAGATTGCGCTGGACTGGTTCAATATCGAGACCGGCAAGGTGGAAACCGCGGTCCTGGAGGCGACGGCCCTTGTCGTCGATGCGCCCGGTCCGCCGGTCGATCCGCTGGTCACGACGCGGCAGGCCGTGGCGCTCGCGGCGGCGCTGGTCCTTGTCTTGCTGGTTCTCGCGGCGATCCGGATCTACCTGCTGCCGCCGCTGAGACGGCTTCGGGCAAGGCGGGCGGCGATCTGGGCGGCGAGCGAGCCGCAGGCGGCGCGGCAGGTCCGGCGGGCGATCGGCCAGCACGATCTCGGGGCGACCCACTCGGCCCTCAAGACATGGTCAGACCGCTGCCCCGGCGCCGCCGCGCCAGGGCTAGAGGCCGCCCTGGCCGCGATCGGAGCGCGGACATATCGTGGCACCGGCGGGGGGGACGGCGGTTGGGCCGAGCTGTCGGCCGCGTTCCAGGCCGAGCGGGACCGACGTCTGGCCCGGAACAGGGCCGGCTCGACCCCGCTGCCGCCACTCAATCCGGGTTGATCTCCGAAGAGGCGGCCCTGTAGGGAGGGCGGGGCTGTGCCGGGACGTGGCAACAGGACAGGCCCGGCAGGAAGGGACGGAACATGGAAAAAGTGACGCTTCCCGAGCGACCGGGATGGCGGGAAGAGGCCGAGGGGCTTGGTTTCACCTTTGCCGACATGCATGGCGAGCCCTATTGGGACGAGACCAGCGCCTATGCGTTTTCGCTGCGCGAGATCGAGGACGACATCGAGGACCCGTCGACCGAGCTGCATGCCATGTGCCGCGAGGCCGCCGCGGCGATCACGGCCAGCGAGGAGCTGATGGGCAAGCTCGGTATTCCGGAGCCCCATCGCGACCTTGTTGCCGAGAGCTGGCGGCGCCAAGAGCCGGAAATCTATGGTCGGTTCGACCTCGCCTATGATGGGCTGGGATCGGCCAAGATGCTCGAATACAACGCGGATACGCCGACATCGCTCTATGAATCCGCCTCCTTCCAGTGGCTCTGGTTCGAGCAGCAGGTCGAGGCTGGCATCCTTCACCGGCGGAGCGACCAGTTCAACGGAATCCACGAGGCGCTCGTGGAACGGTTCAGGACAGCCTTTCAGAGCGGGACGGATATCCATTTCGCGGCGGCGGCGGAGACGCCGGAGGATTACGCGACCGTCGAATGCATGGGCTGGGCGGCGCGCGAGGCCGGGCTGGGCGCGCATTACACCGATCTCGAGACAATCGGGTTGAGCACGGACGGCCAGTTCCTCGATGGCGAGGACCGGGTGATCGGCACCCTGTTCAAGCTCTATCCCTGGGAGGACCTGCTTCGGGACGATTACGCGACCCGGCTGGCCGCGGCGGGCTGCCTGATGCTGGAGCCGGCCTGGAAAGCGGTGCTGTCGAACAAGGGGCTGCTGCCGGTGCTCTGGCAGATGTTCGAAGGTCATCCGAACCTGCTTCCAGCGTTTTTCGAAGCCGATATTTCCGAGGCCGCGGCGGACCAGGGGGCGTCCGCGTCCTTTGCCGGGGAGGCGTTCGAGCGTGCGGCCGAGGCGTTCCGGTCGGGCTATGTCCGCAAGCCGCTTTTTTCGCGCGAAGGCGCGTCGCTGTCGATCATCAGGGATGGCGAGACGCTCGAAGCGTCGAGCAACCAGGCCTATGCGGCCCATCCGATGATCGTTCAGGCCTATCATCCGCTGCCGGTTTTCGACGGGTTCCGCCCGGTGGTGGGCGCGTGGATCGTCGGCGAGACATGTGTGGGGATGGGGATGCGCGAAGACCGGTCGCGCATCACGCAGGACCTGTCGCGGTTCAAACCGCATTTCATCCAGGAGTAAGGAGGCCTATGGTCGTCGCATGAGAACACGTTCCAGAACCGTTGCCTTGAGTATTGTCGGCGCAACCGCATTCACGCTGGCAGGCTGCCGCGAGGAGCAGGTTGATGCGCAGGCCTTTCCCGACCTTCAGAGCTGCAAGGAGGCGGCCGCGGGAGGAGACGGGCTCCTGACCGTCGCCGATTGCGAGGCCGCCATCGCCGAGGCCGAACAGCTGCATGTCGAAACCGCGCCGCGCTATGACAGCCTGCAAGTCTGCGAAGAGCAGCATGGCGAAGGGGCCTGCGGCTCCGAGGAACAGGTCGCCAGCAGCGGCTCGGGCAGCATCTTCATGCCCCTGCTCACGGGATACCTGATCGGCAACATGCTGAGCGGGCGCGGCGGCTATGCCCGGTCGCAGCCGATGTACCGCACATCCGACGGCAAGTTCACCAACGCTGCGGGCTCAAACGTCTATTCCGGCAATTCCGGCAAGGCAAAGCTTGGCGCCAACCAGTTCACCAAGCCCCCCACAACCGTCGGAAAACCGCCCATGACCAAGGCGATGGCGGCGTCCAGGGGTGGTTTCGGCAAGTCCGGCGGCGTGCGCGCGGGATCCGGCGGGTAGAAGCCGCCCGCGTCACGGGAATTGACCCTGTTCCGGCCGTCTCCTTTTACCAGGGCGACGGCCGCGTCTCGAAGAGCGCCTTAAGCTCCGCTTCACGGGCCTCGGTCCAGCCTGGCGGGTCGGTCAGCTCTGCCCAGGCGGAGATGTAATCCTCGAAGAAATAGTAATGGCCGAAGCCTTCGATCCCGAGCGCCGTCGTCATGTCGAGCGCAAGCTGGAATGCCGTGACGAAGGGATACCAGCGCATGTCCGGCGACACGTCGGCGGGGCGGTCCTCCGAGAGCCATTCGGGGGCTCGCAGGATGGTGCCAAAGTCGAAATTCACGATCGGATCGGAGGCATAGCTCAGGAAGACGAAGCGGATAGGACCCCAGGGCGCAAATCCCGGATCGTCCAGCACATTGTCCTGATTGGTGACCCGGATGAGCGATCCGTTCCCCGAGAGCGGTCGCCAGACCGGCGAGTCCGGCGCCCGGTTGTCGATGACATGGCGCCAGATCGGGCTGATGAAGGGGGATCCGGCCCAGAAGGCGCCATCCACCGGATCGGCAAGGGTGTTGAAGAACGGGACCGTGGCCTGGCTGTTCAGGGCGCCCTGGCTCAGACCGTGAATATAGAGGCGAGGACGGCTGTCGGGGGGCAGGGTGGTCCAGTATTCGTAGATCACGTCGAACAACTCGCGCGATTGCTCGAAGCCGTATTCGACATTGGTCAGGATCGACAGGATGGAGGTCAGGTAGGAATACTGCGCCGCGACATGCGCGGTGTCCCCTCCCCACATGAAATCGACCACATCATGCGAGCCCGGATCCATCCAGCCGGTGCCGACGGGCGTGGTCACGATCAGGATCTTACGGTCGAAACCGCCCTGCCGGATCAACTCCTGCAGCGCCAGTTCCGCCCGTTCCCGAGCGGTTTCGGCAGAGACCCGGCCGACATAGACCCGGACGGGCGTCCGGGCGTCGGGCCCGTGGAAGGTCGAGATCTCCTCTTCCGTCGGGGTCCGGCCGATGAAATCGCGCCCACGATTGCCCAGATCGTCCCATTCCACGAGGGAGGCGTCCGACCCGGTCATCATCGGGTCGGTCGGCTCGAGCATCCTGGGGTCGAAGACCTGTTCGCCGGCGGCGAAGGAGGCATCGGCTGCCTGCATGACCCGGCGGACAAGCAAGCCATCGCCGATGGCCCAGAACAGGTAGATCGCAATCAGCAGGCCGGTTACCGGGCCCGTCCGACCCGGCAGGAGACGGCCGAGCGCGGCGCCGGCCCGTCTGGCGACATAGACAAAGGCGCTGCCGCCCAGCCACAGGACAGCAAAGACACAGAGGGACACCGCCGCGACCTTGAACGGGTGGGCCGAGTCGACGGCGTCCTGGCCAAGGACCGCCAGCGTGGCATTCTGCCAGTCGGCGGCTTTTGTCAGAGAGAGCACATAGACGATCAAACCGGAGACGATGAGGAGGGCTCTGAAGCCCCGTTCGGCCTGTCTGTCCGCTTCCGGAAGCCGCATCGCCCGCCAGAGCCAGATCAGGAAAGCCCCGATCGTGTATCCCAGGGCGGCCGAGAGACCGCCTAGAATGCCCTGCAACACCGCGGGGCGGGGCATCAGGGAGGGTGTCAGCGAGGCTGCAAAGAACAGGGTTCCAACAAGCAGGCCGAAGCCCGAAAGCCGCCAGTAGCGCGGCGCTATCGCCGTTTCGAGATCTTGGTCGTTCATTTCGCACCTGGGAAATCAAATCCGAGACGTGTCGCCTACAGGTTTGTGGGCGCGGCAGGGGCGTGTCAAACCTCAACTTGCGCCGGGCCGATTTGCGCCGCCCGATGCGGCCCGGAGGTGACCCCGGACCTCTCGGAGACTACGCGATCTCCTGTTTTTCGGAGGGAAATAACGCCCTCACCCCTGAGACAGGTTCGCCGGCCTGTCGGGGCGAGCGGGCTGTTGGGAACTGCCGTCGGCGTTGCGGGTTCTGGGGACAGTGGAGCTGGGCGCGGGCGGTCCCGGCCATACACGGCGAGGCGGGATCTCGAACACTTTTCCGGCGTTTTGGTTTGGTTTTTCAAGTTTATCGGACGGAAAAGTCTGCCACCTTGCGCGAGAAAGTCCAACCAACACCCAGGAGACCCCCATGTTGCTTCCCCGCCAGAAAACACCCGACCTCAAGTTGCCGACGCTGTCGCATGGCGATTTCGACCTGTCCGCCGAGGCCACAGAGCGCGGCGTCATCCTCTGCTTCTATCGCGGCCTGCATTGCCCGATCTGCGCGACCTACCTGGCAGAATTGCAGAAACAGACCCCCGCCTTTGCCGAACGGGGCGTGAGCACGCTTGCGATCAGTTCGGACGGGCGCGAGCGCGCGCAGGCAATGGCGGACAAGATCGGGGCCGATGCGCTGCGGATCGCCTATGACCTGCCGCTGGACCTCGCCCGCGACTGGGGGCTCTATATCTCGACCTCTCGCGGCAAGACCTCCATCGGCATCGAAGAGCCTGCGCTTTTCTCGGAGCCGGGCCTCTTCATGGTGACGCCGCAGCAGACCCTCTATTATGGGGCGGTCCAGACCATGCCCTTCTCGCGCCCGCATTTCTCCGAACTGGTCGGCGCGCTCGATTTCGCGATCAAGAACGACTACCCGGCGCGCGGCGAATATACCGGCGAGATCTGATGCCGGCGGCACATGGTAACGTTGACGTGACTCGGTCCGTTCCCTGCATCCGGCAATACTGGACGTGACGACAGCCTGCCGGGCCAGTTCCCCGGCAGGCTTCGAAAGGCGCGCCGCGACGTTCCGAACAGGCGTGACGACCCAAAATCAAATTCGCATCAGGGAGATTTGCAATGCAGCGAAAGAAGGCCTCGGATTTCGATCCCCGTATCCTCGAGCTTTATGACGGATATGTTCATGGCAAAATGACCAAGCGCGAGTTCCTGGGAAGCTCCGGCCGGTATCTCGCCGCCGGTGTCACCGCCGCGGCGTTGCTGGAAAGCCTCCAGCCCAATTACGCCCTCGCGCAGCAGGTTGCGCCCGACGATCCCGCCATCGAAACGATGGTGGCCGAATATGAGAGCCCGAAGGGGCATGGCATGATGAAGGGGTTGATGGCAAAGCCGGCCGGGGCGACCGGCAAGCTTCCGGCCGTGCTCGTGATCCACGAGAATCGCGGCCTCAACCCGTATATCGAGGATGTGGTGCGGCGCACCGCGAAGGCCGGCTACCTCGCATTCGGACCGGACGGGCTG
Organism: uncultured Tropicimonas sp.; assembly: GCA_947497945.1. Taxonomy (GTDB): domain Bacteria; phylum Pseudomonadota; class Alphaproteobacteria; order Rhodobacterales; family Rhodobacteraceae; genus Tropicimonas. Next base: position 124,114 of record CANMIP010000015.1, on the reverse strand, counting down.
ACGCCGTCCGGCGGATATCCCGGCAATGACGATGATGGCCGCGCAATGCAGAAGGAACTCGATCGGGTAAAGCTGATGGAGGATTTCTTTGCGGCCTTCGAGTTCCTCGTTGGCCACGAAGGATCGACCGGCAAGGTTGGCGCGGTCGGCTTCTGCTATGGCGGCGGTGTCTGCAATGCGCTGGCGGTCGCCCACCCGAACATGGCCGCCTCGGTCCCGTTCTATGGTCGTCAGCCGGAAGCTTCCGATGTGCCTGCGATCCAGGCACCGCTTCTGCTGCATTACGGCGGGTTGGACGAGCGGGTGAATGCCGGCTGGCCGGCCTATGAGGCCGCGCTCAAGGAGAAGGGCAAGGCGTACGAGGCCCATATCTACGAAGGCGCAAATCACGGTTTCCACAACGACACGACCCCGCGCTACGACGAGGGGGCCGCGAAACTTGCCTGGGACCGGACGCTGGCGCATTTCGGCCAGCACCTGAGCTGAGCAAGGCCGTATCACCGATGCGGCTCACGAAACAGTGACGAGCTTTGGGCGGCCATCCGCGCCGCCCAAACTCGGAAATTCCCGAAGACGTGCTATCATCCTGCCTGTGTCGAAATTGCATCGACAGGTTGGAACGGAGAGCGACCCATGCCCAGCACCAGTCTTTCCCGCCGTGCCCTCCTCACCGCCGGCAGCGCCGTCCTGGTGACAGGGCTGTCCGGCTGGGCTGTGCCCGCGCGGGCAAAGGGGGTCGTGCCGACGCCATCCATGCGGGGCGGCGCCAACAATTACCGCCCGGGTGCGCCCGTCGTCGAGCGGATCGGCAAAGGCGGGTTCTGGATGTCGGGAACGGTGCGCCGGGCCGGGGACGGAGCGCCTTTGTCCGGACAGCGCATCCAGATCTGGGCGCATACAACCGAAGGACATGAGCGCGATCTGCACAGCCACGGCGCAACGCTGACCGATGCAAACGGGGCGTTCCGCCTCGAGATGCCGCAGATCGTTCCGGCCTTCGGGCAGGCGCATGGCCATCTCGCCTATGACAGCGGAGCCTTCGAGACGGTTTTCCTGCGTCCGGTGATGCGGAGTTCGAAGGACAGCTCCCTTGAAGCCCATTTCGTCCTGAAACCGGCCTGACAGCGGTCGGCTATCGGCGATGAACGGAACCCGCACGATCCTTGCCTGGGGGGGCCTCGCGCTTGCCATCCTCGTGCCGTTTGCGCTGGCGGCAGCGAGTCCGTTGCTTGCATGGCGCGATCCGATTTACATCGCCGCCGGATTTGCGGGTGTCGCGGGCCTGGGGTTGCTCCTCACGCAACCCGCGCTGGCGGCCGGTCTGTTTCCGGGTCTGTCCACCCTTCGTGCGCGTCGCATCCATCGCTGGGGCGGCGTGGCCCTGATCCTGGCCATCCTGGTCCATGTCGGCGGTCTCTGGATCACTAGCCCGCCGGATATGGTCGACGCTCTGCTTTTCGCCTCTCCAACGCGGTTTTCCGCATGGGGCGTGATCGCGATGTGGACGCTGTTCGGGGCCGCGTTCCTTGCCGTGTTTCGGCGTCGTCTCCGCCTGCGATGGCGCATTTGGCGCCTTGCGCATTCCGCGCTCGCGGCGGCAACGGTGGTCGGAAGCGTCGTGCATGCCAGCCTCATCGAAGGGACGATGGAGCCGATTTCGAAAGCCGGGCTGTGCGCGCTGGTTGTCCTGGCAACCGCGTGGGCGGTCGTCGATCTGCGCGACTGGGCACTGCGCTCGCGACAGGATCCGTGACCGTCGTCCGGCGACTTTCTTCAAGTCGGATTCCGTGTCGGGACAAAAGCACGGATCAATCCTGACAAAACAAAAAATGACATTTGTCAGTCTTGAGAGGTTTTCGTGCGAAGTTCATTGCCGCATCGGGCGGAGTGCCTGGCGTTTCGATGTTAACGAAGAGTGAATGTAATTTAATTATCTGAAATACAATGATTTATTGAATTCGCGCGATCCGTGGAGATGCACGGAAAGTTGTATTTTCAAGACACCAAATTGCCCAAACTCCACACCGCCGATCTTCACCGATGCGGAACGAAATTGCCTCATCGTGGAGTCCTCGCGCGTTTTCTATCCTGTTGATTGTTAGGATTTGGAAGGTCTCCGGCTCGAATGCCCTGCACCAGCCAGATTTGATTTTGCATGCAATGAAAGGTGGACAGATGAAAATCGCCCTGCGTGCCACCGTCTTTGCCGCCATCGTCGCCGGGATCGGCGTCATGGGCGGACTGACAGGAGCCAACGCCCAAGACAAGGTGTACAACCCCGCTGACCTGATGCCGGTGATCCCGGCGCTGGAGGCCTGGCGTTCCTCGCCCCATGCCGACCTCTCCAAGGAGGCGTTCCGCCATTGGGACGACGAAGAAGACAAGCTGATCCCCGAGGTCTGCTCCAAATGTCACTCGACCACGGGATATCTCGAATATCTCGGCGCCGATGGCAGCGAGCCCGGTGTCGTGACCAAGCAGGAGATCGACCCTGAACATGCCTCCGGCATCACCTGCATGGCCTGCCACAACAAGGTTGCGCAGACCATGACCTCCGTGACCTTCCCGTCCGGAGACGAGGCCGAGGTCTTCACTTCCGACATCCGTTGCATGACCTGCCACGGCGGCCGCGCCTCGACTGTCCAGGTCAATGACAAGATGGAAGAGCTGGGCAACCCGGATCCGGACAGCCAGCCTGCCGATCTCGCCTTCATCAACATCCACTATCGTCCGGCGGCCGCGACCCGTTTCGGCGGCGAAGTCCGCGGTGGGTACGAGTATGACGGCAAGGACTATGCCGGCTATTACTTCCACGATCGCGACAGCCAGACCTGCAACGACTGCCACTCCCCGCACACGCTGGAAGTGAAGGTCGCCGCCTGCACCGAGTGCCATGACGAGGTCGATCCGGCCAACGCCGAATCCATGCGTCTGGTGCGCTCTTCCAAGGCGGATTACGACGCCGATGGCGACATGGCTGAAGGCATCCATGCCGAGATCGAGGTCCTGCATGACCAGCTCTTCAAGGCCATCACGAGCTATGCGGACACCGTCGTGGGCAAGCCGGTCGTGTTCCGGGGCACCAACTATCCGTATTTCTTCTACGACACCAACGCGAATGGTGAAGCGGATGATGACGAGATCAAGTTCCCCAACCGGTATCTTTCCTGGACGCCGCGCCTGCTGAAGGCCGCCTATAACTACAACTTCGTCAAGAAGGACCCGGGCGGCTACACGCACAACCCGTATTACCAGCTGCAGCTGACCTACGACTCCATCGCCGACCTCGCCGAAGGCGGCAGCGGAGTCGAGCTGATCGGCGAGCGCCCGGACGAATGACGCAAGCCGTCTTCTGAAGGTTGAAACAAGGGAAACGGCCGCTGCAAGGCGGCCGTTTTCGACAAGCGGACCGGATCTTGAAAGGGACGATTACAATGGCATTGCACCGGCTCGGCAGATTGATGCTGGCGCTTGCCCTGACGGGCATGACGGCCGTTCCACTTGCAGCCCAGCAGGAGGTTCCCGCAGCCTCCGCCGCGCCGAGCTCGACTGCGGATCACAGCCGGTTCAAGGAGCTTGAGGGCCCGTTCCGGACTGCGGCCGAGGTCAACGAAACCTGCCTGTCCTGCCACAATACCGGGCCGGAGCAGCTTCACGGCACGATCCATTTCACCTGGACGGCGCCGCAATCCGACGACCCGGAACAGACCTCGGCGCTTGGCATGCTCCATGTCGCCAACGGCTTCCTGCTCTCGACGCCGTCCAATGTCGACGCCTGCACCTCCTGCCACATTGCGGGCACGCGGCTGGACGATCCGGCGATGCTCGATGCGTCGAGCGATCCCGTGGCGCCTGTCGACTGCCTCTCCTGCCACGAGCCCACCGGCCAGTGGACCATTGCCAATTTCCACGAGAACGGTGCTGCCTGCACCATGTGCCATGACGAGCGGCTCAAGGGCGACACGCCGGAGGTCAAGGACTTCGCGCTTGCCGCCCAATCGGTCGGCCCCTCGACGCGCGCCTCCTGTGGCTCCTGCCATTTCGATGCCGATGGCGGCCCGGGCGTCAAGCATGGGGACCTGAATGCCGACCTGATCGAACCGGCCCATACGCTCGACGTGCATATGGCAGCAGCGCCGGACGGCGCGGGCTTCACCTGTGCGACCTGTCACACGACGCGCGACCACGCCACGACCGGCAGCCGCTACACCGGCGGGCCGGGAGAGACGCCGGATCGCCCGGCGCTGGCCGGCGCCGCGGCCTCCTGCCAGAGCTGCCACAGTGATGCGCCGCACGCGGCCGCCGCCAACGGTGCGCGGCTGGACCGGCATACCGACAGCGTGGCCTGCGAGACCTGCCACATCCCCGCCATCGCCCGCGGCGAGACCAAGACCCGCGTTCTGTGGGACTGGTCCAGCGCGGGAGAGGTCGACCGCCGCCGGCAACCCTATGTCGACAAGGAGAAGGACGGGACCGTCACCTATGCCTCCGAGAAGGGGCATTTTGCCTGGGCGGCGGATTTCCAGCCGGCGCTGGTCTGGTCGGATGGCCAGCTTGTGACGCACCGGCCTGGCGATGTCGTGCCCGGCATTGCAACCGGGGACGTGGACGCGCTTGAGGACGCGGCAAGGGAAGGCGACCCCGAGGCGATCGCGGCGGCCTTTTCCGAGGCGCCGTGGATTGCCGCCTATGGCGGCGATCCGGCCTCCGAGACCTCCCGCATCGCGCCGGTCAAGGTGATGAACTCGGTTGTTCCAATTGACGAGGAGAGCCGCGCGCTTGTCTCCGCCCAGTTCGCCGGCCGCGGCCGCGACGCCCTCTGGAACGACTTCCGCTGGGAGGATGCGGTTGAAGCGGGCATGAAAGAGGCGGGGGCTGCGTTCAGCGGCGATGTGGCCTTTGCCCGCGTCCGCCAGATGATCCCGGTCAACCACATGGTCGCCCCGGCCGATCAGGCGCTTGGCTGCACCTCCTGCCACGTGAAAAACGGGCTTCTGGAAGAGCTGCCGGGCGGTTTCGTTCCCGGACGCGACCGGTTCGACCTGCTCGACAGGGCCGGGCTGCTCGTCCTGGCAGGCACGCTCGGCGCCGTCCTGCTTCACCTGATCCTCCGGCTCGGCTTCGGGCTCTTCTACAGGGGCAACCGTCATGGCTGATACGCAATCGAACGCCAAGGGCGTCTACCTTTTCACCAGGTTCGAGCGTTTCTGGCACTGGTCGCAGGCCGTGCTGATCCTCTTCCTGATGGCAAGCGGGGCCGAGATCCACGGTGTCTGGAACTGGCTCGGCTTCGAGACGGCGCTGGACCTGCATATCACGGCCGCCTTTACCCTGATCGTACTCTGGGCCTTCGCCATTTTCTGGCATCTCGTTGCCGGGCACTGGCGGCACTACGTTCCGACCACCAAGGGACTCTGGGCGGTGATGTCCTTCTACGCCACCGGCATTTTCTTCGGTGAACCGCATCCGTTCCAGCCAAGTCCCACGCGCAAGCACAATCCGATGCAGGCGATGGCCTATCTCGGGTTCAAGGTGCTGATGGCGCCTGCGATCTGGATTTCCGGCCTGGCGCTGTGGATCTACGGGAAGTTCCCGGAGATCTATCCCGACACGCTGCCGATCCTCTGGGTCAATGCGGCCCATGTCGCCGCTGCCTTCCTCATCGCCGCCTTCCTGATTGCGCATCTCTACCTGATCACCACCGGCGAAACGGTCTTTGCGCAGCTCCGGGCGATGATCACGGGGTGGGACAGGCACGCCGGCTCGAAAGACGACTGATCGCGCGCAGCCGGGTCCGAAAGGCGGCGATGATGCCGCGTATCTGCACGGGTTCCGGTGTGCCCGCTTGCCGAGAGCGGCCAGGCGATGGCGTTTTCGCAACGCTGCGCCCGACATGGTCCGGGCCGGGGGCGGGACAAGAGGCGCAGCTAGTTGGGCATTTGCACCGTCAACTCGAAGGAGGAATACCAGGCTGCAAGATCCTTGATCTCCGCGTCGGACAACGGCTCGGCCATCAGGGTCATTCGACGGTCTTCGCGTTTTCCGTCGCGAAATGCTTTCAGGCTCTTTTCGAGATAGGGGGCGGGCTGGCCCGCGAGGTTGGGTACGTCCGGAACCTTGGACAGGCCATCCTTGCCATGGCAAGCGGAGCATTTGCGCGCCAGTTTCTGGCCGTTTTCCAGGTCTGCGCCCAGGGTGGGGACAGCAGCGAAAGAGAGGGCCGACAACAGGATGCCGGTCAACAGGGGACGAGCCATATCAATCCATTATTTGGGTTTCTGTCGTTCATGGGGTTGGCCGCATGAGCGCGGCCAACCCGGGGCGTTGTGTCACTCGGCCGAATAGCTGATCCGGTACACGGCATTGGCGAAATCGTCGGAGACGAGCAGGGAGCCGTCCTTCATCATCACCACGTCGACCGGCCGGCCATCGTATTCACCGTTCTCGTCGATCCACCCTTCGGCAAAGGGTTCTGTCGTCACGTTGCCCTCCGCGTCGATGAAGGAAACCATGACCCGCGCGCCCACCGGCGTGGTGCGGTTCCAGGAGCCATGCTGGGCCGAGAAGATGGCGTTCTTGTACTTCTCCGGGAACATCTTGCCGGTGTAGAAGCTCATGCCGAGATCGGCGGCATGGGCGATGGTCTCGGAGACCGGGTGAACCACGTCGACCGGAACTTCCTGGCCCTCGTATTCATTGGTGCGGGTCGTGCCGCCACCGAACCAGGGATGGCCGAAATGCTGACCGGCCTCGGTCTGCCGGTTGATCTCGCCGGGCGGAATATCGTCGCCCATGCCATCGACCTGGTTGTCGGTGAACCAGAGCTCGCCGGTCACGGGGTGGAAATCATGGCCCACGGAATTGCGGATGCCGTAGGTATAGACCTCCCGACCGCTGCCATCCCGGTTCATCCGGATCATGCCGCCGATGCCGGTCTCGTTGTAGAGATCGAGCTTCTCGGGAGGCGCGACGTTGAAGGGCTGTCCCAGCGAGATATAGAGCTTGTCATCCGGGCCGACCTTTATGACGCGCGCCGTATGGTTGTAGCTTTCCTCGTCGACCGGGATCAGCTCGCCCTGCGGGATGATCGGAACCGCCACCACATCCGGGCTTTCGTGGAAGAACTCGGCCGCGGGATACATCATCACCCGGTTGCGCTCGGCGATGAACAGGAAGCCGTCCTTGGAGAAGGCCACGCCATTGGGCACGTCGAGCTCCAGCGAGGGGGCGAAATCCTTGACCTCGTCGGCGACGCGGTTGCGGTCGCGGTCCATCACCGCCCAGACCTTGGTCTTCTTGGTGCCGACAAACAGGACAGTGCCCTGCGGCGCCATCGCCATGTGCCTGGCATCCGGCACCAGCGCGTAGAGCTCGATCTTGAAGCCCTCCGGCAGGGTGATGCCTTCGAGCACCGCGCGGATCGAGTCCGCCTGCGGTCCGTTCTGGTCGATATAGGTGTGGTCCTTGGTGCCGGTGACCTTGAAAGCTCCGAGCTTTTCGAGGTTGCTCTGTGCCAGGCCCGGCCCGGCAAACAGCGCTGCGGCTGCGGCTGCGGTTGCAATCGTCTTCATGGTGTCCTCCCAATGATACGAAGTCCTTCCCGGGGCGCGGTCGGAATGCGCCCCGGGAAATGGCATGCGCGTTTTCGCGTTCTTCAGAGTGTGTTCCTGCCCATTTCGGCCGCGATGAAATCGGCCTGCCTTATGGCCAGCGCCACGATGGTCAGGGTCGGGTTTTCGGCCGCCCCGGTGGTGAACTGGCTTCCGTCCGATATGAACAGATTGGCGATGTCGTGGGTCTGTCCGTGCTTGTTGACCACCCCGTCGCGCGGGTTCTCGGACATCCGGTTGGTGCCGAGATTGTGGGTCGAGGGATAGGGCGGCGTCGGGAAGACCCGGGTCGCGCCGACGGCGTCATAGACCGCCATGCCCTGCTTGTAGGCATGGTTCCGCATTGCGATGTCGTTGGGATGGTCATCGAAATGCACGTTGGGCGCGGGCAGCCCGTACTGGTCCTTCACGTCGTGGTTCAGCGTGATGCGGTTGGTCTCCTGCGGCATGTCCTCGCCGACGATCCACATGCCGGCCATGTTCTCGTAGCTGTCCAGCGCGGTGGTGAACTCGCGCCCCCATCCGCCGGGATCGAGGAAGGCGGCCATGAAGGGCAGCCCGAGCGCCAGCGTTTCCAGCTCGTAGCCGCCGACAAAACCGCGCGACGGATCGTGCCGGGACTCGTCCTGGATGATGCCGGCCATCGTGGTGCCGCGCCACATCTTCACCGGCTTGTCGAACACCGCATAGACGGAGCCGGTCATGTGCCGCATGTAATTGCGCCCGACCTGTCCGGAGCTGTTGGCCAGCCCGTCCGGGAACATGCTGGAGGCCGAGTTCAGCAGCAGGCGCGGGCTCTCGATCGAGTTGCCGGCGACACAGACGATACGGGCCTTTTGCAGATGCTGATTTCCGTCCGCATCCGCATAGACGACCCCGGTGACCTTGCCGCTGTCATCATGTTCGATCTTCAGCACATGCGCCCGCTCGCGCACTTCCAGGTTGCCGGTCGCCTCTCCGCGCGGGATGTCGGTATAGGCGGCGGACCATTTGGCGCCCCATTTGCAGCCCTGAAAGCAGAAACCCGTCTGCTGGCAGGCCAGGCGGTCGTCATTATTGGCCGAGTTGATCGCCATCCGGCCGGTATGGACTTCCGTGTAGCCGAGCGCTTTTGCGCCTGCCTCGAAAACCTTGAAGTTGTTGTTGCCGGGCAACCCGGCCCTGTCACCGGTCCGGGTGACCCCCAGCTTGGTTTCGGCCTTGGTGTAGTAATCGTCCATTTCGCGCGGATCTATGGGCCAGTCCAGCAGGCTGGCGCCCTGTACGGGGCCATAATTGGTGGCCGCCTTCCACTCGTGATCCTGAAAGCGCAGCGACGCGCCCGCCCAATGGGTCGTCGTGCCGCCGACCGCCTTCACGATCCAGGCCGGCAGACCGGAAAAATCCTTCGCCACCCGCCAGTCGCCCGATGTAGTGCGGGCATCGAGCCAGGCCAGCTGGCCGAAGCTGTCCCACTCGTCGTTGATGTAATCTTCCGGCAGGTATCTGCCGCCGGCTTCCAGCGCGACCACGCTGACGCCCTTCTGGGCCAGTTCATTCGCCAGCACACCGCCGCCGGCGCCGGTTCCAATGATGACGACAACGCTGTCGTCGCTCAGTTCAAATGGTGCAGCCATTGTTACGCCCTCCCTCAGATCCAGTTGATGTCGTCAAAGCCGCGGTCGAGATACCCGCCTTTGGAGAAGCTCTCGCCTTCGTAGCCGAAGAGCGGCCACACATCCTTCTGGTTGTAGAGACCGGTCACAAGCCCGCCACGAATGGTCTGGAAGAAGCCGCTGTTTTCGATGCCGCGCAGGATATCGACGCGATCGCGCTCCCAGCCGGTATCGACATAGCTCGCATGCCCCTTGCCCTGTGCGGCAGTGTCGAGCGCGGCGATGCCCGCCTCGATCATCGGCGCGGAGTCCGCGCTGTCATATCCCTTCACGGCGATTGCATAGAACTCGTCCGCCACATGGTCATGCGGGTAGATGTCCCGCGCCATCTGGATCAGCGTGGCCATGGTGGCCGGTTGAAGATGGTCTACTCCCATGGCCCAGGTGGCCGAGTTTCCGGCCACAAAGCCTGATCCCACTACCAGGCTCGCGCCGGCGGCAACGCTGCGCGACAATAGCTGGCGGCGTGTCAGTCCTTTCTTGCTTGCTGTCATCGTAGTGTCCTCCCCTACATCAGATGTGTTTCAGTGAAAGCGGCCGTGCCTTTGCAGCACCTCGATCTGGTATCCATCGGGGTCCTGAACAAAGAAGAAGCGCGCAAAGAGATGCCCGTCGCGGTTGAACTCCACGATCTTTCTCGGGCCGTATCCGGCGGCTTCCAGTCGGGCATGTTCGGCATCGAGATCTTCAACGCAAAAGGCGATATGTCCGTAGCCGTCGCCGAGGTCATAAGGATCGGTGCGACCCTTGTTGACGGTCAGCTCCAACTCGAAGGATGTCTCGTCATTGCTCATGTAGATCAGCGCGAACGCGTCGAACTCGAGCCGTTCGATCGATGTCAGCCCGAAGGCGGATTCATAGAAATCAACCGAGCGTTTCTCGTCGAGAACGCGAATCATCGAGTGTATTGCTTTGGCCATAGCCTCTCCCCGGAGCCGTTACGGCTCGATTTGGTAAGGCTACCGGACCAATTTGGGGCGTGGGTAGTAGATCTATACTACAGGCCGATTATTCCGCCGCGATCCTCTCGAGGACCCGTTTCGGCTGTCCGATATGGATCAGGCAGGCGCAGCGTAGCAGAGAGGTGAAGTTGACAACTTCCCCCCTGAGTTCAAGAACTTCCAAGTGCAGCCTGGAAACGAAGGCCGGCGTGGAAAGCTCTTCGGCGGCGGCGATTTCATCAATGATTTCCCAGAAGGACCTTTCGAGTCGAATGCTTGTTCCATGGCCGTTCAGACGCATTCTCCGGGTCTCCGGCTGATAATCGTCGGGTTGTTGACCTGCAAAAATCTGGCACATTCTGGCGGCTCCGTTGTCTCGTTGACCTTGGGATCGAGCGTGGCGTGGAGTGGCGCGGACAGGGTTATCTGTCCGATCCTGCTATCGTTGAAACGGACGGGGCGTATGTCAACGAATTGTTTCGGCGAGCTTTGAGCGTCTCTCGGAAAGATCCGCGGGATATGTGGCGGTCGGTTTCTCGAGCGGTGACCGTCAGATCCGGGTCTTCCCGGGCGTATCGGTCGTCCGGCCCACGGGCGGGCCGCAAGCTCCAGTCAATGCCACCCGGACCGAACTTGCGGCGTGTCGTGTGACGCAGGGAGCCTGGAAGACGGAATGGGCTCATTGTCTGGCTTGCGGAATGACCCGGAAACCGAGGACGACCCGAGACCTTCCCTGAATGGGGAGGGTCAGCGGGGGATGGGTTACCCAGACCATGTCCTGCTCGGACTCACTCAGTCAGCCGGCAAGAAACACTCATCGGATTCCCGCAGGGAGGTTTCGCGATCATATCGGCAGTTGACGAAACATGGCTGCCGACGTTTTCCAGGTTGAGAAGATTCGGCGCAAATCGGTTACAGTCCTCCGTGAAATCCGGCGTCTTTGACCTGCCGCAAATTGCAGATGTTCATCGCCTCCTAAAGTCTTCGTGCCCCCTGAACCCAGAGCTCGGCGATCCCGTGCGCAGGAAACCATACCGGAGGCGCGCATTTTAGGGGGGGATACTGTGAAACTGCGGGACTATGTAAAAATCGAAAATGCGGCTGATCTCAGCCGTTCGGAAGTTGGTCGGCTCGGGACAGCGATTCTGTTTGTCGTTGCAGTCATGATCTACACGGGCACCCAGTTTGCGCATATCGAGCAATCATATCTCTTGATCGCAGCAGCCGTGATCGGCGCCTACATGGCGATGAACATCGGCGCCAACGATGTCGCCAACAATGTCGGCCCTGCGGTTGGTTCATTGGCTCTGACCCTGACGGGCGCGATCGTGATCGCGGCCTTTTTCGAAGCTGCGGGCGCGATCATCGCCGGCGGGGACGTGGTCGAGACCGTCAAGAAGGGCATCATCGATCCGGCCGACATCAATGATGTGGACACCTTCGTCTGGGTGATGATGGGCGCGCTGCTTGGCGCCGCGATCTGGCTCAATCTGGCCACATGGCTCGGCGCGCCGGTCTCCACGACGCACTCGATCGTTGGGGGGGTCATGGGCGCAGGAATTGCGGCCGCTGGTTGGGACATCGTGAACTGGGATTCCATGGGCAAGATCGCCCTTAGCTGGGTGATTTCCCCGTTGACCGGCGGCATTATCGCCGCGCTGACCCTCTATGCGCTCAAGAAGACGGTGTTCTTCAAAAAGGAACCCTTGCAGGCGGCACAACGCATGGTGCCCTTGATGATCTCGATCATGGCCTGGGCCTTCACCACCTATATCTGCCTGAAAGGCATCAAGAAGATCGTAAAGATAGACTTCGCATCGGCACTGCTCATCGGGTTCGCGGCTGGAGTCATCACTTGGGTCATTGTCGCACCGATGGTGCGCAAGGCGGTGCCAAAACTGACCAACGACCGCGCGGGCGTGAACAAGCTGTTCACTGTTCCGCTGATCTTTGCCGCAGCGCTCCTCTCCTTTGCACACGGTGCAAACGACGTCGCCAACGCGGTCGGCCCGCTGGCCGGTATCGTCGAGGTCCTGACCAATACGGACGCCTCAACCACGTCTGTCTCCATCCCGCTCTGGGTCATGGGCATTGGAGCGATCGGAATCTCGGTTGGCCTTGCACTCTTCGGCCCGAAACTGATCCGCACTGTCGGCTCCGAGATAACCGAACTGGATCGATCCCGCGCTTTCTGTATTGCCCTTGCGGCAGCCATCACCGTGATCATCGCCAGCCAACTCGGAATGCCAATCTCCTCGACGCATGTCGCCCTTGGCGCTGTTTTTGGCGTGGGCTTCCTTCGGGAGTTCATCGAGCAACGGATGCATACCGTCGTCGAAAACGTCCTGCATCAGCATGATGGCGAGCCGGATTTCGCGCAGGTCGAAGCCGTATTGCGCGACTTCGAGAATGCGCCACCGGAGGACAAGGCCGAGATGCTGGACCGGATCAAGAAGATGGGTGCCGAGTCGGTCATCACCAAGGCGCAACGCAAGGAACTGCGGACGGCCCTCAAGCGTCAGTTGGTCAAGCGCTCCTCGCTGTTCAAGATCGTCTCCGCCTGGATCATAACTGTGCCAGTCGCGGCCTTCCTGGCGGCGCTTTTCTTCTTTGCGCTCCGCGGCATGATGTTGCCGTAGGAGATCGCCTCTGGCGAGGCGATCTTTCGTTTCGGGATGCTGATGCGGGAGAACGGCTTAAAGCTGTTGTCTGGCGGCCTGCTCGACAGGGGTCTTGCAGGAACCACGGACCTGATCGGCAGATCCGTCGGCTTGGCATTGTCTCGACCACGATCCTGCAATCGAGTGCGCTGGTTTCGGTTTGAAGGTGAAAATCTCCGACTCTGCGCTGCCGATGCTCGCAGTCTCCATCGTGCTGGTCTTCCAGCGTTCGAAATACCTGCGCGGGGCGCGGGGCGCGTGCGGGGCTGGGCTTCCTGTTCTTCGGTGTCCATCACATCAAAGAGGGATTCGAGGCGTTCAAGGGCCAGTTCGACCTTTCCCGTTTTGCCATGACCGGAGTCCCGCAGCTGCTCGTTTACACCTTCATTGGGGCGACGACGAAGGGGCTGGCGGTGCGAGAAGAGGTAAAACACCTTCAGGACAATGCACTTGGGCTCATCGCGCACGGGTTGAACCTGCACCGATCCGAAATCGACGATATTGACGACATTGCCGCGACAATGGCCGCAAGCTCCGAACCGTTCAAGCGGGGTATCGATGAGACCTGCGAAGCCCGGGTCAAGACGCTTGTTACATGAACGTTACAATGCAGGCGTATGATTCCCCCATGGAACTTGTCGCAACAAATCCAGCAACTCCGGGTTTCGGGCTATGGCGCGGCGCCGGCATCCCCAGTGCGCGCTTTCCCAATCAATCGACTGATACTGCGCTCTCGAACCGGTTTGCCTTGTATCTCCGGCGTGTCGAACGTGGCGATGCGACACGCATCCGCCCGCGCCATGTCAATCGGACGCTTGCGAAGTTGGAAGCCAGACGCCAGGACGTCCTCGATCGGCTTTCGAACGAAAACGATAGCGCGGACGCCAACAGAGATGCACTGAAGCTTGCCGTTCTGGATCGCCAGATTGGAGACACCCACCAGTTGCTCGATTGGGTTTCTACCCGGACGCGGAAATGAAAGCCCTCGAGGCAGGTCTGGATCAGAGGAAATCCTTGTGGCTCTCCGGCACGAAGGTTTGATCCTCCATCGGCGGTCTCACATACCCCCTCTGCTTTGGTCGCGGCTCGAGTTCGAACGGCTCCGGGGTCAGATCCTCGTAGGGGATCTGTGACAGGAAGTGGCTGATGCAATCAAGCCGGGCGTGTTTCTTGACATCCGAGTTCACAACGAACCAGGGTGCCTGCTTGATATCCGTGTGCGAGAACATCATGTCCTTGGCGCGTGAATACTCCACCCAACGATTGCGGCTTTCGAGATCCATGGGGCTGAGCTTCCAGCGTTTTGTCGGGTCTGCCAGCCGCTTCTGGAAACGCCGTTCCTGTTCTTCGTCGCTTACGGAGAACCAGTATTTGATCAGGTGAATGCCGGAGCGCACCAGCATGCGTTCGAACTCGGGGCAGGAGCGCAAGAACTCCTGATGCTCCTCCTCCGTGCAGAACCCCATGACATGTTCGACACCGGCGCGATTGTACCATGACCGATCGAAGATCACGATTTCCCCGGCGGCCGGAAGGTGCTCGACATAGCGCTTGAAGTACCACTGTGTCTTCTGTCGTTCGGTTGGTGCCGGTAGCGCCACGACATCACAGATCCTGGGGTTCATGGCTTCGGTGATCCGGTTGATCGTGCCACCTTTTCCGGCTGCGTCCCGGCCTTCGAAGATGACGACGATCTTGTACCCGGTTGCCTTGACCCATTCCTGCAGCTTGACCAGTTCGATCTGCAGGCGCCGAAGCTCATCCTCGTATGTCTTGTTCTTGATTTTCTCGACTTTTTCTTCGGCCATCCGTCTCTCCAGGACTACAGGTCGGAACCTCACGTTTCATTGATGGGCGGCAGCAAATCTCACCTGTGCCTTCTAGCGAGGGCGTGCGCACGGTCGTTCCTACGACAGCTCCTTTGCAAGAGGCAAAGCCGCAATTGCGACGATAAGTCGAGCGTAGGCCGCGACGCGAGAAACCTTCGACTGGCTGTGCCGCAGAATTCCCCGCGCGCCGAAGGGGCGTTCCAACAGCCCTGCAGGACTGTTGCAATGGAAATGAGTTATAGCCAATTAGTTAGACCTTGAGTACTATTTTGGTAACTTAGCGGGGATCGATGGCACATAAGGCACAAGAATCGCCGGGTCTTGCCGGGAAAACCGAGAGCCGCGGAAGGTGGAGTGATCCAACGACATGAAAAAGCTCCTGCTTCCCGTCATCCTTTGCGTCTTGCTGTTTGGATTCTGGATCAGTCGAGATTTTCAGGAGATCGCCGCCGGTGTCGCCATTTTTCTGTTCGGCATGCTGATGCTGGAGGATGGGTTCAAGCAGTTCAGTGGCGGTGTTCTCGAGCGCGTGCTTGAAAGGACAACCGACACAATTGCCAAGTCACTCGGCTTCGGCTTCGTTGCAGCGACCCTCATGCAGTCCAGTTCGCTGGTATCCGTTATCGCGATCTCGTTCCTGTCTGCCGACCTGATCAAGCTGATCGCAGGTGTCGGTATAATGTTTGGCGCAGATATCGGCACGACGACCGGCGCCTGGCTGGTGGCGGGGTTCGGACTCAAGGTGAAAATCTCGGCCTATGCGATGCCAATGTTGGCAATCAGCATCGTTCTGATTTTCCAGCGCTCCAAGTATGTCCGCGGCCTCGGGTACATCCTGGCCGGGTTGGGTTTCCTGTTTCTTGGTATCCATCACATGAAAGAGGGCTTCGACGCGTTCAAGGACCAGTTCGATCTGACGCAGTTCGCCATGACCGGAGCGGCAGGGCTTGTCGTCTACACTCTCATCGGCGCCATCGCGACAGTGGTCATGCAATCCAGCCATGCGACCATGGTGCTGGTCATCACAGCGATGGCGGCCGGGCAGGTCTCCTACGAGAACGCGATCGCCCTTGTGATCGGCGCCAATATCGGCACGACCATCACGGCGATCATCGCCGCCCTTCCAGCCACCTATCAAGGCCGCCGCCTCGCGCTTGCGCATGTGATCTTCAAGGTCGTCACGGCGGTCGTGTGCCTTTTGCTGATCAACCAGCTTGTGACAGCCGTCGACTGGATTAGCCGCAATCTCGGGATCGGCGAAGAGGACTACGCGCTCAAACTGGCCGTGTTCCACACGATGTTCAACGTGATCGGCGTCTCCATAATGGTCCCGCCGATCCAACATTTGATACGGTTCCTGGAGCGCGCCATTCCTGCGCCCGAGGTTGATGTAACAAAGCCGCTGTACCTGTCTCGTGCCGTCGAGAGCTTTCCGGCGACGATGGAAGTCGCCATGCGAAAGGAGGTCGAGCACCTGCAAGACAACGCGATCGCGCTTATCGCTCATGGGCTGAACCTGAGTCGGCAGGAAATCTATGCCACTGACGACGTGGCCGCGACCGTCGAGCAGAGTACGCGGCCGATGAACGTTGACATCGACGAGGAATACGAGCGCAGGGTAAAGACGCTGTATTCGGCCATCGTCGATTTTGCCAGCCGCGCTGGAGCGCTCAACCTGCCGCGCGACGTCACTGACCACATATACGAACTCAGGGACGCGGCACAAAGTTCGGTTCATGCGGTTAAAGCCGTCAAGCACATGCGCGGAAACGCGACTGAATTCACCCGCACGCCACAAGGCAAGATCACGGAGATCTACAACGCACTGCGCACCGAAATTGCGCGAATCCTCGTCGAGATCCAGAAGATCGGTTTGGCCGAACCAGAAATGCGCAGCACGCTATGGCTGGAGGAAGAGAGGGTGCAGATCGAACGCGATCGCAAGAACACCACCCGGGTGATCGACAGCATGATCCGCAACAAGGAAGTCGCACCGGATGCGGCAACTTCTTTCATGACGGATTCGGGTTATGCCTACGAGGCAATGAGTGATTTAATCGACGCAGCGCAAGCTTACTATGCCGAAACCGACGAGGCGATGGCCGAGATCGAACACATTCTGTCGCTGGAAGAGGACGAAATCGAGGGGCTGCTGATCGAAGTCTCAGAGAAGGATGTTGCCCGGTGACCTACGCAGGCGCATCAGATGGCAAATTCCTTTGGTCTGTGTATGGAGCCGAAACGACATGGCACTGAAAGCAACAATCGAGAAACTGGATACCTATCGCAAGCGACTGAAGCAAAAGAAGGCCAAGCCGATCAGCCGAAAAAAGGCTGAACGGATCGTCGCCAAGCTCGACGCCAAGCATGATGCGCTGAAAGCCGAGTTGAAGGCCGCCAAGAAACCTTCGAAACAGGAACGATTGAAAGCCAAGCTGGAAGTCGTGGAGGAACTGCAGGCACGTGCTGCTTGGTTGGTAAAACAGATCGAAAAGCAGGACGATTGACCGGCACATGCCCCGGACAGGGGAAGGTTCCTCAACTTCGAGGATGCGCGTGTTCAAGGAAGCCCATCTGAAGGTCGATCGAAACAGACGCGGTGGAGTAATAGGTTCCTCGCCGAGTCTCGAAGCTTGATCGACAGTGCCGAAATCGGCCACGGTTGTGGAATAGCTTATCAACCAAATTCAGGAGGAAGAGTATGGTTGAGACATCCGAAGTTCACGGTGTTGGACCTTCTATGCAGAAAGCGCTGGCCGATATGGGGTATGAAAGCGCAGAGGATATTGCCGTCGCCTCGCCTGAACAGTTGATGGGGGTACCCAGGATCGGTGCGGCTACAGCTCCACTTCTAATAGCTGCTGCCAAGGCGCTGGTTGAGTTGAAGTACCCTGGCGTGGTTGCGGATCCCACCCCGACAGAAGTTTCGATTGATGCATCCAAACCCGCTGAGATCAAAAAGAAGAAGTCCAGGAAGTCAAAGAAGAAAGCCGAGAAACCGAAGGACAAGGCAAAAAAGAAGTCAAAGAAGACGGACAAGAAATCGACCGAGCGCAAGCGGGACAAGAAGAAGTCCAAGAAGGGTAAGCCTCGGAAGAAGAAGTCCTGATAGACGCACATGAGAGTGGAGAGGTGGTGTCGGACGCGCCTCAAAAAAGACAGGATCGCTGTCTCTTGTGCCGCGCCGATCTGGCGTCACTCAGAGGGAGCGGCGGCGCGGATCTTATTGAAGGTTGGTCCTGTCACGGTTTGATGCCGCTCCGATTTCTCACTTATGCAGCCTGAGCCTCGAATGCCAAGGGACTTTCCCAGCCGAGAGCTGAATGCTTGCGACACGGATTGTAGAAGCCATTGATGTTACTGAAGATCACCAACTCGGCGGCCCGGCGGGTTGGCCAGGGATGACGCCAGATCAGCTCGGCCTTGATCGTCTTGAAGAACGTTTCGACCGCCGCGTTATCATAACAGTTTCCTTTCCCGCTCACCGCTACCGTGGACGACTTTCTCACCGCCGTTCTCATTGCTGTCGTTCGTTGGTCTTGACCGATCTGCATTGGGGCGACGTGCACAAGGCGACCCATGACCATCCCGTGCTGGGTCGGCTTCCGGTGATCGGTCAATTCTTGAACATCCACCAATCCACTGGCGGTGGCGACAACACGCTGCTGCGTGGATTGACACGCGGGACCGGCGATGAACCGCTTGCCTACGGAACATCTTCTCGGACGATGGCCAACACCGGCTATGACTTTCCGGTTGACCCAGCCAAATCTCCCTGCACGGGCCTCAATCGACCGACCCGGTTTGTGTGTGCCAGGCGCTTGGTCGTGTCCCTCGAGAACAAGGCTTTTTCTATCGGGCGCGAGGCTGGAACGCCTGTGATCGGCCGACCCGACGGTGCCGATTTCGACCGAATGAACGATGTCCGAGCCCGAATAGCGGCAGAGGCCGACATGGCGGCTGAGAAATGTGAGTTGCGGCGGCGAGGGCGGTCACCGGTGACCGTTGAGTACCGACGTACCCGCCGTGTTCGTCCCGGCAACTGGTCGAAGACGACCTGTCCGATGGTTCGTCGAGGAAGCGTCTAACCCCATTTGTTTCGGTGGTGATTGGAAAGTCGAGATCTGCCTGATGAACCACCATCACGTCCTCGGTACCGCTAGTGATCGTGGGGTCGGAGCAAACCACCAGAAAACCTTGGGCGCTAGGCGCGGGCATGGAGGACCCGATGGGGGCATGCCGCAGAAGCCTTTCGATTTGGAAATATTTGACGAGGCCCACAAGACAGCTGGACGTGGGTGCAGCCGCTTCGCCTTCGAGGATGCGAAGCGGTGTTTGCGAATGCCAGTCCAATACCAGAACGGCTTCAATGCCGCCCGAGATTTCGCTTTATGTTCCATCTTTCGGAGCGCGACCTGAATCGAAGAGACCGGCAACACTATCCAAAAAATGCAGCGATGTTGGAACCTTACGAGCAATTCACCAAACGCGAGCAGTCATTAGGTCCAGAGAATACTGACGATAAGAGACCGCTTCCTAGACTCCCGACGCCAGCACTAGTGCTCAGCTCTACCTCCATAACCCTCGAAAATAACGAGAAAAGCCGGCCACAGCCAGATCGGGAGAACACTTTCGCGGGGGTAAGTGGCGGAGACGAAGGGATTCGAACCCTCGAGACGGTTTCCCGCCTACTCCCTTAGCAGGGGAGCGCCTTCGACCACTCGGCCACGTCTCCGTCGACCCGTATAACGGGGCAAGCCGAGGATATACAAGGGGAAATTGCACCTTGCTTGGTGAGGCGTCGACACGGGCTCAAGCCCTTGAAATGGCGTCGATTAGCAGCCTATATGGGAAGGTATTGGCGAAGAATTTCGAACGCATGGCTAAGGAAAATGACCCTCCGGGAGAGTTCTGCCCCAAACAGCCAACGACAAACGTCTCAGGCGGAAGCCCGATTCTCGGTCACGCGATCAACGTCAGCTTTGCTGACCTAATCCTGCTCTGCCCCGTTTTCTACTTCCGGTTACCACAGGCAGCACGTCGAACCGGCTCGTACGAGAACCCCGCTGTTTGTGCGCCTCACAACAAGCCGACCACTTCCTGGAGCTGACGATAGTTGGTGCCCACCGGCTCATTCATCTTTGCCAACACCTTGGCTTCGAGGCGGGGGGCCTCACATGTGACCTGCCCAACAAGGCCATTCCAGTCCCACCTGCGCCTTGAACTCGGCCGAGTGCCATTTCCATTTCGACATCGCTGATCTCCAGCCCGTAGAAGACCAGCAGGCCGTAAATCGTCGCCTGCGTTGGTGTCAGAACTGCGGGGCGTCGCTCGCGGAACGCAATGCGCATGTCGGGGCATGGAAGCATGGCGCGCACCTGCTTGCCGAGGACGCCGAACCCAACTACCAAAACCAAGCCCGCGGGCTCTCGTCTCCGACAGAGGGGCCGGAGGGATCAGGTCCTTTCGCGTGACATTCTTCAGCCGCTTGGCCGGAAGGGCTTTGCGCGGGCACCGGGACCAATCGAGTGGAGTACGTCATGGAAGACATTTCATCTTACCTGTTCCTGGCCCTCGGCCTCGGCGGGGCTTCGGTCCTGGCCGGGCTGCTGGCCGGGTTCCTGGGGGTCGGCGGCGGGATCGTCCTGGTGCCGGTGCTGTTCTGGTTGTTCACCTTCATCGACTTTCCCGACACGCTGTCCATGCATATGGCCGTTGCGACCTCTCTTGGAACCATCGTCTTCACAGCGATTTCCTCGACGCGTGCACATCACGAACGGGGAGCCGTCGATCTCGATCTGTTGAAGGCCTGGGGCGTTCCAATCGCGGTTGGCGCCCTGACCGGCGGCTTGATGGCGCGCTTCATCGACCCGGCCGGGCTGAAAGCCATCTTCGGATTCGTCGCACTGGCGGTGGCAGTCAACCTGGCCACGCCGAAGACATTTGTGATCTCGGACCGGCTTCCGGAGGGACGTGCGAAGAACGCGTCGATCGCCGGCGCGATCGGGCTGGTCTCTTCCTTGATGGGGATTGGCGGCGGCACGTTGGGCGTGCCGACATTGGCCGCCTTCTCCTATCCGATCCACCGTGCCGTCGGAACCGCGGCGGCGTTCGGCCTTATCATCGCGGTTCCAGCGGTTATCGGCTTCGTCATCTCCGGGCTTGGTGTTGCAGACCGGCCTCCGCTTTCCTTGGGCTATGTCAGCCTTCCGGCCGTGCTCATCATCATCCCGTTCACGACCTTCATGGCCCCGATCGGGGCAAGGCTGGCGCATGATCTCGACGCGATCTGGGTCAAGCGCGGCTTTGCGGTGTTTCTCGCGATCACCTCGGTGCGAATGCTCAGTTCGGTGTTTGGCTGACATCGCGGCACGCGGCGGAAGTCGGAATTCGGTGGAAAGCAGGATCCGAAGCGACCGCCGAGAAACCGGGATGCGAGGCGCTTCCAGTGCGGTGATCCGCAATCGACAGGCGGCGTTCCTCCACGCCGTTCGGGCGGCTTTCGCCTGCGGTTGCAGTTGCCCTCGCCAGCAGATGGCGGGGCCTGCCGGCAGGGCATTGGATGGCGGGCGGGCTCAGTCTGCAGCAGTCCCGGCGTGCAAAGCCGCGCGGTTGTCCTGACCCACAGCATTTGAACGAGAACTTCTCGCATGAACGGTCGGGCCTGTCGGGCCCGGCAGGGAAGGCGTTTCGGACCCGACCTTCGGCAAGGGTTACCCGCCCCCGCAGCTGGCTTGCGGAAACCCGCAACCGATATGCGGCTGGTGGTGTTTCCCATCGCACCCTCATCGGGCAGTGTCTCAGGCACGCGCAAGATCGGCCGGCGCAACCTGGGAGGAAGGAATGGCCAACACGCTCAAGACATCTCTCGGAACCGACGCCATCGCGCCGTTTCCCGAGCGTCCAGCGGCGCGAAATCCTTGCGATGCGATCGACCCCGGCCGTGCAGCGATTGGCTGCAGGCGGGATCACACCACTCCGCTTCGAACAGCCATGGGCTGGCGTTCGGGCCGTTGCCGGCCCGGGAGGCTCGCAGGCTGCTCCAGCCGGCGGGTGGCGGAGTGAAACCTTGAAGGGACGAGCCGTTCGTTCCTGGTACCTGGGAGGTAACAAAATGCACAAACGTGGTTTTCTTGCAGCGTCGGTGGCGCTCGCGGGTTCGATGCTCCTTGGCGCATCCTTTGCGTCTGCGGCGGAACAGAAATTCGTCTATATCACGCCGTCTCTGAACGTGTCCTTCTGGCGTTATGTCGCCTCGGGGGCGGAAGCCGCGGCGAAGGAAGCCGGCTATTCCCTGGAGACACTTGATTCCAACAATGACGCCAAGACCCAGCTCCAGAACGCCCAGGACGCGATCACCCAGGGCGCCGTTGGCATCGTCATCTCGCCGACCGACAGCTCGACCGCACCGAGCGTGCTGAAACTGGCCGGCGAGGCCGGCATTCCGGTTGTCATCGCCGATATCGGCACGACCGGCGGCGAGTATGTCGCCTTTGTCGGATCCGACAATTACGGCGGCGCCAACGGCATCGGCATGGCAACGGGCGAGGTCCTGAAGGAGAAGGGCTGGACCGACGGTTCCTACGGCATCATCGGTATCCCGCAAGCCCGGATCAACGGCCAGCTTCGCACCAATGGATTCCGCGACGCGATGAAAGCGGTCGGTATGGAAAAAGAAGTGCCGATGCAGCAGATGGCGACCTTCACGCCGGATGAGTCCTTCCGCTTCGCGCAGGACATGATGACCGCCAATCGCGACCTGCGGGTGATCTTCGTGCAATCCGATGCACAGGCCGTTGGTGCGCAGAAGGCCGTGAAGGCCGCGCGCAAGACCGGCGAAATGCTGGTCGCCGCCTTTGACGGCACGCCGGAACTCGTGGACCTGATCAAGTCGGGCGACATTGTCGGCGCCGGCATGCAGCAGCCCTACCTGATGGGCTTCACGGCCACCGAGACGCTTGCCAAGCATATTGCGGGCGAAGCGGTCGAGAAGGAGATCGCACTTCCGATCCTGATCGGCACCACGGCCAATATCGAAGGCATGCTGGACGAGATCAATCTCAACGTCTTCGCAGGCGAGTTGGACTGACGTCGCCACCTGAACCCGGCCGGCGCCCCCGTTGGCGCCGGTCACCTCACCCGGTCTGACCGGAACAGCGCTGCTCCCCCAGGTCGGCAAGCAAGGAATCACGGTGTCCGCCCCTCAAGAAATTCTCCTCACCGCTGATGGCATCAGCAAGGCATTCGGAAGCTTCTACGCGCTGAAAGGCGTCGAATTCGAGCTGGCATCCGGTGAGATACACGCGCTGTTCGGCGCCAACGGGGCCGGCAAGTCGACCCTTGCCAAGGTCATCTGCGGGCATATCGCGCCAACGGCCGGGACGCTCCGGGCCTTCGGAAAGCCCGCCTGTTTCAACCGCCCGCGCGATGCGATGGATGCCGGGATCGGCATCGTCACCCAGGAAACCAGCCTCGCGGGCGATCTCTCGGTCTGGGAGAACATCATCCTGCCGGTCTATGGCAGCCGGTCCAAGCCGTCGCAATCGGTGTTGCGCAAAACCGCGAAGGACGCGATCGCGCGGCTCGGCTTTGCCGGCGAGATCGATATCGAGCGGAGCTGCGAGGACCTGTCCGCGGCCCATCGGCAATTGGTCGAGATTGCCCGCATCGTCGCCCTGGGCAGCCGGATCATCATTCTCGATGAGCCGACTGCGGCCCTGAGTCCTGGTGAAAGTGCGCGCCTTTTCAAGGTGATGGATGCGCTTCGCGCGGAAGGGCGGGGGCTGATCTTCGTCTCGCACCGGCTCGAGGAAATCTTCGCGATGACCGACCGGATCACGATCCTGCGCGATGGCGCGTCGGTGAAAAGCAACTTGACCACGGCCGATCTTACCCAGCCCGAGCTGATCCATTTGATGGTCGGGCGCGAGGTCGAACAGCTCTCTCCCGAGGAGATCCCCGACACGTCCGGCGCGCCGATTCAGCTCAGCCTGAAGGATATCCGCTCGGCGCCCGAGGTTCGCTTGGTGAGCCTCGATGTCCATGAAGGCGAGATTGTCGGGCTGGGCGGGCTCGTGGGCTCGGGCCGCTCCGAGCTTGCCGAGACGCTTTTGGGGCTCAGGACGCTGCAATCGGGCAATATCACTCTTCTGGGCAAGGAGTACCGCCCGAGCAACCCGCGCGATGCGTTGATCGCGGGCATGGGCTTTTTGCCCGAGGACCGGCGGCGCCAGAGCATCGTTCCGGATTTCTCCGTGCGCGAGAACATCCTTCTCAGCCATCTCAGCCAGCTTTCGGGTCACCGCCTGCGCTATCGCACGCGCAACACCCGCATCGATGAGCTGGCCGACATGATCGGCCTCGACCGCGCCCGGCTCGACGACAGCTCGTTGCTGAATTTCTCCGGCGGCATGCAGCAAAAGGCGCTGGTGATCCGGGCGCTGCTGCTCAACCCGCGCGTGTTGGTGCTGGACGAACCGACCAAGGGGGTCGATGTCGGCGCCCGGGCGACGATCTACACCTTCCTGCGACGGCTTGCTTCCGAGGGGATTGCGATACTGCTGATTTCCTCGGATTTCGAGGAGCTGCTGGCGCTTTCGCATCGGATCGTGCCGATCAGCGACGGCCGCACCATCGGCACCGTGCCGGCGGGCGAGATCAACGAGGAGCAACTGACGCTGATCTGCGCCCCGCGCAGCTCGCATGAGCACCAGAACGCCCTGCTGTCCAGACTCGCAGAGCAGTTCGGCGTTCAGGCCGGCTGGGTGATGACCGCCGGTCGCCAGCTGCTCTGCCTGACGCGCCAGGGCGCGGTGGAGGGCGCGTCGCTGCCCGATCCAGGGCTCGTCGCCCCGGCGGAAGACGCCGCCATCGCCACTGCGCTGGCGCGGGATACCGGCCATGTCTGCGACGAGGCGGGCGGCCAGCAATCCCTGCTGATGGTCATCGAGAACCAGCGTGGCATCGGCATGGGGTCCATCGCGATCCTCTCTGGCCCCGGCAAATCCCTTGATCCGGCCGCCATCCGGGAGGCCGCGGCGCAGTCGCTGTCGGTCTTCGAAGAAGGCCAGTTGCGGCTGCGAGACGCCGGCCCGACAACAGAACGCGAGCAGTGAGACAAACCAGATGAAACAAACACTCACCCGTTTTTCCAGCGTCCTCGAAATCCGCATGGCCGGGCTGACGCTGCTTATCGCCATCGCGCTCTCGCTCGCATCGCCCTATTTCCTGACCGCGAGCAATCTCTACAACCTGATGGACCAGTCGGTTGTCGTCGGCATCGTGGCCATCGGCATGACCTTCGTGATCCTCACCGGCGGCATCGACCTCTCGGTCGGTTCGGTCATGGGGCTGACGGGCATCCTGCTCGGCCTCGCGCTGCGCGAGTTCCCGATCCCCATCGCCATCTTCCTGGCCATCACCTCGGGCGCCTTCATCGGCGCGATCTCCGGCACGCTGGTCTCGATCTTCGGCCTTGCGCCCTTCGTCGTCACGTTGGGCGCAATGGCGATCTGCCGGAGTCTCGCCTATGTCGTCTCCGGCCAGCGGACCATCTCCGACCTGCCCGCATCCCTCGAACGTCTGGTCTATGACAGTTTCCTCGGCTTGCAGATGAACGTGATCATCCTGATCCTGCTCTATGTGCTCGCCTGGATCTATCTCTCGCGCATGAAGGGCGGCCGGACCATCTATGCCGTCGGCTCCAACAAGGAAGCCGCGCGGATCTCGGGGCTGAACGTGCAGTTCTACACGATCCTGCCCTATATCGTCTCCGGCGCGCTCTGCGCCATCGCCGTCACCCTCATCGCCGCCCAGATCGGCTCCATCGACCCGCTGGCCGGCAATGGCATGGAGCTCGATGCCATCGCCGCGGTGGTCATCGGCGGGGCCAGCCTTTTCGGCGGGCGCGGCTCCATCGTCGGCACGCTCTTCGGGGTGCTGATCATGGTGATGGTCCGCAACGGCATGAACCTGCTCGGCGTCTCGCCTTTCTGGCAAGGCACCGCAATCGGCACAATCATTATCGCTGCCGTCCTGGTCGAGAGCCTCCTCTCCGGCCGGTCCCGGCGCAAGTAAGCAAGGGAGGAAGCCCCATGTTCATGACCCACCTGGAAATCATTGATCCCGCTTTCAAGAAGCTGATCCTGCTCAACACGCATCTTGAGAAGCTCTGGGAGGGCGGGCGCTGGCTCGAAGGGCCAGCCTGGTTCGGCGGCGGCCGCTACCTTGTCTTCTCCGACATCCCGAATTGCCGGATGATGCGCTATGACGACACGGACGGCTCGGTCTCGGAGTTCCGCAAGCCGTCCAACAATTCCAACGGCAATACGATGGACCGCCAGGGACGGTTGATCACCTGCGAACATCTCGGCCGCCGGGTCGTGCGCACCGAGCATGACGGCTCCCTCACGGTCCTGGCCGACAATTACCAGGGCAAGCGGCTGAACTCGCCCAATGACGTGATCGTCGACAGCAAGGACGTGATCTGGTTCACCGACCCCTCCTACGGCATCGACTGGGAATATGAGGGCCATGTCAGCGAGCACGAGGTCGGCTCCAACAATCTCTATCGGCTGGATCCGGCCGATGGCGTGCTGCAGGCCGTCGCCACCGATTTCGTCCAGCCCAACGGGCTTGCCTTCTCGCCGGACGAGACGGTGCTCTATGTCGCCGATACCGGCGCGACCCATGTCGATGACGGACCCAAACACCTGCGCCGCTTCGAAGTCGATGGCGCCTCGCTGAAGGGCGGCGAGGTGATCTCCGAATGCCCCGTCGGGCTCTATGACGGCTTCCGGATCGACACGCTTGGAAATATCTGGACCAGCACCGGCGAAGGCGTTCACTGCCTGAATGCCGAGGGTGCCTTGCTCGGGAAGATCAAGCTTCCGGCGGTGGTGTCGAATGTCTGTTTCGGCGGGGCGAAGCGAAACCGTCTGTTCATCTGCGCCACGACCGCCCTCTATGCGACCTACCTGAACGTCTGCGGCGCAGTTTGAACCAGGGCTTGCCGGCGGCCTGGGCCGCGGGCAGGGAGCTGATTGTCGGACTTGGCAAGGCCCTCTCCGGGAAGTGGCCCTGCTGGCCATTCGACCGCTCCCGCCGATTGGCGCGGGCGGTCTCCTCGTGCTGGCCGCTGTCTTCGGATCGGGCACCACGGTCGGGGCGCCCGATCCCAGTGTTCAACGCATGTTGAAGAGCTCCTGGTGGAAACCGCCGGTCGCCAGGCCGTTTGCCTTCAGATCATCGCGCAGCGCCTTTCCGAAGGCCGCGGGACCGCAGAACCAGACCGAAGCGGCCTTCCAGTCCGGCACCATCTCGCGCAGCCGCGCGCCGGTCAGGAAGCCATCGCGTTCGTCGATCATCACGTGCAGCTTGATGCCCGCAGCCCGGGCATCGGCTTCCAACAGGTCGCGCGCCTCCGCAGACAGTTCCTTGGTGGAATGGATCAGGTCGACCGATGGTGCATTGCCCGACCGGGCGAGTTGCTTCATGCGGGCGATGAAAGGTGTGATGCCGATGCCGCCGCCGATCCAGACCTGGCGGTCGGCGCCGTCTTCGAAGGTGAAACGGCCATACGGGCCCTCGACAGTGGCTTCCGCGCCGGGTTTCAGCGTGTCGGACAGGCCATCGGTGTAATCGCCCAGCCCTTTGGTGATGAAGGTGATCCCGCGCGTGTCCGGGTCCCAGGCCGAGGCAATCGTGAAGGGATGCTTGCCCTCGTGCCGGTCGAAGGTGACGAAGGCGTACTGGCCAGCGTCATGCCCGCTCCAGCCCTGTTCCAGCGCGATGCGGGTTTCGGTGATGCCCATTTCCGGGAAGTGACGGACCGTCTCGATCTTGCCGTCCACTTTCCTGGCCCGTCCGATCTGGCGACTGAGCGCGAGCACGGCCGAGGTCACGCCGCCGGCCGTCAGCAACGCCATCAGGATGCCGAGCGGCTGGGTCCAGGCCGCGAAATCCATCAGCACGAAGGCATGGAAGGCCAGCGCGAGATAGGCGATTGCAATCAGCGTGTGCGTGGTGACGAAATACTTGTAGGGAAAGCGCTTGAACAGGGCGAGCGCGATCAGCAGGATCGCGGCGTAGAAGGCCCACTCGCCGAGCATCTCGGCGGTGCCGCGCTGGCTGTTGAAAAACGCCTGGAGGGCCGGCAGGTCCGGCATGCCGGATGGCGGTCCATTGCGCTCCGGCGGCGTCATGAGTCCCCATTGCACCGCCCATTTCGGTCCATTGGCGGCGATCCAGTGGATCGGGGCCGCCACGAGCGCGAAGATGCCGAGCCATTTGTGCAGGCGGTAGGATTTGTCGAGCCCGTTCAGCCAGGGTTCCAGCCAGGATGCGCGCGTGGCGAGGATCATCGCGACGCTCATCGCGCCCATCGCCAGCACACCGGAATACTGTACCAGCAGATTGCGGATGGAGATGAAGGTCATCTCGTCGGGGAAGGGCAGGCTCGTCGCGAGCCAGAGGGCGGTCAGCAGGCCGGGTATGGTCCAGAGGGCGATCTTGATATTCTTCATGGCGTGGGGCTTCGTTCTTGTGGCTGGTGAGAGGGGCTGCGGGAGAAACGCGTTCCGCGGTCCACCCTGTAACGCGCGTGGCGCAAGCTTCCGTCGGTCCGTTTTTCGCGCGGAGATCCGGACCTGTCGACCGGGTCTCCGCAGGGAACTGTCAGGCCGCTGCCGCAGGGGCGCGCGGCCTGTCTGTCGTCACTTGGCGTCACGCACGAGGCGGGCGAAATTCTCGATGCGGATCGCATCGCCCTGCGGGCCGTTGCCTTCCGGATAGTCGGCGGCGCTGCCCAGCTTGAAGTCGGAACGCTGCGCGCCCGCGCCGTGGACATCGGCCCATTTGCCTTCCATGTAGCCCGTGGCCCGGCCGAAACAGACATAGGCCGCGGCGATGCCTTCCTGTTCGGTCATGTTGGCATGGGTGGTGGAGGACCAGTACCAGCCGTAATCCGCCTCGCCGGCCTCGTTGCTGATCTCGGTCGTCTCGAAGACCGGGTCGATGGCGGCACTGCCGGTGGTCGCGGGCGAGCGATCGTAATCGACCAGGACCTGCAACTCCTTCACATTCGGTAGGCGCCAGTCCGAATGGCCCAGGTAGTTTTCGGCATTCGCCGTCACGGCCCATTCCAGCGCCGCCTGCCAGGTGATCGCCGCGCCGGAATCGCCCTGCGCCCACATCAGCCCGGTTGTGGCATCGGTCACGGTGCCATCGCCATTGTCGGTGAAATCGTTCACGCCATAACCCGCCTCGCCGCGCACCATCATGACGAAGAAGGGCTTGGGCTTGCCATGCAGTTCCAGCCCGTAGCCCTTGATGCGGCCATCGGCGAAATTGACCCCGAACAGCGTGCCGGCCTCTTCGTTGGGAACGGTTTCGCCGACATAGAGATTGGTCGAGACCATCTGGGAATCGATGATGCGCTCACCGGCCTCGGTATCGCCATAGGCGAAGTCGAACATCTCGTCGTCGAGGAAGGGCACCAGTCCCGAGCTGTCCTCGCCCTCCCAGCCGCTGACATCGACCCCGTCGAAGTTCATCAGCGAGTACATTTCCTTGATCGTCGGGATACGCCAGTCGTCATGGCCGGCAAGCTGGTAGCTCTCGGCGAAGGCCAGCGCGTCTTCATAGGACAGCTTGTCCTCGGCCGTGATCTTGCCGTCGCCATTCAGGTCCGGCGATTTCACCCACATCAGACCGGTCACATTGTCGGTCACCGTGCCGTCGCCATTATCGGTGTAGCTCATCGGCGTGCCGTCGACTTGCGCGTCCTGGCCGTGGAAGGCCTCGCCGGCGGCCGGGCAGGCGATCTCGTTGGTCTCGTCGTAGCAGGCCGTCTGGCCGGTATCCGGAACCGGGTAGGGCGCGGCAAAGGCGGCGCCGGCGCCGATCAGGCAGAGCGCCGTGGCGGCGCAATGTGTCTTGAGGGTGTTCATCTTGTCTTCCATTTCCATTCGAACGGATCGTTCCGCGGGGGAACATCCGGCCCCCCGGCACCGCCCGGGTTGCCAATATGTGTAAGGTCTATGCGGATCACGTTGCGTAATCGTCCGAGCCGCTCGTCGCGAACGGTGGCGGCTCTCAGGCAAGGGTCCGAGTTTCGCCGCTAAGCTGAAAAGAGTTCGATAGGTCAGCCTGTTACGCTCGCCGCCAAATCAGGACGCTCCGCGGAGAAATACGAAAGGGGTGTCCGTCTCAGTCGCCAGGACGTCGTGTGGAAGGTCGATGCTGCGCGGCCTCCAGGTCCGGTGTCTCGGACCGAATGTCGTTCGTGCGACGCTGCGAAGTGCCCGCGCCCAGGTCGGAGCCCTTTGCGCGGGCACGTGGCAGGCCGGGTTGGGGCGTGATTGTCAGCTAAAAGGTGCAATGTCCGACGGGGCGACCGGAACCGCCGGGACCGGAGCCAAGGGGGGACCGAGGCCTGTTCCCGGCATTTTGGGAAATCGGGTTCGGGGATTGCCGGCGACCGGGAGCCCCCGTCCGCGATCGCCGGCCCCGGCGACGCGAGACCGGACAGGGGCATGGACCCTTCCGGTTCGGGCCGCGTTTTGCCGGTGCCCTCGAGGAGCGCGCCGACGACCGGCACCGGACCCCCTGCCTGGGGATCCGGTGCCGGGAGGGTGTCGTCTTCGGGGTCACTGAAGAAGGTGCGGGAAGAAGAGGATGATCTCCGGCACAAGCGTCATCAGGACCAGCGAGCCGAGAAGCGCGAAGAGGAACGGCAGGGAGGCCCACATCACCTTCTCCAGCGGCACCTTGGTCACCGCACTGGCGACGAAGAGGTCCAGCCCGACCGGCGGGGTGATGCAACCGATGGCGAGGTTGACGACCATCAGCACGCCGAAGAAGAGCGGGTCGATGCCGAGTTGCAGCGCCACCGGCAGGAAGATCGGCGTCAGGATGACGACCGCCGCCGAGGCGTTGATCAGCGTGCCGATCACCAGCAGCAGCACGTTCATCATCAGCAGGAAGACGATGGGCGAGCTGGTGAGCGAGACCACGTAGGCCGCGATATGGTGCGGGATCTCGAGATTGGTCAGCATCCAGCCGAAGACCTTCGCCGCGCCGACGATGAACATGATCAGCGTGGTGCCGATCACCGCCTTGAAGATGATCCGCGGGAAGTCCTTGAACTTCAGTTCGCGATAGATGAACAGGCCCACCACGATGCCGTAGACGGCGGCGACGGCCGCGGCTTCGGTCGGGGTGAAGATGCCGCCATAGATGCCGCCGATGATGATGACCGGGGTCATGAGGGCGAAGAAGCTGTCCCCGAAGGCCTTGACGGCGGCGATGAGGGAGAACTTGCCCTCGGCCGGAATGCCTTCGCGTTTGGCGATGAACCAGCTCACCATGCACATGACGAGCCCCATCAGGATGCCGGGCGCGAAGCCGGCGACGAAGAGGTCGCTGATCGATTGTCCGGCGATGACGCCATAGACGACGAGGGTGATCGAGGGCGGGATCACGATCCCGACCGTGCCGCCGGCCGCGACGACGCCAGTGGCGAATTCACGGCGATAGCCCTTGCGTTCCATCTCGTCGACCATGGTGGTGCCGATGGCGGCGGTTGTGGCCGCCGAGGAGCCGGAGATCGCGGCGAAGAACATGCCGGCGACGCAGACGACCTGTGCAAGCCCACCCCGGAAAGAGCCGACAAGCGCCTGGGCGAAGCTCACGAGCCGCTTGGTGACACCACCTTCGGACATGAAGGCGCCGGCGAGCATGAAGAAGGGCACGGCCATGAAGGAGAAGCTGTCAACGCCGGTATACATGATCTGCGGGATCAGGACCTGCGGCATCTCCATGAAGAAGAGCAGGATGATCAGCACGGCGAGACAGAGCGAGAAGGCCACCGGCACGCCGGCGAAGGCCATCACGAGGAAGGAGCCTATAAGAGCGAATTCCATCAGGTCATTCCTCCGGGTTGATTGGGGTTGAGCGGGCGTGGATATGGTCGACAAGCCCGGCCGAGCCGGAGTGCAGATAGACCCGTGCATCGCCGAAGATCCGCAGCGTGTCCCGCGTGAGATAGAGCGCCATCAGCAGCCCGCTGACGGGCAGGGTCGCGTAGATCCAGCTTACCGAGATGCCGAGCGCGGGCGTGGTCTGGAAGGACATGGCCGTCATCATCTTGCCGCCCTGGAAGACCAGCAGGTAGATGAAGACATAGCTGAGAAGGTTGATGGCACTTTCCAGGATCAGCCCGGCCAGCTTGCCGGAGAGCGCATCGGGCAGGAAGCGCACGGCGAGGTGGCCAGTTTCGCCCATGATCAAGGCGGAGCCGAGGAAGACGACCCAGACGAAGAGGAAGCGCGCGACCTCCTCGGACCAATCGAAGGTGAACCCGAAGACGTAGCGGGTAACCACCTGCAGGAAGATGAGGGCCAGCATCGTGGCCATGGCTGCAACCGATAGCCAGTACAGCGAGGTTCGCAGCCCTTTGAAGAGCGTGTTCATGGGGATGTTCCGCGGCGGGAGGGAAAAGGGACCCGGGTGGCGGGGAGGTGCCACCCGGATCGAAGATCGAGAACCGAGCTATCAGTTGCTCTTGAGAGCCGCGATCTTGTCGAGATTGTCCTGGCCAACCATCTTGGCGAATTTCTCGTGCACCGGCTGGACCGCGTCGGCGAAAGCACTGCGATCAACCTCGGTGATCTCCATCTGGCCGGTCTCCCGGATCTTGGCCCAGTACTCGTCATCCTTCTGGGTCGAGAGTTCACGCTGCCAGTCGACGGCCTCTTTCGCGGCCTGGCTCACGATGGCCTGCTGTTCTTCCGACATCCGGTTCCAGGACACCATCGAGATCAGCACGGGCTCGGGTGAATAGGCATGGGCGGTCAGCGAGGCATAGGGCTGAACCTCGAAGAAACGCTTGGTGAAGATATGGGCGGAGGGGTTTTCCTGCCCGTCGACCGTGTGCTGCTGCAGCGCGGTATAGAGCTCGGCGAAGGCCATCGGCGTCGCGCTGGCGCCGAGCGCGTTGATCGTCTCGACATAGATCTTGTTGTTCATGACCCGGATCTTCAGCCCTTCCATATCGGCGGGCGTGGCGATCGCGTGATCGGAATTGGTCATGTGGCGGATGCCGTTCTCCATGTAGCCCAGCAGCTTGATGCCGCGCTTCTCGAGATTGGCGCCCATTTCCACACCGACGGAGTCGAGCGAGGCATAGGCATGGGCGCGGTCCTCGAAGAGGAAGGGCAGGTCGAAGATCGAGATTTCGGGCAGGAACTGGCCAAGAACAGCCGTTCCGGTCAACGCCATGTCGACGGAACCGAAGACAAGGCCCTCGATGAGCGCTTTCTGATCGCCCAGCTGCGAGGACGGGAAGACCTTGACCTCGATTGCGCCATCCGACAGCTCGCCCACGCGCTGGGCGAAATACTCGGCCCCCTTGGCATAGGGGTGCTCGGATTCGGCGATATGGCCGAGCTTGAGGGTCACGTCCGCCGCGATGGCAGATGTCGCCAGGCCGCACGCGACCACTGCGCTCGCAAGCGCTGTCTTGAAGATTCTCATGGATGCCTCCGTTTACTATCCCGACCCTCCTGTCGGGATTAGCTGCCGTCAGCCTACGCTGCCCCTTGGTCAATTCAACAATACGGGCATAAACAGGAAAATGACTCTAAACCGCGTTCTGTCCATTCTGTTCACGGCGGAGCTCGCGGCCGGTTCCGATGTCGGCGCTGAAGATTTCCGGACCGTCACGGGCAAAGTCCGGGAGCGGGGCCTGATCTTTGACACGGCTCTGCAAGGCAGTCCCGGCACGGTCGGTCAGAGGCATTTCGACGGTCGCTTTGTGCCTCTTTGTCGATTCTATCGACCGTTTTGTCGGAAATAGCTTGTTCTGCGGCACCGATAGGGTAACGCCCTCTTCAGCAACAGCGAAGCAGGCATATGACAGACACACCGGAATGTAGTGGGGCTCAACCGAGCCACGAAAGGGCGAGCGACTGGGTCAAGGTCTTGGCGAAATACCGCGAGCCGAGTGGTCGTCGGAGCGTCTTCGAGCTGGCCGTCACCGCCATTCCTTTCGTTTTGCTCTGGGCGATCGCCTGGTGGGCGCTGTCGATCAGCAACTGGCTGGCCCTTGGGGCCTCCTTCCTGATCGCGCCATTCCTGCTCAGGCTTTTCGCGATTCAACATGATTGCGGGCACGGGTCCTTCTTCAAGAACCGGCAGGTCAGCGACTGGGTCGGCCGCTGCATCGGGGTACTCACCTGGACGCCCTACGACGTCTGGCGCCGGTCGCATTCGATCCATCACAGCTCGTCCGGCAATCTGGGCCGGCGGGGCATAGGAGACATCCTGACCCTGACAATCGAGGAATACGCCGCCCTGTCGGCGTTCGGTCGCCTGAAATACCGTCTCTACCGGCATCCGATCACCATGTTCGGACTGGGCCCGAGCTATCTCTTCCTGCTGGAGAACCGGCTGCCCCTGGGCTACATGAATGGTGTGAAATACTGGGTCAGCTCGATGGGGACCAATCTGGCAATCCTGACGGCTGTCGCCCTGATCTGGTATCTCGGCGGCGCGATGCCGTTGCTTCTGATACTCCTGCCATCGACACTCATCGCCGCCACGGCCGGCGTGTGGCTCTTCTACGTGCAACACCAGTTCGAGCGCACACAGTGGGACTCCGAGGAGGATTGGCAGCTACATGAATCCGCGCTGCACGGAAGCTCGCATTACGTGCTGCCGTCGGTCCTGCAATGGATCTCGGCGAATATCGGGATCCACCATGTGCACCATCTCTACAGCCGTGTCCCGTTCTACCGGCTGCCGGAGGTTCTTCGGGACCATTCCGAACTGGCCGAGTGCAACCGGCTGACCATCCGGGAAAGCCTGTCCACGGTTGGGCTGAAGCTCTGGGACGTGGACACGAAACGCCTTGTGTCCTTCTCCGAGGCCCACGCGCGTCAGGGCTGATCCAAAGAGAAGCCCGAAGGCCCGGATCTCTGCCCGGACACCAGCTGCGTGCCGCAAGCAACGCTCCGGATGCCGTCATTCCAGAGGGTCAGATGGTTCACGCCGTCCGGAAATGTCGCCCGGCGCCGGACAGGCGCCGCCGCGAAAGCGCGGCGGGCCGCGTCATTTGCGTTCTCCAGAGGGTTGAACGGGGGGCTAGCTGCCGGGTGCCATATAGGTGTCAGCGATATTCTTGGCGCCTTCCATGGCTGCCACCGAGTCCTCCATTGTAATCAGGACCGTCGTCTTGAGCTTGGCGAAGGCCCCGGAAGAGCCAACGGCAAGGATCGCGGATGCGGCCGCCACATCGGACGGGAAGTCGCTGATGACAACGCCGTCATAATCGCCAAAACAGTAATACATGCACTCGATCGTCCCACCGGCAGCCGCGAAGATTTTCTCTGCCGCCGCCCGACGATCCTGCGGCTTTGCGACCATTCCCTTGACCGATGCTTCGGAATAGCTGAACTGACTCATGTATTTGGGCATTATCGCGCGTCTCCATTTAAAATTGATCTCTGCTACGTAAATGCAACCATAGCACGAACCGCCTCAATCGAGTAGCGACGCGGCTGCGCGCGTAATCCTCAGCCAAAAGCATCACAAGGACGCTGTCCCTGCAGGCTGTGTCCGAGCTGGCTTGTCTCGCCATGTGTCTGGAGCGCCCAGCGGATGTGGCCGTGGCCCGTCCCCTGCAAATGCGGGCAGGGCAAAGGTCACGAGGCTCAGGCCTTTGCCGGGAAGATCCGATGTGGGGCCGCTTATTGCCCCGGGCCCATCGGGGAATACCGCCGTTCCGGGCGGCCGACGGACCCGTAGACGAGCTCGGGGCGGACGAAGCGCACCGAGACCAGGTATTCCAGGTAGCGCCGCGCGGTCGAGCGGCTGACGCCGATCCGAGCGCCCACTTCCTCGGCGCTGAAACTGGTGCCGGCCCCCTCCTCGGTAAAGGCGGCGCGGACATGTTCCAGCGTCAGCATGTCGATCCCCTTGGGCAGGTGCCGGCTGGCGGGGTCCGGGCTGGTCTCGGCAGAGACGGGCGGGTGCAGGATCCCGTCGACCTCGTCCTGTTCGAGGCGGGAGCGGTCTTCCACACGGGCGCGGTAGCGCCGGTAATTGGCGAGGCATTCGGCAAAGCGGCCGGAGGTGAGCGGCTTGATGATGAAGTCGAAAACGCCGTTGCGCATCGCCGTCTTGAGCGCCTTCACCTCGCGGGCGGCCGTGATCAGGATCACATCCGTCTCGAGCCCCTGGTCGCGGATCTCCTGCAGCAGGCCGAAGCTCTCGCCCTCGGGAAAGTAGAGGTCGAGCAGCACGAGGTCGGGCTCGAGCAGGGTGATCATCTCGCTTGCCTCCGCGAGCGTGCTGGCAATGCCGATCACGGCAAACCCGTCCACGCGTTCGGTGAAGCGGCGATGCAGCTCGCCGATCCTCTCGTCATCCTCGACTACCAGAACAGACAGATCGCTCATCCCGTCACCGCCTCCCCGGCCTTGGTGGGCAGCGCCTTCGGGATCGCCACCGTGAAGAGCGCGCCGCCGGTCTCGCCACTGCCCACGGTCACATAGCCGCCCAGCTTGTCCACGGCCCGGCGCACCAGGTACAGGCCCAGACCGCGCCGCTCGCCGCTCTTCGAGGACACGCCCTTTTCGAAGATCGCCTCGGTCCGCTCCGGCGCGATGCCGGGTCCCTGGTCTTCGATTTCGAACAGAAGCTCGTCGCCGAGATCGGTGAAGGAGAGCAGCACCCTGCGCTCGTCTTCCGGCTGCGCGAGCATCGCTTCGAACGCGTTTTCGAGCAGGTTGCCCAGCACGGTGACAAGCTGCTCCTGGTCGATCCGCTCGGGCAGGTCGGCCATCTGGCTTTCCGGGGCAATTTCCAGCTCGACCTTGAGTTCGCGCCCGCGCGCGTATTTGCCAAGGATGATTCCGGCCAGGACCGGGTGTGGAACAGCGCGGTGCAGGAAATCGACCATTGCCTGGTAACCGGAGGTCTCGTCGCAGACGAAATCCTGCGCTTCCTGGTAGGCGCCGATCTCCAGCAGGCCGGCGATCGTGTGCAGCTTGTTGGAATGCTCGTGGCTCTGGGCGCGCAGGAACTCGCCATATTCCCGGACCCGGGCCAGTTCCTGGGCGATGCGCTGCACCTCGTCCTTCGGGCGGAAAGTGGCAACGGCGCCGAGCAGCCGGCCCGCGCTCCGGATCGCCGCGGCGTTGACGATCATGTCCCGCCCGCCGATCGTGCGCTCCTCGTATTCCATCGGCTGGCCGGTCGCGAGCACCTCGTCGAGACCGAGATCCGGAAAGGCTCCGCTGGCGGGGGCACCGACGATCTCCCCGGCGGACCCGGCGCCGGCGGCGGCAAGGGCGGCACTGTTGGCAACCCGGACGATCCCGGCACCATCGGTCGACACCACGCCTGCGCGGATCGCATCCAGCACGGCTTCGCGCTGCAGGAAGAGCTGCGTGATCTCTTCGGGTTCCAGCCCGAGCGTCCGCTTCTTGAAATGGCGCGACACGTAGACGGCCCAGAAGACACCGAGCCCCATCAGCAACGAGAGATAGAGCAGCGGCTGTTGCATGTAGCGTTGCAGCAGGCCCTGCACGTCCTCCTTGAGATAGCCGACACTGACAAAGCCGACGACATTGCGGAAGCCGTCGCGGATCGGCGCCATGCCCCGGATGGCTGGGCCGAGCGTGCCCGTGGCCTCGGAGACATAGGCCTGCCCCTCTTCGATGACGGGCCCGGTGTCGCCTCCGACAAAGGTCTTGCCGATCCGTTCGGGCACTGGGTGGGAATAGCGGATGCCGTCCCTGTCGCCGACCACGATATATTCGGCGCCGGTTTTTCGGCGCAGCTCCTCGGCAAGCTCCTGGATGACGCCGCTCTGGTCCCTGGCGGCGAGGCGTGTGCGCATCTCGGGCATCTCGGCGACTGCGAGCGCTGTCTGCAGCGCCCGTTCGCCGATCTGTTCGCGGACAATGCCGGACACGGCGTCGGAAATGACGGCCCATGTTAGGATGAATTGCAGCAGCACGATCGCAGCGATCATGACGACGAGATGGCCCTGGAGCGTCAGCCCCCGCGGTCGGGCGACGGCGAGTGATCCCTTCATGGAATGAACTCTCCTTCTCCTCTCCCTGACCGATGCCACCGTCAAGGAATTGCCGACCCCGTCGGGGCGGTTGCCCGCGCCGGTCCGGCATCGGTGTTTCGGGTGGTGCTATGCGATGCGGGTGCGGCTGAACATGTGCCTTGCCGTCGCGACCCGGGAATTGCGCGCATCGGGCAGGCTGGCCTTTCGCCGCCGCAAACGGTCCGCGCCAGAAGGCCAGCCGGCGCGCCGCTAGGGCGCGTCGGCGGCGACCGCCGCGGCCAGTGCGTGGACCTTCGGGCTCGCGATGACTTCGGAAGTCTCGACGAAGCGCTCGTGGTTCTGGGCGACCTGTTTCAGGTCGTAGAGATAGTTCACCATCGTGCCGCCCGACTGGGCAAATCCCTTGTCGGAGGTGTCGGCCTCGGCGTGGACGGCATGGATGATCGCGCCATTTCCGAGGTGGAACCGTGCCACGGGATCATGGGGCGATCCGCGCTGTGACCGGGCATGGAGCAGGTAATGCGCGGCCAGGGCGCGCATCGCCTCCGGATCCGCGGCGTCCCAAGAGAGACCTTCAGCGTCGAGCCAGCGGGTCAGGCCGGGGATCGGCGACAGCGTCACGAAGGTCTTCAGGCCGGCAAGCTCGGCGGCAAGGTCGGCGGCCACCTGCTTGATCAGCGAGTTGCCGAAGGATATCCCGGCAAGCCCGGCCTGGCAGTTCGAGATCGAGTAGAAGACAGCGGTGTCGGCCTCCTGCCCGGCGAGTGCCTCGCGCTCCTCCGTCAGGAGCCCTTGCACCGAACCGGGAATGCCACGGGTGAGCGCCACCTCGACGAAGATCAGCGGCTCGTCCGGCATTGCCGGGTGGAAAAAGGCAAAGCAGCGCCGGTCATCGGGTTCAAGCCGGCGGCGCAGGTCGTTCCAGCTGTGGATGGCATGGACCGCTTCATAAGCGATGATTCGTTCCAGGATATGGGCCGGACTCTCCCAGCTGATCGGGCGCAGCACGAGAAACCCGCGGTTGAACCAGGACGCGAAGAGATGGCGGAAATCCAGGTCGAGCGCCTGCAGGTCCGGGTTGTCGCCTCCGAGGCGGATCAGGTCGGCCCGCATCCGGACAAGCGCTGCCGTCGCGCCGGGCTTGCGGTTCAACCGGCGCACCAGCTCCTGCCGCGCCGGTTCGGCCGCCGCGGCAAAGGCCCGGTAACTTGTGCGGGAGGGGGTCTGCTCATAGGCGTCGAGGCAGTTGCGCACCTGTTCGGGATCGATATTCATCCGCGACGCGATCTCCTCGAGGAAGGCGAGCTTGTCGGCATCCTCGAGCGTCTCGAACCGGGTCAGGATCTCGTCGGCCAGCGCAAGCCCCGAGGTCTCGCCTTCCGATCCAACCAGCGCTTCGGCCAGTTCGGCTAGGGGGCGTCCGTCAAACGGGGCAACGGTGTCGCGGCGATACCGCCGTTCGAAGACGGTCGAGAGAAGATCGGCGAGCAGGGTCATGGCGCGTCTCCGGCCTTTTGGGGATCAATCTGTTTCGGTGCGACCACGGGCGCGGACGCGCCTATCGGCGTGGGATGCCCTTGCGGTCTTCGTCCGGGGCGTCGGAGCGGGTAACGCCGTCGATCAGGATGAAGGCGATCACGCAGGGCTCGGAGAAGCGGTTCGACCAGGCGTGGTTGGTGCCGCGCTGCACGACGACATCGCCGGCTTTCAGATGCACGTCATCCGCCTCGTCATCCATCAGCATCATGATCTCGCCGGACAGCACGACCGCGTAGTCGAGGGAATCCGTCCGGTGCATGAAGGGGTGACGCGCGCCCTCGACGATATTGGCTCCCGCGCCCATTTCGGCAAAGGCCGCCTGTCCGTCCAGCTTCGCCAGCACCTCCGGGTCCTCGGGCAGGAACTCGACGCAGCGGAAGACGCTGCCATTCTGTGGCGGGTGCAGGATGAACGGCCCCTCGCAGGTCTCGGTCGCGCCGTCATATTCGGCCGGCGTGCTCCCGGAAAGCCAGAAATTCGTCAGCCGGACGCCGGGGCGATTGGGCCGTTCGAGGTAATGGAAGGCGGGTTTGTCGGATTCGATGATGGCCTTGCCGGTCTCGTCATGTCCGGTCACGACCCTGCGGAATTCTCGGTGCATTTGGGGTCTCCTTTGCGTGTCAGATCGGTCTGGGGGCCGTCAGCCGGCCATGAAGCAGCAGCCCGGCCAGCAGCAGGGCGCCGATGAGCCCGCTGGTGAGCCCCTGGAACAGCAGGCACAGCCCGGCGGCCAGCGCGACGAGGCGCGGCAGCGGCTCGAGCCGGGCGCCGAGGCAGCCGACGACGCCGACGGCGATGGCAAAGATGCCTGCCGCGCTGGTGACAATGGCCAGGAGGTTTTCGAGGGCAGTGCCTTGCAGGAGCAGCCCGGGCGCGAAGCAGAAGGCGAAGGGCAGCACGAAGCTGGTGGTCGCATAGGCCGCGGCGGTCCAGCCGACCTTGTTGATATTCGCCCCGGCGATGCCTCCGGCGACATAGGCCGCCAGCGCCACGGGGGGCGTGATGGTCGAGATGCAGCCGTAGTAGAAGACGAAGAAATGCGCCGTCAGCGCCGGCACGCCCATCTTGACGAGGGCGGGCGCAACGACGGTCGCGAGGATCAGGTAGGCCGCCGTTGTCGGCAGCCCCATGCCGAGGATGATCGAGGTGACCATGGTGAAGAACAGCGCCAGCAGGAGGCTGCCATGGGAGGCGGCGTCGATCAGGATGGCGATCTTGGAGCCGAGCCCGGTGATGCCGAGCGTGCCGGCGATGATGCCGGCGGCGGCACAGGCGGCCGAGATGGTGATCACGCCGAGCCCGCCATCGGTGATCCCGCCGGTGATCTTGCCCAGCCATTCCCGGTCGATGCGGCGCTTCAGGGCCAGATCGACCGTCAGCAGCGCGACCATGCCCCAAAGCGACGCCTTGAAAGGGGAATAGCCCGAGAGCATGAGCGTGATCAGGGTCGCGAAGGCACCGATGAAGGGCAGCCCGTCGAACAGGACGCGGGACATTGGACGGCCGTCGGCACTGTCTTCGGTGGAGGGCTCGATCCCGTTCCTCACCCCTTGCAGGTGAACCACGATGAAGGCGGAGCCGAAGAAGAGCAGCGCTGGCAGCAGCGCCGTCAGCATCACCTTGGTGTAGGGCACGCCGACGATCTCGGCCATGATGAAGGCGGCAGCGCCCATGACCGGCGGCATGAGCTGTCCGCCGGTGGAGGCGACGGCTTCGATGGCGCCGGCCTGGTGCGGCGCGTAGCCGTCGCGTTTCATCACCGGGATGGTGACGGTGCCGGTGACGGCGACATTGCCAGCGGCCGAGCCGGAGACCATGCCGATCAGGGTCGAGAACAGCACGGCGGATTTCGCACTGGCGGCCCGCAGGCCGCGCGTCAGCCGCACGGAGATCTCGAAGAAGAAATCCCCCGCGCCAAAACGGGAGAGCAGCGCGCCGAAGATCGTGAAGGTGATGATGTAGGTCGCGGCCACGCCGATGGGGATGCCATAGACGCCGGCCGTGTCCGTCGTCAGGAAAAGCACGATCCGTTCCAGGCTGTAGCCCCGCCCGTTCAGCACGCCCGGAAGGTAGGGGCTGAGAAACGGGTAGCAGAAGAAGAGCAGCGCGATGCCAGCGAGGATCGTCCCGACGGCCCGCCGTGCGGCCTCGAAGACGAGTGCGACGATGACCAGACCGGCAACATAATCGCCCGGTTCGGTCATGCCGCCGCTGAAGGCGATGGGCTTCCAGCGGGTCAGCATCCAGCCGCTTGCGCCGATCGTTGCGAGGATCAAGCCGGAGGAGATCAGCTTGTTGAGGCGGCTACCGGCAAGGTTTTCCAGCAGCGGTCGAGTGGCAAAGAGCAGGCAGAAGGCCAGCAGGACATGGGTCAGCCGCATCGGCATGGTCGAGATCGACAGCACGCCGGACACCACCAGCAAATGGTAGGCGCCAAGCCCGAAAGCGACCAGTCGCACAAGCCCACCCTTCGGGCCCAGCCAGGTATCCGCAAGCATTCTGTTCATCCTGTTCTCGGCGAAAGCGAATGGCGCGGGCCGGGGTCAGGCCGGCCCGCGCGGCATGGCCTACTTGTTGAAGTAGCGCGCAGCGCCTTCATGCAGCGGGATCGCGAGCTTGGTCGACATCGCGGGGTCGATCTGCCTGGCATTCGCGTTCTCGGCCTGCAACTCGTCGAGATGGTCGAAGATCGCGGCGGTGATCTTCTCGACCTTGTCCGCATCCATGGAACTCGGCGCGATCAGCATGTTGTTGACGCCGATGACCGTGCCCGGCGCCGCGGTGCCATAGATATCGGCCGGGATTTCGACGCCCTGGAAGGCGGCGTTGGCGTCAAGCGCCTTGTCGAGCATCCCGTCGGAGAAGGAGATGAAGCGCAGCTTGTTGCCGGCGGCGGCCTGCATCGCGGCGCCGGCCGGATAGCCCGACAGCGCGAAGGCGGCATCGACATTGCCATCGGCCAGTTGGCTGAACCCGTCCGAATAGGACAGGAAAGACGGCGTCATGTCTTCCAGCGACATGTCATGCAGCGGCAGCAGAAAGTTCATGAACCCCA
The DNA here is from genome assembly GCA_947497945.1 of uncultured Tropicimonas sp. GTDB lineage: Bacteria > Pseudomonadota > Alphaproteobacteria > Rhodobacterales > Rhodobacteraceae > Tropicimonas. The sequence goes on along the minus strand of CANMIP010000015.1, from coordinate 81,742 downwards.
GGGTTCCGCCACCCGCCGGGCCTACCGCCACGCGCTTGCCCTTGAGATCCTCGATGGTCTGGATGTCGGACCCTTCGAGCACGATCATGTGCAACACGCTGGGATGCAACGCGGCCACTGCGCCAATGTCGATGGCGCCAGACTTGTAGGGACCGACCCCCTTGGTCGCCAGGACGGCGAGATTGTTGTTGGTGATGGCGATCTCGACCTCTCCGCTGTCGATCAGGCGCGGGTTCTGGACCGATCCGCCCGTCACCACCGGCACCATCGAGATCCCGTCGCCAGCGTATTTGTTCACGAGATTCGAGATTGACTGGCCCATCGGGTAGAACGCCCCGCCAAGGCTCGCGGTGCCGATCCGAAGCTCTTCGGCCGTGGCCGTGGCGCCGGTCAGCACAATGGCCGCTACGGCAGCCAGATGTCTGGTTGCTTTGAACATCGTTTCCTCCCTGTGTTCGCAAGGCGATGTTAAGCGATAAAAATTGCGTGTGCAAATTTTTATCGATTTTTTGAGCCGTACGCGCGAAGCATCGCTATCCGGTTCAAACGAGCACGGCCAGGAGCGCCAGGAAAACGACATAGCACAGAAGGGCATAGCGGCCGTTCCAGCGCCAGGTCAGCGTGGTCGGTGGAATCCGGCAGATCGCGGAGACCAGCAGCGTGGCGGTCGCATTGGGCGAGGCCGACATGCTCAGGGCCCAACCGAAGGAGAGCGAATAGACGATCAGCGTCGGGTCGGCCGGCAGGACCGGAAGCTGGTAGACCAGCTCGCCGAAGAACACGACGAGGAGGATCGGGCTGAGCGCGACCTGTCCGCCGAGCGTGATCAGCACCGGAAGCGCGGCCAGGAAGATCCAGGGCGACAGCGACGAGAGATCGAGCCAATGCGCGATCTGTTCGGTCGGCAGGACCAGCGCCGCAGCGCGTCCGATGAAGCCCGAGAGGCCAAGCGCGACGGCGGTGCGCAGCAGCGATGGCGCGGCGCGGACCAGGACGCTCCCGAACTCGGCCGTGCGCTGCAGCGCAGAGGTCTCTGCAAAGGGTGCGGCCTGCCAGACGAACCACAGCAGGGTGATCGTCGGGGCCACCAGCATGAGGGCCTGGGCAATCGAAAAGCCGGCGACGGCGCTGAGCGCGACCGTGCCGCCGATAAGGGACACGCAGACGAGGGCGACAACGGCGAGGGAGCGGCGCGGCGTTTCCTGGCCGTCGATTCCGGCGATTTGCCCGGCATGACGCCATTCGTGGCGGTCGAGGACGCGTCCAAGCAGGATCATCAGGATCGCGGTGCCGAGCCCCAGGGCCAGCAGGATCGGCCAGTTCACTCCGGGAAACAGCAGGAGAAGCACGGCCTGCGCCAGCGATGTCGGCGCCCAGAGCACGAACCAGGAGAAGCCACGCAGCAGGGCCGAGAGCTGGCGGCGTTCCAGGGCCGGATCGATCCGGCCGTCACTGTCCTGTGCGCCCTTCTGGATCAGGGGCGCCATCAGGCTGACGGCGGCGAAGTTCAGCCCCAGGGCCAGGGCGTGCCCGCCAAAGGCCGTTGCATAATAGCGGCGGCCGCTGGGTTGGCTTGTCAGGAAACGGCCCACCGTCTGCACCGAGCCGGATTGCTCGGCGGCCTCCTTTAGCAGGGTGAGCAGCGCGATGAAGCTGCCGAAGAACACCGCGAGATCGAGCGTCGCAAGCAATTGCGCCTGACCTCCCTCCTGCTGGACGAGCGCCAGCGCGCAGCCGCTTGCAAGCAGCGCCAGCGCCCATTCCCGCAGTTCGAAGCGGGGAATCGCCGCCAGGCACATGCTCACGAAGCCGACCCGCGACAGCAGCATGAGCGGTTCCCAGCCGGAAACGAGGTGCAGCAGCACCGCGACGGAGGTCAGCGTGAGGGTGAAAAGCGGCAGGGCCCGGCGTGGAATCATGGAACGACACTTGCTAAAAACATCGGTAAAAACTTTCAGTTCGGTTTTTTGTCGTGTTATTCATGCCGAAACGTCTGAGCGAGGACCTCTAGAATGCAGAAATTCCACCTGTCCCTTCAACGCGAGACCGCCGAGGCCGGACAGGTCGTGGAAGCGCCGGGGCTGTTCGGAGCGATCTGGCCGGTTCAGGGGACGCTGTCCATCGAAGGCAACGGAACCGATGCGCCGGACGGTACGGAGTTCCTTCAGGGGCGCAAGCATATTCGTGCCCTTGACGGCAGCGCGACCTGGTTGCGGTTCTGCCTGGGCGAGGCCGCGCCAACCTCCGCGGATCTGCTGCTGCATCAGGAGATCGAGATCGAGGAGGAGCGTGTTCTCCTGCGCCTGGATACGGTGACCTTTCCGCCCGGCGCCAACGCCTGGCGCCATATCCATCCCGGGCCCGGGATCCGGCACCTGCTGCAGGGCGAGCTTGCCCTGGAGGCGGATGACCACGCCGCCACGATGCGCGCCGGCGACAGCTGGTTCGAGGCGGCGGAGTCTCCGGTCAAGGCAACGGCGAGCGACACGGCGCCCAAGACAGGTTTCGTCCGTTTCATGGTGCTGCCGACCGCGCTCCTGGGGCAGCCGAGCATCCGTATCCTCAATGCGCAGGACGCGGCGAAACCGCGCCTTCAGGTGACCCGTCGGCATCTCGATCAGGTTGTCCGGCTGCCATCCGGGTAGTGATCCGACAGCGAGGAGTCGCGCCAGCCCGGATCGGGCTCGGCGGGCTCCGAGCCGAGCCCGGCGGCATGGATTGCCTTGATGGCGCAGTACTCGTCCTTGTCGGACGTGTCGCCGCTGATGCCCACCGCGCCAATCGTGTAGTCATCGGCATCCCGGATCAGCACGCCGCCCGGAACCGGGATCAGGCGGCCGTCCGACGCGGTGGCCAGGGCCGCCTGGAAACTCGGCCGCGCCGACAGGCGGTCGCGGATCAGCCGGCTGGAGATCCCCATGCCGAGCGCGCCCCATGCCTTGCCGAATGCCACGTCGAAGCGGAGGATGCCCGACCCGTCCTCGCATTTCATCGCCACCATCTTGCCGCCGGCATCGAGCACCACGACCGTGAGCGGCAGCAGTTCGGCCTCGCGGCCAAGGCGTAGCGCTTCGTCGATGATGATGGACGCTTTCTCCAATGGCATGCTGACTTTCAGGCGCATGGTGGTCTCCTTCAGTTTCGCATCAGGTCCGGCAACCAGGTGACGATCTCCGGGAAGGCCAGAAGCACGCCAATGGTTATCACATCGGCGATGAAGAACAGCGCGATGCCTCGGAACACGTCCGTCAGGGCGATATCCGGGCGCACACCGTTGACGACAAAGCAGTTGAGGCCGATCGGCGGCGTGATCAGGCAGACCTCGGCCATCTTCACGACGATGATCCCGAACCAGATCGAGTCGAAGCCGAGCGCGGTGACGGCGGGGTAGACCACCGGCAGGGTCAGCAACAACATCCCGATCGCGTCCATGAACATTCCGAGGATGGCATAGGCCAGCAGGATGCAGATCATGATCACCATTGGCGGCACGTCGAGCGAGACGACCCATGACGTGAAGGCTTCGGGCAGGCCGGAGAAGCCGAGGAAGCGCACGAAGATCAGCACGCCCCAGATCAGCGAAAAGATCATCACTGTCAGCTTGGCCGATTCCATCAGCGAACCACGGATCGCGCTGAAGGATGTGCCGCGCAGCAGCGCAATGACGAAGACCACGGCGGCGCCGAGCGCGCCAGCCTCGGTGGGGGTAGCCCAGCCGGCATAAATGGCCGAGATGATGATCGCGACGACCGCGAAGATCGGCGAAACGCCGGGCAGGGACTTGATCCGGTCGCCCCAGGTATAGCCGGTGACGGCGGGGGCGTGCTCGGGCTTGATCATCGCCCAGATAACGATGATGCCGGCATAGATCAGCGCCGAGACGATGCCGGGCAGAAAGCCCGCCAGCAGCAGCGCGCCGACCGATTCCTCGACGATGATAGCGTAGATGACGATGATCGCCGAGGGCGGGATCAGCGTGGCGAGCGTGCCGCCCGCGGCGACGACCCCTGCGGCCATCTTCCGGTCATAGCCGTATTTCAGCATCTCCGGGATCGCGACACGGGAGAACACGGCGGCTGTTGCCGTGGACGCGCCAGAGACGGCGGCGAAACCGGCGGTGGCGAAGATTGTCGCGACGGCCAGTCCGCCGGGCACCCAGCCGACCCATTTGCGCGCCGCGTCGAAGAGCTGCTGGGTCATGCCGGCATGGAAGGCCAGGAAGCCGATGAAGATGAACATCGGCAGCACCGAGAGTGCATATGTGGAGGACTTGGAATGCGGGATGGTGCCGACGATGCCAGCCGCCGGTCCCCAGCCGAGCAGCTCGATCAGACCAAACAGGCCAACAGTTGCCGCGGCGAAGACCACGCGCACCCCGAGAAGGATCAGGCCCATGAGCGCCGCAAGCGCGATCAGGCCGACGAGGAACGGGTCGTCGAAACCGATACCGAGGATCATGTCCGGCTCTCCCCATCATCGGTCGAAACGCCGCCCGTGGCTTCGTGGATCTCGTCCTGTGCCTGCTCGGCAACGTCCTTGACGGTGACCACGGCGACCTTCGCCTTGGACGGATCGAGGAAGAGGCGCAGATACCCGAACAGCTGGAGCGCCAGGCGCAGCCACCAGATCGAAAAGGCGACCGGCACGATCAGCTTGGAAGGCCAGACCGGAAACTCGGCGTCGATCGTCGTGTCGCCCAGCGTGTAGGACCGCAGGAAATGGCCGGCGCTGTACCAGATCAGCACCCCGATGATGAACATCGCGACAAGCGTGCCGAAGACCTCCATCGCCCAGAGGTTCCGTCCCCGGACGCGTCCGACGAGCAGCTCCATGCGGATATGCGCGCCAAGGCGCTGGCAATAGGCCGCGCCGAGGAAGGCCATGCTGGCCATCGAAAGCTCGACAAGGTCGATATAGCCGGTGATCGGCGTGTTGAAGACCGTCCTGAGGATGATCTGGGCCACGCCCAGAACCATCAGGAGGAGGATGGCCGCCGCCGCCACCATGTTGGCGGCATTCTCAAGCGGCTCCAGCCCCCGGCTGGCTCCCGCGAGCGCCCCGTTTGATCCCGTGCTGTCCGACATGTCTATCCTTGCTGGCCTTGCTGGTTGAGGGGCGCCACGCGGGCGCGGCGCCCCTTGCCCGAATTACTTCGCAGCGTCTTCGGCATATTGCCAGACGGCGTCGAAGAGACCCTGTGCGTCGAACTTGTCCTGGTTGTCGGCGATCCAGGCATCCCAGACCGGCTTGCCGGCCTTCTCGCGGAACTCGGCCAGCTGCTCTTCGGAATAGGTCACCTTGGTGAGATTGGCCTCGAACTCGGGCAGGTTCTTCTTGTCCTGCTCGGCATAGGCGGCCTGGGTCACGTCCATGACCATGTCGCGCTGGCTCATCAGGAACTCCTGATATTGCGGCGGCAGCGCGTCATAGGCGGTCTTGTTGAAGATCCAGCCGCATTCCGAGGTGCCCGGCGCGAGGTTCGAGGTGAACCAGTCGGCCTCCTCGTTGATCTTGAAGGCGACATGGGCATAGGTGTACGGGAACGCCGCCGCGTCGACCGCGCCGCGCTGGAAGGCGGTCGAGGTCTCGCCCGCGGGCAGCGTCTGCTTCACAGCGCCAAGCTTCTCCATCGCCGAACCGAGTCCGCCGCCTGCGCGCACGCGCATGCCTTCCCAGTCGCTCAGCTCGTTGGGCGCATCGCCCTTGCCGAGGATCTCGTATTGCGGCAGCAGGCCGGAGACATAGGGAACCGCGTTCCACTTCTCCATGTCGGCGACGATCGCGGGATGTTCGAACAGCTTCGAGCGCACCTGCTTGTCGACCGCAGGATCGCCCAGCGGCAGGAAGGGCAGCGAGAAGACCATCCAGGCCGGGTTCTTGCCGGGGTGGTAGAAATTGCAGATCGCGGCGCCTTCGAAAGCGTTGAGCTTGAGCCCGTCGAGATTCTCCCGCGCCTGGCTGAGCTGGCCGCCATAGAAGATCTTGATCTGGAAGTTGCCATCCGTCTCTTCGGCCGCCTTTTTCGCCATCTCTTCCATGCCGGCAGAGAGCGCGCGCGGGTTGCCCCACATCGATATTTTCCAGAAGACCTTGGGGCCTTCGATATTGGCTGCCACGGCCCCTGTCGCTGTCAGCAGGGTGCTGGCAGCAAGCCCGCCGGCGATCATTGCGCGAAGTTTCATGGTGTCCTCCCAGACTTGTCACAGGCACGTCCTCGCGTGCTCCGGATCAACGAATAGCATTATTATCGATTTTTTTTCAAATACTATATTATTATCGTCACGGAAGCCGGCTCGATCTTGCTTGCCATGGGGCAGGGGAGGCGGTGGCTGGTGGTTTTGGCGGTCGCATGAGGGGGCCGGTTGTGACAATCCTGCGCTGCAACATCTGCTGTCCGAGAGACGAAGGTGGCGTCGCCTAGTTCCCGCAAATGCCCTGAAGCGCGACCCAGTCGCCATCCTCGAGAACCGGCTTGCGCTTGCCGCCGGCACGCATCGGGTCCGCCTCGATCAGCCCGAGCACGGTCTCGCCGGTTACGTCAATCGCGTAGGCATAGGGCGTCGAGGCGACGTTGGCGGCGGCGAAGCGCTCCAGCAGGGCATTGTCCGGTATCGACGGTGGGATACGGGCGGTGAGGGTCTCGGCATAACTGCGAAGGGTCTCGTCCTGCAAATGGCCCGTGGTCAGCAGGCGCAAAGTCGGCACGATCCCGGCTGTTTCGAGAACGGATTCCAGCGGGTCCGTGCGCGCCTGGCGTTCCGTCTCGGCCAGGATATGGCCGGCGACGACATCCGGGCTCTCGTGATCCTCGACCAGCGCGCGATCGAGCAGCATCAGGCCGCCGGGCAGCGATACGGTGGAGTGAATTCCCTCCGGCAGCACCAGGAGCCCGCCCTTGCCGGGCGGCAGCAGGCGTGCATGCAGCCTGGCCAGCGCCACGTCGCCGCGACGGCTGCGGCAGGGGCTGCCGGAGACGCGGCCGATGGCGGTGAAGAGCTGGGTGCCGATCTCGGTCCGCGTGGCCTCGGGGACGACGGAGAGGGTGTGGCGCGTCAAGGCTCCGGGCAGCCAGAGCGTCGCCGCAGCCAGAAGAAGGACAAGACTGAGGCTCAGCAGGACCAGCCGCAGCCGCCCTTCGCGCGGCCGGGACCGCAGGATCGCGGAGCGCACGGTCTCGATCGCCTCGATCATGGCCTCATCGTCGATTTCGAGCGTTTCGCTGCCTTCGGCGGATGGCGTGTAGAGTGCCGGCCTTTCCCCGCGATTGATCCGGACAACGGCGGCCAGGGACCAGTGGCTCAGGGCCCTGTCATTGCGATCCGCGATGACGAGGGATGCGTCGCCAAAGGACACGATCACGTCCTGGCGCTGCGCCTCCGGGTCGGGGCGCCAGATGCCGGGGCATTCAAGCCGGCTGTATTTCTTGAGCGCTGTCATGGGCCTGCTCCGCCTCTTTGACGGACAGGATAGCTGAGCCGATGCTCGGGAACAATCGGGCGCGTTGGCAACAGGATTGCGGCGGGAACGGGAAGGAAAAGTGCTCCTGGCCCCAGATTGAGGCCGGATTACCCCCGGATTCGGAAACGATCGGGGGTGTTGAGGTTGGATTGGGTCCGATTTTCCCTCCGCTGCCCGAAAGTTGTCACTTTGCTGGCGAATTGCTGTCCGTTCCATTGTGTCTTGTTAACCATGACGGAGAACGGTGCAGGCGCTTCTGGCAGAGAGGGAAGACGGGATGCTGGACTGGGCAATACGGACGAAGATGGGGGCGAAGTCCCCGCAAGACGAGCCGCCGCGGGTCGAGATCCAGGGTGGGCTTGTTGCCGGGACGATGGTGGCCACGGTCGATGGCTGGGTTCCGGTGGAACGGCTCTGCGTCGGCGACATGGTCGTGACCTTTGACGATGGCGCCCAGGAAGTGACCGGGGTGACCCGGCGGCTTCAGCCTCTGCGCGAGACCGACGCGGTCCAGCCCCTGCTGTCCCTTCCCGCCGGTCTGATCGGCAATCGTCGTCCGCTCCTGCTGCCGGAAGGGCAGGCGATGATGGTCGAGAGCGATTTCGCCGAGCAGATCCTGGATGATCCCTTCGCAGCCGTGCAAGCTGCCGCCTTCGCGGCCCTGCCGGGCGTCGAAAGAGGGCTGCCGGACGGGCAGATCGTCATCGTCACGATCTCCTTCGCGGAAGACGAGATGATCTTTGTCGAAGGGCAGGCGCTTGCCTATTGCGCCGCGGCCCATCGCGTCTCGCCGCAATCCTTGGAGGAGGCGATCTGGTCGGGCGCAAGCCAGCGCTACACGACGCTTTCGCAGGAAGATGCGGAGCTGGTCGTGTCCGGGATGCTGCCGCGCAGCCGGGTCCGGGAAGCGCAGGGACCGTCCGCATTCGGCCCGCAATTCCTGTAACAGGTCATCAAACCCGCTTGCGTGCCGTGAACGCGGGATCGGGCCGAGCAGTCTCCTTGATCTCCGGCCTTAGGAATCCTCGACATCGCTGAAATCGGTGGCCTTGGGCCTTGAAGCCGTGCCCAACAGCGCATTGCCCCAAGGGCCGCTATCGGCTCTGGGACGTTCTCATGAAGACCTGCAGCGGTGTCGACCTCTCGCTGGCTTCATTGAAGCACCTCGAAGGCGCTCGGGAGTCGACTGGGAAAAGGCGGCTATGTCACAAATGCATTTCGCGATTTCGCCCTGCGACCGTCATTCATATTGAAATTCTTGCATCCGTGTCCCAAATCTCGCCCAAGCCGACGGCGCCGCGGTCCTGCACATCTCCCCGCAGGCTGCGAGCCGGCTTCCGGATGCACGTGATAGGCACGCGACACCGGCGAGACTCAAGGATTCATTCCAATGGACTGGAACAATTTCGTCGACGACATGAACGGCCAGCTTCGTGAGCTGAGCAAGACCATCCCGGACACGACGAAGGGCTTCGGCACACTGACCAAGGCGGCCAAGGAAGGCGGCGTTCTCGATGTCAAGAACAAGGAATTCGTTGCTCTCGGCATCGCAATCGCCATGCGGTGCGAGCCCTGCATCGGCTTCCACGTCAAGGCGCTGGCCAAGGCTGGCGGGACCCGTGAGGAGGTGGCCGACGTGCTCGGCATGGCAATCCAGATGGGCGGTGGCCCGTCGCTGATGTATGCCGCCAAGACCCTCGCCGCCTGGGACCAGCTGGCCGCAGAATAGGCCACGCCCGCAAAGACATCGGAAGCCGTCCTTGCCGGGACGGCTTATCCGGCGCTCCCGCCCTTTGTGCATCACCCGCTGAACTGCCTGCGGCACCGCGGGATCGTGACCCGGCGTGATACGGCTGCGCCATGAGGGTCCGTTGATTTCCCGCCCGAAACCGGCAAGAGTTGGGGTTGGACCTTTTCAATTTCTATCCGGAGTTGCGCCCAATGCCGACGCGCCGCAGATTTCTCTCTACAACATCCGCGACCATCGCCGGGGCGGCGTTGCTCCCCGTATTCGCCGATCCTCTCCTCGCCCAGACCGCGACCGGAACCGAGGCGGCACAGCCCAGCGAAGAGTTTCAGGTCGATTCGCGCTTCCAGCCACAGGTCGTGCGGATCAAGCAGAGCTTTGCGCCGGGGCAGCTCCTGATCCTGCCGCGCTCGCATTACCTCTATTTCGTCATCGAGCCGGGCAAGGCGATCCGCTACGGTGTCGGCGTCGGCAAGGCCGGCTTGGAATTCTCCGGAACCGCGACAATCGACGTCAAGAAGGAATGGCCCACCTGGCGCCCGACCGACGAGATGATTGCCCGCAGCCCGAGCACCTATGCGAAGTTCAATGGCACCGATTACGTCATGCCCGGAGGCCCCGGCAACCCGCTCGGCGCCCGCGCGCTCTATCTTTTCCAGGATGGCAAGGACACCTATTTCCGCATCCATGGCACGATCGAGCCCAGCTCCATCGGCCGCTCGGTCTCCAGTGGCTGCATCCGGATGCTGAACTCCCACGTGATCGACCTGTATAACCGGGTTCCGCTTGGGACGGTCGTGACCGTTCTCTGACGAAGTGGGTGCTCCGGCGGCGCGCGCCCGGCGCCGGTTCGTCCCGAGACCAGAGCTGCACCGGTCGTGCCGGGGGCCACACGGCCCCCGTCCTTCTTTTTGCAAACCGCGTGTGCGCGTCAGCCTTGCAACCAGCCGTCCAGTTTGGCCTCGTCGGGCAGCCCGCCGGCATGGACGAGCTTGCCGTCGATGCTGATGCCGGGCGTGGACATGACACCGGCCATCGCGATCTCGCGCGGGTCGGACACTTTCTCGACCTCGACTTCCAGGCCGAGAGCGGCCGCGCGGGTGCGGACCATCTCCGCGGTGGTTTCACAGCGCTTGCAGCCGGGGCCGTAGACCTTGATGGATTTCATTTTGCTTTTCCTCAGAACAGGAGATTGAACAGGAAGCCGACCATCAGGATGCCGCTGCCGACAACCCCGATGAAGACGGCGATCAGGCGCAGGGTCAGGACCTGGCGCAGGATGATCATTTCCGGCAGGCTGAGCGCGATGACGCTCATCATGAAGGCCAGCACGGTGCCGAGGGCGGCGCCCTTGCCGAGCAGCGCCTCGACGATCGGGATGACGCCGGCGGCATTGGTGTACATCGGGATGCCCAGGACGACGGCCGCCGGGACGGACCACCAGGCATCCGCGCCCATGATACGCACCATGAGGTCTTCCGGCACGTAGCCGTGGATCAATGCGCCCATGCCGATGCCGAGCAGGATCCAGACCCAGACCTTGCCGAAGATCTCCTTCACGGTTGCGAGGCCGAGCCGGTAACGGTCGCTCATGGTGAGCGCCTCGTCTTCCGGGGCGTCCATCGCCGAGGCGCCGGCATGGATCTCGCGCACCCAGTCCTGCAGCCAGCCTTCCAGCTTCAGCTTGCCGATGACGAAGCCGGCGACGATGGCGATGCCGAGCCCGAAGATGAGATAGGTCACCGCGACCTGCCAGCCGACCAGCCCGACAAGCAGCACCAGCGCAACCTCGTTGACCATCGGGGCCGCGATCAGGAAGGAGAAGGTCACGCCCAGCGGCACACCGGCGGAGACGAAGCCGATGAAAAGCGGCACCGCTGAGCAGGAACAGAACGGCGTCAGCACTCCAAGCCCGGCCGACATCACGTTGCCGACGCCCTCGCGCTTGCCCGAGAGCAGCGCGCGGGTCTTTTCCGGGCTGAAGAAGCTGCGCACCACGCCCATGGCGAAGACGATCAGCGTCAGCAGCATCATGACCTTGGGCACGTCATAGAAGAAGAAGGCCAGCGCCTCGCCGGTATGGCTGTGGCGTTCGACGGGGAGCAGGGAGACCAGCCATTCGGAGACGGGGATCAGCTGCCTGTAGACCGCGTACCAGGCCAGCACCGCCGCCGCCACGCCCAGGTGCCAGCGCCAATCGGGCCAGCCCCGCGCCGAGCCGGGTTGGGTTTCGACACTCATGCCGCATTCCTTTCCTCGAGAGATTCGGCCGTCAGGACCGCATCGATCACGGCGACACGTTCCGGGGCCAGGTCGGGATTGCGCCGGTATTTGACCCATTGCGCATCCCTGCGGTCGGTGATGATCCCGGCCAGTTTCAACGTTTTCATGTGGCGCGACATCCGGCTCTGCGTTGCGTCGAGCCGTTCCATGAGTTCGCAGACACAATGCTCTCCGCCATCCCAGACGATCCTGAGGGCTGCGCGCCGGACCGGGTCGGCCAGGGCTGTCAGGAAGGACTGCATCGACTCCTCCGAATGCTTATGCGTCATGGCGCATATGCGCCTGAACGAATTTTCAAGCAAGGTCGTTCTTGTCGCAACGCGGTGTCGGATGTGACCGTGCCGTCGGCCGGCGATCTTCCGCCGGTTTTCCTATAGGCACGCCAATGGGATATGCTTTTCCAAAAAGTCGCCCTTTCCTCCATTGAACAATGTCCATGAGGTGCTTACCCTATCGTCAACGACAATTATGGAGTGCAACTCGGTGCCTGACACCCGACTGAGCTTCAAGGAGATGTGTGCGAAATTCGACGTAACGCCGCGCACGCTTCGGTATTACGAATATATCGAACTCCTTCAGCCCGAGAAGGAAGGCCGGACGCGTTGGTATACCCCGCGTGAGGTCGCGCGAATGACGCTGATCCTGCGTGGACGCCGCTGGGGATTCAGCCTGGAGGAACTGCGTCAGTGGCTGCTGATCTACGAGCAGGAGGGCGTCCGCCCGCAGCTTGAGACCTGGATCGAGCTGGCCGACAGCAAGCTCGAGGAACTCAACCGACAGAAGACGGAGCTGGAAGAAGCGATTCTCGATCTCCAGAAGGTTCGCGACGAGACCGCCGCAAGCCTGACGTAACGTGGATCGCGACGGTGCCATGCCGATACCCCCCACTCAATCCATTTGCCAAAGCGCTTCGACTCCTTGGGAGGAAGGCGAGCGGCGCCGGTTTCCGTGCACGGAGCCAGCACTATTTCATGACGCAGCGTTTGGCTTACGCGAACGTCAAGCAAGGTGTAAGAAGATCCCGGAACGCAAGAACCGGGGTCGCAAGTGAATCCGCAGCTGCGGAGAGGAAGAAAGATGAGCGACGATACCACGATGACCATTCGCCAGATGTGCGACACCTACGATGTGACCCCGCGCACATTGCGTTTCTACGAGGCAAAGGAACTGCTGTTTCCGATCCGGCAGGGCACCAAGCGGCTGTTTACGCGCCGCGACCGCGCCCGGCTGAAGCTGATCCTGCGCGGCAAGCGTTTCGGGTTCAGCCTGGAAGAGATCCGGCAGCTCCTTGATCTATACGATGTGGGCGACCAGCAGGCGACGCAGCTTGCCAAGACCTACGAACTGGCAAAACACCGTCTGGACGACATGGTACATCAACGTGAGGAACTCGACGAAGCCATCGACGACCTCAAGAAACAGCTGGAATGGGGCGCCAAACGCCTTGAAGAGCTGCACGCCAAGTCGGCCGCGGAGTAATCACTCACGACCGATCCCGAGGGAGACCATCAATGCCGAGTTATACGGCCCCTGTGAACGACATTCAGTTCGTCCTGCACACGCTTCTCAAGGCGTCCGAGCAGGATATTCCCGGCTATGACGAGTTGGAGGCGGATTTCACCGCCGCCGTGCTCGAAGAAGCCGGAAAGATCGCCTCCAACGTCATCGCGCCTCTCAACGAGGTTGGCGACAGGGAAGGCTGTGTGCTGGAAAACGGCGTCGTGCGCACCCCCACGGGATTCAAGGATGCTTTCGAGCAGATGAAGGAAGGCGGCTGGACCGCGCTGGACTGTGATCCGGACTATGGCGGGCAGGGGATGCCGATCCTTCTCGGCACGGCCGTTGGCGAGCTTTTCTCCGCCGCGAACCAGGCCTTCACCATGTACCAGGGCCTGACTCATGGCGCCTATTCGGCGATCCATGCCCATGGCAGCGAGGCCCAGAAAGCCAAGTGGCTTCCGAAGATGGTCTCCTGCGAGTGGACCGGCACGATGAACCTGACCGAACCGCATTGCGGCACCGATCTCGGGCTCATGCGGACCAAGGCCGTCCCGCAGGACAACGGCGCCTACAAGATCACCGGCCAGAAGATCTTCATCTCCGCCGGCGACCACGACATGTCCGACAATGTCATCCATCTCGTGCTGGCGAAGATCCCGGGCGGGCCGGACGGTATCAAGGGCGTCTCGCTCTTCATTGTTCCCAAGTATCTTGTCGATGATGAGGGCACTGTCGGCGCGTCCAACGGCGTCTCCGTCGGCAAGCTCGAAGAGAAGATGGGCATCCACGGCAACTCGACCTGCGTGATGAATTTCGACGAGGCCGAGGGCTACCTGCTGGGGCAGGAGCACAAGGGCATGCGCGCGATGTTCACGATGATGAACGAAGCACGTCTGGGTGTGGCCATGCAGGGCATGGCGCAGGCCGAGGCCGCTTATCAGAACGCCGTGATCTATGCCAAGGACCGTCTGCAGGGCCGCGCCGTCACCGGCGTCGAGAACCCGGACGGGCCGGCCGATCCGCTGATCGTGCATCCGGATATCCGGCGTAACCTCATGGACCAGAAGAGTTTTGTCGAAGGCGCGCGCGCTTTCATGCTCTGGGGCGCGAACATGCTCGACCGGTCCCACCGCTCCGGCGACGCGCAGGCCGAGGGGCTGATCTCGCTGCTGACGCCGGTGCTCAAGGGCTTCCTGACCGACAAGGGGCTGGAGATGACCGTGCAGGCGCAGCAGGTCTATGGCGGACATGGCTATATCGAGGAATGGGGCATGTCCCAATTCGTCCGCGACGCCCGCATCACCCAGATCTACGAGGGCGCCAATGGCGTCCAGGCGCTGGATCTTGTCGGTCGCAAGCTGGCCGCTGAGGGCGGCAAGCCGATCATGGCCTTCTTCGAATTGATCAAGAGCTTCATCAAGGAGAACGAGGGCGACGAGGCGCTGAAGTCGGACTTCCTGGAGCCGCTCAAGGCCGCCTCGAAGGATCTCCAGGCCGCCGGCATGTTCTTCATGCAGAACGGCACGAAGAACCCGAACGCAGCACTCTCGGGCTCCTATGATTTCATGCATCTCTTCGGCCATGCCTGCCTCGGCCTGATGTGGGCGCAGATGGCGAAGGCCGCGAAAGAGGCCTTGGCTTCGGGGGAGGGGAATGCGAGCTTCTACGAGACGAAACTCGCAACCGGGCGCTATTACATGGCCCGCCAGCTTCCCGCGACAGGCCTGCATCTCGCCCGCATCCAGAGCGGCGCGGAGCCGGTGATGTCGCTGCCCGCGGAAGCCTTCTGATCGGGAGGGAAGACCATGGTCAAACGCCTGCGCTACACACGGCGGCTGAATATCTCGCTGAACGAGGACGCCTTCCGGCGGCTTCGGAAATTCAGCGAGGAGGCCGGGTTGACGCAGGACGAGGCGCTGGTTTTCCTGTTCGAGAATTTCGGCAGCGTGACCGATGACGAAGCGCTGCCGCACCGGCTTCGCCTGTTCAAGGCGGAGCTGGAGGATCGCAAGAAATAGTCGCCAATCAATCAGGGAGAGACGCCCGGACCGGGCTTTTCGAACCGTCAGCAGAGACCGGACGACGCCCTGCCCCAGCGGCCCCGAGACGAGCCAGTGAGGCAGGACGGATGCGGCCATCGGCTCCCCAGCCTGTACCGCATCGAATTTCTAGGCCGGTAAGGGTTAACAGAACCTTTCCCGGCACTGCTGGCGCGAAGAAAAACCCGCGATTTCGGGTGTTCAGGAGGATACGTAATGACAATGAAACTCCACTGCTTCGGGGAATCCGGACATTCCTACAAGGTGGCGCTGGCGCTTGAGCTGTCGGGGCTGGACTGGGAGCCGGTCTATGTGGACTTCTTCAATGGCGGCGCGCGCAGCGAGGACTACCTGTCCAATGTCAACGAGATGGGCGAATGCCCGGTTCTGGTGGACGGAGACCTGACGCTGACGCAATCCGGGGTGATCCTCGATTACCTGAGCGAAAAGAGCGGCAAGTTCGCCGGCGCCGATGCTGCCGAGCGGCGCGAGGTCCTGCGCTGGATTCTGTGGGACAATCACAAGATGTCGAGCATGGCCGGTGTGACGCGGTTCCTGCTGAACTTCGTCCCCGAGGAAAAGCGCCCCGCCGAGGTCATCGCCTTCCTCCAGGGCCGTTTCCTCAGTTCCTGCAAGCTGCTTGATCGCCACCTGACGGGACGTGACTGGGTCGCCGGACGGGACGTCACCAATGCGGATTTCTCCTGCTGTTCCTATCTTTTCTATCCCGAGCCCTTCGGTTTCAACCGCGCGGCCTACCCGAATATCGACGCCTGGCTGGACCGCATATCGGCCCTGCCCGGCTGGAAACACCCCTATGACCTGATGCCCGGATCCCCCGCGGATCGGGCCTGAGAGAGGACAGATCATGACTGAAGCCTATATCTACGACGCCGTGCGGTCGCCGCGCGGCAAGGGCCGCAAGGACGGCTCGTTGCATGAAGTGACCGCGGCGCGGCTCTCCGCGCAGATGATGAACGCCATCAAGGACCGCAACGGGCTCGACGGCCATTTCGCCGAAGACGTGATCTGGGGCAACGCCACGCAGGTCATGGAGCAGGGCGGCTGCCTTGCCCGCACCGCCGTGCTGGCCTCCGAGCTGGACGAGCGCATCCCGGGCCTGTCGATCAACCGTTTCTGCGCCTCCGGCATGGAAGCCGTGAACATCGCGGCCAACCAGGTCCGTGGCGGTGCGGGTGATGCGTATATCGCCGGTGGCGTCGAGATGATGTCCCGCGTGGCGATGGGTTCGGACGGGGCGGCGATCGCGGTCGATCCGTCCATTGCGATGAACGAGTATTTCGTTCCGCAGGGCATCTCGGCCGATATTATCGCCACCGAATACGGCTTTACCCGCGAGCAGGCTGACGCGCTTGCCGTCGAGTCGCAGCGCCGCGCGGCCGAGGCCTGGGCCGATAACCGTTTCGAGAAGTCCATCGTTCCGGTCCTGGACCAGAACGGTCTGACCATCATCGAGCGCGACGAATACATGCGCCCCGGCACCGGGGTCGAGGATCTCGCCAAGCTCAACGCCTCCTTCGAGCAGATGGGCAAGGCCATGCCCGGCTTCGACAAGGTCGCGCTGATGAAATACCCGCATCTCGAGGCGATCAACCACATCCACCATGCCGGCAACAGCTCGGGCATCGTGGACGGCTCCGCCGCGGTGCTGATCGGCTCCAAGGCATTCGGCGAGGCCAATGGCCTGACGCCGCGCGCCCGCATCAAGGCCACCGCCAAGATCGGCCTCGACCCGACGATCATGCTCACGGGCCCGGTCCCGGTGACCGAGAAGATCCTCGCCGATAGCGGCATGAGCATCTCCGATATCGATCTTTTCGAGGTCAACGAGGCCTTCGCCTCTGTCGTGCTGCGCTTCCTGCAGGCTTTCGATGTCGATCCGGCGCTGGTCAACGTGAACGGCGGTTCCATCGCAATGGGTCACCCGTTGGGCGCAACCGGTGCTATAATCATCGGGACCCTGCTCGACGAGTTGGAGCGGACCGGCAAGGAAACCGGCCTGGCCACGCTCTGCGTCGCCTCGGGCATGGGAGCTGCAACCATTATCGAACGGGTCTGACATGTCACTTTCAAGGATCGGCGAACAGGAACTGATGTCCCGGGTTCACAACTTCCTCTCGGAAACCCGACGGGACATTGCGGCCGGCCGGATCGAAGCGGTCCTGGCACGCTATGCCCGTCCGCTGATCCTTGTGCATGACGGCTTCACGGAAACCCTCGACGATGAAGAGGCGCTGCGCGGCCATGCGCTGCGGGTCGCCGAACTGTCCGACGAGAGCCGGGAGCCCATCTGGCGGCAGGAGATCGCCAATATCCAGGTGCTCGACCCCATGCTCCTGGCCGTGACGGCCGAGGTATACCGGGTCGATATCGGCGCCCACCCGCTGCCGAAAGTGCGCCAGACGCTGGTGCTGCGTCGGCTCGGGGAAACATTCCAGATCGCGGCGATCCTGAATCCGATCCGCCACGACACACTCAACGATGCCGCGCCCCATACGGGCAGCGGCCAGTAATCCCTCAGGGAGACAGACATGACCGATTTTACCATGGAGGTCGGCGCCGACGGCGTCGCCATCATCACCTGGGACACCCAGGGCAAGTCGATGAACGTGATGAACGAGCAGGGTTTCATCGATCTCGACACGCTGATCGACGAGGTGCTTGCCAATGACGAGATCAAAGGCGCCGTCATAACCTCCGGCAAGGAAGGCTCCTTTGCCGGCGGGATGGACCTCAACATCATCGCCAAGATGAAGGAAACGGCCGGGGACAACCCCGCCAAGGGCCTGTTCGACGGCGTGATGGGCATGCATGCCATCCTGCGCAAGATCGAGCGCGCCGGCATGGAGCCCAAGACCAACAAGGGCGGCAAGCCGATCGCGGCGGCACTGCCCGGCACGGCGCTCGGCATCGGGCTGGAGATCCCGCTCGCCTGCCACCGCATCTTCGCCGCCGACAATCCGAAGGCCAAGATCGGCCTGCCGGAGATCCTGGTCGGCATCTTCCCCGGCGCTGGCGGCACCACGCGGCTCTCGCGCAAGCTCGGCGCGATGGGCGCCTCGCCGCTGCTGCTGGAAGGCAAGCTGAACGACCCGAAAAAGGCCAAGATGGCCGGCGTGGTCGACGAGGTCGTTGCCCCCGAGGAGCTGCTCGACACGGCCCGCGAATGGGTGCTGAGCAACCCGAAGATCGTCAAGCCCTGGGACGAGAAGGGCGAGAAGATCCCCGGCGGCGCGCCCTATCACCCGGCGGGCTTCATGACCTATGTCGGCGCCTCCGCCATGGTCAACGGCAAGACGCAAGGCGTCTACCCGGCTGCCAAGGCGCTGCTCTCGGCGGTCTATGAGGGCGCGCAGGTCGATTTCGACACCGCGATCCGCATCGAGTGCCGCTGGTTCGTCAACGTGCTGTTGAACCCGTCCTCCTCGGCGATGATCCGGTCGATCTTCATCAACAAGGAAGCGCTGGAGAAAGGTGCGAACCGTCCCGACGTGGCCGATGAGACCGTCTCCAAAGTGGGTGTTCTCGGCGCCGGCATGATGGGCGCGGGCATCGCGCTGGTCTCCGCCCAGGCCGGGATCGACGTTGTCCTGCTCGACCAGAGCCAGGAAGCCGCCGACAAGGGCAAGGCCTATGCCGAGAGCTATGCCGACAAGGGCATCAAGCGCGGCAAGACCACGCCGGAGAAGAAGGACGCGTTGCTGTCGAAGATCCAGGCGACCAACGATTACAATGACCTCGCGGGCTGCGACCTGATCATCGAGGCTGTGTTCGAGGATGTGGCCGTCAAGGCCGAGGTGACGAAACAGGTCGAAGCGGTTGTCGGCGAGGATTGCATCTTCGCCACCAATACCTCCACCCTGCCGATCACCGAGCTTGCCAAGGCCTCCAAACGGCCCGAGCAATTCATCGGAATCCATTTCTTCTCGCCGGTCGAGAAGATGCTGCTGGTGGAGATCATCAAGGGCGCCGAGAGCGGCAGCCGGGCGGTCGCCAAGTCGCTCGACTATGTGCGCCAGATCCGCAAGACGCCGATCGTCGTCAATGACGAGCGCTTCTTCTACGCCAATCGCTGCATCATCCCTTACATCAACGAGGGCATCCGCATGGTCACGGAGGGCGTCTCGCCCGCGCTGATCGAGAATGCGGCCAAGCTCGTGGGCATGCCGCTCGGCCCGCTGCAGCTTACCGACGAGACCTCCATCGATCTCGGCGTCAAGATCGCCAAAGCGACGAAGCGCGCGATGGGCGAGGCCTATGATGACAGCTGCGACGAGATCCTGTTCTCGATGTTCGAGGCGGGGCGTCTGGGGCGCAAGGCCAATGCCGGCTTCTACGACTATGACGCGAAGGGCAAGCGGACCGGTCTGTGGAAAGGGCTGGCGGAGAAATACCCGCTGGCCGCGGAACAGCCGAGCCTGACCGAGGTGCAGCACCGCCTGCTCTTCGTGCAGGTGCTGGAAGCCGTGCGGGCGCTGGAAGAGGGCGTTCTGGAGGATATCCGCGAAGGCGATGTCGGCGCGATCCTCGGCTGGGGCTTCGCGCCATGGTCCGGCGGTCCGTTCTCCTGGCTGGACATTCTCGGCACGCCTTATGCGGCCGAACGTACCGCCGAACTGGCCGAGACCTACGGCGCGCGCTTTGCCACACCGGCGCTGCTCGAGGAGATGGGCGCGAAGGGTCAGAGCTTCTATGGCCGCTTCGGTCCGAAGGAGCAGGCCGCGGCCTGACCCCCGTCTGTTGCCAGCAGAGAAGGGCGCGCCGATCGGTGCGCCCTTGTTTTTCCGGGCCGGAAAATCGGCGGCAACCGCGCTCATGGTCGAGCCTTCCAGTCCGCCGCTCCATTGGGCGGCAGCGGCTCGAAGAAATCGGTCGAAAAGGGTTCGCTCTGCCTTGCGAGGTGCATGGCAGCCTGAGGGCTTCATTCGAGAAATGCTGATGCTCCGCACGGGCTCGGCGGCCCCGGAGCAGCCCGGTTTTTGCGCTGCCTGAGGCGTCGGCATTCCCGGCTGAAACATGACCAAAAAAAACGCCCGCACAAGGCGGGCGCTAAGTCATTGAGGCAGGTTTCATACAGGCAAGAAACCTATCGAGCAGTACCCTTGTTATACGCAAACGAGCACCGCGCGCCAAGTTAAAAGTTTGAAATGGTTGACTTGCAGGGCTAGGTTCGACGCCAAGAATACAAGGGCAGAGAGGGATTGTTGCCAAAATGCGACCCTATTTTTTCGAAGCTGCGCGAGGTTTTGCCTGCGTCGTGGCCCTGAGCTGCGCCGGGGGATTCGCCGGCGCTGAGCCCTCCCATGGCATAGCTATGTATGGAGACCCCGCTCTTCCACCGGATTTTGTGTCTCTGCCGTACGTGAATGTGGACGCGCCAAAGGGCGGGAG
This sequence comes from uncultured Tropicimonas sp., assembly GCA_947497945.1. Lineage (GTDB taxonomy): Bacteria > Pseudomonadota > Alphaproteobacteria > Rhodobacterales > Rhodobacteraceae > Tropicimonas. Next base: position 61,303 of record CANMIP010000015.1, on the reverse strand, counting down.
AATCGTTCTTTCCGAGGTTGGCGGCTTCGACAGCCTCAATCCGTTCATCCTCAAGGGCAGCTCGGTCTATGGCCAGCGAATTTACGGATACGAGTCCCTGATGGGCCGAAACTGGGACGAACCCTTCACGCTATACGGCCTTTTGGCCGAATCGGTGGAGACCGGCCCGAATCGCGAGTGGGTTGAGTTCACCCTGCGGAAGGAAGCGCATTTCTCCGATGGCTCCCCTGTGACGGTCGAGGACGTGCTGTGGTCCTACGAGACGCTCGGAACGCTCGGTCACCCGCGCTATCACGGCGCCTGGAAGAAGATCGAGACCGCCGAGGCTGTCGACGACCGCACGGTGCGCTTCACCTTCAACACCAAGGATAACGAGCTGCCGCTCATCCTCGGGTTGCGGCCGATCCTGAAGAAATCGACCTATGACGACCGTGCCTTCGACGAGAGCTCGCTGGAGCCCCCCATCGGCACCGGCCCCTATGTCATCGCCGATTTCGAGGCCGGCCGCTTCGTCACCCTGAAGAAGGATCCGAACTGGTGGGGCGCGGATCTGCCCTTCAACACCGGCCTGCACAATATCGGCGAGATCCGCTACGAGTGGTTCGGCGACAGCGATGTCGCTTTCGAGGCCTTCCGCGCCGGCGAGATTTCCTCCAACCGCGAGGGCAATTTCGCCAAGTGGAAGACCGCCTATGACTTCCCGGCGGTGCAGGATGGCCGGATCGTGCTCAGCGAGATCCCGCATCAGCGCCCGTCGGGCATTCGCGGCATGGTCATGAACACCCGCCGCGCGCCCTTTGACGACTGGCGGGTGCGGGATGCGCTGACCCATGCGTTCAATTTCGAGTTCATCAACAACGCCATCAATGGCGGCGAGGAGCCGCGCATCGCCTCCTTCTTCTCCAACTCGGTGCTGGGCATGTCCGACGGGCCGGCCGAAGGCAAGGTGAAGGAGCTGCTGGAACCCTTCGCGGCGGAGCTGCTGCCCGGCGCGCTGGACGGCTATGCCCTTCCGGCCTCGGATGGGTCGGATGCGAACCGGAAGAACACGCGCAAGGCGCTGAAGATCCTCGGCGATGCCGGCTGGACGGTGCAGGACGGCGTGATGAAGAACGCCGATGGCGAGGCGCTGGAATTCGACATCCTGCTGCGCTCCGGCGCGACCCAGACGGTCAATATCGCCGAGCTTTTTTCCCAGCAGCTCAAGCGGATCGGCGTGACGGCCAATCTCGTGACCGTGGACAGCGCCCAGTACAAGGAACGCACCCAGAATTACGATTTCGACATGGCCTATTACATCCGCTACATGTCGCTCTCGCCCGGCAATGAGCAAAACCTCTACTGGGGCGCCGAGGGCGTCACCAAGCCCGGCACGCGCAACTGGATGGGGATGGCGTCTCCGGCGGCCGAGGCAATGATCGAGGCGCTCCTGAACGGCGAGAGCCAGGAGGATTTCCGCGCCGCCGCAAAGGCGCTGGACCGAGTGCTGACCACCGGGCGTTATGTCATCCCGATCTGGTACTCTCCCGTCGGCCGGCTGGCCCACAAGGCGGAGCTGAAATACCCCGAAGGCAAGACGCAGATGTATGGCGACTGGATCGGCTTCCAGCCCGATGTCTGGTGGATCGAGGAATGATATCCTGACATATGGGGCGTCGCGCCAGAGCGTGCGGCGTCCCGACCGGCCTCAGTCGCAGCGCGCCCAGTCGGCGACATAGCCATCGCGAATGACATAGACGCCGTGATCGCTTTTCATCAGCAGGGCGCGCTCGCGATGGGTCATTCCTTCCCCGGAACACTCCAGGTCATAGAGCACCGCGGCCATGTCCCGCACGGAGACCGGGTTCGTCATCTCGCAGCTGTTCTCGACCCCCTCCAGCCGTCCGTCCCGAATGGCCAGCGCGCCCATGTCGGCGCCGATGGTCCGGCAGTCCCAACCGGTCGATCCGGCGGGGTGGTAGAGGCCGTCAAAGCCGCCGGCGATTGCTGCCTGCCCTGTCAGGAACAGCGCGGTGCAGAGCGAGGTGATGCGCATTCCGTTTTCCTCCCAGATCACAATGAAACCATAGAGGCGCCCGGGCAAGGCGCAACGAAAAGACGGCCTGACGGCCTGTTCCGCCATCAGCCCCGCAATCCGGCCGATCAGGGCAGAGGGGCGCTGGCGCCGGCCGGGGCAGGCGGCCAGGGAATTGACACCCGGTCTCGATTTCCGTCTTGCACAGCCTCCGTAAGCCCTCTGCCGGGCTGTCGGTCGCCCGTGATTTCCGACGCTGGATCGCGTGCATCCCCGTCGGCCAGAGCCAGCCATCTCCCGGCCCAGCCCCTCTGAATCGAGCGCCTCCTGAGCCTCTCCCGGCACGTCGCGGCCAAGATCCCCGATCACGAAATGCCGATGCGCCTGCCAAGGCCCCTCCACCCGCCGCAGGCGCTCGATGCTGGCGGTCTCGTCACAGGCGAGACACAGCGTGTCCGCCAGCTGGGCGGGCGTGGAGATCGGACACATACGGTTGATCCACCCAGCCGGCATCACCTCGGCGTTGAACTCCAGCGCCACATGTCCGATAAGCTCCGCCATCGCGTCGCCTCCCTGCCTTGGGTGTCGCAAACGGGACGACCCAGCGTCCGCGCATGGCCAAGAATAGCCGGAAGGCCCGCCCGGCGGTCTAGCCGGGCCCAAGCAACAGGATCCGAGACGTGAGCCAACAGGACCCCCTCGTCATCTTCACCCCCTCCGGCAAGCGCGGCCGCTTCCCTGTCGGGACGCCCGTCCTGCAGGCTGCGCGGCAACTCGGCGTCGACCTGGATTCCGTCTGCGGCGGGCGCGGGATCTGTTCCAAATGCCAGGTCCAGCCCGCTTTCGGGGATTTCCCCAAGCACGGGGTGAGCGTGGCGGAGGATGCGCTGTCGGCGTGGAACAAGGTCGAGGCGCGTTACGACGAAAAGCGCGGGTTGAAATCGGGCCGGCGGCTCGGCTGCCAGGCGACGATCCAAGCCGACGTGGTGCTCGACGTGCCGCCCGAGAGCCAGGTTCACCGGCAGGTCGTCCGCAAGGCCGCCACCGAGCGCGTCATAGAGATGGACCCGGCGACCCGCCTGCTGCTGGTCGAAGTGGCAGCGCCGGACATGCACGAACCCTCGGGAGACCTTCAACGGCTGCGCGATGCGCTGGCCGAAAGCTGGGATGTCGAGCTGGCCGAGGTTCCACTGGCGCTGCTGGGCAAGCTGCAACCCGTCCTGCGCAAGGGCAACTGGCAGGTGACCTGCGCTATCCACCAGCCCGAGGACAGGCCGGCTCGCCTGCTCGATCTTTGGCCGGGCTATTTCGAGGGGCCGCTCTACGGGCTCGCCATCGACCTCGGCTCGACCACGATGGCGGCGCATCTGTGCGACCTGTCCACCGGCGAGGTGCGCGCTTCCTCCGGACTGATGAACCCGCAGATCCGCTTCGGCGAGGACGTTATGAGCCGCGTCTCCTACGCGATGATGAACCCGGGCGGGGATCGCGAGATGACCGCCGCCGTGCGCGAGGCGCTGGACCGGCTTGCGGGGGAGATCGCCGAAGAGGCGGGGCTTGCGCCGGAGCATATCGTCGAGACGGTGCTGGTCTGCAACCCGGTGATGCATCACCTCCTGCTCGGGATCGATCCGGTCGAGCTCGGGCAGGCGCCTTTTGCGCTGGCGACCTCCGATGCGGTCGAACTGGCTGCCTCCGAGCTTGGCTTCGCCTCCATCCATCCCCAGGCCCGCAGCTATATCCTGCCCTGTATCGCTGGGCATGTCGGCGCCGATGCCGCGGCGGTGGCGCTCTCCGAGGCGCCGGGCGCGCAGGATGACCTGATGCTGGTCATTGATGTCGGCACCAATGCCGAGATCCTGCTCGGCAACCGGGAGCGTGTGCTCGCCTGTTCCTCGCCCACCGGCCCCGCCTTTGAAGGCGCGCAGATCAGCTCCGGTCAGCGCGCCGCCCCCGGCGCCATCGAAAGGGTCGAGATCGACCCCGTGACCAGGCAGCCGCGCTTCCGCGTCATCGGGTCGGATCTGTGGTCCGACGATCCGGGGTTCGCGGCCGCCACGGCGGTGACTGGGGTGACCGGGATCTGCGGGTCCGGCATTATCGAGGCGGTGGCCGAGATGCGCATGGCCGGCCTGCTGGACCGGGCCGGGCTGATCGGCTCGGCCGCCCAGACCGGCACCGCGCGCTGCGAGCCCAACGGGCGGACACATGCCTTCCTGCTGCATGACGGCTCCGCCGAGGGCGGGCCACGCATCACCGTGACCCAGGCCGATATCCGCGAGATCCAGCTCGCCAAGTCCGCGCTCTATGCCGGCGCGCGGCTGCTGATGGACGAGATGGGGACAGAGACCGTCGACCGGGTCGTGCTGGCGGGGGCTTTCGGCGCCCATATCAGCCCAAAACACGCGATGGTGCTGGGGATGATCCCGGATGTGCCGCTGGAGGCGGTCAGCTCGGCAGGCAATGCCGCGGGCACCGGCGCACGGATCGCGCTTCTCAACCGGGCCGCCCGGGCTCAGATCGAACGCGAAGTGGGCGAGATCACCAAGGTCGAAACGGCCATCGAACCACGCTTCCAGGAGCATTTCGTCGCCGCCAGCGCGCTGCCCCACGCCTCGGATCCCTTCCCGAACCTTTCGGAACTGGTGACGCTGCCGGAGGTCTCCTTCAACACGGGCAGTGGTGGAGACAGCGGCGGGGATCGGCCGCGCCGGCGACGGCGTCGCGGCTGAGCCAACGCCTCTTGACGCCTGCGCCCCGGCCTCGTATTCGTTTGCCCTCCAGCGGGTGTAGCTCAATGGTAGAGCAGGAGCTTCCCAAGCTTAAGACGAGGGTTCGATTCCCTTCACCCGCTCCAGGATCTCCGGATTTGATAGAAGAAGCGCGAGACATCCGCGCTGGCACGAACCGCCCGCAAGGGCCTCTTGCCGGGGGGCGAACCTGACGGGCTGTCAGCCCAGGCGTGAAAGACGCTGCACGAAGGGATCGGCTTCCAGCCGGGCTTGAGCGCGGCGCGACAATTGCAGGTCGCTCGACCATTCAGAACCGAGCCGTTGCTTGGCGACCCGTTGGCGCGACATCGTGCGTGCCTGGGGCGCGGGCGTCTCCTCGCCGACCACGAAGAGCGGCGCTGTGCCGCGCGTCGGGCTACCTGCCTCGGCCACGGGCGTCAGGGCGACCCGAACTGCTTCGACGCCGTCGGAGCCGTCCGACATTTCGGGCGCATAGGGGGCAATCTGGACGGTCTCGTCGGGTGTATCGGGGGCAGGCTTTGCGCGGCTCGCGAACAGCCCGCGCAGCAGCAGCGCGATCCCGACAATGGCGACCCCGCCTGCCGCTGCGAATGGCACCAATGCAAGCTCGGGCCACCGCGCCGCGATCATGGGACGCACCGCGACACAGGCGAGCGCAAGCCCGAAACAGGCGATGGCCGCTACTCGTCCATTCGACGTTCCTTCGGTCTTCCCGGTCCCTTCCATCGTGGTCTCGCTTTCAGTCTCTGCCTCGATTTCTCAAGAAGAGATTAATCCGGAAACGAGGCCGGTTTGTGACCGGGAACAGGCCAAGATTGGGACGGATTTCTGACCGCGCTGCCCGAACGTCGTCGGCGGGGTCAGCCGGGTCGGCGGGGGGCGGCGGTCTCAGGGAGCGACCGGCTCGCGCGCGCATTCGACCGCCTGCATCGGTGGCAGGTCGGGGCGCTCGATGGCCCGGATCGCGGCCTTGGCGAGGAAACGCCCCGCGATCATCGGCTCTTCATGCACCGCCATGATCGGCGCGCGCAGGATGCGCAGGAAAGGCGAGGGCTCCTTGGCATAGAGGTCGATATCCTTGCCAAGGGTCCGACCGGCCCCCTCCAGCGCAACGACCGCCGCGATGGCGGCCGTGGTCGAGGGGGCGATGATCCCGTCGACAGGCGCCGCCTGCGCCATCCGCTCCACCAGTGCCGCTTCGAGCCGTGCGCGTTCGTCATGGCTCGTCGCACTCTGCAGGATCTCGACCCGGGCGCCGGTCTCCGCCTCCACCGCGCGGGTGCCGGCAATCATGTGCTGGCTGTAGCTCTGGGCGAGGGGAGGGGCGATCAGCAGGATGTTCCGGCGGCCGAAACCGCCCAGGCGCCGCATGGCCAGCTTGCCGAAAGCCTCGTTGTCGAAGTCGATATAGGGGTATTCCGAGCAACGCTCCGACCGGCCGAGCGTCGCAAAGGGAAAGCCTCGCTCGAGCAGGTAGTTCACCCGGGGGTCGTCCTGTTCGATCTGCGCCATCAGCACGGCGTCGGCCGAGCGGGTTTCGACGAGATAACGGATCGGGTCCATCCGGTCCTCGCCCTCGCGATAGGGCGTGACGATCAGGTGATAGGGCGTGCCGCGCAGCCCCTGCGCCACGGAGGTGATGATCCGCCCCGACAGGTCGTTGATCCCGTCGAACTCGTTGCTCAGCACCAGCGAGATCACGTTCGTCTTGCCGGTTCTGAGGCGCACTCCGGCCCGATTCGGCACATAGCCGAGTTCGGCCGCGATCCGGCGCACCTTGACCTTTGTCGCCTCGCCGATATCGGGGGCATCCTTGAGCGCGCGCGATACCGTTGGCACGGCAAAGCCGCTCATCTCGGAGATCGTCTTCAGGGTCGGGCGCTTGGGGGTCACCGGTAACAGCCTCGTTTTACAGCGATAGAAACGGGTCTCAGGGCGCTAGCACCCACCATCGCGCGCCACCAGAGCAAAATGCGATTCGTGGTCAACACCGGCGATTTCCTCCCTTGATTTGAAATCCTACATCGTTTTAGGTTCGTCCTACAACGTTTTAGTTCTGGGAGGAAAAGACGTGAGAACGATCACCGGACTTCTGGCTGCGACCGCGCTGACAAGCGCCTCTGCTGCCTTTGCGACTGATCTTGAAGTGACGCATTGGTGGACCTCCGGGGGAGAGGCGGCCGCCGTGGCCGAGTTCGCCAAGGCCTTTAACGAGGGCACGGACCATACATGGATCGACGGCGCGATCGCCGGATCCGGCAGCACGGCGCGGCCGATCATCGTCAGCCGCATTCTCGGCGGCGACCCGATGGCGGCAACCCAGCTCAACCACGGCCGCCAGGCCGAGGAGCTGGTCGAGGAAGGCCTGATGATGGATCTCACCGAGATCGCCGAGGCCGAAGGCTGGAAGGACGTGGTCAACCCGCCCTCGCTGCTCGATGCCTGCACGCTCGATGGCAAGATCTACTGCGCGCCGATCAATATCCACTCCTGGCAGTGGATGTGGCTGAGCCACAAGGCCTATGCGGATGCCGGGCTCGACGTGCCGCAGAACTGGGACGAGTTCGCTGCCTCCGCGCCGCAACTGGCCGAGGCCGGGAAGATCCCGCTCGCCATGGGCCAGCAGGCCTGGCAGTCCAACGGCGCCTTCGGCGTGATGTCGATCGCCATTGCCGGCATCGACGCCTGGACCGATGTCTTCGTCAACAAGAACGAAGAGACGGTGATGGGGCCGGAATACACCAAGGTCTTCGAGGCCGCGGCGATGGCGCGCGAGTTCTCCAAGGACAGCAAGGTGCAGGACTGGAACCTCGCCACCAATCTCGTGATCACCGGCCAGGCCGGCGCGCAGATCATGGGCGACTGGGCGCAGGGCGAGTTCGCGGTGGCCGGACAGGTCGCGGGCGAGGATTACACCTGCCTGCCGGGGCTCGGCGCCAACGAGGTGATCGACACTGGCGGCGACGCCTTCTACTTTCCGGTCAATGACGATCCCGAAGTCACCGCCGCGCAGAAGGAACTGGCCTCGATCCTGATGTCCAAGGAGGCGCAGGTCGCCTTCAACCTCAAGAAGGGCTCGCTGCCGGTGCGCGGCGACGTGGACCTTTCGGCGGCCAATGACTGCATGAAGAAGGGTCTCAAGATCCTCGCCGATGGCGGCACCGTGCCGTCCGGCGACATGGCGCTGTCGCGCGATATCCTCGACGAGCTGGAAGACCTGCTGACCGAGTTCTGGTCGGACCCGTCCTACAGCCCCGAAGAGGCCCAGAAAGCCTATGCGGAGATCATCTCGCGCGCCGAGTGATCGCCTGGAAGCCCCGGGCCCGGCCACGCGCCGGGCCCATCCCGACACGCCCAATGGCCCCGCGCGGCCGGAGGTTCATCGCCCATGCCCGACAGCAACGCCGCCCCCCGGAGGGTGGATGGGAGCCGTCCGCCCAATCCGCTTTTCCGCAACCTGACGTCGAAGCTTGCCGCCCTGCCGATGGTGCTGACCGCGCTCGTGGTCTTCATCGGCTGCACCGGCTGGACCATCGTCCATTCCTTCACCGGCTCGAAGCTGCTGCCCAAGCTCAACTGGGTCGGCTTCGACCAGTACGAGAAGCTCTGGAACACCCGTCGCTGGCTGATCTCCATCGAGAATCTCGCGCTATACGGCATCTTCTCGCTCTGCTTCACCCTGGTGATCGGCTTTACCCTCGCCGCCCTGCTCGACCGCAAGATCCGTTTCGAGGCCGCTTTCCGCACCATCTTCCTCTACCCTTTCGCGCTCAGCTTCATCGTCACCGGCCTGGTCTGGCAATGGATCCTCAACCCCGATCTCGGCATCCAGCATGTCGTCCGCTCCATGGGCTTCACCGGCTTCGAGTTCGACCCGCTCTACAACGCCTCCATCGTCCTCTACGGGCTGCTCATCGCCGGGCTCTGGCAGGGCACGGGCTTTGTCATGGTCATCATGCTCGCCGGGTTGCGCGGCATCGACGAGGATGTCTGGAAGGCCGCCCGCGTCGACGGCATCCCGGTCTGGAAGACCTATATCCGCGTCATCATCCCGATGATGCGCCCGGTCTTCATCACCGCGCTTGTCGTCATCACCTCCGGCATCATCAAGCTCTACGACCTCGTCGTCGCCATGACCGCCGGCGGGCCCGGCATCGCCTCGGAAGTGCCCGCCAAATACGTCTATGACCGCATGTTCTCGAGCCAGAATCTCGGACAGGGCTTCGCCGCCTCGACCATGATGCTGCTCGCCGTGGCGATCATCCTCATCCCCTGGGCCTATCTCGAATTCGGAGGCAAGAAGCATGACTGACACCCGCCTCACCCCCGCTTCGCGCCTCCTCGAGGGCCCCCGCGGACCGAAGCCGACCCGCCGCCTCTCGGGCCGCAACATCATGCTCTACGGCACACTCATCGTCATGGCCGCCTATTACGCGCTGCCGCTCTACGTGATGGTCGTCACCTCGCTCAAGGGCATGCCCGAGATCCGCATGGGCAATATCTTCGCGCCCCCGGTCGAGATCACCTTCGAACCCTGGGTCAAGGCCTGGTCCGAGGCCTGCACCGGCATCAATTGCGACGGGCTCTCCCGCGGCTTCTGGAACTCCGTCCAGATCCTCATCCCCTCGGTGATCCTCTCCATCGCGGTCGCCTCCGTGAATGGCTACGCGCTGTCGAAATGGCGCTTCCCCGGCTCCGAGGTCTTCTTCACCATCCTGATGATCGGCGTCTTCATCCCCTACCAGGTGATGATCTACCCCATCGTCATCCTGCTGCGGGAACTGGGCCTTTACGGCTCGCTCTGGGGCCTCGTCCTCGTCCATACCATCTTCGGCATGCCGCTGCTGACGCTCCTCTTCCGCAACTATTTCACCTCCGTGCCGGACGAGCTCTTCAAGGCCGCCCGCGTCGACGGGGCCGGCTTCTGGGGCATCTATTTCCGCATCATGCTGCCGATGGCGCTGCCGATCCTCGTCGTGGCGATGATCCTGCAAGTCACCGGGATCTGGAACGATTTCCTCTTCGGCGTGATCTACACCAAGCCGGAGATCTACCCGATGACGGTCCAGCTCAACAATATCGTCAACTCGGTGCAGGGCGTGAAGGAATACAACGTCAACATGGCCGCGACCCTGCTCACGGGCCTCGTCCCGCTCACCATCTATTTCGTCTCCGGCAAACTCTTCGTTCGCGGCATCGCCGCCGGCGCCGTGAAGGGATAAGCACATGCACTCCGTCTCCATCCGCTCTCTCGACCTCGCCTTCGGCTCCGTCAAGGTGCTCAAGGATCTCGATCTCGACATCCATGACGGCGAGTTCCTCGTCCTGCTCGGCTCCTCGGGCTGCGGGAAGTCCACCCTGCTGAACTGCATCGCCGGCCTGCTCGACCCGACCGATGGCCAGATCTTCATCAAGGAGCGCAATGTCACCTGGCTGGAACCCTCCGAGCGCGGCATCGGTATGGTGTTCCAAAGCTACGCGCTCTACCCGCAGATGTCTGTCGAGGGGAACCTCTCCTTCGGGCTGAAGAATGCCGGCCTGCCCAAGGCGGAGATCGCCGAACGCGTTGCCCGCGCGGCGAAGATCCTGCAGATCGAGCCACTGCTGAAGCGCAAGCCTGGCGCGCTCTCGGGCGGCCAGCGCCAGCGCGTCGCCATCGGCCGTGCGCTTGTCCGCGACGTGGACGTTTTCCTCTTCGACGAGCCGCTCTCCAATCTCGACGCCAAGCTGCGCGCCGACCTGCGGGTCGAGATCAAGCGCCTGCACCAGAAGCTCGAGAACACCATGATCTACGTGACCCATGACCAGGTCGAGGCGATGACGCTGGCCGACCGGATCGCGATCATGAAGGGCGGGCAGATCATGCAGCTCGACACGCCGGCCGAGATCTACAACCGCCCCCGCAACCGCTACGTCGCCGGCTTCATCGGCTCCCCTTCGATGAACTTCCTCGACGGCGGGCTGAGCGACGGCGTGTTCGAAACCGGTGGCGAGCGGTTCGACATCTCCGGCTACCCGTTCGAGGGCGCCGCCACTGGCCCGGCCGAGATGGGCATCCGCCCCGAACATGTCGCCACCGGGCATGACCTCGACGGTCTGCCGATCCAGGCCGATGTCACGGTCGAGTTGGTCGAGCCGATGGGCTCCGACACCCAGGTCTGGACCACGCTGGCCGGCCAGTCCTTCCGCTTCCGCATGGACGGCCAGGCCGAGATCCGAGACGGCGACACAATCCGCATCGGTATCGACCCCACAAAAGCATCCTTCTTCGACAAAAAGTCAGAACTCAGACTATGACCCACTCCCAGCACGCTGGCGCTCTCACGCTTGCCGACCAATGGACCGCGACCGACGAACACGGCGAGTACCGGTTTTCCCTCGCCCTGCCCGGCGACATCATTTCCGGCCTGCACGCAGCCGGGCTGATCCCCGATCCCTATTGGGGCCGCAATGAATACGACCTGCGCTGGATCTGCGAGCGAGACTGGATCCTGACCCGCGAGATCGAGCTGGACCGCACCGATTTGGTTCTGGTCGCCGGCGAGGTCGACACCGTTGCCTCGATCTCGCTCAACGGCACACCCGTCCTTGAGACCCAGAACGCCCACCGGACCTATCGCGCCGATATCTCCCATGCTGCCAAGATCGGGGCCAACAGGCTGGAAATCCGTCTCCATTCCGTCACCCGCGAATGCGACGCACGGGCCGCGGCTCAGCCCTTCCCGATCCCCGACCATGGCGAGAACTCGCCCATCCGCAACGGCAACATGCTGCGCAAGCCGCAATGCGATTTCGGTTGGGACTGGAACATCGCGCTGGCCGCCTCCGGCATCTATGGCGCGCTCCAGCTGGAGCCAGCCGAGGCGCAGCGCATCGAACGCCTCGCGATCTCGCAGGACCATTCGGGAGAGGGCGTGATCGTCACAATCGCGGCGCATCTCGACGGCGCCGCAGCGGGTGATGCCGCCCTGAACGTTGCCTTCGGCGGCATGCAGAAACGCGTCGAGGTTCCGCAGGGCATCGAAGATCCAGTCCTAATCGCTGAGTTTCACCTGGCAAATCCCGAGCTCTGGTGGCCGGCCGGACAAGGCCTGCAACCGCTCTACGACCTCTCCGTTCAACTCGGTGCACAGACCGAGGAACGCCGCATAGGGCTGCGCCATATCGAGCTGGTGAGCGAGCCGGATGAGATCGGCCGCTCCTTCGTCCTGAAGGTCAATGGCCGACCGATCTTCTGCAAGGGCGCGAACTGGATCCCAGCCGATGCGCTTGCTGGCCGGATCGACCCGCTCGAGGTGGAGGAACTTCTACAATCCGCCGTACTGGCAAACATGAACATGATCCGCATCTGGGGCGGCGGGCGCTACGAGCCGACTTGGTTTCACGATCTCTGCGACGAGATGGGCCTCTTGGTTTGGCAGGATTTCATGTTCGCCTGCAATCTCTACCCCTCGACGCCGGATTTCACCGCCGAGGTCGAAGCGGAGGTCCGCGACGTGGTGGCCCGGCTCCATCACCACGCCTCGACCGCGCTCTGGTGCGGCGACAACGAGCTGGTCGGCGCGCTCACGTGGTTCGAGGAGAGCCGCCGCGACCGCGACCGCTACCTCGTGAATTACGACCGCCTCAACCGCGCCCTCGAAGCCGCCCTGCTGGAAACCGATCCGCAGGCGATCTGGTGGCCCAGCTCGCCCACGCCGGGACCGCTCTCCTTCGGCGATGCCTGGCATGATGACAGCTCCGGGGACATGCATTTCTGGTCGGTCTGGCACGAGGGGCGCGACTTCGACCATTACCGCGATGTCGCCCCGCGCTTCTGCTCCGAGTTCGGCTTCCAGTCCTATCCCTCGATGGATGTCATCCGCCGTTTCGCCGACCCGGAAGACTTCAACATCTCCGCCCCGGTCTTCGAAAGCCACCAGAAGAACAAGGGCGGCAATGCGCGCATCGCGGAGACCATGTTCCGCTATTTCCGCTTCCCGGCAGGCTTCGAGAACTTCGTCTATCTGAGCCAGGTCCAGCAGGCGCTGGCCATCCACACCGCCGTCACCCATTGGCGCAGCCTCAAGCCGCGTTGTATGGGCACGCTGATCTGGCAACTCAACGACACCTGGCCGGTCTGTTCCTGGTCCTCGCTCGACCATGGCGGCGGCTGGAAGCTGCTGCACCACGCGGCGCGAAACTTCTTCGCCCCAATCCTGGTTTCCGCAGTCCCCGAGGGCGAAGAGGTCGTGCTGCGCGCGGTCAACGACGAGCCAGACCCGGTCGAAATCACCCTTGAAGCCGTCGCCATGACCATGGACGGTACCCGGCGGAGGATTGGAGCCGCGACCGCAACGATCGGCCCGCAGAGCGCCGAGGAACTCTTCCGCACCGCCGATCTGCGCGAGGGGGAGATGCTGGTCTACTCCTGGCGCCTGCCCGATGGCAGCGAAGGCACCGACCATTTCGCTCCCCAGCCCTACAAGGCCTATGACCTCCAGGCCCCGGAGATCGAGATGGAGGTGCTGGAGAAGGACGGCAGGCTCGCCATCCTGCTCACTGCCCCAAAACCCGCCTTCTTCGTCGCACTCGAAGCCGATACGCCCGGCCGTTTCAGCGATAACAACTTCCTGCTGCTCCCGGACATCCCTGCCCTGGTGCATTTCACCCCCCAAGACCCCGCCGCCAATACCAGACTGACGCTCCGGGATCTCCACTCGGCAACCTGTTTGCCCGCTTGACCCCGACCCGAAAGGCACGACAATGCGTGACTATTCCTACCAGCTCTACTCCTCCCGCAATTTCGGCCCGCTGCCGGAGACCCTGCGCATGGTCGCCGGCCTCGGCTATACTCAGGTCGAAGGCTATGGCGGCCTCTACCCGGATGTGGAGACTGCCGCGAAGCTCGAAGCCGAGCTCGCCGCGTCGGGCCTGAAGATGCCCACAGGCCATTTCGGTTTCGACATGGTTTCCGAGACGCCCACGCTGGCCATCGAGATCGCCCGGATCCTCGATGTCGAGGCGATCATCGTCCCCTTCCTGCCGCCCGAAGCGCGCCCCTCCGACTGGGCCGCTTTCGGCCGCAAGCTCGCCGAAGCCGGCAAGCCGATCCGCGACGCGGGGCTGGCCTTCGGCTGGCACAATCACGATTTCGAATTCGCCCCGACGGCCTCCGGTGAGCTGCCCCTCGACCAGCTCCTCGCGGGAGGTGACGAGATCGGGCTGGAGCTGGATCTCGGCTGGGTCGCCCGGGCCGGCCACGCCCCGGCGGATTGGGCAACAAAATATGCCGACCGGCTGGTCGCGGTGCACCTCAAGGACGTTGCGCCCGAAGGCGATTGCGAAGACGAGGGCGGCTGGGCCGATCTCGGCCATGGCACGATCGACTGGGCGCCCGTCATCGCCGCGGTCGACGCCTCCTCTGCCCGCTTCCGCGTCATGGAACATGACAACCCGTCGGACGATGCCCGCTTCGCCCGCCGCTCGATTGCCACCGCGCAAGCCTTCTGAGGAACGCAGCCATGAAAGACTATGCAATCGGCATCATTGGTGCCGGCAACATCTCTTCGGCGTATCTCAAGCTCGGTCCGCTCTTCCGGGGCCTGAAGATGACCGCCATCGCCGATATCAAGCCCGAGGTTGCGCAGGCACAGGCGGACGCCTTTGGCGTCACCGCCATGAGCGTCGAGGACTTGCTGGCCTCGGACGAGATCGACGCGGTGATCAACCTCACCATTCCCGATGTCCATTTCGACGTGACCTCGGCGATCCTTGAGGCCGGAAAACACGCCTATTCCGAGAAACCACTGGTCCTGACCCTGGAGCAAGGCGAAGCCCTGCGCGCGCTGGCCGCCGAAAAGGGCCTGCGCATCGGCTCCGCGCCGGACACCTTCCTCGGCGGCGCGCACCAACAGGCCCGCGCCCTTATCGACGCGGGCGGCATCGGCGACGTGGTCGCCGGCACCGCGCATATCATGGGGCGCGGCATGGAGGCCTGGCATCCGAACCCGGATTTCTTCTTCCAGCCCGGCGGTGGCCCTGTCCTGGACATGGGCCCCTATTACATCACCAACCTGGTGCAGTTGCTCGGCCCGGTGAAGCGCGTGGCCGCACTGGCCAATGCCAGCTTCCCGACCCGCACCATCGGCTCAGGTCCACGCGCCGGCGAGACGGTCCCGGTCGACACGCCCACCAATATCCACGCCCTGCTCGACTTCGAGAGTGGCGCCACGATCACGCTCGGAGCCAGCTGGGACATCACCGCCCATCGTCACGCCAATATGGAGCTCTATGGCTCCGAGGCGAGCCTTTATCTACCGGACCCGAACTTCTTTGGCGGCGACCTCCAGCGCGCGACGAAGGAGGAGACGGAGACGCTCGCGCCATGGGAGCATCCGTTCGGCATTGCCAATGACGAACATCCGGGCGGGATGCGCGCCAATTACCGCTGCGCCGGGCTGGCCGACATGATGGCGGCGATTGACGAAGGGCGCGCCCATCGGTGCTCGCTGGAACTGGCGATCCACGTGGTGGATGTGATGACCTCCATCCTGCGTTCCGGCGAAAGCGGGGAATTTGTCTCGCTGACAACGTCCTGCGCCCGTCCGGAGCCGCTTGCTCCAGGGGATGCGCAGGATCTTCTGCGGGAAGGGTAGGCGGCGTCAGCTGCGTGTGAAGGCACTTGGGGCGGTTCGTCTGCGGACGGAGCGGACCTTCGCTGCGCTCATGACGAAACGCAACCAGAGCCGTGCCAGCGCGGGACCATCGGGACGGTCCGGCGCTGGCACGGCGCCTTCGGCTTGATTCCGTGCCAATCAGCACTCAAGCCCAAAGGCCGCAAACGGCGCATGGCAGACGACCGATGTCGCATCGAATACGCTCAGGCACATCACGTCCCCGATCGGTTCACGTCATCCCTGCTGGGGCCAATGCCTGTGGTCGTCGTCGATGATATAGGTGTGACTGTGCCGGTGAGCGCCCTGCAGATGCGGGTGGTCCGGCGGCAGGTTTGGGTGGTCGTGCTCGACTTCCCGGACCTGTCCCGGCGACCACAGATGGCGGGCTGTCAGAAGTCCGGCGAGGCTCAACAGGCCCAGCGTAACCAGCGCGGGGACCGTGCCGAATCGCGTCTGTAGCCAGCCCGAGAGCGGGTAGGTCAGCAGCCAGCAGGCATGGGACAGGGCGAATTGCGCGGCGAAGACGGCCGGTCGATCCTCTGGGTGCGCGGAGCGGCGCAGGAGGCGACCGGACGGGGTGAGCGTCGTCGAGTAGCAGATGCCGAGCGCGCACCAGGCCGTGAGGAGCAGCGGCCAGGAGAGGTCGGTCGTGGCAATTGCAGCGGCGAGGGTGAGCAGAAGAGTCGTCATTCCGGTCGCCCCGGCGAGCATCACGCGGCGGTCAGGAACATGGTCGAGCAGGCGGGGCAGGGTGAGGGCGGCGAGCATGGAGCCGCCGCCAAAGGCGGCCAGGGTCAGCGCGACGGCATGTTCTCCAAGGCCAAGTTCAGACCGCGTGAGCGTTATGGTGTTGACGATGACCATGGCGCCCGCGGCGGCAACAGAGAGGTTCAGCGCCAGGAGTCCCTGAAGGCGCGGCGTGTGGAGGTAGATGCGCAGCCCGCGGGTTGTGCGCTCGTGGATCCCGCGTGGCGCCGAGGGTTTCGGGGTCGGCAGGATGGCCGAGACCACCAGCAGGGCGGATGCCAGGAACCCGGCAAATGTGCCGAAAAAGAGCGCATCGACGCTCAGGAAGCTCAGGAGCAGCGCGGCAAGCATCGGCGAGACCAGGGATTCAAGGTCATAGGCCAGGCGCGACAGGGAGAGGGCACGGGTATAGGCTTCCTCTTCCGTGAGCAGGTCCGGAATCGTCGCCTGGAAGGTCGGGGTGAAGGCGGCGGAGGCCGATTGCAGGATGAAGATCAGCAGGTAGACCTGCCAGATCTCGGTGACGAAGGGCAATAGCAGCGCGACGGCGGCGCGGATGATGTCCAGCGCGACCAGCATGGTCCGGCGCGGCCAGCGGGTGGCGAAGGCGCTGGCGATCGGGGCAATGCCGACATAGGCAACCATCTTGATGGTGAAGGCGGTGCCGAGCACCATGGCCGCATTGGCGCCGGCGAGGTCATAGGCGAGCAGGCCGAGGGCGACGGTGGCCAGCCCGGTGCCGAGCAGCGCGACGATCTGGGCCGCGAAGAGGTGGCGATAGGAGCGATTGGCAAGAATGGCGAGCAAGGGGGCGACTCCGGCTGACAGGTGAAACCTATCCCCCCGGGGGGGATGCTGCAAGCGGGGCGATTTTTGCTGGAATGCCGTTAGGCTGCCAGCACTCTTCCTCTTGGCGTGAGAAAAAAAGGCAGGTCAGCTTCTCCATTCTTGGGAAAGCGTCCTCGGTCAGCCGATTATCAAGGCTGGAACAGGTTCCGTTTGGTCGGCGCTGCATTGCCCCGAAGACCCGTCCGGCGCCTGACCGAACCTTGATCCGGATTGCCGGGGCACGCGAAGAAATGCCGTCCAAAATGAACACCATGGTGTTTCGAACATCAGGCGACCAGGCCATGCAATGATCCGACGCGAGGTGTTTTCCCTCTCCAGAGGAATTGGCAAACCGACCACAATTCAGGCAATCTGCCCGGGCTCCGGGCGAAGGTAATGCCCTTGACGCCACGTGCTCAAATTAAAGCTGTATCTTGAATGTCGTTAATACTAGTTTTTGCCTGTGAATCAGCTGGAATCACCTAAATTTCGTCCAGCTTTCTATTGCGAGGGACAGGTACATGAAATCGAGAATTATGGCCGGTGCGGTCACAGCAGGTCTTCTCTGCGTTGGCGCTGCTTCGGCATCGACCTACGGCATCGTCGATCTTGCGACCGGAGGCGACGCAACTGGCATCGGCAGCACGATCGGATCGTTCGACAACGGCGCAATTTCCGGCTCGATGACAGCGCTGACCGGGCTGCCCCTGGTCACGCCCATACTCACGCAGAGCGCCAGTGGTGTTGGCGTCAGTGAGTATACCGGCGATGACCCGGCAATTGACGGGGAGATTTTTTGGGAAGCCATCGTGTTCAATTTCGGCTGGACCGTGAAAATGATCTCGGTGACCATTGGTGCGCTCGATTCCGAGGACGATTACGATGTCTGGGCCGATGGCAGTTTCGTCCACAATGGTGACACGTCGACTTTCTACTTCGACGACCCGACCTATGTCACCAGCTTCGGTGTCTCGGCCAATGATACGTTCGAATGTGAAGCTGATGCTTGGATGTGCTTCTTTGGCCTGGCATCCGGTGGTCCGGACGACGTAACCGTGAAGAGCTTTGAAGTCTCTTCGGTTCCCGTGCCGGCATCGGGTCTGCTGCTGGCTGGGCTCATCGGCGGCCTGGGCTTCCAGCGCGGTCGCAGGAAGGCTTCCTGATCCCGGGAATCGACTCTTTCATGTCGTGGGCGGCCGAGACAGGCCGCCCTTTTCCGTTTTCGCCGACAGTCTGTTGTGAGCGTCCGGGGAGACGATCCCGCAAGGTGCAGTCGGCTTCAGGACAATGAGAGGCTGCTTTCCAGCAACCGCAGCCTCGTCGTGGGAATGACGTCCTGCAAGTGTCTGGTATTCTCCGGGCGTCCTGGTTTTGCAATGGGCGAGGCAGGCACTGCAGCTTGCGCAGTGAGCACTCCCGGGACCGGCCGGGCGGCCGCCAACCGGTCAGGCAATCCGTGCACCAAACAGCTTCCGCCTTTTCCCCCTACCGGCCTTGCGACCCGCCGCACCCGGCGATAAACCCGTCCCGATCATCCGCCCGACCCCGGAGGCCCCATGTCGATCGATACAGATACCGCCCGCCGCGTCGCCAAGCTCGCCCGGATCAAGGTCGAGGACGACGCGCTGCCAGCCCTTGCCGGCGAGTTCAACGCCATTCTCGGCTTCATCGAGCAGCTCAATGAAGTGGACGTGGACGGCATCGAGCCGATGACCTCCGTCACCCCGCAGCGCCTCAAGCGCCGCGAGGATGTCGTCACCGATGGCGGCTACCAGGAAAAGGTGCTCGCCAACGCCCCCGATGCCCGCGAGGGCTTCTTTGCCGTGCCGAAGGTTGTCGAGTGAGCGGCGTCTCGGAAACCGTCCGGGGGACGGTTTCAGCCGCGAACGGGCGGAGCCCGTCTGCCCTAGACGCCCGATAAGGATTTCTGAACGATGACAGAACTTACCCGTTTCACCATTGCCGAGGCCCGTGACAAGCTGCGCGCCGGTGACGTGACCTCGACCGAGTTGACCCAGGCCTGCCTCGACGAAATCGACAAGGCCGATGCGCTCGGCGCGTTTGTCCACAAGACCCCCGAGATCGCGCTCAAGCAGGCCGAGGCCGCCGATGCCCGCATCCAGGGCGGCGCCGAGAACCCGATGTGCGGCATCCCGCTTGGCATCAAGGACCTGTTCTGCACGCAAGGCGTGCCGTCCCAGGCCGCATCGAACATCCTCGACGGCTTCAAGCCGGAATACGAGTCCACCGTCACGACCCAGCTCTGGCAGGCGGGCTCCGTCATGCTCGGCAAGCTGAACATGGACGAGTTCGCCATGGGCTCGTCGAACGAGACCTCGACCTATGGCAATGCCGTCAACCCCTGGCGGCGCGGCAATGACGAGGCCGCGCTGACGCCCGGCGGTTCCTCGGGTGGCTCCGCCTCTGCCGTCGCGGCCGATCTCTGCCTTGCCGCGACCGGGACCGATACCGGCGGCTCGATCCGCCAGCCCGCCGCCTTTGTCGGCATCACCGGGTTGAAGCCGACCTATGGCCGCGTCTCCCGCTGGGGCATCATCGCCTTTGCCTCCTCGCTCGATCAGGCCGGGCCGATGACCAAATCGGTGCGCGATGCCGCGATCATGCTGGGCGCGATGGCCGGGCACGATCCGAAGGATTCCACCTCCGCCGACATCCCGGTGCCGGATTTCGAGGCCGCGATCACCGGCGACATTCGCGGCAAGAAGATCGGTATCCCGAAGGAATACCGCATGGACGGCATGCCGGAGGAGATCGAGAAGCTCTGGGCCGACGGCACCGCCATGCTGCGCGACGCAGGCGCCGAGATCGTCGATATCTCGCTGCCGCACACCAAATACGCGCTGCCGACCTATTACGTGATCGCGCCCGCTGAAGCGTCGTCCAACCTCGCCCGCTATGACGGTGTCCGCTTCGGCCGCCGCGCCTCGCTGGCGCAGGGCGACGGCATCACCGAGATGTATGAGAAGACCCGCGCCGAGGGCTTCGGCGCCGAGGTCCAGCGCCGCGTGATGATCGGCACCTATGTGCTTTCGGCTGGCTTCTACGACGCCTATTACAACCGTGCCCGCAAGGTCCGCGCGCTGATCAAGCGCGATTTCGACCTGGCCTTCGAAGCCGGGATCGACGCGATCCTGACGCCGGCAACCCCCTCGGCGGCCTTCGGCCTCGGCGAGATGGCGGATGCCGATCCGGTGCAGATGTATCTCAACGACGTCTTCACAGTCACGGTGAACCTTGCCGGCCTGCCGGGCATCTCGGTGCCGACCGGGCTCGACGCGCAGGGCTTGCCGCTTGGGTTGCAACTCATCGGGCGTCCCTGGGAAGAGGGCGACCTGCTGAATATCGCCGCATCCCTGGAAGGCGCTGCGGGATTCGTGGCCAAGCCCGCCAGCTGGTGGTAGGGTTTCGGGAACGATAACCAGAACGAGCAGGTGATCCGATGAGACGGTTCGGACTTGCGGCGGCATGCGTGTTGGCGCTGTCCGCCTGTGACCCCGAAATCCCCGACAGTGCGGCGGGCGTGGGGCTCAACAACTACGCGACCTACCAGCGCGGCGAGGCAGCGATCCGGGCCGAACGTGACGCGCAACTCGCAAGCTCGGTGCCCAGCGGCGCCCCGGAAGCAACCGGCGCGCCCACGGCTTCCGGTTCGCCCGGGCTCAGCGCCGGGGATCTCGCCGCGGCCGGGATCGGCGCGCCCTCGCAGCCCGCAACGTCTCAGCCCGTGGCAGCTCCGATGACCGCAACCGCGGCCGGGGCGGCCTATATTGGCGGCGCTGACAGCGCATCTTCAGCGGTTCCGTCCCGCCCGAGCGACACGGGCCCCGACATCGTGGCCTATGCGCTTGCCGCGAGCCACCCCGTCGGCCAGCAGGTCTACAAGCGCACCCTTCCGAACCGCGCCAAGGCGGAGCGCAACTGCGCCGGCTACGGCTCCGATGACATGGCACAATTCGCCTTCCTCGACGCTGGTGGGCCGCAGAAAGACCGCTTTGGGATCGATCCCGATGGCGACGGTTTCGCCTGCAGCTGGGATCCGGGCCGGTATCGCCGGGCGGTCGGTGGCTGAGGCGCCGGGCTGCCTCTGGCACCCGTCCCCGAGCTTCGGAGCGCGACGCGGCGGCGTGCGGCCGGACATGGTCGTCCTGCATTACACCGCGATGGAGAGCGCCGGGTCCGCTCTGGCGCGGCTCTGCGACCCGGAATTCGAGGTCTCGGCCCATTACCTGATCGGTCGCGACGGCACGTGCTGGCAGATGGTCTCGGAGGCCGACAGGGCCTGGCATGCGGGTACCGGAAGCTGGGGTGGTCGCGCCGACGTGAACAGCCATTCCATCGGCGTCGAGCTCGACAATGACGGCTGCTCCCCCTTCAGTGAACCGCTCCTGTCCTGTCTTGAAACATTGCTCGCGGGAATCCTGTCACGTCACGCCATCCCGGCCTCGCGGGTGATCGGCCATTCCGACATGGCTCCGGGTCGCAAGATCGATCCCGGTCGCCGCTTCGACTGGCAGCGTCTCGCCCGCCGGGGCCTGGCCTGCTGGCCAGAGGCCAGCGCGGGCGACGAGGGGGCAGGCGCCCCCGAGGAGCCCGCCCTCTCCGAACCGGACTTCCTGCACGCCTGCCGTCAGATCGGCTACCCGACAGATGGCGCAACCCTTGATGTACTGGACGCCTTTCGAGCCCGGTTCCGCCAGCAGGCCACCGGACCCGTTTCACCCGCCGATATTGCGCTTGCCCGACACCTCGCCACGCGCTTCCCGGTTGACCCCAGTCCGGGCGACGCCTAAGTCCATCAGGCGCGGATGGCCGGATGGCCGCGGGGCGTGCAAGCGCCGCGAGGAAAGTCCGGACTCCCTGGAGCAACGGTGCCGGGTAACGCCCGGGCGGGGAAACCCGACGGAAAGCGCCACAGAGAACAGACCGCTGCGTTCGCGCAGTAAGGGTGAAACGGTGGGGTAAGAGCCCACCGCGGGGCTGGTAACAGCCCTGGCACGGCAAGCCCCACCGGGAGCAATGCCAGATAGGACCTCCGCGGGGCTTGACCCCAGGGCCGCTTCAGCCCCAGGCAGGTCGGGTAGGCAGCTAGAGCACGCGGGCGACCGCGCGCGAAGAGGAATGGTCATCGAAGGGGTGCTGAGCCCTGGAACAGAATCCGGCTTACAGGCCATCCGCGCATATTCTCCGGAGCAGAAACAGGTTTTTTGGCCTGTTGCATGGTTTGTGATATGCAATCCCAGTGGTGTTCCCAGGGAGGGTAGAATGAGTTTTCTGAAAACGCTTATGGCCGTTGGCGCCGGTTTCGCCGCCGCAAAGGGCGCAGAACAGTATCGCAAGATGGGCGGCATGGCCGGCGTGCAGAACATGCTGCAAGGCGCGGGCGACAGCAGCGCTGCCGAACAACTCGGCAAGCTCGCCGATCAGTTCGGATTGCCGGGAGGCTCCGAAAAGGTAAAGGAACTCATGGGCCAGATGGGCGCTGGAACGGCGACCGCCGCAGGCACCGGCGCCGCGAGCCTCGGCAGTTTGATGAACACCCTGCAAGGCGCTGCTGCGGCGGGCTCCAAGCAGTCGGCCGACATGATGTCCTCGATCTTTGGCGGAACACCCGCAGGCGAAGCCGTCGAGGCGCAGGCCCAGCTGATGATCCGCGCGATGATCCAGGCCGCCAAGGCCGATGGGAAAATCGACCCGCAGGAACAGCAGGCGATCCTCGACCACCTGACCGAGGCGAACGAGGAAGAGCGCGCCTTCGTCAAGGCGGAACTGGAAAAACCGATCGACGTGACCGGGCTTGCAAATGAAACGGCGGAAGCCGCGCGGGAACAGGTCTATGCCACGTCACTGGCCGCGATTCGTCTCGATCACGCTGCGGAGGCGGAGTATCTTCGCCAGCTTGCCAACGCGCTTCAGATCGACGACGAGATCCGGGACCAGATCCACGCGAAACTGGGGGTTCCGCCTCTCGCCTGACGACGTGCTCCGGCCGCCGCCAAGTCAATTGCCACCGCCCTCCTCCTTCGCCCCCGGATCAGGGCGATTGGGGTTGACTCTGTGCTTGCTTACAGTAAAAGGCATGGCTCAGATTTCACGGGCCGCCGGTCCGTTGCAGGAGACAGACGATGGCAAAACCGACAACGATCAAGATCCGGCTGAATTCCTCCGCCGGCACCGGTCATTTCTATGTGACCAAGAAGAATGCCCGCACCATGACCGAGAAAATGGTTGTTCGTAAGTACGACCCGGTCGCGCGCAAGCATGTCGACTACAAGGAAGGCAAGATCAAGTAAGATCGCGCCTGACCTGAGACCAAAAAGCCGCCTGTCTGGGCGGCTTTTTTTGTTGTGCCGATCGGGTCGCTCCTGCGGATCCTGCGGGCCCTCGCCGCACCGGACCATATTCGAACAGAGACCCGTACCCTTCGGAGCCGATTGCCGTGTCCGCCGGAATTGAAATGCATGCGCGCGTGGCGCGTCGGTTACACGGCCGCCGACAGCCGGGGCAGGAGAGCGCCGGCAAGGTTGCTGTCGGCCATGATCTCCTTCCAGTTGGCGCCCCGATCCAAAATCCCCGAAACGCCCAGGGCGGATGACGCCCCGTTCAGGCCGCCATTCTCCGACCCAGATAGGCGGCGGCCAGCGCCGGGGTCGCGATCTCCACGTAATCCGCCTCGGGGATATCAACCCCGAGCCGGGCATGCAGCGCCGCCACGAGGTTGAGCACATCCATCGAATCCAGTTCCAGGTCGTCCTGGATATGGTCGGTCTCCGCGATGTCCTCGCCCTCGAGATCGGGCGCGACCTTTACCAGTTCCTCCAGAAAGATCGCTCTCGCTTCATCCTGTGTCATAGCGCCTCCGGTTTCTGCAGTTTTGCGTCGATCTCGGCGAGGAAACGGTTGGCCTGCCGGCCATCGCTGACACGGTGATCCGCCGAGAGGGTGAAGGTTGCCAGCAGGCGCGGGACGATCCCCCCGTCAATCACCCAGGGCCGCAGCTTCGGCGCGCCAATGGCCAGCAGCGCCACCTGCGGCGGGAAGATGACGCCCGCCATCGCGTCGGCGCCGGTCTCGCCGAGGCTGGAGACCGTCAGCGTGCCGCTGGTCATCTCCGAAGAGCGCAGGCGCATGGCCCGGGCACGGGCGACAAGATCCTTCATGACCTCCATCAGTTCCGGCAAGGACAGCTTGTCGGCCTCCGGGATCGCCGGGGCGATCAACCCGCCGCCGCGCAGCGCCACCGCCACGCCGAGATTGACCTCGGGCGCTTGTGTGAAGCCATCCGCGCCGTAATGCCCGTTCATCTTGCCGACCTTGCCGGCAGCCAGCGCGGCAGCCTTCATGAACAGGGTTCCAAGCAGGATGCGCTCGGCCGGCGGGACCTTCGCGTTCCGCTCCGAAAGCCAGTCGGAGGCCGGCTGGATGTCGATTGTCTGGCTGAGCTGGAAATGCGGGATCTCGCGCTTGGAACGCTGCATCGCAGAGGCGATTGCCTTACGCATTTCGGCCAGCGCTTCGACCCGCTTGCCCGTTTCCGCCCTGCGGGGCGGCGAGGCCGTGCCTTCGACGTCGCGCAGCATCACGGCGCCATCGGGACCGCTCCCCGCGAGCTTCGTCAATTCGACGCCGCGTTCCGCCGCCCGTTTGCGGGCCGCCGGAGAGGCGGCAATGCCGAAGGTTGCCGGCCTGGGAACGGGCGGCGGGGTTGGGACCGGCACGGCCTGCCGGGCCACCGGCTCCGTGTCGTGTGCCGGGGGCGCCTGCGCTGTTGGCGCTGCGTCTCCCGCGGCCAGGACCGTCGCCAGCCTGGCGCCAACAGGCAACCGGGCACCCAGTTCAGCGTCCAGCGTCTGAACGACGCCGTCCTCGAAGATCTCGATCTCGATCGCGCCCTTCTGGGTCTCGACCACGGCGACGATATCGCCGCGATGCACAGTGTCGCCGGGAGCGACAAGCCATTCGACAAGCTTGCCGTCTTCCATGTCGGCGCCCAGGCTTGGCATCTGGAAAACACTCATGGTCTATCTCCCCAGCGTGGCCCTGGCGGCCGCAACGATCTGCGGCACCTGCGGGATTGCGGCCTGTTCGAGATGTGCCGGATAGGGGATCGGCACTTCGGCCGAACAGATCCGACCGACCGGCGCATCCATCTGCCAGAAGACCTGTTCATGGATGCGGGCCGCGATCTCGGCCGAGAGCGATCCGCTCTTCCATCCTTCATCCACGACCACCGCGCGGCGCGTGCGCCCGACCGAGGCCATGATCGTCGCGTCGTCCAGCGGACGCAGGACGCGCAGGTCGATCACCTCCGCCGAGACGCCTTCGCCGGCCAGTTCCTCGGCCGCCTCCAGCGTCTTGTAGAGCGACCCGCCATAGGTGATGAGTGTCACATCATCGCCTTTCCGGCGGATCGCGGCTTTCGAGATGTCGACCGGGCCAGCATTGCTGTCGAGATGGTCCGTGCGGTTGTAGAGCATGACATTCTCGAAGATCAGCACCGGGTCCGGATCCTCCAGCGCGGTCCAGAGCATGCCGCGTGCGTCTTCCAGCGTGGCCGGCGTCAGCACCTTCAGGCCCGGAATATGGGCAAACCAGCCCTCCAGCGAATGCGAATGCTGGGCGGCGAGCTGCTTGCCGGCGCCGGTTGCCATGCGGATCACCACCGGCACGCCGAACTGCCCGCCCGACATGTGCCGGACCGTGGCGGCGGTATTGAGGATCTGGTCCAGCGCCAGCAGGCTGAAATTGACCGTCATCACCTCGACGATGGGCCGCATGCCCGCCGCCGCAGCGCCGATCCCCGCGCCGGTGAAGCCGGATTCAGAGAGCGGCGTGTCGCGGATACGGTCTTCCCCGAACGCCTCCATCAGCCCCTTGGAGACCGCGTAGCAGCCGCCATAGGCGCCGACATCCTCGCCCATCAGAAACACCCGTTCGTCCCGTCTCAGCGCATCCTCGATGCCCATCCGGACCGCCTCGCGATATGTGATCTCCTCGGTCTGCCCCGACGGGGCAGCTAGGGCCGGATCGGGCAGCGGCGGCGCCATGACATGTTTCGCGAGATCCGCCACTGGCTCCCATGTGCCGGCCTCGGCGAAGGCCACGGCCTCGTCGATCTCGGCATCCACCGCCTCGCGGATGCGCTTCACGTCTTCGGCATGCAGCAGGCCGCTCTGCAATCCCCAGTCCTGGAAGCGGTGGATCGGGCCTTGCTTGCGCCACGCCTCGATCTCCTGCTTGCTGCGATAGAGCTGGGCGTCGAACATCGAATGCGGCCGGAAGCGATAGGTGTTGCATTCCAGGAAGACCGGGCGACCGGCCTCGCGGATGAATTGCACCGCCGCCCGCGCCGCGGCTTCCACGGCCACGACATCCATCCCGTCCACCCGCCGGCTCTCCAGCCCGTAGGCCTTCGCCTTCTGGTGGATATCGGTCTCCGAATCGTAGCGTTCGATGGCGGTGCCCATGGCGTAGCCATTGTTTTCGCAAACAAAGAGCACCGGCAGGTCCCACAACGCGGCAAGGTTGAGCGTCTCGTGGAACTCGCCTTCGGCCGCCGCGCCGTCGCCGAAGAAGCAGGCCGTCACATGACGCACCCCGCGCATCCGGTCGGCCAGCGCGATGCCGGCCGCCAGCGGCAGCCCGCCGCCGACAATGGCATTGCCGCCGTAGAAATTGGTCGCGGCATCGAAGATATGCATCGAGCCGCCACGCCCGCCCGAGCAGCCCTCGGCCTTGCCATACATCTCCGCCATGACGGTCGTCATCGGCACCCCGCGTGCCAGCGCCTGGCCGTGCTCGCGATAGGTGGCGACGATCTTGTCGTCGGGGCCGAGCACCGGGATCACCCCGGCCGCGATGGCCTCCTCGCCGTCATAGAGATGCAGGAAGCCGCGGATCTTCTCCTGTTGGTAAAGCTCGGCGCATTTGTCCTCGAACTTCCGGATTCGGATCATTCCTGTCAGGAGCGACAGGACGTGGTCTCGCGTCAGGCGCGGTTTGTCGATCACATTCATGTCTCATCGGTCTCCAATGTCGAGATATCCCCCTCGGGCAGGCCAAGTTCGCGCGCCTTGAGCAGGCGGCGCATGATCTTGCCGGAGCGGGTCTTGGGCAGGGTGTTGCGGAAGACGATCTCCCGCGGGGCGACGGCCGGCCCGAGCTTCTTGCGGGCATGGCCGCGGATGGCGCGTTCGAGCGCTTCGTCCGGCGCAAAGCCCGGGTTGAGCGTCACATAGGCCTTGATGACCTCGCCTGCCGTCTCGTCCGGCACGCCGATCACCCCGGCTTCGGCGACGGCCTCATGCTCTATCAGCGCGCTCTCGACCTCGAACGGGCCGACAAGGTGGCCGGAAGACTTTATCAGGTCGTCGGCGCGGCCGATGAACCAGTAATAGCCCTCCGTATCCCGCATCGCGAGATCGCCGGAGAGATACCAGCCATCGGCGAAGCACTTGTCGTAGCGGGCCTGCTCGTCGAGATAGGTCCGCATCATCGAGGGCCAGCCGGGCCGCAACGCCAGCTCGCCGATATCGCCGACCCCGAGTTCCCTCACCCCGGTGTCGGTCCGCTCGACGATCCCGGCGCGTATGCCGGGCATCGGCTTGCCCATCGAGCCGGGGCGCAGGTCCTGCGCGGCGAGGTTGGCGATCATGATGCCGCCGGTTTCGGTCTGCCACCAATTGTCATGGAAGGGCTTGCCGAAGACCCGGTTGGACCAGACCACAGCTTCCGGGTTCAGCGGCTCGCCAACGGAGGCGAGAAAGCGCAGACCGGAGAAGTCATGGGCCTCGGCCGCCGCGTCGCCCGCCCGCATCATCATGCGGATTGCGGTCGGCGCCGAATACCAGACCTCGACCTTCTCGCGCTCGATCGTGCCGTACCAGCGGTCGAGATCGAACTCTGCCTCGTCGACGATCATCGTCACCCGGTTCACCAGCGGCGCGATGATGCCATAGGAGGTGCCGGTGACCCAGCCGGGATCGGCGGTGCACCAGTAGATCGTGCCGGGGGTCAGTTCGAGCGCATAGCGGCCGGAGACAGCGTGATACATCACCGCCCGGTGCACATGCACAGCCCCCTTGGGCTTGCCGGTGGTGCCGGAGGTGAAATGGATCAGCGCCCGGTCCTCGGGCATCGTGCGGACGATCTCGAACGCAGGGTCAGCCTCTGCCATCGCCGGGGCAAGGGCAACGCAGCCCTCGGGGGCCTCGTCTCCCACGATCAGGACCAGCTTCAGGGTCGGAATCTCGCCGACCCATTTCGCGATCTTGCGCTTGTAGAGCGTTGCTGTCGTCACCAGCACCCGCGCCGACCCGATCTCCATCCGGGTGCGGATCGGCTCCGGCCCGAAGGCCGAGAAAAGCGGCGTGAAGACAAGCCCCGCCTTCAGCGTCCCGAGCGCGGTCACGTAGAGGTCTGGCACCCGCCCCATCAGGCCGAAGACGCTGTCGCCGCGCTCCAGCCCATGCGCCATCAGCACATTGGCAAAGCGCGATGTCCGTTCGGCAAGATCGGCATAGGTGATCTCCTCGCGGGTATCGTCCTTGCCGAGCCAGCGGATCGCAACCTGCGCGCCATGGCCGGCAGCGATATGCCGATCCACCGCCTCATGGGCGATGTTCAGGCCTCCGTCCGGCAGGCCGTCCAGCATGGCCTCCGCGATATCCCAAGTGAATGTCTTGCGTGTCTCGTCCGGGTTCGGAAGAGACAAACCTCGAGTCCCTCCGGACTCTTTCCGGATCGTCCCAAGCATGTCGGATTCCTCCTGCCGGAATTCTCCCATTTCCGCTCTGACAGCGCCATGACCCACGTCAACGCCTGCACGCTCCGCGAAGGAAAATCGCGCGCCCGCCGGTTTTTTGCGCTCCCGGGCACCTCCGCATGACGCCGGTCAACGCGCGATGGGCGCGCGCGGTGTAAACTCCGAAGCGGATACCTGTGTCGGTCTTCTGGAGGTACGACCATGTACGATACTCATGAAACTCTGGTCTGGTTCGAAGAGCTGCGGCGCGAAGATGTCGCGCTAGTCGGGGGCAAGAATGCCTCGCTCGGGGAAATGGTACGCAAGCTCGGCGAAAGGGGCATCGCGGTGCCTCCTGGCTTCGCGACAACCTCCGATGCCTATCGGCGCTTCATCCGGGAAAACAACCTGCACGCCTTCGTGGCGAACTGCCTCGACGACCTCGCGCGCGAGCGCATTACCCTGCAGGAAGCCGGCAGGCTGATCCGGGCGGAGATCCGCGCCGGTTTCTGGCCCGCCGAGATCGAGGCCGGGATCCGGTCCGCCTACAAGGCGCTCGGTGAGCGGGTCGGCAGTCCAAATCCCTCGGTGGCCGTGCGCTCCAGCGCGACGGCCGAGGATTTGCCGGACGCGTCCTTCGCGGGACAGCAGGAGACCTTCCTCAATGTGCGCGGCGAGGAGGAGTTGCTCCGCGCCTGCCGCCACTGCTTCGCCTCGCTCTTCACCGACCGGGCGATCTCCTATCGCACCGTGAAGGGGTTCGACCATCTCGCGGTGGCGCTTTCCATCGGCGTGCAGCTCATGGTGCGCTCCGATCTTGGCGGCTCGGGCGTGATGTTCAGCCTCGACACCGAGTCCGGCTTCGACAAGGTCGTTCTGATCAACGCCGCCTGGGGGCTCGGGGAAAACGTGGTCCAGGGGGCGGTCGATCCCGACGAGTACCAGGTCTACAAGCCCTTCCTCGACCGCCCCGGCATCACGCCGATCCTCCGCAAGGCGCTGGGCGCCAAGGAGATCAAGATGATCTACGGCGGCGCGACCGGGGCCAAGACCCGCAACGTCGTCTGCTCGCGCAAGGAGCAGTCGCGCTTCGTGCTGTCGGATGAAGAGATCCTCGAGCTGGCCCGGATGGCCTGCACGATCGAGGACCATTACGGCCAGCCTATGGACATGGAATGGGCGCGCGACGGCAAGACCGGCAAGCTCTATATCGTCCAGGCGCGGCCGGAGACGGTCCAGTCCCGTGCCGGGGGCGAGGTGCTGAAATCCTACCGGGTGAAGAACGCCGGCGAGAAGCTGCTCGACGGCCTGAGTGTCGGCCTGTCAGTCGCCAGCGGCGAGGTCTGCCTGATCGAGACCGCTGCCGATATCGAGCGTTTCGTCGACGGGGCGATCCTCGTCACCTCGATCACCGACCCGGACTGGGTGCCGATCATGAAACGTGCCTCTGCGATCATCACCGATCATGGCGGGCGCACCAGCCATGCCGCCATTGTCAGCCGTGAGCTTGGCCTGCCGGCCATTGTCGGCACCGGCGAGGCAACGCAGGTGCTGCATGACGGCCAGATGGTGACGGTGAATTGCTCCGAAGGCGACCGGGGCACGGTCCATGCCGGTGCGGCGGAGATCGAGGTCGAGACGGCCGTGCTCGACGAGGTGGCCGAGACCCGGACCAAGGTGATGCTAAATCTCGCCAACCCGGGCGCTGCCATGCGTTGGTGGCGTCTGCCGGCCGACGGGGTCGGGCTGGCGCGGATGGAGTTCGTCATCAGCAACGAGATCAAGGTCCACCCGCTGGCGCTGACCCGTTACGGGGAGCTGAAATCCGACGCCGACCGCGAGGCGATCGACGCGCTGACCCAGGGCTATGCCGACCGCGAGGACTTCTTCGTCGAGCGGCTCGCCATGGGGCTCTCCTGCATCGCCGCCCCCTGGTATCCGAACCCCTGCATCGTGCGGATGAGCGATTTCAAGACCAATGAATACGCGGCGCTGCTGGGGGGGGCGCAGTTCGAACCGGACGAAGAAAACCCGATGATCGGTTTCCGGGGCGCCTCGCGCTACTATTCCGACGATTACCGGGACGGCTTCGCCCTCGAATGCAAGGCCATCAAGCGGCTGCGCGAGGGGTTGGGCTTCGACAATGTGCTGGTCATGATCCCGTTCTGCCGTTCGCCCGAAGAGGCGGACAAGGTGCTGGATGTCATGGCCGAGCACGGCCTGGTGCGGGGCGAGAACGGGCTCGAGGTCTACGTGATGTGCGAGATCCCGTCGAATGTCATCGTGGCGGAAGAATTCGCCAAGCGCTTCGACGGCTTCTCCATCGGCTCCAACGACCTCACGCAGCTCACGCTCGGCATCGACCGCGACAGCGCCGGGCTGGCCTATCTCTTCCGCGAGCGGGATCCGGCGGTGCTCTGGATGATCGAGTCGGTCATCGCCAGGGCCAATGCGGCCGGGGCGAAGATCGGGCTTTGCGGACAGGCGCCGAGCAACGACCCGGGCTTCGCGCGGCTGCTGGTGAAGGCGGGGATCGACTCGATCTCGGTGACGCCGGACAGCTTCGTCGCCGTGAAGGCCAATGTCATGGACGCCGAGACGGCCTGACCGCACGGTCGCCGGTCATTGGGAAAGACCCAAGGGCCGTTGCGACAGGTTGCAACGGAGCGTGCCCTGGTCGGGCGCAGATGTCATGTGTCGCTGTCCGGTCTGGCCACGCGGTGCGTCGAGTCTGTCAGGTCGGACAGGCAGCTTTGCCGACATTGGGGACAACCGACTGTCTAGATCGGATGTCGACTTCGCGGCTGCATTCCGGCACTCAGACTATTCGGCTTCGGCGACTTCGATGTTGTCGTCCCCTGTATTGGCATCGGCATCGGCGTCTCGCTCGCCAGTCTCCTGGGACTTGATGTAGTCATCGATCAAACCATCGGCGTCGCCGACGCCCAAACGGTCTGATACCCAGGCTTCGACCTCCGGGGTAATGTCCGCCTCGGTCGTCGGCCCCTGGCCGGTCTCATTGACAGATGCGGCAATGGCCTCTCTCAACGCCTCTTCGGATATCGCCGCCTCGGCCTCGGCGAACGCCTTGCCGGCTTCATCCGCCTCCAGACGGTCCGCCTCGAATTGCTCGAGTACATCCATTGCATTGCTGACTTCGGCGAATTCCCTGGACCAGTCCTCGAACGCGGGATCGTCCGCGGCGGGCATTTCATCGAGAAGCGCATTGGCGCGTTCAAGCAGGTCAGCCTTCGCAAGCGTCGGGTCGGGATCCAGCACGCCGTCATCAACGAGGCCCTGATAGGCCCCCTCGCTTTTTTCGAGATCCGCGATCGCCTCGGCGAGGTCCTCAGCCGCATCTTCCCGGTCTGCACTTGCAAGAATGTATGTCCGGAACGGCTCCATCTTCGGATCAGAGCTGTTCATCAATCCGTTGATGTTCCTGTTGAGCGAATTCAAGGCCTTGAGTTCCGAAGGATGCGCAAGGGCCATCGTACCGACCGTTGCGACCGCCGTTTTCGCGACCTTTCGGTTCACCGGCCTCACTTTGACGGTCTTCGGGGCAACAGACGTCCGCTTGGTCACCTGCTTCTTGGTCACGGGCTTCTTGGTCGCGGTCTTCTTTTTGCTGCCGAAGCTCCTCTTGATGTCTTTCCAAACGGCATTCGGCCCCTTGCCGGCAGATGACCTGGCCTTGTCACCGGACTTGGTGGCCTTGCTTTCGGTACGAGACGCTGTCTTTCCCCGGTCAGACTTGCCTTTGTCACGCTGGCTCTTGTCCGACCGGCCCTTGTCACCCTTGTCGGACCGGCCGCTGCCACCCTTGTCCGACTTGTCGCTCTTCGCAAAAGCGGCACCGGTGTTGCCAAAGTCGGAAAAACCCTGCCCGCCAATGGCGACCGGCAAACAAAGAACCACACTGGAAACCACCAGCATCCTGAGAAGTCTCATCCGCGCCTCCAACACGTCCGGAATTCGAGTAGAAGCCTGTTTGAAATTTGTGGCCATTTCGAGGCGAAAACTCCAGGTCTGTCCAGAGAAAGGTGCGTCCAGTTATCCGGGTGGCGCGGTTCGGGTGCTGGTTTGTTGACAGGGCATTCCAAAAAACTCGCGATGGCAGGAATGCGCAGTCAACAGCCGCTCATGAATTTCTTCGGAGCCCTCGGCGCCTTCCCTGAGTGAAGATGAACAGTCTTTCCGGGAGGTTGAGGGGCGCGGTTGCCAAGCGGGTCGGGACACCTCGTTGCAAGACGCGCCAGACCTGTGCGGCAAGGGAAAAGCCCGGCATCGTTCTGGCGGCACTGCGCGGTGCGGAGAGAAACTCCGCGAGCCGGCGCTCCGCAATGAAACGCTTGCGTGAAACGGACGCATGTCTGTCCGCGCGTGGCGCCAGGTCAATGAGATCTCCGGCGCGCGGGCGATATTCCCATGCAGCCATGCAGCCATGCAGCCATGCAGCAAAATTGGGGCCGTGTCGCCGGGGCGGCGCCTGAAGCCGCCGTCTGCACTGTCAGATCGGCATCTTTCGCCGTCGGTGCGCAAGGATCAGGTGCGCCAGGATACCGAGCAGGTAAAGCGCAGCGGGCAGCACGTACATTCCGCCGGTGCCCTGCGTGCCCAGTACGGCAAGCAGGAGCGGAGTGCCAAGCAGATTGCCGCAATTCCCGGTCTGCGCCACCAGGCCATAGGCGAGCGCCTGGTCGCTGGCGGAGGTGTTGAGCTCCGGGACCGCCGCGAAGCTGGCCCCCTGCACGAGGCCGAGCGCGGCGAAGAGGGCGATGGCGAAAACCAGCGGCTGATCGAGGATCCCGCCAAGGGCGACCAACGGCACGGCCAGGGCGAAACCGAGCAGGATGATCGCGACGCTCGACAGGCGACGCAACAGCAGCGGGACGGCGAGCAGCGAGGTTGCGATGCTGACGAGCGGCATCAATCCGGCCGCCCAGGCCGCTTCTTCCCGAGGCAGGGTTTCCGGAAGCAGCGCCAACAGGGAAACGAATGTCAGCGCATAGAACAACCAGCCGGCGGCTGGGGCGGCGATGCGGGGCGACAGGTAGGCCCGCGCATGGGTTGCGATGATCCCGCTGGCCGGTGCGTGGCCCGGGCCGCTGTCGTGAGGCTGCTCCGCGACGGCGAGGGTGACAAGGAGGGCGATGGCAAGCATGAGGCCGCCATGGCCGGCAAACAGGACCGCGATGCCGCTGGCGCCCAGAAGCGGCAGGACGACCCAGGCGACCAGCGCGAAAGAGACCCCGAAGAAGGTGCTCCACAGGGTCATGGCCAGGCCGACATGCTGCGGGGCGCTCACGCGGGCGATCAGGGTCGGTGCGGCGACGACGATGGCCAGGTGGGAAAAACCTTCCAGCAGTCGGCTCGCCAGCATCATGGCAAAGGGCGGAAGGCTTGCCTGCCAGAGCGAGATCGTCCCGCCCAGCAACAGCCCCGCGATCAGGATCCGCCTTGCGCCGAAGCGCTGCACGACATCGCCGGCAACCACGCCGAGGACGGCCCCCACGAGGCTGATCAGGGAGAGCAGCCAGCCGATATCGTCGCCGGCCGCGGGAAAGGCATCGCGGACCTGTCCGAAGGGCACGGCGATCTTGGCGAACTGTGCCGCGGCGCCAAGACCGGCGAACCAGAGCAGGAAGACCTGGAAGGGGGCGGGGCATCTGAGCTTCATGCGCTCCTGCTACCCGACGCAGGGCAGGGACGCCACGCATAGATTATGCGTCGGCGCCGATCCCCGTGACCAGGCGGGCCGGGGTTCCGTCGGCGAGACAGATCCGCTCCCAGAGCATGCCGCCCGGGCTGATCCGGAGCTCCGGGTAGACCGCCTCGGAGGTGAAGACCCTGCGCGGCGCGGGCAGGGCTTCGTCCCACCAGCCATGCGCGGCCAACGCCTCTTCCGCCTGCCGGATCTCCTCCGTCGCAAAGCGCCAGAGCGAGACGCCGAGCATCTGCCGGTCGCTCGCGCCCCAGTCCCGGGCGCGGCGCTTTGAATAAGCCAGGCAGCTATGGTCGGCATCGTCGACGAGATGGACAGCCTGGGACGAGGTCTCGACGAGCCGCTTCAGCGCGGCATCGTCGGTCTTGCCCGCGGCGACATATTTCAACGCTTTTTGCTGCAAGGCGCCGTCCGGAACCTGGCTGCCATTCTCCCAGCGGGACACGGTCGCCTGGTTCAGGCCAAGAAGATGCGCCAGCGCGTCCTGCTTCATCCCGACGGCGATCCGTTGTCGCTTCAGGCGTCGGGCGAAGGAGGGCAGGGGGCGGGTGTTGGGCAGATTCATCCCCTGCAGTCCAGCAGAAACGGGCCGCTTTTGCGAGCCCGATCTTGCGGTGCGTGGCCGGCGGGGGCGCCTCACCCTGCGCAGGCCGGTCAGCTTTCGCCCCGATGGGCCCAGGCCGCCGCCATCGGCCGCATGTTCAGGATCGCCCGGCAGCGCATCGAGCCGCGATCGAAGGCGGCCGGCGTCTGGAAGGACAGGTTCCGCCGGTCATGAAGCTGGTGGCAGAGCGCGGCCCGCAACCGGTCGGCCTCCGGTTCCATCCCCCAGAGGTCGAGCTGGGCAGCGAGGCTGAAATTGAACCCCGGCTGGATCTCGGAGGTCTGGAAACTGGTGTCATCCTGATGCGGCAGGGCGGACAGGGCGGCCTCCGACAAGCCGGTGATCGAGACCGCGCCCTCGCCGCCGCCGGCCTGCAGGAAGTTGCGCGCGTAGATCTCGGACAGGGCGCTGCGGGCGTGGTCCTGCGGGACGATATCGCCCAGTCCCAACCGGCGCGCGAGGAAGGGGCCGAAGAGCTGCTCGATGAAACAGGCCTCGGAAAATGGGCCATCGGTATCGACCCGGAACCACTTGCCGTTGAAAAGCCGGGTGTTGAAGGCATCCGTGGCCGCCCGGGCCTGGTCGCTCCAGGCGCGGGAAAGGCCGGTCTCCCCGGCCTCCTGCGCCAGTGCCGCCCCGGCCCGCAGCGCCGCGATCCACAGCCCGCCGCAATAGCTCGACGGGCCGGTCATGGGGATATTGTCGAAGGTCTGGTCCGGGGCGCCGTCATTCTCGATCAGCCCGTCGCCGTCGCGGTCATATTTCTGCAGGTGATCCAGTGCCGCTTTCACCGCCGGGAACCGGGCGCGGCGCCAGTCGGCGGGCATGGAGCGGCCTTCGCGATAGAGGCAGAGGACGAGGTCACAGTTCAGGTCCTTCCAGATCGTGCTGTCGCGGTAGGTGTAGGAGTTGGCCACCACGAAAGGGTCTTCGCCCGGGCCGCCGACATCATGCGGGCACACGGACGCGGCATTGAGGGGAAACAGGCGGCCATCCCAGCGGTGCCGGCGCGAGGTATCGTCCTGCTGTAACAGGAACTCCGCGTAGTCCTCCGCCACCCCGGCGGCGAGCTCCGGAAAAAAACGGGACACCGCCTCGGCCGCGTAGATCCACATGTCCATCGTGTTGTAGAGCGCGTAATCGTGGCATTCGATGATGCCGAAACGCGGCCGCTGGTCCGGGGCGTCATGGGCGGATGTCGCCACGCTCAATCCGCCAACGAGGAAATAGGCCTCGTTGATCGCCAGGCCGGCCTGGTGCGGCGCCGCACCGAGTGTCTTCTGAACGCCGTCATGCCAATCGGTGATCCGCTGCGACCAGTCCGAGGCGTTGCGACTGGCGTGGTCCGTGAGCGCGGCGGCGTTGCGGCCGGTGCGGCCCCAGTCGTCCGTATAGCGGCGGAACCAGCGCCGGCCCTGGCCGAAGGAGATGGTGGGCAGGTCCCAGGCGAGCGTGGCACGGATTTCCCGGCTTTCGCCCGGTGCCAAAGTGACCCGCGCACAGACGGCGCCGGCGGGATGGCCCGGCGCGGTCTCGCGGAAGCCGCTTTCCGAGACCCATCCCGCGCCAAGATCCGGCGCATCGCCGGTGGCGAGGAATGGGGACCAGAATTCCGAGCCGTCCCCGGTGGCGTCGAAACAGGCTGTCCGGCTGTGGCGTGCCCTCGCACCCGCGGCGATGGAGAGCGCCCATTGGCCCGAGCCTTCGGGCGGAACCTTCGCGACGGGGCGTCGGTCGAGCAGCAGCCCCGTACCGCCGGCGCAGTCCATCGGGTGGTTGAAACAGCCCGCCGCGACCCGCGCTGGCCGGGCTTCGGAGAAACTGTCGAACCAGCCGTTCAGGTTGGCGAAACTGAAGGCCAGCGAGACCTCGGTGGGCCGATCGTTGCGGTTGGTCACGCGCCAGAGGAAGACGGAGACGGGCAGGGTGGCCGATGCCAGGTCTCCCGGGATCACAGGGGAGAAGGACCGGCTCTCCGCCTGGATCCCGGCAAGCGGGGCGTGGTGATGCCAGGCGAGCGGGAAGAGTCCGCCCCATTCCGGCGCCTCGGTCTCGAACTGGAAGCTGGACATTTCCTGCGTGGACGGAGCCGGTTGCAGCGCCCGGGCCTGCGCGGCATCGCCCTCGGGCCGGGCGCGCAGCAGGAAGCCGTTCGCGGGCATGGTGAAATTGGCGATGCCGCCGCCCTTGAGGGTCCATCGGCTGAAGCGCCCATCGGAGGCGCGGGTGATCGCGCCGGTTCCGACGCCCCCCAGCGGCACGCCGGTCGCTTCGAGCGGTTGGAAGAGGCAGTCGAGCTTGCCCTGCGATGCCTGGAGCTTGTGTCCCTCCGGCCGTTTCAGCGCTGCTGTCGGAATGCAGAAAAGGTCTTTTCCCATGGCGTGTCCCGCTTTCGGGATCAGTGTTCTGCCTTTCCGTCGCCGCTGGCAATAGCATTGATGGTGGCGCGTCGGCGCTTCCGCGGCGCTTGCACTGGCGCCAGGGCCGCACAAAGGCTAGAACGCGTCTCATTCCCAAAGGTCAGGACATCATGAACGCGCATCCGTCCCGCAGATCCGAACTGCTCATGCCCGCTGGCTCGCTGGAGCGGCTCAGGATCGCCGTGCTCTATGGCGCCGACGCGGTCTATCTTGGCACGCCCGACATGTCGCTTCGCACCAAGTCGAAATTCTCGCTGGAGGATGTCCGCACGGGCGTCGCCTTTGCCCATGACCACGGGGTGCGGGTCTACCTGACGCTGAACCTGTTCTCGCATAACAAGGACATCGCCAAGCTGGCCGATTACGTGGAGGTGCTGCGCGAGATCCGGCCCGACGGGGTGATCATCGCCGATCCGGGTGTGTTCCGTTACCTGCGCAAACACGCGCCGGAGCTGTCGCTGCATGTCTCGACCCAGGCCAATGTCTGTTCCTGGCTGACGGTGGATTACTGGAAGGAGGAGGGCGCGGAACTGGTGGTGCTGGCGCGCGAGGTGAGCTTTGTCGAGTTGGCCGAGATCCGCGAGCATTGCCCGGATATCAAGCTGGAAACCTTCGTGCATGGCGCCATGTGCATGACCTATTCGGGGCGTTGCCTGCTGTCGAACTTCCTCGCCGAACGCGGCGCGAACCAGGGCAACTGCGCCAATTCCTGCCGCTGGATGTACAAGCTCCACCTGCGGCTCAAGGACGGCACCTCGAAGGAAATCGAGCTGAACGAGCAGAATAGCGAGCTGTTCGAGTTCCTGCTGGAGGAGGGCGTCCGCCCCGGCGAGTTCATGCCCCTGGAGGAGGACCTGCGCGGCAGCTACATCCTCAATTCCAAGGATATGTGCATGATGCCGAAGCTCGACCGACTCCTGTCCATCGGCGTCGACAGTCTCAAGGTCGAAGGCCGCAACAAGAGCGCCTATTACGTCGCCACCGTCACCCGCGCCTATCGCCGGGCGATCGACGCCTGGTATCGCGACCCCGAAGCGTGGTCGCCGGAGCCTTTCATGCAGGAGCTGGAGGGGGCGACGAACCGGGGCTTCACCATCGGCTTTCATGAGGGACGGCTGAAGAATCACGCCCATAATTACGACCACACCAAGTCGACAGCGCCCTGGGAATATGCGGCAATTGTCAGCGAGCTGCGCGATGACGGGCTGGTGCTCGAGGTCCGGAACCGCATCGATGCCGGCGACGTGCTGGATTTCCTGCCGCCGGATCCGACGCGGGACTCCGTTCTTCTGCGCCTCTATGGCTTCGAGATCGACGGCACCGACGAGGTCCTCGAGGTGGTGCATGGCTCGCTCGGTCACCGGGTCTTCGTGCCCTGGGGCGCATTCGATCGCGAAGATCCGGAGGTCATCCGCAAGGCTTTCCCGCCGATGACCATCATCCGCAAGGAGGCCATGCTGCCCGAGGATGACTGGCGTCGCATCCGGCTGGACCGGACGGCCCAGAAGATCGAGCTGGGCGAGACCGGCCGCGAGGGAGCCTATCGCCGACAGGTCGGGGAGTTGCAGGAAGCCATCTCGACCGAAGAGGTGGACAAGCGCGCACGCTCTTCGCGCAAGGGCGTCGAGGGCTGCTGCGGGCGCGGCTGCAACGGCTGCCTGATGTTCTGGAACGATCCGGAATATGCCAAAGCACGCGAGATGCTGGCCGCGCGCAAGCATGGCGAATTGCTGGAACAGGACGGGCGCGTGCAGGAGGGCTGACGACGGCGCGCGGTCGCAGCTCCGCCCTTCGCCGTTCTGTGAAACGGACTGGACGATTCCGGGGCCGTGCCCGGATCAGGGCTGCCGGCGCGGCCCGGCAGGCGCGCGATCCCGGGTCGAAAGGGTGCGGACGAGGTCCAGCAAGCGGCGCACAACCGGATAGGAGAGCGAGGACCGCCGGACATAGGCCCCGGCAACGAAATGGTCGATCGGCATTTCGAGCGGCAGGGACCGCATGCCGGTGGCCAGCAGGTACTGGTCCAGTTCCATCGGCACCGGCATGACGTAATTCCCGGTTGCGACAAGGTCGAGGCCGAACTCGTAGGAGCTCGTCGTTACCGAAAATTCCGGCGGGTTGAGGGCGTTCCTGACGAAGAAACCGCGGACCATGGCTGTCGTCTCCGCATCGTTCGAATAGAGAACCCAGGGGATCTCCACGAGATCACGGGCGCTCACCTGTTCCTGCCGGTGGAGCGGATGGTCTGAATTCGCGATTGCGCCCAGATGGGCCGAGACGATCTCGACCGTGTCGATATCTTCCTCGTCGATATCCGCCGCCAGCGCGCCGAAGACGATATCAAGCTCGCCATGCCGCAGCAGCGGCAGGTTTTGCAGGTGGACATCCGCCCGCAATTCCAGCCGCGTCTCGGGATGCTCTGTCCGCAACCGGTCGAAGGCCCCGACGAGATAGGCCCGCCGGAATAGCGGGCCGGCGCCGATGCGAAGAACCTCGAGACGGTTCGTTTTTTCCGCTTCGATGGCTTCGCGCGCCTGCAGGTATCGCTGCTCGATCCGCTTCGCATGGTCCAGCAATTCCCGCCCGATCGGCGTCAGGAGCATGCCGCGCGGCTGCCGGTCGAACAGGCGGGTCCCGTATTCTTCTTCCAGCAATTTCAGCCGCTTGGTGAGCGAGGGCTGGGCCAGGCCAAGGCGTTCCGCCGCCGTGGTCAGGTTGCCGGTCTCGGCGACGACGAGGAAGGCGGTGAGATTCTTATCTATAGCCATTTGGAATACCGGAGCGCCATTTTTTCTATTTTTCTTTATTTCTGGAGATTGGTAGCGGTGGGGTCAAGCAGCATTGAAGGGCGACTCGCATCGGGAGGCGGGGGTGGTCCGGAGCTTTGGGAGGAGCGACCGTCATGCGCACGATCTTTGTGATGTTCGATTCACTCAACCGGGAGGCGTTGGAGATCTATGGCGGCACCGCGATCCGCACGCCGAATTTCCTGCGGCTGGCCGAACGCGCCGTTACCTTCGACAACCATTATTGCGGCTCGATGCCCTGCATGCCCGCGCGGCGCGACATCCATACCGGCCGGCTGAACTTCATGCACCGCCCCTGGGGCCCGCTGGAGCCGTTCGACAATTCCTTCGCGCGCCAGATGGGAGAGGCCGGGATCTATACCCATCTCGTCACCGATCACATGCATTACGTGGAGAATGGCGGCACCGGGTACTGCACCCAGTACGAGAGCTGGGAGATGATCCGCGGCCAGGAACATGACACGGCCAAGGCGCTCGTGCAGCCACCGCTGGCGGAGCTGGCCGAGCACTTCGATCCCAGACATTACCCGCTGGAGAAACTGCCGGCCGACCGGCCCGCGACCCTTCAGACCTCCGACATCATCGCCTGGCGACGGATGCGGCACGCGGTCAACACGATGTTCGTGAAGGCCGAGGAGGATTTCCCGACGCCGAAGGTCTTTGCCAGCGCGCTGGAATTCCTGGAGCTGAACAAGGCGGCGGAGGAGTTCTTCCTCCAGATCGAGAGCTTCGATCCGCATGAGCCGTTCTGCGCGCCGGACCGCTTCCGGGAGGAATACGCCACCGGGCGCAATGGCGGTGTGCTCGACTGGCCCTCCTATGAGCGGGTTGCGGATTCTCCCGAGGAAATGGCCGAGGTGCGGGCGAATTACGCGGCATCGGTGGCGGAATGCGACCATTATCTCGGCCGGCTGCTCGACTGGATGGACGACAATGATGCCTGGAAGGATACCTGCCTGATCGTGACCACGGATCATGGCTTCCTGCTGGGCGAGCATGAGTGGTGGGGCAAGAACAAGATGCCCTATTACGAGGAGATTTCGCATATCCCGCTGGTGGTCTGGCATCCGGATTGCGCGGGGCTGGCCGGCGAGCGGCGCCGGGCCGTGACCCAGACACCGGATCTCGCGGCGACATTCCTGGAGCTGTTCGACCTGCCGCAACCCGTACAAGCGACGGGGCAGTCGCTGCTGCCGGCCCTGCGCGGCGCCTGCGAAAGCGCGTATCGGAGCGTGATCTTCGGCATGTTTGCCGGACCCATCGGCATCGCGGACGGGCAGCACGTCTATTACCACTACCCGGTGGCCGCCGATGGCGAGGGGTTCAACCTCTACACGCTGGCGCCGTCGCATATGGTGCGGATGTTCAATACCGAGGAGCTGTCGCAGGCGGAGCTGGTCCCGGGCTTCGACTTCACCCAGGGCGCGCCGGTGCTGAAAGTGCCGATGTCGCCCGATAACGGCGAAGCCGGGCTTGACGCGGTGCGCAATCGCCCGACCGAAACCCAGCTTTTCGATCTTGCTGCCGATCCGGCGCAGGGCCGCCCGATCGAGGATGACGCGGTGCTCGCCCGCTTTCGCCGCGAGATTGCCGAAAAGATGCAACGACACGACGCGCCCGCGGAGATCTTCGATCTCTACGGGTTGGAGCGGCGCACCGCGGAAGCGGTCGCCTGAAACGAGGGCCAGGAGGCCGCGAGGAGGCGGTCTTTTCCAAGGGAGGATCTCATGAAACCACTAGCCCATCTGAAAACGGCCGCGATTGCCGGCGCCACGCTTGCCGCGATGGCCTTGCCGTCGGCGGCGGAATATCCCGAGCGGAATATCCAGAACATCTTTCCCTGGGGGCCGGGCTCGGCGATGGCCGTGACCCAGATCATTTCCGAGGCGATGAGCCAGGAACTGGGGGTCAACATCACCGTTGTTTCCACCCCCGGCGCGGCTGGCGTGAAGAGCTTCGAGACCGCGCTGTCCAAGCCGGCCGATGGCTATACCTTCATCGATGGTTGGGTTGCTCCGCTTGTGCTGCAACCGCTGGTCGGCAATGCGGACTGGACCTACGAGGACTTCATCCCGCTCTGGTCGGCCACCGCCGTGCCCTTTGCCATCGTCACCCGCAAGGATGAAGATCGCTGGACCGACTTCCCTTCCTTCATCCAGTACATGAAGGATCACCCGGGCGAGCTGCGCTATTCTTCCGGCTCGATCGGGAACATCCCCCACATGGTTCTGGCCAAGGTGATGCAGGCCAATGACGTCTATGCCCGCAACATCCCCTATCCGCAGGATGGCGACGCCTTCAAGGACCTGCGCGGCGGGCTGCTGGACTTCACCTTCAACAACCCGACGACCTATCGCTCCAATTCCGATGCCTTCCAGGTGATCGCGGTCATGACCGAGAACGAAGCTGACAAGGCGATGTTCGACGACGCGCCGCTGGTGGGCGAGTTCGGCACCGAGATGGGGCTGACGGGGCTCTCCCCGACCGGCTGGCACTGGTATGTCGTCAAGCCCGGCACGCCGGACGACGTGGTCGAGAAACTGCGCAGCGCGATGAAGGCCGCGCTTGACCGCGAGGACATTCAGGAGAAGCTGAAAGCGACCGGTTTCGTTCCGACCATGTACCCGCCCGAGAAATATGACGAGATCGTCGGCGCGGTGGGCGAGCAGTTGATCTCCGCCAAAGAGGCGATTGCCTGGGAAGCCGACAAGGTCGCCGGCAAGTGATCTGACAGAGTGGAGGCGAGCATGACGCGAAGAACAAGACTGGCCCTGGGGCACTGGCTGGTGCTCGGTGGCATGTTCGGCGTCGTCGCGCTCGTCTTCCAGCAGATCGCCACCTCGCTGACCGAGCAGGGCGCGGCCTCCGGCGACGCCCTGTTCAACGCAGCGCTCTTCCCGCGCTGGGTTGCCATCACCATCGCAGCACTTGGCCTTGTCGTGGCGGTCCAGATGCTGATCCGGGGCGCACCCGAGGAGGAGCCCACGCCGGAAGCCGACGAGGAGATCCCCGAGGCACCGGCCCGGCTGCGATTTCAGGAGTTCGCCATCGCCGGCCTGACGCTGCTCTATATCCTCATGCTGGAGCCGCTCGGGTTCCATATCACGACATTCCTTGTCATCGGGGCGATGTTCCTGGTGCTCGATGCGCGCCCCGTCTGGCGGGCGGTCGCCGCGAGCGCCCTGCTGACTTTCGTTGCCTCCTTTGTCTTCGAGGGACTGCTGAAGGTCATCCTGCCCGTGGGTTTCCTGGGCTTCGCCCCTCCCTATCACCTTCTGGGGCTCTGAGATGTTCGACCTGCTGATCTCCGGCGCGGGGCTCATCGCCTCCCCCCTTGTCATCATCCTTGTCGCGCTTGGCTGCGCCGGCGGCCTGCTGGTCGGGGCCCTGCCGGGGCTCGGGCCGCTGATGGGGATCATCCTGCTTCTGCCCGCTGCCTTTTACCTGCCGCCCGTGGCCGGCATGGGGATGCTGATCGCCATCTATGTGGGGGGCTCTTGTGGCGGCGCGGTCTCCGCGATCCTGCTGCGCATTCCGGGCACGCCGCTCGCTGCGGCAACGCTGCTCGACGGCTACCCGATGGCCAAGGCCGGGCGCGCGGGGGATGCGATCGGCGTTGCCATCGCGGCCTCCGCCATTGGCGGAATGTTCGGCGGTGTGATCCTGATTTTCTTCGCGCCGATGCTGGCGCGGGTTGCCGTGAATTTCGGCCCGCCCGAGTATTTCGCGCTGGCGGTCACCGGGCTGATGTCCATCGCCGTCGTCTCGTCCGAGAGCACCGTGAAGGGGCTGATGACCGGTTGCCTGGGCATCCTGATCGCGCTTGTCGGCACCGATCCGATGTCGAACGTGCTCCGTTTCACCTTCGACAATCACAACCTGTTCGGCGGGATCCACATCGTCGCTGTCGTGGTCGGGCTTTTCGCCCTCTCCGAAGCGGCGTTCCAGATCGAGGAGGGCAAGCTGTCGGCCAAGCCGGACGTGCTGAACGTCAAGGTTTCCTTCCGGTCGCTCTTCATGACATTGCGGCACCGCTGGAACCTGCTGCGCTCCTCCACCATTGGCACCTTCTTCGGCGCGCTGCCTGGGGCGTCCGGCATCATCGCCTCCTTCACCGCCTATGCGATCGCAAAGGCACAGGCCGGGCCGGAGGAGGAATATGGCAAGGGCGCCGTGGGGGGCGTGGTGGCGACGGAATCGGCCAACAATGCCTGCTGTGGCGGCGCGCTGATCCCGACATTGGCGCTCGCCATCCCGGGCGACGCGGCCTGCGCGGTGCTCATGGGCGCGCTGCTGCTGCTCGGCCTGCAGCCGGGGCCGCAGCTCTTCACCTTCTCCGGCGACGTGGTCGGCGGCGTCTTCCTCGCCTACCTGCTGGCCAATGTCTTCCTCTTCGTGCTCGGCATCCTGCTGACGCCGCTCTTCGTTTCGGTGCTGAAACTGCGCAGGCAATATCTCGTGCCGACGGTGCTGCTGATGTCGGTGATCGGCGTCTATGCCATCCAGTCCTCGGTCTACGATCTCTGGTTCGCCTTCATCTTCGG
Source organism: uncultured Tropicimonas sp. (assembly GCA_947497945.1). Classification (GTDB taxonomy): domain Bacteria; phylum Pseudomonadota; class Alphaproteobacteria; order Rhodobacterales; family Rhodobacteraceae; genus Tropicimonas. The sequence goes on along the minus strand of CANMIP010000015.1, from coordinate 16,442 downwards.
GATTGTCGGCTACGTGTTGCGCAAGTTCGAGTATCCGCTCTCGCCCATCGTCATCGGCATCATCCTCGGCCCGATTGCGGAAGGAAACCTGCGCCGTTCGCTGCTTCTCAGCCAGGACGGGCTGACGATCTTTGCCGAACGTCCCATCGCGATGACGATCCTGGTGATCGACCTCATCGTGATCCTCTGGGCGATCCTGCCCCGCCGGATGAAGGGGCGCCTGCTGGCGGCCCGGGCCGCATAGCTGGCACCGGCGATGCTCACGATGCCAGAACCCGATGTCAGGCTGGTCGCCCAGCCCATGGCCATCACCGGCAAGTCGCCGCTCTGGGACGAGACGCGGGACTGCCTCTGGTGGATCGACATCCAGGCCCAGAAGCTGCTTCGAACCACCGAAGACGGCGGCAGCACGGCGGTGCCGGTTCCGTCCCAACCGGGCTTCGTTGCGCTGGCCGATAGCGGGCGGCTGGTGCTCGGGCTGGAGAATGGCCTCTGGACCTTCGCTCCGGATCGCGGGGTATGGGAACAGGTCAGCGACACCGAGGCCGACCGCCCCACCGTGCGCCTCAATGACGGCAAGCCCGATTCCCGCGGGCGCCTCTGGTTCGGTTCGATGGACATGACACATACCGGCCAGGCCATCGGGAAGCTGTTCCGGCGGGACCCGGGGGGCGATATCACTGCGGTTCGGGACAACGTTCTGATACCCAACGCGATTGTTCCCTGCGGCAATGGCCGCTCGCTGCTCTTTGCGGATACCGGCCGCAAAAGGATCGAACTGCTCGAGACGGATCCCGTCAGCGGCGACGTGACCGGCGCGCGTGAGATCCTGCGCCTTGCCGGTGACGGCAGCCCCGACGGCGCCTGCATGGATGCGGACGGGAATTTCTGGATTGCCATTGTCGGGCGCGGGGAGATCCTTCGTGTCGCGCCGTCCGGTCGAAGACTTGGCTCCCTGCGCGTTCCGGTCCAGCGGCCGACCTCGACTGTCATTGGCGGGAGAGGCAACCGGACGCTTTTCGTGACGGATCAGAGGCGGTTTCTCGATCCGGACGAGCTGGCCCGGTATCCGGGCGCCGGCGGACTGCATGCCATCCAGCTGGATGTCGGTGGCAGTCCGGTTCACCGGGTCGGCGGATTGTGAGACCTGACGGCGACAGGCTGAGAGACGACCGCATATGAGGCTTCGCTCGGCGGTGAAACCTCCGGTTGCCGCGCTGTGGCCCGTCCGGTGAGACAGTCTTCGATGTTTCTCCGGGATGGTGTTCTCAGTTCCGGCGATCAGTGTGCTGACGTGAAGCGGTTTCCCAATTCACTGACACATGGTCCGGGGCGGGAGTCACGCTCGTCGCGGCCTGCTCTCGGGCCATCGATGTGATCCGGATCCGAAAAGAAATCGGGGGCGCGCCGGTAACCGGCGCGTCCCCTGGCACTACGAAACCCGGAGGCGTAGATCTGCTGCGGAGGGGCACTTCGGCATCATGGCGTGAGTGGGGACGATGCCGTTCTCGGCAGATCCGGCCCGCTCGCATTTCGCAGTGATCTCGTCATTGCGTCCCCTGGACTGCCGGGCCTGTCGGCCCGGCAATTGTTGGCCACCTGCAACCTTGCCCTATGCAAAGTAGAAGGCGTCGGCTTCGAGCATCTCGGTGACATCGAAGAGCGTGGCGAAATGGATGCCGTCATAGCTGAGCATCAGATCGTCATCGGCCGACACTTCCTGCGTCAGGTGGACATTGTAGTTGTCCGGATCGAGATCGAACCCGATCAGGCCAACGAAGTCCTCGTCATAGGCGAAGCCCTCGACGGTGTTGAAGCCAAGCCCGGTGACATCGCTCGCACCGTAGCCGAACACGGCCAGGTCGATGAAGCCATCATCCGCGCCCAGGTCGAAGCTGTTATTCCCCATACCGACAAGGACATCCGCTTCAAGGCTTCCCGAGATTGCGGTGCCGGCATCGTGGATTTCGACCTCCTCATAGGTCATGACCAATTGCGCGTCGTAAAGCGCGACGGGTTTCTGGTCGCCCTTGATATAGAAGGCGACGTCGAAATCCTCGGTCATGTTGACGCCGTTATCCGAGACCGTGCCGGCATCGGCGATCCAGCCGGAGCTCAACGCGAGCGGCGAGACGCCGTTCCAGTCGAGAAGGTTGAGGACCGTCGTGGTGTCCGCCCCGAGCGAATATTGTGCCTCGCCGCTCTGCACCGGCGGGGCCTCGCTCGGATCCTGCGGGATGACGACGCTGGGAAGGTCCTGCCCGTATTTGGTGGGCTGCAACCGCCAACGTGGTCCGACATCGTATTCCCCGGTTTCCGGATCGATATCGGCCATGAACGGCTCCCGGTCCATGGTCGTGTACCAGGCGTTGGTGAAGCCGTCCGTGAGGTCCGCAGACATCGCGCCGATCGTCGACAGCATGCTCTGCTCGTAAGTCGCGGAGTAGAGCAGCCCGGCCTCGCTGAAGGCGATGCCCGTGACGTTCTCGGGAACATGCGCGAGTTCGACGTCCTTGCTTTGCTCTTCCTGGAGGAAGAAGCAGGCTGTCGCAATGTCGTCGGAGTCCACAGTCAGCTCCGCGAGTTTCAGCGCCACGGGGTTGTCGCCGATATAGGTCGTGACCGAAGCGGCGATCAACGGGTCCGTTCCGACGGCTGCGTCGAGAGTGAAGTCGGTCGGCACATGCGTCACGATTTCACCGGTCTCGAAGACCTGCGCCGTGATGTCGCCAAACTCCACCAGCCCGGAGGCCGTGCTGGCATCGATCGCGGCCCAGCCGATGACCTCGTCAACATGGACATCCGTTCCAGCAAGGAGATCCTGATTCTCGATCTCCTGCATCGCCAGATCGAAGCCTGTTTCGGTCACGTTGCAGGCACGCATCACGACCCAGTCCTCGCCGTTATAGGTCTGGACCTGCAACAGGATGGTCGGCGCCTCGTCGAAGGCCTCTTCGAAGCTGACGGACACGAAGCCGTTCGCGGCAAGCATGTTCGTCTCGACGGTGCCAACCTCGAGCCGGCCATTGGCCAGATCCCAGCAGCCCTCTTCGAAGGTCACGAGCGACACGGTCTCCGCAACGTCGTGGATCCCGTCACACACTTCCGGCTCCTCGATGAAGAAGGTCGCGCTTGCCGAAGCAACATCAGTGAAGCGAACCGCCGAGGCGTCTACGTCGCAGCAACTCATCAGGGCGAACGCGACCGGGTTCTCGAATTCATAGCCATCTTGGTAGGCGACAGTCCGCATTTCCTCCGTCATGTCGACCACTTCCTGGACCGAACCGATCACCGGTGCGGTGCTGCCCTGTGCCAGTTCTGCAAGGGCAGGATCGCGCAACACCGTGCCGGCGGGATAGAAGCTCCCGTCGCCCGCATAGTAGTCATCGGTCGAGACCCACTGGCCCAGCTCATTGACCTCGTAGCTCGGCAGCACCCCGATCGCGGCCTCGTTCTCGAAATCCTCAGGCCGGATCTGGTCGTTGGGGTTGTTGGTCACCGTGTGATTGACCACGAACTCGGCTGCCGTGACGAGGAAGAGGTCGGCAACGCCGTCTTCATTGGCGTCGTCGGTCCAGGCGTCGGGGAGCTCGATCTTGGTATCGATCCGCACATCGTTCGGACGCTTGATCGCGTTGCCCCAGCGATAGAGCAGCTTGCCGTCATCCTTCAGCGTGACCGAATAATCGTCGCCATAGGCGATATCCTCGATGATCGAGCTCTCGTTCGGCTTCAGGACATCGGCGATGCCGTAGGTCCCGAATCCGTTGAGCTCGCCATCCCAGTAATCGGCGACACCGTCCATGTCGATATCCACGGTCACCACGTTGCGCATGGTGCCGTCGATTTCGACATCGTCCATGAAGGCGTAATAGGCCTCCTCGACGCCGTCGCGATCGAAGTCCTTGTAGAGTGTGACCGGAGCCTCGAGGCCCGCCCCTTCCTCCAGCGCCTCCACGAGTTCCTTCACGTAGAAGTCATGCATGATGTCTTCGACCAGCGAGGTGCTCGGCGCCCCGGTTTCGTCCACCGGCATGCCATCTTCCCCGGTGCGGTAGTCGATGATCCGGAGATCGTCGTCGAGCTGGTAATACCCGCTCGTGTCGCCGGGATATTTCTGGTCGGACAGGATGTCCTGCATCACGGTGTAATGCTCGCTCGATGCCTTGACGAAGCTACCGCCAATACCTTCGAGCCAGGTCCCCAGGGTCGCAGGTACCGAGAACTTGTCGGTTGTCGAATTGGAGACATAGAGCGTCTCGCCATCCGCCGACATGCCGGCCCAGCCTTCGCCGAAATCACCGTCCAGCACCTTGTCCTGCGCGCCGATGAAATCGGTGACATAGAAACCGAACTCACTGTCGATCGGATTCATCGTCACGCCATCGACGGTCTTGGAGGTGGTGAGGTCCAGGCTCTCGGGCGTGGTCCCGATGGTCTGGCCGTCAAAGGTCACCGTGATGTCGTCCACAGAGAACTTGTAAAGGTCGGAGACATAGGTTGCGGTTGCGGGATCCTGCAACAGAACATCGGGTGGGTTGGGGGCTTCGGCCTTTCCATCGCCATCGCCATCGCCGTCGCCACTGCCGTCGCCGGTGCCGCCATCCGGGTTGCCGCCATCACCAAAGCCGCTGCCGCTGCCGGTGCCGCCATCCGGGTTGCCGCCGTCACCAAAGCCAGTGCCGGTGCCGCCGCCATCCGGGTTGCCGCCATCACCAAAGCCAGAGCCGGTGCCGGTGCCGCCATCCGGGTTGCCGCCGTCACCAAAGCCAGTGCCGGTGCCGCCGCCATCCGGGTTGCCGCCGTCACCAAAGCCAGAGCCGGTGCCGCTGCCGCCATCCGGGTTGCCGCCATCACCAAAGCCAGAGCCGGTGCCGCCGCCGCCATCCGGATTGCCGCCGTCACCGAAGCCGGAGGCAGAAATCTGGCCTGCCAGGCTCGTGACCGAACTCCAGAGATCCGATGTCGGGGATACCGCCGACAGATCGGAACCGTCGGTCCGTGGCTCGCTTGTCGCTCCCGAAGGACCGAGAATTTCGTCTGCTTTGGCCGCCCCGTGCCGGGCGTTCCCGGACCCCACGCGCTCCGAAAGACCCTTGCTGGATCCGTCTTCGGCATAACCGTCTGTTGCTCCGCCACCGATCAAGTTCGAGCCGGCAAGATTACCGGTCCGAAGCTGGCCGAAAACTGTTGTGAATAGTTGCTGAAGATTTGCCATTTCCTACCCCTTTAGGAAATTGGAAGATCTGCCTGGCTTGAAATAACGATCGAAAAAGCCCGTTCACCCTTCCATGACCAACACAGGCAAAGCCTCGTACATCAAGGCCTGCCATTTTCTTTCAAATGTCCTCAATCCCTCGATCCGTTCTCTCCCCCCCTCGCCAATTCCGCCTTGCATCCGTCTGAAATCGGTCTGTGGATTTGCGCATTCGCCCTGAAACGGGCGATTTCCGGTACAGGTCCGCCTCCGGATCGACCAGGAGAATGAACACCTTGTCTCTGATCAATCGGAATTCGGACCCAGGGCATTTGCAAAAAGAGTTGCAATGCCGCGATCGCCGACCACGGAGCCTCCTTCAAACGCTGCTTTGATTGGAGATCGAAGCCGGGGCACAATCAGTTTCAGACGCGATTTCTCGGTCGTGCCGACTGAATTCCGGCAATATCCCCGCGTCCGGCCCGAGCATGTCGGGCCGGCCTGGAAATTCCACTCTCGGGAACCTGGCTATGCGTCAGCCTTACTTCGCAGCGCCTTGCGGCAGCAGGATCGGGCTATCATGGCCTTTGCCCTGCTGGTTCTGCTCACGTTCCCTGTTCTGGTTGCTGCCACCATGGTCGTCACCGTCACCATGGTCGTCGCCGTCACCGTGATCGTCATCGCCGTCAGGCGGATCTTCCGGCTCGGGCTCTTCCACAACCGGGATCACAGGCTTGGGCTCTTCGGCAACCGGGGGCTCGGGTTCGGGCTCTTCCTCGACCTGGGTGCGCGACTTGCGCTCCCGGCGATAGTCCTCTTCGTCCCCGCCAGGATCGGCAGCCATGCGGCTTCCTCCCCCGCTTCTGTCCAGGACGGATGCCGTTGGAACATCGCCCAGGACGTTTCCGAGACCCGCGCAGGACGTGCTGAACTCATCCAGCAAATCGACGAAATCGTTCCGCCGCTGGATGTGCTGAACCAAGCCACGCGTTATCCCCTTGCAGTTGCACAGCTCCGAAGCGCGCCCCTGATCGATCGCGGCGCTCCCGAAAGCAATCGTGCATTTGTCAAAGGGCGACTCGGCTACCGCGCCAGCAGGTGCAACCATTGCAAAAAGAAGCATCGCACATGCCGGGCTACGGACAAGCTTACTGGCTTTCATAATTAGCCCCCCCTTTATGTAAACGCCCACCGTTCGCACGCGTGGGACAGTTCCTGTGGGCCCCCACACAAAAATAGACCCACAACCGCCGGTCATGGGCTCGTGCCGAATATTTCTTTAAGATAGATCAAAAATAATGTGCTTACCGACGAGGAAGCTGGATGAAAGCCATCCATAACTCATCTATCTAGCTGGAATATTTCCTAATGCCCACTCAAGGCAGTTTTAATTGTATATTCTACATGTGTATTTTTGTACCTGTCTTTTTGTCAGGTGTCACTTCTGGACTTGCAACAAACAGGGTCGATTCTGGCGATGCGGCAACCTCGTCCTGGGCAATCAGGCGCTCCCGTCGGGGGCGACACCGGACATTCGGAGCTCGACTTGCCATTCTTGGCAGAAATCCGCCGGAAAGGCCCAGCAAGCAGGGGCTTGCGAATTCTGTTTTTGCCGATTGTTGGCCGAACCGCTATCAAGTCGCAAAACCAATATCGCAGACAAGAGCAAATCGGGGCAGATCAATTGACCGGCACGAAGGACGACAAGGGAAAGGCCAGGGCTGGCATTCCGCGGAGCAAGATGACGAAGATCGGCAGGGCGTCTGTGCTGTCCGTGATCGCATTGGCATTCAACGTCTTGACGACGCAAGGCGGTCTCGCCTCCTCCTATCTTCCCAATCGGGGGCATGCCTCGGTGCCGCAAGCGGCGGCCTCCTTGTGTTCGGATTACAGCTGGGCCTGCTCGCGCAGCGGCAAACGGATGCCGGTGAGCGGGGAGGGGCTCCGTCATGCGAAGACGGTGAGTCGGCTGGTCAACCATTCGACGCCATCGATCTCGGATGACCGGCAATACCGGGTCGAGGATTTCTGGACCCTGCCGTCGCAACGCGGCGGTGATTGCGAAGATCTCGCCCTGCTGAAGAAGCAGCATCTGATTTCCCGTGGCATCGCGCCGGAACGCCTCTTGCTGACGACCGTTCTGGACAGGCGCGGCGGGCCACACGCTGTGCTGGTCTTTCGCACCGATACTGGCGATTTCGTCATCGACAACCTTACGGACGCTGTCCGCCCGTGGGACCGGACCGGCTATACATTCCTGCGCATGCAGGATCCTTCAACGCCAAGCCGTTGGATTCACGTAAATACCAAGGGCTGACCCGCCGCGTTCATCGCGCGTGCGACCATTCCATGTTCGCCTGGTTTGCGTCCTCGGCAGGTCCACGGATCCAGTCAGGCCGATCCTCCACACTCGAAGCTATCTCTGGATGGATTCCAGCCAGAGGATGAGGTCCGCGACCGCGGGGGCGACCTCAAGCTCGCCCATATCGGTGGAGACCAGGGTCGGGCTGTTCGTCCGGAGCCGTTTCGTCCAGATCGGCTTGGGCTTGCCATGGCTCTCGACCAGCTCGCTCCCATCGATCCGGCGGATCACGCGGGCCGTCGGAAATGTGCCGCCATTGGTCCTGGCCAGTTTCGTCAGGTCGGCGACCTCCGTGTCGAGCAGCGCCGCCATCTTGCCATCGCCACGCGCATGATCCCCGTGGCAGCTGGCGCAATTGGTCTGGAAGAACGCTTTCCCGGTCTCGGCGGCGCAGGGTGTCGCAACCATCATCGCCGCTGTGACAGCCACCGCGGCTGCCAGCAGGCCGAAAGAACAGGCCTTGGACAGCAAGGTCGGGTCACAGGGCAAGGAGGGCATCCTCGCCACTTCAGAAGCGCTTTTCGAGCATCGCCGCGCAATATGTGTCATTGCCATCCTCCTTGTCGATGTTTGAGTTCGTCCTTGTGTAGTGGCAGCTCAGGCGGATGAAATCCGCGTCCATGCCGAGATTGGTAAAGAGGACCGAGGCGCCCACATCCCAGACAGTGTCCTGTCGCAGGATCCCGCTGTCGTAATCCTCCGCCTCATATCTCCGGACCCCGATCTCGGTCGAAAGCTGCCCCATGATGTCTTGCGCGAGCGGCCAGTCCATCATCGCGAAGGCCGACGGCGCGAAATACCGTTGGCTATCGGTCCTGGGGTTGTTCCTGTCGGTCAGCGCGACGCCGAAGCCGTATCTGCCCGCCGTCTCCCGGGCTTTCGAATAGGCAAATGAGCCACTGAAATCCGGGTTCCGAAACTCCGGCTCGCCCTCGTAGTGACGCCGTCTCACCCGCACGCAGGTCGACAGGGTTCCGTTATCCGGCAGGCGATGATGATAGTTGAGATTCAGGCCCTGGGCGAAGTGATCGGTGTGATCGTCCGCCCCCGAGCCGTCATAGGCGGTCCGATGCAATATCACCGAAGCACGCAGGTTCCCGCCGTCGGTTCGATGTTGCAAGGTCGCGCGCAGGCTGGCGCTTGTTCGTCCGAGATCTTCCTCGGCAAAGCGGTCCCGGTTCAGCGCAAACCCGAGGATTACGCGATCCTGTTCTCCCAGCTCGACCCTGTAATCGCCGCGGACGCTGATATGCGCCCGAGTCCCGGACGGGTCGTCCGCCTCGTCATCATGTGTATGCCGCCAGAAACGGGTGCCGCAGAGCCCTGCGGTATGGCTGGTCGAGCCGTGGAACAGCGCGGATGTTCGATGTGTCGCGATATCCGAACTGGCCAGGACGCCGCCTGTGATCGTGAACGACCATGGGTCGATTGGCGCGGGGGCGGCGCCGGTTTCCGAAGTGATCCTGTGGCGCTCAAGATAGTCTTGGACTTCGATCGTCCCCAGACGCAGGGCATTGCGTTGCTGCTGCTGTTGCTGTTCCTGGAGCTGCTCCTGGTCTCTCGCCTGGTCCTGCGTCTGGGCATGTTGTGTTTCGGGGCGCTGGTTCTGTCGCCCCATTGGTGTCGCGGCGACAACCGGGGTCGCGCTCCCGCCATGGCAGGACATGCATTGCTGGTCCGTCAAGCTGGATATCAGGGGATGGGCAGCCGGAAGGGTCATGTCGGCCATATGGCATGCCGTGCAGTTCATGTTCATCATCGGGCTGGCGTCGCTCGCCTCTGCGGCCAGCAGGACGGCGAGCGCGACGCAAGTTGACGCAGCGGCCAGAGAAGGTCGCTCATTGCCGAATAGCCGGGTCCAGCCGGCCCCGGGCGCTGCGAGGCCGGCCAGATTTCCTGCCTCGGTCGTCCCGAGATGGTCTACCTTTCGAAAAATGCGAAATCGTGGCAGGTCGCGCAGATATCGATCGGTTCCGAATGTTGGAAATGACATAGAGCGCACTCCTCGAACATATCGTCATGAGGTGACGTGTGCGGGTTTACCGGCAAGGCATTACGGGTATGGACGACAAGCCTGTCCTGCGTCCCGTGGCAACGCCTGCAAACCTGTGTGAATTGTATGGTCGCTGGCTCGACACCGCCGTGGCATTGCTGGCAATCGAGGCCGGCCAGGGCATGGATATGATCGAGCGGCAAGATCCCCTTCAGCGACACGGCGGTTCGGCCGTCGGCATGGCAGGTTGCGCAATGCGCCAGATGTTCATCAAGCGTCGGGGCGTGCCCGTCCGGCAGGACCTGCCTGTCGAGATGACATGCGGGACAGTGACCAAGTGTCGAATGCTGTGTTCCGTCGTGGTCGGGGACTCGTCCGCGTCCGATCCGAAGCTGTTTCTGGCCTCGATCCCGTTCACCTTCCGCATGGCTGCAATCCACAACAGACAGCAGAAGGAATGGAAAAATCAGCAGCGCCGCGAACGCCTGGAGGACAATCCATTTATGATGCGTGACATCCAAAACCAAAATCCCGGCTGCCGGTTTGGTTCAGAGCGACCACACGATCCCTTCAATGAGGCGAGAAAAGACAAATAAGAAGCCGGCCTGAATCAAAAACACCGGTCTGCTTCTCGCTTTCTAAAGTCCAACCTTTCGCTACGTCGTCACCACGGAATCGGGTATGATCAACCGCCCGGTCAGCAACCTTCAGGTTCCAATTAACCCGTCCCAATCATACATCCGATCCCGTGCCAAACAAGACTGGTAGCGCTGCTTGTTCGACCGAATTCCGAGTGTATCTTGCCAGATTGCAACGCTTTTGCTGACTTTTGGATAGGTCAAACCTGTGATTGTCAGGGTGCTACTACGTATGGCGACGTTTCGAATCGCTGGAGCCAAGATGCATCTTCTAGTCGCATTTTGGTCAGGCGACGCGCCATTGTTTTCCATCCCCCTCGACAGCCGGTCTTCACCGTTCCCATGACGGACCAGACCCATGGCCTCTGTCACTCGCGGATCGATCCCCAGAGGGCCGTTCGGACCCAGCAGACCGGAGTGACCGGCGAGTCGACCTGAAACGGTATGGAGCAGGGCAAGAACAGAGCGGCTGGACGCGCTGTTTCGAGCGCGCTGAGTGTCTTCCAGGTGTTTGATCGCAGGTCTCGATGGTGCGATCCATTCGTTGGACGCGCGTGGCCGACATGCGTCCGCCAGCCGCGAAGGATCCTGGACTGCCCAAAGTCGCCTTTCGCGCTGGAATTGCCCAATGTCCGGGTCGGGCCACACGGGTTGAGAGTCCGAGCGGCGCTTGTCCGGGACCTTGTTGCGCAAAGGGGTGTAGGATTCACGGCAGGAATCCAATGTGATGGCCGACCTGCATGAGCATTCCCGACAAGACGATCTACAAGACCACGAACTGGCATGACTACAATCGAGCACTGAGACAGCGAGTATCTCTAACCGTCTGGTTCGATCCCGCGATGGTGTGGGAGGCTGCGCCCTCCGGCAAACGTGGCCGCCAGCAGACCTATAGCGATGCTGCCATCCAGGCGTGCCTCACGATCAAAGTCTTGTTTGGTATGGCGCTTCGACAGGCGACCGGGTTCACGGCGAGCTTTTTGAAACTCGCAGGTCTGGACTGGTCCGTTCCGGATTTCAGCACCCTGAGCCGCCGTCAGAAAACCCTTGTTGTGAACATTCCCTATCGGGGGTCGCAGGGGGCGTTACACCTCTTGATTGACAGCACGGGGATCAAGGTGGAGGGCGAAGGTGAATGGCACGCGCGCAAGCATGGCGGCCCCAAACGGCGTGTTTGGCGTAAGATTGACCTCGGAGTTGACGAAGAAACACTGGAAATCCGAGCCGTTGAAGTCACCACCAGCAACGTTGGCGATGCGCCGATGCTGCCAGCTCTCTTGGAACAGATTGATCCGGACCAAGAGATATCAACTGCCACGGCCGATGGCGCCTATGACACGCGCCGATGCCACAATGTCATCGCCAACCGTGGCGCCGTCGCAATCATTCCACCCCGACGGAACGCCAAGCCGTGGAAGCCAACAACCGCCGGAGCCAGGGCCAGAAATGAAGCGCTGCGGGCCTCGACATATCTCGGCAGAGCGCTCTGGAGGCGCTGGAGTGAATACCATCGACGAAGTCGTGTTGAAACAAAGATGAACTGTGTGAAGATCCTCGGCCAGCGCCTAATGGCGCGCGACTTTGATCGCCAAGTGGCCGAGGTTCAGATCCGTGCCGCGGTACTGAACCGTTTCACGGTACTCGGCATACCCGTCACAGTTGCTGCTGCCTAAGTGTGCCCGGGGAAAGGGGAGCTGAGGCCAGTTTCAGATTTGCGCAACAGCGCGGGTCTACGACGAAAGATTGATTTTTAGTACAGATTCCGAATAATTGTCGCAGGGGGCTGACGGGAGAACGAAAATGAACACGGACCCAGATGTGTTTTTCGTAATTGGTGTTGTCATTGGTCTTTTGGCGTTTCCGGCGCTTCTGAACTCCTTTACCCACGGGCGCGCACCTTTGAAGACAATGCTTTTGGCTGTCATGGCGGCTGGTATGCTGACGTTTGCAGTGTCGCAGAAACCCGTCGGTACTTATACCGCGAGTTCGATGCCTAGTGTCTTTGCCAAGGTGTTTGCAGGAAGCTGACGGACAGTTGGTGCCGAAGTTGACGATTGGTTTTTCTGCCGATCCCGCAGCCGTCTCTCTCCATCACGGGTTGCTTGTCTCGTCACGGTTGCCAGGGGCATCGAGGTGCGACTTCTTCCCGGGCTGTCCCGTGATCGGTCACCAAGGATGCACCCGCGACGGTCAGGCTCAAAGCGGCTCCTCGCAAGCGGACGTTTGGATTGGGGCCATGCGAAATCTGTCAATATCGTTGTCCAAGTGACTTCGAAGGCCCGATACCTCTGATAGATCTACAAGCCGATGCTTCACGAGAGCGAAACAATGTGTTCTCGATTCTGGTCCAATCGGGCACATTTCCGCCACAAAACAATCGAATCCTTGCCTCCTTAGTTTCACAGGAATGGCGAGGACGAAGATGAGAGCATTGAACACAGTCTTTCGTGATCCGGTACTGTTTGTAAGACAGTTTTCCCGCGAGATACTCCAAACAGTAATGGACATCGTCGAGGAAAACCAAATCAGGCGACGGGCCAATATCCTCGATTGGAATAAGAAACGGCTACCTAGGCGGAAGAGACGATTGTTTCGGAAATAGTCTCATGGACACTCAGTCTCGGAGCCGGCGGCGAGGCTTGGCCAACGGAAACCTTAGCCTCCAGGGTTGAATAACCAACCTCCAATTCCGCGGGGAGAGGGTGACTACCCGGCCTTGGAAGCAACCCAATCTCAATGTTCGGTAGTGTTGTCGTCGGCCTGTTTGCGGCTCGTTGGTTGCAACCTGCGGTCTGCCAAGGGGAGAGCACAGATTCAGGATGGGCTTGGCAGCCCGAACAGAGAGGAAGGGAAGATCCATGGCTAAACCGAATGACAAAGGTGGCAAGAACGACCAAATTGCACCGCCCGCCGGCGCAATTGTCGGCACATCGGGGGACGATGTCATTTCCCAGAGCACATTCCCGGCTTTCTCAACGGACTCCGACGACGTCATTTGGGGCCTCGAGGGCGCGGACGAAATCTATGGCGGGGCCGGAAATGACACGATTGTAGGTGGCTCTGGCGACGACGTTCTTTACGGCGACACCGGAGACGATGTCATCAACGGGGGCGACGGTTCGGATATCATTTATGGCGGCGCCGGATCGGACATCATCGACGGAGGAGACGACGGCGGCATTGATGTCGTCATGTATGACGGCGTCGAGGGAGAAGACTACGACGTCGTGATCCTGACCGCACTTGTCGGCAAGGGACGCAACCAGAGGGAAGTCGTCACCGGATTTGAGGTCTATGCCCTCGATGGCAGTGGCGATGTAGACTACCTGACCAGCATCGAACAGGTGCTGTTCGTCCAGTATCCGGAGCCCGGCACCGTCATCACCGAAAGCGACTTCGCGTTTACGCAATTCGACACGAGCGTCGAGATCGACGTTCTGGCCAATGATTACCTCGAGGGGGCCAATCAAGGCGACGGAATAGAAATTTCCGAAATCCTCGACGCGCAGATCGACCTTGACAACGATGGCGTGAACGACCTCGATCTGATCCCGGATGGGGTCGATCTGGGGTACTTCGTCGGTGGAGGCCTTCTCAATGACGGCTCGATTCTGACCTTGACCGCGAACGATACGCTCGTCTGGGACCCCAACGGAGTCTACGACACCGCGCCGGGCGTGGGAGAAGAGGCGCCGTCGATCTATTTCTGGTATGCGGCTGCGGATGGAAGCGGTGGCGTGGAATACGGCGATGTCAGCCTGCAGGTCACCTATCCGAGCGCACCCTCAGATATCCAGTTCGAGGACATGGTCGGCGTCTATGACGAGTTCACGGCCGACCTTCTCGGGCTTCACATCTACCAGGATGGCCCGAATGGAGCCTACTGGGTCAGCCAGCTGACATCAGCCACCAATTACTTCGAGAAACGGGACGTGTCGGTCACGGATTTCGACTACGACGGCGACGGCGACGATGAGTTCCGGATCTGGACTGAGGCCGATGGCACGACGCACGAGATGAACATCACGCATTCCGAGGGACAGAAATTCGACCTCGGTGGCATGTATTTCATCGGTCTCGACAGCGACGAAACCGCGACCCTTGTCTTCTCGGATGGGGAGGGAAACGCCATCGGTCAAGTGACGGTTGTATCGTCGGATCTGGATGCGGATGGGCGGTTAGAAATCACCAATGCGAGCAATATTGACCAGTTCAATGTGGTGGCCGGGATCGGAGATGACTTTTACGTCGACGACGTCTTCATTTTCTGAAGATAACCAAACACGCGATTTGGACCTGTCACGCTTTGGCGCGGCTCCAGGTTCTCATTTATGCGGCCTGGGCCTCGAAGGCCAAGGGACTTTTCCAGCCGAGAGCTGAATGCTTGCGGCGCGGATTGTAGAAGCCGATGATGTATTCGAAGATCGCCAACTCGGCGGCCCGTCGGGTTGGCCAGGGATGACGCCAGATCAGCTCGGCTTTGATCGTCTTGAAGAACGTTTCGACCGCCGCGTTATCATAGCAGTCTCCTTTCCCGCTCATCGATACCCTGAAGCCGTGCTGGCGCAGGATCTTCTGATAGTCGTGAGAACAGTACTGGCTGCCGCGATCCGTGTGGTGGATGCAGCCTTCTGGCGGTTGCCTCAAGACGATTGCCATCTTCAGCGCCCGGATCGCCAGGTCGCGCTTCATCCGGTTGCTCACCGCCCAGCCAACGACACGCCGGGAATGCAGGTCCAGGATCACAGCGCCTGTCCGTCATCAAATGAAGTGGTCCACTTGAGCTGATCGTGAAGAGAGGATCTGGCTCATCAATCTCAATGCTACGCTGCGCGCCCGAGGTTGAGCAAGCGGCGCTGTTTCAGGGTTCGTCCTTTTATCTTCTGAACCGCCCCGGTTTCACCGGAGGCAGGTTAGTTGGTCTCAGGCGACCATATTCATGCTCTCTGCAACTTCATAGAAGTTCCTCTCGGCTTCGGTTGGCGGGATGTTTCCGATAGGGCCGAGAAGGCGTCTGTTGTTGAACCAGTCGACCCACCTCAAGGTTTCCCACTCGACGGCATCGGCTGATTTCCATGGTCCCAGGCGGTGAATAACCTCCGCCTTGAACAGTCCGATGATCGTCTCGGCCAGCGCATTGTCGTATGAGTCTCCCACGCTACCGACAGATGGCTCGATGCCCGCTTCGGCCAGACGTTCGGTGTAGCGAATGGACAGGTATTGCCCGCCACGATCCGAATGATGGGTCAGACCATCAGTGGGCCTGCGTTCATAGAGCGCTTGTTCGAGGGCATCGAGGACGAACTGTGTTTTCTGAGATCGGGACGAACGCCATCCGACAATCCTGTTGGCGAAGGTATCGATCACGAATGCCACATAAACGAACCCCTGCCAGGTCGACACGTAGGTGAAGTCGCTGACCCAGAGCGTATTCGGTGCGGCGGCTCTGAACTGCCGGTTCACCTTGTCCAGCGGGCACGGCAAAGCCGGGTCCGGAAACGTGGTCTTCTGAGCTTTTCCACGTATAGCACCCTGTATTCCAAGCTTTCGCATCAAGCGCTCTGCGGTGCATCTGGCAACGCTGAAGCCCTCCCGCTGCAACTGGTGCCAGTCCTTGCACACTCCGTAGACCTCGAAGTTCTCTTCCCAGAGGCGCGTCGCGACATCGGCGTTCTGGCCGTCACGTCGGCCGACCGATTGAATGCCGGCTGGACCGCAGCGCAACGGGCACGTTCGCGCGGCAACGAGACTGCGCAATCTCATATCGAGGCATTGCTGGATCCGCTTCCCGCGCATACGAAACTGATCACCCTGATTGACGGTCACCCCGTAACGCTGTCCTGGTTGGGGTCTGTCATGGGGCACAAGACCATCCCATTGGGCGTCGAACACTTCGGCCAGACTGGTGCAATTGGCGATTTGTACCGGCATCACGGGTTGGACGCCGAAGCGATTGTCAGGAAAGGTAAACGGTTTGACAGCCGGGAGGGCCGCAAGTGCCAAAAGGACAGCCTGACCGGTAGTTCGTCGTTCTCGCGGACCTTGCGACCGCCCTATGGGGCGCAACTCACGATAGCGGCCATCAGAGACGAAACTGCGGCAAACTTCCGCTAATGGAATGTGCCGACTGCTTCACCGGCGGTGATAGCCTCCAAGGCTGAGCCGCATCGAAGGAGATCACGGTCCGCAAGGGGCTCCGAGCGTTGAAGAACTCCTTCGAGACCATTCTCGAGGAACGCCGAGATGAAATAT
>CANMIP010000014.1 GCA_947497945.1 uncultured Tropicimonas sp. | reverse complement strand
CACTTATCGCCAAGCGAGAACCGCTCCTCGCAGTTGCAGAAACCAACGGAAAAGGCGGGTTCCGGCCATTCGCCGGGCTGGGGGCTTTCCTGTCAGATTGGGGGCGACGGGAGATCAAGTGGCGTTCTCGCAACCGCCACAGCCGTCATCGAAAGGATCGAACCGGTCCCCCGTGTCGGGAACCGGGATCTCGTCCGACTCCACCTCTACCTCTGTTTCCGGTTCCGGTTCGGGCTCGGGTTCCGGCGCCAGCGCGGGTGCCGGCGCGGGTGCCGGGACAGGTTCCGGGGCCGGAACGGGAGCCGGTGCCGGCGTCGGGCCGGCTCGGGGCTCTCGGCCGCGCGGCGCGGGCTCCGCTCTGCCCGCGGCTGGTTTCCGTCCCGGCTGTCTTCCGGCACGCCCGAGAGCCGGGTTCGCCCCTGTTTCAGCGGCAGCACACAGGCCGAAAGGTCAAGACGGAAGTCGGGCGCAAGCCCCGACTGGAAGGCGATGAAGGGGAAACCGCTGCGCAGTGCGTTTGCCACGCCGCGCGGAGAGCCGGGCGTGCCGACCCCGCCGCCGGACAGGCTCAGCAGCGGCTGACAGCCCTCCACCCCATCCGCACAGGCCCCACCGGAACACATCCGCACGATCCCCTCAAGGGTCACCATGGTCGTGCGCTCGCGCGCCACGTGGATGTCGAACGCCGTGCCGCGCACCCCCATTATCGCTGTCGGCGTGCGCACCGAGTAGACGCTGCTGGCGCTCTGGCCGGAGATGACGCGGAAGCTGCCCGAGACTGCCCCGACCGTGAAATCACGCGCCCGGTTGCCGCGCATCAGCTCCCGGTCCACGACGAGGCGGGATTTCGATCCGACCGCGATCCTGGTGCCGTCTTTGAAGACGAGCTGGACCACGGCGGACGCTCCGGTGCGGATCACGTTGCCCTGGTTCACATCCATGCCGCGGGAGATCCTCACCTCCTGCCAGTTGGAACTCAGGAACGCGGCCCGCCGCACATCCAGCACTTTTCCGATCGTCGCGCTCGCCGCGCTTGCAAATCCGATAGCCGCAAAAAAGAGGAGCGCGGCCCAAAACCGTCCAATATACTTTTTCATAAAGTCCATTCCTGGCGACGACCCGCCTTGGAAAAGGAATTCTCTTCGGCTGTCGCCGCAATTTGTGTCAAAGCGTCGTATAAAATAGTCTCGTAATGCGCGCCATTCTGAGGGACGCCCCGGCAAATTGGCAGGTTGTTTTTGTCCCGGGGGCTCGCCGTGTCAGCGTGAAACGGCGTGCAGCAAGGCGGTCGTCCGCGCCAGGCGCTGCGCCAGGAGCGAGGCGATCCGCTCGCTCATCTCCAATGCCAATGCGGGGTCGAATGCGCGCAAGGCGTCCAGTTCGGCGCGGGTCACGACGCGCAGGGTGCAGTCCGTCTCCGCGATGATGGACGCCGTACGTTGCCCGCCGGTGAACAGGCCGATCTCGCCGACCACGGCGCCGGGCAGGAAGGTTGCGACCCGCACGGGCGGACGCTCCCGCTCGCGCACCGTGGCGTAGAGCCGCCCGGTCTCGAGCACGACGAGGCTGTCGGCGTCCGCCCCCATCTCGAAGAGCCGGGTTCCGGCCGCCACGTCCCGGGAATGGAAATCAACCGGCGCACCGGCGGCCTCGATCCGGTCCAGCAGATTGCGGAAGCCGGCCTCGAAGGCAACCAGCCCGTCGCCCGTTTCCGCCTCCTCCGTCATGGCCCGCGTCAGCACCTCCTCTTCCAGCGCGATCAGCGCGTCGTCGAGCGTCGGGTAGATGGCGACATCCCCATGCTCGACCCCGCGCAGCATCGCCTCGGCCCGGTCCGATTTCAGCCCGGTGAAGATCACATCGACCCCGCTGCGCTGCGCCTGCCGCGCCAACCGGTCGAACATGAAGATGGCGGAGACATCCATCCCCTGCACCCGGCGCAGGTCCAGCACGAGATGGCGCACCGCCTCGCCCGCGGCGAGACGCTCGTCCAGCTCGCGTTTGACCAGCACGTAGAGCGTGTTGGCGGTGCCGAAGAACATGTAGCCCTGGGCCTCGAAGATCAGCGTCTCGCCGCCATGCGCAACCAGTTGGCGCGTTGCCTGCTCGGAACGCTCGGTCGAGGAAAGCCGGACCGCGCCGGTCGCCGCGCTGCGCAGGACGGGCAGACGCGCATAGGCGACGGTGAAGCGCATCGAGGCCACGACCACGCCGGCCAGGACAGCCCAGACAAACCCGGCCAGCAGGGTTACGACCAGGATCAGCAACACGATCAGGAAATCCCCCCGCGGCAACCGCGCCCGCTCGTCGATCAGCCAGCGGCGCAGGAAACCGAGGCCGAGATAGGCCAGCAACAGCGTGAACAGGCTGCGCGGCATCAGGTTGAGCAGATCGGTGCCGCTCGCCATGAAGACCAGCGTGATGACAACCGTTATCGCCGGCACAAGGCGGCGGGTCCGGTCCTGCAGGCCGGCCGAGAGCTGGGTCAGGGTTGCCGAGTGATAGCTGACCAGCCCGCCGCAGAGACCGACGGCAAGATTGGCCAGCCCGGCTTGACGCAGCTCGGCATCGGGGTCGATCTGCTCGCCGGTCGAAAACTCGATTGCCGACAGGTTCAGCAGCGCGCCGAGCGCGGCCAGCATCGCGGCGGTTCCGATCAGCGGGTATTGCGCCGCAAGCAACGCCCAGTCGACCCGAGACAGAATCTCGGGCGAGAGCGACCATGTCCACGCCTCCGGCGCCGCCTCCACCGAAAGCAGGATCCCGGCCGCGCGCGCCGCGTCCAGGCTCATCCCCGTCCAGGCCAGCGCGCCATAGATCGACGCCGAAAGCAGGAGCGCCCCGCCGATCACGGTCGCATTGGCGCCAATCCGGGGCTCCACCAGCAGCATCAGCAATGCCAGCAGGACCGGCACCAGCCATTGCGGCAGCGCATCGGGCGAGAGGTACTCGGCGACCCCGGCAAGATCGCCCGCGCCGAACTCGATGGCGCGCAGCACCAGCAGGCAACCGGTCGCGGCGAGAAAGCCGCCCACCACCGGATAGGGCACCGATTTGGCGACCTGTCCCAAACGGGCCAGCCCGATCAGGAGCATCAGCGTACCGGTCAGGAGCGCCATGACCACGAGCAGCGCCAGCATCGTCGCCACGGCCACTTCCTGGCTCGGCGCATTGGCCCCACTCGTCATCTCTGCCCCCGCCAGGCCGAGAACGATCGCCACGACACTCTGCGTCTGCCACAACGTGCCCTCGAACCGTCGGCGCAGCGCCGCCGCCACCCCCCCGACCAGCGTGCCCAGCAACGTCAGACGCACGGCATCGCCGGCCGCGTCGACAAGCGAACCGGCAAAGACGATATAGGCAAAAGAAACCGCAAAGAGGCAGGACAGCGTTCCTGCCAGGAGGCCGACACCGATTTCAGCGGGGCTGGCCACCGGCGTGCGGTGTGAATTGGCAGGCGTCATGAAAATCTGTTGGCATTCTCTAAAGCTATCTCCGTCTAGCGGCCAGCCGCCAATCCGGCAAGCCGGAGAATTGATCTCGCCCGTTGCGAGCCACAGCCGTCAATGGCCGGGAAATGCCGTCGTTGGCCGAGAGCGCTGCAACGTAGAATGACGTCGTTGGCAGGGCTGATTGACCCGAACGGCAAGAAGGTCACACTCTCCCTGCAACACGAGGTCCAGACCCCAGAATTGGCCTTGGAGAATTGAATCACCCTGCATGTAGGGCCGCCTAATAAATCAAGCGCACAAGCCCGGTGAAATCGGGCGGTGAGTTCAAATGAGTGTTTACAAATATGCCGTTCGCGGCACCGGTGGAGTTGTGCGCGGCGAGACGGAGAATGCGGCCAGCAGTGCCATCTCCGTCGACCAGATTTCGGACGTTTCGCTGAACCTTTCACCGGCCGATGTCTTGTCCTACAGCCGCGACGGTGGCGATCTCGTGCTCCAGCTGGCCAATGGCGACCTGATCACGCTGCAGGGGTATTTCGGCGCTGATCGCGACCTGTTTCTCAGCGAAGAAGGGCAGATCCAGAAGGTCGAGCTCGGCGAGCCGGTGGGGGACCAGTGTTTTGCCCAGTATGACTTCCTGCCCGGGGGCGAGAAATGGGGCCCCTATGACCAGCTGACATTCCTCGACCTGCAGGAGATCGAACCTGTCGTGGCGCCGCTGGTGGCGCCGCTTGCAGCCCTGAGCCCCGGCCTCGCCGGCGCGCTCGGTCTTGGCGGTCTCGCGGCGGCCGCCGCCGTCTCCGGCGATGACAGTGATGACAGCAGCAGCGATGGCAGCAACGACGCGGAGGACAGCGGCGACGATGGCATGGTGGATAGTGGCGATGGCGGCACGACAAATCCAGCCGTTCCCGCCTCTGTCAGCCCGACCGTGGACGATCCCGAAATCGAGCGGGTCGTTGGCGGTGACGGCCCGGACTCGGTAACCATCACCGGCACCGGCGCGCCCGGCGCCAGCGTCGATGTCTCGATCGGCGATGCCAGCCAGACCACCACGATCGGGGATGACGGCACCTGGAGCGTCGATTTCGACGCCGACGACCTGCCCGCCGACGGCATCTATGACAGCGATGTCGTCGTGAGCAATCCCGATAGCAGCACTGAAACGCTTGTCGGCCCGGAGATCGATTTCAACACCACCCCGCCGGACATCGCCGTCGCCGACGGCACCGTTTCGACCGGCGACATCGTCAATGCCGAGGAGCGCGAGGCCGGCCATGCGATCTCCGGCACCGGCGAGCCCGGCGCCTCGGTTTCCGTCGAGAACGATGGCACCACCCATATGACGACGGTCGGCGATGACGGCATCTGGACGGTGACCTTCGCAACCGAAGAGCTGGCCACCTGCGAGTACGAGTCGGCCATCACCATCACCACGACCGACGCACGCGGCAACAGCACAACCGTCACCGACACGCTCGCCGTGGACACGGTCGCGCCGGATGTCGATCTCGGCGTGACGGCCGGCGACGTTATCATCAATGCCGCCGAGGCCGCCGCCATCGTCACCCTGTCCGGCACCGGCGAACCGGGCGCCGCGCTGGACGTCACCTTCCAAGGCATCACCGGCTCGGTCACTGTCGGCGCCGACGGAACATGGTCGCTCGACTACGCCGCCGGCGACATCGCCCCGGGCACCTGTGAAAGCAGCGTGACCATCACCGCCACGGATGCGGCAGGCAATGTCACGACCGAGAGCTATGTCGCGCAGGTCGACACCGAAACCAGCGCGACGATCGACGCGCCGGTGGCCGGCGACGACATTGCCAGCGCGGCCGAGGTTGCGGCCGGCCTCACCCTGACCGGCACCGCCGAAGCCGGGGCCACGGTCGCCGTGACGCTGGAAGGCGTGACCCACACGGTCACCGCCGATGGGGATGGCGCCTGGACCACCACCTACAGCGCGGCCGAGATTCCGCAGGGGACCTACGACACCGAGATCACGATCACCGCCACGGACGCCGCCGGCAACAGCGCCACCGCTCGCCAGGCCTTCCATGTCGACACCACGATCAGCATCGCCATCGACGCCGGCCAGCTTGGCGGCGGAGACAGCCGCCGGCATCTCCTTCACCGGCACCGCCGAGGCCGGCGCCACGGTCGCCGTGACCTTCGAGGGCGTGACCCGGACCGTCACCGCCGGATCGGACGGCACCTGGACCGCCAGCTACACCGCCGGCGAGGTGCCGCAGCGCGAATATGACAGCACGCTGACCGTCACCGCGACCGACAGCGTCGGCAACAGCGCCACCGCGAGCCAGAGCGTCCTTGTCGACACCGAGACCTCCGTCTCGATCGATGCCGGGCTGGTCGGTGGCGACGACATGGCGAACGCGAGCGAGCGGGCCGCGGGCATCACCCTCACAGGCCAGGCCGAGGCCGGCGCCAGCGTGGCGGTCACCCTCGAAGGCGTCACCCACACGGTCACCGCCGGCTCCGACGGCACCTGGGCAACCACCTATTCTTCTTCGGAAATTCCGCAGGGCACCTATGACGCGACGGTCTCCGTCACCGCGACCGATGCCGCCGGCAACTCGGCCACCACGACCGGCACGCTGCAGATCGACACCGAGACCGATGTCACGGTGGACGTGGATGGCGACATGTTCGCCACCGGCGCCAATGCCGCGCAGTTCCAAGCCGGGATTGTCCTCGAAGGCACGACCGAGCCCTTCGCCACCGTCGTCTCCACTGTCGAGGGGGTCGAACGGATCGCGACCGCCGATGCTGCGGGCAACTGGGCGGTGACCTACGAGGAGGGCAGCCTGCCGGAAGGCACCTACACGGCCAGCGCGACGATGACGGTCCCCGACCTGGCGGGCAACTCGGCCTCCACGGCCACCACCTTCCTGATCGACACCGAGATCGTCTACCCCGTGGTCGATGCCGTGACCTTCTCCGATGACAACGTCAAGACGCTGTCGCTGAGCACGGAGGACGACCAGGACCACACGATCACCGCGCTCAACACCGATGGCAGCAGCGGGGAATTGTCCACGACCGAGTTCTCGCTCGGGGCGCACCAGACCTTCGTTGCCCTGACCCCGAGCGCCTCCGATGGCACGCATCTGGTCGTGTCCTCGACCGATGCGGTCGGCAACCAGTCCGACGCGCTGCTGGTGCTCGACGACAACATGACCAATGCCGGCACGCTCGACCATACCGCGCTGGCCGGGTTCAACATCGAGGGGATCGAGCTGGACTATGCCTCCGATACCAGCCTGACGCTGACCGAGACGCAGGTCCGGGAGCTGTCCGACACCTCGGACAGCCTGACAATCCATGGCGTGTCCGACGACCAGGTCACATTGGAAAACGCGACGAAGACGAGCCAGACGGTCGATATCGAGGGCGAGGCCTACGATGTCTACACGGTTGGCGACGATGGCGTGACGCTGATCATCGACCAGGATATCGACGTCGTCATCTGAGTGAACTGACCGGGGCGGCCGCGCGTCGCCCCGACCCCGATTCAGGGAATTCGGATGACCCGGACGCCACCCCTTCTCACGCTGCTCCCGCTCCTCGGACTTGTCGTCCTGGGGGGCTGCATGGACCAGATGCCCGAGCTCGCAAGCCCGTTCGACTGGCAGGCACCGGACGAGCAGGTCGTCCACAGCCCGTCCAGCTTCGACCAGGAAGGCAAGGACAGCCGCTCGCCCGTGCTCGACACGCTCAAGGCGCGCCGGTCCATCCTGCCGGCCGGCAGTTCGCTGGACGGGATCGCGGATCTGGCGCTGGCCTCCTCCACCCGCACCGCCGAGGCGGAACTGCTGACCGCCAGGCTGCGCTCGGAAGCCGAGGACAAGAACTGGCTGCCGACGATCGGCCCGAAGGTCTCCCTGACCAGCCTCAGCGACGTGGTGGCCGGGCTCGTCATCGACCAGGTGCTGTTCGATCACGGCCGCAAGAAGGCGGAGCGCGACTATGCTGCCGCCGATGTCGAGGTCGCCGCCGTCACCCTCTCAGAGGACATGAACGACCGCGTCTACACCGCCCAGTCGCTCTATATCGAGGCGCTGCGCGGACGCGACACGGCAACGCTCGGCGACCGGGCGCTGGCGCAGATGGCGCATTTCCGCCGCATCGTGGACGGGCGCGTCACCGGCGGCGTCGCCAACAAGGGCGACCTGCGCATGGTCGATGCCCGCATCAACGCGCTGACGACGAAGCGCGACACCGCGATCGATTCCGGCGAGACCGCGCAGGCCGAGCTTGCCGCCATGACCGGAAGCGCGCCCGCGCTCAGCTCCGCCGCGCCATTCGACATGACGGCCAGCCGGGACGTCGAGGCGCTCGCCGTGCTGCGCGCCGCCGCCGAATCCGAGCGCGCCATTGCCCGGGCCGGCGTTGACCGCGCAGGACAGCTTCCCGGCATCTCCGCCGTCGGCAACGTGCTCAATACCGGAAGCTCCGCCTCGGTGGACCTGACCAGCGATGTCGGGATCGGCCTCGGCACACCGGCCCGGCTCAAGGCCATCGAGTCGACAAAGGAAACCGCGCGGCGACAGGTCGACGAGACGCGCGAAGACAGCGCCCGCGCCCGGAGCCGGTTGCAGAACCGCATCCGCTCGCTGGAGCGGCAACAGGCCGAGGCCGAGGCCGAGGCCGAGAAGCTTGCGCGCGAAACGCGGGAAACCTATCGCTTCTTCGAGGCCCAGTTCCGGGCCGGGCAACGCTCGGATCTCGAGGTTGTCGATATCTATGAGCAGACGGTCCTGCGCGAGTTGGACGGGCTCGAGGCAATATACGACCGTATCCTCGCGCAGCTGGAACTGGCGCGCGATCTCGGCCTGCTTGCGGATGGAGAGGCGATTTGACCAGGAAACCGGGGCCGGTTGTTCTCTCGATTGACGCGATCAAGGCCCGACCGCCGGCAAATGACGGACTGGAGCACAGGACGGACGCCCCGGCCCGGCAAGTCCCCGCGGACGCGCCCGCAGCGCAGGCGCCGCAGGCTGCATCCGGGCCTGCCACGCCTCGTTCCGCTGGGCAGACGGCGGCCCCGACGATCCATCGAAGCGCCAAGTCCGGGCCTGAACCGTCGCCCCCTGCCCCGACGCCAGCAACCATCGCGCCGCAGGAGGACGGGCTGCATTCCCTCGTCGAGAAGACTGCCGCGCGGATCGAACACCGCGCCCTGCTCATCTCGACGCTGGCGGCACTGAACGGGGTCGAGATCCCGACCACTGATCTGGCCGAATTCATGTGGAGTAATTCGCCCGGCGATGTCTCCGCCAAGGCGCTTTCGCGGGCGCTGAAACATGCCGGCGTCGAGCCGAGCCTGCACCGTCACCAGAAGATCACGCCCACCGCCTGGCCGGCCGTGGCGATGATGACCAACGGGCAATCCGTGCTGGTGCTGGGCCAGGACGCGGAGATGCTCTCGGTCTATGACCCGAGCTGTCCGGACAACCGCACCGATGTGTACGTTGCCGAGTTCAAATCCTATTTCTCCGGCGTGACCCTCTCGGCACGAGTCTCGCTGCGCCAGCTTGCCGAGCGTCACGTGCCGAAGCTTGCGCCGCGCCACTGGTTCTGGGGCGAGTTCCAGAAATACCGCCGTCACATCGGTGAGATCATGCTCGGCTCGCTGGTCGCCAACCTGCTCGCCGTCGCGCTGTTCTCGCTGCAGGTCTATGACCGCGTCATCCCGCACCAGTCGGAGGCAACCCTCTGGGTGCTCGCCGCGGGCGCCATCGCCGCCATCCTGCTCGAAGGCGCGCTCAAGCTCGCCCGCGCCAAGATGAGCGACGCCGCCGGACGACAGATGGAGCTCTCGATCCAGCACCGGCTGATGCAGCGCCTGCTCGGCATGCGCTCGGACCCCTGCTCGGGCGTTGTTTGCACTTTCAGCAACAAGAATTTGCTCGAGATTGCAGTTGCAGTGCGTGTCCGGGCAGTCGCCCCGCTTGCACCTACTCCCAGGGGGCGGGTTCGTCAGATAGCACAGTGCCGAACACGTTCTCGCGGTGCCAGCGGAGGTTCTCCGGGTGCGGCATGTTTCTCGGATCCTCCGGTGTGAGAAGCTTGCCGGTCGGGGACAGGAGACGATCCACGACCTCTCCGGGGACCTTGTTGCGGGAGACCAGGATCGTCTGGCAATCATCTGCCACCGAGATCAGGCCCCGGTCAAACATCCAGTGCAGGGTTCCGGAGAGGGCAAGTCCATTGCGGACGGAATCACTACCCTGGTGCTCCACTGGCCGGATGTGGGCGGCCTGAACCTCCGGCCTGCCACCGCCGTTGCGCAATCGGAGCCCGGACATGGCGCAGCGGTAATCGTAGGCTGCGCGGACCTTCCGGCGGAATGCGACATCGCGATAGGGCCGGCGCGTCAGGCGTTCCAGGACAGGTCGTTCGAATGTCGCCGCAGGATCCAGGATGTGGTCTCCGGGCGGGTCGTAGCGAGTGGCCTCCCTTTCGACGAGGTTCTCCGGAAGGCCGAGGCTGACGATCCGGGCGAACTCCTGCTCGGGCAAGACCCGCACTGCGCTCTGGACAAGGCCACCGCGTTTGGGTGTTCCATCGGGTTCGGTGAGCGCGGCCTCAAGCGGGCGACCATCGCGCAGGCGCGGCACCTCGCTGTCGAACTGAAGGAAGGTGCCGGGTTCCATCAAGGCAAGGAAGCGCCCTTCGACACGGGGCTTCGGGATGACCTGAATAATCTTCGCGACGGCGAAGTAGCCCCGTGGCCCCGCCTTGACCGGCTCGTAGTAGACGATCCAGTCGCCGACGGCGGCCTCGATGGCTTTCAGATAGGCTTTGGGGAAATCATAGACGCGATCCGGCTCATCCTCGTAGATCGAGTCTGCCTTGTGCAAGAGAACCAATTTCGCCATGTCGCCAGGAAAACGCTTGCCCGCGGAAAGGCAAGCTTTTTCCGTGCGGTATTGCCGGCGCGAGTGTCAGCAATCGAGATGGGTGGAGGTCGTTCCGAATTCTGCGGTCAGGTCCGAGCCGAGAAGCGACGCGAAGTCGGTTTCGATCTGGACGGCGAGGCCGTGCTGCGCGGTTTCATCCGGGGTGAGGACGATGCGGCGGAGGATCTCCTTGAGGTAGCGGTTTGCCTGATCGACGAGGTCCGGATCGCCGAGGAGCTGTTCCATCTGCCCGATGGCCGCGGTGAAGAGCGTTGCGGCATCGGGGATAGCTTCGGCCCCATGCGAGGCCCGGTGGCGTGCATCCGAAAGACCCTCGCCGAGTGCGGCGATCTCCGCTTCGACCTTCTCGGCCCGTCCCTTGAAGGCCGCATAGGCGCGCCGTCTTCGATCGCGCGGAAGATGTTCTCGCGCTTCGCCTCTGCCGCCCTCAACTGCCTCTCGATCCGGATCACATCGGCGGCGGGATCGGCATCGGCGAGCTTGCGGCGTTCTTCGGCCAGCGCCTTTTCGAAGACCTCCAGCAGATCCGGGGATTGAAAGGCTTCGCGCAGGCGGTCGAACACCCGGGCCTCCAGACGCTTCTGGGAGATGCTGGTGCGGTTGTCGCAGCATTGCTTGCGGGATTCATTGCAGCGGAAGGCCGTCTTGGAATGTTTCACATAGTTCGCGCCACAGCAGCCGCAGACCATCAGGCCGGAGAAGAGATGCCGGCTGCGTCGAGCGCCAACCGGGTTGCCGGCAGCGGCATTCCTACTGCGCTCGAGCTCGGCCTGAACCTTCCGCCAGAGATCATCTGGGATGATCCGAAGCTCTTCGAAGTGCTTCGTGATCGTTTCCTTGGGCGACATGTCCGTCCTGCGAACGCCGGTTTCCGGGTGGTAGCTGCGCGTCGTGCGGCAGACCTGTGGATCGCCAGTGTAGGGCGTGTTCTGCAAGATACCGTCGCCGCGGGAGGTGTTGCCGCGGATCGTCGAACTGTCCCAGGTGCCCCCACGCGGCTCCGGGATCCGGTCCGCGTTCAAACCACGCGCGATGGCTTTTGAAGACTTGCCCTCGGCGGCCTCTTCAAAGATCCGCAGAATGATGGCGGCCTGCTCCGGGTCGATACTGCGGTTCAGCTCGCCATCCTCCGCGTCGATCATCTGGAATCCGAAGGCGCAGGAATGCAACCGGCCGCGTTTCAGCGCCCCCCTGAAGGCCACGCCGGGTATGTTTGCCGATCATCTCGGAAAAGGCGTGGGCGCCGAAGCTGCGCAGCAGGACATTGATGAAATCCTGCCGACCCTCGGTGATCGAATGCAGCCCGATCCCCTGGAACTGGAACAGCTCCCAGTTCGACAGCGCATCCGTCACCCGGCGTGTCAGCCGGTCGATTGCCTCGACCACGTCGAGATCAACCTCGCGCGCCTCGACGGACGCGCGCAACGCCTTGAAGCCTTCGCGCCGTGTATTGCGCCCCGTCTGCTCCTCATCGGTGAAAATCCTGACGATCTCGAAGCCCTGCTCGGAGCAGAACCTGCGGGCCATGTCGATCTGGTCCTCGATCGACGTGGCTTTCTGGAGATCGGAACTGTAACGGGCATATACGGCAACGCGCATGTTCATCGGGAGATCTCTGCCTTGAGTGCGGTGTTGGAATTGGCCGCCTGACCGGAGACCTTGCGAAGCTCTGCACGGGCGAGAAGGCCGATCAGGCCATGGATTGCCATCGTGCAGCGGGTATCGTCAGGCGTGTCATTGGCGGCGGTCAAGGTGGTGATGTGGGCGTCTTCGATCATAGGGTCTTGCCTCTCTGGATCGCCGGGCCAGTCGCCGGCGATCAGGAAGACGGACGATCGAAAACCTGCTGTGTAATGGAAAAGGCAGAATGTCGCAGGCCAACTCTCAAAAAGTCAATATTTCAGAGAGTTGCGAGGGGTGGCGTGCCGGCATCTGAGCAGCAGAAGCGGAGATTTGGTCGCCGGCGCGCCGTCGTCGGGTGATCCAGTCCCGACGCGAGGGGCGTTCTGCCCCGTCAAGGCAGCGGCGCCCGGAGGCGCCGCCGTGGTGCTGTTACGCGTCTTCGAGCATGGTCATCGTGACATGCACCGCATCGACGGAATCGAGCACCAACGCGATCACATCATGCAACCGCCGCAGCAGGCTTGCGCTTTGCAGCAGGTCTCTGGCGCGATCATCATGATTGACGGTCTCGTAGCCGCCGTTGTTGTCGCACTCGTCGTGTTGCCAGCCGTGGTGCATGCCTTTCTCGGCCTCGCGCTCCAGGTTGGCGATCAGCGTATCGAGTTCCTGAGCCATTTCCTCATCGAAAATCTGGCCGAGTCCGAGACGGGTGGAGATGTGCACCACCATCCCCCGACGCGAGGGTTGGAAATGCAGCAGGGTCGAGTCCGACAGCATGGCCCGGGCAGTGCGGCGGAGGGTGGGCGCGTGCTCGACACGTTCGACGAGTGTCTTGTTTTCCATGTCAGTCATTTGGAGGCCTCCTGAAGGCGGTTTATGCGGCGGGGATGGCGGTGCTCCACGACGAAGGGACGTCGCGCGCGGGACAGATTCCGGCGTCTTCGGGACGCATGCTGGTCGGCGGCGATATCAGCTTCGGCATGGATGCGTGGCCGCGGACCAGCTCAACCGGACCGTCATCACCTCGCCGATGCGCGGCATCGTCAACAATCTCGCCGTCACCACGATCGGCGGCGTGATCCGCCCCGGCGACGAGATTTTCGAAATCACTCCGCTGCGCGAGGAGCTTTTCGTCGAGGCCCGTGTACGGCCGGAGAAAATCGCCAATGTCGAGCCCGGGCAGGAAGCCTCGATCAAGCTCACCGCCTATGATTACACGATCTACGGCTCGCTGAAGGGCAAGGTCGACTTCATCTCCGCCGACACGTTCGAGGACGAGCGCGACCCCAGCCTGCCACCCTTCTACCGGGTGACGGTGACGGTCGATACCAAGGCGTTGACCGAGCGGCAGAAGGCGATCGAGATCCGGCCCGGCATGCGGGCGACGGTCGAGTTGCATACCGGCTCCAAGACCATCCTGCGCTACCTTCTCAAGCCGCTCTACAAGTCGAAGGAAACCTTCCGCGAGCCGTGAGGGCGGAAGCGCGCCGGCGCCGCGGGTTCGCAATGAGCCAATAGAGGGCATTGGAACCGAGCGCCTGTTGGCATGGAATCAAGGCGAAGCCGCCATGCCAGCGCCTGCCCGTCCCGGCGGGCTGGCGCTTTGTCATCCATGCGCAACGGCTTGAACTTCTCCGGGTTTGGCCGGGATAAGCTGCAGATTACACTCGTTGCAGCGCCATCCCACGGGCAGGCGTCGGCACGGCTCGCGTGGCGCTCCTAGCATCCGCCGCGAAGTGCCGCTCCGTTCGCGTCCGC
The DNA here is from genome assembly GCA_947497945.1 of uncultured Tropicimonas sp. Classification (GTDB taxonomy): domain Bacteria; phylum Pseudomonadota; class Alphaproteobacteria; order Rhodobacterales; family Rhodobacteraceae; genus Tropicimonas. Next base: position 136,501 of record CANMIP010000014.1, on the reverse strand, counting down.
GACATTCCGGGACCTGCGCTGCCACTGGAAAGGGCGCCAAAACAGAACGACCCGGCCTTCCGATGGAAGACCGGGCCGGATTTCAGTCCCACTTGGCGTGGCTCAGAGCGCGAGCGCTTTGTTCAGGTTCTCGTCGATCTTCTCCAGGAAGCCGGTCGTGGTGTGCCAGCCCTGGTCCGGGCCGACCAGCAGCGCGAGGTCCTTGGTCATGTGACCGGCCTCGATCGTATCTACGACCACACGCTCCAGCGTCGAGGCGAAGGAGGCCAGCGCTACGTTCTCGTCGAGCTTGGCGCGGTGATGCAGCCCGCCGGTCCAGGCAAAGATCGAGGCCGTCGAGTTGGTCGAGGTCTGCTCGCCTTTCTGGTGCTGGCGATAGTGGCGCGTCACGGTGCCGTGCGCGGCCTCGGCTTCCACGATCTTGCCATCCGGCGTCATCAGCTGCGAGGCCATCAGGCCCAGCGAGCCGAAGCCCTGCGCCACGGTGTCCGACTGCACGTCGCCATCGTAGTTCTTGCAGGCCCAGACAAAGCCGCCATTCCACTTCATCGCGCAGGCGACCATATCGTCAATCAGGCGGTGTTCGTACCAGATCTTCGCATCCTCGAACCGTTCGGCAAACTCCGCGTCGAACACTTCCTGGAACAGCTCCAGGAACCGGCCGTCATATTGCTTGAGGATGGTGTTCTTGGTCGAGAGATAGACCGGCCAGCCCATCTTCAGGCCGTAATTGAACGAGGCCCGGGCGAAATCTCGGATCGAGTCGTCGAGATTGTACATGCCCATGAACACGCCCGAAGACGGCGCCTGGTAGACCTCTTCCTCGATCACCGTGCCATCGTCGCCGACGAATTTCATCGTCAGCTTGCCGGAGCCGGGGAATTTGAAATCGGTCGCCTTGTACTGGTCGCCAAAGGCGTGGCGGCCGATGACGATGGGGCGCGTCCAGCCCGGCACGAGCCGGGGCACGTTGCGGCAGATGATCGGCTGGCGGAAGACGACGCCGCCGAGGATGTTGCGGATCGTCCCGTTGGGCGAGCGCCACATCTTCTTGAGGCCGAACTCCTCGACCCGCGCCTCGTCCGGCGTGATCGTGGCGCACTTCACCGCGACGCCGATCTCCTTGGTCTTCTCGGCCGCATCGATGGTGATCTGGTCCTCGGTGCGGTCGCGCTCCTCCATCCCGAGGTCGTAATAGAGCAGGTCGAGATCCAGATAGGGCAGGATCAGTTTCTGCTTGATGAAATCCCAGATGATCCGGGTCATCTCGTCTCCGTCCATCTCGACGATGGGGTTGTCCACCTTGATCTTGGTCATGGGTGTCCCTTTCCGAATCCGTGGTTGATCTTACCCGCCTCTTAGCGCAATCGAGAGGAATTCGAAAGATGGTATGCGAAGGTATACAAAAATTTCCCCAAAGATTTATGGCTTTGCCGCGTCTGGAGGCTGTTAGCGGATGACATCCGCCGAATTGGAGAGACCTCGCGCTGGCCGTAGCCCTCGTGGCATCCAGGCGGCGACGCCCCGAGGATCGAGCGTCTGGAGGCACGCCCCTCTTGCGCCACGCAATACCGCCCCTGTGCCAGTCGGAGGATGTTGCAACCCGGTGCGTGCGGGCGTAGATCGGCGCCATGACAGATCGCCTGACCGCCCAGTTCGCCTTCCTCGACGAGATCGATCGCCTCAAGGGCGTTCTGCGTGCCACGCCGATCGGGGACAACTCCCGGCGCGAGAATTCCGCCGAGCATTCCTGGCATATCGCCCTGTATGCGCTCGTGCTGGCCGACCAGGCCGGGCCGGAAGTGCGCATCGACCGGGTGCTGCGGATGCTGCTCCTGCATGACATCGTCGAGATCGATGCCGGCGACATGCCGATCCACCTTGCCCATGACCCCGCCGAGCAGGAGGCCAAGGAACTGGCCGCCGCCGAGCGTCTCTTCGGGCTGTTGCCGGCCGACCAGGCGACCGAGTTCCGCGCGCTCTGGGACGAGTTCGAGGCGGCGGAAAGCCCGGATGCGGTCTTTGCCAAGTCGCTCGACCGGGTGCAGCCGGTTTTGCAGAACCACGCGTCCGGCGGCGGCAGCTGGATCGATTACGACGTGACCCTGGAGCAGATCGACAGCCGGGTTGGCGTCAAGGTCCTACGCGGCGCACCAAAGGTCTGGGAGTTCGTGCGTGCCCGGGTCGCTCCATATTTCGGAACGTCGGACTGACAGGCGGGCGAGGAAGCCCCCCGACCGCCGCCGCCATCCAGCGCGGGCCCGGCCCGCCTCAAACCGTGACCGCAGCGCCGCCCTTCTGATCGACAAGGTAATCCGTGACCACGGCGCCGATCCACATGCAGGTCAGGGCCAGCCAGGCCGTGCCGACGAAGATCGACGTCCCCGTCACGCCCGCGCCAATGGCGCAGCCGCCTGCCAGCATGCCGCCGAACCCCATCGCCGCCGCGCCGATCATCGCGCGTTGCATGTTGCCCGCGCCCTCGAAGCCCTGCGCCTTCAACTCGCCCGCCCAGGCCGCCGCGATGAAGGCGCCAAGGAAGACGCCCGGCACCAGCCCGATATCGAATTCCAGAACCGTGTCCGGGACGAGGAAAAACATCAGCGTATGCGCCGAGGGGCCGGTAAAGGTCGCGCTCTCGATCTGGACCGGCTCGAAGGCGACCTGGCTCAGACCGAAGGTCAGAACCCAGCCGACCGCCACCGCGAAGCCCACGCCCGAGGCCATGAAGAGCTTCATTGTCCCGAGCTCGTTCTTCTTCGACAGGTAGATCGCCACGGCCGCCAGCGCGAGACCGAGAACCAACCCGGTCCCCTTCGGCAGGTGCAGCGCGGCCAGAAGGTCGAGATTCGTCCCGCCCGGCGTGATCCAGAGCCCCGCCAGCGCCTCGCGCACGGGCACCAGCCAGCCGCCCAGCGTCATCTGCGCCACCACGGCAAAGACCAACCCCGAGACCACGGACCGCAGGTTGCCTGTCGCCGCCAGCACCAGGAGCCGCCCCGAACAGCCGCGCGCCAGCACCATTCCGGCGCCGAATATCAGCCCGCCAATCACCGCGCCGGACCATGTCCCCGGCACCGCCATCATCCGCGCGTCCTCCGCCCGCATCAGCCCCAACATCTGCGCGCCCTGCACCCAGACCATCGCGGTCGAGAAGGTCAAAAGCCAGATCGACATGCGCGGCCCGAACCCGCCGCGCGCGAATTCCACCGTCGCCGCCCGCAAGCAGAAATTCGACCGCTGCGCGGCGATGCCGAACAGCATCCCCGTGATCAGCCCGAACAGAGCAGCAGCCGGCGCCTCGCCGATGCGCTCGACGATTCCAAGAATGTCCATGTTGTCCCCAGTCGCGCGTTACATTCAAATTTTGCCATGCAACCTGACGTAACGCAAACCGCCCCGCCTTGATCCAGATCAGCAAGCCACATCGCGGGCCATCCCTGCGCGGATGCACGCTCATTTTCCTTTCCAACCCGACGGCGCAGATCTATGGGCGACCCATGAAGACCGTATCCCTCGCTCAAGCTCATGCGCTGCCCTTCTGGCGCCGGCCGATCACCCTGCTCTTCGTCATGGCCGCGGCCATGCCGGTGGCCTTCGCCACATGGTCGGCGCTGCTGAACAATTTCGTCATCGAGGTCGCGGATTTCGACGGCTCGGATATCGGCTGGCTGCACACGGTGCGCGAGATCCCAGGATTCCTGGCGATATTCGTCATTGCGCTGATCCGGATCATGCGCGAACAGGTGCTCGGGATCGTGTCGCTGGCGCTTCTGGGTGTGGCCACCGCGCTGACCGCATGGTTCCCGAGCCTCGGCGGCATCCTGATCATCACGATGTTCAGCTCGATCGGCTTCCACTATTACGAGACGGTCAACCAGTCGCTTCAGTTGCAATGGATGCCCAAGGAGCGCGCGCCCAAGCTGCTCGGCTGGATGCTGGCGACCGGGTCCGCCGCCACGCTGGTCGCCTATGGGCTGATCGTGTCGACCTGGAAGGCCTTCGATCTCGACTACAACACGGTCTACATGACCGCCGGCCTGTTCACCGCCATCGTGGCCACGCTCTGCTTCTTTCTCTACCCGCAATTCGAAAGCCCGACGCCGCAGGTCAAGAAACTCGTCCTGCGCCGGCGCTACTGGCTCTATTACGCGCTGCAATTCATGGCTGGCGCAAGGCGGCAGATCTTCGTCGTCTTCGCCGGCTTCATGATGGTCGAACGATTCGACTTCGAAGTACATGAAATCGCATCGCTTTTCCTGATCACGCTGATCGCGAACATGGCCGTCGCGCCGGTTTTCGGCTGGGCGGTCAGCCGCTTCGGGGAACGCCGGGCGCTGATCTTCGAATATACCGGGCTGGCGCTGATCTTCGCCGCCTATGGCGGCATCTACATGTTCGGCTGGGGCGTAATGCTTGCGGCCATTCTCTACGTGCTGGACCATATCTTCTTCGGGCTCGCCCTGGCGCTGAAGACCTATTTCCAGAAGATCGGTGATCCGGCGGACATGGCGCCCACGGCTGCCGTCGCCTTCACGATCAACCATATCGCCGCCGTCTTCCTGCCGGCCGCGCTCGGATATCTCTGGCTGTCAAACCCGGCCCTGGTCTTCGTGCTTGCCGCGGGCATGGCCTGCACCTCGCTGGCACTCTCGCTGATGATCCCGCGCCATCCCGAACCGGGCAACGAGACGATCTTCTCCGCCCTGCGCCGCGGCGCACCAGCGGAGTGAGCTTCGCGCAAACCGCCGATAGCGGACGATTGGGGAATGCGCCCAGGGGCTCGAACGCATCGATTTCGGCCTGTCGGATGTCATCGACCCTGCCCTGCAGCGGCGTCCAAAATGCCGGCGCTGTCAGAAACGGTCCCTGACCGCTCAGCTGCCATTCATCATCCCGCGCAGCGTTTTTGCATCGAGCGTCGTCGAGACCGAGACATTGCGTCCCCCCATCGCCGCCCGTGCCGAAACGACCGAAACCGCCGCGGGCGTTTTGTTGCGACTCAACGCCAGCACCGGCGCCCCGGAGGCGCCGAAATCGACCTCGCAGGACATCACCAGCGTGTCGAGCTCCTGCGCCAGCACCTGGCAGGGATAGTCGAGGATCGGTTGCTTCGAGCTTCCCATCGTGTAGGAGAGAACCGCCAGCATGTCGCCGCGCGCCAAGCCGACATCCAGCTCGACCGGCAGGACTTTCTGCCGCGAGATCGGCTTCGCGAGCTTCAGCATGGCCAGGTCATACCCAACCTGCGCCTTGCCGCGACGCCGATGCACATAGTCCGGATGCTCGGTGGCGCTGGCGACCTGGCGTACTGCCGAAGCCCTTCCATGCCGCAGCCTCGGCTGGAACTCGATCTTCTGCGGGTTCACCCGCCGCCCCGTCGCCGGGTCATAAAGGCAATGGGCCGCGGTCAGCACAAGATCCGGCGACACAAGCACGCCGGTGCACATCGACCGCCCGGAGACGACCAGCCGACCGACCGCTGCCTGACCGGGTATCGCGCCAGAGAGCTTCTTGCTGGTCGCTGGAACGCTCTGCGAGAACAGTGGCAGCAACGCCATGGCGAACAGCATCAGTTTGGCAACGCGCATGCGGCCTCCGTATTTCTGTACGGATAGAAGGCCCGGCTTCTGCGGCAGGTTTCAGGCAGAACCTGCCCGTTTTCCTGCCGCTTTTGAGAGGTCCGGACAAATTCCGCACCCGAGATCCGCTCCCCCAGGAACGAGGCAAACCCTTGCGATCACGACACAAACACAGAATCAACGCAGGCAGCCGAGAGCCCCGACGGTGACTCTTTTGGGGCAATCTGTCTATGAAAGCCTTGAAGACGCCATGCTCGCCGCGTCTCCCGCCACTGGATCGCCGCCAAAAAAACTGCGCGCAGGATCACTCCCACCCAACCGAGTCGTGATCTCGCCGACGCAGACCGGGGCAAGCCCCCGCCCGTTTCCTTTTTCATCAAGTATCCCGGGGGGATGCGCTCCCCGGAGCGCGGGGGGGCAGCGCCCCCCACTCACCGTTGCCGCACAGAACCGGCGCCGGGGCTCAGCTTTCCGCCTTCTTCTCCCAGCGACCGCCCTCTTCAGCCCAGTATTGCGCCGAAGCGCCTTCCCCGGTCAGCCCCTTCCACTGGCCGCGCGCCTGCTGGACAGCCTCCGGGTCATGGCCGTCGAACAGGATGCAGACCCGCTCCAGCGCCGCGACCTCCCCGGCCGAGACCGAGGCACCATCGATCGCGATCAGGCAAGCCGCATCGTTGGGATGCGCCTCGCCGGTTGTCAGCAGCACGGGCTGGTCGGCATCATGCGGACCGCCGGCGAGACCATGCGGCAGGAAACCTTCCTCCGGTCCGAGCCACAGCTTCTGGTCCAGCCAGTGCAGGCGCCCCTGATCCCGCCCGCGCACAGCGACGCGCCAGCCGCGCTGGAGCGACTTCTCCAGCAGCATCGCCAGCGTTACCTCCAGCGGCTTCTGGGTCAGGTGATAGAACAGCGCCTGCCCCATGGATCAGCCCTCGAACCTGTCCCGGATCATCCGGTCGAGCGCCATCACGCCCCAGCCAGACGCGCCTTTCGGCGCCCATGCCGGCGGCTTGGCGGGTTGGGCGACACCGGCGATGTCGAGATGGATCCAGGGCATGTCTTCCTTGACGAAGCGGTGCAGGAACTCGGCCGCGGTGATCGACCCTCCCCAGCGGCCAGAGCCGACATTCTTGATATCTGCCTTGTCGGACTTGATCAGCTCGGCATAGTTCGGCCCGATCGGCATCCGCCAGGCACCTTCGCCTTCCGCCTTCGCCGCTGCCAGGAAACCGTCGGCAAACCCGTCATCATTGGAAAAGACGCCGGCATTGTCATGCCCGAGCGCAACGATGATCGCGCCGGTCAGGGTCGCGAGATCGATCATGCCGGAGGGCTGGAACCGCTCCTGCGCGTACCACATCACGTCGCCCAGAACGAGCCGGCCCTCGGCATCGGTGTTGATCACCTCGACCGTGTCACCCTTCATCGAGGTCACGATATCGCCGGGGCGCTGCGCCCGCCCGTCCGGCATGTTCTCGACGAGGCCGACCAGCCCGACCACATTGGCCGGCGCCTTGCGCAGCGCCAGCGTCTTCATCACCCCGGAGACAACGCCCGCGCCGCCCATATCCATGGTCATGTCTTCCATGCCCGCGCCGGGCTTGAGCGAGATGCCGCCGGTGTCGAACACGACGCCCTTGCCGATCAGCGCCAGCGGCTGCTCCGAGCCGCCACCATTCCAGCGCATCACCACCAGTTTCGACGGGCTCTCCGAGCCCATGCCCACGCCGAGCAACATGCCCATCCCAAGCTCGGCCATCGCCGCTTCGTCCAGCACCTCGACCTCGACCCCCAATTCGCCCAGCGTGGTCAGCTTCTCGGCGAAGCTCTCCGTGGTCAGCATGTTGGCCGGTGCGTTCACCAGGTCGCGGGTGAAATAGACGCCCTCCGCGACGGCCTCGACCGAGGCCATCTCCGCTCGCAGCGCATTTGGATCGGTGACCATGATCGAGACATCGCCAACAGCCTGCTCCCCGGCCTCGCCCGTGCGGCATTCCTTGTAGGCATAGGCCCGCAGCGACGCGCCGAGCGCCAGCTCCGCCAGGCCCTTGCGCGCGCCCCCGAGGATCAGCACATCGCCCTTGCCGCGCGCGGCCCCGATCGCCGCGCCGGCCTTGCGCCGTTCGATCGGCGTGGATTTCCCCTCCAGCCGGATCACCTGCACGGCGCTGGCCTGCATGCCAGCCGGCCAGGAGAGATCCGCGGACTCCCCCGGCTTGAGCCGCTCGAAGGCCTCGCTGGCCGCGAACCGCTCCAGCGCGCCCTTGCTCAGCCGGTTCACCCGCCGCGCGCCCTGGTCGAGCTTTCCCTCTGCCGGCACGAAAACCGCGATACGGCCTTCGAAGCCGGCAATCGCGTCGAGGTCGAGCGGCTGGATGTCGATGACGGGGGGGGTGGTCATGGCGATAACTCCTGAGTTCTTTCCCCCTACCTAAGCGGGGCGGCGACACTATGCCAGCGCCCTGGGGTCGCTTTGTCCCTCCGGCGCGGTTCCCAGCCCGCCCGCGCCGCGCTAGGCTTGCCGCAAGGCTCCCGTTCCAGAGGCGCCGCACATGCGCTTTGGGAGGGGCCATGCCGGAGGAAACCCAGAAAACCCGTGAGTTCACCCCCGCCGAGATCGGCGCGCTGGCGCATCTCTATCGTGGCGAGGTCTATCGTTCGACGATCTGGCGCACCCGGCTCGACACGACGACCAACTGGTCCGTGGTCTCGCTGGGCGCCGCGCTTTCGATCTCCTTCTCCAGCGCGGAGGCAAGTGCGCTGCCCCTGCTGCTGGTTGGGCTGCTGATCTCGACACTCATGATGCTGGAGGCGCGGCGCTACCGCTATTTCAATGTCTGGCGGGCTCGGGCGCGCTATCTCGAAGTGCATTTCTACGCGCCCATGCTGCAGGATGGCGACCTGCATACGGAGGAGAACTGGCAGCAGGTGCTGGCAGAGGATTACTGGCGCCCGGATTACCATGTCAGCCTGCTAACAGCGATGGGGCGGCGGATCCGGCGCAACTATCTCTGGATCCTCTTCGTGCAGATGGTGGCCTATATCGGCAAGCTGGTGATCCACCCGGTCTCGGCCGGTTCCGTTCGCGAGGTGATCGACCGCGCCGATACCGGGCCGATACCGGGCGAGTTGATCATCGGGGTCGGCATCGCCTATCTCGCGGCCTTCCTCTATATCGCCCACATAACCGGCAGCCGCGACGCAACCCGAACCGCGCAGCGCAACCGGGGTCGCTCCCTGGGGTAACGTCCTGGCGGCGCAGGCAAAGCTGGCACGCGCAGGGTGCGCCGGGACAAGGCCGGCCGGCGAGATAGCGCTGCGACCTCTGTGATCTGCACGATCACCCGTCCGGATCCGATGCGCTTCCCCCCGTTCCACGCGAATGACCAAGCACCGACCCGGCGGGTCCAGGCCCGTGTTCCGCGGCCATCCGGGCCTCGCAACAGGCCCGAAACCGGCCATCGCGGCGCCTATGGGCAAACCGGTATCGACATCATCCCTGCTCCGCCAAACCGGGCTCCTGTCCGGCCACCCCGCCCCACCGGCCCTTGTCATTTCCGCGGCCTTGCCCGATTACTCGGAGAAGGGAAGCCCGCGCGGAACCGCCGCCGCGCCGGAAAAGAGAGTTTTCTGCGTCATGAGCCAGTCCGACAATCCAGCCGATCCGTTCAAGAAGGCACTGAGCGAGGCGACGCGGGTCATTGCCGATGACCCGGATCTCGGCGTGGTCTTCACGGTCGACCCCTCCGGAATGACCAGCGACCAGATGCGCCTGCCGCAAGTCAGCCGGCGGTTGACCAAGGACGAGGTACTGCTGGCCCGCGGCACCGCCGACGCGCTGGCCCTGCGCCGCCGCCATCACGATGCGGCCACCCACCAGCGCTACCTGCCCTCCGGCCAGATGGCGCTCGATCTCTACGAGGCGATGGAAATGGCGCGCTGCGAGGCCGTGGGCGCCCGCGCCATGCCCGGCACCGCAACCAATATCGACGCCAAGATCGGCCATGAAGCCAAGCGCAAGGGCTATCACCAGATCAACAAGGCCGCCGAGGCGCCGCTGGCCGCCGCCGCCGGCTACATGATCCGGCAACTGGCCACCGGGCGCGAGCTGCCCGAGGGCGCGCAGAACATCCTCGACCTCTGGCGCGACTATCTCGAAGGCTCGGCCGCGGAGACGCTGCCGCGGCTGGAAGACTGCCTCGAGGACCAGGCCGCCTTCGCGAAATTCGCCCGGCAGGTGATCGACGATCTCGGCTATGGCGACCAACTCGGAGACGATCCCGACGAGATGGATGACGAGGAGCAGCCCGAGGAGGCCGAGGAACAACCCGACGACTCCGAGGAAAACGGCGAGGAGAACGAGGACAGCCAGCAGGACGACAGCTCTCCCGAACAGGACCAGGAGGCCACGGACGACCCGACCGAGGCCGAGGTCTCGATGGACGATACCGCCGATGACGAGATGGGCGAGGAGGCGGAGATGCCGGAAGGCGAGGCGCCGCTCGAGCCGCCCGCCCCAGCCCCGCCTTCCGAGGCCGACCCGAATTACGAAGTCTTCTCCTCCGAGTTCGACGAGATCATCGAGGCAACCGAGCTCGCCGAGGCGGTCGAGCTGGAGCGTCTGCGCGCCTATCTCGACCAGCAGCTGGAGCCACTCAAGGGCGCCGTCTCGCGGCTGGCCAACAAGCTGCAGCGCCGGCTGCAGGCGCAACAGAACCGGAGCTGGGAGTTCGACCTCGAGGAAGGCACGCTCGATGCCGGCCGCCTCGCCCGCGTCGTCGCCAACCCGACCACGCCGCTCTCCTTCAAGATCGAGAAGGATACCGAGTTCCGCGACACGGTGGTGACGCTGCTGCTGGACAATTCCGGCTCCATGCGCGGCCGGCCGATCTCCATCGCCGCAATCTGTGCGGACGTGCTCGCCCGAACGCTGGAGCGCTGCTCGGTCAAGGTCGAGATCCTCGGCTTCACAACCCGCGCCTGGAAGGGCGGCCAGAGCCGGGAGAAATGGCTCAAGGAAGGCCGCAGCCAGATGCCGGGCCGCCTCAACGACCTGCGTCACATCATCTACAAATCCGCCGACGCCCCCTGGCGCCGCTCGCGTGACAATCTCGGACTGATGATGAAGGAAGGGCTGCTGAAGGAGAATATCGACGGCGAAGCGTTGGAATGGGCGCATAAGCGGATGGTGATCCGCCCGGAGGCCCGCAAAATCCTGATGGTGATCTCCGACGGCGCGCCGGTCGACGATTCCACCCTCTCGGTCAACCCGGCCAATTACCTCGAAAAGCACCTGCGCGACGTGATCGCGATGATCGAACGCCGCCGACAAGTCGAGCTGATGGCGATCGGCATCGGCCATGACGTGACGCGCTACTATGACCGGGCGGTGACAATCACCGATGTGGAACAGCTCGCCGGGGCAATGACGGAACAACTGGCGGCGCTATTCGACAACGACAAGCGCGCAAAGGCGCGGTTCGCGGGGCTGCGGCGCGCGTCCTAGACCCGGCGCCCGTCCGTTCCAAAAAGACCGCGCCTCCCCGCGGGAGGATGCAGGAATCAGGCCCCGACAACGAACCCGGCCTGCTTCCTTTTTCGCGAAATATCCTGGGGGGAGTGCTCGCAAGAGCACGGGGGGCGAGCCCCCCTATCGACAGGAATCAGGAGTGATGCGGCGACAGTCCGGATCGCCAACCTCAGCTTCGGCGGGAGAGAGCAATGTTTCAGAGCTTTGACGTGACAAGTCGACCGGAAGACGGTCCGCCACGGTTGGCAGCCCTGCGCGAGGAGATTGCGACGGCAGGGCTGGACGGCTTCCTCGTGCCACGCGCCGATGCGCATCACGGCGAATATGTCGCCCCGCATGACGAGCGGCTGTCCTGGCTGACCGGTTTTACCGGCTCGGCCGGGTTCTGCGCCATTCTCGCCAATGTGGCCGGGGTGTTCATCGACGGGCGCTACCGCGTCCAGGTCCGCTCCCAGGTGGATCTCGAGTTTTTTACGCCGGTAAATTGGCCGGAAGAGAAGCTCTCGGACTGGCTCGCTGCGCAACTGCCCGACGGCGGCCGGGTCGGTTTCGATCCCTGGTTGCATTCGGTCGAGGAGATCACCGGGCTGCGCAAGCATGGGGCTGGCGCAGGGATCGAACTCGTGGCCTGCAGGAACCTTGTCGATGCGATCTGGGACGACCAGCCCGCGCCCCCGAAGGGGCCGGTCCGGGTCCACCCGCTGGACCATGCCGGCGAGCCGCATGAGGAGAAGCTGCGCGCGCTTGGCGGCGCTCTGACCCTGCGCGGCGAGACCGCCTGTGTCCTCACCCTGCCCGACAGCATCGCCTGGTTGCTGAATATCCGTGGCAGCGACATCGCCCGCAACCCGGTCCCGCATTCCTTCGCCATCCTGCACGCTTCCGGCGAACTGGAGCTGTTCTGCGCGCCCGAGAAGCTCTCCGGCGAGATCCGCGCCCATCTCGGCGCCACGGTGCAGTGCCAGCCAACCGCCGCCTTCGGCCCGGCCCTTCGCTCGCTGCAGGGCCCGGTCCGGCTCGACCGCGCCAGCGCCCCGGTCTGGGTTGCCGATCAGCTCTCCGGCACCGAGGTCAGGCTTGGCCGGGACCCCTGTCTCCTGCCCAAGGCGCGCAAGAACGCGTCCGAGCTCAAGGGGATGGAGGCCGCGCACCTGCGCGACGCCGCCGCAATGTGCCGTTTCCTGTGCTGGCTGGACACGGCCGCCCCCGCCGGTGGCCTGACCGAGATCGATGTCGTTCGCCGCCTGGAGGAAGAACGCCGCTCTGACCCGCTCCTGCGCGATATCAGCTTCGAGACCATCGCCGGCACCGGCCCGCATGGCGCCATCGTCCATTACCGCGTCAGCGAGGAGAGCAATCGCGAGATCGTCCCGGGCGACATCCTGCTGGTGGATTCGGGCGGTCAATATGCCGATGGCACGACGGACATCACCCGGACCATCGCCACAGGCGACGTGACGCAAGAGCAGAAGGCCTGCTTCACCCGTGTCCTCCAGGGCATGATCGCCATCTCCACGCTGCTCTGGCCCAGCGGTCTCGCGGGGCGTGACCTCGACTCGCTGGCCCGTGCCCCGCTCTGGCGCGCCGGCATGGATTACGATCACGGCACCGGCCACGGGGTCGGGGCATATCTCTCGGTCCACGAAGGTCCGCAGCGGCTGTCGCGGACCTCGGATGTGCCGCTCCAGACCGGGATGATCCTGTCCAACGAGCCCGGATATTACCGCGAAGGCGCCTTCGGCATCCGGATCGAGAACCTGATCCACGTCGTCCCCGCCCCCGCCCTGCCCGGTGCGGACGCGCGCGAAATGCTGGCCTTCGCCACGCTGACCTGGGTTCCCATCGACCGCCGCCTGATCCTTCCGGAGATGCTGAGCGGCCCGGAACGGGACTGGCTCGACGGCTATCACACCGAGTGCCGGCACCGGGTCTCGGGCCTGCTGGAGGGGAGCGCCCTGGCATGGCTGGACGCCGCGACGCGAAGCCTGTAGTGTCGCCCGCTAACATTCATCATTCATCCGAGTGTCACATTGCCCGCCCATAGGGGACGGACGAACTTGAGAGGGACCTACATGGTTGACCACATCACGATCCGAAAGGCGCTTGGCACCTGGGTGGTCCGCGCCGGCGGCGCCGTACTCGCCGAGAGCAAGAATGCACTGGAACTGACCGAGGGCGGGCACGCGCCGGTCATCTACTTCCCGCGCGACGACATCGCCATGGCCTTCCTGGACACCAGCGAGGAGACCAGCCATTGCCCGCACAAGGGCGACGCCAACTACTTCTCGATTCAGACAAAAAGCAAGACTCTCGCCAATGCTGCCTGGAGCTACGAGGCGCCGATCGAAGGCATGACCCGGATCAAGGACCACATCGCCTTTCATACCGGCGGATCGGAGGTGGCCGTCGAGCGGATCTGATTCTTCTTTGAAACAGCGATGCGAAACGGGGAGCGCCACACGGCGCTCCTTCTGGTTTGGCAGAACGGTAAAATCCGTTTCATGAAGCCTAAAGGGCTTCGGTGCCAGGCAAGCTCGACAGCAGCACTCGGGCGCTCCCATGAGACCGATCCTTCGGTCCCCGGCCCTCGCACGGTCCATGGCTTGTCTTGCAGTTTCCAGCTTGCTCGCCAGCGGCGGCAGGAGGTCTTTGCACCTGCGCTGGAGCAACGGGAAACGGCCAAACTCGAAAAGGCAGTCCGGACGGCATCGACCGTCGGGCTCGATCATGTCCTGTCCAACGTCGGGAAGCTCGATGTCTTGAGACGCCTCCGGCTTCGCGACCTCAAGGGGTCAGCCCGGGTTCCGGGAGAGGGCATCAACGGCATGCTCGCGACACACGGACCGTTGTGACCGATCAGCGAAATCGGGATGAAGAAGCGCGCGCCCGGATCGAGCGCGACAGCCGCGCACAAGCGGACGCGGCACAGCAATTGTCCGAGATCGTCGCGGCCTGCAGTCGTGGCGATGTCTCCCGCAGGATCGACACGCGCAACAAGACCGGCATATTCGGCGCGCTGTGCGTGGGGATCAGCGAAATCTCCAGCGATGCCGATCGCGGGCTCGACCAGCTCGGCGACAGAGGCTCTTTGCGACACGGCCTGTTCGACCGAGGAAAGCAGGGACCCTGGTCGCGATGAGTGTTACAGTTGCTCGGGTCGACCTGACCGGTCCGACACCCGATACATTGGCAACCGCTCCGGACGAGCTGCTTTGAACGCGTAGAAAGCTCTGTTTTTGGCAGGGCCGTTTTGCCGGACCTGTTTGCCGGATGCCATGGCCTTGCCAGACAGCCTGCCGCGACTGAACGCGGGGTTTACCGGGAAAAATGGTCGATGAGATGGCTATGTCGGACGCGAAAACAACCGGTCCCTCTACCGGTCAGCCCCCGCGAGAAACTGGCCGCGAAAAGCGCAATATCAAGTACCGGCAGAAGCATTCTTCAGACGGAAATCCGCCACCGCTTCCGTCTGCCCCAAGCCAATCCGCTTGAAGCGATCAGCAACGCATGCGCCTGACACTACGTGGCCCAGTTCGGGACCGCAAACGGGCGCCGGATGACCTCACGTCTACGTCCCGGCGCGGCCTTGCCAAGGCTCGGAGCGCGCGGTCTCAGAACAAGTCAAAGCGCACAGGATTGGCGGACCAGTAGAGCCGCGCTGCAAAGATCAACCGCTCTGCCGGATCATCAATCCGCCGATAGGGTATGGCAGCATCGGCACTTGCGGCCTCCAGGGCGCGAAAGGTCTGCGGGCCGATGGCGCCGTCAACCTGAACCGGGTGACCAAGCTCAACCAGGAGCATCTGAAGCGCCCGGCCCTTGCCCTCGGACGACACCTGCGCCAGCCGTTCACGCGCCCTCTCAGCCGCCCCGGCACTGGCCAGGTTCGCAGCCTTTGCCGCCCGTATCGCGGCATCCGCCTCCCCCAGACCCGGGACCTGATCCTTGAGAATGAGCGTTGCCGCATTCGCGCCGGCCCATCCGTCGCCGCGCTCAAGCGACATGTCGTAGAAGCGAACAGCCTCGGCCGTGTCTTTCTCTCCGATCTGACCGCGCAGGATCATGCGCGCGATCATGCTCGGTCCGCTGGGATGGCCGCCTTCGGTCGACTGGCGAAAATACTCATGCGCCAAGGCAGGATCGGGTTCGCTCCCATCCAGCCCGTTCAGCGCCACATATCCGAGATTGTGATACCCGTAGATGTCCTGGCGCAACTCGGAGGCACGAAGATAGCGCATGCCGCGTTCCGGCAGGTAATGGTCGCTATCCTTGGTCAGGAAATAGATCCCAAGCTCGTTCATCGAGTAGGTATGCCCAAGCTCGACCGACCTCTCCATGAGCTCGAACCCGCGCTGGCGCTCCTGGGGTGTTTCGCCCTCCCGCAGGAGCTGCTGTCCGAGGCGGTGCATGGGATAGGGATCGCCCGTCGCGATGCCCCGCTCCAACAGGCTCAGGGCCAGTTCCGGATCCTTCGGAATACCCATCGCCTCATGGTCGATGCGTTTGGACCCGTGCAGGATCGACAAGGCGTTCAAAGCCCGCACATGCCCCAGCTCCGCAGCGCGGCTGAAACTGGTATAGGCGTCGGCGACCCTACCCGCGCTTTGCTGCGCGCGCCCCAGCTGATACTGGAAACGTCCGTGATCGGGATCCTGTGCGACCGCTCGCTCGCAGGCCTCCAGACCGGCCGCGACATCGATCTCGTTGGCAAGCCGGTAAATCCCGATCCCGCCGAGATCCAGCGCGTCTCCCATCTCCAGATCGCACGCATCGACCTCGAGCGTCAGATCGACATCAACCTGGCGGGTAAGCCCTTCTCCCAGAACGAATTTCAGCGAGAACCGCTCATCAAGCGTGAAGCCTTCGAGTTCTGTTGCGCGAATATCCGAGATCTCGGGCGCGAAAGAGACCTGTCCGAGCCGCGAGGCCCCGGCGCCGAGCGACAGGATACCGCTTGTCGGCGGCACAACCAGCTCAACCGCCTCGAACTCCCCGCCGATCGCGTCGAGGATCTCCTGCCCGAGCACAACTCGCCTGTCAAAGCTCCGGCTCAGCGAAAGCGCGACAGGCTCAAGCGCCGTCGGCCCTACGGACGGAGCGGCGATGACCATCCCGCGATCCGCCGAACCGGCCCCCGCATCGGCCTCCGCGGTTGGGGAGGCCACGCTCATGGAGGCCGGGGACAGGAAGAAGGGACGCACGAGGGTCGAGCTCTCCCAGGGGACCTGCCGACCTTCCGTCGCCTCATGGACCTTGCGTCGGACCTCCGGGAACAGGTTCTGGATATTCTCGCCGGGCGCGGCCCGCGCAGCCTCCATGACAGCGCGGGTATAGGGGCTGTTGCCACCCGCCTCGCCATCCATGGCCACCGCGCCGGGAGAGGTCGAGAAGGCGACCAGCGAGTTGAGCGGCGTGCTGAACACATCGAAACCGCTCTTGGTTTCAAAGAGATTGGCGTCGAGATCCGCGGCGAGGCGGATATCGGGGAAAGGATTGTCGCGACAGGAATCCAGGATCGCCACATGCGCCGCGCCGCGGGCCGCAAGCGTGTCGATCACCCGGTCCAGCGTCATCGTTTCCAGTGGAACGTCATAGATGCTGGCAAAGGCCGCATCGGTCGGCAGCAGGTAGTTTCGCCGCCCGATCTGGATGCCGTGGCCGGCATAATAGAACACGACCTCGGCGCCTTCGGGGATGTTGAGCATCGCACTGCGCAGCAGTTCCTCGAAGCCGCGCTTGTCGAGATCATAGCCATCAAAGACGTTGAACCGGAAGCTGCGGAGCATTTCCGCAACATCCTTGGCGTCTCGCCGCGCGTTCTCGAGGTCGCTTACCGCATCATAAACCTGATTGCCGACGACGATCGCGATCCGGCCGGGGACAGCCTGCCCCGTACCGGCGCGCTCCGATTGCAGGGAGGAGGCCAGCGCCGGAAGGGCTGTGAAGGGAACAGCGCCCAGCAGGGTCGCCGTCAGAAGCAGCGCCCGGACCGGGCGCTGCGCCGAAGCGAAAATGCAGGAATTGGGCATGGCGTCAGCCGCCGCTCCAGCCGCCGCTATCCGAGCCATCCGTGGCGTCGTCATCCGAGCCGGAATCATCATCGTCGGAGCTGTCGCTGAAACCACCGCCCGAAGACTCGTTCGAGGACGATCTGTCGTCATCGCTGCTGGACCCGGTGTCGCCCGAGCCCGGATGCTTTGCGCGTCCGCTGGAACTCGTGGTGGAGCTCGCCTGGGAATAGGTGGTGGTTGTGGTCGGAGCCGTCGTGGCTGTTGTCGCCGCCATGGCTTCGGCCTCGTCTGTTGAGCTGGTCGGCACTGGCGTACAGGCCGCCAGCCAGGTCAAAGCTCCCAGAATAACGGCGATCGCGCGTTTGTTCATATCAACTCTCCAAAGCAATTGTGGGTAGGAAACCAAAATAAATTACCTTGGGTAATCTTGCGATGCCTTCCGGCGCATTGCAAGCCCAAGCATATCCCCCCCGGGGGGAAGCGGCCGGGCCGGTACCGGCCGCTTCATTGCTTGCGAGAGTCGTGGGGCCGGTCAGGCGAGGCGGAAACAGGCCGCGGATCGCGCCGGCAGCGCAACTCGCGTTGCCTGTGCGCGTGGCCGCGCCTGTCCCGGCAAGTCCAGCGCCGTCGCGCCTTCGGGAATATCCCTCTCCACCGACGTGCTGCCGAGATTGAACAGCAGGAGCAGCCGCTCGGCGCCGATGCGCTCGAAGGACAGCACCGCGTCGCTCGCTTCAAGTCCCCGGATGTCCCCCGTGGCCAGGGTGGGATGTGCCTTTCGGAATGCCAGCATCTGCCTGTAGTGATCCAGCACCGAGCCGGGCGCGCCCTGCCGGTCGACCGCCTGTTCGGCGTGACGAGGATCGAGCGGCAACCACGGCTCTACCGTGGAGAAGCCCGCCTGGACCGCCCCGGCCTCCCATGGCATCGGCGTACGACAGCCGTCCCGCCCCTTGTCCGCCGGCCAGAAACGCTTGCCCTGCGGGTCGTTGAGCCGTTCATACGGCACCTCGGCCTGTTCGAGACCAAGCTCTTCGCCCTGGTAGATGCAGACCGAACCGCGCAGGGTCAGGAGCAGGATTGCCGCGAGCCGGGCGACCCTTTCGCGGTCATCGCCGTCGCGCAGCCAACGCGAGAGATGGCGATTCACGTCGTGATTGGACAGCGCCCAACAGACCCAGCCATCCGTGACAACCGTCTCGAATTTCTCGATCGAGCCCGCGATCTGCGCCGGTGTGCCATCGCTGGAGAGCAGGTCGAACGTGTAGCTCATGTGCAGTTTGTCGCCGCCGCCGGTATACTCGGCTACCACGTCGAGCGAGCGCTCCTCGGCGCCGATCTCGCCGACGGAAGCGCGGTCCGGATACTCCTCCAGCAGGGCGCGGAAGGACTTCAGGAACTCAAGGTTCTCCGGCTGCGTCTTGTCATGCAGGTGCAGCTGCATCCCGTAAGGGTTGCTGTGCCGGCTCTGCTCCATATCCGTCGGGCGCGGCGGGTTCGGGGCCAGTGAGGCATCATGGAAGTAGAAATTGCACACGTCGAGCCGGAAGCCGTCGACGCCGCGTTCGAGCCAGAACCGGACAGAGTCGAGCAGGGCCGCGCGCACGTCCGGGTTATGAAAGTTGAGATCCGGCTGACCGATCAGGAAATTGTGCAGGTAATACTGCCGGCGCACACCGTCCCATTCCCAGGCCGGGCCACCGAAGATCGCGATCCAGTTATTGGGCGGCGAGCCGTCGGGCAGCGGGTCGGCCCAGACATACCAATCCGCCTTCGGATTGTCGCGCGAGCTGCGGCTCTCCTTGAACCAGGTATGCTGGTCCGAGCTGTGCGACAGGACCTGGTCGATCATCACCCGCAGGCCGAGCGCATGGGCGCGGGCGACCAGCGCGTCAAAATCTGCCAGCGTGCCGAAGGAGGGATCGACATCGCAGTAATCGGCAACATCATAGCCCATATCGGCCATGGGCGAGGTGAAGAAAGGCGAGAGCCAGATCGCATCGACACCGAGCGAGGCGATATGGTCGAGCCGCTCTGTGATCCCGCGCAGATCGCCCGTGCCGGAGCCGGTACTGTCCTGGAAGGAGCGCGGATAGATCTGGTAGATTACCGCGCCGCGCCACCAGTCGGGATTGCGCGCAAGCAGGGTCTGGGACATGGAATCCTCCTTGGATCTCGATATGCGGGGATGCTGTGAAAGCGCTTTCATAAACACCCGGAGCACATCCGTCGTCAATGCCGAAAGCGGCACGACCAACTCCCTATTATCCTGTGATTTTCTTCAAACGATCCTTCCGCCTCCCATTGCCTGATCGGAGAATCACCCGTATATCTGAAAGCGCTTTCATAACAGGTCGATCGCCGTGACCAGCCTCAAGACCCTCTCGGAACATCTCGGCCTGAGCCAGGCGACTGTCAGCCGGGCGCTGAACGGCTATTCGAATGTCAACGACAAGACCCGGCAGCGTGTGCTGGACGCCGCCCGCGCGCTCGATTACCGCCCCAACAGCTCCGCGCGCCGGCTCGCCACAGGCCGTGCCGGTGCCTACGGC
The DNA here is from genome assembly GCA_947497945.1 of uncultured Tropicimonas sp. GTDB lineage: Bacteria > Pseudomonadota > Alphaproteobacteria > Rhodobacterales > Rhodobacteraceae > Tropicimonas. The sequence goes on along the minus strand of CANMIP010000014.1, from coordinate 116,826 downwards.
ATGATCCTGCCCTCGGCGCAGCATCTCCTGCTCGACCCGCTCTTTTCCGACTTCATGGCCGGCCTCACCGAGGCGCTTGCCCGGCGGGAACGCGATGTCGTGCTGGGCGCGAGCTTCGAGGGGTTCGGCGCCGCCACCTATGAACGTTTCGCCCGCGCCGGCAAGGTGGACGGGTTTGTCCTCGCGCAGCCGCTTCTCGACGACCCGCGCGCCGCGCATCTGGACCGTCTCGGCATTCCCTTCGTCGTCCATGGCCGCGCCAGCCGCGCGCCCTCCCATGCCTTCTACGATATCGACAATCACGGCGCCTTCCGGCAGGCAGCCGAGCTGCTCGTCGCGCTCGGACATCGCCATATTGCCTTGCTCAATGGCCGCCCCGAGGCGGTCTTCGCCATCATGCGGCGGGAAGGGTTCCTGGAGGGGCTTGGCGGCCTGCCCCGGGCGCAGGCACCGATAACCGAAACCGAGATGACCGAAGCGGAGGGGTATCGTGCGACACGCGCCGCCCTGGAGGCAGGCGCAACGGCGCTGCTCTGCTCATCGGTCCTGCTTGCGCTCGGTGCGGAGCGGGCAATCCGGGATGCGCGGCTGGAGCTTGGCCGGGATGTCTCGCTGATCTGCCATGATGACGACCTGTCCGGGCTCAGCACGGCCAGCTTCTCCGCGCCGCTCACCGTGACCCGCGCTCCGATCCGCGCGGCCGGGCAAGCCATTGCCGGCATGCTTGAAGCGCTGATGGCAGGGGCCGCCCCGGAGACGTTGCAGGAGGTCGCCCCGGTGGAGCTGGTCCTGCGAGCCTCGACACAGCCGCCGCGGCGGCAGCCCTAGCCGCGCAGCCCGCAGTTCCCGGGCGCTGTCCAGTTCCGTGCGAGCCCCCGAACCAAGGCGACAGCGCGTGGCCCGGAGCAGTCTCGTCCGCGGCTTCAGTGACCCGCGTGCAGGACCCCTGTGCGGACCGAGTAGTTCGCGGCGATGGCGTAATCGGGGTCGTCATCGGCGTCCACGATCAACTGGCCGGCCTTGCTCAGAAGCTCGTGGCAGTCATGGCTCAGGTGGCGCAGTTCCAGCTTCTTGCCGGCATTCTCGTATTTGCCCGCCAGCGCTTCGATGGCTGTGAGTGCCGACTGGTCGGCCACCTTGCTCTCGGCGAAATCGACAACAACGCGGCCCGGATCGCCCGCAGGATCGAACAGTTCGGCAAAGGCATGGGCGGAGCCGAAGAAAAGCGGCCCCTGGATCTGGTAGACCTTGGCGCCTTCGGGCGTCTTGTAGGTCTTGGCGTGGATATGCGCGGCGCTTTCCCAGGCGAAGACCAGCGCCGAAACGATGACGCCGACGACCACCGCCGTGGCAAGGTCCGTGGCCACGGTCACGACCGTCACGAGAACGATGACGATGGCATCGGTCAGCGGCACCTTGCGCATGATGGTCAGGGACTTCCAGGCGAAGGTGCCGATCACGACCATGAACATGACGCCGACAAGGGCGGCGAGCGGGATCTGCTCGATCAGCGGCGCGGCAACCACGATGAAGGCGAGCAGGAAGAGCGCTGCCGCTACGCCGGAAAGCCGGGTGCGGCCACCGGATTTCACGTTGATCATCGACTGGCCGATCATCGCGCAGCCGCCCATGCCGCCGAAGAAGCCGGTCACGGTGTTGGCGACGCCCTGGGCCACGCATTCCTGGCTCGCGCCGCCACGTTGATGGACGATCTCGCCGACAAGGTTCAGCGTCAGCAGGCTCTCGATCAAGCCGATGGCGGCGAGGATCAGCGCATACGGCAGGATGATCTGGAACGTCTCGAAGGTGAGCGGCACCATCGGGATGTGGAACATCGGCAGCCCGCCCTCGATGGAGGCCATGTCGCCGACGCGCGGCACGTCGATCCCGAAGGCGATGACGATGCCCGCCGTGATGCCGATCCCGGCCAGCGGCGCGGGGATCGCGTTGGTCAGCTTCGGAACGCCCCAGATGATCGCCATGGTCAGCGCGACCAGCCCCAGCATCAGCATGAGCGGCACGCCGGTCAGCCATTCGCCGCCCGCCATGCCATGACCCGAGGCCTCGGCCGTTCCCGGCACCTGGAACTGGGACATCTGAGCGAGGAAGATGACAATCGCCAGCCCGTTGACGAAACCCAGCATCACAGGGTGCGGCACCAGGCGGATGAACTTGCCAAGTCGCAGGAAACCGGCCGCGATCTGGATGATCCCCATAAGAACCACGGCGGCAAAGAGATATTCGACCCCGTGCTCGGCGACGAGCGCAACCATGACCACCGCCAGCGCGCCGGTGGCGCCGGAGATCATGCCCGGACGGCCGCCAATCAACGCGGTGATGAGGCCGACGATGAAAGCGGCGTAGAGGCCGACAAGCGGGTGGACCCCGGCGACAAAGGCAAAGGCCACCGCCTCGGGCACCAGCGCCAAAGCAACGGTGAGGCCGGAAAGGATCTCGGTCCGCAGGTGCACGCTGCGCGTGCTCTCGCCGGAGGAGAATTGGGCGAGATAGTTCTTCGGGGCAAAAGCTGCCATTATGGTGCGCTTCACGCGGGGCCTCATGGTTTTTTTGGCTGTCGGGACGCGGGCCAAGCCAGTCTGGCGGCCTCACGCGAGAAATCTGTCAGGCGCATCCGTGGTGGTTCGACGCGCATCCCGGTGCCGCTATCAGAAAGTGCTGCGACACAGAAGCGCGCCAGGCGGGCATCAGCCATGCGTCCAGCGCATAGGTGCCTAGGGAAAGAGCAATGCGGACGGGGATGAAAGTCGCGGTCGCGGACTGTGCGGCCCTTCGCTGCAATTGCAAAGAATAGGAACGCAAGCCGTGCCAGTGCCTGCCCGTGGGGTGGCGCTACAACACCCGTGGTCTGCACTTTATCCCGGCCAAACCCGGAGAAGTTCAATCCGTTGTGCGCGGGTGCCAAAGCGTCAGCCCACCGGGACGGGCAGGCGCTGGCATGGCGGCTTCGCCTTGACTCCATGCCAACAGGCGCGCTGCCCCAGTGTCCGTGAACGGCTCGAAGCGACCATGCCGCGCATATCAGCGCCCAGGAAAAGCGCATTCCGGCGACGATTGCCCCCCCTCGCGCGCCCCGGCCGTGCCGCCGCCCCTGCCCTCCGGCCGAAGCCTGTCTCCGGCTTCCCTCTCCCCGGCCCTTGCCCTAGGCTCGCGGCAAATCGGAACCGGAGGCATTGGGCATGGACAGGATGATCGGCGTGATCGGCGGCAGCGGTCTCTACGAGATCGACGGGCTGGAAGACGCAACATGGCAGGCAGTGGAAACACCCTGGGGCGCGCCCTCGGACGAGATCCTGACCGGCCGGCTCAACGGTATGAAGATGGCCTTCCTGCCGCGCCACGGACGCGGCCATGTCCATTCACCGACCACGGTCCCCTACCGCGCCAATATCGACGCGCTCAAGCGGCTCGGCGTGACCGATGTCGTCTCCGTCTCCGCCTGCGGGTCTTTCCGCGAGGAAATGGCGCCGGGCCATTTCGTCGTCGTCGACCAGTTCATCGACCGCACCTTCGCCCGCGAGAAGAGCTTTTTCGGCACTGGCTGCGTTGCCCATGTCAGCCTCGCCCACCCGACCTGCGAACGCCTCTCGGCGGCCTGTTTCGACGCCGCACAGGCACAGGGCATCACCATCCATCACGGCGGGACCTATCTCGCGATGGAGGGGCCGCAATTCTCCACCCTGGCCGAGTCGAAACTCTATCGCGAGCAATGGGGCTGCGACGTGATCGGGATGACCAACATGCCCGAGGCCAAGCTCGCCCGCGAGGCCGAGCTCTGCTACGCCTCCATCGCCATGGTCACCGATTACGATAGCTGGCATCCCGATCATGGCGAGGTCGATATAAACGACATCATCCGCACCCTCACGGGAAACTCCGCCAATGCGCGCGGCATGATCGCCCATCTCCCCGAACGGGTCGGCGCGGCCCATGCGCCCTGCCCGCATGGCTGCGACCATGCGCTGGAATTCGCCATCATGACCGCTCCGGACAAACGGGACCCCGCCCTGCTGTCGAAGCTCGACGCCGTGGCCGGCCGCGTGCTCTGATCCGATGGGGCCGAACTCCGTCGAACGGGAGGCGCTTGCGCAGTGGCCCGGGCTCCTGGAGCAGGCCGGGTTTCCCTCCGGGGGCTGGCGCCTGACCAGCCTCTCGGCGCGGGACAATCCGGCAATTGCGCGCGCAAGCCTGCTCGCCGAACACCCGGAGGCCGGCCGCTACACCTACAAGTTCCAGCTTCGCCCGGAGGCGCGCGACAGCTTCGCCGCGCATTTCGCCAAACAGGCGGAGCTCTGGGAGGCCTTTCCCCATTCCGACAGCCTGACCCTGCCCCGCCCGATCGCGCTGCACCGCTCGGCGCAGGCCAGCCTGAGCACCCATATCGACGGTCAGCCCTTCTCGGAAACCATGCATGAGGCCGACCGGGACACGCAGCTCCAGTTGCTCGGACGGGCCGGCGCGTGGCTGGACGCCTATCACCGCTGCGACATCGACGAGCGGCGCAACTTCCAGCCCGCGCACACGCTGGCCTATTACGAGGGGCTGCGCGCGCAGATCCGCGAGGGCAGCCTCGTCCCGGCCGCGCGCGGCCTTTTCCTGCGCGGCATCGACAGGCTGGCCGAGATCGCCCCGGATTTCGAAGGCCGGGAAACCGTCTCGGCGATCCAGCATGGCGATTTCCACATGCGCAACCTCGTCTTCGACGGCACGCGCCTCGCCGGGATCGACATTTCCCGGACCACCCCGGCGCCGGTCGGCCATGATATCGCGAAGATCCTGCTCGATTTCACCACGGTCCTGCGCAGCGCAGAGGAGCTGTCGCCGGGCGAGATCGTGCCGGAAGAGGTTCGCGAGGCCTTCTTCCACGGCTACACGCTGGTCGGGCCGGACGATCCCGGGGCCGGCTTCCTGATCCACGCGCGGCTGCTGGCGACGCTCCAGCATATCCCGAGCGAACGCGCCGATCGCAGCGATGCCAAGCAGCGCACGCTCCAGCGTCTCCGACCCTTTGCGAAACGGGCCTTCGGATAGGGTCCGCTGACGCAACGTCTCGCTCCCCCTTGCTGCCCGGCCCTGCAATCATCGGCGCGCAAGGACCGGCCGGGGAGGACGCGGCGTGTATGACTATATCATCGTCGGTGCTGGCTCGGCCGGCTGCCTGCTGGCAAACCGGCTGAGCGAGGACGGCGCATCGCACGTCGCGCTGATCGAAGCCGGGCCACCGGATCGCTCCGCCGCCATCCATGTCCCGCTCGGGCTCGCTGCCCTGTCGCATATGCCGTCCATCAACTGGTCCTTCGAGACCGTGCCGCAGGCCGCGCTGAACGGGCGGTCGCTCTACTGGCCGCGCGGCAAGACGTTGGGCGGGTCCAGTTCGGTCAATGCGATGATCTATATCCGCGGCCACCGGGCCGATTACGAGGGTTGGGAGGCGGAAACCGGCAGCGCGCTGTGGGGCTGGGACCGCGCCCGCGCCCTCTTCATCGCCGCGGAGCACAATCCGCGCCTCGCCGACAGCCCCGATCACGGGACCGGCGGCCCCCTGACCGTTTCGGACCTGCGCTCTCCCAACCCGGTCAGCCAGGCCTTCGTGGAGTCGGGGGCCGCTCTCGGCCTCGCCCCGAATGACGATTTCAACGGTCGCGACCAGGAGGGGCTCGGCCTCTACCAGGTCACGCAGCGGCGCGGCAAACGCTGCTCCTCCGCCCGCGCCCATCTTGGACCGGCCGCCGACCGCGCCAATCTCGACATCCTGACCCATGCCCGCGCCACCCGGATCCTGTTCGAGGCGCGCCGCGCTGCGGGCCTCGCGCTTCAGACCCCGGACGGCCCGCGAGAGCTTGCCCTGAAGGCGGGTGGCGAGCTGCTGCTCTGCGCCGGCGCGGTAAACTCGCCGCAGCTGCTGATGCTTTCCGGCATCGGCCCCGGCGCGGAACTGGCGCGCAACGGCGTCGAGCTGCTGCTCGATCGTCCCGATGTTGGCCGGAACCTCCAGGATCACCTCGACGTGACGCTGATGCATGGCGCAAACAGCCGCGCGCCTCTCGGGCTCGCGCTCTCGAAGCTGCCGCGCGGCATCGCCGATGCATGGCGGTTCGCGATGCAGCGCCGGGGGATGCTGACAAGCAATGTCGCCGAGGCGGGCGGCTTTGCCCGCTCCGACCCGTCGCGCGACCGGCCCAACCTGCAATTCCACTTTCTGCCCGCCTATCTCGTCGATCACGGGCGCAAACTGAAACACGGCTATGGCTACACGTTGCATGTCTGCGACCTGCTGCCCGAGAGCCGCGGCCATGTCGGGCTCGCGGGCCCGAGCCCTTTCGCGGACCCGTTGATCGACCCCGCCTATCTCACCGATCCGGCCGACATGGACGTCCTCATCCGCGCCTTCCGGATTGCGCAGGAGCTGATGGAGAGCCCGGCCCTCTCCGCCCACCGCGCCCGGCGTGTCACCCCCCGACGGCGGCTTGAATCGGAGGATGAGATCGCCGCCCACATCCGCGCCCATTCCGAGACGATCTACCACCCCGTCGGCACCTGCCGGATGGGCAAGGATGCGGGCGCGGTCGTCGATCCGGCGTTGCGCCTGCACGGGGTCGACGGGCTGCGCGTCATCGACGCGTCGGTCATGCCGCGCATCCCGGCCGGCAATACCAACGCGCCGACGATGATGATCGCCGCCAATGCCGCCGATCTCCTGCAAGGCCGGGCGACGCTCTGAGACCGCCCGGTTGCACCGCCGTGCATTCTGTGCATACGGCGCGTTTTGCCATGTCAATCACCCCGGAACGGTGCCAGAACGAACGAAATGACAGCAAAGCCTTCCGCAGAAATGCCTCAGACCCCTGCCCCGCCCCCCTTCAACATTGCCGCCATCGTCCAGGGCGGGCGGCTGCAATATGAAGCGCTGCTGCTCGCGGCCTCCCTGCGGGCGTGCGATCCCGGCTATGCCGGTCGGCTGATCCTGCTGGAGCCGCAACCGGGGGGCGCCTGGCCGGAGGACCCGCGCATTCGCGGTGCGGCCACGCGGGACGCTCTGCAACGGCTGGATGCCGAGATCGTCCCCTTCCAGGCGCAGCATTTCGGCGCCTCCTACCCGCAGGGCAACAAGATCGAGGCGCTTGCGGCCTTGCCTGCGGGCGAGCCGTTTCTCTTTCTCGACAGCGACACGCTCATCACCGGCGCGCTTTCCGAGGTTGCCTTCGATTTCAACCGCCCCTCCGCCTCGATGCGCCGCGAAGGCACCTGGCCGGAGATCGAGCTCTACGGGCCGGGCTACACGGCGATCTGGAAGTCGCTCTATGACCGCTTCGGGCTCGATTTCGAAAGCTCGCTGGACCTCTCCCAGCCCGACGAGTTCTGGAAGCGCTACCTCTATTTCAACGCGGGCTGGTTCTTCCATGCTAATCCGCAGGCGTTCGGCGCCCGCTTCCTCGACTATGCCCGCTCGATCCGCTCGGACCGGCCGGCAGAGCTGGTTTGCCAGACGCTCGATCCCTGGCTCGACCAGGTGGCGCTGCCGCTGGTGATCCATTCTTTCGGCGGCGGCCGACCGGGACCGGAGCTGGATGGTCTCGACGGCGACGTGACCTGTCACTGGCGCCTGTTGCCGCTGCTCTACGCGCGCGAGAGCGACCGCGTGGTCGAGGTGCTCGAAGAGGTCACGGCGACAAACTGGATCAAGAAGGCGCTGAAGGAACACGACCCGTTCAAGCGCATGGTCTATCAGGGCAAGGGCGAAAGGGTACGGGCGATGTTCGACCGGGCGGACCTGCCCTGGCCCGAGCAGAAGCTGCGCAACCGGATCAAGAAGGCACGGCTCTGGATGCGCTAGGCCGGAACATATTCAATTTCCGTTTTGTTTTCCGGCCCGGCTGCATTATGTTGTACGTTATCGTGACGCGCATCGAAGGAATTGGCATGCCGAAACTTGTCCGCCTCTACATCCGCCAGGTTCTCATCGGATACCTGCTGTCGGCGGTCTTTGTCTCGCTTCTGCTATGGCTCAACGTGGCCAATCTCTGGCACCTGGTGACGCATGCGAGCGGCGGCTGGATCGCGGTGCTGATGCTCTTCATCTTCAACGGGATCGTCTTTGCCAGCGTGCAATTCGGCATTTCGATCATGCGCATGGCCGAGGATGACAGTGATTCCGGTCGCGGCAAGCGCATAACCTTCGCCACGCCAACCGCGCCGCAGGATGGGCGTGTCGCTGTCCCTGCGAGCGTTCACACCGACTGAAGCCTGGAAAACCCGCAACCGGGGCGTGCCGCCGAGCAAGCTCGAGCGGCGGTGGCGCCGCTTGCGCGGCGTGCGCCTTCGGCGCGAATGAGGCGTGGCGGGGACCGTACGCATCCGTGAGGGCGTCTCATTCCCGAGGACCTGTATATACAGGTGGGCGCCAGGTAACCGAACCAGGGTCCGGACAGAGCCAGCTCCCTCGGATTTGCTTAAGGCCACTGGAATTTTGGCCCCGGCACGAGAAGGACAGATCCGCCAGCGCCTCAAATAGGGGGCGGCACGGCATCCGGCAAGGGGTCAGGCGGTTTTTTCCAGCTCCATGTCGGGAAGATTGATCCGCAGACGGGAAAGATGCGAATCCCAGCCTTCGTCCAGCGCCAGTACCAGGCCGAAGCCGGCCTCGCCTTCGGGCAGGCCGGAATGGACAAGCGACAGGCGGGTCCCGCCCGGAACCGCTTCCAGCGTCCAGGCAACCCGGGTGGCGACCCCCTGGAGCGGTCCGATCTCGAAGCTGTATTCGAGATAGTCATGCGGTCGCGCCGCAATCACCTCGCCCCACATCAGCCGATCGCCGCTCTCGGTGCCGAACATCTCGTAGGACGCCTGCGCGGCGAGCGGCGCGGCCGGCTTGTGAAACCAGGTCGCGAGCTTCTCCGGATCGGTCAGGAAAGCCCAGACCCGGGCCTTGTCGGCCGGCAGGAAGATCGTCTTGTTCAGTGTAATTCCACTCATGTCCCATCCTCTTCAATGGCATTGCGCAGGGCGGCAAGACGGTCGTCCCAGAAGGCGTCGAAGGCTGACAGCCAGTCCAGCACCGGCGCCATGCCGCCAGGATCAAAGGTGTTGATGCGTTCGCGGCCAGCCGCGCGCACCGTGATCAACCCGCCATCGCTGAGCACCGTCAGGTGCTTCTTGACCGCGGCGCGGGTCATGTCGAAATTTTCTGCCACCTCGGCAATGGTCATCTCCTGTCCCCGCAACATCATCAGGATGTCACGACGGGTCGGATCGGCCAGCGCGCGAAAGGCGGCCTGTGATTGCGGGGTCATGGTCCTCCCTATTGCGAAACCATTTGGTATCACGACCGTGCGATACCAAATGGTATCATGTCAAGCCGCAGCTTTTCGTTGCCAAATGTTCACGGATTGTTCACACTCTTCCCATGACCGACGCCACCGCCCCACTCGACAGCCTGATGCCCGGACAATTGCTTGCCCGCGGCACCTGCCGCTATCTTGCCAGCCTCGGATTTGTCACCGTTGAGGAACTGGTGCCGACACCGGGGTTGCGGGTCGATGTGATGGCGCTCGGGCCGAAAGGCGAGATCTGGGTCATCGAATGCAAGTCCGGCCGCGCGGATTTTGCCTCGGACCACAAATGGCAAGGCTATCTGGAATGGTGCGACCGCTTCTTCTGGGCCGTGGACGGGACCTTTCCGACCGAGCTTCTGCCCGACGAGACCGGTCTTGTCATCGCCGATGGCTATGATGCGGAGATCCTGCGCATGGGGCCCGAGTCGAAGCTCGCAGGCGCGCGCCGCAAGGTATTGACCCAGAAATTCGCGCGTCATGCCGCGCGGCGACTGCAGACGTTTCGAGATCCCGGAATCCGCGCCCTGGTGGACACGGACGATGATCGCCTGTCCGGGCAAGGCTGACAGGCCTGAGCCAGGCTCCGGAAATCACCGCGACCGCAAGACCCGATCCGCGTTTGTCCGACCATTTGACCGGGCACAGCCGCGCGGCCCCTTCGCGACAAGGCGCTCCGCCCTGCCTGCGAGGACGGCTGAAGGACAGGCCATCGCCCCCGCCCCGCCCGACCGGACTCCGCCGTTTCAGGATTTCTTGCGGCCGCCCTTGCCGGTTTTCCCGGCCTGGCGCGCTTGTTCGGCTGCAGCGCGAAGCTCTTCCGCGATCTCTTCCGCCTCCTCGGGGTCGAAGTCGAGCGGCAATTCCAGCCCGTCTGCCTCGACATAGATTCGCACCATGCCCAGCGTGGTCGGGCCAATCTGCAGATTTGCGGAGATGTCGCTTTCCGTGTCGATGCTCATCCAAAAGGCTCCTTGAAGGTCCCGATTGCCTAGCCTGCCGAGCCGAAATGAGCAAGTGGCGCCCGAATGTCCCGCGAGAGAGGCACGACAGACGCCTTTTTTCCGGAACAATCCGTCACAGGCCCGCAGCTAGGGGCTTGCACCCCGCGCAGGCTCGCGGTAAATGACCGCCCTGTGCCGCCTTAGCTCAGTTGGTTAGAGCGCTGGATTGTGGATCCAGAGGTCCCCTGTTCAAGCCAGGGAGGCGGTACCATCCCCTCGAACATGTTTTTCGACGCATACTGATCCGTCGCTCCGGATCGCCATGGCCCGTCGCGCTCAAGAGTCGCGCCGGGGAAGCCTGTTCGCCGATAGGCCGTTTTGACATGGGCCCGCCGACCGATGGGAGCATTGTGCCGGCTTTCCCGCCGCCGGTGCGGAAGGGCCAGTCCGGGACGCATGCCCCACAGAACCTTGTCGAAGGAGTTGATTCGACACACATCGCGAGCTGGGGGCCATGTTGCCGCCGGGCGGCCCGAATGCAGACAGTCGCCGTCTCAAGCGTCCGGAGATCATCCAGACATGAGGCACGGCCTGAATGCTGCGTTGCACAGGTTCGTCCTGTCCGGGCGAAGATCGATGCGGAAACCTCCGCGTTCTGGACTCCGCAACAAGGCTTGCGCCGGCGCGACGGCCCGTCGACAGGACGTCTTGGCGCTAAACCTGCCCCCCTGCATCGATCAGCGCAGCTTCGAGCCGATTGAGTCTCTCGACAGACATGTCCCCCAGCGCGGCCGGGTCAGGTGCCATTTCGAAGGCAATGCGCCCGGGCGCTTTCGAGAAGACGACAACCCGCCCGCCCAGTTCCAGTGCTTCCCGGGGGTCATGGGTCACGATCACCGCCGAGGCAAGTTCCCGGCGGAGGTAGTCGTGCAGCACCGCCCGCATATCCCGGGCCAAGCCGGTGTCGAGCGCTGCGAAGGGTTCGTCGAGCAACAGCAGATCCGGCCGGCCGACCAGGGTGCGGGCCAGGGCCACCCGTTGACGCATTCCCCCCGAGAGCTGCCGCGGGTACTTGCCGAAATCCTCCGTCCCGAGCGAGAGCGCCGAAAGCGCGTCCCGCGCCCGTGCTAGCCGCGATTGGGCCGAAACGTCGTCCCCCTTGAGGGCGAAGGCGACATTGTCGAGCGCGGTGCGCCAGGGCAACAGGCGCGGCTCCTGGAACATCATCGCCGTCCGCGCGCTCCGACAGCACAGGCTTCCCCGGCTCGGTTGCAACAGCCCTCCGACCAGCGCAAGGAACGTGCTCTTGCCGCAGCCCGATGGCCCCATCACCACCAGCACCTCGCCCCGGTCAAGACGCAGTGAGACAGCGTCGAGGATCGGCCGCGCAGCGCGATCGAAGCCGAGACCATCGGCGGTCAGGATAGGGTCTGCCCCGTCGCCGCTCATCCGGCCCCCGTGCCCTCGGTGTCTCGCCAAAGCTCGGCCCGGCATTGCAGGCGCCGGAGCAGCCCCTGGTCCACGGCAACAAGGACCGAGACCACGACCGTTATCCAGGCCATGGTTTCCGCCGTATCTACCCGCGCGCGCGCCGCTGCCAACCCGTCCCCAATGCCGCCGGAACCGGAGAGCAGCTCTGCCATGACGGCGACTTTCCACGACATTGCCAGGGCCGTCGCGAGGGCCGGGAAGAGATGTCCGACCATATGTGGCCCGTAGACATCCCGCAGCATCGCGCCGGGCGGCGTCCCGAAGGCGCGCGCCATCTGCGCAAGTTCGCCGTCCAAGCTGCGCGCGCCCTGGGTCGCAGCGGCAAAGACGATCGGCCCGGTTGCGACCGCGACAGTGAAGATCACCGCCCAGCCTCCCCCGAACCAGAGCAATGCAAGGACGATCCAGGCGATGGCCGGAATGCCGAGCAGGATCACCGATACCGGCTGCAGGGCCTGCCGAACCGGCCTGTGCAGACCGGCCAGCCCCCCGCAAACGCTTCCGGCAATCGCGCCGATCCCCCATCCGAGACCGGCATGCCAGGCGGTCTGCGCAAGCGCCGGCCAGATCTGCCCCTGCCGGTGCAGGCGCAGCAGCGCGGCGACGGTGTCGTCCAGCCCGGGCAGGACAAGCGAGCCGTAGAGACGGTGCCCCAGTTCCCACAGGAGAAGGAGCCCGCCGACCCCCAATGTGCCGAAGAAGAGACCGGAAAAACGCGGCTTGCCGCCTGCCAAGCCGGTCACCCCCAATAGAAGCCCGCATCGGGCAGCTTGCCGCCGACAATCCCCGGGTCGAGGCTCATCAGATGGCCGAAATAGGTCTCGATATCGGTCCGGGCCTCCTGCGCCGACGTCACGTCGAGATGCACGAATGGCAGGGATTGCGCGATCAGCTCAGGCGGCAGGGGGAGCTGCGCGCTTGCAAGCAGACCGGCCGCCTCCGGATTCGCGAGCGACCAGACGCCTGCTTCGACGCAGGCTTCATGTGCCGCGGAGACGATCTCCGGATATTCCGCGAGAAACTCCGGATTGACCGCCAGGCCGACTTGCGGAATGCGCGGCCCCCGGCCGGTATGGGCGCCATAGATCTCGGTTACGTCCAGCGCCCGGAAGAGCGGCAGCCCTGCCGCCTCGGCCCGCACCAGCGCCGCCGTCGCCGCGGGCTCATGCATCACCGCGACATCGCCGCGCCCCGCAAGATAGAGCGGCACGGCCTCGCCCGGCGAGCCGACATATTCCAGTTCGACATCCTTGTCCGGATCGAGGCCGGACCATGTCAGCACGAGGCGGAAGAGCAGGTCCGGCGCTTCGTTCTTGTTGGACAGCAAGACCTTGCGGCCCGCGAGATCCTCGATCCGGGTGATGCTCTCGTCTCGCGACATGATGTAGAGCACCCCCCAGGTCACGATATTGACCATCACCGTCCCGGCGCCGCGATTGTAGAAATTCGCCGCAGCATAGGTCGAGGTTGCAAAGAGCTTGAAATCGCCCGTCGCGATGCCGGCGCGCATCTGGTCGGTACTCTTCCATATATCGAACTGCGTTCCCGGCGCGACTTTCAGCAGCGCGTCGGAGGATACGGCCCGGGCGAAGACCGCCGAGGGCGTGGCCGGGATGCCCCAGAGCGTCAGCGGCTCGGCCGGTGCCGCCGAAACGCGCATCAGCCCGGGCGCGGCAAGGCCCGCGCCCAACAGGCCACCGAGCGCGGCGCGCCGGGTGAGCTTGGATGTCGTCAATTCGTCCTCCTGTCGCGCGAGCGGAGCAGGCTATCCTGCCCCGCCGTCAATTCTGTCGTCTCTTTCCGTAGGGTCAATAGACGATGGTACTCATCTTCAGATCGTCCCATATCTCCTTGACCGTATGCTCCATTTCGCGGCGCCGGTCGGTATAGGAGGTGTGGAGCAGCTCATGCGCCTTGCCGCCATTCGGCTCGCCGAGGAAGTCGCGATACAGCGCTTGTACCTGTTCGTTCTTGTGCGATTGGCGCACATTGGACTTGCGGTCGACATTGTAGATCGTCTCGCGCCGCGCCAATGCCAGCGGCAGGTAGGCCTTCTTGGAGCGCAACGATCCACCGCCATCGACGCAGCCGCCCGGGCAGGCCATGACCTCGATGAAATCGAAATCCGCTTCACCGGAGCGCACTGCCTCGACCAGCGCCCGCGTGTCGCCCAACCCGTGGACCATGGCGACCTTGACCTCGCCGACCGGACCGCCAAGATCGACCGTCGCCGAGCGCACGCCCTCGAAGCCGCGCAGCTGTTCCAGCTCCACGTTTTCCAGCTCCTTGCCATTGACCACAGCATAGATCGTGCGGACCGCCGCCTCCATGACGCCGCCCGTTGTACCAAAGATCGCGCCCGCGCCGGAATACTCGCTCATATAGGGGTCGTCGAAGCTGGAGGGCTCCAGGTCCGGAAGGTTGATCCCCTCGCGCCGCAACATGCGGGCAAATTCGCGCGTGGTCAGCACGACATCGGTCTCCGGCACGCCGTCCTCGATCTGGAGCTGTGGCCGGGTCGCCTCGTCCTTCTTGGCGATGCAGGGCATGATCGAGATCACCCGCATCTTCGACGGATCGACACCCATCTTTTCCGGCAGGTAGGTCTTGGCGATGCGCGACAGCACCTGTTGCGGCGATTTCGTGGAAGACAGCAGCGGCAGGATGTCCGGGAAATGGATCTCGGCATAGTTGATCCAGGCCGGGCAGCAGGAGGTGAAGGTCGGCCGGCGGCCTTCCTTGAGACGGCCGAGCAGCTCGGTCCCCTCCTCCATGATCACCACATCGGCGGCGAAATTGGTGTCGAGCACCACGTCCACGCCGATCTTGCGCGCGGCCGAGATGATATGCCCCTCGACATTGGAGCCCGCCTTCATGCCGAACTCCTCGCCGAAGGCGACGCGCACGGCGGGGGCGAATTGCATCACCGTCACCGTTTCCGGATCGCAGATATAGTCCAGCGCCCGCTCGACCTCGTCGCGTTCGCCAAGCGCGCCGGTCGGGCAGACCAGCACGCATTGGCCGCAATTGACGCAGATCGAGTTGAGCTGGTCGGAGCCGTTGCGCAAGGCGACGAAACGGTCGATGCCGGTGCCTTCCATGACCAGCGCGTCCACCTTCTGGTGATAGCGGCAGACGGCCACGCAGCGCTGGCAGCGCACGCAGCGCTGCATGTCGCGGATCAGGGCCGGCGAGGAGCAGTCCACCTCGCGCGCCAGCGTCCGTTCGCGGTCGAAGAAGCGGTTCTCGGTCAGGCCGACGAATTGCGCCAGGTCCTGCAGCTCGCAATCGCCGTGGCGCACGCAGGTCGCGCAATCCTGCAAATGGTCGGCCATCAGCAGTTCGACCTGGAGCCGCTGCATGTCCCGCACCTTGCGGCTCTTGGTGTCGACCACCATCCCGTCGCGGACGGGCGTGTTGCAGGAGGTCACCGTCTGGTGCTTCTTGCGGCCCTCCTGGAGGATGTCGACGACGCAGACGCGACAGGTGCCTGGCGTGTGGTCGATATCGTCCATCTCGCAGAGCGTCGGGATATAGATCTCATGGCGCCGCGCGCATTGCAGGATCGGCTCGTTGGGGAAGCCCTTGCAAGGCTGGCCGTTGATGGTGAGCGCGATGGTGGCCTCGGTGAGGTCGCGGTCGGCATGAATGTCGAGATCGGTGCACATGTCAGGCCGCTCCTTCCGGGATGGATTGCCGGGTGACGACGGAATAAATCCTGTAGCAGCGCATGCAGCGCTGCGATTCCTTGTAGGCCGCGGCCTCCGAGATCGTCTGTTCCACCTCCCCGAACATCTTCTTGCGCAGATCCGGGTCGAGCTCCGGGTTGTGGACCCGGTAGGCGTTGCGCACCGGCGGCTCGTTCACGTCGCGACCGAGGAACTTGTTGTCGTTGATCAGGTCCCGCATCCGCGACCGTTTGAAGAAGCGCGGCGTGCCGAGCTGGATCCAGTCATCGATCGAGCGCGCGGCCTTGAGACCGGCGGCCATGGCATAGATCAGCGTCGAGGGGCCGGTGACGCAATCTCCGCCCGCGAAGACGCCGGGGCGCGAGGTCGACAGACCGTCCCCCGCCTTGACGCATTGCCACTTGTCGAGCGCGATCCCGTCGCCCTCCATCACATGCCCGTCCTCGACCTTCTGGCCGATGGCGGCGATGAAGTGATCGCAGGGCATGGTGAATTCGGAGCCGGGAATGGCGCGCACATTGCGCCGGCCGCTCTCGTCGGGCTCAGTTTGTTCCATGCGGACCAGCTCGACCCCGGTGACCTTGCCATTCTCGGTGATCAGCCGGGTCGGGTTGCAAAGCGTGTGGAAGAAGATGTCCTCGTCATCCGCCGCGACGATCTCCTCGTGATCGGCCGGCATGTCCTCGCGGGTCCGCCGGTAGATCACATGAACATTGTCGGCGCCGAGCCGGATGGCGGAGCGGACGCAATCCATCGCCACATTGCCGCCGCCCACGACCACGACCTCGCCCTTGAGGTTCAGCGGCGCGATCTCGTCGACATGGTCATGCACCTTCAGCAGGAAGTCGATGCCGCTATGATAGCCGTCCCGCGCAATCTCCTCGCCCTCGATGCCAAGCGGCGTGCCCTGCTGGCAGCCCAGCCCGAGGAAGACCGCCTTGTAGCCCTGCCGGAACAGGTCATCGATGGAGAAATCCTGTCCGAGTGTCTGCCCGAAGAGGAAGCGACCACCGAGATCGACGATGATGTCGGTCTCCATCGCCAGCGTATCCTTGGGCAGCCGGTAGGAGGGAATGCCGATCTGCGCCATGCCGCCGGCCTGGTCCGCCTTCTCGAAGACGTCGACTTTATAGCCGTGCAGCAGCAGGTGATAGGCGCAGGAGATCCCCGCCGGCCCTGCCCCGATCACCGCAACCTTCATGCTGTCATCGAGTGGCCGCTGGATCATGTCTCGGGTGAATTTCAGCGCGTTGGGGCCTTTCTGCTGATCGGCCACGAAGCGCTTGAGGGTCTTGATGCCGACCGCCTCGTCAACGAATTTGCGCTGGCAGGCCATTTCGCAATAGCGCACGCAGACACGGCCGCAGGTCGCCGCCATCGGGTATTTCTGCAAGAGCACGCCGAGCGAACTCTCCGGTTTGCCGTCGCGGATATAGTCGATATAGCGCGGCACGTTGACCTTGGAGGGGCAAGCCTCGATGCAGGGCGCGGTCATGTAGGCCATGCCGTGCTGGGCACGGATCGGGCGGTGATCCGCGACCTCGGCCTCGATCTTCTCGCGGAAATTGTGCAGCACGTCGAGAAGCGACACGGCGCAGGTTCGGCCGAGCCCGCAAAGCGAGGTCTCGCGCATCTGCTCGCCCAGCATCTCGATCTCGTCGAAATCGAGATCGGCGTCGAGCCCGCGGCGCATCTTGTCGAGCGCATCGCGCACCAGAACCGTGCCCATCCGGCAGGGGGTGCAGGCGCCGCAGCTCTGCTCGGCCGCCTTGTTCATGTAGTGAAACAGCGCGTCGACAAGGCTCACCTTCTCGTCGAAGACGAAGAAGCCGCGATCCCCGAAAAAGGCCCGGATATCATTGCCATCGTCGAACTGTTCGAAGTTTTTCAATTCCGGCAGCGGCGCGCTGCCTTCCTGGCCGTCCTGAACGACCCCATCCCAAACGCCATAGACCACCTGTGTCATACGGCTTCCTCCCATGTCTACACATGCAGGCAAACCGCGCGGGCGTGGTTTCGCCAGCATTCCGGATCCGGGTCGCACCGAACCGTAAGGACCGATACCGACATATTTGCCACCACGGACAGGATTCTTCGGTATTTCCAGTCCAAGAGGGGCGCGTGTCAGGATGCAGTCAGCTTTGCCGCCTATCCCGACGTCAACACCCTGCGGGATTCGCCTCCGTCAGGCCATGTCGCGAAGTGTCACCTCGCATTTGGCTGGCTGTGATGCCCTGCCGCAACACGGGTCCGCAGCGGCAAGTTTTCGCAGTGCGAAACGCGTCGCAAAGGATCATTGGCGCAGATGCGCAGGCCGGCGAGGACGCGGGCCGAGTCGAAGTAGAAGGCGTGCCAAGGTATGGCCGAAGATCTCGAATTCTACACCGTCGATCCCGACGATGAAGATGTCGAACGGCGTGACATCAAGAAGCTCCTGACCGAATGTGGGCTGCTCTACGAGATCGGCATCGAAGCCTTCGTAGTCTGCCGCGATGGCGAGAAACTCGTCGCCTGTGCCGGGCTACAACAGAATGTCATCAAGGATGTCGCCATCCTGCCGGACTATCGCGGCGGCGCGCTCAGCCTGACGCTGGTCTCGGAGGTCACCTATCTCGCCCATTCGCGCGGATATTCGACGCTCTACGTCTATACCGAGCCGAAGAACGCCGAGTTCTTCCGGGGCTGCGGCTTCTACGACCTGGTCGAGATGCCGGACACGGTGGTGCTGATGGAGAACACCCCCATCGGTATCAAATCCTATTGCAAGCAACTGCAAAAACACCGGGTCGAAGGGGCGAAGATCGGCTGCGTCGTCGCCAATGCCAACCCCTTCACCTATGGCCATCGCTACCTGATCGAACAGGCGGCGAAGGAGTGCGACTGGTTGCATCTCTTCATGGTGAAGGAGGATGTCTCCCTCTTCACCTACCAGGACCGCTACTATCTCGCGGAAGAAAACATCCAGGGCATCCCCAACCTGACGCTGCATGCGGGTTCCCAATACATGGTCAGCCGCGCCACCTTCTCCTGCTATTTCCTGAAGGATCAGGGCATTGTCGGCAAATGCCACACGGCGGTGGACCTCCTGATGTTCCGCAACCACATCGCCCCCGCCCTCGGCATCACCCACCGTTTCGTCGGCACCGAGCCCTTCTGCGCGACGACGAACAAGTACAATAACGACATGATGGTCTGGCTGCAGGACCCGGTGCGCGGTGCCGGCCCCGCGCTGGACGTGGTCGAGATTCCGCGCACGGAGTATGGCGGCACCGCGATCTCGGCCTCCGAGGTCCGCCGGCACCTGCGCTCGGGCGATCTCGACCGGATCCGAAATCTCGTCCCGCCGGCCACCTACGAGCTGCTGAAGACGAAATATGTCCCGTTGGTGCAAGCCGGCGCGTGAACACGAACAGGGCCGCGAAGCGCGGGCCAGATCAAGGAGAGGAACATGGAGCTCAAACAGGAGGCGCTGGCGGGCACGCTCGAATCCAGCGATCTCTTCATTCGAGTCTCGCCCTCGGAGGACCCGCTTGAAATCGCCATCGAGAGCGAGGTCATCCACCAGTTCGGCGAGCAGATCCGGGCAACGGTCGAAGAGGTGCTGGCCCATCTAGGCGTCACGCGGGGGGTCATCGTCATCCAGGACAAGGGTGCGCTCGACTGCACGATCCGCGCCCGCCTTCAGGCCGCCGTGATGCGCGCCGCGGGCGAGACGAAGATGGACTGGGAGGCGCTGAAATGAAACTCCGCCGCTCCATGCTCTTCGTGCCCGGCGCCAATGCCGCGAGCCTCTCGACCGCCTTCCTCTTCCGCCCCGACGCGGTGATGTTCGACCTCGAAGACGCCGTCTCCCTGCGCGAGAAAGACGCCGCCCGGCTGCTCGTCTTCCACACGCTGCAGCAGCCGCTCTATGACGGCATCGAACGCGTCGTCCGCATCAACCCGCTGGACACGCCGTTTGGCCGCGACGACCTCGAGGCCTCCGTCCGCGGCGGCGCCGACACGATCCGCCTGCCCAAGACCGACACGCCCGAACAGGTCCAAGAGCTGGAAGCCGCCGTCGAGGAGATCGAGCGCGATTGCGGCCGCGCGGTCGGCTCGACCCACCTGATGGCCGCGATAGAGAGCGCGTCCGGCGTGGTCAACGCGCTGGCCATCGCCCAGGCCTCCCCGCGCATCACCGGCATCGCGCTCGCGGGCTTCGACTACGTGATGGACATGCAGACCGAGCGCGGCGACGGCACCGAGCTGTTCTATGCCCGCTGCGCCGTCCTGCACGCCGCCCGCGCCGCCAGGATCGACGCCTTTGACGTGGTCTTCTCCAATCTCGACGACGAAGAGGGCTTCCTCAAGGAGGTCGCGCTGATCAAGAAGCTCGGCTTCAACGGCAAATCCCTCATCAACCCGCGCCAGATCGAGCTGCTCCACAACGCCTACGCGCCGACCCAGGAAGAGGTCGATTACGCGAAACGGGTCGTGGCTGCCGCGAAGAAGGCGGAGAAACAGGGCCTTGGCGTCATCGCCCTCGGCGGCAAGATGATCGACGGGCCCGTGGTCGACAACGCGCGTCGCGTTCTGGACAAGGCGGCCGCCTCCGGCCTGCGCAAGGAGTAATCGCCATGGCATCGAAACGTAACCCGATGGCCGCGCTTGGCGAACATGCCGAGGGGCTAGAACCCTTCGCCGGTTTCAACGCGAAGGCACCCTTCATCACCGGCCCGAAGGCCGATGGCGACCGCAAGATCGTCGAAAGCGTCGAGGAGGCCGTCCGCCGTGTCGGCCTCAAGGACGGCATGACCATCTCCTTCCACCACGCTTTCCGCGAGGGCGACAAGGTCATCAACCTCGTCGTCGAGACATTGGCGCGGATGGGGTTCAAGGACCTGACGCTCGCGCCGTCCTCGCTGCTCGGCGCCAATGCCGCGATCATCCCGCATATCGAAAGCGGCGTGATAACAAAGCTCTACACCTCCGGCCTGCGCGGCAAGCTGGGCGAGGCGATCTCCAACGGGCTTATGGACACCCCCGTCACCTTCCACTCCCATGGCGGCCGCGTGGCGCTGATCGACAAGGGCGAGATCAAGATCGACGTCGCCTTTCTCGGCGTCTCCGCTTGCGATCCGTTCGGCAATGCCAACGGCACCTCGGGACGCTCCTGGTGCGGCTCGCTGGGCTACGCCATGGTCGACGCGATGCATGCCGACAAGGTGGTGATGCTGACCGAAGAGGTCGTCCCCTTCCCCAACACCCCGGCCTCGATCCGGCAGGACCAGGTCGACTGGGTTGTGCAGGTCGAGGAGGTCGGCGATCCGGCCAAGATCTCGGTCGGGGCCGCGCGCGCAACGACCAACCCGCGTGAGCTGCTGATCGCCCGGCTTTGCGCCGAAGTCATGGAACATGCGGGCTATTTCGAGGATGGTTTCTCGATGCAGACCGGCACCGGCGGCTCTTCCACGGCCACCTCGCGCTTCTTGGAGCGGCGCATGCGGGAGAAGGGCATCAAGGCCGCCTGGGCGCTTGGCGGCCAGACCGGCGGCATGGTGGACCTGCACCAGAAGGGCCTGATCGACACGCTGATCGACACCCAGAGCTTCGACGCGGTTGCCGCACGGTCGCTCGCGGAATCGCCCAAACACATGGAGATCTCGACCCATTTCTACGCCAACCCCTTCTCCAAGGGCGCGGTCGTGGACCGACTGGACATGGTCATTCTCTCGGCACTGGAAATCGACCTCGATTTCAACGTCAACGTGCTGACCGGCTCCGACGGCGTCGTGCGCGGCGCCGTTGGCGGCCATGCCGATACGGCCGCCGGCGCCAATCTCTCCATTGTCGTCGGCCCGCTGCTGCGGACCCGCATCCCGACGGTGGTCGAGAGCGTGACGACCCGCGTCACACCCGGCGAGACGGTCGGCGTGCTGGTCACCGATCACGGCATCGCGGTCAATCCGAACCGGCCCGACGTGGCCGAGCGCCTGAAGGCGGCGAACCTGCCGGTGGTTCCGATCGAGGATCTTTACCGCAAGGCCATTGCCATCTCCGGCAAGCCCGAGCCGCTGCATTTTCTCGACAAGGTGGTTGGCCATGTCCGCTACCGAGACGGATCGGTGATCGACACCGTTCGCCAGATCGCCCCGTGAGCGCCCTGATACATCTTCTTCCGGCAGCGCCCGCGCTGCCGGGCCTGCCGGTCGCCCGAAGCGCCCGGTCGCTGAACCTGCACGCCATCGCAGATCTCGCCCGTGAAGCCCTGCTCCGCGAGGTCTGGCTGACCCCCAAACCCGGCCTTGTCGATCGCCGCAACACCGGGTCCCATGCGGACATGGACGTGGCGCTTTTCGAGACCAGCGCCGCCGCAATCGCCCCCTTCTTCCCGCGTTTTGTCGCCGCTGGCCTGGCCGACGCAGCCCTGCCCGCGGCGGATTCCCTGCCCGAACTCCGTTGCCTCGGGCTGGCATGCGAAGCCGCGATGCTGCGCGCCACGAAAGGCGTGAACACGCACAAGGGCGCCATCTTCCTGTTCGGCCTCGCGCTCGGCGCTGTCGGTCGTCTTGCCGCCCGCGAAGCGGCTCCGGCCCCTATTGCCCTGTGCCGAGAGGTGGCCGCCATCGCCGCCGGAATCGTTGCGCGCGACCTCGGCGGGACCAATCGCACCGCCCGTACCGCCGGCGAAAGCGCCTTCCGCACGCACGGCCTGCAGGGTGCACGTGGCGAAGCGCAATCCGGCTTCGCCTCTGTCCGCGAGATCGGCCTGCCGGCCTTCATGACCGCCCGCGCCGCCGGCCAGAGCCAAGAGGACGCCCTGCTCGCCGCCCTCCTCGCCCTCCTTGCCGAGAACAACGACACCAACCTGATCGCCCGCGGCGGCGCGCAAGGCCTCGCCTATGCCCGCCAGTATGCCGCCCGCCTGCGCGACGAACGCCTGGAACCCGACGCCCTGCGCGCCCGGCTCGTAGCGCTGGACGACAGGTTCATCGCCCGCAATCTCAGCCCCGGCGGCACGGCGGATCTTGTCGGCCTCACCTGGTTTTTCGCCGCGCTCGACGCGCGCCAAACCGGGCCGTCTTGAGCCGCGCCATGGCTGATCCGCTCTTCCACGGCCCGGAAACAAGCCTCGACGCGATCCTCGCCGCTCGCGAGACCCGCGTCGTGCGCCGCCTGCGCGCGCAGGAACAGCTCGCCTTACCCACCCTCTCTCTCAGCCTCGTCCTGCCTGGCCCGGTCAAGCTCTGCCCGGCGGCCAGACGGATCGCCAAGGCCGCCCGCGCCGCCCTCTCCCACCGCTTCGCCGCGCAAGGTTGGAAAATCACCCGCCATTTCGACGAAGACGCTGCCACCGGACCGGAAGCCCTTTTCTCCATCGACACGGACGCCGCCACGCTCAAATCCGAGATGGTCGCGCTGGAAGAGGCGCACCCGCTCGGCCGCCTCTGGGATCTCGACGTGCATGACGCCACCGGCAATGCCCTCTCCCGACGCGATATCGGTCAGCCGCCCCGCCGCTGCCTTGTCTGCGACGCCCCGGCTCATGGCTGCACCCGCTCGCGTGCCCATTCGCTCGACGACCTGCGCGCCGAGATCGCCCGCTTGCTTGCCGAGGCGGAGGGACTTGCGTCGGCCGACATTGGCGATAAACAATGAGACCGTTCTCCACGTCACTCGAAAGCCCCCATGTGCCCGATCCGCAATCCTGAAGCCATCGACACCCTCGGCGGGCATTGCGAGAATTACGACCTGGTCCTCGTGCCCGGATGGAAGAATTCCGGCGCCGAGCATTGGCAGACGATGTGGGAAGAGAAGACGCCGCTTTTCAGCCGGATCTCGATGCGCCGCTGGGACCAGCGCGACATCTATCTCTGGATCGATGCGATAAACCGGCATCTCGACAGCTGCAGCAAGCCGGCAATTCTGATAGGGCATTCGCTGGGGGCGCTGGCCTCTGCCTGCGTGATCGCGGAGGATCACCCCGAGATCGCGGGCGGGATGTTCGTCGCGCCTGCGGAACCCCTGCGCTTCGAAGCGGAAGACATCATCCCGCATGAGCCCCTGCCCCGGCCAAGTGTCCTTGTGGCAGGCCATGACGACACGTTGATCTCCATCGAGCGCACGGAGCAACTTGCGACAGCCTGGGGCTCCGAATTCGTCGATCTCGGGACGGCAGGCCATATCAATGCCGAATCCGGCTTCGGTCGCTGGCCCTACGGTCTGAACATCCTCGTCAATCTCGTCGACAGGATCGAAGCGAGCGGCTGAACAAACCCGGCTCCGCGGGGCTGCATGAAGAGAAATCGCCCGCTCTGTCAAAAACCCGCAAATGGCCGCTTGACGCCGCCGACGCCCCGGCCTAGAACGCCGCTCACGCCGCGTGATGCACAGCATCGCAGGCGGATAGCGAGCGGTTGTAGCTCAGTTGGTTAGAGTGCCGGCCTGTCACGCCGGAGGTCGCGGGTTCGAGCCCCGTCAACCGCGCCATCGCTATTCTGCCCCGACCCGGGGTTCCAGGGTGCCCCGCTCAAAAGGCGGAACGATCTGACCCGCAAGGGTCCTGCGCGGTTGTAGCTCAGTTGGTTAGAGTGCCGGCCTGTCACGCCGGAGGTCGCGGGTTCGAGCCCCGTCAACCGCGCCACTTTTCTTCCAAACCCAATAAATCCGGGCCAGTCGGCCCCCGATCCCGATGGACATTGTCGGGCATGCGCGTCACGTTCGAGCACAAGTCGGTCCTGTCGCCGTTTCGGCAGTCCCGGCCGCTCACGCAATACGGCGCCGCTTGTTCGCGCAGTCCCAGACCGCCAGGCCATGCCGGGCCACCATGTTCAGAGATGCAGATGAGATTTCTCGACAGAATCGACCTGACCACCCTGCTGCTCGTGGCGCTTCTGCTCGGCCTCGCCCCGTTTCGTCCCGAGCCCCATCTGGTCGAGAAAATCCGCTTGCTGTTCCAGGGGGCCCTGAGCCGCCCCATCGACATTTTCGACCTTGCCATGCACGGGACACCGATCCTGCTTGTGGTCCTGAAGCTGGTTCGGATGGCACGGACGCGATGATCCGATGCAGGTCTGGAGCGGCGCGGCGCCGCTTGGACCTGACAGGTCCACACCCGCGAAAGCCTCGCTGAAACGGCAGGACGTTGACGGAGAAAGCCGTCGAAAGCCCGTCCCGCCAAATCCGACGGCCATGTCAGGTCGCACCATGCGAGCAGGACATCTTGTCCGGTTCAGGGATCGGTATGCAGGTCGCCGTAAGTATGGCCATTGTCGAAGAAACCCACCCAGAGGTAATGGCGGCGGTGCTTGAGCTGCTCGAGGACCATCGGCAGGTAGATCCAGTCGATCCAGAGCTGGATCGTCCTGGTCGCCGGGTCGTATTTCGGCACCTTCAGTTCCTCGTCGGGAACGAAGCGCATGACGCCGCCCGTGGCCTGGGAATTCGGCGTCGGTTCGCCCTGGAAGACGATGAAACCCTGTGACGTCGGGCGACCGGACGCGTTAGGCAGATACCCGGCCATATGGTAGCGGGCATTGCGGATCTGGAGGATCTGGCGACCGGGCAGCGCCTTTACCGGCTGCCCGGAAAGCTGCATCACATCCCGGATATGATCGATCTGACGGTCGATCTCTTCTTCGACAGCAATAGTGCGATTCATCCTGGCTCATCCATCCGGCGCGGGAAACTCTCTTTCCTGCATCGGAGAATGATCCAAAAAGGTTACCCGACAATTGCCATTCGGGAGGTTTTTTCCGGCGCGGACCGGCCGCACGAAAGAGGTCCCTGCCAAGCCAGCGCGTCCGTAGATCTGGTCGTCGTGACGGGCAAGGCCATGCAAGCCCCACCCGGCCAAAGGCGCCCGCCTAGGCCGACAGGGCCGCCAGGATACGGGCCCAGCTGCGGATACCCTTGTGGAAACTCTTCACGTCATATTTCTCGTTCGGCGAGTGGATGGCGTCGTCATCATTGGCATAGCCGATCAGCATCGCGTCCATACCGAGGATCTCCTTGAAGAAACCGGCGATCGGGATCGAGCCGCCCATGCCGACCAGAACCGCCTCGCGCTCCCACTCATCGCTCAGCGCCCCGCGGGCGGCCTCGAATTCCGGCCGCTCTGTGTTCATCACCGCCGCCGGAGACCCGTCGAGATCGCCATCCCAGCTGACAGTCGCATCCGGCGAGAGCATCCCCGCGACATGGGCGCGGATCTTTTCGCGAAGTCGGTCGGGGTCCATGTCGCCAACCAGCCGGCAGGTTATCTTGCAATGCGCCTGGCTCGGGATCACGGTCTTGGTACCCGCCCCCATATAGCCGCCCCATAGCCCGTTGATCTCCAGCGTCGGGCGCGCCCATTGCTGTTCCAGCGTCGTGTAACCCCGCTCGCCATGGGCCCGGGTGAACCCCACGCTTTCGAGATAGAGCTTCTCGTCGAAACCGCTGGATTCCCATTGCCGCTTCATCTCGTCGGAGATCTCCGACACGCCCTCGTAGAACCCCTCGACAGCGACGCGGCCGGTCTTGTCGTGGAAGGAGGTGATGATGCGGGCGATCTCCTTGAGCGGGTTCAGGCCGGGGCCGCCGTAATGGCCCGAATGCAGGTCGATCCGCGGGCCGGTGATGGTGAACTCGTCCTTGAGCATGCCGCGCAGCTGGCTGGCGATTGAGGGCACGCCGGGGGCGACCATCGAGGTATCACAGATCAACGCCAGGTCGGCTTTCAGCTCCTCGGCATTCTTCTGCATGAAGGGGATGAGCGACGGCGAGCCGCTCTCCTCCTCGCCTTCCATGAAGAAGGAGATCTTCGCCGGCAGGCTGCCATGCACGGCTTTCCAGGCGCGGCAGGCCTCGACGAAGGTCATCAGCTGGCCCTTGTCGTCGGAGGCGCCGCGGCCGCGGATCACCGGACCATTCTCTGTCTCCTGCAGGACCGGCTCGAAGGGCGGGGTCTTCCACTGGTCGAGCGGGTCGACCGGCTGGACGTCATAATGGCCGTAAAAGAGCACATGCGGGCCTGTATCGGCGCCATGGGCAACCACCATCGGGTGACCCGGCGTCTCGCGGCGGGCGGCATCGAAACCGATGGAGGCGAGATCGTCCACAAGCCACTGGGCGGCCGCATCGCAATCGGCCTTGTAGGCCGGATCGGTCGAGATCGACTGGATGCGCAGCAGCTCCATCAGGCGGTCGATGGAGGCGTCCAGATCGCGGTCGATGCGATCGAGGACGGGGGTGAGACGGGGGTCGGTCATGAAGAGCTCCTGCGCAGTCTTGCCGGCAGACTAGTCCTTTTCGGCAGGAGAGGGAATCCGCAAAGCCGCGCAAATCTTCCCGGTTGGCAACAAACGGCCAGCCGTGATGTCGCGGCCTGCACCGGCCGCGCCGGTCACCAAGCCCGGGGGGATGCGCCGCCCGGGCCCGGCATGCCGTCACTCTTGCGGGCTGTACCAGATCGCCGACGTATAGGCCCGCTCCTGGTGGACGGTGGTGGCGCCTTCTGGAATCTCGACGCCCAGACGGACCTTGTCATAGACAACCCATCGCGGTGTCGGGATCTCGATCACGCGCGCATAGTAGAAGGCGGAGTCGGCGGGGTCGAACTCCGGATCGGTCCAGACGGCCAACAGCTCCGGCGCGCCAATGGTGTTGGTGTAGCTCGCCGCCTCCAGGTCGACGCTGTTGCCGACCGCGGGCAGCTTGCCATCCGCCCCCGGTTCGCGATCGTCGGACCAGGCAACATCAAAGACCTTCTCGTGCAGCGCACCTTCGGCGTCGATCCAGCCTTTGACGATCTGGATCCGGTCGAGATTTGCCCCGATGGGGTCGCGCAGGGCATAGGTCATGAAGACCGGCGCCTCGGCGCCCGCCGGGGCGGCGCGCAGGTCGCTGCCCATGGGAACACCGCGCTCATATCCGGCGAAAGCGGGCTGGCGGCCGCGCAGGTCGGCCTCGGTGTAATCCCAGCCGCCGAAGAAGCGCACGACCATGCGCGGACCGGTCGTGGCATAGGTCTCCTTGCGCGCCATCGCGTCCCAGAGTGCCTTGCGCGTGTTCTCCTCGGCCCAGATGCCGGTATAGCCCGAGGCGACCAGCTCGTAGCCCTCGAAAGCGCCCTTGTCAGTCTTGGTGAAGGGGTGCTGCATACGGGTCGGAGACGGTTCGGCATTGGTCGCCTTGCCGAAATAGTTGTCGCTATCGGCGGTGGCCAGCGAGGTATGGCTGTCCGTCGCCCCGGAGGCGCCAAACTTGTAGGGGTTCACGCCAAGTTTGCGCTCCAGCGCCAGGCCCTGCTTGAGCGCCTCGCGGGCATATTCGCCTTCCAGCATCGCCTCTGTCTTGGCCTCGCTCAGGTCGAGATTGCCGGCATCCCAGGTCTCGTAATCGGCGAATTCGTCCTCGGGCGACAGGACCGGATGCGCCTCGCCATCGCCCTTGATCTGGGTAAACTCGTAGAGCGGCTCCCATTTGGCGCGCAGGCTGGCATAGGTCTCGTCGATCGGCGCGCCGGTATATTGCTGCTCCGTCGGGAACATCATCCCGTTGGACAGGTTGCCGTTATGGGCCAGCGAGAGCGCCTGCCCGCCTGTCCGTGCCTCGTAATCCTCCAGCCATTTGTAAAGATCCAGCGGGTCGGTCGAGCCGATCGGGGCCTGGGTCACCATGGGTTCGACCTGCATCGCCCTGTCGCCATTGTCGCGCAGGATGACATTGCGGTGCAGGTTGTTGCCCTTGACGAGCGAGGTCCATTCATAGGCGATGAAAGCGGTGAAGACGCCGGGATCGTTATACTCCTCGGCCTTGTCGACAACCGTCTCCCAGACCGACGCATAGATCGGCGAGCCCGGCGAATACTGCGTCATCAGTTTCGGATCGATGGTGCCCTGGCTGAAATTGGTGATCAGGTCCAGCGCCGCGGCGGCACTGGCCTCGCCCCCCTCCGCAAGCGCCTCGGCCCAGCCGCGGGACTGTTCGAAGCTCATGATGTTCGACTTCTGGTCCAACATGTCGAAGATCAGACCCATCCCGTCGGAATGGTCTGTCAGCGCCATCCAGTCGAGCGGGCGCGCAAGCTTGACCGGCTGGCCGGACGCCGCCTGGACCTCCTCGCCCCGCGCGAAGCGATAGGCGGTGTCATGGCCTGTGGTGTTGCCGAAGAGACCGGCATCGACCGAGTAGCCCGTGTGCAGATGGGTGTCTCCCCAATAGACCTTCGACGGGAAGCCCCGTTGGGCATAGGGCGAATAGGCCTTGCCGGGATAGAGCCCTTCGAGGGATTCCGGGCTGGGATGGATTTGAGCGGAGGCCGGCAGGGCTGTCAGGAGGCAGCAGGCGGCAACGGAGGCGCGAAGAGACATCGGTAACTCCCTGGGTTCAAAACGGGCCGCTTCAAGCGCGACTCTTGTTTCTTGGAAAAAAAGACTAGACCTCTCGCGGGAAAAATCACCTGATTCCCGCTTAGATTGTACATCCTTGGGTGTTTTCCTGACGGAACCGCGCGAGCCGGCGTCTCACCCGGCCCGCATTGCGCTTCGGTCTCGCGTCACTACGCGGGAGATTAGTCGTCCCGAACCGCTAGTGCTGCGGGACGACCTTGCCCGGGTTGAGAATGCCGGCCGGGTCGAGCGCACGCTTGATATCGCCCATGAGCGGCCATGCCTCGCCATGTTCGGCCGTCATGTAGTCGAGCTTGCCCATGCCGACGCCATGTTCGCCCGTGACCGTGCCGCCCAACCGCAACGCCCGTTCGACCATCCGATGCGAGAGCGCCTTGGCGGCCTCCAGCTCTTCGGGGGCCTCGTCATGGATCAGCAGGATGGCGTGGAAATTGCCGTCCCCCATATGGCCGAGGATCGGTCCGGGGATCGGGCTTGCGGCGATATCGGCGCGGGTCTCCTCGACCGCTTCGGCCAGCCGTGAAATCGGCACGCAGAGATCGGTCACCACCGCGCGCGCGCCCTTGCGGCTGGCGAGGATCGCCCAATAGGCCGTGTGGCGCATCTCCCAGAGCGCGGAGCGGTCCTCTGCCTTTGTCGACCAGCGGAAGCCCTCGCCACCCATCTCCGCGACCAGCTCGCCAAATCGCTGCGCCTCCTCGGCCACGCCTTGCTCGGAGCCGTGGAATTCGACCAGCAGATGCGGCTTCTCGGCGAAATCCGCCGCCGAATAGGCGTTGACCGCCGCTGCCGTCGCCGCATCGACAAACTCGATCCGCGCCACCTTGATGCCGGACTGGATCGTCGCCATCACGCAATCCACCGCGTCGCCGATCCCCCCGAAGGCGCAGATCGCGGCGGAGATCGCCTCGGGCTGGCCGTGCAGACGGAGTGTCAGCTCGGTGATCAGCCCCAACGTGCCTTCGGAGCCGACAAAGAGCCGGGTCATGTCATAGCCGGAGGCGGATTTGCGCGCCCGCGTCCCGGTGCGGATCACACGGCCATCGGCGAGCACGACCTGCAGGCCGAGCACATTGTCGGCCATCGTGCCGTAGCGCACGGTCGTCGTCCCGCTCGCCCGCGTCGCCGCCATCCCGCCCAGCGAGGCGTTGGCGCCCGGATCGACCGGGAAGAACAGCCCCGTCGCCCGCAGGTCCCGGTTCAGCTCCTCGCGGGTCAACCCGGGCTGGACCACGGCGTCCATATCCTCCGGATGGACCTCCAGAAGTCGGTTCATCCGGGAAAAGTCGACACAGAGCCCGCCTTGGATTGCCAGCGCATGGCCCTCCAGCGAGGTCCCTGCCCCCCAGCCGATCACCGGACAGCCGTGCTCGGCGCAGGTTGCAAGAATGCGCGAAACGTCCTCGGTGCTCTCGGGATATGCCACCGCATCGGGCGGTGTCGGGGCGAAATAGCTCTCCGATTGGCCATGCGCGGCAAGATCCGACTTGGAGCGCGAGAGCCGATCGCCTAGGAAACCCTCAAGAGCTTCAAGTGCCGTGGTGATGGTCATCCGCACCTCCCCTGCGCTGAACCGAGTGGCACCCTAGGACAGGCGGGCTCCAAGGGAAAGCCTTGCCCTGCCCGCGAAAGGCTGCGCGTGGCCGAACGCACGAGAGACCTCATCCGCCGTCAGCTGGACGAGACGCGTGGCGCCGTGCAACGCGGCTGGCAGCTGCTGTTGCGGCGCGGGCCGAGCCAGGTGCAGTTCTGGTTTATCGCCCTTGCGGTCGGGATCGCGGCCGGTCTGGCGGCGGTCGGCTTCCGCTCCGGGATCACCTGGCTGCAGGCGACGCTCTACGGAGCCGAAGATGTCGATCACATCCACAGCTTCGCCCGCACCCTGCCCTGGTGGCTCCTGCTCTGCCTGCCGATCTGCGGCGGGCTTGTGGTCGGGCTGATCCTCGGCCGGTTCACGCCCGACGGGCGGGTCCGCTCGGTGGCCGACGTGATCGAGGGCGCGGCGCTGAACCGTGGACAGGTGGAGATCAAGGCCGGCCTGGCTTCCGCCGCTGCCTCGCTGATCACCCTCTCCTCGGGCGGCTCCTCGGGGCGGGAAGGGCCGGTCGTCCACCTTGCCGGCGTGATCTCGACCTGGGTCTGCCGCCGGATCGGCGCCAGCGGAATCACCGGGCGCGACCTGCTCGGCTGTGCCGTGGCCGCCGCCGTCTCGGCCAGTTTCAACGCCCCCATCGCCGGCGCGATCTTCGCGCTGGAGGTGGTGCTGCGCCACTTCGCCGTCCACGCCTTCGCGCCCATCGTCATCGCCTCCGTGGCCGGGACCGTGATCAGCCGGCTCGAATTCGGCAATGTCACCGAGTTCACCCTGACCCCGAAAAGCTCGCTCTCCTTCTATGTCGAGCTGCCGGCCTTCCTTTTGCTCGGGCTGCTCTGCGGGCTGGTCGCGGTGCTGCTGATGCGGGCAATCTTCTTTGCCGACGATCTCGGCACCCACCTGCAGAAGAAATGGAAGATCCCCTTCTTCCTGCGCCCGGCCGCCGCGGGCGCACTGCTCGGCGGGCTCGCCATCGGCTTTCCGCATATCATCGGCGTCGGATACGAGACGACCTCGGCTGCCTTGCGCGCCGAACTCCTGTTTCACGAGGCTTTCGTCTTCGCCATCCTCAAGGTCGTCGCCGTTGCCATTACCATGGCCGGCCGGATGGGCGGCGGCGTCTTCTCGCCTTCGCTCATGGTCGGCGCGCTGACCGGGCTGGCCTTCGGCTATGTCGCGACCCAGATCGTGCCGCATTACTCCGGCACTGGCGAGCTCTACGCACTGGCCGGCATGGGCGCGGTCGCCGCCGCAGTGCTCGGGGCGCCGATCTCGACCACGCTGATCGTGTTCGAACTGACCGGCGACTGGCAGACAGGCCTCGCTGTCATGGTCGCGGTCTCGCTCTCCACCGCACTGGCCAGCCGGCTGGTCGACCGCTCCTTCTTCCTCACCCAGCTCGAACATCGCGGCATCCACCTCTCGGCCGGCCCGCAGGCCTACCTGCTCTCGATCTACTCCGCCGCCGTGATCATGCGCTCGAAGGACTCGCCCCGCGCCGCGCCCGAAGAGGCGTGCCAGACGCTGATCGAACAGGGCCTCTCGATCACGCCGGACACGACATTGGAAATCGCCTTGCCGATGTTCGACGAGACCGGACAGGCCTTCCTGCCGGTCGTGGCGGCCGCGGCCGATGGCGGAAAGCCGGAACTGATGGGCGCCCTGTTCCAGATCGACGCGCTGAAAGCTTATAACCGGGCCCTGGCCGACACCGCCGCCGAGGAACATTCCTGAACGGCTGGCCGGGCTGGATCGAATGCAATCCGCACGTTCAGACTTCTGTGCAAAGCCAAGGACGAAACCCGGTTTCTCATCAAAAAGAGCATGGCAGCAGCGACAGACGAGTCGGCACGCACGGAGTTTGATGCCGCGATCGAAGTACAAGAGTCCTGGAAGCGGCACTTGCAAGACGAGATCACGTTGGGTCGCACCAACAAGGCGACCGCCTCCGTGGCCGATGACGCCACCGCCTGCGCCTTTGGCAACTGGCTCGCCGGTTTCGAAGCGACTGGCCGGGACCAGCGCAATTGCGAGCGGGTCAAACGCGCAGATGCGAACTTCCATCGCGCAGCCGGCGATGTCGTCGGCAAAGTCGAGCGCGAAAACCTGGTCAAGGCACACAGGATCCTTGAAAAAGGCAGGTTTCGGACATCCAGCGCAGCGCTGATCACCCGCCTCAAGGAGTGACGTGATTCCGGGTGACGGTCCGACCGCCACCTGCATTTCTCTTGTTCGCCGGAGCCCTTGGAAAAGACCGCCCCGTCAATCCCGTTTCGCGACAGGGCTTACGCATTACTGTCCGCAGCGTTCAAGCCTCGGCGCGGATACGCAAGGTTTTGCTTCGATTTCCAGAGACGGGCCACGTTCGGTCCATTCCGAGACGAAAAGCTCCATGCCATTGAAATACTAATGTTTTCTCGAATGGAGAATCACCATTCCAAAAGGCTCTCTAGACACCTGTGGAAATGGTGGGCGACCCTGGAATCGAACCAGGCATGGGTCTCCCCGGCGGAGTTACAGTCCGCTGCCGCACCTTGCAGCACGTCGCCCGACGCCGGCCGGGGATAGCCAAGCCACAATCCGGGGTCAACCGAAAAATGAAAGAATTCTTCGCCAGATCCAACTGAAACGCCCATTGGTCCAGCGCCGGTTCAGCCGCCGCCCAGCGGACCGCTCATCCATCCTTGCCACGGGGCGGATGCGCACGGTCCAGTCACGCTTGCCGCGCGAAAACAGGAAGGCAAAGCTGCCGCCAGATTGCGGCGCTCTAACGCCTAGCAGGCCCCGCCTTCGCGGGCCGGGTCGCAATTGCCCGGATCCTCGGCGCGCCACGGAAGGCCGGCATTCTTCCAGCCATTGACGGTGCGTTGCCCCGCATTCGGCCCACTGGTGGCACGGTCGCCTTCATATCCATCGGTCACGGAATAGACCTCTCGGAAACCGAGCTGAGCAATGGCATTGGCGGCCTGGGCGCTGCGATTGCCGGAGCGGCAGATCACGACGATCGGCTGATCCGCCGAGAGGTTCCGGTCCTTCGCCAGCTTGACGATGCCGGGATAGAAATCCGGATTGACCACCAACCCCTTCTTGCGATCGACAATGGCCAGCGGGATCAGCGCATCGACCTCCTCGGCCAGGCCCGTCTCCGCGATCTCTTCCGGGGTCCGGACGTCGATCATGATCGCGTCGGGCGTCTCGGCGAGATATTGCGCGGCCTCCTGCGCAGAAAGGTAGAGCCCGAGCTTCGTCTGTTTCGACGCCGGAAGATCGGCCGCCTGGGCCGATTGCAGACCGAAGGCGATCGCACAGACAGCGATTGTCGAAAATACCCGTTTCATCTTTCCCTCATGGCTAACTTGCATTGCGCCCGGAGCGCGCGTCACGTCCAGCGACCGCGCTCCGCGCACTTCATCCGTCTCCCGCCGCGCCGAACCGCGCGCCGGATATCATACTTGCAGCAAGGCCCGCGCCGCCGCACGCGCCTGCTCGGTCACGACATCGCCAGCCAGCATACGGGCCAGCTCGTCGACCCGCGCCGCCGGGTTCAGCGCCGTTACCCGGGACAGTGTGACATCGCCGGTGACCTGCTTCTCGACCCGCCAGTGATGCCCGCCAAGTGCGGCCACCTGCGGCGAATGGGTCACGACCAGGACCTGTGCGCCCTCGGCCAGCGCCTTGAGACGCCGCCCGACCGCATCCGCCGTCGCGCCACCGACCCCCCGGTCGATCTCGTCGAAAATCATCGTCACACCGTCCGACTCGCCCATCAGGCAGACCTTCAGCGCCAGCAGGAACCGCGACAGCTCGCCGCCAGACGCGATCTTCGCCAGCGGCCCCGCCGGCGCGCCCGGATTGGTGGCCACCGTGAAGCTGACCTCGTCACGCCCCTCCGGCCCCGGTTGCCCGGGCGCAATCTGCGTCGTGAAGACCGCCCGCTCCATCTTCAGCGGAGCAAGCTCCACCGCCATCGCCGCATCCAGCCGCCGCGCCGCGCCGCGCCGCGCCGCGCTCAGCGCCTCGCAGCTGGCAAGATAGGCCGCATCGGTATCCGCCGCGACTTTCTCGAGTACGGCGATTCCCTCGACACCGGCCTCCAGCGCCTCCAGCGCCCCGGCCAGTTCCGCCGCCTTTGCCGGCAGCTCGTCCGGCATCACCTTGTGCTTGCGCGCCATGTCCCGCAGGGCGAAGAGCCGCTCGGCGACACGTTCCAGCTCATGCGGATCGAAGGCCAGGCTTTCGAGGCAGTCCGCGATCTCCTGCTCCGCCTCGCCAAGCGCTTCCAGCGCGCGCGCCAGCGCCTCGGCGCCGGCATCGAGACGTCCCTCGATATGCTCCGCCGCCCCGTCGAGCCAGCGCATCGCGTCCGAGACCAGCCCTTCGGCGCCGTCGCCCGTGACCGCCCCATGCGCCCGCGAGATATCCTCCCGCACGCGCTCGGCATTCTGCATCAGCCGTCGGCGGGCATCGAGCTCCGCCTCCTCGCCCGGCTCCGGTGCCAGCACCCCGAGCTCGGAGACTGCGTGGCGCAGGAACTCCTCCTCCGCCCGCAGCGCCTCGAGGCGCTCGCGCGCCGCGTCAACCGCCGCCCGCGCGGCCTGCCGGTCGCGCCAGCCGGTCCGCACCTTGCGCAGCAGCTCCGCCCCCCCAGCATATTCGTCCAGAAGGGACCGGTGTCCCCGCGGGTTGAGCAAGCCACGATCGTCATGCTGCCCGTGCAGCTCCACCAGGCTCGCGGAAACCTGCCGCAGGACCTCGCCGGAACAGCGCCGGTCATTGATCCAGGCAGTCTTGCGCCCCTCTGCCGTGTTCACCCGTCGCAGGATCAATTCGTCATTATCGGGAATGCCGGCTTCCTGCAGGACCTCGCGCGCTGGATGCCCCTCCGGCAGGTCGAACCAGGCGACCACCTCGCCCTGCCCCGCGCCCGCGCGCACCAGTTCCGCCCGCCCGCGCCAGCCAAGCACGAATCCAAGCGAATCCAGAAGGATCGACTTGCCCGCGCCGGTTTCCCCGGTCAGCACGTTCAGGCCGGGCTGAAATTCCAGCTCCAGCCGATCAATTATCAGAATGTCACGGATATCAAGCCCGCGCAGCATCCCGCACCCCTGTCTCCGGGCGCACCCCGCGCCGCCGGTCCCCTTCTAGCGCGCCGGGCATTCCAATGACCAGAAGCCCAAAGCGCCATAGGGGCGAGTTTTTCCTGTTGAGCGCCGCCCGTTCAGCCTAGAGCCACTGTCCCTTGACCATCTGGCGATGCACCTGCCGCAACCAGTTGTCGCCCTTCGCCTGGGCCGTCAGCCCACGTTCGACCAGCAACTGGTATGTGTCCTTGTACCAGATCGTCGATTGGTAGTTATAGGCGAGGATGGCGCCGGCGGTCTGCGCTTCGTCCTCGATCCCGAGCGAAAGATAGGCCTCGACCAGGCGGTGCAGCGCTTCGGCCGTGTGCGACGTGGTCTGGAACTCCTCGACCACGACGCGGAAGCGGTTGATCGCTGCCGTGTGATGCTCGCGACGCAGGTAATAGCGCCCGATCTCCATCTCCTTTGCCGCGAGATGGTCGAAGGCGAGGTCGAATTTCAGAATCGCCGACTGCGCATATTCGCTGTCGGGATAGATCTCGATCACCTCGCGCAGCGACTGAAGCGCCTGGTAGGTCAGGCCCTGGTCGCGCCCGACCTCGTCAATCTGGTCGTAATAGCTCAGAGCCAGGAGATATTGCGCGTAGGCGGCATCCTCGTCGGCAGGGTAGAAATCGATATAGCGCTGCGCGGAGGCGCGGCTGTTCTCGTAGTCGCGATCGGTATGATAGGAGAAAGCCTGCATGATCAGCGCACGCTTTGCCCATTCCGAATAGGGATAGAGCCGTTCGATCTCGCCGAAGAGCTCCGCTGCATCGTCCGGATCGCCATTCTCGAGATCGTACTCGGCCCGCTTGAAGATCTCCTCGGCCGTGAAGGTCTCCAGCGGGACCCCGCGGCTTGCAGATACGCCCTTCTTGTCGCCGCAGGCGCTCAACATCGCCACGACGGCCAGAGCACCGACCAGCCGGATTGCCATATCACGCACCGCCATGCCTTGATACCCTTGCTCTCTCTTGCCCAGAGCCGGCCTGACGACCGGCAGTTGTCACCCTCTAGCACAGAAAAATCCGGTGCAAAACGCCCTGCACCGGATTTCCGTCACGCAATCGCGGGATGTTGTCAGGCCACAGCGCCAAGATCTGCCAGGCTCACGCCGACACCCGGCAATTTCCGGGCTGTTTCGGGCGAACAGGCGACTCTTTCCAACGCAGCCGGCGTTGCAAAAAGCTTGCGCAGAAGCTTGTTTGTCACCGTATGGCCGGCGCGGTTGGCGACATAGCGGCCGAGAATCGGCGCCCCGGCCAGCGCGAGGTCCCCAAGCGCATCCAACATCTTATGCCGCACCGGCTCGTCCGAATGCCGCAGCCCGCCGGGGCTCAGCACCTGCGTACCGTCGACGACGACCGCGTTTTCCATCGTGCCGCCAAGCGCAAGCCCGTTGGCCCGCATCTTTTCGACATCGGCGAGCCTGCAGAAGGTCCGGCTGTCGCAAAGCTCGCGGACAAAGGCGCCATTGGCCATGTTCAGGCTGCGATGCTGATGACCGATCACCGCATCGGTGAAGTCGATCTCGAAATCGATCTCCAACCCCTCTGCCGGCTCCAGTCGCGCCCGCGCATCGCCGTCAACCAGCTCGACCGTCTCGCGGATCCGCAGCACCGTCAGCGGCGCGTCGAGCCGCCGCAGTCCGACTTTCAGGATCGCCGAAACGAAAGGCGCCGAGCTGCCGTCGAGAATCGGAACTTCCGGCCCGCTGACTTCGATCACCGCATTGTGCACGCCGAGCCCCGCCAGGGC
Organism: uncultured Tropicimonas sp.; assembly: GCA_947497945.1. Classification (GTDB taxonomy): domain Bacteria; phylum Pseudomonadota; class Alphaproteobacteria; order Rhodobacterales; family Rhodobacteraceae; genus Tropicimonas. The sequence goes on along the minus strand of CANMIP010000014.1, from coordinate 79,504 downwards.
CGCCATGACATGCTCGATCGTGGCAACCGTCACACCGTCCGAATTCACCAGCATCGTGCAGAGCGGCACGTGAACCGTCGCATCCCAACGCGCCGGCAGCAGGTTGTCGCCCTCCGAGATATCGCTACGACGGAAGACGATTCCGCTGTTGGCAGCAGCGGGCAGCAGCGTGATGCGCGCCGGGCGGCCCGAATGCAGGCCGGCCCCGGTCAGGGTTATGGATGTGTTCAGCGTGGTTTGCACGTCGGGGTCTTTCTTATGAATTGGCGGGGGCAGACTCCCCGCACTCTGCACATACGAAGACCCGGGTTTTTCCTCAATTCAAAGATTGTAACCGTATGAAACATCGCCCTGCCGCCGATGAGCAGAACCTCGCCTATAGCGATCACAGACACGCCAAGCCATTGAATGAAAAAAGAAAAGGGCCGGTGAAACCGGCCCTCTTCGAAACAGTCATGTTCGAAAATGTCAATTCGCCTGGCGACGCAGGAAGGCGGGAATCTCGATCCGTTCCTGTTCGGGATCGACGTCCTGCTCGTCCTCATAGGCCTGTGTCGGGCTCGCAGTCTGCTGCCGAAGCTGCGGCGGCTGCTGGCGCGGCGCGGCAACCGGGCGCTCCGGGGTCTCGCTTCCGGACATCCGGTGGATCAGGTTTCCGATACCGAAACCACGCTTCTCGGCGGCCGGTTCGGCAGACCTTTGCGTCACGGTCTCGACGCGCGGCGCGATGGGCGCTGCCGGGGCGGCCTTGCTGACCGCTGCCTGCAGGCGCTGGATCGCTTCCGGGCTCGGGGTGCCGGGTCGGCGCGGTTGCGGCGCGACATATTCTTCGGCCGACTCCTCGATCGCATCGACCAGCGGCAGCGGTTCGCTGGCCGCGGGTTGCTGGTAGGCCGGCGGCGGCAGGTCGCCTTCCGCGTCCTCGATCACCTCGTCACGGGTCTCGGCCTTCGCGGCAAAGCCAGTGAAGAGCGAGGGCTCTTCCGCGGCCTGGGCCACTTCGGTCGCGGCCGGCTTTTCGATACGGGCGGTCGCGACGGAAGGCGCAACCGTCTCGGCCGGGGTCGCGGCCGCAACCGCGCGCAGACCGGCGCGGCTCGGGCGCGGAATGTCGTGCTGAACTTCAGACGCATCGATACCGGTCGCCACGACGGAGACGCGCATGCGGCCTTCCATCGCCGGATCCAGCGTCGAGCCGACGATGATATTGGCATCCGGATCCACTTCCTCGCGGATGCGGTTGGCGGCTTCGTCCAGCTCGAACAGGGTCAGGTCGTCGGCGCCGGTGATGTTGATCAGCACGCCCTTGGCACCGCGCAGCGAGATCTCGTCGAGCAGCGGGTTGGCGATGGCCTTCTCGGCAGCCTGGATGGCGCGATCTTCGCCCTCGGCCTCGCCGGTGCCCATCATCGCCTTGCCCATCTCGTCCATCACCGAGCGAACGTCGGCGAAGTCGAGGTTGATCAGGCCCGGACGGACCATCAGGTCGGTCACGCCCTTGACGCCTTGGTAGAGCACGTCATCGGCCATGGAGAAGGCCTCGGTGAAGGTCGTCTTCTCGTTGGCGAGCCGGAACAGGTTCTGGTTCGGGATGATGATCAGCGTGTCGACAACCTTCTGGAGCGACTCGACGCCGTCCTCAGCCTGGCGCATCCGCTTGGCGCCTTCGAACTGGAAAGGCTTGGTCACGACACCGACGGTCAGAACGCCAAGCTCACGCGCGGCCTGCGCGATGATCGGAGCTGCGCCCGTGCCCGTGCCGCCGCCCATGCCAGCTGTGATGAAACACATGTGGGCGCCGGCCAGGTGATCGACGATCTCTTCGATGGTCTCTTCGGCGGCCGCAGCACCGACGGGCGGACGCGCGCCAGCGCCGAGGCCTTCGGTCACTTTCACACCCATCTGGATGCGGTTCTCGGCATTGCTCTGCTGAAGCGCCTGGGCGTCGGTATTTGCCGTGACGAATTCAACACCTTCGAGCTGCTTCTCGATCATGTTGTTGACGGCGTTGCCGCCAGCACCACCGACACCGAACACGGTGATACGGGGCTTGAGGTCGTCCTGCTCCTGGGGGATGCCGAGGTTCAAAGCCATGTCTTCTCCGCCTGTATTTGCGCCACCCCGTCCCCGGGCAGCTTGCTGTCTGTCCCTATTGGGGCAATTTCACCCCGATATTCGTTTAGTTACATTCGAGCATACGCGGTGGCTATCGGCTCGTCATCAGAAATCTGCAAAAAACCCACAAAATATGGGAGTTCTTCAACCTCTCAAGCGGATATCTGCTCGTTTTTTCGATATATTGCGGAATTTCGGGGGAACACCACAAAGCACCCGCGGAATGTTCGAATTCTGCAAGGCGCACGCATCAATTGCGCAATACTACTCTCATGTCGGGGCGGCTGCTCTGCCTGCCTCATGCCGGTTCAGTGCCGGCTTTTTGGTGAAAGCGAATTTCGCACAGGCCCGAACAGAGTTCCAGCCTTTTCCACACCCTGTGGATATCTTTTTCCCGCCCGGGCCCCGCAACAGGAAAGCCCGCCATCCAAGAGATGGCGGGCGCGGTTTCACGACCGGTCGATGATCAGAAACTCCAGCGAATGCCGGCCATGGTCGCGGATGCATCCTGGTAGGAAGCGCCGGTATCATCCTCGAGCGTGTAGACCTCGTAGGCCAGGTAGGCCTCGAGATTCAGGTCGGAGAAATACTGGACCGCATGGATGCCCCACTTGTCGGACTCGACACCCTCATAGGCCGTATCCTGGCCCTGGTAGTAGTCGACGCCGAACCCGGTTCTACCGACATCCACGAGATCGCGTGCCAGCCAACCGGCCTTGGCGTAGAAGAAACTTCCGCCGGAATCGGGATCCCCGCCGCCAGCAATCGTGCCGTTCAGCCCGGTGGGCACGTGCAGGGTCGACACTGCGCCGCTCCAATACTCGGAGGTATCGGACTCGTCCTCGATCCAGCCATAGCCGAGACTCGCCTTCAGCAGCCAATCGCCAAGCTTGTCGTCAAATCGGGCGGCGACATCGTAATAGGTGTTGTCATTGTCATCATCGAGCGCTTCCACGCCATAGGAGGTCGACAGGTAGAAGCCCTTGCCGTTTCCCGTGCCGCCAAAACGCGGCGTGTCATAGCGGATGCGCAGCCGCCGCGCGCCATCCCATTTGCGGTGGCTCTGCGAGATCTTGACGTCGGACAACTCGCCATCCTTGGTGCGGAAGAAATAGCCGCCGGCGGTGTCCCCGACCGCCCGGCTGGAGGCAATGGTCACCTCGGAGAGGTTGGCCGAACTGGCGCCATCCGTGGCCATCTCGCCCTGGCCGACCCAGAGCGTTCCCCAGCTATCGGCGTATTTCAGCTCGATCTTGCGAAGCTTTGTCTTGTCCCACTCCCAGATCGGTTCAAATGTCTGGCTGAAGCCGGCCGAACTCGGCAATCCGAGCGCGGTCTCGAAATTGAATCGAAGCGACGCGCCGCTGTCGAAATCCTGGTCGATGAAGATACCGACGCGGGTATTGGAATGCGCGTTGTCAGTCAGGTTGGAATAGGTTTTTTCCCCGTCGTCGAAACCAACCCAGGCCGGCGAGAACTGTCCATAGGCAAGAACGGATCCGCCAGTGTCATTGTCATAGGCGAGCGGATTTGCAGTCGCCTGGGGGACGACACCGAGAGCACCGAAAAACAGTGCGGCGAGACGGAGATTTGCAGTCATCGTTCTGTACCCTTGCTGGCGAGTGGCGTTTCGCCCGCGACAGATTCGTCGGCGGAGGCATGGACAGGATAAGGGAGACCAGCTCAATCGGTCAGGGCGGCGTTCCATCGCCGCCCTGACTGTTGCCAATTCACCAATTGTCGCGGAACCATTTCACCGCGCGCTTGAGCGAGCGGGCCGGGTACCGGTCGGCCGGCACGTCGAAGTCCCACCACTCGTCTTGCGGATGCGCCGCGAAAAGGCACAGGCCGACAGCCGAGGAAAAGGCCGGTCCGGTCGCGGCCTGCGGCAGACCCTGCACCCGCAGCGGCCGGCCAAGCCGGACCTGCTGGCCGAGGATGCGCGAGGCCAGCCCGTCGAGACCGGGGATCTGGCTGCCGCCGCCTGTCAGCACGATCTGCTGTGCGGGCAGTTGGTCGAAGCCGGCACCGTCAAGCCGGACACGCACTTCTTCCAGGATCTCCTCGACACGCGGCCGCATGATGCCGATCAGCTCGGCGCGGCTGACCGTGCGCCGATCCAGCTCCCAATCGCCGGTGTCGCCGCCGATCTCGATCATCTCGCGATCGTCGATCCCGGTGGCCATGACCCCGCCATAGAAGGTCTTGATCCGCTCGGCCACGTTCAGCGGCACCTTCAACCCCTTGGAAATATCCTGGGTGATATGGTCGCCGCCAATCCGCACGGAATCGGAGAAGATCATGTGCTTCTTGATGAAGATCGACACGCCGGTCGCCCCGCCGCCAAGATCGATGCAGGCAGCACCAAGCTCCTGCTCGTCCTCGACCAGCGCCGAGATGCCGGACACGTAGGAGGAGGAGGCGAGCCCCGCCAGCTCGAGATCGCAGCGCTTGATGCAATAGAGCAGGTTCTGGACCGCCGAGCTGTCGACCGTCAGCAGGTGCATGTCGACGGCCAGCGAATTGCCCATCTGGCCGCGCGGGTCGCTGAGGCCGGAGCGGTGGTCGATGGCGAAATTGACCGGCTGCGCATGAAGCACTTCCCGCTCGCGCCCGTAATCGGGCACATCACAGGCGGCGAGCACGCGGGCGACGTCATTCTCCGTCACGATGCTTTCAGCCAGCTCGGTCTGTCCGTCGAGCCCGTAGCTGCGCGGCCGCGCGCCGGCGAAACAGGCGATGACATGGTCGACCCGGACATTGGCCATCTTCTGAGCCGCCTGCACGGCAGTGCGAATGGCGCGCTCGGTTTCCTGCATTGCGTCGATCTCGCCGAAGGTGACCCCGCGCGAGCGCGTTGTCGCCGCGCCGATCACCCGGAAGCTCGACTGCCCGGCCAGCGAACCGACCCCGTCGGCGCCGAGGAATTTCTCCGAGCCGTCGAAGCGAAGCACGAGGCACCCGATCTTCGAGGTGCCGACATCGAGGATCGCAATCACCCCGCGATCCATCGCCTGTTTCCGCATGCGGCGCATGCTGCGTTGGGTCTGGTACAGCTCGGTCATCTTGCCAGGTCTCCGGACTCTATGTCTCTTATCGTTTGCAGTTCATGGATGGCGTTGTTGTTCAGTCGCACCGTCGGGCGCCGGGGATTGCGGAAATCGACCACGGTGATGTCGCGCTGAAGCATGTCCCGCCCGGTATCGAGCGCGATGAGCCGCTCCAGGGCCCCCACCGGCTGATCTTCGGGCAGCAGCAGGCGCTGGCCGCGATCCAGCACCACGTCCCAGCGGCGCTCGCCCATCCGCACCAGCCCGCGCAGGCGCGATTTCAGCGGCGCGGCGGCGGCGATCAATTCAAGCGCCTCCGGAACGACCATCTCGGCGCCGGGTCCCGCGATCACCGGGAGATCCGGCCAGTCCGCCCGCAGCGACGCCCCGGCGACCATGTGCCCGCCCGCATCGAGCAGGCTCAGCCCGTCCGCTGAGCGCCACAGCACCGCCGGCTGGCGCTCCGTGATCTCGACCGCCAGCACCCCGCCGGAGCGAATCCGCAGATTGGCGCTGGCCACCGCGTTGAACGCCTCGACCTTCAGCCGCATCGCGTCGAGATCCATCTCGAAGCTCGACATCGGCAAGCGCAGCGCCAGATCGCTCCGCACCGCCTCTGCAAGCTCCGGGGACGCCCCTTCGACCGACATCACCTTGACCATGAATTCTGGCCGTTCCTCGATCGCCTGCCGCGCCTCGCGCGCGGTGTCGGTGATCTGGTTCACCCGAGCTTCGTCGGACACGTACCAGATGACGGTCCCCAGCATCACCAGGGCCGGCACACCGGTCCGCAGCGCGCGCCGATAGAACGGCGTCAGCATCCAGCGGTTCAACCGGTAGGAAAAGCGCGACGGCGCCGGGTCGTGCTGGGGCTGTGGCGGCGTCACCGGTTGCACGTGGCATCCTCCACCAGCCAGCGGCAGAGCGCGCCGAAGGAAATCCCGACCGCGGCCGCCTGTTCCGGCGAAAGCGAGGTCGGGGTCATGCCCGGTTGCGTGTTGGTCTCCAGCAGGATCAGCCCGTCCAGCCCGCGCGCCTCGTCCCAGCGGAAATCGGTCCGCGAGATGCCGCGACAGCCAAGCGCCTCATGGGCGCGCAGGGCGTAGTCCATGCAGGCATCGAAAATCTCGGGGGGCAGGTTGGCCGGAACCTCGTGGCGCGAGCCTCCCGGCTTGTATTTCGCGTCGTAATCATACCAGCCATCGGTGATGATGTCGGTCACCGTCAGGGCGCGATCGCCCATCACCGTCGTGGTCATCTCGCGCCCGGGTGCGAAACTCTCGACCATCACGATCTCAGGCATCGCCTCGTCCAGCTTGGGCGGCCCGTTGGCCCCGTCATGCACGATATAGACACCGACCGAAGAGCCCTCGTTGTTGGGCTTCACGACATAGGGCGGCTCCATCACATGGCGCGCGCGCACATCTGCCGAGCTTGCCAGCAGGCTCTCGACCACCGGCAGACCGGCCGCCTTGAAGGCTTCCTTGGAGCGCTGCTTGTCCAGCGCCAGCGCCGAGGCGAGCACGCCGGAATGGGTATAGGGGAGGCGCAGCCATTCGAGCATACCCTGCACGCAGCCATCCTCGCCCCACCGCCCATGCAGCGCGTTGAAGACGACATCGGGCGCAACCTCGAAAAGGCGTGCCGCGAGGTCCGGCCCCGCGTCCAGCTCGACAACATCAAATCCTTCGCCCCGCAGCGCAGCCGCGCATTCACGCCCGGTGGAGAGCGAAACCTCACGCTCCGCCGAAGGCCCTCCGAGAAGGACCGCTACCCTAGGGGATGCCCTGCTCGACATTCCCGCCTCTTTCCGGGCCTTTGGCCCGATTTTTTCATGTGAATTCCGCGATTTTCACGGTTTCACTGCCCATTATCCCGACTTGTTGACGTCGGCGTCATTCCGGGGCCGGTTCACCGACCCTCATGATTTCCCATTCTAGCTCTATTCCGCTGTTTTGGTAAACCTTTTTCCTGACCTTTTCGCCAAGTCCCTCAAGGTCAGCGGCGGTCGCGTTCTCGGCGTTCAGCAGGAAATTCGAGTGTTTCTCGGACATCTGCGCGCCGCCGAGCCAGGCGCCGCGCATACCGGCATCATCGATCACCTTCCAGGCCTTCAGATCCTGGCTGTCATCCGCCTTTCCGGTCGAGCTGAAGCCGGCCGGGTTGCGGAAGGTCGAGCCAGCGGAGCGATCCTTTGTGGGCTGCGTCGCATCCCGGCGCGCGACCTGCTCCGTCATCCGAACTGCAAGCGCATCCGGATCGTCGGGTGCGGCCCTGAACCGGGCCGAAACGATCACCCAGCCGCTTGGAAGTTGCGTCGAGCGGTATTCAAATTCCAACATTTCGGGCGTGAGCCGGACGAGGTTTCCTTCGCGGGTGACGGCTTCCGCCTCGATCAGGTGATCTGCGACATATGCGCCGTAACAGCCCGCATTCATCCGCACGGCGCCGCCGACCGCGCCCGGGATCGTCCGCAGAAAGGTCAGGTCCAGCCCGGCTTCGGCCGCCTTCCGGGCCACATGCGCGTCGAGCGCAGCAGCGCCGGCTGTCACGATTCCATCATCGCAGGAGATCTGGTTGAACCCACGCCCAAGCCGAATCACGACGCCGCGAATACCGCCATCGCGCACGATCAGGTTGGAGCCGACACCCATCGGGAAAACCGGCACATCTGCGTCCAGCGCCGCCAGGAAATCGCAGAGATCCTCCCGGTCCGCCGGCTGGAAGAGCCACTCCGCCGGCCCGCCGACCCGCAGCCAGGTCAGGCTGTCCAGCGGGCGGTTGCGCGTCAGCGTTCCACGGATTTCAACGTCGTCGGGCTGGGGCATCTCGCGCTCCACGGCATGTCAGGTGGGTTTCTCTCCGAAAAGCCCTTTCGCCCATCGCCAGAGATAAATCAACGGCCAGCGCAGGATCGAGGCACCGGCCAGCATGACGAAAAGCCCGACCAGCGGACCGTTTTGCCAGGTCACATATCCCAGCAGCGGTATGCCGATGGCAATCAGCACATAGGCTTGTGGCCAATGGTTGCGCCGCGAGGGCAGCATGCCGATCAGCGTCGCCGCAACGACCCAGAGACAGGCAAGGATGAGCGAGAGACTCACGACGACGCTCCGCGAACACGCGCCATCGCCTCTTCCCGCGTGCGCCCGATCAGGCGAAAGACAAGGTAGCGCAGCGGCTTTCGGAACATCGACGCCACTGCCGCCGCCGCGAGGGAAAGTGGCAACAAGCCGTAGCTCGCTCCGATCTGCCAGATCAGCACGAGCGCGCCGACCAGCAGCGCGATCCCCGGCAGGTACTGGTACTTCAGCGGCAACATGGCGACCGCCGCGGCCGCCAGCACCCAGAGACATGCAAGGAGCAGGATGTTCATCTGCGTCCTTCCCGATCCGACCCCGAAAGGCTGGGTGTTGCGATCATCCCTGCAGCCGTTCCGGCAGGGCATTTGCCCAGGCGCTGATCGTACCTGCGCCGAGACAGACCACCATGTCGCCCGGCTGGGTCTGTTCGCGCACAAGCCGCACGAGGTCATCTTCGCTCAGGAGCGCCCGCGCGTGGCGATGCCCGTGGCGGATCAGCCCGGCGACCAGCGCGTCCCGATCCGCGCCCTCGATGGGCGCTTCCCCCGCGGCAAAGACCTCGGCAATGCCGACCACATCCGCTTCGTTGAAGCAGGCGCAGAAATCATCGAAAAGGCTCGCGAGACGCGAATAGCGATGCGGCTGGTGCACCGCGATCACGCGGCCCTCGCAGGCCTGCCGCGCCGCCTTGAGCACCGCCGCGATCTCGACCGGGTGATGGCCGTAATCGTCGATGATGGTCACCCCGTTCACTTCGCCCACCTTGGTAAACCGTCGGTTAACGCCACCGAATTTGGCAAGCGCCTCGCGGATCTCGTCGGCCTTCATGCCGAGATGTCGGGCCACCGCGATCGCGGAGAGCGCATTGGAGACGTTATGGTCGCCCGGCATCGGCAGGGTGCAGCCCTCGATGACCATGTCGTCGGCCTTCAGCTCGACATCGAAATGGGCGATGCCCGCCTTGTAGTGCAGGTTCACGGCGCGGACATCGGCCTGGGCGTTGAACCCGTAAGTGACGATACGGCGGTCCGAGATCTTGCCGACCAGGGCCTGCACTTCGGGATGGTCCGTGCAGCAGATGGCAACGCCATAGAAGGGGATGTTCTCGACGAAGGTCTTGAAGCCGACGCGCAGGTTCTCGATCGTGCCCCAATGCTCCATATGCTCGGGGTCGATATTGGTGATGATGGCGACGGTGGCCGGCAGGCGGTTGAAGGTGCCGTCGCTTTCGTCAGCCTCGACCACCATCCACTCGCCCTGCCCGGCCCGGGCATTGGAGCCATAGGCGTGGATGATGCCGCCATTGATGACTGTGGGGTCGATGCCGCCAGCGTCCAGCAGGGTGGCGACCATGGTCGTGGTCGTGGTCTTGCCATGGGTGCCGGCGATGGCGATGTTCGACTTCAGGCGCATCAGCTCGGCCAGCATCTCGGCGCGGCGCACGACTGGCAGCCCACGCAGGCGCGCGCCGTCAAGCTCGGGATTGCCCGGCTTGATCGCGGAAGAAATCACGACGACTTCCGCACCTTCGAGATTTTCGTCGACCTGTCCGATGAAGATCTTCGCGCCGAGACGTTCCAGGCGCTCGGTGATCTTCGAGGTCTTCAGGTCCGAACCCTGGACCGTGTAGCCATGGGTCAGCAGGACCTCGGCAATGCCGGACATGCCGATGCCGCCAATGCCGACAAAATGGATCGGGCCCACATCGGTGGGAAGTTTGGTAACTGCTGCGTTCATGACCTGGTTCCGTCCGTCAAACTTGTTCTTCGTCGCCGCGCAGGCCGGAGAGGGTTTCGACCATCTCGACAAGGCGCTCCGTGGCATCCGAACGCCCCTGGGACAGCGCGTTCCTGGCCATGCGCAAGGCGCCTTCGGGCGTTTCGAGGATCACGCGTATCTGCTCGGAAAGCGTATCGACTTCAAGCCGCGATTCTGGGATCACCACCGCCGCGTCCGCCTCAGCGAGACCGCGCGCATTGGCCGTCTGGTGGTCTCCTGCGGCCACCGCATAGGGCACCAGGATCGAGGGGCGCCCGATGACCGAGATATCGGCAACGGAGGAGGCCCCGGATCGGGAAATGACAAGCTGCGCCTCCGACATGCGGCGCGGCACATCGGTGAAGAACGGCTGCACATCGGCCGAAATTGCGTGGTCTGCGTAATAGGTCGAGACCCGCTCTTCATCCTCGCCGCGCGCCTGGTGAGACACGCGCAGATGTTGCAGAAGTTCCATCGGCAATGCCGCGATCGCCGGCGGAACGACATCGGACAGGATCCGCGCCCCCTGGCTGCCGCCAATGACCAGCAACTCCATCGGGTAGTCTCCTGGCGCGATATAGCCGGCGCCGGCGCGCTCCATGACGGCGCCCCGCACCGGGTTGCCGGTATGCACGCCCTCGACGCCCTCAGGCAGATCGGTCGGCCATGTCCCGCAGGCGACCGCATTCACACGCTTGGCGAAAACCTCGTTTACCCGTCCCAGCACGCCATTCTGCTCATGGATCATGCGCGGCAGGCGCAGGATCCAGGCGGCCGACATGGCGGGGATTGTAGGGTAGCCGCCGAAACCGACGACGATGGCCGGTCTCTCGCGCAGCATCCGGAAGGTCGCGGCGACCACGCCGCCGAAGATGCGAAACGGCACCAGCGCCTTGGCCAGAAGCCCCCCTCGCGCGAAGGTCGCCGAGCCGACCTGAGCGATCTCGACCGCCTCCGGAAAACCGCCAGCATAGCGCGCACCGCGCGCGTCGGTGGAGAGCCGCACCCGCCAGCCCCGCTCAAGAAGCGTTTCGGCCAGCGCCTGGGCCGGGAACATATGTCCGCCCGTGCCGCCGGCCGCGATAATGATCAGAGGTTGGGCCATCAGTGCCCCCTGCGTTGGAAGACATCCGCAATTTCGCCCTGCGGGCGGGTCCGGGTAAACGCCAGAAGCATGCCGACTGCAATCCCCCCCGCGATCAGCGAGGAGCCGCCATAGGAAACGAAGGGCAGCGTCATGCCTTTCGCGGGCAGGAGCCGCACCGCAACGCCCATATTGATCATCGCCTGCACGCCGAACATGCAGACCAGCCCAGTCCCGGCCAGCCGGATGAAAGGGTCGCGCTCCCGCATCAGGCGGAAGAGCGAACGGACGACGACGACGGCGTAGAGCAGGATGATCAGCAGGACGAGCACCAACCCGTATTCCTCGGCCGCCACGGCGATGATGAAATCGGTATGCGCATCCGGCAGCGACCATTTCACCTGGCCTTCGCCAACACCGACCCCGAAGAAGCCGCCTTCCTGGATCGCGTTGGTGGCATAGCCAAGCTGGGTGCGCGGATCGATCTCGGGGTTGAGGAAGCCGTCGATGCGACGCGCGAAATGCTGAGAGGAATTATAGGCGACGACGCCAAACCCGACCACGCCGCCGGCAATGCACAGCAGCAGCACGATCGGCGCGCCGGCGACGAAATACATCACGCCCCAGGCAAACATGGTGAGTGCGGCCTGGCCGAAATCGGGCTGCATGGCGAGCAGGCCGACAATGGTACAGACGAGCAGGAAGGAGAAGGTCTTGCCCGGCGGGCCGCCCAGCTCCTGGCTCGCCGCCATCAGCCACGCCGCCAGCACGACAAAGACCGGCTTGAGGAATTCCGAGGGCTGGACCGAGGCGAAACCCAGCGAATACCAGCGCACCGCGCCCTTGCCGAAATCGGTCCCGAGAAACGGCAGGCAGGCCAGCGAAATGAAGGCGGCGATGAAACCCAGCACCGCAAGCCGGCGAACCAGTGCAGGCGACATCATCGATGTCAGCAACATGGTGACGATTGCCAGCCCGCCGAAGAAGAGCTGTCGTTCGACATAATGGAAAGATCCCAGCCCGTTGCGCGCCGCGAGCGGCGGCGAAGCCGCCAGTCCCAGCAACAGCCCGACGCCAAAGAGCATCAGGATTGCTGACATCGTCCACTTGTCAACCGTACGCCACCACCGCGGGAGCACAGGCTCCCCCGCGCGCATGGGCGCGGTGCCATAGACCATTTCTGTCATGGAGTATCCGCCACACTGCCTCATCTGCCCGGTTTTCCGGGTCTCGATCCGGAGTCTACGCGGATGCGGCGGATTTTTCCAGCCAAATGACGTTTGACGCGGGATTTCCCGACCGGGACTTGCAGGCAGGCGCGGCCCATGTACAGAGAGCGGCATGAAAATCGACACGCTGATCCTCGGCGCCGGCGCCGCCGGCCTCTTCTGCGCCGCGCAAGGCCCCGGCCGCTGCCTCGTTGTGGATCACGCCCGGGCGCCGGGCGAGAAGATCCGTATTTCCGGCGGCGGGCGCTGCAATTTCACCAATCTCGAGACCGGGCCGGAGAATTTCCTCTCCGCCAACCCCCATTTCTGCAAATCGGCCCTGAGCCGGTTCACGCAATGGGACTTTCTCGACCTTGTCCAGCGCCACGGCATAAGCTGGCATGAAAAGACCCTCGGACAGCTCTTCTGCGACGACAGCGCGAAACAGATCATCGAGATGCTGCTGGCGGAATGCCGCGCCGCCGGTGCCGAGGTCTGGCTGCAGACCGAGATCGGCGAGATTTCCCATGCCGATGGCCGCTTCCGCAGCCAACTCACCCGGAACGGCAAGACGGTCGAGGTCGAAAGCCGCGCGCTTGTCGTGGCCACGGGCGGCAGGTCGATCCCGAAAATGGGGGCCACAGGGCTCGCCTATCGCATCGCGGACCGCTTTGGCGTCACCCATGTGGAAACCCGCCCCGGACTTGTCCCGCTGACCTTTGGCGGCCCGACCCTCGAGATGCTGAAACCGCTGGCCGGCCTGTCCTGCGAGGCCGAGATCACCTGCAACGGCGCGCGCTTCCGCGAGGCGCTGCTGTTCACCCATCGCGGCCTCTCCGGCCCCGCCATTCTGCAGATCTCGTCCTATTGGCGCGAAGGCGACACGATCTCCATCCGCCTGCGCCCCGATATCGACTTCTTCGACAGCTTGCGGGCGCGGCGCCAGACCGATGGCCGCAAATCCCTGCCGCGCCTGCTCTCGGAGGCGCTTCCAGGCCGCCTCGCTACCCTGGTCGTCGAGCAGAGCGGCCTGGCCGGCAACCTCGCCGATCAATCCGACAAGGCGCTCCAGCATCTCGTCGGCTTCCTGACCGACTGGCGCCTGGCGCCAACGGGCAGCGAAGGCTACCGCACCGCCGAGGTCACGCTCGGCGGCATCGACACGTCGCAGCTTTCCTCCCGGACGATGGAAGCCAGGTCCCTGCCCGGCCTCTACTTCATCGGAGAATGCGTCGACGTGACCGGCTGGCTTGGCGGCTACAATTTCCAATGGGCCTGGTCGAGCGGATGGGCCGCCGGCACTGCCATCGCCGGGCACTGACCGGCCCGGCACCGCCCAGACCCCAGAACAGCCCGAAGGGCGCAAGAGGAGTGCGCCGCAGGCGCGCAGCCTGGTTGGCGGCCCTACCGGTCCAGAACCGCCCTGACCCGTGCCATGAAATCCTCTCCCCGGGTCTCGAAGCTGTTATACTGGTCGAAGCTCGCCGCCGCCGGCGCCAGCAGCACCGTCTCGCCCGGCTGCGCCTCGGCCACAGCCCGCGCAACTGCAACCTCCATCGTCCCGCAGATTTCGCTCTCGACCCCTTCGCCCAGCCCGATCGCGAAATTCTCCGCCTCGCGGCCGATCACATAGGCCTTGGCAACATTGCCGAGATGCGGATGCAGCGCCGCCAGCCCGCCTTCCTTCTCCAGCCCGCCACAAATCCAGCGGATCGCCTTGAAAGCCTGAAGCGCCTGGACAGCACTGTCGACATTGGTCGCCTTGGAATCATTGACGAAGGACACGCCATCCTTCTCGCCCACAAGCTGGCTGCGATGCGGCAGGCCCGGATAGCTGGCCAACCCTGCCTCGATCACCCGCGGCGCGACGCCGAAGCTGCGCAGCACCGCGTAGGCCGCGCAGGCATTCTGATGGTTATGCGCCCCCGGCAGGCCAAGCATCTCACGCAGGTCGATCGAGGCCGCCTGCCGTCCCTTGCGGGTCTCCGCGAGGAAGCCCTTGCGGGCAAAGACGTTCCAGCCGGGGCCGGCGAGCTTGCCCCCTGACGAGACGCGGATCACCCGATCATCACCGGGCCCCTCGGAGAGCTGTCCGGCGAGGAAACGGCCTTCGGGCTCGTCCACGCCAATCACCGCCCGATCCGGCCCGCCTTCGGCAAAGAGCCGACGCTTGGCGGCAAAATACCCGCCATAGCCGCCATGGCGGTCGAGGTGGTCCGGGGAAAGGTTGGTGAAGACGGCCACGTCCGGCGTCAGGGAGCGGGCAAGTTCGGTCTGGTAGGAGCTGAGTTCCAGCACCACGACACCGCCATCCTCGGGCGGGTCGATATCGAGCACGCCGCGGCCGATATTGCCGGCAAGCTGGACCGACCGGCCTGCGCTTTCCAGCAAATGGGCGATGAGCGCCGAGGTGGTGGATTTCCCGTTCGAGCCGGTGACAGCGACGACTTTTGGGATGACATCGAACTGGTCCCAATCTCCGATTGCCAACGAGCGAAAGAAGAGGCCGATATCGTTGTCGACCGGCACGCCGCCCTCAAGCGCCGCGGCAATCGCCTTGTGAGGAGCCGGGTAGAGATGCGGGATGCCAGGCGAGGTGACCAGCAGGCTGACCCCGTCGAGCCCGCCCTGGCGGCTGAAATCGCGCAGCGCGTAGCCTTCCTCCTCTGCACGGCTTCGCCCGGTGGCACCGTCATCCCAACATAGCGGGATGCCGCCACCGGCGGCAATGGCGCGCGCGGCAGAAAGGCCGGAGCGGCCGAGGCCGAGCACGGCGATTGTCTGTCCTTCGACGCCGCGAACCGGGATCATGGCGTATCTCCTGTCGTTGAGGGGGGCTTGCCCGCGAGCAGAGCTCGACGGGCGGTGGCGCGCGCAAGCGCGCGCAGTCGGTTGGAAAGGCCAGTGCCCGCTACCACGGGATCTCCTTGCGGCGGCGAAAGAAGCCGCCACTGGGGCCGGCTTCAGGCAGGGTGGCAAGCCAGACAGCCGTGTCCGCGCCCTCTTCGGCGCTGAGGTTGGCGGCCTCACCACCCATGCGCGTGCGCACCCAGCCGGGGCACATGGCGTTGATCTTGACACTTTCCGGCAGGTCGCGGGCAAGAGCCTTGGTCTGCGCATTGAGCGCTGCCTTGGCAATGCCGTAGGCGTTCGGCCCGCCAAGCCCTTCGGCAAAGGCGCCCCAGCCAGAGGAGAGGTTCACAATGCGCCCATAGCCGCGCGCGATCATGCCGGGAGCGATCGCGAGGGTGAGGCGAAACGGGCCATCGACCATCACCGCCATCGCATCGAAATAGCCCTGCGGATTCTCCAGCAACGACCCCTCGGGCAATATTCCGGCATTGTTCACAAGGATGTCGAAACCTGCGCCGTCAAACTGGCGCAGCGTGTCCGGGCGTTGCAGGTCCGCCATCGCCCAGTCACAGCCAAGCGCAGCGGCGGCCTCGGCGCCCTCTGCCCGATCCCGCGCAGTTATGGTGACCTCGCAACCCTGCGCAACCAGACCCGCCGCGATAGCGCGCCCGATGCCACGATTTCCACCGGTTATCAGAGCGGCCTTGGCCATGTCCTTGTCCTTCCGAGCCTTGCGCCTCAGCGGATCTTCAGCGTCGCCAGGCCAATCAGGCCCAGGATCAGCGAGATGATCCAGAAGCGTATGACGATCTGCGGCTCCGCCCAGCCACGCTTCTCGAAATGATGATGGATCGGCGCCATCAGGAAAACCCTCTTCCCCGTGCGCTTGAAATAGGCCACCTGGATGATCACCGACAACGCCTCGGCCACGAAGAGCCCGCCGACGATGGCCAGCACGATCTCGTGCTTGGTGGACACCGCGATGGCGCCGAGCGCGCCGCCAAGCGCGAGGCTGCCGGTATCGCCCATGAACACGGCCGCGGGCGGCGCGTTGTACCACAGGAAACCCAGCCCACCACCGATCAGACCAGCCACGAAGACGATCAACTCGCCAGTGCCGGGGACATAGTGCAGGCCGAGATATTCGGTGAAATCCGAGCGGCCGACGAAATAGGCGATGATGCCCAGCGTGCCCGCGGCAATCATCACCGGCATGATCGCAAGCCCGTCGAGCCCGTCCGTTAGGTTCACCGCATTGGCAGCTCCCACGATGACGATCATGGCGAAGGGGATAAAGAGGAAGCCGAGATTGATCAGCACATCCTTGAAGACCGGCAAGGCGAGCTGGTTGGTCAGATCCGCCGGGTGGAACCAGGCGGCGATGCCGCTGGCAATCGCGGCGATCACAAAGCCTAGGCCAAGCCGAACCCGGCCGGAAACACCGGCAGTGTTGTTCTTGGAGACCTTGGCATAGTCATCGGCGAAGCCGATGGCGCCGAAACCCATCGTCACCAGCAGCACGATCCAGACATAGGGGTTGTCCAGCCGCGCCCAGAGCAGCGTCGAGAAGACGACCGCGCCGAGGATCAGAACACCGCCCATGGTCGGGGTGCCGGCCTTGACGAAATGACCTTCCGGACCGTCCTCCCGGATCGGCTGGCCCTTGCCCTGCTTGCGGCGCAACAGGTCGATCAGCGGTCGTCCGAAGAGGAAACCGAAGATCAGCGCCGTGAAAAAGGCCGCGCCGGTGCGGAAGGTGATGTAGCGGAACAGGTTGAAGACGTCGCCGCCATCAGAGAAATTCGTCAGCCAATAGAGCATATGCTCTGCCTCTTTTTATTTGCCGGGCTCCGATTGGCCCAGTTTTCGGATGGCGTCAACGACCCGCGCCAGGCGGATGCCCAGCGAGCCCTTGACGAGCACGATATCGCCGGGGGCGACGCATTCATGGATCTTCGCGGCCATCTCGGAGCTGTCTTCGCACCACTTGCCCTGCCGGTCGGCGGGCAGCGCCTCCCAGAGCGCGCGAGACCGCGGCCCGACGCAATGGACCTGCGCGACCCCCGCCATGCCAGGATGATCGGCCAGTGCTGCATGCAGCGCCGCCTCGCCGGCCCCAAGCTCCAGCATGTCGCCAAGAATGGCGATGCGGCGGCCCTTGGGTTCGGTCAGCGCAAGCATGTCCAGCGCGGCGCCGACAGAGGCCGGGTTGGCATTGTAGCTGTCATCGATGAGGTCGAAAGCCGCCTCCTCGACCGGGTCGAGAGTGATGGTCTCACGCGCGCCCCGGCCCTCGAACGGCAGCCAGAGCCCGAGATCATGGGCGGCGATAGCGAGATCGGCACCAATGGCGGACGCAACCGCCAGCGCGCCCAGCCCGTTCATCGCGAAATGCCGCCCCAGCGATTGCAGCTTGAACATCACCGGGTGCGACGCGCCGTTCGGGCTGGTGATGCGGGCCTTGACCATGGTCTGGCCACCCTGCTGCACCACGCCAAGAAGTTCAGCATCGATACCCTTCTCGCCAAAACCGATGACATCGGCCCCCGCTGCTCGGGCAGCTTCGAAGAGGATCGGCGCGGTCTCGATATCGGCATTCAGGATCGCGGGGCCGCCGGGGCGCAGGCCGTCGAGGATCGAGGCCTTCTCGCGGGCAATCCCCTCGACGCTCTCGAAAGCTTCGAGATGCGCCGGGGCGACGATGGTGATCATCGCTGCGTCGAGATCCGCGAGTTTCGCCAGCGGGGCGATCTCGCCGGGATGGTTCATGCCGATCTCGATCACGGCATACACGGCATCCGCCGGCATGCGCGCGAGCGTCAGCGGCACGCCCCAATGGTTGTTATAGCTCTTCTCGGCGGCATGGGTCTTGCCCTGCGGCGACAGGATCGCGCGCAGCATCTCCTTGGTCGAGGTCTTGCCGACGGAGCCCGTGATGCCGACCACCTTCGCCTTCGTTCGCGCCCGGGCCGCCGCGCCGAGCGCCTCCAGCCCCTTGAGCACATCCTCGACGATCAGCAGCGGCGCATCTTCCGGCACGCTTTCGGGGATGCGGCTCACAAGCGCGGCGGCGGCGCCCTTCTCCAGCGCCTGGGCGACGAAATCATGCCCGTCGCGCACATCCTTCAGCGCCACGAAGAGCGCGCCGGGCTCCAGCGTGCGGGTATCGATGGAAACGGATGTCGCCTGCCAGGGCGTGGGCACGCGGCCCCCGGTGGCGGCGGCAGCGGCTTCGGAGGTCCAGAGGATGTCGCTCATGTCAGATGTCCGTCCAGCGCGGCCACGGCAACCGAGGCCTGTTCTACATCGTCAAAGGGATAGACCACGTCCCCCACGGACTGCCCGGTCTCGTGCCCCTTGCCGGCAATCAGCAGCGCGTCGCCGGGGCCAAGCGCATCCACGCCGCGCAGGATCGCCTCGGCGCGGTCGCCGACCTCGGTCGCCTCGGGACAGCCGGCCTTGACCATGGCACGGATGAGGGCGGGGTCCTCGGAGCGCGGGTTGTCATCGGTGACAATGCCCAGATCGGCATTCTCGGCCACCGCCTCGCCCATCAGGATACGCTTGCCGGTGTCCCGGTCCCCGCCGGCGCCGAAGACGCAGACCAGCCGGCCCATGACATGCGGGCGCAGCGCCTTGAGGGCCGTGGCCAGCGCGTCGGGCGTGTGGGCGTAATCGACGAAGACGGGGGCGCCATTGTCGCGCGTGGCGGCGAGCTGCATCCGGCCGCGCACGCCGGTGAGCTGCGGCAGCGAGTCGAACACCTCGATCGGATCGCAGCCGGAGGCGATGGCCAGCCCGGCGGCGACGAGGACATTTTCGGACTGAAAGCCGCCAATGAGCTTCAGGCGGGCCTGGTGCGGCAGCCCATTCCAGGAGAACCGGAGGTCCTGGCCGGTGTTGTCGAAGCGCAGCCCGAGCAGGCGCAGATGGCTGTTCTCGCCGCGCCCGGTGCGGATGACTTCCTGCCCGGCGGCGCTGGCGATCTCGGCCATGCGGGCGCCATAAGGGCCATCCGTCTGGATCACCGCGACACCGTCATCGTCGAGAACACGGGAGAAGAGGCCAGACTTTGCCGCGAAGTACTCTTCGAAATCAGCGTGGTAGTCGAGATGATCCTGGGTCAGGTTGGTAAAACCGGCAGCGGCAAGACGGACACCGTCGAGCCGCTTCTGCGCCAGCCCATGCGAGGAGGCCTCCATCGCCGCATGGGTAACGCCCTCGGCCACGGCCGCCGCGAGGGTCCGGTGCAGCGTGATCGGCTCGGGGGTCGTATGCGCGAGCGGGGCTTCCCAGGCGCCCTCAACCCCGGTTGTGCCGAGATTGATCGCCGCGAAGCCAAGCGCCTCCCAGATCTGGCGGGTGAAGCTCGCCACGGATGTCTTGCCATTGGTGCCGGTGACCGCGACCATCACCCCCGGTTGCGCGGCGAACCAGAGCGCCGCGGCGCCCGAAAGGGCGGCACGGGGATCCTCGACGACGATCAGGGTGGTCGGGCTCGCGGCCAGCTCGGCCTCGGCGATCCGGGCGCCTTCAGCATCGGTCAGGATGGCGCCGGCCTGCATCCGCAAGGCATATTGGATGAACTCGCCGCCATGGACCTTGGTTCCCGGCAGCGCGGCGAAGAGGAAGCCCGGCTCGACCTGGCGACTGTCCACCGCAAGCCCGGTGATCCGCGCCTCGGCCCCGCCCTGGGCGGTCAGCCCAAGCTCGGCCAGCGATTTCGTGGCGATTTCGCTCATGCCTGCCCCCTTCGGTCTGACGCGCCCACGGGACGCGCGAATTATGCCGCCCCTTTTGGTCGCTTTTCGCCACGGGGTCTACCGGTACTATTGCTGATGTGCGGCCTTTACCACCTGCGGCTCGACGCCCGGCTCCGGCTCCGGTCGCAGTCCGAGCAGCGGCGCGGCGCGGCGGATCATTTCGGCCGCGACCGGCACGGCTGTCCAGCCGGCGGTGCGGCGCGGCTGGGTGCCGGAAGTTTCGACCGGTTCGTCGAAGGTCACGATCAGCACGTATTTGGGATCATGCGCCGGGAAGACGGAGGCGAAGGTGGCGATGACCTTGTCCTTGTAATAGCCGCCCTTGGGCTTGGGCTTGTCGGCCGTCCCGGTCTTGCCGCCGACCGCGTAGCCCGGCACCTCGCCGAAGCTCGCCGTGCCGCGCTGGACAACCTGGCGCAGCATGGAGCGGGCCGCCTTGGAGGCTTGCTCGGAGACCACGCGCTCGCCATGCTGCGGCAGGTCCCGGCGCAGCAAGGTCGGACGGACGCGCGTCCCGCCATTGAGAAGCGACGCGTAGCCGGCCGCGAGATGGACCGGCGAAGAACTCAGCCCGTGACCATAGGAGATCGTGATCGTGGAGATTTCGGTCCAGCGCGGCGGCAGCAGCGGCTTGCCGGTCGGCGCTTCGACCATTTCCAGCTCGGTCGGTTCGAGAAAGCCCAGCGAGCCGAGGAAATCCCTCTGCCGCTCGGCGCCGATCGCCAGCGCCATCTTGGCGGTGCCGACATTGGAGCTTTTGACGATGACATCCTCGACCGTGATCTTGCCGTAGGATTTGTTCTTGAATTCCTTGATCTTGAACTTGCCCCATTTCATCGGCGCATGGGCCTCGATCATCGTATGGGCATTGACCAGCCCGAGATCGATGGCCTGCGCGGCGGTGAAGATCTTGAACACGGAGCCAAGCTCGTAGACGCCCTGCAGCGCGCGGTTGAAGAGCGGGCTGTCGCCGGCATCGCCGGTGGTCAGCGGGCGCGGACGGTCATTGGGGTCGAAATCGGGCAGCGAGACGAGCGACACGATCTCGCCGGTCTTGACATCCATCAGCACGGAGCTGGCGCCCTTGGCGTTGAGCAGGTGCATGCCGCCCTGGAGCACCTCGCGGGCGGCGGCCTGCACGGTCAGGTCGAGCGACAGCTGAAGTGGCGCGCCGTTATTGGCCGGATCGCGCAGCCAGGCATCGAAGGCCTTCTCGACCCCCGCAACCCCGACCACCTCGGCCGAATGCACGCCCTCGCGGCCGAAGCTGGCGCCGCCAAGCACATGCGCGGCAAGCTTTCCATTCGGGTAGAGGCGCATCTCGCGCGGGCCGAAAAGTAGCCCCGGCTCGCCGATATCATGCACGGCCTGCATCTGCTCGGGGCTGAGTTTCTTCTTGATCCAGAGGAACTTGCGATCGCCGGTGAAATCCCTTGCGAGCGTCTCGGGATCGAGATCGGGGAATATCACGGCCAGCTCCTGCGCCGCGCGATGCGGCTCGACCATGTCGCGGGTCTGGGCATAGAGCGAATGGGTGGACAGGTTGGTGGCGAGGATGCGGCCATTGCGGTCCACGATATTGGCGCGGGAGGCGACGATATCGGTCCCGGTCGCGGCGGCGCGGGGTTCGGTCGCCTCGGAGGCGGCGAGCATTCCCATGCGGGTGCCGATCGTGGCGAAGGCGCAGAAGAAGAAGAGCGCGAGCACCAGCAGGCGTCCTTCGGCGCAGCGGCGGGCGCTGTCCCTGTCGGTCTCGTGGCGCTTGCGCAGGTTCTCGCGGGCAATCACGTCCGGGTTTTCGCCTTTTTCCCGTGCCGAGAGGACACTGGCGATGGGCCGCAGGGGCGTCCGGAGCGTTTCTTTCTCCTCGATCATGGGAATTGTGCCTCCCCTTCAAGCTGGCCACGCACTTCGATGGGATCACTGATCGGGAGCACCGGCGGCGGCGGGAAGGCCACCTGCTCGACCGCGCCGAACTGCTCGGGCTCCAGCGGCAGCAGGCCGAGACGGTCGAAATTGATCTCCGCAAGCTCGGCAAGCCGCTCGGGCCGGTTGAGATAGGCCCATTCGGCGTTGAGAACGGCAAGGCTCTGGCGCAGGTCGCCAATCTCGCGCTTGGTCTTGGCGGATTGCTTCAGCGCGGCCTGGGTCTGGTAATTTTCCTGGTAGGCCCAGAAGGCGAGGCCCATCACCGCAAGCGCGGCACAGAGATAGAAAAAGGTCTTCACGGCGTTTCCTTCCACCAGTCTTTCGGGCCCGGAAGGCCCATGGAAGTTCGGTCGAGCGGGGTAATTGGGGCATCCGTCCGCTCCGCGAGGCGCAGCTTGGCCGAGCGGGCGCGTGGATTTGCGGCGATTTCCTCATCCGAGGGGCCGATGGGCTTGCGGGAGAGCAGCCTGAACTGTGCGGTCTGCTCCTCTATCTCGGGCGCGTAACGGTTGGCCCGGGCATTGCTGCCGGACCGGGCCTGCAGGAAGCGCTTGACGACGCGGTCCTCGAGCGAGTGGAAAGTGACCACGGCGAGCTTGCCGCCCGGCTTCAGCGCCCGCTCGGCCGCTTCCAGCCCAGAGATCAGCTCACCGAACTCGTCATTGACGGCGATGCGGATGGCCTGGAAGGCGCGGGTTGCGGGGTGGATCTGGCCCGGGCGCGGGCGCGGCAGGCAGGAGGCGACGGCCTCGGCCAGCGGCAGGGTGTTGTGGAAGGGGCGCACGGCGATGATCGCGCGGGCAATGCGGCGCGAGGCGCGCTCCTCGCCGTAGTGATAGAGAATGTCGGCCAGCTCGGCCTCGGTCGCGCTGTTGACGAGATCGGCGGCGGAGGGTCCGTCGCCGCCCATGCGCATGTCCAGCGGCCCGTCGCGCAGGAAAGAGAAGCCGCGCTCGGCCTGGTCGAGCTGCATCGAGGACACGCCGAGATCGAGCACCACGCCATCGAGCGGTTCGCCAGCATGTTGATCCAGCTCGGAAAAACGGCCCTCCACGAGACGTAGCCGGTCGCCATAGGCCTCCGTGAGAGGCGCCGCGAGGGTGAAGGCCGAGGGATCGCGGTCAACACCGATCACGGTCTCGGCCCCCGCCTCCAGCAGGCGGCGCGCATATCCGCCAGCACCGAAGGTGCCGTCCAGCCAGAGGCCGGACACCGGAGAAACCGCCTCGATCAGCGGGTCGATCAGAACGGAAACATGCGGGGCATCGTTTTCGGGGGGACGGGACGCTGCAGCCATGGCCTAGAAGCCTCCCTCCTCCAGAAGGACCAGCGGGTCCACGTCATCGGGCAGCTCGTCGAGCAGCGCTTCGGCCTGCGGTGCGACTTCGCCCTCATAGGTGTCGGGGTTCCAGATATGGAAGGTGTCATGCGCGGCAACGAAAAGCGCGTCGCCGTCCAGCCCGATCATCTCGCGAATCCAGCTCGGGATCAGCATGCGGCCATTGTCATCCACCACGACGGGATGGGTCTGGGCGCTGAAATAGGCTTCCATCGTGCGGCGCGGCTTGGATCCGCGCTGAAGCTTGCCGATCTTGGCGTCGACCTCTGCGATCGCCTCCATCGTGTAGCATTCAAGATATTTGAAGCGTTTTGCGGTGCCGTAATGGATCACCAGGTTGGGCGGCAGGCCGTCGGTCCAGTCCGGGTCGGCGGCCTCAAGCACACGGCGGAAGGTGGCCGGGACCGAGACCCTGCCCTTCGCATCCACCTTGTGGCGGCCCTGACCTCTGAACACTCGCGCCACTGTGAGCGCTCCTTGCTGCCTCGTCCGTTTTTCGTCCCCTGGAATGAAAACGGCGGATCAGACTGCTGCCACTGTCTGATCCGCCGCCCTCGTCCCATCGCTGGGTATGTCCGATCGCGCGTGCCACCTGGGGGGATGTCTGCTCGCTCACGCGTCGGATCTCTTGTCGTTTCGATGAATGCGGGTGCCTGTATGAAACCTGACTTTGGGAAGTTCCGGGGTCTTTGTTGCGCCCCTTATTTGCCCGCCCTCATCGTGTAGGATCTTTATGCCCCGACACATCATGGAAATCAACAACACTTTCTCCCACTAGGCCCCACACTGGCTTCAAACTGCCTCCAAATGGAAAGACGCCAAGGCCATCCACCGCAACAGATTGGGGGCCACTCAAAAATCGACACCATATGTGGAAGCATCGTGTTAACGAAAAAAAATGCTCCAAATGGGCTCTTCCGCCTACGAACGGGCCAAAATCAGCCTTCCGGGGCCGGATGGACCATGATTTCCCATACGAATCAAGGCCAGCAAGCGAATCCGATTCGTCTTGCCGCAGCCCGGGGACGGGCCGGTGTCACGATTTCCCATTGAGGTGGTATCGCGGCGTTCGCCGCCAGGCTCGACAGGCCGGTCCCGCCCGGAGCACATGCCGGGGACCCATGGCCCCCGGCGCTGTTGTCGTAAAACCCGTCAGGCCATGCCGCCGCCGACGAGCCGTGCCGCCAGCGCCGCGTAGGCCTCGGCCGCCGCCCCATCCTCGAGCGCAACCGGCCGCCCGGAATCCCCGGCAAGCCGGGTTTCGATCTCCAGCGGCAGCGCCCCGAGGAAGGGCACGTCCAGCTTGCGCGCTTCCTCCGCCACACCGCCATGGCCAAAGAGATGCGCCTCATACCCGCAATTGGGACATATATAAGTAGACATGTTCTCGATCAGTCCGAGCAGCGGCACGTTCAGCTTGGAGAACATGTCGATCGCCCGGCGCGCATCCAGAAGCGCAACATCCTGCGGGGTGGAAACAACTATCGCACCTGTGGTCCGGTATTTCTGGCCGAGCGTGAGCTGCACATCGCCCGTCCCTGGGGGCAGGTCGATAATCAGCACGTCCAGCTCGCCCCAGGCGACATCGCCCAGCATCTGCTGCAGCGCGCCCATCAGCATCGGACCGCGCCAGATCACCGCCTCGGCCTCCTTGAGCAGCGACCCCATCGACATCAGCGTCACCCCATGCGCATGCAACGGCTCGATCACCTTGCCATCGGGCGAGGCGGGGCGCTTGGTGGTCCCCATCATGCGCGGCTGGGACGGTCCGTAGATATCGGCATCGAGCAAACCGACCCGCCGCCCCTGCCGGGCCAACGCCACGGCAAGATTGGCGGAGACGGTCGATTTGCCGACGCCACCCTTGCCAGAGCCCACGAGCAGGATCCGGCCGATCCCGGCAACGGTCTGCGGCCCGGCGGGCTGCGCGGTGGGATGACGGCCCACCTTGAGATTTGGCGGCGCGCCCTTTGGCGCTGCGTTTCCTGCCGGTGCGGCCGCATGCGCCGTAAGCACGGCCGAGACGCCGGATACATCCGCAAGGCGCGAGACGGCCTCCTCGGCGGCCTGTCGAACCGCCTCCAGGGACCGCGCAGCCTCGGCTGACTCGGCCTCGATCACGAAGCTGACCTTCCCGGACGAATCGACATTCACCGCACGCACAAGGTCGCGTGAGACAAGATCGCCACCATCCGGCAAATTCACCGCCCCGAGCGCCTTGACAACTTCTTCCCGCGTCACCGCCATTTTCCTACCTACTCTTCCGGAATTCCGTGCTTCACACCTATCGCGCAGCGCCCCGAGCGCAAGTGGCGTTCCGGCGCCGCATAAAAAAGCAGCAGCCCGCCCTGCAAAAGGTCAGCACAACGTATGCAAATGCTGCATAGCGGCATTGAAGCCGGGGGCGATTGTGAAAACCGGCCTTATCCCTATCTTGAGTATCAACGAGGGCGCTAACAGAAACCAAGTCAGGCGCTAACGGAATTTAAACCTGCCCGATGCAGGTTGGTTAACAAGCCGGAATGATCCGGGCCGGAAGAGAAAGGAGACGGCCATGAAGCAGACAGCAGAAGACAGCCGCTCCACACGCTGGATGACTGCCGCCTTTCGCGGCGCCCGCGTGCGCCTCGACCGCAGCCGGGCCTATCGCCAGGCGCTGAGCGAGTTGTCGGCCCTGACCGATGGCGAGCTTCGCGATATGGGGCTCAGCCGGAAGATGATCCGGTCGGTGGCCCAGCAGGCCGCGCAAACGGCTTAAGAGATAGAGTTTCAGAAACCCGTCCTCCTCCCTGGGTTTTCTGATACGGCGGCAGCCCCCTCCTCCTCCCTGGGGTTGCCGCCACAAGACACCGCCCGAATGGGCAGACATACGAAGCCAGACGGCCCCACCTCCTCCCTGGGTCACGGTTTCGGCGGCGGCACCCACCTCCTCCCTGGTGTCACCGCAACTTACACGGCCGGGCCTCCGGCGCGCCTGAGCGGCGCAGCGACATAAAGTTCCGAAGATCCGTCCTCCTCCCTGGGTCTTTCGGTTACGCGGCGACACCTTCCTCCTCCCTGGTGTCGCCGCACCCAAATTCCGCCGGACTGTCCGGCACGCGCCCCGACGGCGCAGCGACCATAGAGTTCCGAAGATCCGTCCTCCTCCCTGGATCTCTCGGTTACGCGGCGACATCTTCCTCCTCCCTGATGTCGCCGCACCTTATTCGCCGGGTTTCCCCGGCCCGTGCCGAAAGGCGCGGTTCCAGATCAGAGAACCTCTCCTCCTCCCTGGGTTTTCTGTCATATCGGCGGCGACACCCTCCTCCTCCCTGGTGTCGCCGCCATTTTTTTAGGGTGTGTCCGCAAACCGCGTTGGCGCGTTCCAACTTCCGGAAAAAGAGCCAGGCTTCTTGCGTGAGGTCTGCGGAAGATGCCCATGCAACTCTGCGAATTTCGCCGTTTTCCCGATGCATCGACAGTCTGAGCCGGGCTTGGATCGAGAAGGCCCAAACCAGGATCAGGGATCCTGGCGGGATCCGGTGGTCAGCAGGTCCGGGAGTTCGCCAACCTTGCGGCCATTATCTGCCGTCGCAGAGTCCTTTGCCGATCTCGTCCGGAATCCGATCGCGCGGAAAAAACCGGACATTCATCTTGAACGCCGTCATGGTCAGATCTGCGGATAGTCCGGCCATTTGCGGATCCGTCGACGGTGGCCACAGCCGGCGTTGGGCGGTCATTGGGAACATCCGGACGAGCGTCTGCCTTGATGACCGGGGCCAGTTTCGCCCCCCCTGGAGCGCATGAGCCAATGCCGCCGCCCGGAAAGGCTGCTCGAAGTGTTGATGCATGTCATTGACCGAATGCCGATTTCATCGTCCACTGTCTTTCCCAGTGAGCGAAGTAATTCGAGGGAGGGACGGGGCATCCGTGTAATCCGAAAGGGGGTGCAAGATGACAAAAATCAACCAGATTCTCGAACAGAAGGGGCATGAGGTGGCAACCGTAGGCCCCGATCAGATGGTGCTGGACGCATTGCGTCTGATGGCTGACGCGGACATTGGCTCGGTGATGGTAGTGACCGGCGAAACCGTCGAGGGCATCTTTACCGAGCGCCAATATGCCAGGAATGTGTTTTTGGCCGGAAGGACGTCACCGTCCACTCCTGTCAGGGATGTGATGGAGCCGGATGTCATCTATGTGACTTCGGATCAGACCGTGGAAGCATGCATGGCGCTCATGACAGAGAAACGCATCCGCCATTTGCCCGTCATCGATGACGGACGCCTGGTTGGTCTGGTATCCATCGGTGACCTGATGAAGAGCATCATTGACGAGCATCAGTTCAACATCGAGCAATTGGTGCATTACGTCCGCGGTTAGGGCTGCCGCGAAATCTCGACTCGCTGCGCCGGTGCGGCTCGCGTCGATGTCCGACATAAAGATGGAAACGTGAGTCCCGCTGGAGTTCCCGCCGCCTGTCAGGCTCGACGCCTGGCGGACGCCAAAAAACGTCGATACCCGAGCCAGGTTTCCGACGGTTTCTCTCAAACGACCTCAAGGGCTCTTTTCAGCCCTCCGCACCTTGGGTTCCGGATGGCCGCGTCCGGTTACGGACGTGATGCTGCACATGGGAAGCAGTGACTTGTCGCCAGTGAATGGTGGCATCGCGCAGCAAACGCCAATTGACCGCGCGGGATTGCACGACCGGACTGGCCGAACAGCCGACCAACACGGTTGGCGGCCACACGCCCTTATCTGCAAGGCGCCGCAAAGATAGGCCCGTGGCCCGGAAGGGCGGCGCAGGGATCACCATCCTATTAACGCTAACAGCATGGCTCACGGCAAAAATGCATAGCCGGTTTGACCATTCTCGGAATTGTCGCCGGCCCGAAAAACCTTAGGTTATAGCCCAACGAGAGCGCTAACAGTTCACATCGAAGCGCTTTGAAACCCGGCTCGGGATGGTCCCGGGCAATCCGAAGGAAGATGAAAATGGAAATCGCTGCCACCACCAACCGCGTTGAAACCGGCCTCGAGGCTTCCGGGATCTTCGGCATGGTCGAGGGCCTGCGGACCAAGCTGCGCCAGTTTGTGGCCTACCATCAGACCTTGAACGAACTGAAGTCGCTTCAAGACCGCGACCTCCGCGACCTCGGCCTGAGCCGCGCGATGTTCCGTGAACTGGCCCGCGAGGCCGCCAGCAAGGCCTGATCTGACAGGATACTGCGGCCCCTCTCCTCCCTCACAGGGCCAGCAGTCAACAGGCGGCGACACCCCTCCTCCCGGTGTCGCCGCTTTTTTTTGTTCCGGTACAGCGGTGCATGAAGCGGCCCGCTGACAGGACCGGCGCCGCGAAAATCCAGACAAGTGGCAGGCGCCCTGCCCGTCCCCTGGCACCGGATTGCGACGAGATCGACTCGCCCCCCGGCCAGATCGCGCGCCCGTGAGCGGGAAACCACCTGACATCCAAAGGTAACGAGGTCTGGAGACGAAACCGCTCCGGATCGCGCAAACCTCTGATCCCCAAGCGCGAAAGGCCGATGCGCCGAGGCACCGCACCGCTTTCGCCCGCCGCCGCTCCCTGCCGTCTCGCGCAGGGGACGCGAAACTTCCCCGAACTTGCCTCCACATTGCCCCTTTTCTTGAGGCCGGCGTCGAAAATTAACCAATTTCTTTCTGTTAGGTTAAAGCCACGGTCGCCCGCTGGGACCACCGCCCAATCTGCACATACAAGGTCACGAAGATGGAATTCCGGAACCCAGACACCAAGGGGCACCAGCGCGTGCGTCCAATGCGGCGCATCGGCTTTCGGGATTCCGAAGACGGCAGTCTGATCATCTTCTCCCTCTACGTCCTTATCTGCATGATGCTTGCGATCGGGATCTCGCTGGACACCGTGCGCTTCGAATATACCCGCGCCAAGCTCCAGGCCACGCTCGACCGGGCTGTGCTCGCGGCGGCCGACCTCGACCAGGTCCTCGATCCCGAGGACGTGGTCACCGACTATTTCGAAAAGGCCGGGCTGAGCCAGCAGTTGGTCTCCGTCACCGTCAGCCAGGGGGTGAATTACCGGACCGTCTCCGCCGAAGCCGAGGCGGTTGTCGACACGATGATGATCGACATGCTCGGGATGGACACGATGTCGGTGCCGGCAACGGGCGAGGCCAACGAGACGCTGGGCGATATGGAGATCGCGCTCGTGCTCGATAATTCCGGCTCCATGGGCGAGAATAACGACGAGCGCATGAATCTGCTGATACCGGCGGCGCAGGAGTTCATCGACACGATCATCGTCGAGGATGACGATAGTGACGATGACGACACCGTCGGCTCGACCATGGTGGCCATTGTACCCTTCGCCACGCAGGTCAATGTGGGCGAGGAGTTGTTCGAGCAATACACCACGACCGAAGACCACAACTCGTCCCATTGCGTGACCTTCGATGCCAGCCAGTATGGCGAAGCCGCGCTAGACACCAGGAGCGAGCTTCGCCAGGTCGCGCATTTCGATCCCTATTACTACAACAGCTATGTCAAGCTGCCGGTCTGCCCGTCCGACGAGAACCGCGAGATCACTCTGTGGTCCAGCGATGCCGACTATCTCAAGGGCAAGATCGGAGATATGAGCGCCGAGGGCTCGACCTCGATCGAGATCGGCACGAAATGGGGCCTGACCATGCTCGACCCGGGCACGCAGGACGTGCTGGAAGCCCTCGCCGAGGGTGGGCTCGTCGATACCGACCTGATCGGCCAGCCCTTCGATTACGACCGCGACAACACCCGCAAGGTGCTGGTGGTGATGTCGGATGGCGAGAACACGACGAGCTACGACGTGAATGACGATTACCGGTCGGGAGACTCGCCGCTCTTCGTCTATGACGGCACCTATTCGCATGAATACACGAGCGGCTCGAACACCTATTACTATGTCAAGAAATCCCGCGACAGCTACTGGAGCTACACGCCCTATGGCGGCGGCGATGCGAAGCAGATGACCTGGCCGGAACTCTGGGAAGACATGAGCGTGACCTACTACACCTACAACTTCCTGCAGAAGATGTATGGCGGCAGCTACATGGACTACTATTACGACATCGTCGACGTGACCGGGTCCAACACCAAGAAATCCCGCACCTCCACGGTCTGCCAGGCCGCGAAGGATGCCGGTATCCTGGTCTTCACCATCGGCATGGATACCTATGGCGACGGCGACGACACATTGGAAGATTGCGCCACCGAATCGACCTATTTCTATGATGTGGAAAGCGTCGATATCTCCAACGCCTTCCAGTCCATCGCGCTGCAGATCAACCAGTTGCGCCTCACGCAGTAGGAAAGGCGGACCGATCCGGGGCGGATTCCGCCAGAATCACCGAAATCGACACTCAATTGATGCGGTTTGAGGGCAAGCGCCACATCTGCGCCCAATTTCACACGCAAATACGCCGCTTCCCAGTCCAACTATCGTCTCCATCGCAAGGTCCACTGGCGGGATCGGGCTGTTCCGCCCTTCGCACGTTAAGCAAGCCGCGAGATGACGACGATGTCGATAAAGATTTCCCCCCGTTCGGGGACCAAGCTACTGAGACAGCCCCGCGCCTTCGCTCGTAACGAAGACGGTGGCCTTATCGTGTTTTCGCTTTTCATCGTGGTCTGCATGTTGCTGGCCGTCGGGGCATCGCTGGACACGGCCCGGTTCGAATATACCCGGTCCAAGCTGCAGCACACGCTCGACCGGGCGGTGCTGGCCGCAGCCAACCTCGAACAGGTGCTCGACCCGCAGGACGTGGTCGAAGATTACTTCTCCAAGGCCGGGCTGAGCGACCAGCTCGTCTCGGTCACGGTTGAGCAAGGCGTCAATTACCGGACCGTTTCCGCAGTCTCCGAAGCGCAGATCGACACCATGTTCATGGACATGGTCGGCATCGAGACCCTGAGCGTGCCCGCCCTGGGCGAGGCCAACGAGACTCTGGCCGATATCGAAGTGGCCCTTGTTCTGGACAATTCGGGCTCGATGCGAACCGCGACCAATGGCTCGACCCGGCTGGGCCTGCTCAAGGAAGCCGCCAAGGAGTTCGTCGATTCCGTCGCCCGTGACAGCAGCAACAGTGGCGATGAGGGCACCACCTCCATCTCCATCATCCCCTTCGCCGAGCAGGTGACGGTGGGCGAGACGCTGCTGCAGCACTACAATGCGACAGACGAACATGACAAAGCCCATTGCGTGACCTTCGAGGATGCCGATTTCCGCACGACGACCCTGACACAGACGCAGGAACTCAACCGGATGGCCTATTTCGATCCCTACAACACTGGCTGGACGGCCTATGATTCCGGCATCTGCGACACGACGGGCAATCGCGAGATCGCGCCCTGGTCGACCGATGCCGAGGACCTCAAGCTGCGAATCGACGACCTGTATCATTCCGGCTGGACCTCGATCGATCTCGGGACGAAATGGGGCGTGACGATGCTCGACCCCTCCTCGCAACCGGTGCTCACCAAGCTGATCGCGTCGGGCGATGTCGATGCCGAACTGGCCGGACAGCCCTTCGACTATTCCCGCGACAACACGATGAAGATCCTCGTGGTCATGTCGGACGGTGCCAACACCTACCAGCGTGACATTGCCGCCGGATACCGCTCGGGGCTTTCGCCGCTCTACACGTATAACGGCGACTACTCCTACGAGTACAAAGATGGCAGCAAGACCATGTACTACAACTACTACAGCAAATACGACAAGAGACGCGAAACCAGCCCCATCGGCGGCTCGAATGCGCGCCAGATGACCTGGCCCGAGGTCTGGGCCGACATGACGGTCGACAAGTTCGCGACAGAACTGAAGTCCCGTGCCCTGCATAGCGGTTCGTCCTACTATGGCGACAATTACTACGACGAGATCATCCGCGGAATCGGCGCAACCGGCTCGACCTCCTGGTCGGGCAACGAGAAGAACCCCAACACCTCCGACATCTGCTCGGCGGCCAAGGACAAGGGCATCCTGATCTTCACCATCGGCATGGATACCAATGACAATACTGCGGACCTGACGCTGGAAGACTGCGCCTCGCTGCCGACCTACTATTACGATGTGCAAAGCGTCGATATCTCCAACGCCTTCGCCTCGATCGCGCTGCAGATCAACCAGTTGCGACTCACGCAGTGATCATGACGGGCGCGGGAAACTGTTCTTACTGTGCGGACAAACCGCAGGCTCGACCGCTTCGCGCCCCAATTCCGCCACAGAGGCCGTGTTTGTTAACCAAGGGAAAAGGCGCCTGAGCGTCGGTGCAAGGTAAGACATTCGAGACCGGCCGGTTCCGGGATCTTCGAGGGAATGGTGATGAAGAGTAAATTGCGTTCGACCATGGGCCCCTGGCTCAGCCGTCTGCGCCGGGAGGACGGGAACTCTACCATCGAGTTTGTCATCCTCTTCCCGATCTTCATGGTGATCTTCATGTCCGCCTTCGAGATCGGCCTGCTGATGGTTCGCCAGGTCATGCTCGACCGCGCCACCGATGTCGTCGTGCGCGCGCTCCGGATCGGCGAATGGGACAATCCCGATTATGAAGAGGTCAAGGATCAGATCTGCAACCAGGCGCTGATCCTGCCCGACTGCTACGACAATCTTCGCCTCAACCTGACTTCGGTCGACCAGGAATCCTGGGAATTCGGCACCGATGCGGCGCTCTGCATCGACAAGGAAGAGGCAATTCAGCCCGCCGTGAGCTTCACGCTCGGCATCCAGCACGAGATGATGCTGGTCCAGGTCTGCGTGTTGCAGGAACCCTTCTTCCCGCTGACCGGGCTCGGGCTGCAACTCAAACGGGTGAGCGACGACTATTACGCGCTCATGACCCAATCCGCCTTTGTCAACGAACCGGGATGAGGAGGCTGTGATGCACGTGATTTCTTCGCTCCCCCGCCCCGTCCGGCGCGCCCTGCGCCGCTTCGCACGCCGCAGCGACGGCTCGCTCTCGGTCGAAGCGGCCATCATCATGCCGCTTCTCTGCGCGGTCTATGTCGGCTCGTTCGTCTGGTTCGACGCGTTCCGTATCCAGAATATCAACCTCAAGGCCACCTATACCATCGCCGACATGATCAGCCGCGAATCCGACGGCATCGATCAGGACTATTTCGACGCGATGGAGACGATCTACGATTACCTGACCTATGGCGAACACGCGACGCAGTTGCGCCTGTCCATCATCGAATGCACGGACGATTGCGGCGACGAGGCCCTGCGGGTCCTCGAGGTCTGCTGGTCGAAGGCGACGACCGGTCGGGACTTGCTGACGACAACGGAACTGGTGACCAATTCAGCCATCGTTCCGCTTTTCCCCAAGGGCGATGAGCTGATCGTTGCGGAGACATTCATGGCCTACAACCCGGCCTTCAATGTCGGGCTGGATGGCCAGATCCTGGAGAACACCGTCTTCACCGCGCCACGTATGCCGGGACAGATGAAGTTCCTGAATGACGGCGCCGAAGACCAGCACTGCTACAACAACTGATCCCGGCTGCCGGCCCTGTTACCAAATGTGACAAGGGCCGCAGTCCGGATCTCTGCGCCCTGATTGGCGGCGCCGGATTTTGCGGAGCAACGGGCTGACCCCGGAAGGGGCGCGGCGCCGAGGTTGAAACCCGCGATGCCAGCTCCCTGCCCGTCCCGACGGACTCGCCTCCGGCGTCTCGCGGAGAACAGATTGATCCTCGTCGGATCTGGCCGGGGAAACAGAAGCCTGCCGCCGGTGTTGCGCGGTTCCACAGGACAAGCCCGGCCAGGGCATCCGGTGTCCTGCTATTCAGGCGCCGCGGCCGGTCACTCCGGCGCCGCATCCTCTTCGGCCGCGCCAAACGCGCGTGCGGCGACCAGCGCTGACAGGATTTCGGCGACAGCCTTGGCCTCATGCGCGGCGGTGATCCCGCCCACGCCAACCCGTCGTCCCATCCGCCAGTAAAGCCCGGGCGCCCAGCGATTGCCGCCCTCGGATTCGGACAGTCGCAGCAGGAAACCGTTGGACGGCTTGACGGCGAATGTGCCCCGCTCGACGCGGATCACATTCTCCACCCGCGCCACGACGCGTCCGCCAACCTCGCGCAACTCCTCGGAGGTCAGCTCGAGGCCGTGTTCGGTCCTCCGTCGCAAGGTATCGGCAAGATACATTGTGGCAGCGCCGAAGATCAGCAGGAAAAGCCGCCAATGCAGCTCGGCCGGGGGCTTGGCGAGGGCAAGATAAAGCACGGAGACACCCAGCGTGCAAAGCACCACGATCCCCATTATGCGACGCGGCGCGGAGGGCGAGATGGTGGCGAGGATGCGGTCGGGATCGATGATCTGGTCTGTCATGTTGCCTGATTACGCGGGACCGGCGCGGAGCGCGAGTGAAATCGGAACTCTGCAAATTCGCACAGAAACAGCGCGCGGACCGGCCATCGGTTCGAATTGCCGGATCGGGCAACGCACCCTACCTTACGCTCTGAAAGGAGACGGATCATGTCACTGAGACCTGTCGACTATATATCCCGCGCCGAACCGACGATGGAAGGGGCCGGCGTGAAGCTTCACCGCGCCTTCGGCTTTCGCGACCCGGAACTGATGGACCCCTTCCTGCTCTTCGACGATTTCCGCAACGAGCGCCCGGAAGATTTCAACGCCGGCTTCCCCTGGCACCCGCATCGGGGCATCGAGACAATCACCTATGTGCTCGACGGAACGGTCGAGCATCAGGACAGCCTCGGCAATACCGGCCGGCTCGGCGCGGGCGATGTGCAATGGATGACCGCTGGCTCCGGCATCCTGCATCAGGAAATGCCAGAGGGCAGCGCGGCCGGGCGGATGCACGGCTTCCAGCTCTGGGCCAACCTGCCGGGCGAGTTGAAGATGACCACACCGCGCTACCAGGATGTCACAGCCGCCGAGATCCCGCTGATCGAGGAGGATGACGGCACGCGGATCAAGGTGATCACCGGTGCGTTCTACGGCCGGAACGGACCGGTCGACGGGATCGCGGCCGATCCGCTCTATCTCGACATCTTCGTGCCCGCCGGGCGGAAAAAGATCTTTCCCGTGGATACGCGGCGGCAGGCCTTTGCCTATGTCTTCGAGGGCGCAGGCGCCTTTGCCGATGCGGCCGCGCCGCAGGGCGTGTTGCTGGAAAAGGAGGTGATGGGCCAGGAGGTCAATATCCGCGACCTCTCCGGCAACCGGACCGTGATCCGTTTCGGGCGCGGCGACGAAGTGGCCGTGCAGGCGGGCCCGGAGGGGATTCGCTTCCTGCTGGTCGCCGGTGCGCCGATCCGTGAGCCCGTCGCCTGGCATGGTCCCATCGTGATGAACACGCGCGAGGAACTGAACCAGGCCTTCCGCGAATTGCGCAATGGCAGTTTCATCCGGCCGGCACATTAGGGTGTTCGGGGGGCCCGATGGTGGGGACATACGGACCTCCCGACCCCCGCAAAGAGCCGTTTGCAGCGGTTGGGTTTGCGCGCGGAGGGTCACGGAATCAAAGCCGAAGGCCGCCGTGCCCGCGCCGGACCGTCCCGGCGGTCTGGCGTTTCTGCATCCTCGCGCAACGGATTGAACGATTTCGGACTTGGCAGGGATCAAGTGCAGACCACAACTGTTGCGGCGCCAGCCCACGGTCCGGCGCGGGCACGGAGGGTGTCGGTGCGTGTTGCAACTCCATCGAAGGTCCGATCCGTCCGCAAACTGGCCTCTTGAGCTCTGTCTGAGGCGTTCCGAAAGCCCCAAAAACCGCGCCCCGATCCAGATTATTTCTCTTGCCTCCCACCCCCCTCCCATGGAAATTGAACGGATATTCAATTTCCGTCAGCTTTGGGGAGGAAGCTCATGGATTTCGCACTGACCGAGGAGCAGGCGGCCATATTCGACATGGCCCGCGCCTTTGGCGAAGAATTCATCGCACCCAACGCCGCCCGCTGGGAGGAGGAGGGAACGATCCCGAAGGATCTCTGGCCGAAACTGGCCGAGCTGGGCTTTGGCGGTCTCTACGTCTCCGAGAACTCGGGCGGCTCCGGGCTGAGCCGTCTCGACGCGACGCTGGTCTTCGAGGCGTTGTCGATGTCCTGCGCCTCCGTGGCGGCCTTCCTGTCGATCCACAACATGTGCGCCAAGATGCTGGACGGGTTCGGCTCTGAAGACCTCAAGGCCCGCTACCTGCCCCGCGCGCTCAGCATGCAGACGGTGTTTTCCTATTGCCTGACCGAACCGGGTTCGGGATCGGACGCCGCGGCACTGAAGACGAAGGCTGTGCGCAGCAATGCGGGCTACAGCCTCACCGGCACCAAGGCCTTCATCTCCGGCGGGGGCTATTCGGACGCCTATATCGTCATGGCGCGCACCGGGGCGGACGGTCCAAAAGGCATCTCCGCACTGGTGATCGAAGATGGCACGGCGGGGCTCTCCTATGGCGGGCTGGAGGCCAAGATGGGCTGGAAAAGCCAGCCGACACGGGCCGTGCAGATGGACGACGCCCCTGTGCCGGCGGAGAACCTGCTCGGCGAGGAAGGGCGCGGCTTTACCTATGCGATGGCCGGGCTCGATGGCGGGCGGCTGAACATCTCCGCCTGCAGCCTCGGCGCCGCGCAGGCCGCACTGGACGCGACGCTGCTCTACATGTCCGAGCGCAAGGCGTTCGGGCAGAGCATCGACCAGTTCCAGGCGCTGCAGTTCCGCCTAGCCGACATGGAGATCGAGTTGCAGGCCGCGCGCACCTTCCTGCGCCAGGCCGCCTGGAAGCTGGACACCGGCGCGCCGGACGCGACGAAATTCTGCGCCATGGCCAAGAAATTCGTCACCGAGGCCGGCAGCCGCGTGGCCGACCAATGCCTGCAACTGCATGGCGGCTACGGCTATCTCGCGGACTACGGCATCGAGAAGATCGTGCGCGACCTGCGCGTGCACCAGATCCTCGAAGGCACGAACGAGATCATGCGCCTGATCGTGGCGCGGCAGATGGTGAGCAATCGATGAGCGATATTTCCATCCGCAAGGTCGGGCGGACCGGGCGGATCACCCTGACCCGCCCCAAGGCGCTCAACGCGCTGAGCTACGAGATGTGCCTCGCCATCGACGCCGCGCTGAAGGACTGGGCGGAGAACGACGCGGTCGCCATGCTGGTCATCGACGCCGAGGGCGAGAAGGCGTTCTGCGCTGGCGGCGACATTGCCGAGATGTATGCCACCGGGATGGCGGGCGATTACGGTTACGGCCAGCGCTTCTGGCGCGACGAATACCGGATGAACGCCCGGATCTTCGAGTTTCCGAAGCCGGTGGCGAGCTTCCTGCAGGGATTCACCATGGGCGGCGGTGTGGGCGTCGGCTGCCACGGCTCGCACCGGGTTGTCTGCGAGAGCAGCCGGATCGCCATGCCGGAATGCGGCATCGGGCTGGTCCCGGATGTCGGCGGCTCGCTCTTGCTGGCGCGCGCGCCGGGGCGGCTGGGTGAATATCTCGGCACGACGGGAACCCGGATGGGACCGGCGGATGCGATCCTGGCCGGGTTTGCGGATTACTTCGTGCCCGAAGCGGACTGGCCGGCGCTGATCGCGGCGCTCGAAGAGACGGGCGACTGGACCCGGATCGACGCCGCCGCCACGCCCCCGCCCGACGGCGCGCTGGCCGGCAAGCAGCCCGAGATCGAGCGGCATTTCAGCGGCGAGACGCTGGGCGACATCCTGCGCTCGCTGCGCAGCGAGGAGACGGAATTCACGACCGCGACGCTTAAGGCGCTCGGGCGCAACTCGCCGCTGGCCATGGGCTGCGCGGTGGAGATGGCGCATCGGCTTGGCGAGGGGGCGGAAATCCGGCAAGCGCTCGGGCTCGAATATCGCTTCACCCATCGGTCGCTGGAGAAATCGGATTTCCTCGAAGGCATCCGGGCGGCGATCATCGACAAGGATCGGTCCCCGCGCTGGCGACACGGGATGGAGGAGCTCACGCCCTCCATGGTGAGCGAGATGCTGCGGCCGCTGGGCAATGCGGCGCTGACATTCGAGGATGCGGAACAGGGGGAGGACGGAAAATGAAGATCGGGTTCATCGGACTTGGAAACATGGGCGCGCCGATGGCGGCCAATCTGGCGGCGGCGGGGCATGAGGTGACGGGGTTCGACCTCGCCGCCCCCTGCCCGGACGGGGTCGCGGCGGCGGCCAGCGCACAGGACACGGCCTCCGGCGCGGATGTGGTCATCACCATGCTGCCCAATGGCGAGATCCTGCGATCCGTCGCGGCCCAGCTTCACGGCGCGATGAAACCGGGCGCGGTACATCTGGATTGCTCGACCGTCGATGTCGACAGCGCCCGCGCGGTGGCCGAGGCCGCCGAGGCCGCCGGGGTGTCGGCAGTGGACGCGCCGGTGTCCGGCGGCGTCGGCGGCGCCTCGGCCGGCACGCTGACCTTCATGGCTGGCGGCAGCGAGGACGCCTTCGCCACCGTCGCGCCGCTTTTCGAGGTGATGGGCCAGAAGGCGGTGCATTGCGGCGCGGCGGGGGCCGGACAGGCGGCGAAGATCTGCAACAACATGATCCTCGGCATCACCATGATCGGTTCCTGCGAGGCCTTCGCGCTGGCCGACAAGCTCGGGCTCGACCGCCAGAAGATGTTCGACGTGGTCTCGACCTCCTCGGGCTATTCCTGGGTGATGAATGCCTATTGCCCGGCCCCCGGCATCGGCCCGGTCTCACCGGCGGATAACGACTACCAGCCCGGCTTCGCCGCCGCCCTCATGCTCAAGGACCTGCGCCTGAGCCAGCAGGCCGCCGAGGCCGTCGATGCCGACACGCCGCTGGGCGAGGCCGCGACGGCGCTCTACACGCAATTCGTGGAAGCGGAAGATGGCGGCGGAAAGGACTTTTCCGCCATGCTGCCCCGGTTTGCCGCGCGTGGCCGCACGGGCTGACAGAAAGAAAAGGACCGGGCGCGCTGGCGTCCGGTCCCGGTCTTGCATTTGCATCGCGTCACGGCCGAAGGCTCCGACCGTGGGGCTACCTGACCCCGACAGTGTCGGCCTATTGCACCCGGGTCCAGGTCTGGCTGCGGCAGATCGGGCCGACGCAGCCCGAGACTTTCAACGCATTGCCCGACAGTGCCATTTTCGACTTGTAGGTCTTGTCGCGATCCGGGGCCCAGATCTTGCCGCCGGAATACTTCCCGCCGCCGCTCGCTTTCATGTCCCAGACCATGCGCTTGCCGACCTTGTCGGAGGAAACGGATTTGCCGGATCCGTTGAAGGCCTTGCCGAGCGTGCCGCAGATCGCGCCGCCGCAAGGGGAAATGGTGACATGCGCATAGTTTCCGTCATCACCGGGCTGGGTTTTCCAGGTCCCGAGGATCGGGTCCGCGGCGGCCATGCTGCCGAGACAGGCGATCGCGGCGGCCAGGGCGAGTTTCTTCATTCGGTGTCCTCCCGTTCATATTGCGGACAGTCTGTCGCAGCCCCGCTCAGGGGATCAATAATAACGTTCCGTCGCTTTGCAATCGCGCGCGGCTCATGGCACAGAACGGCGCGAAGCAAGAAGAAAGGGCCGCGACATGATCCTCTACCCGGCAATTGACCTCAAGGACGGCCATTGCGTGCGCCTGCTCAAGGGCGACATGGAGAAGGCCACGATCTTTGGCGACGATCCGGCCGCGCAGGCGCGCCAGTTTGTCGAAGCGGGCTGCGAATGGCTGCACCTGGTCGATCTCAACGGTGCCTTCGCCGGGCGTCCGGTGAATGCGCAGGCAGTCGAGGCGATTCTGGCCGCGGTTGATGTTCCGGTCCAGCTTGGCGGCGGAATCCGCGACATCGAGACCATCGAGATGTGGCTCGACAAAGGGGTCGCGCGGGTGATCCTCGGGACCGTGGCGGTCGAAAACCCGTCGCTCGTCCGCGAGGCGGCTTCGCTCTTCCCGGGAAAGGTGGCCGTGGGGCTCGATGCACGCGACGGCAAGGTCGCGACACGCGGCTGGGCCGAAGAGACCGAAGTGACCGTCACCGACCTGGCCGGGCAGCTCGAGGATGCCGGCATCGCCGCGATCATCTATACCGACATCGACCGTGACGGCGCGATGCAGGGGCCGAATGTTGCCGCCACGGAGGCGCTTGCCCGGGCAACGACCATCCCGGTCATCGCCTCGGGCGGGGTGTCGTCGCTCCAGGATATCGAGGCGCTGCGGGACGCGGTCGGCATTTCCGGCGTCATTTCCGGGCGCGCGCTCTACGATGGAGCGCTCGATCTCGGCCAAGCGCTGGCTGCTCTGGCCAAGTGAACCCGGTTCGATAGCGCGACGCCGGCGCCAATCCGGGACCGGGCGGCATCCGAAATCGCAAGGAAGGCCAGATTGGAACGCAACAGGTCGCTGGGGGCGCTGCCCCCAGACCCCCGGGATATTTTCCGAAAAAGGAAGACCTGAAGGCGCCGGTATCTTCCCCTTTCGAGAGATTCCTCTGCCGGGGGCAAGCGCGCCTTCGCGGGCGGCGGGCGTTCCGGAAGGACGGGCAGGTGTCGCGCGGCGGCTGCGCGAAAGGCGTCTGCCCTCTGGCCTTCGCGCGCCATTCATGGCAGGTCTGCGCCTGACCGACGAAGAGGACACCCATGCTCAAGACCCGCATCATCCCCTGCCTGGACGTCAAGGAAGGCCGCGTCGTCAAGGGCGTCAATTTCGTCGACCTGATCGACGCTGGCGATCCGGTCGAGGCCGCCAAGGCCTATGACGCGGCTGGCGCCGACGAGCTCTGCTTTCTGGACATCAACGCCACGCATGAGAATCGCGGCACAATGTATGACCTAGCCACGCGAACCGCAGAGCAGTGTTTCATGCCGCTGACCATCGGCGGCGGCGTCCGCACACCGGAAGACGTTCGCAACTTGCTGCTGGCCGGCGCCGACAAGGTCAGCTTCAACTCGGCGGCGGTCGCCGACCCGGATGTGGTTGGCAAGGCCGCCGAACGTTTCGGCAGCCAGTGCATCGTGGTCGCCATCGATGCCAAGACCGTCAGCCCCGGCAAGTGGGAGATCTTCACCCATGGCGGCCGGCGCCCGACCGGGATCGACGCCGTGGAATTCGCAAGAACGGTCGTGGCCAAGGGCGCGGGGGAGATCCTGCTGACATCGATGGATCGCGACGGCACGCGCGCCGGCTTCAACCTTCCGCTGACGCGGGCCATCTCGGACGCCGTGAGCGTGCCGGTGATCGCTTCGGGCGGTGTGGGCAACCTCGACCATCTCGTGGAGGGCGTGACCGAGGGTGGCGCGAGCGCGGTGCTCGCGGCCTCGATCTTCCATTTCGGCGATTACACCATCCGGGAAGCCAAGGAACACATGGCGGAGGCCGGGATTCCCGTTCGTTTGAACTGATCCCAAGGCCGCTGGACCAGCCCGCGCCCGGGGCGCGGCTTGCAGAGAGACAAAGACGATGAGCGCGATTGAACGGCTAGCCGAGACGATTGAAGCCCGCAAGGGGTCCGATCCGGAGAGCTCCTGGACGGCACGACTGCTGGCCAAGGGGCCGGAGAAATGCGCCGAGAAATTCGGCGAAGAAGCCGTCGAGGCGATCATCGAGGCGGTGAAGGGCGACCGGGAAAAGCTCGCTTCGGAGGCCGCCGATGTGCTTTATCACATGCTGGTCATGCTGGCGGCGCGGGACGTGACGCTGGCCGATGTCGAGGCGGAGCTGGCCCGGCGCGAAGGCACCTCCGGCATTGCCGAAAAAGCCGCGCGCGGCTAACCGTTCAGCCGAGCCGCCAGCCCGGCCTGAACAGCCGCGGGATCTCGACCTTGGGGCAACGGTTCTCGATCACGTCGAGCCCCTGTTCCTGCGCGAGCATGGCCGCGTCCGCATTGGCGATGCCGATCTGCATCCAGACGGTCCGCAGCGCGGGCAGGGCAGCGATTGCTTCGGCAACAACGGGCAAGACCTCCTCGGAGCGGCGGAAGATGTCGATCATGTCGACCGGGGCGTCGATCTCGGAAAGTTCCGCGACGACGGTCTCCCCGAAGATCTGGCGGCCGGCCTGGACCGGGTTCACGGGGATCACGCGGTAGCCGCATTGCTTCAGGAAGAGCGACACGTAGTGGCTCGGCCGCTCCGGCTTCGGCGACGCGCCGATACAGGCGATCACGCGCGTGCGCTGGAAGATCCGGCGGATCTGGTCATCGAGATGGTTCATCCTGTCGCAATAGCCTTTCTGCTGCAAAAGGGAAGGCTTGGCGGGAGGTCGGCCCGCAATCCCGGTGAAGCCCCTCCCTGCGTTGGT
This sequence comes from uncultured Tropicimonas sp., assembly GCA_947497945.1. Classification (GTDB taxonomy): domain Bacteria; phylum Pseudomonadota; class Alphaproteobacteria; order Rhodobacterales; family Rhodobacteraceae; genus Tropicimonas. The sequence goes on along the minus strand of CANMIP010000014.1, from coordinate 37,075 downwards.
AGTCATCCCGCCATCAGGTCTCCAGCGGCAGCGCCGTGGTGGCCTTGATCTCCTCCATCGACAGCAGCGCCGTCACGTTGTGGATCCGCACCTCGGAGATCAGCGCCTGGTAGAACCGGTCATAGGCCCGCGCATTGGCCACCTGCACCTTGAGGATATAGTCGATATCGCCTGCCAACCGATGAGCCTCCAGCACCTCCGGCCGCGCGTTCAACGCCTCAAGGAAACGCTGTTGCCAGCCCTCCTCATGTTCGCTTGTCCGGATCAGCACGAAGAAGCAGGCCTCCAGCCCGAGCGCCTCGGCATCGAGCAGCGCGGTCGTCCGGCGGATCACCCCGGCCTCGCGCATCTTGCGCACCCGATTCCAGACCGGCGTCTTCGACGACCCCACCGCACGCGCGATTTCATCGAGCGACTGGTCGGCATCGCGTTGCAGTTCCGAAAGGATCTTCCGATCCAGCGCATCCAGACGGACCGACATTCCGGTTTTCCTCCAATTCAGCGAAAAACGACTTCCGCAGCTGCAGAACCTAGAACACATGTCCTTCTTTTTGCCAATCCCTAGCGGAATACCGGGACAAAATTCTATATTGCAGTGCAGAAACCCGACCACGGAGCCCGTCCATGCAGCATTTCCCGATCTTCCTGGATGTCGCCGAAAAGGCGATCGTCCTGTCGGGCGGTGGCGATGCCGCCCTGGCAAAGCTGCGCCTGCTGCTCAAGACCAATGCGCAGATCCATGTCTTGGCGCCCTTGCCCGCGCCGGAAATCCAGGCCTGGGCAGACGAGGCGCGCCTGACCCTTTCGCTTCGCCCGCTCGGCACCGAGGATATCTCCGGCGCCACCCTGGTCTATGCCGCCAACGAGGACACCGCCGAAGACGCGCGGGTGGCCGGCATGGCGAGGGAGGCGGGCGTCCTTGTCAACGTGGTCGACAATCTCGAAGCCTCCGCCTTCCTCACCCCGGCCATTGTCGATCGCGACCCGGTCACCGTCGCCATCGGCACCGAGGGCGCCGCGCCCGTACTCGCCCGCGCCATCAAGCGCGATCTCGAAGAGCGGCTGCCGCAATCGCTGGGCCTGCTGGCGCGGCTCGGCAAGCGCTTCCGCGCGCAGGCCGAGGCGCTGCCGATGGGGCGCATTCGCCGTGACTTCTGGTCGGCCTTCTATTTCCGCTCCGGCCCGCGCGCCGCGCAAACCGGTCCCGAGGCCATCGAGGCCGCGCTGGAAGCGGAGCTGCACGCCCACCTGGACGCCGAGGCGCGCCCCGGCCATGTCAGCTTCGTCGGCGCCGGTCCGGGCGACCCCGAACTGCTCACGCTCAAGGCCCGCCGCGCGCTGGACGAGGCCGACGTGGTTGTCCATGACCGGCTCGTCCCGGCCGAGATCCTTGAACTGGCCCGCCGCGAGGCCGTCATCCTCGAGGCCGGCAAGGAAGGTTTTGGCCCTTCCACGCCGCAGGAGCGCATCAACGCCCTGCTCGTCGAGCATGGTCGCTCCGGCGCACAGGTGGTCCGCCTGAAATCCGGCGATGCTGCCGTGTTCGGCCGTCTCGAAGAGGAAATCGACGCGCTAGAAGCCGCCGGGATCGCCCATTCGACCATCCCCGGCATCACCGCCGCCTCTGCCGCCGCCGCCCAGATCGGCCGCAGCCTGACCGCGCGTGGGCGCAATTCCGAGCTGCGGCTCATCACCGGACATGACGTGGAAGGGCTGGCCGAACAGGACTGGCAGGCGCTTGCCCGCCCCGGTGCCGTGACCGGCATCTACATGGGCAAGCGCGCCGCCCGCTTCCTGCAGGGACGCCTGCTCATGCATGGCGCACATCCCGACACCCCCGTCACCGTCGTCGAGAGCGCCGGGCGCCCGGATACCCGGGTACTCCCCAGCCGGCTCTGTCGATTGGCCGAGGACATGACCGCGTACGCCCCCTCCGGACCGGCAGTCATGCTCCTCGGCCTCGCCCCCCGCGAAGCGGCCTCTGTCGCCGCCCGGATAGAAACAATGCTCAAGGAACACGCCTGATGCCCCGCCCCTTCACGCCGAAAATCGTCACCGCCAATCACCTGCTCGAAGGCGATGTTGTCTATCTCACCGAGGATGACCGCTGGTCGCGCCACATGCAGGATGCCGAGTTGATCGAGGATGAGGCCCATGCCGCCATCCGGCTGATCGATGCCGAGCAGCAGGGCAATATCGTCGTCGGCGCCTACCTGGCCGATGCGAAACCCGGCAGCAACGGCCCCGAGCCGGTGCATTTCCGCGAGACCTTCCGCGCCCGCGGTCCCTCGAACTACCACCATGGCAAGCAGGCCGACAGCTTGGCTGTCGCCGCTGAATAATGACGGAAATTGAATACGTTTTTCAGCATTCCTGAATAATTCTTTCGGGATAAATGAAAGTCGTGACCGGAGAGCCAAGATGTATCGCTACGACGAATTCGACACCGCCTTCCTTGCCAAGCGCAATGCGCAGTTCCGCTCCCAGGTCGAGCGCCGGATTGCCGGCGGGCTGACCGAGGACGAGTTCAAGCCGCTGCGGCTGATGAACGGGCTCTACCTGCAACTGCACGCCTACATGCTCCGCGTGGCCATCCCCTATGGCTCGCTGGACGCGCAGAAGATGCGCAAGCTGGCCGAGCTCGCGGAGCGTTGGGACAAGGGCTACGGCCATTTCACCACGCGCCAGAACATCCAGTATAACTGGCCGAAGCTGCGCGATGTGCCGGACATGCTGGACGCGCTGGCCGAGGTCGGCATGCACGCCATCCAGACCTCGGGCAACACGATCCGCAACGTGACCTCGGACCATTTCGCCGGCGCGTCCGCCGACGAGATCGCCGATCCGCGCCCCTATGCCGAGCTGATCCGCCAATGGTCCACCGACCACCCGGAGTTCCAGTTCCTGCCCCGCAAGTTCAAGATCGCCATCACCGGCTCGCCCAATGACCGCGCCGTAACCCGCGCCCATGATATCGGCCTGCGCATGATCGAGAAGGACGGCAAGCCCGGCTTCGAGGTGATCGTTGGCGGCGGTCTCGGCCGGACGCCCATGGTCGGCAAGGTGATCCGCGATTTCGTTCCCGAGAACGAGCTGCTGCCCTATCTGGAGGCGGTCGTCCACGTCTACAACCAGCACGGCCGGCGGGACAACAAGTACAAGGCGCGGATCAAGATCACCGTCCATGAGAACGGCATCGACACAATCCGCGACGAGGTCGAAGCTGCCTTCGAGCGCACCCGGACCGAGTTCGAGGGCGTGGACGAGCGCGTCATCGCCCGTATCCGCGACCGTTTCCGCGCGCCGGCCCTTGTTGGCGGCGGCACGGAAGCCTATGAGGCCGCCCGGCAGAACCCGGTTTTCCGCGCCTGGGCCGATACCAACCTCTCGGAACATCGCGACCCCGACCACGCCATCGTCACCATCTCGATCAAGGCCCATGGCCAGACGCCGGGCGACGCGACGGCGGCGCAGATGCGCGTCATGGCGGATCTCGCAGAACAATATGGCTATGACGAACTGCGGATCTCGCATCAGCAGAACGTGATCCTGCCGCATGTCCGCAAGGCGGATCTCGCGGCGGTGCATGAAGAGCTGAAGGCAGCCGGGCTGGCCACCGCGAATGTCGGGCTGGCCTCGGATATCATCGCCTGCCCCGGCATGGATTACTGCGCTCTGGCCACCGCCCGCGCCATTCCCGTCGCCCAGCAGCTCGCCACCCGCATCGAAGACCTGCGCATCGAGCACGAGGTCGGTCCGCTGCAGATCAAGATCTCCGGCTGCATCAATGCCTGTGGCCATCACCATGTCGGCCATATCGGCATTCTCGGCCTCGACCGGGGCGGCGTCGAGACCTACCAGATCACGCTGGGCGGCGACGCCACCGAGACAGCGGCCATAGGCCAGCGAACCGGTCCGGGCTTCTCCTACGAGGAGATCGTTCCGGCCATCGAGCGGCTGATGCTTGCCTATCTGGAAACCCGCGACGACGAGTTCGAGACCTTCCTCCAAGCCTATCGCCGTCTCGGCGCGGGTCCCTTCAAGGAAGCCCTGTACGGGCCGGAGAAACAACGCGATGCCGCATGACCTGATCCAAACCGTCCCCGCCAACCGCGCCGAGATCATTGCGCGCTCCGCTGAGGGGCTGCACGGCCCCGAGCGGCTGGCGGCACTGCTGGAGCATGAACTGACGGGGGATGTGGCGATGGTCTCCTCCTTCGGCGCCGACTCGGTCGTGCTGCTGCACCAGCTCTCGCTGGTCGCGCCCGCCCTGCCCATCCTCTTCATCGACACGCAGATGCTCTTCCCCGAGACGCTGGACTACCAGCGCGACCTGGCCGACGCGCTTGGCCTCACCGGCATCCGCGTGATCCGCGCCCGCGCGATTAACCTTGCGGTCGAGGATCCGGCCAATGCGCTGCACCTGGCCGATACCGATGCCTGCTGCGACCTGCGCAAGACCCGGCCGCTGGAACGCGCGCTGCGCCCCTTCGATGCCTGGATCTCCGGTCGCAAGCGCTTCCAGTCTGGCACCCGGGCCGCCCTGCCGCTGGTCGAGGAAGAGAACGGCAAGCTGAAGCTCAACCCGATGGCAGACTGGTCGGCCTCCGACATCGCCGATCACATCCGTGCCCATGACCTGCCGCGCCACCCGCTGGTGGCCAAGGGCTATCCGTCCATCGGCTGCGCCCCTTGCACCTCGCCCGTCGCCGAAGGCGAGGACCCCCGCGCGGGGCGCTGGCGGGGCCAGGACAAGGTCGAATGCGGCATCCATTTCGTCGACGGCAAGATGGTCCGCGCCGAATCCGCCGCCACAGAACAAGGAGCGTGACCATGACTGTCATCGTGACCGACCAGGGCTTCGCGCCCGATGATTTCGAAGGCCCCTTCACCACGCCCGACGCCCCCTTGCCGGAGGGCCGTGCGCTGGACCTGGCCTCCGACACGGATGTGAGCGCGCTGGAGGGCGATTTCGACGGGATCGCCCTGATCCGGATCGATTTCCCCAGCTTCGCAGATGGCCGCGGTTTCTCGATCGCGCGCGCCCTGCGCCGCATGGGCTATACCCGCCGGCTGCGCGCCCGCGGACATGTGCTTGCGGATCAGTATGCCATGGCGCGGCGCTCGGGCTTCGACGAGGTCGAAATCGACGACGCGCTGGCCGCCCGCCAGCCCGAAGCCGACTGGCTCGCCCGCGCCGATTGGCGCGAACATGACTATCGGTCGCGGCTCGCCAGCTGAAGCTTCCCCTTTACAGAAATTCAACATCTCGCATACACGCACAGGAACGACGCCCGTCCGGGTGTCGGAATGGATGACATGACCGAGCAAAGACCCGTGACCGACGCAAACCCGATCAAGGCCGTTCCCACCCTGCCCGACGCGCAGACCGTGACTTACGTCAAGCACTGGACGGACCGGCTGTTTCATTTCCGCTGCACGCGTCCGCAGACGCTGCGCTTCCGTTCTGGCGAGTTTGTCATGATCGGCCTGATGGGCGATCCGGACCCGAAGACCGGCAAGGCCAAGCCGATCCTGCGCGCCTATTCCATCGCCTCGCCCAACTGGGACGAGGAGCTGGAATTCTACTCGATCAAGGTGCCGGACGGCCCGCTGACCTCCAGGCTGCAGAAGATCGCGGTGGGCGACGAGATCATCCTGCGCCCCAAGCCGGTCGGCACGCTGGTCCATGATGCGATCCTGCCCGGCAAGCGGCTGTGGTTCTTCGCCACCGGCACCGGCTTCGCGCCCTTCGCCTCGCTGCTGCGCGAGCCGCAGACCTACGAGGATTACGACGAGATCATCCTGACCCATACCTGCCGCGAAGTGGGCGAGCTGTCTTATGGCGCCGAGCTGATCGAGAACCTGCGCAAGGATGAGCTGCTCGCCGAGCTGATGGGCGAGGATTTCCACAAGAAGCTGCGCTATTACCCTACGACCACGCGGGAAGAGAGCCCGAAGATGGGCCGGATCACGGACCTGATGCGCAAGGGCGAAGTGTTCGACGATCTCGGCATCCCACCGATCTCGCCCGAGTCGGATCGCGCCATGGTCTGCGGCAATCTCGCCTTCAACCTCGAGCTGAAGGACATGCTGGAGGAATACGGCCTGCGCGAGGGCGCCAATTCCGAGCCGAAGGAATATGTCGTCGAGAAAGCCTTCGTCGACTGACCCTCCGCCGCGACAAACACCGTACCGCGTTCCGCCCCGGCGGAGCGCGGCCTGCGGCTCAGACCGCCACGTCATCATCGGCCCGCCCCGTCGACATCTCGCGGAAATGCTCGAACATCGTGACATATTCCACCGGAATGTCGCGATTGGAGAGCAACCCGACCACCCGTCTCTTCTCCATCACCAGCGAGGGCCGGCAGGCATCGCCCGGCTAGCCGGCAAGCGCATCCGAGATCGCATCGTCGATATCGACCGAGACCAAGTTCGGCGTCATCCCCTCCTTCGCGGTCGATGGCTCCGAAGAGAGCTCACGCGCCACGGCGCGAAGAACGAAAATCCGCTCGTTGACGATGCCAACTGGTCCTGCCGCGTCGACCACGGCGACGGCACCAACCTTGCGATTGGCCATGAGCCTCGCAATCCCGCTCACCCTCGCCCCGACATCGATGAGATCGCGCCCCGAGAGTATCTTGCGTATCGTTATTGTACTCAAAAACCACCCATATGATACGCTGCAGCGCAGATCAGGCGGTTCAGATCGGCCCGGTTTCGCCCTCTCCCTTCCCGATCTTGCCAACTCCAGCCCGGGCAAGACGCCAGCTCTGCGGCCTGCTCGTCCTCGGGTCACAACGGGGCCAAGCGCGCCACGGATAGAGGCGGCCGACATGGTTTTACGTGAAAAGCGATCATCAAAGCGCTTTGGAAAACCTGCCGCAAGGTGTATTTCCTCTGTTGCGGCCGGTCCTGGCTGAGTCGCATGCCCCCAGAAGACCGAAGGGTTCTCCGATGGATCTCTCCTATGAAACCGACAGGAGCCTTGCGCTTCTGCTCGCCGAGATCGACCTCTCCGCTATCCCCGCCCGTCGCAGGGCGGCTTTCACCACGCGGCTCAAGGCGAATTTCCCGGCGCTGTTCGAGCATTTCCTGAACCTCTACGGCACGCGCTACGACGCCTATCTGCACCTGCGCAGCCTTGTCGAAACGCTGGCCGCGCATCAGGTGCGCAAGAGCCATGCGGGCCTTCCCGCCGAAGGCGATCAGCCCTGGTATCTCGGCGAGGACCAGGTCGGCATGGCGGCCTATGTCGACCTCTTCGGCGGCGATCTCAAGGGGATGATCGACCGCATCCCCTATCTGGAGAGCCTCGGTGTCACCTATCTCCACCTGATGCCGCTCTATGATGCGCCCAAGGAGAACAGCGACGGCGGCTATGCGGTCTCCAGTTACCGCAAGGTCGATCCGCGCCTGGGGAAAAACAAGGATCTCAAGGCCCTGGCGGACGCTCTTCACACGCGTGGAATCCGGCTGGTTCTGGATTTCGTGTTCAACCACACGTCGAATGAACATGGCTGGGCGAAAGCGGCGCTGGCCGGCGATCCGCGCTACGGACAGTTCTATTTCCTACTCGATGAGGACGAGGCGCAAGCCTACAACGCGACATTGCGGGAGATCTTCCCGACCGTCCGGCGCGGCTCCTTCACCTGGAATGACAGGCTCGGAAAATGGGTCTGGACGACCTTCAACTCGTTCCAATGGGACTTGAACTATTCGAACCCTGACGTGTTCGTTTCGGTGGTGGGCGAGATGTTGCACCTGGTCGCGATGGGGGCGGATGTGCTGCGGCTCGACGCGCTGGCCTTTGTCTGGAAAGAGCTCGGAACCGTCTGTGAGAGCCTTCCAAAGGCCCATACGGTGATCCAGACCTTCAATCTCTGCCTGCGCATTGCAGCGCCGCATGTGCATTTCAAGTCGGAGGCCATCGTTCATCCCGACCAGGTCAACGCGTATATCGGTCTCGACGAATGCGAAATATCCTACAATCCGCTGATGATGGCGCTGATGTGGGAGAGCCTCGCGACACGGCGCGCGGAACTGCTCAGCGCCTCGCTGGAGAGGAGCTTTTCCATCCCCGACGGCACGGTTTGGGTCAACTATATCCGTTGCCATGATGATATCGGCTGGACCTGGGACGACGCGATCTCGCAGCGTCTGGGCATTGATGGCGGCGATCACCGCAGCTTCCTGAACCGTTTCTATACCGGGCGTTTCGAGGGCAGCTTTGCCGAGGGCGTCCCCTTCCAGGAGAACCCGAGCACCGGCGATTGCCGGGTCTGCGGCACGCTCGCCTCGCTGGCCGGCGTGGAGCGCGCGGCGAAGGCAGGCAATGCCCTGCTGCTCGACCACGCCTTGCGGCGCGTGAAGCTGCTCAACGGGATCATGCTGTCGATGCCGGGCCTTCCGCTGCTCTACCAGGGCGACGATCTCGGCGCATTCAACGATCCGTCCTATCTCGATGCACCGGGCAAGGCGGAGGATTCCCGCTGGGTGCATCGAAAGGCGCTCACCGAGACCGATTTCGACACCGCCGCCGATCCGGGCACGCCCCAGGGGCGCATTGCCGCCGACCTTGCGGAGATGATCGCGCTGCGCAAGGCGCATGGCGTCTTCGGCGGGACGGAGTTCAGGCTGCTGCGGCCGGACAGCCCGCATGTCTTCGCGTTCCTGCGCCAACGCGGCCCGGAGCGCCTGCTGGTGCTCGCCAATTTCTCGGAACACGGGCTGCCGCTGGATCTCGACCTCGCCGAGATCCTCGGCACGACGAAATTCCGCGATCTTCTCGACACCGAAACCGCCCTGGGGCCGGTCCTGTCAGGGCTCGCGCCCTACGCGCTGCACTGGTTCCACGCCGCGGGTTGACCAGCCCGTCGGAAGGGGTCCCGCCGGACGCGGGACCCCGGTTTTCATTACAGACCGAGCGCGCCGCGCACCTGGTCCAGCGCGGCATCGAGCAATGCCGGGTTGAACTGGGCCTGGTCGATGGCGGTCTTGAGGGTTGTTTTCTGGAGCTCCGACAGCGGAGCCTCGTCGATCAACCCGGACACCGTGTCGAGGTTGAACCCGTCGAGGGTGAGCGCGGAAAGGTCCGCCGCATTGACGGCCTCGGACGCGGCCTGGGTAGCTTCTTCGGTCGCGACATCCGCAGCGGCAGCGTCCGCCACCTCGGTGGCCTCCCCCGCAGCGGCCTCGACGGCCTCGACGGCCTCGCTCACCGCGGTCTCCGTCGGCTCGGCAGTCACCGCCTCGGCAGCAGCTTCGGACTCCGGCGCCGGCGCTTCCTCGGGCTGCTGCGTCAGGAGGTAGCCCCCCCGGCAACAACAAGAACGCCAATCGCGGCCATGGTAACCTTGTTCATAACTCTTTCCTCATACTGGGCTGATACGGGCGGCCCGTCCGGAACGCCTTGAGGCACGGTTAATGGCACTTTGCACGCGCAGCAAAATGAGACTTTGACAAAACCGCTGCGTCTTTCGCAAAACCCGCAAGGGACTGCTTGAAAAACCGCGCTCGTAAGGCTACTTTCCGCGCACTTTTTCGTAATGTCAGAAGGACGCACGTCATAGCCCGCAGACCCCATAACGCGCCGCCCCAGCGTGACACCGGCCCCCGCGTCAACGGACGCATCCGGGCCAATGAAATCCGCCTCATCGGCCCGGAAGGCCAGAATGTCGGCGTGGTTTCTCCCGCTCGAGCCATGGAATTGGCCGAGCAGGTGGGCCTTGATCTCGTTGAGATCTCGCCGAACGCCAATCCTCCGGTCTGCAAGATCATGGATTTCGGCAAATTCAAGTATGAACAGCAAAAACGCGAGTCCGAAGCGCGCAAGAAGCAAAAGACGATCGAGGTGAAGGAGGTCAAGTTTCGCCCCAACACCGACACGCATGACTACGACGTCAAGATGCGCAATGTCTTCCGCTTCCTCGAGAATGGCGACAAGGTGAAGGTTACCCTGCGCTTCCGTGGACGCGAAATGGCCCACCAGAATCTTGGCCGAGAGCTTCTGGAACGGGTGGCTGAAGACATCAAGGAACTCGGCAAGGTCGAGAACATGCCGAGGATGGAAGGTCGCCAGATGGTCATGATGATCGGTCCGATCGTCAAATAGGCACCACTGCTCCCGGCGGCCACGCAAAGGTGTGCCGGGACCACACCGCATGACCGATCCAGGCAAGAGACACACAGCACGCTATCTCCCCGGCCAGCACGATCTGGCCGGAGACGCACGGCTGTTTTCCGATGTTTTTCAACGCAATGCGCCGCCGATCATCGCCACGCTGAGCCGCTACCTGCTCGGACAGGGCGGCGCCGTTCTCGAGATCGGCGCCGGCACCGGGCAACATGCCGCTGCCTTCGCGCTCGCCTTCCCGACCCTGCACTGGCAGGCAACGGATCCGTTTCCCGAGCACCTCGCCTCGATCCGGGCCTGGCGTCGCCACCTTCTGCGCGACGACCACGCGCCGCTGGAACTGGACGCGGCCGATGACTGGTCCTCGCAGCCCGACATCCGGACGCTCGGCCCGCTCACCGCAATCTATGCCGGCAATGTCACCCATATCGCCCCCTGGGCCGTGACCGAGGGTATCCTGACCGGCGCCGGGCGCTGTCTTGCTCCGGGCGGTCGCGTCTTTCTCTACGGTCCCTTCCGGCGCGGCATGGAGTTCTTCGGCGCAGGCAATCGCGCCTTCGATGCAGACCTGCGGGCGGACAACCCGGATTGGGGCCTGCGCGATATCGACCACCTGGACGCCGTGGCCCGCCGGCACGGGCTTGAGCTGGAAGACCGGCATGACATGCCGGCCAACAACCATATCCTCGTCTTCGCGCGGCGTCAGTAACTGCGCGTCGGGCGGTCCAGAACCTTGCGCCCGAACAGGCTGGCGGTCAGGTCAACCATGAGTCGCGCAGTCCGTCCACGCACATCGAGGAAGGGGTTGAGTTCGACCAGGTCGAGTGAGCTGACCAATCCGCTGTCATGCAGCATTTCCATGACCAGATGCGCCTCGCGGAAGGTCGCGCCTCCAGGAACGGTCGTGCCGACGGCCGGCGCGATGTCGGGATCGAGGAAATCCACGTCAAGGCTGACATGGAGCATGCCATCGGCTGCGGCGACCCGCTCCAGGAAGGGCGCGAGCAGGCGCGAGATCCCGGTTTCGTCGATAGCGCGCATATCATAGGCCTCGACACCGGCGGCCCGAACCAGCGCCCGCTCCTCCGGATCGACCGAGCGCAGCCCGAGAATGCAGATATTTGCGGGGTCGACACTTGCCTCCAGCGGTCCGCCGAGCAAGGCGCCGCCCTCCGGCAAGCCCTTGGAGAACCCCGGCTGGCCAGCGGCGAAGGCAAGCGGAGTGCCGTGCAGGTTGCCGCTCTCGGTGGTCGCGAAAGTGTTGAAGTCGGCATGGGCGTCGAGCCAGAGGACGAATAGCGGCCGGTTGCGACGGGCGGCGACCATCGCCTGCCCCGCCACGGTTCCCGCCGACAGGCTGTGATCTCCGCCGAGAAAGATCGGAAAGGCACCGCCCTGCCCGCAATCCAGCGCCGCCGAACAGGCCGCGCGGACCCAGCCAGCCACCTGCGGCAGGTTCTTCAGCGGAGCGGGCGACTCCGTCACATCCGGCGTTGCCTCGGCGCGCAGGTCGCGCCCGTCATCGACCTCGAAGCCGAGCGCCTCCAGTTCCTCGACGATACCTGCCGTGCGAAACGCCGCCGGCCCCATGGCGCAGCCGCGCCGGCCGGAGCCTTCCTCGACCGGCAGTCCCACCAGAACGATCTTGTTCATATCGATTGTCCAGATTGCCCCTCCTCGCGGTCCGCTTGACCTGCGTGGCTACGGGGGCGTTCGAATTGGCGCGTCTGTAGCAACCCGGCCGGCATCTGGCAAGCGTGGCCCCTTCCCCTCCCGCATCATCCGGTCTATTGATTGAACCGAGTTCACGGAGAAGACATGAGCGACAAGACAGATGCGCGCCGCGAGGCCTTGCGCCAAAGCCTGACCGATATTGCCGAGAAGCAGATCGCGCGATCCGGGCTTTCGTCCCTCAAGGCGCGGACGCTGGCGAGCGAGGCGGGCTGTTCGGTCGGGGCGATCTACAATGTGTTCGAGGATCTCGACGGCCTGATCATGGATGTGAACGGCCGCACGTTTCGGCGCATGGGAGGCGATGTTCGCGCTGCCCTCGCCGCCGTGCCGGAGGCAACGCCGCAGGAGAGCCTCGTCGCCATGTCCTGTGCCTATCTGCGCTTCGCGGCCGAGAACGAGTTTCTCTGGCGCTGCCTGTTCGATATCCGCATGAGCGATGACGAGGCGATGCCGGACTGGTATCGCGACGCGCTGGAAGCGCTCTTTGCCCTGATCTCGGAACCGCTCTCGCGTATTTTCACCCAGATGGAGACCAGCGATATCTCCCTGATGACGCGGGCGCTCTTCTCTTCCGTGCATGGAATCGTGCTTCTCGGCCTCGAAGACCGTATCTCCGGTGTGCCGCGTGAGCATATCGAACGCATGATCGAACTCCTTCTATTGAACCTGACTGCGCAACACAGCGTTTCCTGAACGGCGTTCATTTTATTCTTGAACAACGTTCAGCCTTCACCTACATTCACCTCATGAACAGTGTTCAAGGCAAGTTCACGAGGAGAGAAACGATGTTTGCAACGCTCAGGACCCTGTTTACCGGCGCCAATGCCCGCGCCGACGAAAGACTTCAGGACCATTTCGCCATCGAGCTGATCGACCAGAAGATCCGCGAAGCCCAGGCCAATCTTGGCGCCGCGAAGGGAACGCTGGCCACGCTGATCCAGCGCCAGCGCCAGGAGAAGAAGCTCTTCGAGGCACTGGAGAGCCGCATCACCGATCTCACCGCCCGGGCCCGCGCAGCGCTGGTCGAGGGCCGCGAAGACCTTGCCGGCGAGGCTGCCAGCGCCATTGCCGAGATGGAGAACGAGCATGTGCTGCGCAAGCAGACACTTGACCGGCTGGAAGCACGGATCCTGCAGCTCCAAGGCAGCGTCGAGGCCGCCCATCGCCGGATCGTCGATCTCAAGCAAGGCGCCATCACCGCGCGCGCCATCCGCCGCGAACAGGACATCCAGAAGCGCATGAATCGCACCGCCGCCAGCTCCAGCGCCGCCGACGAGGCCGAGAAGCTGATCCGCCGGGTGAGCGAACGCGAGGATCCCTTCGAGCAGAGCCAGATCCTGAAAGAGATCGACGATGGCCTGTCGCAGGAAGGCATCGCACAGAAGCTGTCCGACGAGGGCTTTGGAGTGGCCCTGAAATCCACGCGCAACTCCGTTCTCGATCGCCTGAGCGCCGATCTTTGACCCCTGCCCGACCCGTTTTCAAACTTTGACTCAAGGAATCCTGACAATGCAAAAGTCCGACAACAACCTCATCATCACCTTCAACGCCGCCGGTGTCTTCATTGCCTATACCATGCTCGCCATCTCGCTCTGGCTCGCCCCGGTCAATATCGCCACCAAGGGTTACTGGGCCATCGGCATCCTGTTCCTCTCGCTGAGCCTGGTGAATTTCGTCAAGTACCGCTTCGATGACCGCCTGCGTGAAGACCGTATCCAGCGCCTTGAAGAGGCGAAAAACGAGAAGCTTCTTGAGGATTACGTGACCGAGAAAGAGGCCTGATCGTTCAGGGACCCTGCACGTGAGGAAGGCCCCGCAACGGCGGGGCCTTTTTCTTTGGGCGCCCGCCAACCGCATGGGTCGGCGACGCGGACTCGGTTGCCATGCGCCCCCCTTGCCCTTGTGCCTCACCTGTTACAAACTTGCATGGGGAGGCGGGATGTCTGTTTCACCGCCGGGTCTGTTGGCAAACGGAACAGCGCGGCGCCTTGCTTTGGGAGGAGTGTGTCATGACATCCAACACCACAGGGTCCACACCACCGGACGATCCGACGCCGCAGCAGCGGGCCATGCCCGAGGTCAATACGGTGACTGCGGATGATATCACCGCGTCGCTGAAGGCCGGGTTCTCCGACTTTCTGGCGCGCCCTGTCATGAGCGGCTTCTTCGGCCTGTTCTATGCGGTTTTCGGAATCCTGTTTGTCTGGTGCCTGGTCTGGCTCGGCAAGATCTGGATGATCATTCCCGCCGTGATAGCCTTTCCGCTGGTCGCGCCTTTCGCGGCCGCCGGGCTGTATGAAATGTCCCGCCGATTGCAGGATGGAGAGAGTTTCAGCTGGTCCGAAATCCTCACCGTGATGGCCAGTCAGCGCAAGCGCGAGATGGGCTGGATGGCCTTTGTCACCCTGTTCATCTTGTGGGTATGGTTTTACCAGTTTCGGACTGTGCTGGTGATCGTCCTGAAAGACTCCTCCTTTTCGGATCTGGACGGGTTCCTGAACACGGTTTTCTTCACGCCAGAGGGTTGGACCTTCCTTGCCATCGGCTCCTGCGTGGGCGCATTTCTGTCGGCTGTCCTGTTCTCGGTGACCGTCATCGGCATGCCGATACTGCTCGACAGGGAAATGGATTTCGTTTCCGCCATGCTCACGTCCATTCGTGTCGTCACTGAAAACCCGGTTGTCATGCTCTCCTGGGCGGCGATCATCTCGGTCACCATGATCCTGTCGCTGGTTCCGGCGTTTCTGGGCCTGATCTTCACCCTGCCGATTCTTGGTCACACCACATGGCATCTTTATCAGAGGGCCGTGGCGCCAGCGGAGGAGTGATCCCTACAGCCATCATCTCGAGCGGCCGAATGCCTTTCCCAAGGGCTGAGACGAAAAGCTCGTATTTCAGGCCGTCGAAGTGCGAACTCTCGGACCAGCCGAACTGAACGATGATAGCAAAGAGCGACAGGCGTATATCGCCGATCCTGTTGATCGGCCGTAAGAGCCGGGCAGAACATTTCAGAGGCTCCCATTTTGCGTGCCGGTCGGGGCAAGATTGCTCTTCAATCAGATCGGGTCGAGAAGCCTCCCCGCCGCTGCCACAATCGCAAAACCGTTGGCACCGCCAGAGCAGAGCCCGGCATCCCGCGGCACGAGGGGCATTGCACGTTCCAGTGTCGCGCTCCTGCGGTTCGCCAGGCGCTGAAACTTGGTTCGCGGGCGGCGCCATTTCTGACGTCGCTCGCCTGCGCGGAACGGGCATCCGCAATCTGGGTCGGAAGTGGAGACTGGAGCGGAGCGCTTCTTGGCCCGGGCTCGAGCTGAAGGCGCCGTGCCAGCGCCCTTGCAACCGCAGCGAAGCCCCATTTCCGCAATCCTCTGCCCCAAAGAAAAACCCCGCGACACTGTCGCGGGGTTTTCCAATTCTCTGCTGATCCGGGTGAGGGATTATTCGTCGTCGCCCTTGAGCGCCGCACCCAGGATATCGCCGAGCGATGCACCGGAGTCGGAGGAGCCGAACTGCTCGACCGCTTCGCGCTCTTCGGCAATCTCGCGTGCCTTGATCGACAGGCCCAGACGACGGGTCTTGCTGTCGATATTGGTGACGCGAACGTCGACCTTGTCGCCGACCTGGAAACGCTCGGGGCGCTGCTCGGCACGGTCACGGGAGAGATCCGAACGACGGATGAAGGATTTCATGCCTTCGTACTCGACCTCGATGCCGCCATCCTCGATGGCGGTGACGCCAACGGTGATGATCGAGCCACGCTTCACGCCGCCAACAGCTTCAGCGAACTTGTCGCCGCCCAGCGCCTTGATGGAGAGCGAGATGCGCTCCTTGTCCACGTCCACCTCGGTGACGACGGCCTTGACGACATCGCCCTTGCGGTATTCCTGGATGGCTTCCTCGCCGCGCTGATCCCAGCTGAGATCGGAGAGGTGAACCATGCCGTCGATATCGCCCGGCAGGCCGATGAACAGACCGAATTCGGTGATGTTCTTGACCTCGCCCTCGACCTCGGTGCCTTCCGGATGGCTCTCGTCAAAGAGCTCCCACGGGTTGCGCATGGTCTGCTTGAGACCGAGCGAAACACGGCGCTTGGCGGTGTCGATTTCCAGGACCATGACTTCCACTTCCTGCGAGGTGGAAACGATCTTGCCCGGATGGACGTTCTTCTTGGTCCAGGACATCTCGGAGACGTGCACCAGGCCTTCGACGCCCGGCTCCAGCTCGACGAACGCACCGTAATCGGTGATGTTCGTAACGCGGCCGGTATGGACCGACTCGAGCGGGAACTTGCCCTCGACGGAGTTCCACGGATCGTCCTGCAGCTGCTTCATGCCGAGGGAGATACGGTGGGTCTCCTTGTTGATCTTGATGACCTGGACCTTGATGGTCTCGCCGATCGACAGGATCTCGGAGGGGTGGTTCACACGGCGCCAGGCCATGTCGGTCACGTGAAGCAGGCCGTCAACGCCGCCGAGATCAACGAACGCACCGTATTCGGTGATGTTCTTGACCACGCCGTCAACCGCATCGCCTTCGGTCAGCTTGCCGATAACCTCGGCGCGCTGCTCGGCGCGGGACTCTTCGAGGATCGCGCGGCGCGAGACAACGATGTTGCCACGACGACGGTCCATCTTGAGGATCTGGAACGGCTGCTTGAGACCCATGAGCGGGCCAGCATCGCGCACGGGGCGGACGTCGACTTGGCTGCCGGGCAGGAAGGCCACGGCGCCGCCGAGATCGACGGTGAAGCCACCCTTGACGCGGCCGAAGATCGCGCCTTCGACGCGGGCCTCGTCGGCATAGGCTTTTTCCAGGCGGTCCCAGGCTTCTTCACGGCGGGCCTTGTCACGCGAGATGACGGCTTCGCCACGGGCGTTTTCGACGCGATCGAGGAAAACCTCGACGCTGTCGCCAACTGCGATTTCCGGAGCTTCACCCGGATTCGCGAATTCCTTGAGGTCGACACGGCCTTCCATCTTGTAGCCCACGTCGATGATGGCCTGACCAGCCTCGATGGCGATCACGGTGCCTTTGACGACGGAACCTTCGTTGGGGGTGTCGATTTCGAAGCTTTCCATAAGGAGGGCTTCGAATTCTTCCATGCTAGTAGCGCTCATGCAGCTATGTTTCCTTTGTTTTACGCTTTATCTGGCCGAGCGGTTGTCTCCGCCGGTCTTTGGATTGGTCGAAAAAGGCCTGTGCCGGGAATGCGATAAGGGCCGGAGGTTTCCCCGACCCTGTCTGCGTACCGGCGGCAATCGCCTTCTGGGTGACGTTGCGCTCTATAATCGCTTCCGGCCCTGGGAGCAAGCCATATAAACAAGGCATTTGTGACAGCGGCGGGATACGTTCGCCTGTCCCGGCGCTCGCGCGCTCAGCAAAAACGCTCCGGACCGCGCCACTGCACATCCGAGTAACGGTCGCCATGCGCCCACCCGACCGGAAGGACCTGTTCGATCCGTGCAAGGTCCTCGGCCGTCAGCGCGACATCGGCGCCGGCGAGCAACTCGTCGAAATGCGCAACCGAGCGGGTGCCGGGAATCGGGATCACATGTTCCCCGCGCGACAGCACCCAGGCGATGGCGAGCCCTGCGGCCGGGACCTCCATCTCGGCGGCGAGGCGCCGGAACCCGTCGGAGATCTTCAGGTTGGCTTTGTAGGTCTCGCCGAGAAAGCGCGGCATGGTGGAGAGGAAGAAGAGATCCGGGACTCGTTCGGCAGGGATCGGATCATCCGTCAGCAGCCCGCGCCCGACCGGCGAGAAGGCGACCAGCGCGGTGCCAAGCTCGGCACAGGTCTGGACGAGGCCCAGTTCCGGCGCGCGGGTGGAGAGCGAGTATTCCGACTGCACTGCGGCCACCGGATGGATGGCGGCGGCGCGGCGCAGCGAGCTCGGCGCGATCTCGGAGAAGCCGAAAGCGCGGATCTTGCCTGCCTTTTTCAACCCGACAAGGCTCTCGGTCACTTCCTCGATCGGACGCTCCGCCTCGCGGCGATGCACATAGAACAGGTCGACGCAGTCGATCCCCATTCGCTTCAGGCTGCCGTCCAGCTCGCGTTCGAGATGTTCAGCGGAATTGTCGAAGGGGCGGTCCGCGTCGCGGGTGATCCCGGCCTTGGTGGCGATATGAAAGAAGTCCCGCGCCGCGCTTCCCCGGCTGGCGAGGTAGCTGCCGATGGCATTCTCGGACTTGCCGTTGCCATAGACATTGGACGTGTCGATATGGGTCACGCCGCGCTCCATCGCCCGGTCGAGGATGGCATGGGAGGCTGGCTCGTCTGTCGGGCCATAGGCATCGGCAAAGGACATGCCGCCAATTCCGATACAGGAAATGTCGGGGCCGTCCTTGTAGAGTTGCCGCTTCTTCATGGCTGTCGCTCCTTTGCCTGTGCCGTGCGGGTCACGGCGTCGCGCGCAGCCTGCACCGCTTTGTCGGGGCGCATCAAGAGGGTACGGGCAGCGCCGCGCCGGGCAAGGGATCCGCCCGCGGTTTCAGGCCTTCGGGAGCGGGCGGCCGGGGGATCTTGTCCGAACGGCCCGGAGCAGCGCAAAGATGGCCGCGCCGATCAGGGCGGCGGCGAAACAGGCGGCGAGGCCGGGCAGGTCGAACAGGACGCCAACGGCGATGAAGACCGCCTCCCCCGCAAGAACACCTCCGGCCAGCACGACACCGAGAACGGTTGTCGCGACCGAAACCCCGCGCCAGGCCCGCGCGCGCAGAAGTGCTGTGCAGAAGAGCAAGGTGAAGGCGAGCGCGCCGACGAAGAAGAGCGTGTCGGCCTTGTAACGGACTTCGCTCCAGAGCCTCAGCGCAGGGCCTACCTCCCAAAGCCCGGCGTCCCGGAAGCCGAAGGCGCGTTCGAGGCCATAACCGGGTTCGATATCCTCGCGCATCAGCCGGGCGCCGGCATCGTCGCCAAGCAGCGGCACGCCAATCGCATCGTTCTCGGGCGCGGCGACGAGAAGCACCTCGCGGAACGGGTCCGCGATCCGGCAGCTTCCATCCCGCAACGGATAATACCCCGGCGCGAGCAACTGGTAGCCCAGCAGCCGCCCCTCCTCATCCAGCAGGAGCGCCGCCGTTGGCAGTGGCCCGAGAATTGGCTCGCCGAGCAGGAGGGCAACCGTTTCCCCGGTCTCCAGGCGGCAGGAAAACTCGCCAAAAGCCGCGCCGCGGGCCAGGGCCGCGGCCGTTCCGACGAGCAGAACCAGGCAGGCTGGGAACAGGGCGCCGGTGGCCAGCGCGCCGGTAGGCCGCCTGCCAAGGATTGCGCGGATCACATTCCGACTTTCTTGCCGACCTCTTCCACGGCGCGCGCAACAGCCGCCTCGATATCGAGCGCGGAGGTGTCAAGAAGCAGCGCATCCTCGGCGGCCGTCATCGGCGCCGTGGCGCGGGCGGCATCGCGGCGGTCGCGTTCGGCGAGATCATGCGCGACCTCTTCGAGCGTCACCTGATGGCCCTTGCCGACCAGCTCCTTGTGGCGCCGCTCGGCTCGGATCGCATCGGAGGCGGTCACGAAGAGCTTTACCTCGGCATCGGGACAGATCACCGTGCCGATATCGCGCCCGTCCAGCACAGCCCCGCCCTGCCGGCGGGCAAAGGCGCGCTGGAAATTGACCAGCGCCGTGCGGATCTCCGGCATCGCGGCAACGACGCTCGCGGCCTGGGCGACATCGGGTGAGCGCAGCGCCTCGGCATCGGCGTAATGTTCCGGCTGGAGCGTCTCGGCGGCCTCAAGGGCGTCCTTGCCTTCAAGCGTCCGCTTGCCGACGGCCCGATAGAGCAACCCGGTATCGAGATGGGCAAAGCCGAAATGCGCGGCGACCGCGCGGGCGATGGTGCCCTTGCCGGCAGCGGCCGGCCCGTCGATGGCGACTGTAAGACTCACCTTTTCCGCCTCCTCGCTAGGTGGACATTCCTGATAGCTTATTGGCGCAGCGGGGGGAAGCTGGCTCAGCGCACCATTGTCGTGAGCGCCGGATCCTCGCCATCGACACGGCGAAGGCCCTCCGGAATCTCGTAATAGTCGCCCTTGTCGGCACAGAAGATATGGCCGGCGATTGCCAGCCCGGTCGGGCCGTCCAGCGTGCCGGCGAAGATCGAGAGGTTGGCCCCCGGCCCATCCCAGAACAGGTTCGAGCCGCAGGTCGGGCAGAAGCCGCGCCGCGCGGTCTCAGAGGAGGCATACCAGGTTGGATCGCCAAGGATGGTCACATGCTCGCGCCGGGCGGAGGTGGCCGCGACGTGATGGCCCGAGCTTTTTCGGCACTGGCTGCAATGGCAGGCAATGACCGGTCGCAGCGGGCCGTCCACGCTGTATCGAATGGCGCCGCAAAGGCAGCTTCCGCGCTGTGTCAAACCGATCTCTCCTGCCATGGCTTCGGCGGAAGCTCGCCCGGGACCGCCGCCTCGTCAAGCCCCGCCCGACGCCGCGTGTATCGACGCGCGCCGACGCTCCGCCAGCGCCTTAGCCCTGACGACCCTTGTCCGCCCGCTGTACGACCGCGCGGATCACCGCGAACACCGCAGCGCAGATCACGATGGTTTGCAGCGCCGATTTCGTGATGGTCAGGGTGGAGGCGAGCAGGATCGCGCCGTTCCCGGTATTGCCGGCCAGCAACCGCGCAACGGCGATATTCTCGCCCCAATCGGTCACCATGCCTCCAAATGCGATGGCCACGAGCACAATCCGCACCCTCCGCGACTCGAAGAAGCGCCAGATCAGGCCCGACAAGGTGATGGCCAGCAGGGGCGGATAGAACAGGTCCAGCCAACGCTGCGGCCCGGTATAGAGCGCGTGGCCGTCCGCCGAGAGCGCCGACAAGAAGGCCTGCGCTGCTTCGGGCGAATAGCCGCCGGGACGCATGTCGAAGGGCGCCAGCCCGCCCGCCGCCGCCGAAATCGCCGGCAGGGTCCAGGAGAGCATCACGAAATAGATCGCGGCTGCGAGGACCGCCGCGCAGATCCAGCCCATTCTCAACATCCGATTGGCCTCACTTCTGACCTCACGCATTGTCACGCTGGAACTGGGCGCCCAGATCCGTCATCAGCGTCTCGAAGATCGGGAAAGAGGTGGCGATCGGACCGGCATCGTCGACCGTGACCGGCTTTTGCGCCGCCATTCCGCAGATCAGGAAGGACATGGCGATGCGGTGGTCGAGCCGCGCCTCCGCCAGCGCGCCGCCGGGCACATTGCCCGCGCCCAGCCCGTGGACGGTAAAACTGTCCTCGGTCTCCTCGACCTCGACCCCGCAGGCGCGCAACCCGACCGCCATGGCGTCGATCCGGTCGCTCTCCTTGACGCGCAACTCATGGGTGCCGGGCATATGGGTCACGCCGGTCGCATTGGCGGCGACAACCGAGAGGATCGGGTATTCGTCGATCATCGAGGGCGCGCGTTCGGCGGGCACCTCGATCCCCTTCATATCGGGCGAGTAGCGGGCCCGCAGATCGGCCACCGGCTCGCCGCCCTCTTCGCGCGGGTTCTCGAAGGTGAGATCCGCGCCCATTTCCTGCAGCGTGGTGAAGAGACCGGCGCGGGTCGGGTTCAGGCCGATATTGGGCACCAGAACGTCGGAACCGGGCACGATCAGCGCCGCACAGACCGGGAACGCCGCCGAAGACGGGTCGCGCGGCACGGCGATGGTCTGCGGTTGCAGCTCGGGCTGGCCGGTCAGCGTGATGCGATAGCCGTCCTCGGTCTTCTCGGTCACAACCTCGGCGCCGAACCCGCGCAGCATCCGCTCGGTATGGTCGCGCGTGGCGGCAGCCTCGGTCACGACCGTCTGTCCCGGCGCATTCAGCCCCGCCAGCAGCACCGCCGACTTGACCTGCGCCGAGGCCATCGGCGTGACGTAATCGACCGGCAGCGGCTCGGCGGCTCCGACCAGCGTCATCGGCAGCCTGCCGCCTTCACGGCCAACAGCCTGGGTGCCGAACAGCGCCAGCGGGTCCGTCACGCGGCCCATCGGGCGGGAGCGCAGCGAAGCGTCGCCGGTGAAGGTCGCCGTGATCGGGCTGGTGGCGACCGCCCCCATGATCAGGCGCACCCCCGTGCCGGAATTGCCGCAATCGATCACGTCCTCGGGCTCGGCAAAGCCGCCCACCCCAACGCCATGCACCGACCATTCGCCCGGCCCGTGCTGGATCACCTCGGCCCCAAGCGCGGCCATCGCGCGGCCGGTGTCCAAAACGTCCTCGCCTTCGAGCAGCCCGGTGATGCGGGTCTCGCCCACGGCCATGGCGCCGAAGATCAGCGCGCGATGCGAGATCGACTTGTCGCCGGGCACATCGGCCTGCCCCTTGAGCGGCAGGCTGGCGCGGGCGGTCATCTTGCGGGCGGGTCCATGTGCCGACATCGGGCTCTCCTTCGCGGTTTCCCCGCGCGGCTTAGCCCAGAGCGCGCGGACGGTCCAGCCGGGACGCTTACCCGGCGGCCTTCCGCTCCCCGAAGAGCCGCGGCTTGAGGCTTCCCAGGACCAGCTCCGTCAGAAGCGGGATGACATTGGACATGCCGACACGCGCCTCGGTCGCCTCAAGGTCATGGAAGGCCTGCGGCAGCGGATCGGCCGGAGGAACCGCTTCTGCCATCGCCCGCAATTCCGGCATCATCGGCACAAGAAAAACGAATGCATTGACGCTCAGAAAGGCGATCATCGCCAGCTTGACCTTCATCCAGTTGGCCCGGACTCCGAAACCGAAATACAGGGCCAGGTCGCAGAGCAGTTTCAGCCCAAGTCCCGGCAGGATCAGGATATAGGCGCTCAGTTCCTTGTAGGTATAGACCGTCGCGGCAGTCTGCCCGTCGGGCGCGCCGATCGTGGCGCCGATGACAATATGGCTGAGGATTCCGCCGACATACATGATGCCGGCGATTTCATTTATGAACTCCAGTAATTTGCGCACTTCGCCTACCCTTCCCGACTACCGAACCACATGCGGCCGAATAGCCCGTCACGGCGGATATATTGGTGCCAGAGCCCGGCTCCGACATGTCCGAGGATTAGCAACCCGAGCAGGAATGCCAGCGCCCCATGCGCCGCGCGCGGCGGGAAGACGGCGAAATCCGCGGGCAGCGCAGCGCCCGAGCCGCCAAAGACGATCCCCGGCAGCCCGGCCATGGTCGCGGTGGCCAGGCCCGACAGGCAGAGCGCGGTAGCGACGACATAGAGGGACCAATGCATCGCCTGCCCGAGCCGGTTGAGCAACGGATGGCCGATATCGGACTGGGGCGGCTTGCGTGTGGCGAGGCGCGTGACCAGCCGAAGCACCATTAGCGCGAGGATGATCATCCCCATCGACATATGCATGCGCAGGGCGGTGAGCTTGAACGGGTCATCATTGGCGGTCTCGGCCAGGACGTTGCCGCCCATGATGAGGCCAAGGACGATCATCCCGGCCAAAAGCCAGTGCAGGACGACGACGAGGGGGTGGTAGCGGGTCATGTGCGTGTCTCCGATTCTGTAACGACAGGATAAACTTGCATATGCTAAACTTGCAATTGCAATTATTGCACATGTAAGGTGCGGAGCATAGGCAAGGGACATGAATGTGAGAGACGAGACCCGTGCCATCCGCGAGGCGAGCTTCGGCTGGAGGATCCAGCGGCTTGCGCGGCGGATGGATGAGAGGATGGGAACGGAGCTTGCCAAGCTCGGGCTGAGCCTGCCGCAATTCCCGGTGATGATGACGGTGCTGGAACATGAGGGCGTCACCCAGGCCGAAATCGCCAAGCGCTACCACCGTCCGGCCTATGTGATCTCACGCGCGCTGGACGGGTTGCAGGAGCAGGGGCTGGTGGAACGCCGCCCGCACCCGACCTCGCGCCGGGCGCATGAGATTCACGCCACCCAGGCCGGCGCGGCGCTGTCCCCGCGCCTGCATGCTATCGTGGAGGAGGTCAATGCAGAGACCCTCGCGCCGCTCTCGGACGCAGAGCGGGAGGCGTTGCTGCATTTGCTTCCGAAGCTGCTGGGCGACTAGTCAGCCGGCCTTTTTCGCTTCCCCCAGCCAGATGCCGGGATTGGTCTCGGCAATCTCGCGGAACCAATCTTCCCCGAGCGTATTGCGCAGCCGGAAACAGATCGCCCGCTCGGACAGCTTCTCCCGCTTGATCATGTAGTAATCCGAGCCGAAAAGAACCCGCGACCGCACCCGTTCCTCGCCCATGAAGACCCGCAGGAAGGGCGCGAAATCGTCGAAATGGAACAGCGTGTAGGAGATATCGGTCCAGAGCCCCGGCCACTCGCCCGACCGCAACAGGTCGAGGACCGAGGCCAGCCAGTTGCGCTCCCGCGCGCCGGGGTCGAGCGGGTCGATCCCCTCTTCGACATAGCTGCGCCAGTCAACCTGCCCGCCAAAATGCGCAAGACAGACCCGCAGCCCGGGAAACCTTTCCAGCACCGGCAGCATCGCGCGCGGGTCGGTGTAGCTGTCCGCCAGCGCCAGCGGCAGGCCGCGCCCCATGACGCCGCCGCGGGCGCAATGCGAGATCACCGGCAGGTTGCGGTCGCGCAGCAGCGGGTAAATCTCCTCCATCAGCGCCGGGTGGTCGGGCGCGAAACCAAACCGGGGATAGATCTTGAGACCCCGAAAGCCGAGTTGCTCGATCGCCCGCCGCGCCTCGGCCACCGAGTCCGGCGCGTTCGGATTGACCGTCGCAAACGGGATGACACGCGGACCGAGCACCGGGTCGGCGGCCAGTTCGGCCAGCTCGTCATGCTGCATGCGCAGATCCGCCTGCACTTCGCCATGCCCGATATGCGCCATGTCCATCGGCAGGATAACGAAGCGCGCATCCGCCGGGTAGTGCGGCAGCATCGCGCGCAGAACATCGGCCTGAAGCGCCTGGTCCCCCGTCGCTCGAAACCGTTCCAGCCGCGCGACCACGCCGGCCCAGTGTTCCTGCCCGAGCGCCGAAAGCCCCCAGCGTGCCACGCCGATCAGCCTCGGGAAGGCGCGGATCAGCGAGACCAGCGGATGCGGGTAGAGCTTCGGCACATGGGCCGTCGTGAACAGATGCGTGTGGCAATTGGTGATGCGGATGTCGGACATGGGCTTCCCTCGAAATCAAGGACGGCTCCAGATTACATGCCAACCCGGCAATCTCTGACAGGAATCGACGTCAGTCGCGCAGGAAGGTCAGGTAATGTGGCACGCGGCCCTCGCGCAGCGCCTTCTGCTCATAGCGCGTCGAGATCCAGTCATCCCAGGGCGCGCGCCAATCCTCCGGCGTTTCGGCCGTCCAGGTGAAACCGTGGCGCGGCACCTGTTCCAGCGTCTGGCGAACATAGTCGGGAATGTCCGTCGCAACCCGCAGGACCGCACCGGGGCGGAGCACGCGGGCGAGCGGCTCAAGATACTCGGGGGTCACGAAACGCCGCCGGTGATGGCGTTTCTTCGGCCAGGGGTCGGGATAGAGCAGGAAGGCGCGGGAGATCGACGCCTCGGGCAGCACGTCGAACATGTCGCGCGCATCGCCGGGATGCACGGCGAGATTCTCCACCCCAGCCGCGCGGATCTTGCCCAGCAGCATGGCGACACCATTGATGTAGGGCTCGCAGCCGATGATCCCGACCTGCGGGTTGCTCGCCGCCTGGTGCACCATGTGCTCGCCGCCGCCAAAGCCGATCTCCAGCCAGGTCTCGCGCCCGCCAAAGAGTGCGTCGAGGTCGAGCGGTTTGCGGTCCGGGTTCACG
Source organism: uncultured Tropicimonas sp. (assembly GCA_947497945.1). Classification (GTDB taxonomy): domain Bacteria; phylum Pseudomonadota; class Alphaproteobacteria; order Rhodobacterales; family Rhodobacteraceae; genus Tropicimonas. Next base: position 11,504 of record CANMIP010000014.1, on the reverse strand, counting down.
TCCCAGTCGACCGGCCCCGGCGAGAGGCTGGCGAGATCCTCCTCAAGATAGCCCTGCTGGCTGGGCCGCAGCGTCTTGCCGTGGCGGCGACCGTAGAAATTGCGCCAAGGGGCGCCGGTGGGGGCGGTGTCGGGCTTGTTATCAGACATGACGCGTCCCCTCGCAAAAGCGCGAGGCCGGGTCAAGAACCGAACCTCCTGCAACACCCGGCACGGGAGCGCATTGGCAAGGAACCGCGGCGAAACCAGCATTTTTTCTTTGCGAAAACCTGCAAGTGCCTGCCTCGCGGACAAAGCGGCCGTTCTCTGCGGTTGCAAAGAGACATATCGCGAGCCGGGCCCGCGCCTGCCCGTGGGGCGGCGCTGCAACATCTGGGGTCTGCACCTTATCCCGGCCAAACCCGAAGACGTTCAATCCGTTGCACGCGGATGACAAAGTGCCAGCTCGCCGGCACGGGCAGGCGCTGCCTCTGGGCGATTGCAAGCAATCACCCGCCGGCAGGGCATTGCGTTGCAATGCTTGATAGGACGGAAGCCTTCTGTCGTGTTTCCGTGCCCTTCAGCGCATCTCCACCGGTCGCCACCGCGCCATGACATCCGGCCCGACCGCCCGCAGACTCGCCAACCGGAAGCGCGGCGCGTCGGACAGCGCGTCGATCCCCATCGCGCCGAGACAGGGTTGGCCCTCGGCGCCAAGCGCCATCCCGGCGGTGTAGGTCACCAACTCGTCAACCAGCCCGGCATTGAGCAGCGCACCGGCCAGCGACCCGCCGCCTTCGCAGAACACCCGCGTCAGCCCCGCCGCCCCGAGCGCGTCGAGCATCGCCGCCGGATCGAGTTGACGGCCTTGCTGCCGGTCGATCGCGATCAGCCGCGCGCCTTGCGTGGTCCAGGCGTCGCGCCGGTCCGCAACAGCATCCTTGCCGTGGCAAAGCCAGACCGGGGCTGCGGAAATTTCCTTGTAGAGCCGGCTCTCCAGCGGCAGGTCGAGATGCCGCGAAGCCACGATCCGCACCGGCTGGTGCCGCACGCCAAGGCCCCGCACGGTCAGGGACGGATCATCCGCCCGCGCTGTACCGGCGCCGACCAGCACCGCATCGTGGCAGGCGCGCAGCCCATGCACGTCGCGCCGCGCCGCCGGGCCGGTGATCCACTGGCTCTCGCCGGTCGCCGTCGCGATCCGCCCGTCGAGCGAGATCGCCAGTTTCAATGTCAGATGCGGCCGGCCTGAGGTCACGCGGCGCAGGAACCCCTCATTGGCCCTGCGCGCCTCCTGTTCGAGCACACCGGTCACGACCTCGATCCCGGCCGCGCGCAGGATCGCATGTCCGCCCCCTGCCACGCGTGGGTCAGGATCGGTCACCGCCGTCACCACCCGCGCCACGCCGGCGGCAACCAGCGCTTCGGCGCAGGGCGGCGTCTTGCCGTGATGGGCGCAAGGTTCCAGCGAGACATAGGCCACGGCACCGCGCGCCGCCGCGCCGGCCTGGGCCAGCGCCTTGGTCTCCGCATGCGGCCGCCCGCCGGATTCGGTCCGGCCGCGACCGACGATCCGCCCCTCCCGGACGATCACGCAGCCGACCGCCGGGTTCGGCCAGACATGCCCCAGCCCGCGCCTTCCAAGCGCGATGGCCAGCGCCATGAAGCGCCGGTCGGCCTGGGTCACAGCGCTCACTCGGGCGCCGACTCCCCGGGCCGCAACTCACTGACAAACTTGTCGAAATCGTCAGCTGCCTGGAAGTTCTTGTAGACGGAAGCGAAGCGGACATAGGCCACGGTATCGATCCGCGCCAGGGTCTCCATGACGATCTCGCCGATGGTCGTGGACTTGATATCCGTCTCGCCCATGCTCTCGAGCCGCCGCACGATGCCGGAAATCATCTGGTCGATCCGATCCGGCTCCACCGGTCGTTTCTGCAACGCGATACGAACAGACCGTTCCAGCTTGTCGCGGTCGAAATCCTCGCGCCGCCCGTTGGACTTGATCACCACCAGGTCGCGCAGCTGCACGCGCTCATATGTGGTAAAACGACCGCCGCATGACGGACAGAACCGCCGTCGACGGATCGCGACATGGTCCTCCGCCGGCCGTGAATCCTTGACCTGCGTATCGACATTTCCGCAAAACGGGCACCGCATTGGCGTCCCCTTTCCTACTGCCCCTGGGGGTGGTCCCCCTTCTTGTTACGATGACTATAGGACAGCCTCGAATGCTTGGGTAGGGGATTTATCCACATACCCTATCTTGTCGGTGTTCCGCACCACACGGCTTGCTCCCGACGAAAGCAACCTCTCGAAGAGGCATCGTCCGGCTTCCTCCGCAAAAGATTTTCCCGGCGAGGAAAATCCCGCCTGACGGAGAAAATGACCATATTCTCAGCACGCTTGGCGAAGGCCGGTTTTTCCTGCCCGCCGCGCGGTTTGGGCGCTTTTCCCCCGCCGCGCTTGGTGGCATGAAAGCGGCATGAGAGATTACCTTATCATCGGCGGCGGGATTGCCGGCCTCTCGGTCGCGGCCGAGCTAGCGCGCGCCGGACAGTCGGCCTGCCTGCTGGAGGCGGAAACGGCACTTGGCTACCACGCCTCGGGTCGCTCCGCGGCGATGTTCCTGGAAGCTTATGGCAACCCCGCGGTGCGCGCCCTGAACTCCGCCAGCGCGGAAACCCATGCGGCAACCGAGGTGCTGTCGAAACGCGGGTTCCTCATGGTGTCCGCGCCGGACCGGGAGGCGCTGTTCGAGCGCGAACATGCCTCTTTCGGCGCCGAGGAGCTGTCCCCGGCCGAGGCGCGCGAGATCTGGCCGATCCTGAACACGGCGCATTGCAGCCGCGCGGCCTGGCTCGAGACCGCCTTCGACCTCGATACAGACCGGTTGCTGCAGCATTACGCGAAAAGCGCCCGCCATATGGGGGCGCAGATCCGGACCGGCCAGGCCGTCACCGCGATCCGACATCTGGGGAACGGCTGGCAGGTCACGACGCAGGACGGCGCGTTCGAGGCGAAGCGGCTGGTCAATGCGGCCGGCGCCTGGGCCGACGAGGTCGCGCGGATGGCCGGTGTCGCGCCGATCGGCATTCGCCCGCTGCGCCGCTCGATGGCGCGGCTGCCGGCGCCGGACGGGCTCGACACCCGGGCCTGGCCCTTTGTCGACGAGGCCGGGGAGGATTGGTACGCCAAGCCCGATGCCGGCGCCTGGCTGGTCTCGCCGGCCGACGAGGACCCGGTCGAGCCGCAGGATGCCTGGGCCGATGACATGGTCATCGCCGAGGGGCTCGCGCGCTACCAGCCCTTCGCCACGGTGGAGGTGACCCGCGTCGAGACCACCTGGGCCGGCCTGCGCAGCTTCGCGCCAGACCGCGCGCTCGTCCTCGGTCCGGACCCGACGGCGCCAGACTTCCTTTGGTGCGCGGGACAGGGCGGGTACGGCTTCCAGACCGCCCCGGCCGCCGCGCGCCTGCTGGCGGACCTGGCCACCGGGCGGCCACCGGAGCTTGGGCCGGAACTCGTCGCATCCCTGCTGCCGAACCGTCTGCGGCGCTGACCCGAGAGGCCTTGCGGCGCTCCTATCAGGCAGCCGCCTGTCGGGAACTCCGGCAGATCGGCGCTTTCCGGAGCCGGGCGCCATTTGCGCTTCAAAGAAGAAGACGTTCGTTGAACGGGGCGCGGATGCCAAACCGGCGGTTAGAGCGTTGCGCCAGCCGTGCCAGCGCCTGCCCGTGGGGTGGCGCTGCAACATCTGGGGTCTGCACTTCATCCTTGCCAAATTCGAAGAAGGTCAGAGCGTTACGCCCGGTGATTAAAGCGCCAGCCCGCCGGGACGGGCAGGCGCTGGCACGGCGGCCTTCGGCCTTGATTCCGTGCCCATCAGCGCACCGCCCCAAAGCCCGCAAACGGCTCCTTGCCAACATTTCCGGCGGTTTTCAGGACGGTCTGAGCCGGAGGTCCTCTCTTGCGCATCCCGTTACTGTACATGCGAAGCGCAGGCTCCGACCAAGGACGGACCCGCACGGAGAAATGCCGGCCGGTCGATCTACGACGCCCCGGGCAATCCCGCCTTCACCGCCCCAATATGCCTGCAATCTCGCTCCAGAGTGCCGCGATCTCTGACGCCGCCCTGCCCGAACGCTGCCGCTCCTGCACGCCGAAGCCCTGCCCGAGCGCCTCTGCGAAGACCACGCGATTGCCAAGCACCGTCTCGGCGACCGGCGCGTCGAGCCCCTGCATCCCTTCAACCATCTCAGACGAAAGCCGTGTCCCCGCCCGCGCCCGGTTCAGCACGGTCAGCGCCGACTTTCGGGTCCGTTCAACCAGCTCCAGCACCGCCTCCGTCGCCCAGAGATCGAGCTGGCTGGCGGAGACCGGGACGAGGACGAGATCGGCCTCGCGCAGCGCCGGGCGCAGGTCGCTGTCGGCCTTGGGCGGGGTGTCTATGAAGACAAAGTCATTCGTCCGGCGCAGCTTCTCGCATTCATAGCCAACGCCCCAGGCGGACGCGGTCGAAAACTCAAGCCCCGGCGCGCCATCGGTTGCTTCCAGCCGGGTCATGAACCAGCGCCCGAGCGAGCCTTGCGGATCGGTATCGAGCACCGCGACCGAGTGGCCCTGCGCCATCAGATGCACCGCGAGATTGACCGCAACCGTGGTCTTGCCGCTGCCGCCCTTCTGCTGCGCAACGGTAATCGTCTGTCCGGCCATGGGATGCCCCGCTCTCGTCGCCTCATCTGCGCGGAATGGTGACGCAGATGCCGATTGGGCACAACCGCCGGCCCCCGTCGCATGGGTGAGGCAAATGGCCAGCCCCCGCCGACGCGCGGAGGGGGATTCGCTCCGGACCGGACGGTGCAGCCCTCCGCGCCGCGCAACCTGCCGCTTTCCCGCCTCGCCCCGCGATCTGCGCCGGAACCACGCCCGGAACCCGCCCGCTCTGGCAACATCCCGCCAGATTTCCGGGCCGCCTGCGCCATTCGCCCTTGGCGGTTTCGTCCGCCTCACGTTACAACCGCAAAAAACAGGACTGGTCCTGTTCCGGGAATTCGGAAGCGGGCCCAGGAGGGCGAGGGATAGTGTCGATGAAATCCAGGTACCCCATCATGTCGTGTCTGGGCGGAGCAATCCTGTCCGGGCTCTGTGCCCTTCCGGCCGCCGCGCTGAACACCGTCACCTTCAATGCGCCGGGCGCGGAAGAGAGGCTTGCCGCGACACTCGAAAGCGCCTCAATGATCAAGCAGGCGCAGGAAGAGGAGCGCACAAGCCCCGAGGAATTGCTCGGCACGGCACGCGCCGAATACAAGCGCATGATCTCGGTCCTCTATGGCCAGGGCTATTACGGCGGCAAGATCTCGGTGCGGATCGACGGGCGCGAGGCGGCCGATATCTCGCCCCTCAGCCCGCCGGGCTCGATCTCCAACATAACCATCACTGTCGAACCCGGCCCGCAATTCTTCTTCTCGGAGGCCAGCGTGACCCCGCTCGCCCCGAAGACCGAACTGCCCGACGGCTACGCGACGGGCGAGATCGCGCAATCGGGACTGATCGGCAAGGCGGCGAGCACGGCCGTTTCCTCCTGGCGCGACGAGGGACATGCCAAGGCCGAGCTCGCGGGCGAGGACATCACCGCCAATCACCCCAATTCCACCATCGCCTCGCGGCTGACGGTCGATCCGGGCCCGAAACTGCGCTTCGGCCCGATGGTCGTGCGTGGCAACAAGCGGATGCGGACCGAACGGATCGTCGCCATTGCCGGCCTGCCCGAAGGCGAGACCTTCAGCCCCGAGGAACTGGAAGATGCCGCCGAGCGCCTGCGCCGCGCCGGCGCCTTCCGCTCGATCTCGATGAAGGAAGCCGAACAGGTCGGCCCCGGCGACCAGCTCACCATCGAGACCGACGTGCTGGAAGAAAAGCGCCGCCGCTTTGGATTCGGGCTTGAGCTTTCGAGCCAGGAGGGCGGACGGGTAAATGCCTACTGGATGCACCGCAATCTACTTGGAGGTGCGGAGAACCTTCGCTTCGACCTCGATGTCGAGAATATCGGCTCGACGGCCGAAGACAACGGCATGGACTATTATCTCTCCGGCATCTTCCGACGCCCCGCGACCTTCCATCCGGATGTGGACGCGCTGCTGAGGGCCGCGATCGAGCATGAAGACGAACCCGGATATATCAGCACGCTTGCCGAGATCGGCGGCGCCTTCGCCTGGCACTATTCGGACGAGCTGGAGCTGCGCGCGGGGCTCGACTACCGCATCTCCAAGGTCGACGACGCCTTTGGCGAGCGGGAATACCAGATGTTCTCCTTCCCCCTCCAGCTCTCCTGGGACAAGCGGGACAACGAGTTCGACGCCACGCGCGGCTATTTCCTCGCCGCCGAGCTGCGCCCCTTTGTCGGTGTGGACAACATGGAAAACGGCGTGCTGAGCGAGGTCGACCTGCGCGGTTATCTCGGCTTCGGCGAGAAGCGCAACACGGTGATCGCCGGCTGGTTGCAACTGGGCAGCCTCTACGGGCCGGAAATCTCCGGCGCTCCGGCCGATTATCTCTTCTTCGCCGGCGGCGGCGGCTCGGTCCGTGGCCAGCCCTACCAGTCGCTCGGAGCGGGCGAATATGACGACACGATCATCGGTGGCCGCTCCTATGTCGCGACCTCCGCCGAGCTGCGCTCCTATGTTGCTGGCAATCTCGGCGTCGTCGGCTTCGTTGATGCCGGCTATGTCGGGGCCGAGGAGTTTTACGACGGAACCGGCGAATGGATGTCCGGCGCCGGGCTTGGCGTACGCTACAAGACCGGCTTCGGCCCGATCCGTGTCGATATCGCGACACCCGTCAACGGCGGTCCGGATGACGCCGAAAAAGTTCAACTCTATATCGGGATCGGACAGGCTTTCTGATGCAACTTGCCCGCCACGCCGCCCTCGCCTCTTGCCTTCTCCTCCTCGCTCCGCCGGCGCTCGCCCAGGATGACGAGGATGGTGGCGGGATGATCCAACGCTTCCTGCAGGACAAGCTCTCCACTGGTGGCCGCGAGGTCCGGATCAGCGGCTTCGAGGGGCTGCTCTCGGGGGCCGCGCGCCTCGGCGAGCTGACCATCGCCGATGACGAAGGCGTCTGGCTGACCCTGCGCGATGCCGAGCTGGACTGGAGCCGGGCCGCACTCCTGCGCGGCAATCTCTCGGTGGAGACGCTGGTCGCGGGCGAGCTGATCGTGGCGCGCCTGCCCGTTCCCGCCGCCGCCGACAGCGCCCTGCCGGAGCTGCCGGATGCGCCCAAGGCCGAGGCTTCCGGCTTCTCCCTGCCCGAGCTGCCGGTCTCGATCCGCATCGACCGGCTGGCGATCGAACGCGCCGAGCTCGGCGAGACGGTGCTGGGCCAGGAAGCGGTGCTCGGCCTCGAAGGCGGGGTTCAGCTCGCGGGCGGCGAAGGCAAGGTCGACCTGGAAACACGCCGACTCGACGGGCCGGAAGACCACATCAGCCTGCATGGCAGTTTCGTCAATGAAAGCAGCACCCTGTCGCTCGATCTTGAGGTAGAGGAAGACGCGGGCGGGCTGATCACCTCGCTGCTCAAGCTGCCGGGCGAGCCGTCGGTCGCGCTGAAGATCGCGGGCGAAGGGCCGCTCACCGGTTTCACCGCCGATATCGCGCTGGCCACCGATGGCACGGAGCGGATCACCGGTGCGGTCAGCCTGACCGGCAATGACGCGGGCGAGACCGGCTTCACGGCGGATATCGGCGGCGACATCACGCCCCTGCTGCCGGCAGAGTTCCACGATTTCTTCGGCACCGATATCCGGCTCCAGGCCGAGGGCAGCCGCGATCCGGAGGGCGCTTTCGAGCTGCCCGGCTTCGCGCTGACCGCCCAGGCGCTCGCGCTCGAGGGCAGCCTCAGCCTCGGCACGGACGGCCTGCCCACGGCCTTCGCGCTTGACGGCCGGATGGGACGCTCGGATGGCACGCGGCTGCGCCTGCCGGTCTCCGGCCCCGGCACCTACCTGGACGGCGTCACGCTCGATGCAAGCTTCGACGCCGCCCAGAGCGACCGCTGGCAGTTGACGGCGGAAGCGGTCGGCGTCGAGACCGAGGCCGCGACGCTGGACAGCCTCGCGCTGGACGGCACCGGCCGGATCACGACCGAGGGCGGCGCGGCGATCACCGCCGACCTGCTCTTCGACATTGCCGGCCTCGCGATGGCCGATCCCGGCCTCTCCGAGGCGCTCGGCGAGACGCTCGGCGGCGGTGCAGGGCTGTCCTGGGAACAGGGCAGCGCGCTCAATGTCACCCGCCTCTATGCCGATGGCGACGATTTCGGCGCCAATATCCTGGGCGACCTGCGTATCGCCGAGCGCTCGCTGAAACTCTCCGGCGAAAGCCGGCTGCGCGCCGAAGACATCTCGCGCTTCTCGACCCTGGCCGGCCGCCCGCTGACCGGCGAGGCCGAGGCCTATCTTTCCGGCGCGGGCGACCCGCTCGGCGGGCAATTTGCCGTCACCGCCGATGTGGAGGCCACCGGCCTCTCGATCGGCGAGGAGACCGCCGACCGCCTGCTCGACGGCCCCGTCACGATCTCCACGGCCGCGCGCCGGGACCTGGAGGGAACCGTTCTCGATCATTTCGAACTGCGCAGCCGCGCCGTCACCGCCGATGCCAAGGGCAAGGTCGGGGGCGGCAGCTCCGATCTCGGCTTCGATGCCGCGCTGAGCGACGTCTCGCTGGTCCTGCCCGGGCATGAAGGCGAACTGACACTCGCCGGCACGGCACGGGAGACCGGCGCGGGCGACTGGCAGGTCGGGCTCGATCTCGCCGGCCCCTACGCGCTTGCGGGCAAGGTTGCCGGCCGGGTCCATCCGGGCGAGAGCGACGTCACGCTCGACCTTTCCCTCCCCGATATCGCGCCGCTCGTTCCCGGCCATGAGGGCCCTGTCCGCATCGCAGGACGGGCTGGCGAACAGGTTGCCGGCGAATGGGATGTCGATCTCGATATCGACGGTCCCTACGCGCTGAAAGCCGCTGTCGAGGGGCTGGTCGCGCCCGGCAAGAGCGATGTCGCGCTCGATATCGCGCTGCCGGATGTCGCCCCGCTTGTGCCGGGCCATAGCGGCGCTGTCGCCCTGACTGGCCGCGCCTCCGAAACCGGCAGCGGCGGTTGGGACTTCAAGTTCGACGGTTCCGCGCCCTACGAGGCCAGCGTTGCGCTGGACGGCCGGGTTGGCGGCGGTCCGGGCGAGGTCAATTTCCTCGCCGCCCTGCCCGATCTCGCCCCGCTCGTGCCGAGCGTCCCCGGCCCCGTCCGGGTCAATGGCAAAGCGACGGATGCCGGCGACGGTCTCTGGCAGGTCGATCTCGATGCCTCCGGGCCGCAAGGCGCACAGGCCGCCATCGACGGCGTTGCCGGCGGCGGCAAGAGCGATCTCGACCTCGACATTTCCATTCCCGATCTCGCCGGCTTCGTGCCGCAGGTCTCCGGCCCGTTGCGCGCCACGGGCAACGCCGCCGAGACCGGCGACGGCCGCTGGGCGATCGATTTCGACGCCGACGGACCGCAGGGCGCCCAGGCCAATATCGACGGCGCGGTCGGCGCCAGCGCAACCGAGCTGGCGGTCATTCTCGATGTGCCGCAGGTTTCCGCCTTCGTCCCGGGCGTCCCCGGCGCGCTCAACGCCACCGCCAGCGCGGCGCAGCAGGAGAGCGGCGCCTGGGAGCTGATGGTGGATGCCAACGGCCCCTATGCCAGCACCGTGTCGGCCGGCGGCACCTATGGCGCCGGCGCCTCGCAACTCGCCTTCGAGGCTGCCCTGCCCGATATCGGCGCGCTCGTCCCGGCCTATTCCGGTCCGCTCACCCTCAAGGGCGACGCAAAGGAAGCCACGGAAGGCCGCTGGAACGTCACCCTCGATGCCGGCCTGCCTTATAACGGCACCGCCACCATCGCGGGCACCGTGGCGCAAGGGGCCACGTCGATCGACCTGTCGCTGGACATGCCCTCCGTCGCCCCCTTCGCGCCCGGCGTCACCGGCGGGTTCGCCGCCAATGGCGCGGTGTCCCAGAGCGGCGACGGCTACGCGGTCACGCTCGACACACTGGGCCCGCAGGGCGTCTCCTCCAACGTCTCCGGAACGGTCGCGGCCGATTTCGCCACCGTCGTGCTCGACGCCAACGGCACCGCGCCGCTGGCGCTGGCCAATGGCGTTCTTGCGCCCAATTCCGTCTCGGGAACCGCCGCCTTCGATATCGCCGTCAACGGCGCGCCGTCGCTGGAAGCCCTCTCCGGCACGGTCACGGTCAGCGGCGGCGAACTGGCCCTGCCGACGCTGCGCCAGAGCCTTCGCGACATCTCCGTCAATCTCGGCCTGAACGGCGCGGCGCTGCAGATCGACGCTTCGGCCAACGGCCCCGCCGGCGGCGGGCTCGGCGCCCGCGGCTCGCTACAGCTGACCGGCGGCATGGTCGCCAATCTCGAAGCCTCGCTGAACGGTTTCGTCCTGACCGACCCGACGCTTTTCACAACGACACTCGATGGCGGAGTGCAGGTCAGTGGCCCGCTGACAGGCGCGGCAAGCATCGCCGGCCGTATCGATGTCGGCCGTACGGAGATCCGCATCCCCGATGGCGGGCTCGGCTTCGGCGGCGCCATCCCGGAGCTGAAACATGTCGGCGAACCGGCCGGCGTCTTCCTGACCCGCAAGCGCGCGGGCCTCGTAAAGGAAGACAAGGGGTCTGGCAGCTCCGGCGGTGGCGGCGGCGGGCCGGCTTACGGCCTCGACATCACGGTCCGGGCGCCGGAACAGATCTTCATCCGTGGCCGCGGGCTGGACACCGAGCTCGGCGGAGCGCTGGTCATCGGCGGCACCACGGCCAGCCCGACCCCGGTCGGCGAGATCGAGGTGATCCGCGGCCGGCTCGACATTCTCGGCAAACGGCTCGACATGGAAGAGGGCACCGTCTCCATGGCCGGCGGGCTCAAGCCCTACCTGGACCTCACCGCCTCCTCGACCCAGGACGATTTCGAGTTCCTCGCGGTGATCTCCGGGCCGGTGGACGACCCGCAATTCAAGCTGACCTCGGTGCCGGACCTGCCCGAAGACGAGGTGCTCGCCCGCTTCCTCTTCGGCAAGAGCGTCACCGATCTGTCACCGCTTCAGGCGGTGCAGCTGGCCAGTGCCGTGGCAAATCTGACCGGGCACGGCGGCGGAGGGCTCACCGCCGGCCTGCGCGAGGGTCTGGGGCTGGACGATCTCGACCTGGCCACCACGGATGATGGCGGCACCGAAGTGCGGGCCGGCAAATATCTCAGCGAGAATATCTACACCGAGTTTGTGGCCGACAGCGAAGGTGACACCGAGATCGATCTCAACATCGACCTGCACAAGAATGTCACCATCAAGGGCACGGCCAGTTCCAGCGGCGACAGCTCCGTGGGCGTCTATTTCGAACGCGACTACTAGGGCCTGTGGACAATCACCTTGAAGCGATGGGGGCTGCGACGAGGTTCCAGTTGGCAGCGTAGCTGCAATCT
>CANMIP010000013.1 GCA_947497945.1 uncultured Tropicimonas sp. | reverse complement strand
ATGCGACCCGGTTCATGTAGCCATAGACGAAGAGTTTCAGCAGAACTGAAGGATGATAGCCAGGGCGGCCCGTCTGCGCCGGCACCATCCGTGCAAAACCAGCTTCCACCAGATCCAACGCATCGACAAATGCATCGACCACTCGAACCGGATGATCGTCTCCGATCCAGTCCGCCAACCGCTCCAGGAAAAACGTCACCTGCTCGCGGTCAACGCCCTCGATATAGCCCGGCATGCCTGCCTCAAATTGTTGAAGACGAGTATACCCACAGTTCGAGTTTCTACACAGCCTCGGCCGGTTTCGCCGGCCACTTATCGCCAAGCGAGAACCGCTCCTCGCAGTTGCAGAAACCAACGGAAAAGGCGGGTTCCGGCCATTCGCCGGGGTGAGAACATGCGTCCACAGCTTGCCGGAAAATGTGGCGATAGGCGACGAGAATGTCTTCCTTCGACGACCGGGCTGATCGGACCGACCGTGAACGCCGTTGTTTTCATTCTCTGGAAAGCGCTTACAGGATTTAGGATTTGACGGGCCGGCGGCTCCGGCGCAGGGTGGACACACAATTAATACGCCAACAGGGTGGTTACCATGAACTTTCGCAACTCACTTGCCGTCTCAACGCTTGCCTTGTCCGTGGCGATTGTCGGCTTGCCTGCAAACGCTGAAACACTGCGCCTTCTGACCTGGGGAGGCTATGCCCCTGAGGATGTCGTCGCGAAATTCGAGGCGGAGACAGGCCACAAGGTCGAGGTCACCAAGTCGAACAACGAGGAAATGATCGCCAAGCTGCGCGCCACGGGCGGCGGCGGCTTCGATCTTGCCCAACCGAGCCAGGACCGGATTGCCGGCCCGCAGGAAGAATTCGGCATCTACAAGCCTGTCGACATGTCGAAGATCGACACCTCGCTGTTCATCCCGTCCATGCTGGAAGCGACCAAGGGCAACACCATGCTCGGCAGCGATGTCTACGGTGTGCCGCATGTCTGGGGGACAAGCGGACTGGTCGTCGACACGGCCAAAGCCGCGATGGTCAAGGATTACACCGACCTTTGCTCCGAAGAGCTGACCGGAAAGGTCTCCTACCGCCTCAAGCGCCCGACGCTGATCGGTTTCGCCTTCGCCATGGGGCTCGACCCCTTCGCCGCTTACGGCGACGAGGCGGCCTATACCGATGTCATGGCGCAGGTCGAAGCCAAGCTCACCGAGTGCAAACCCGTTGTGAAGACCTATTGGGGCGGCGGCGACGAGCTGATGGGCCTGCTGCGCTCCGGCGAAGTCGTGGCGTCGATGGCATGGGACACCGGCGGCTGGAAGCTGAACGCCGACAACCCGGACATCACCTTCGTGGCACCTGCCTCCGGTGCGCTCGGCTGGGTCGACACCTTTGCGCTTCCGGCCAAGGGCAAGGCGGATGAAGCGGCCTATGCCTGGATCAACTTCGTGATGCAGCCCGAGGTTGCGGCGATGATCACCGCCGCGGCGGGCAACTTCACCGCCTCGCAGGGTGCGGACGAGTTCGCCGCTGACGACCTGAAGGCGCGCTACCAGGCCAGCTTCCCCCAGGAAGCGATTGACAACATCAAGTGGTATCCGCCGGTGCCCGCCGGTCTCGAAGCCATCGAAGGCGGCGTTCTCGACCGTGTGAAAGCCGCCAACTGATCCGACCACCTTTCAGGGTTCCCGCCAGCTGCGGGAACCCTACCCCCCTCGGGAAACTCCATGTACCCTGATCTTGAATGCATGAACCTCACTCGCAGGTTCGGTGACACGGTTGCTGTCGACGACGTGTCCTTTACAGTCCCCGCCGGTTCCTTTTTCTCCATCCTCGGCCCGTCTGGCTGTGGCAAAACGACGATCATGCGCATGATCGCGGGGTTCCTGGAACCCAGTTCGGGCGACATCCACATCCGCGGTCGTTCCGTCATCGACACGCCGCCAAACAAGCGCCCGGTCAACATGGTGTTCCAGCACCTGGCGCTGTTTCCGATGATGAATATCGCCGACAATATCGGCTACGGCCTGCGGCGGGCCGGCGTGTCAAAGCCGGAGATCGAAAAGAAAGTCGAAGAAGCGCTGGACCGGATCGGTCTGCCGGGGATCGGCGCGCGCAAGGTCGGCGAGCTGTCCGGCGGGCAGAAGCAACGCGTCGCCATCGCCCGCTGCATGGTGCTGGAGCCGGAAGTCCTGCTGCTGGACGAACCGCTTGGCGCGCTTGACCTCAAACTGCGGGAACGCATGAAGGTCGAGCTCAAGGCGTTGCAGGCGGCCTTCGACACGACCTTTGTCTACATCACCCACGATCAGTCCGAGGCACTCGTCATGTCCGATCGCATTGCGGTGATGAACGAGGGCCGCTTCGAGCAGGTCGGCTCCGGACAGGACCTGTATTACCGGCCCGACACCGCCTTCGTCGCCGGCTTCGTCGGCGACGCCAATCGCTGGTCGGGGCGGATCGAACGGGTCTCTGGCGACGAGATGGAAATGCGGACCGACAGCGGCATTCTTATGCGCGGCGCCACGCATGGCCGCGCCCTTTCGGCCGGCGACCGGGCCGACGTGTTCGTTCGTCCGGAGGCGATCAGGATCGCCCATTCGACCGAAGAACTGGCCCATTTCGACAACCGGATCACCGGCAAGGTCGAGTCCATCCTGTTCAACGGCGCGGCCAGCCGCATCCTGGTGCAGGATTCCGCCGGCAGCGGCGAGATCGAGGTCAACCTGCCACAATCCGGCGAGTTTTCCGGTCTTTCGCGCGGCTCGGAGGTTCAGATCGGCTGGTCGGGCGCGCAGGGCAATTGCTTTGCCGCGGAGGGCAGCTGATGCGCTCTGAAGCCAAGCTCGGGCTGATCCTGCTGCTGACGCCGCTTCTGTTGTGGTTGTCGCTGCTGATCTTCATCCCGCATGTGGACATGTTCCTCGTGTCATTGCGGGAACGGGTCGGGGTTGGAGAATACAAGATCAGCCTGGCCAACTACCTGACATTCATCAACGAACCGCTCTACCTGCATACCTTCCTGCGCACGGCGGTGATGTCGATCCTGGCGACCATGATCACCTTGCTGATCGCGTTTCCGGTCTCCTATTACATCGCCAAGATCGCGCGGGGGCGGACGCAGTCCGCCCTGTTCCTGCTCTGCCTCGTGCCGTTCTGGGTCTCGGAGCTGGTCCGGACCTTTGGATGGATGATCCTGCTGCGCGAGACCGGCCTGATTTCCAACCTGTTGCAGTTCCTGGGCCTGGCAGACGGGCCGGTGGAGATGCTCTACAACGACGCCGCCATCATGGTCGGGCTGGTCTATACCTCGATGCTGTTCATGGTGGTGCCGCTGGTCACCACGCTGGAGAGCCTACCCGACGAGGTGATCGAGGCCGGGTACGACCTTGGCGGAAACGGCCTGTCGGTCCTGCGCGAGATCGTCATCCCGCACGCGGCGCCGGGCATTGTCTCTGGCTGCATCGTGGTCTTCATGCTCAGCCTCGGCAATTACCTCACGCCGACAATGCTCGGTGGCAAGGACAGCCTCTGGTTCACCGAGCTGATCTATTCGCAGTTCATCGTGCGCTTCAACTGGGAGCTTGGCGCGGCGTTCGGCTTCCTGCTGCTCGGCCTGTCCTCCCTGATCGTATGGGGCATGCTCAAGCTGACGGGCCAGTCGCTCGAAAAGACGATGGGATGAGGAGGCAGCCATGATCCCGTCCATTCCCCAACCCCGTATCGTTTCCCTGGCCTATACCGGCTACGTGATCGCGTTCTTCATCTTCCTTGGGCTGCCACTGGTCGTGGTCGCGGTCTTCGCGTTCAACGACAGCCAGTTTCCGTCCCTCCCGTGGGAAGGGTTCACCTGGAACTGGTTCTTCGGGTCCGAGCGCCCGATGATCGGCGTGTTTCACGAGCGCTCGATCCTGCGCGCGATCGGGACATCGGCCTTCGTGGCCGTCCTCGTCTCGATCCTGTCCGTCACGGTCGGGCTTTCCAACGCCTTTCTCTTCAACCGCTATCGGTTCCGCGGACAGGGGATCCTCTATATCTTCATGCTGCTGCCGCTGGTGGTTCCCGGCATCGTGCTTGGCATCTCGATCCTCGTCTTCTCAAGCCGCGTTGCAAATGGCATGTGGGACGTCGCCCATTGGGATATCGAGGCGCTGCGCCCCGGCCTGACGCTCGTGGTCCTCGGCCAGTTCTCGTTCATCGCCACGATCAGCACCCTGGTTCTCGGCGCGCGTTTGCAGAAATTCGACCGCTCGCTCGAAGAGGCCGCGATGAATCTCGGTGCCAACCGGCTGACGGCCGTCCGCACGATTACCTTGCCCTATCTCGGGCCGGCCATGGTCGGTGCGTTTGTCGTCGCCTTTCTCATGAGCTTCGAGAACTTCAACACGACGCTCATGCTCGTCGGCTCTGATGCGCCCCTTACCATCGCGATGTTCGACCGGCTGAAAGAAGGCTCGACGCCCCTGCTCAATGCGGTGTCTCTGCTGCTGATGCTGGGATCATCCTGCCTGGCGCTGGTGATGATTGCGTTTCAGAAGCGGGGCTGAGCAGGCGACCCGCACGGGTGGCCTGACAAGACCCACGGAACCGCGCCCTGCGATCGACGGCTGGGCCGGCTTCACTCGAAGCTGCGGAACAGGCGTGTCTCGGAAAACATCGCGTCGAGATCCTCGATCCGCTTGCGGCTCTGCTCCCATTGGGAGCGCTGGACCTCCGCGATCAGCGCTTCCAGAACCACCATGATCGCGACGGTGGAATCCCAGCTTGAGGGGACTTCCACCAGCGCATGGAAGACGAAATCCGCCACTTTCGTGACCGGCGAGCCCCACTGGTCCGTGAACAGAACGATCTTGCATCCCCGTTCATGCGCCAATGTCGCCAGCCGCAAGATGCTGCTCTCGTAACGCCGGATGTCAAACAGGATGAGGATCGCGTTCTCGTCCATGTCCAGAAGGTATTGCGGCCAGACATTCTCGAAGCTGCCAAGCTGCGTGACGTTCGGACGAATGATCTGAAGGTGATTGAACAGGTAATCCGCATTCGAGCGGGTAATTCGGCCGCCGGCGACGTAGACCCGTCGCTCCGGCGCCGCAAGCAGCTCGACCACGGCGTCGAACTGCGTCCGGTCGAGACGCTCCAAGGTGTAATGAATATTCTCGGCAACGGAGTCGGCGAAATGGTTCAGCGGATGGCTGTCCGCATCCTGCGCCTGCCAGTCCTCGTGCTTGGAGATGGGCTTCTTGATCTGCGCGGCGACTTCGTCCCGCAAGGCCTCCTGCAGATGCGGAAACCCGTCAAAGCCGAGTTTACGCGCCATCCTGATGACCGTTGGCGTCGAGACACCGGCGGCGAGGGCGAACTTGGTCACCGATTGCAGGCCAGCCATCGGATAATCCTGAAGAAGGACATGTGCCAATTGCTGCTCGGAACGCGTCAGGTCTCCCAGACTGTCCTGTATGATTTGCTTGACGGTCTTTTTCGCAGCGGTTGGGGGCAAGGCTGCCACCTTTCTAATGTTCTTTACAGAATAAATTTCGACTGTAGCGATGTCTACAGGATTTTTCTTGACAGAATCTCCGTCCAGCCCGCCAAATGAGCGTCATGACTGACCACCAGCCTGTTTCAATTCTGACGGATGCCGAAGGTCCGGCCGCGCATGTTCTGAACGCGGACGGGCGCGGACGGGTCGTGCTTGTCTGTGAGCACGCATCGCGTTTCATTCCCGCCGCACTGGATTCGCTCGGGCTTGATGCGGACGCGCTGCAGTCCCACGCCGCCTGGGATATCGGGGCGCGGGATGTTGCGCGCACCATGATGGCAGCGCTGGATGCGCCGCTTGTCGAAGCGCGGGTCTCCCGGCTGGTCTATGATTGCAACCGCCCCCCCACGGCGCGGGACGCGATCGTTGAAAAGAGCGAATTCTTCGAAATACCCGGCAACAGGGCATTGGCCGAAGACGCCCGCGACGCCCGCGTCCGGGAGGTATATGAGCCCTTTCGCAAGGCCCTGACCGATACGGTCGCCGCAAGGACCGGGCCGGTGATGCTGGTCACGATCCACAGTTTCACGCCCGTCTACATGGGCCAGGCGCGGCAGGTTGAACTGGGTCTTCTGCATGATTCCGATGATCGTGTTGCGCGGGCGATGATGCGCCTGGTCGGCGATCACAGCTCACTGCGGGCGGAGCTGAACCAACCCTATTCGGCGGCGGATGGCGTGACCCACAGCTTGCGCGAGCACGCCGTGCCTGCTGGCATTCCCAACGTGATGATCGAGATCCGCAGCGACTTCATCGACACGGCGGCGGGCGCAGACCGGGTGGCCGGCGAATTGGTGGCGATGCTCTCCGCCGTGATCCGGGACACCCCGGGTCTTGCCGGCGAGGACGACACGAACATCCAGGACGGGGCGGGGTAACAGACCGGATATGGAACTCGCAAGGCGTTACATCCGCATCGTGGACGGGATGAACCGGATCATCGGCAAGTTCGTCATGTACGGCATCTTCGGGATGATGGGCATCCTGCTCTGGTCCTCGATCTCCAAGACCTTCTTCCTGCCGTCGCTCTGGACACTGGAAATGGCCCAGTTTGCCATGGTCGCCTATTACATGCTCGGCGGCCCCTATTCGATCCAGATGGGGTCGAATGTGCGGATGGACCTGTTTTATGGCGAATGGTCGCACCGCCGGAGAAGCCAGGTCGATGCGATCACCGTCCTCTTCCTGATCACCTATCTCGGCTTCCTGCTCTGGGGAGGGATCGACAGCACGCTCTACTCGTTCAAATACGGTGGTGAGCGCAGCCCGACGGCCTGGCGGCCCTATCTCTGGCCGATCAAGGTGATCATGATCACTGGCATCTTCCTGATGCTGCTTCAGGCAATCTCGGAGTTCCTGAAGGACATCCTGCGCCTCAGGGGCGAGAAATATCCCCGCGAGGAGCTGAACTGATGGCCTATGAAACAATCGCCATCCTGATGTTCTCCTCGATGATGCTGATGCTGCTGACCGGCCAGCGGGTATTCGGCGCAATCGGCTTTGTCGCCGTCGTCTCGGCCTTCTTTCTCTGGGGCGACAGGGGGGGCTACGATCTCGGCTTCTCGGCGGCGATGAAGCTGATGAAGTGGTATCCGCTGCTGACCCTGCCAATGTTCATTTTCATGGGCTACATCCTCAGCAACAGCAAGATCGCAGACGATCTCTACAAGATGTTCCACGTCTGGATGGGGGGCTTGCGTGGTGGGCTGGCCATCGGAACCATCGGCCTGATGGTGCTGATTTCGGCAATGAACGGGCTCAGCGTCGCCGGCATGGCCATCGGCGCCACCATCGCCCTGCCGGAACTGCTCAAGCGCGGCTATGACAAACAGATGGTGACCGGCGTGATCCAGGCCGGCTCCTCGCTCGGAATCCTCGTGCCACCCTCGGTCGTGCTGGTGCTCTACGCGATGATTGCCCGCCAACCCGTCGGACAGCTCTGGCTGGCCGGCGTCTTCCCCGGGCTGATGATGGCCGGCATGTTCGTGCTCTATATTGCTGTGCGCTGCTGGTTTCAGCCCTCGCTTGGACCGGTCCTGCCGAAAGAGGAACGGGACATTCCCATGTCGGAGAAGCTCGCGCTCCTGCGCGCAGGCCTGCTGCCGATCGGGATCTTCGCGGCAATGATGGTCCCCTTCGTCAATGGCTGGACCTCGCTGGTGGAAAGCTCGGCCATCGGGGCCATCGCCGCCTTCCTCGCCGCCGTCCTGAAAGGGCGCATGACCCGGGACGTCTTCTATCACTCGGTGCGGTCCACTCTCGGCATCTCCTGCATGTTCATGTGGATCATCCTCGCCGCCCTCGCCTTCGGCGCGGTGTTCGACGGGCTGGGCGCGGTCAAGGCCATCGAGAGCGTCTTCACAGAGCAGCTCGGCCTCTCGCCGTGGATGATCCTGATCCTGATGCAGCTCAGCTTCATCCTGATGGGCACCTTCCTCGACGACACGGCCATGCTGGTCATCGTCGCGCCGCTCTACGTGCCGCTCGTGAAGGCGCTCGGCTTCGACCTGATCTGGTACGGTGTGCTTTACACGATCACCACGCAGATCGCCTACATGACCCCGCCTTTCGGCTATAATCTCTTCCTGATGCGGGCGATGGCACCGCCGGAGATCGGGCTCAAGGATATCTATGTCTCGATTATCCCCTTTGTATTTGTGATGGTTCTGGCATTGAGCCTCGTGATGATCTTTCCCCAGATCGCGCTCTGGCTGCCGGAAACCGTCTATAACAAGTAATCACCAGACCCTGCGAACAGGGCAAATTCCAAGGAAACCACAGGAGGTTTGACATGACGACACGACGCACATTTCTGAAAGGCTCCGCCGCCCTTGCGCCCGCGGCCGCGCTGGCGACACCGGCCATCGCACAATCCACGATCAAGTGGCGGATGCAGACCTATGCCGGGGCGGCCCTGGCCGAGCACGTCATCGATCCGGCGGTGAAGATGTTCAACACGATTGCCGGCGACAGGATGCAAATCGAGCTCTTCTACGCCGACCAGCTCGTGCCCACGGGCGAGCTGTTCCAGGCGCTCCAGCGCGGCACGATCGACGCCGTGCAGTCGGATGACGATTCCATGGCCTCGCCCACCGAAGTCACAGTCTTTGGCGGCTACTTCCCCTTCGGCTCGCGCTACTCGCTCGACGTGCCGGTGCTGTTCAACCAATACGGTCTGAACGAGATCTGGGATGCGGAATATTCCAAGGTCGGCGTCAAGCACGTCTCCGCCGGCGCCTGGGACCCCTGCCACTTTGCCACCAAGGACCCGATCCGCAGCCTTGCGGACCTCAAGGGCAAGCGCGTCTTCACCTTCCCGACCGCTGGCCGCTTCCTCGCGCAGTTCGGTGTCGTGCCGGTCACGCTGCCCTGGGAGGATATCGAGGTTGCCGTGCAGACCGGCGAACTCGACGGCATCGCCTGGTCGGGCATCACCGAGGATTACACGGTTGGCTGGGCCGATGTGACCAACTACTTCCTCACCAACAACATCTCCGGCGCCTGGGCTGGCTCCTTCTTTGCCAATATGGACCGCTGGAACGAGCTGCCCGAGGACCTGCAGACCCTGTTCCGCGTCTGCTGTGACCAGTCGCATTACTACCGCCAGTGGTGGTATTGGGGTGGCGAAGCCAACCTGCGCGTCAACGGCACCAAGATGGAGCTTACTTCCATTCCCGACGAGGAATGGGCCACCGTCGAGGCGGCCGCGGTCAAGTTCTGGGACGAGGTCGCCGCGGAATCGGAGACCAAGGCAAAGGTCGTTGAGATCTTCAAGAAGTACAACGCCGACATGCAGAAGGCCGGCCGTCCGTATCGCTACGGCTGAGCCCCCAACCGGAAGGACCGGCCCGCAAGGGCCGGCCCGACACCAAGACAATGACCGGCCCTGCAGGGCCGGTCGCCGCCTGAAAAGAGGACGAACATGCCCGGCCCGCTCACCTTCGACGCTCTGAAAGCCGCCGTCATAGACGGCACCATCGACACGGTTCTCGTCTGTCTTGTCGACATGCAGGGCCGCCTTCTGGGCAAGCGCTTCCATGCGCAGAACTTTATCGACCACGGCTGGGAAGAGACCCATTGCTGCAACTATCTGCTGGCAACGGACCTGGAGATGGGCACGCCGGATGGGTACCAGGCCACCTCCTGGGCCGCTGGTTACGGCGATTACGTCATGAAGCCTGATCTCGACACGCTGCGCCCGATGCCCTGGCTCGAGGGCACGGCGATGGTGCTCTGCGATATCCTCGACCATCATACACATGAGCCCGTCCCGCATTCCCCGCGCCAGGTGCTGAAGGCACAGATCGCGCGCCTCGAGGCGATGGGCCTCACCCCGATGATGGCCACGGAGCTGGAATTCTTCCTCTTCGAGCAGAGCTTCGACGAAATCCGCAAGGGCAGCTTCCGCGACCTCACACCGATCTCGGGCTACAACGAGGATTACCATATCCTTCAGACCACCAAGGAAGAGGCGGTGATGCGGCCCCTGCGCAACCATCTCTACGCTGCGGGCATCCCGGTGGAGAATACCAAGGGCGAAGCCGAGACCGGCCAGGAAGAGCTCAATATCCGCTACGCCGACGCGCTCGCCTGCGCCGACCATCACACAATCGCCAAGCACGCCACCAAGGAGATCGCCTGGCAGCAAGGCCAGGCGGCGAGCTTTCTGCCCAAGTGGCACCACGACAAGGTCGGCTCCGCGAGCCACGTCCACATGTCGCTCTGGCAGGGCGCGACCCCGGCCTTTTTCGACGCCGATGCGCCACATGCCATGTCGGACCTCATGCGCCAGTTCTGCGCTGGCCTGATCGCCTACGCGCCGGACTACACCGTGTTCCTTGCGCCCTACGTGAACAGCTACAAGCGCTTCCTCAAGGGCACCTTCGCCCCCACCAAGGCGGTCTGGTCGGTGGATAACCGCACCGCGGGCTTCCGCCTGTGCGGAGAAGGTACCAAGGGCGTGCGCATGGAATGCCGGATCGGCGGTTCCGACATCAATCCCTATCTCGCCCAGGCCGCCTTCCTCGCCGCCGGGATCAAGGGGATCGAGGACAAACTGGAGCTGGCACCGTCCACGAGCGGCGATGTCTACGAGGACACGGCAGCCAGAGAAATTCCCGCGACGTTGCGGGCGGCCACGGAGACCCTGCGCAACTCCGCGATGCTGCGCGAGGCGATGGGCGATTTCGTGATTGACCATTATACCCGCTGCGCCGAAGTGGAGCAGGAGGAGTTCGACCGCGTCGTCACCGACTGGGAGATCGCGCGGGGCTTCGAAAGGGCCTGACCATGGCGTTTGACACCGAGATTCGGACCCTGCCGGACGCCACGCCTGCGGCTTCCGCAGCACAGGACGCCAGTGGGCGCGCCATTCGAGGCGTTGCAATTTCCGAATCCCCGGTCGAGAAGACCGGTGCCTGCGGACCAATCACATATTTTGATTTCAACGATTTCGACAGGCAACTCGTCGGGATCAGCAGCCACGCGAAGACAGCACAATGACACAGACAGTGAAATGCATCTCCCCGATCGACGGATCGGTCTATGCCGAACGCCCGCTCCTGGACGAAGCAAGCGCCTTCGAGACCGCAGCACATGCCCGGGCCGCGCAAGGCGAATGGGCCGCGCGCCCGCTGAATGAACGTATCGCCCTCGTGCGCGCGGCCGTGGCGGAAGTCGGCAAGACGACGGATCGCATGGCCGAGGAGCTTGCCCACCAGATGGGTCGGCCGGTGCGCTATGGTGGCGAGTTCGGCGGCTTCAATGAACGGGCGAGCTACATGGCCGATATCGCAGAGGAAGCGCTCGCCCCGATCCTGATCGAGGACAGCGACGCCTTCCTGCGCAAGATCGAGCGCGAACCGCATGGCGTTGTCTTCGTCGTCGCGCCCTGGAACTACCCCTACATGACCGCGATCAACACGGTCGCCCCGGCACTGATTTCCGGCAACACCGTCGTGCTCAAACATGCCGCCCAGACGATCCTCGTGGGTGAACGCATGGCCGAGGCCTTTCACGCCGCCGGTGTGCCCAGGGACGTGTTCCAGAACGTGTTCCTCAGCCACGACACGACCTCGGCGCTGATTGCCGGCCGGGCGTTCGATTTCGTCAACTTCACCGGCTCCGTTGGCGGCGGGCAGGCAATGGAACGCGCCGCTGCCGGCACGTTCACAACCGTTTCTACCGAGCTTGGCGGCAAGGACCCGGGCTATGTGCGCGCCGATGCCGACATCCAGGCAGCCGCCGACACGCTGATCGACGGGGCGATGTTCAACTCCGGCCAATGCTGTTGCGGCATCGAACGGATCTACGTGCATGAGAGCGTCTATGACGATTTCCTCGCCAGATGCGTGGAGATCGTGAAGGGCTACAAGCTCGGAAATCCTCTCGACGCGGCGACCACCATCGGCCCGATGGCCAATATCCGCTTTGCGAAAGAGGTGCGCGCCCAGATTGCCGAGGCGTTGGAAGACGGCGCGGTGGCCCATATCGAGACCTTTGCCGAAGACGACGGCGGCACCTATCTCTCGCCGCAGATCCTCACCAATGTCAGCCACGACATGCGTGTCATGCGCGACGAAAGCTTCGGCCCGGTCGTCGGGATCATGAAGGTGAGGGATGACGAGGAAGCCATCGCGCTGATGAACGACAGCGATTTCGGCCTGACCTGTTCCATCTGGACCCAGGACACCGACGCGGCAAACGCTCTTGGCAAGCGCCTTCAGACCGGCACCGTTTTCATGAACCGCTGCGACTATCTCGACCCTGCTCTGTGTTGGACCGGCTGCAAGGATACCGGTCGCGGCGCCGGCCTCTCGGTTCTGGGCTTCCACGCCCTGACTCGTCCGAAATCCTACCATCTGAAGAAAGCATGACGACCATGAAGCTCGTTGGAAACTGGAACTACCCCACCCCGATGCGTTTCGGTGCCGGTCGCATTTCCGAGATTGCCGATGCCTGTGCCGCGGCCGGAATCTCCAAACCACTTCTGGTGACCGATCGCGGCCTTGCCTCCATGGAGATCACGACCAGGACGCTGGATCTGCTGGAAGCTGCGGGCCTTGGCCGGGCGATGTTTTCAGAGGTGGATCCGAACCCGTCGGACAAGAATGTCGAGGCGGGGCTGAAGGCCTATCGCGACGGCGGCTATGACGGTGTCGTTGCCTTCGGCGGCGGCTCAGGCCTGGACCTGGCCAAGACGCTCGCCTTCATGGCCGGGCAGACACGGCCGCTCTGGGATTTCGAGGATGTCGGCGACTGGTGGACCCGCGCCGATCCGGCCGGCATTCACCCGATCGTTGCCGTGCCCACCACCGCAGGCACCGGTTCCGAAGTGGGGCGTGCTTCGATCATCACCAACTCGCAGACCCATGAAAAGAAGATCATCTTCCACCCGAAGATGCTCCCGGCAGTGGTCATCTGCGACCCGGAACTGACGGTCGGGATGCCCGCCTTCATCACAGCCGGAACAGGGCTCGATGCATTCGCGCATTGTGTCGAGGCGTTCTGTTCACCGCATTATCACCCGATGAGCCAGGGCATTGCTCTTGAGGGGATGCGGCTGGTGAAAGAATACCTGCCGCGGGCCTATGCCGACGGCACCGATATCGAAGCCCGGGCCCATATGATGTCGGCCGCCGCGATGGGGGCCACCGCCTTCCAGAAGGGGCTCGGCGCCATCCACGCGCTCAGCCATCCGATCGGAGCAGTCCATCACACCCACCATGGCACGACCAATGCGGTGTGCATGCCGGCTGTCCTGCAGTTCAATCGGGAACCTTGCGAGATAGTCCTGGCCGAGGCGGCTGCCTATCTGGGGATTGACGGCGGGTTCGATGGCTTCTGCGCCTTCGTCGACGACTTGAACGCTTCAATGGGAATTCCCCGGACGCTGACGGAACTTGGCGTCGTGGACCCGGATCTGGACGCATTGACCCGCTCCGCCCTGAACGATCCGAGCACGGGTGGGAACCCGGTCGAGATGACATTTGAGAACACACGGTTGCTCTTCGAGCAATTGCTGTAGGCGCAACAAACCCGCGGAGCCGAACTCGACCTTCCTATGGGCCAGGTGATCCAACCCCGAGTGTTCTCGGGGAGCCTCGACGTTCACCCGACGGCCTTCGAATGTCCGCTGTGGTGAAGGTTTGCCAACGCGGGCCGACGTCGCGCCAAGCCGATAACTCCCACCGCAGCCCGCATCAGAAAACCTTCCCCAAAGAGGGCTTTCACGGTACCTCTGACGATTTTCCGTTGCTGGATCCAACCTGCACTGCGGCCTCCGACAAAGGGGGTGCGCAAAAACCGACGCTGGAACTTGTTGCTGGATATCTTTCTCTCTTTGCGGTTACGTTGACGATCATGGGTTTTTTGCCGGTTCCGGCGGGTACGAGTAACGTGACCAACGCCTTGAACAGGGAGAAAAACTTGGGATCATTTCGACAAATTGCCGGTGCCATTGGCCACGCGTTCGGGGATGGGCGCGTTCGCGGCATTCTTGCCGTCACCCTGGCGCTGGTGTTCTGGGCGTCGGTGTTCTACCGCTTCGTCGAGGGTTGGAGTTGGCTCGACTCCATCTATTTTTCGGTTATCGCCATTTCGACGGTCGGATTCGGGGATATTTCTCCAGAAACGGCTGGAGGCAAGATTTTCACGATGTTCTACATCGTGGTCGGACTTGGCGTTTTCGTTACCGCCGCGACGACCGTCGCTGACTCAATTCTCTCCCATTACAGGGACGAGGAAAACAGCAACTGACACTGTGCCAAAGCAGGTGTGGGGAAAACCCACCCGCAATCTCGGCGCACAACGATAACGGGTATAACATCGGCCTGATGCGCCGATGCGCCTTACTTACGACAGGGGACCGAAATGGCTGAAAAAAACGGAACCGGCGAGGGGTCGTTGGACTCCAGAATAGTTGACCTCGCGATACGCCTGATCTTTCTGGGGCTGTTTATCTACAGCGCAATCGTGATGGTAACGCCGTTGGCCAGCATTTTCATCTGGGCAGTTATCTTGTGTGTCGCGATCTTCCCGCTTTTCGACTGGTTGCAGAGAAAGCTTGGCGGCCGCAAGGGGGTCGCCTCGACCATTCTGGTGTTGGTCGGGCTCGTTGTCACACTCGGACCGATCGCGTCCGCGATTTCCGGGATCGCCGATCTGGGATCGGATTTCTCCGAGAAAGCGGCAGCCGGCACCCTGAAGATGCCACCTCCGCCGGAAGGGTTGAGCGAGTTCCCTCTTATCGGCCCACCCTTGCTCGAAACCTGGTCGATGTTCGAAAAGAATCTCGACGGTGCATTGGCGAAATACGGTCCGCAAATGCTTGAAGTGACACAGGCATTGTTCGGCAAGGTGCTCAGCATTGGTGTCGGGCTGCTCGGCCTTGCCCTTTCCGTCATCATCATGGGCGCGCTGCTCTCGCCCGGCCCCAATCTCATCGTTGGCGTACAGAAATTCGCCAACCGCGTCTTCGCACCGCGCGGTGGCGAATTCGTCCTGATGGCAGGCGCCACGATCCAGAACGTGATGAAGGGCGTCGTCGGCGTCGCGGCCATCCAGGCCTTTGTCGTCTGGTTGCTGCTGACTCTGTTCGGCATTGGCTCGGCGACCACGCTTGCCTTCATTTGCCTGATCCTGTCGATCATCCAGGTCGGACCGGGGCTCGTTCTGATCCCGGTGATCATCTACGCCTGGAGCTCCATGTCGGGTGGAATGGCTCTTCTTTTCACGGTTCTCGCTGTTCCTGCCACCATCATGGACAGCTTCCTGCGCCCTGTCTTCATCTCGCAGGGCCTTCAGACCCCGATGCTGGTCATCCTGATCGGTGTCCTGGGCGGCATGATGGCCTATGGGTTGATCGGCGTGTTCATGGGGCCCGTTCTCTTTGCAGTCTTTTTCGAACTGTTCAGCCTGTGGATCGACGAGGGCGCCACATCCGAAGCGGCGACAGAAGCTGATGGCGAACTGGCAGCGGGAGAGGCGGAATGAAGCGGACAATCTGGACGACAGTCGCAGTTCTTGCGCTGTTTCTGGTCTGGTACATCGCGGCGGATCGCATGACGCCGATCACCGGCAATGCGCGGGTCAAGGCCGTCGTCACTCAGATCGTTCCTCACGTGACAGGAACTGTGACGGAAGTTCTGGTCGAGAATGGAGAGGTCGTCTCGACCGGGGATCTCCTGGTCCGCATCGACCGAAGACCCTACGAGATCGACCGGGCGCGGGCAGAGGCAGATCTGGCCTCGGCCACGCAGGACGTGGGGGCATCGTCAGCAGAGGTCAGCGCGGCGCAGGCCACACTTGCGCGCGCGCAGGTCGATCTGGACACGCTTCGGCTGCAGGCCCAACGCGTGTTTTCGCTGGAGAAGAAGGGGCTGGTCCCGATTGCGAACGCGGATGATGCCAGGGGAAAGCTCGCCGAAGCGGAGGCCAACCTGGAAAACGCAACTGCGGATCTGGAAAAGGCCAAGCAACGGCTGGGCGAGGAAGGGCAGGACAATGCCAAGATCCAGCGCGCCCTGGCCGCTCTTGCCGAAGCCGATCTGAACCTCGAATGGACGGAACTGAAGGCGCCGGCGGACGGTGTGGTTTCCAACCTGCTGATAGCGCCGGGAACCTATGCCCGCGCCGGCAGCGATCTGGTCACGTTTCTGGATGGAACCGACGTCTGGATCGAAGCCTACTTGACCGAGAACAACATCGGCCTTGCAGAGGTCGGAACACCGGTGGACGTGGTGCTGAACATGCATCCCGGCCGGGTTCTGACCGGCAAGATCGAGAGCTTCAGCGGTGCGGTGTCCGTCAGTGGGGCGGATAGTCCGGGGCAACTGGCCAGCGCGCCGTCGACGGCGGGTTTCCTTCGGGAAGCGGAGCGCTTTCCGGTGCGCATCATCCTGCCGGGATATGAGGCTGGCAGCCTGGAAGACGACCTGAAGTTTCAGTTGAACGGCCAGGCGGATGTCATTCTGTACACAACCGACAGCAAGCTCATGAACCTTGTCGGTCGTATGTACATTCGAGCGGTGGCGTTCTTGTCCTATGCTTATTGAAGACCGGCGCTCGATCTATCGATTGACTTTTGGAACGGTCGGCGTGTTTGGTCTCGGACTGCTCCTCGACTGGCCGATTTCCTTTCTCGGCGCGGTGTTCACTGCGATGTTCCTGCAGGCGCCTGCCGCAATGCCGATCAAGGTGTCCGTGAAGCTGTATACCTTCGCGATCCTGCTCATGTTGCTGTCGTGGATCGTGTTCTCGCTTCTCGTACCCTACCCGCTGGTCTTTCTGGGGGGTGTTGTGGTCGCGATCGTGCTGTCGTTCGGCTGGTCGATTGCCGGCGCAGGGATCCTGCCCGGCGTGCTCGCGCTCATGGCGGCCATGATGATCCCGAACATCATCGTGCTGTCGGAGGAACTGGCGCTGGTTCTCGTGTTATGGATTCCGGGCAACCTGCTGATTGCCGGTTTCGCATCCGCCTTGAGTTTCACGCTCTTTCCGGCGGAACCTGTCGCGGCAAAGAATGCGAAGCCGAAAAAAGCGGCGCCGGATTTCGATCCCATCCGGCGTTTGGTGCGCATGTCGCTGGTGACCGTACCGTTTGCCCTGGCCTTTTTCGTGTTCGGATGGTCAGCGATGCTCGTCCTGTTGTTTGTGGCGATCCTGAGCCAGCAACTGGCTGCCATGCCCGCTGCCGGAAAGAGCGTGGCCAAGGCCATGCTGACCGCGAACTTGCTTGGCGCGGGAATAGCCATCGTTTTCTACGAGATCAACGTCATCGCGCCGAGCGTCGTGACGGCGATCTTGCTGACCGTGGTCTTGTGCGTTGCGCTCGGGACATTGGCCAAGACGGATCACCCCCTGGCGCCCGCAGCCGGTTCGGCGCTCACGACCGTTATCATTGTCTATGGCGGCTCCATCGCGCCATTTTCCGATGACGCCGATGTCAAGAGCGTGGTCCGCGTCGCGCAAATCTCTGTCTCGGCGCTGTTCGTGATCGTTGCTTACATGGTCGTCGACGAATTCCTCCCCGAAAGGAGTTCGGCGCCAAGATCCAGCTGACCTCGATTGCGCGCCCTCCAGCCCGCTTCCGTGGGATCTGGCTGCGACCAAACAGTCTGGCAGACATAAAGGCGCTTCGCGGATTATTGCAGCGGACGGTCGTGCATCTTGCAGCGATCGTCCGATCCCGCCGCCCTTGACCTATGCTGCAGCCAGAATGGAGGGCTGCTTCTTACGGGGGCCGTTATCCAGGTATTCTCGTCAGATGACCGCGAAGTCGGCAAGGCCGCCGGACATCGGCGCTGCGGTAAACGGCTAGATTGGGCTGATGGTGTTGAAAACTCGAAAAGCTGACAGCTGCATTTCTCCGCCAGAATCCGTTGCGGCGACTGAATCGAAAGCCGACGCCAGGCAGGGCCCCGGAGAACTTCGGACATTGCCCATGCGGGTCTTAGGCCGACCCCCTCGACAAATTCTCGGAAAGGTCTTCTACGGGCAATTTTTTTTGCCCGTCTTCACGAAAATCGCTGTTATTCAAGACAATGGGCTCAAAACTGCCGGTATCTGCACCGAACCCGAAAGTCGGGATCGGGCCGGACTTGACGGTTACGTCTCATCAAGCGAGACCCCGATCATTGTGATCATCCTTCCGGACTGCACCACGGACACGAATTGCGCGGCAGCATGAAGGCCGGACATCGACAAGCCCCAGAGGAAGTAACCAGCCCCATTTCCACGGGCCAGGTCTATTTTGAGTTTCGGGATCCAGCGGACACATGCCGACCGCCGAGCTACCGTCACAGGTTCCTCTCCTCCGTCGCCCTTGAGCTGCCGAAAACACCATTCTCGACGCTTTCCATTCCGTGAAAGCTCGGCGATCCTGTGCGAGAATTGAAAAGGAAAGCCGACAATGAACGCTACGTCTCCGATGCCGACCGAAGCCGAGATCGCGCAGCAGGAAGCCGCCCTCGTCTTTTCCCATTTCGACGAAGACGCCGCTATTGCGCTCGGGTTGGCGCTTGTCGCCGAGGCGCGGACTGTGGCGGCCCCGGTGGTGGTCGACATTCGCACACCGGACCGCACGCTCTTTCACGCAGCCTTGCCCGGAAGCGCGCCGGACAATGACCACTGGGCGCGGCGCAAGAGCAACGTGGTGCTGCGCAAACATCGCGCCTCGATGCTGGTCGGTCTTCAGTTCGCTGCCGCGGAGAAGACGGTCGGGGCCGATCTTGGACTGGACCCGATGGATCATGCCGCGCATGGCGGCAGTTTTCCGATCCGCGTGGCAGGCACAGGCGTTGTCGGGGCCATCACCGTCTCGGGGCTCGCCTCGGAGGACGATCACGCCATGATCGTCCGCGTGCTCGAAACGATGCTTACCGGGTAGCGAGCGCTGCCTCGGCATCAGTTTGCAGCGGGGGCAGTCGCAGCATGCCAGGTGTTTCGGCCACCCGGTGCAAAACCTGACGGGGCCGGCGTCGCGGAACTGTCGGCGCGGGGGCGGATTGTCCGAGCAGTTTGATGCAGCTCATCTTGCTCGCGACGCGGCTTCGGCGGTGATACTCGCTCCATCCTCGCCACAGGGAACGGCCCAGGTATCGCGATGCCCTCACCGCTTCGTTTCAGGCGATAGCTCCTGCGTTCTTTGGCTTCCACGGCTTGGCATTCTTGCGGGGAGGGATGACGGCATGGGTGTTACGCGCAGCAATCGCATCATGGCGTTTGCGCGTGTCGTAGGCTCCGTCGGCGGTGACCGACCCGATGTTCTGATCCGGTGCGATCTGGTCCTGCAACTCCGGGAGCATAGGCGCGTCCCCAACGTTGCTGGTGGTCACCTCGACCGCTCGTACTTCCAGCGTTTCGTCGTCGATCCCCCTCTCATCGTTTGCCTTGCAAGCGACTGCCGGGCAATGGATGTGTATCTTGCGCCAGATGCGGCGTTTGGGACCGACATGCTTGCGTGTTTGTCGGGAGAACAGTTCCCCGGACTGTTTTGTGATCTTCCGCACTCCACTCGCCTTCGCCCTCTGACTTGATACCGGTTCTGTCGATCAGAAGGTTCAGAGGGCCGGTGCCACCACGATACGGCAGGCTCACGTTCAGCGGCTCCTGGCGGCGGGACAAGGTACTGAAGTCGGGCACCTGCCAATCCAGCCCAACCAACCGCAACACGCTTTCCACGAAGCCTGTGGTTTGCCGCAAAGGCAGACCAAACAGGACTTTCAGGATCAGGCAGGTCTGGATCGCGGAATCACTGAAGCCTCGTTGGCGACCTCGCCTGCCGGTCGGTGGTGGCCGCCCAGTCATCTCGGGACCGAACCAAATCGACAGCGATCCGCGCTGCTTCAGCGCTGTATTGCAAGACGACCAGTTCGAGGTCTTGTACTTTGCAGGGGCCCAACTGCTCATGCCTCCCGGCTATCATTCTGGATTCAAACAGTGAATCCCACACGCCGACTTGTGCAACAAAGCCATCCGGCACCAGGACCCACGCCTTGCGGCTGCACCAAGCGGCCGGCCCGGGCCGATAGTTTCCCAAGCTAGATGTTTTCTTCGAAGGCAAGGCCTTCCGGCAGGAAGGTCTCTTCAATAGTCAGCACACGGCTCGCGAGCGACTGTTGGTGGGAGTAGCGGAACAGGGTCTCGAGCGTCTTGCGGTTGCGCGCGATTCCGTAAGGGTAGAAATTCCGTCCCATCAGCGCGCGGGTGTCCTCCAGCTCCTGCGAATACCAGGGCAACATGTCGGTGGCCCAGGTCCAGCGGTCCTTGGACTCATAGGCCAGCATCTTGGCCTGTGAATAGGCGTCGAAGGTGGCGCGGGCGAGCCAGGGATGCTCGGCGGCAACATCGCGGCGGATGGCGAGCACATGCATGATCGGGAAGATGCCGGTGCGTTCGAACCAGTCGCGTTCCACGGCGCGGAAATCGGGGAAAAGCCGCTCGATCCGGGCATCGCCGGCGATGAATGCGGCAGGCGTGCCGGCATGAAAAAGCGCGTCCACCTCGCCTTCCAACAGCAACTCGGATTCGTCGAGCCCCGGCGTGCCGGTGGTCACGGAGATACCGTCGGGCAGGCGCTGCTCCTGCGCCGAGGCCGTTCCGGCCTCGCCGGCGGAGCTGTCCTTGACCGACTGCACCCATTCGACCTCGGAGGGCTTGAGGCCGTATTCGTCTTCGAAAATGCCGCGGATCCAGGTCAGCGAGGTCGAGGAATAGCCCGGCGTGCCGATGCGGCGGCCACGCAGGTCTTCCGGCTTTTCGATCCCGGCACCGGCCCGCACGAAGACGCTCTTGTGCCGGAACTGCCGCAGGAGCGGGATGGGCAACAGGGCATAGTCGCGAAAGCCCTCATTGGCATGGGCCAGCATGAAGGGGTGGAGGCCAAGCTCGGTAACCTCCCGCCTGCCCTGTCCAGAGAAGGCAGCGGTGTTCATGTCGCCAATGGCATCGGCCAGGAATGTCGCCTGCGCGCCTTCGATCTCCACGCGGCCGTCGAAGAGCGCTTCTGTTCGATCGAGGCGGTAGCTCGACACCGTGATCGGCAGCGCGCCCTGCGCCGTCGCACGGGTCGCCCGCAGCAGCGCCGGGCTTGCAAGAAGCGCCGCTCCGGCGGCGAGGATCGCCCTTCGTTTCATCATCACGGCCTCCGGGAAATGGAAACCGGCCCGCCTGATGCGGGCCGGTTGAACTGCTTGAAACCTTACTGGCCGATACTCGGATCCATCGCCCGGTCGAACGGCAACTCGTCCAGATGTTCGATATATTCGAGCGGATCGAAGGGCAGGTCCTTCAGCAAAAGCTGCGGATTTTGCTCGGCAATCAGCGCCTCGGACGCATTGGCGATCCCGGTCCACGGAATGCCGTGCTTCTCGGGACGGTCAGGATAGGATTCCTTCCACAGGTTGTGGCGCAGGAGCATCCGGTTGAACGGCCGCTTGAGGTGGATCAGATTCGTCAGCATCGGCTGCACCTCCCGCGGGTCGGCGGGCAGGAAGTAGAAGGCCGCCGGAATGCCGCTGGCATCGCCAACGGGGTCGGGCGAGATGAAATGCCGCTTGTAGTCGCCCTTCACGATCGCGCCGAGCTGCGGCCCGGCATAAGTGAAGGTGTAGTCGCGGCGGCTGTGGGTGTCGCCATTCAGCAGCAGCGAGGTCTGGTTGAGCCCGTCGATGACCCGATCGGTGGGGACGTTGTCGAGCGCGCCTGCCAGCCCTGCAAAGGTCGTGAACAGGTCGGTGATGTGGATCATGTCTCCGGCCAGCTGTCCGCCTTCGATAGCGCCCGGCCAGACAGCAAAGGCCGGAACGCGAACGCCACCCTCAAGAAAGTCGCCCTTGCCGCCCCGGAAGATCGTCTCGGCAAAACCGGTACCCGGCGGCGGGTTATGCGACATCGGACCATTGTCGGCCATGGCGACGATGAGCGTGTTTTCGGCGACCCCGAGCTCGTCGAGCTTGGCGCGGATATCGGCGATCATCGGGTCAACGGTACATTGCAGCCCGTTTTGCAGCAGGCTGCGGGCCCGCGTGCATTTGGGGCGTGCCGGCAGGAAGCTTGCCATGATCGGCCAGTTGGCAACGTAGAAGGGCTGCCCGGCTTCCACGCTGCGCTCCATGAATGCAAACATCCGATCGAGCCCTTCGTCATCGATCATCTCGTAGGATTCATAGGAGTTGTCGCGCCATTGCAGGGTCTCGCCGCCCTTGGTCCCTTCGGCGACCATCACCCAGTCCTTGGTCACGAAGGTGTCGTCGAGCTTGTAGGGGTTCTCCGGCAGCATGTCCTCGAACAGGCCGATGGAGGCGTTGCCCTGTTCGGCCTCGCGGGTGTTCAGCGACAGGATCTGGTTGTAGCCGGTGAACAGCGCCTCGTCGAAGCCCTGGTTGTGGGGATAGCTTTCCTCGATATCGCCCAGGTGCCACTTGCCGTAAAACGCGGTCGCATAGCCGGCATCCCCAAGCACTTCGGCCATGGTGACTTCTTCGTCCGCCAGCCCGTGGCTCTCCTGAAGCATGCCGATATTGTACATGCCGCTGCGGATTGCCATGCGCCCGGTAACGGCGGCGGCACGGCTGGGGGTACAGCCAACCTCGGTATACATCCGGGCAAACATCATGCCGTCTTCCGCCAGCGCGTTGATGTTCGGCGTCTCGAGACCGCGCACGGCCTGAATGGCCGGGATGCCCAGGTCGCCATAGGCCGTATCGTCCCACATGATGTGGATGAGGTTCGGCGGCGTGCCGAATTTTTCCCTGAGCTCCGCAAGCTTGCTTTGCAGTTCGCTATCTTCCGCGGCCCATTTCTCGCCGTTCTGGGCTTTCAGAACGTAATACTCGGCGTCATGGACAATCCCGCCCGGGCCGTCTGCCGACTGTGCCAGCGCAGCCCCTCCGCTCGCCACCGTAAGCGACAGGCTGGCTGCGGTCAGCCATCTACCATGCGGCTGTATCTGAAGTCTCATTCTCTGCAATCTCCCTTTTGCAACATCCGTTCAGCTAGTCTG
The DNA here is from genome assembly GCA_947497945.1 of uncultured Tropicimonas sp. GTDB lineage: Bacteria > Pseudomonadota > Alphaproteobacteria > Rhodobacterales > Rhodobacteraceae > Tropicimonas. Next base: position 138,634 of record CANMIP010000013.1, on the reverse strand, counting down.
GTCATAAGCTCGCGCCATGTTTTTCGGTTCAGACGTGTCGAAACATCGGCCGCGCGCGGCCCAATCGTCAACATCAAACCCGGGCGTCAAGCCGGAGACTCCTGCCGACATTACGGCTTCCCTTCAGGGGGACCCTAGCAAACTGACCTGCAGTTGCGCGTAGTTTTCTGCCCGGTAGACGCCACGGAAGCCCGCGGGCCCGGTGCATCCCGGACCGATGGCCAGAACGCTCAACCCGGCAGACAGGGCGGAGGTCACGCCGGCAACCGAATCCTCGAACGCGCAGGCCGCGCCCGGCGGCACCCCAAGCTTCGACAGGGTCGTGCTGTAGGGGAGCGGATCGGGCTTGCCCCTCGGCAGGTCGGCGCCGGAGACGACTGTCTCGACCCTGCCGGAGATCTCCAGCATCTGCATCGCGCTCGCAATGTGGCGCCGCGGCGAGGAGGAACAGATCGCGATCCTCAGACCGGAATCGTGGAGACGGCACAACACATCGGCAGCCCCCGCGACCGGCTCCCGCATCTGTGGAAGCAATTTGTCCGCCATCGCGCCGATTTCGTTCCCGATCTCGACCTGCTCCCTCGCGCCCAGGGCGCGGCCGAAGGCATCGTCCAGAAACCCGTTCAGGCCGCGCCCGACATGCGCATCCAGAAGCGCCTGTGTGGCCGACAGACCGTGCCGGCGCAGAACCGTCAGCTTGGCCTCCGCCCAGGCATGTTCGGAATGGACCAGGGTCCCGTCGAGGTCGAAGATCGCCGCGGAAAAGGCGCTGAAATCCGGAATCTCCTGGTCGATGGCCATCATTGTCTCTCCATTCCGGGTTCAATCACGCGTCCACAATCCGGGCGACAGCGCACCGGGTAGAAGCGCCAGCCCGGCGAGGACGAGGAAGGACAGCCGTAAGCCCGTCCCCTGCGCCACGATGCCGATGATCGGCGGTCCCAGCAATATGCCACCATGGCCCAGCGTCGCAACTGCCGCGATGGCTGGCCCCGGGGGGCATCTTCGGGTCATCTGCCGCGCGGGAGTAGACCAGCGGCATGATGACGGCACAGCCCATGCCGACACGGGCGATGCGAAGGAAGGCTTGCCGCCAGATTGTCCGACAGGATGGCGATCATCAAACCGGCGAAGGCCGTCGCGGCGCTGGCGCGGGTCGTCCCGACCGGGTCGAACCGCTCCACAAGCGCGCCGCCAACAAGGCGCACGATGACCATGGAGCTGCTGAAGGCCGCATCGCCAAGGACATTCTCCGCGTCGCTGGCCTCGACGGCCACGCGCAGGTACATCGCGCTCCAATCGGCCATCGCGCCCTCTCCCATGGACACCGGGAAGACGATCGGCCCGATCAGGAAGTGCGGGCCGGTCGGCAAGGCAACGAGCGGTCTTGCGTCCGCCTTCGGCTGGGTGGGCGCGCCCGGCTCGCGCGCCGGGATCATGGCCAGCAACGCGAAGCCCCCTCCGATCAGCGCAACCGGACGGAAATGCAGTCCGACACCGGGCCCAGGCGATACGGCGATATATCCGCTCATCGCGCTGCGCCCCGCGCCGAGGCTGATCATGGCGTGGAAGACCGACATGGAGCTGTGACCCATCCGCTTTTCGACCCGTGCGCCCCAGCCGTTCATGGCAACATCCATCGCGCCATGCATGGCGCCACAGACGAAGAGGGCGAGGCCGAGCGTCGTGGCGGTTGGCGCGAGCGACGACTGCAATAGCGCCGGGGCATAGGCCCAGGAGCATCGGATCGGCAGCCGGTCCGCCTTTGCCGCTGACGCCGGAAGGCCGCCGCGCCCCGGACGGAATCAGAACAGCAGGTTGGGCAGGAACAACGCCAGGATCGGGAACAGGCTCAGCAACACGATCGCGAAGAGGTGGATCAACCAATAGGGGACCGTGGCAATCGCCACGCGGCCGAGGCTGACTTCGTTATTCGTCAGAGCCGTCAGGACCGAGAGATTCAACCCGACCGGGGGCGTGACCTGGCCGATCTCGATGACGATGGTGATGACGACGCCGATCCAGATCGGGTCGAAGCCCAGCCCTGTCAGCAGCGGAAACACCACCGGCAGGGTCATGATCATCAGCGACAGGCCATCGAAGAAGCAACCCAGCAGCAGGTAGATCAGCACCACGATCAGCAGCACCGTGTAGGCACCGAGGCCACTGTCGGCGACGGTCTCCAGGATCTGTTGCGGCACGCCGAGGATGCTCACCGATTTTGCGAGGATCGTCGCGCCAAGCACCAGGAAGCCGACGGAGGCGAAGAGCAGCGCCGAATGATAGATCGCGTCAAGCAGCTTGCGGAAGGTCAGCTCGCCCCAGATCGAGGTCAGCAGGATCGCGAAGATCACCCCCAGCCCGGCCGATTCCGTTGGCGTTGCCAGCCCGCCGATTATGCTTCCGATGACGGCCGCGATGAGCGCGAGGATGGGCCAGATATGGCGAAACCCGGCAATGATCTCGAGCAGCGACGCGTGGCTTTCGTCGCGCGGGGCAAGGGAAGGGTCTCGGGCGCAACGGACCAGCAGGTAGGCCATGAAGAGGCTCCCCACCATCAGACCCGGTATGATGCCCGCGGCAAAGAGGCGGCCAATGGAGGTTTCCGTCAGCGCCCCGTAGATGAGGAAGGACAGGCTCGGTGGGATCAGCAACCCAAGCGTCCCCCCGCCGGCGAGGCTGCCGACGACCATGTCCTTGTTGTAGCCGCGCCGGGTCATTTCCGGATAGGCAACGGAGCCAACCGCCGCCGCCGTGGACAGGCTCGAGCCGCTCACCGCCCCGAACAGGGTGCAAACGGCGATATTGGTGTGCAGCAACCCGCCCGGCACCCGGCGGAAGAGCGGCGAGAAAGCCGTGTAGGCGCGCTCGCTGACACCGCTGCGCAACAGGATCTCGCCGAGCAGGATGAAGACCGGAACGGCGCTGAGCGTAAAGGAATTGAAGACGTTCCAGATCGCATCCACGGCCAGCGACGTGGCGCCGTTGGAATAGATCTGCAGGATCACCAGCCCGGTCAGACCGAGCGCGGCGCCAAGCGCCATGCCGGTGCCCGCGGTAACGACAAGGCCGCCAATAAGGGTCGTCCAGAACATCAGCCCGTCGTCTCGCTTTGATCGGTGAAACCCGGCCGCTCGTCTTCTGTCTCTTCAGGCAGAATGCCGAACAGCCGGGCCAACAGGATTGCCATGGTCAGGAGAACGGTCACGGGCATGACCGCCATCCACGGGTAGAGAAGCAGGCGCGTCGTCTGTGTCTTCAGGTTGCGGTCATAGGCGAACTCGAACCATGGAACGATTTCGAGCATGAGCCAGCCGAAGAAGACGAGGGTCAACAGCAGCCCGAGAAGTCTCAGCCCCCGCAGCCAGACGCCGCGGGTCGCGTTGACCAGAAGCGCCACCCGAACATGCTGGGACCGCAGGGTGATCATGGGAAGCGCCAGCAGGAGCGAAACGCTCAGCAACAGGCCGACGACCTCTTCGGTCACATGCAGCGGCGTGCCGAGCTTTCGCATCACGACGCTGGTCGAGATGATGCAGACAATGGCCGCGATCCCCAGCGATCCCGCGATGGCGCAGGCGAAGGCGAGCCCGCGCAAGAGCTGCGCCACGAGAGAGGCGAGGGATCGGGCCATTGTATCTGTCCCGCCTAGCGACCGAGCGCTTCCAGGACGCGCTGGCGATAGCCCTCGGCGTTGCCCCCGGCCTCTTCGGCCAGTTCGGCCCAAACCTCGGTCACCGATGCGACGAACTGGGCCCGGTCAGCCTCTGGGAAATCCGAGCCCCAGGTGAGCCCCTGCGCGACCAGGTCCTCGCGCGCCTTCATCTCGCGCTCGAGATCGTCATCATACTGGTTGGTGCGATTCCAGAGATCGTCGGCGGCCTTCGTCACCGCGGCCTTGAACGCATCATCCGCCGCCTCCCAACGATCCGACGCGACGCCGATCACGTAAGGACCGGAGGCCATCGGGTAGAGGAAGGACGCATGCTTCGAGACCTCCTGCAGCGAGACCGTGTGGGCATAGAGCGCAGGATAGAGCGCGCAATCCACAACGCCGGTCTTCATCGCCACGTAGAGCTCTTCCTGCGGGATGATCTGGGCCGAAACGCCAAGGCGCGTGAAGGTCTCGACCTGATCGCGGGCCCAGACCCGAAGCTTCTTCGACTTCAGGTCTTCAAGCGTGTTGACCGGTTCCTCACCACAGAAGACCGAGACCATGAGCATCGGGATCGCGACATAGCCAACCGAGGAAACGCCCCAATCGGTGAACTCCTCCTCGTAGATCTCCTTGACCACCGGGATGGCCTTTTCGAACTCCTCGATGGAGCCGATCGTTCCCTGGACGACAACCGAGCTGAGCGCCGGTGCATCCCGACCGAGGTAATTTGCCCACATCAGGCTCATCTCGACCGCGCCCTTGGGCAGGAAGCGCAGCGTGTCGGTGTTGGGCAGGCCCAGCGACCCGCCGCTATAGAGCTTCAGTTCATGTTCGCCGCCCAGGGCCGCGTTTGCCTCGGAGACAAACTGCTCCAGTTCCGCGGATTCCGGACGGGTTTCCGGCAGGAAGTTGTTCACGCGCCATTCATCGGCCACCGCTGGTGACACCGAGAGAGCAAACCCCATCGCAAGGCTACCGATCACGTGCTTCATCTTACTACCTCCTGGACATCTGTCCTGTCTGTTGGAAACCCCCGGATTGCAGGCCGGTTGTCTGAGTACCTGCTGTTGTAATCGCCGCGCCGGGAATGCGGAAGCGCGCAATCGCGAATTCTTCCTGCCCGGAGCGAATGGCAGGTCTTCCGCCCTGCAGGATCCGGTGAGATTCAGGCGCTCTTCCCCGTCCGAGGCCGATTGACGCGCCCGGGAATGAAGCGCAGCATGGTGCGGCAGAACGCGTCCACGCCAGGGAGGTCATGCATGGCGATCAGGATCAAACCGAAATCCTTCGGCCCGATCAGTGTCCGGTCCGATGGTGGCGGGGCGTTGCTCTATGCCGCGCAACAGGGCGCGTTCAGCGCCGCTCCCCCGCATGGCACACCTGTGGACCTTTTGCTGGCCTCTCTCGGCGCCTGTATCGCCAAGTCGCTTGAGATTGTCGCCGCGCAAGAGAAGCAGCCGCTGTCCCCCTTCTCGGTGGAAGTGGCGGGACAGAAGGCCACCGATCTTCCCAACCGGCTGGGCTCAGTCGATATCCGCGTCTATGGACAGCTGACGGAGGATGCCGAGCAGGCGGTCGAACTGCTTCGGCAGGCAAAATCGATCTGCACGATCAGCAACACGTTGAATTGCGCGATCTCACTGGATCTTGACCGGTCGGGTTGACCAAGCCGGAAAAGCACCCGGACCGGGATTGTGCACCGGCACTGCCGAGGCGCGCTGCTGCCCTGTCGAACGGTGCCTCGGAAAGTGACCGACGGCCATACGATCGGGCCGCTGCAGGCGCTCCCTCGCGCCGGACAAACACCCGGCGCGTCGCCCGTTGCGCTCAACTCGCTTCGAGCATCATGTCCGCGCAACGATCCGCGATCATCATCACCGGGGCTTGCGTGTTTCCGGCGGTGATATAGGGCGTCGCCGACATGTCGCAGACCCGAAGCCCCTCGATCCCGCGCACCCGCAGCTGAGGGTCCAGCACGGCCATCGGGTCGTCATCATGACCCATCCTGGCCGAGCAGCAGGGGTGATATCCGGTCTTGGCGAAACGCCGGCAATGCGCCGCAATGGCCTCGTCCGACCTCAGTGTCTCGGCGCTCGGCAACACCACCTCCTTGATCTTCGACCGCATCGGTTCCTGGTTAAGAACGTCGACGAAGAATTTCTGACCCTCGATCATCATCGCCATGTCGTCTTCATGGCTCAACATGTTGGGGTTGATCAGCGGCATGTCCTTGGGATTGCCCGAGGCCAGCCGCAGCCAGCCCTTCGATTTCGGCTGGATCACCGAGGTCGCCACGGTCACGCCGGGCTGGTTCTTCACCAGGTCCTGCGCATCCTTGTCGATATAGACCATGTTGACGCAGAAGGTCTGGATCGTGGGCTCCGCGTCCCGGTCCACCGGGTTGACGAAGGCGCCGCATTCCACCCCGGTCGAGCAGACGCGGCCCGTGCCGAAGAGCATGAACTGCAGGCCGTTCAGGATCATCCGCCATCCCTCGCCCTGCTTGTAATAGCCGTGCCGGCCATTGAAATAGGCAGTGATCGGGACTTCCGCGTGGTCGATGAGACCTTCGCCGACGCCCGGCAGGTCATGGGCAAGCTCGACACCGACCTCGCGCAGGTGCTCCGCCGGGCCGATACCGGACAGCATGAGGATCTTCGGGGTCACCAACGCACCGGCAGTCACCACGACTTCCCCCTCGGCGCGGACCTCGTGGGTTTGACCGGACCTGTCCTCGTAGATCACGCCGACGGCGCGTTTTCCCTCCAGCACGATTTTCTGCACCGAGGATTGCAGGCGCACGGTGAGGTTCGGATTGTCCTTGAGCGGCTCGACATGGGAATAGGCGGCCGAGGAGCGCTTGCCGTCGCGATTCATGAACTGGTAATAGCCCGCGCCACGCTGACTCTCGCCGCAGAAATCGCTGTTGAAAGGCTCGCCCATGGCCTGCACCGCCTGCACGAACCAGCGCGATGCCGGCTCGATATGGCCCGGATCGGAGACTTTCAGCGGCCCGCCGACGCCGTGGTAGCGGTTCAGCAGGCGGTTGTTGTCTTCCATCCTGGTGAAGGTCGGCAGGCAGGTCTCGTAATCCCAGGGCACGTAATCCTGCGAGCCTTGCAGCACCGAATCCCAAAGGTTGTAGTCGCCGGGGCGGCCGCGCATGTAGACCTGCCCGTTCACCGTCGAGCCACCACCGAGGACATTGCCCTGCGGGATGAAAGGCTGCCGGCCGCCGAACTGGTCCTGCGGGACGGTCTGGTGGTGGATCATGTATTTGGAGCCGTTGATCAGCTTGAAGATGCCGGGCGGCATGTCCAGCAGCGGGTGACGATGCGAATGGCCGCGCTCAAGGAGCAGCACCCGTTGCCCGGCCTCCGCCAGACGGGCCGCAACGACGCAACCGGCAGCACCGCCGCCAATGACGATGTGATCGAAGCTTTCCATTCTGTTTCTCCTCCAGGGACGCCCGTTATGACGAACCGAATGTCTCCCGCACGTGCTCCCATGCGGTGCCAAGATGGGCTACCAGCGCCTCTTCGGCGGCGTCCGGGTCGCGCTCCAGAATGGCGGTGTAGATCGCCATGTGACTGGCGTAGTTGACTTCGTTGCGTTCCGGCGAGCGCAGCATCTGCTCCCAGTGCGGCTTGAGCCACGAGCAATAGGCAATGTGGATCGCCGGAAAGATCGGGTTGCCCGGGATACTGTAAAGGACCCCGTGAAAGGCCATGTCGGTGTCGAAGAAGGCTTCCGAATCCGCGATGGCGTTCTTGTTGACGGCCAGCGCTTCCTTGAGCGCGGAGATGTCCTCGCGATCGGCCGAGACGGCCGCATCCCGCACCAGTCCCCGCTCGACGAAGACGCGGCTCGCGAAGAGCGATTCGACGCCGCCCCTTTGCTGGAGCATGAGCTGCACGATGGACCCCACGGAGGTCAGCGCCGTGTCATAGCCGGGCTTGCGCACGACCGGCCGGTAGCGCGGCCTGGCTTCCAGCAGGCCACGGCTGGCCAGCGTCGCCACGGCTTCCCGAATCACCGTCCGGCTGGTGGAAAATTGCTCCATCAGGTCTCGCTCCGGCGGCAGGAGTGAGTCGTTTTCCAACGCCCCCGAAAGGATCTGGCGCTGGATCTGGTCAACAACTGCATCCGAGGCACGCCCTGCGGCCGGAGCGGATTCATCGGCTTTCGATTGACTCTGCTGGATCACCGGTCTTCACCCTTGGTATGACAACATATTTGATCGTATCGACCCAAAATGGGAATATCAATTTCTTTTGGCCCAATTTCCCTGCAGTGCGACCAATAATTGCAGGCAATCAGAAAGTGGCTTGACGTATACACTCTTTACGGTAGCCTCACACAAGACGTTTGGTACAACCAGAATTGGAAGCGAGCGGTCGAGCCCAGATGTGAGAACGGGCCATGACAGCGACCGGCGACCGTATCCGGGCCCGATGAAGACCTCCGCGCGAGGATACGACAGCGAGCCCAAGAACAAGCCCTGGCGTTCAGGAGAGAACGCCAGGGACGCATGAAGCCCTCCGGGCGCTTCGTGAAACTGGGCGGCCCGGGAGCCGGGGCGCCCGAACATGCGGCAGGGGGAGGATCCATTGCTGCAAACACCAGTGGAGGAAAGTCAATGAAACGCAGAATCCTGATGGGGACGGCAATCGCCTTCGGCCTCGGTCTGACCACCATGTCGGCCGTGGCGGAACCGCCCCCCCTTGCGCAAAAGGAACGCTACAAGGTCGGCTTCAGCCAGATGGAGAGCAACAACCCCTGGCGCATCGCCGAAACCAAGTCGTTCCATGACACGGCCGAGAGCTGCAACTGGGATCTGATCGCGACCGACGCTGCCGGCTCCGCCGCCAAGCAGGTTGCCGATGTCGACTCGATGATCGCCCAAGGCATCGACGTTCTCTTCCTGCCGCCGCGCGAAGAGAAGCCGCTCATCCCCGCCGTCATGAAGGCCAAGGCCGCCGGCATCCCGACCTTCCTGGTCGACCGTTCGGTGGATCCGGCCGTCGCCAAGGCCGGCGAGCATTACGTCTCCTTCCTCGGCTCGGACTTCATCGAGCAGGGCAAGCGCGTTGCCGAATGGACCATCGAGAACTTCAAGGGTGAAAAGGGCATCATCGTCGAGCTCGAAGGCACCACCGGGTCCTCGCCCGCCAATGACCGCAAGTCCGGCTTCGACGACAATATTGTCAAGGATCCGCGCTTCGAGATCGTCGCCTCGCAGACCGGCGATTTCGCCCGTGATATGGGACGTCAGGTCATGGAAACGCTGCTGCAGGCGCATCCGGACGTGAACATCGTCTATGCGCATAATGACGAGATGGCGATTGGTGCGATCCAGGCGCTGGAACTGGCCGGGCGCAAGCCGGGTGAAGACGTTCTCATCGTCTCCATCGACGGTACGCGCGACGCGCTTCAGGCAATCATCGACGGCAAGATGGGCGTGACCGTAGAGTCTTCGCCGTTCTTCGGTCCGCTGGCATGCGAGATCATGGGCAAATACGCCGCCGGCGAAGAGATCCCGCCCTGGGTCAAGGTTGAAGATCGTATCTTCACCATCGACAACGCCGCCGAGCTGATCGACGGGGCCTACTGAATCCTCCCTGCCGAGGGCTGCCTCCGGGCGGCCCTCGTGCGTTTTTCGCGAAAGGCCCATGATGCAACCGCTCCTGAAAATGCAGGGCATCAACAAGTCCTTCGCGGGTGTCGCCGCCCTTACATCCGCAGAACTTGAGATCGCCCCCGGCGAAGTTCACGCCGTCATCGGCCAGAACGGTGCCGGAAAATCCACACTTATCAAAATCCTGACCGGCGTCTATCGCAAGGATTCCGGCGACATCACCTTCGAGGAGAAGTCCTGGAACGCGCTGTCCCCCCGCGAGGCACAGGATAACGGGATCGCCACGATCTACCAGGAGCTGAGCCTCGTGCCGCTCCGCTCCGTCACCGAGAATGTCATCATGGGCTATGAGCCGAGGACGAAGCTCGGCTTGATCGACTGGAAAGCCGCGCATAAACGCACCCGCGAGATCCTCGCGGATTTCGGCATTCATATCGACGTGACCCAGCCCCTTGGCTCCTTCTCCACCGCCATCCAGCAGCTCACCGCCATCGCGCGGGCCGTCTCGCTGAACTCGCGACTGGTGATCATGGACGAGCCGACCTCCTCGCTCGATGACCGCGAGGTCGAGACACTGTTCGGCGTTGTCCGCGGCCTGAAGGCGCGCGGCGTCTCCGTCATCTATATCTCTCACTTCCTGGACGAGCTGTTCCATATCTGCGACCGCGCCACGATCATGCGCGACGGCCAGACCGTGGCGGTGCGCGAGATTGCCCACACCACCAAGCTCGGCCTCATTGCCGATATGCTGGGCCGTGATCCCGAAGAGATCGCCGCCGCCGGCATGACCGAGCTGGGCGGAGGCGAGCGCGAACGCGGCGAGGTGCTGCTGGAGGCCACGAACCTTCACACCGACCGCATGCTGCGCGATGTCTCCGTCACCGTGCACAAGGGCGAGATAGTCGGGCTGGGCGGGCTGCTCGGCTCAGGCCGAACGGAAGCCGCCCGCGCCATCTTCGCCATGGACCGGCTGCGCGGCGGCTCGGTGAAATCCGCCACGAAGGGCAGCGCATTCTCCGATCCCGCCGAGGCCATCCGCGCCGGGATCGGGTTCTTGACGGAAGACCGCAAGGCCGAAGGGATCGTGCCGGAGATGTCCGTGCGCGAAAACATGACGCTGGCGCTGCTGCCGCGTCTGGTCAAGGGCGGCACCATCGACCGGACGAAGGAGGAGGAGATCGTCAACCACTTCGTCAAGGCGCTCGGCATCAAGCTGGCCCATATCGAACAACCGATCCGGGAGCTCTCGGGCGGCAATCAACAAAAGGTTCTGCTGGCGCGCTGGCTGGCGCTGGAGCCGGATCTGCTGATCCTCGACGAGCCGACACGCGGCGTCGATGTCGGCGCCAAGTTCGAGATCCAGGCGATCATCCAGGAATATGTCGAGAAGGGCGTCGGCGTATTGCTGATCTCCTCGGAATTCGAGGAACTCGTGGAGGGTGCGGACCGGATCGTGGTGCTTCAGGACGGTAAATCCGTCTCCGAGCTGCAAAATCCGGGCATCACCGAAGAGAGCCTGATCGGCGCCATCGCCCAGTCCCACGACACTCCCACAGACGGGGCCGCCGCATGACCGATATCACCCAACCCCCTCCGGGCAAAAGGAGCCCTGCCATGCCTGGCTTCGACACCAAGATGCTGACCAAGCATGGGGGCCTCATCGCATTGGCGGTGCTGCTCCTGATCAATATCGCTATCACGCCGAACTTCCTGCAATTGCAGACGCTCTTCGTAAACATCTCCCAGGTCGCGACCATCGCCATCGTTGCCGTCGGCATGACACTGGTCATCGCCACCGCTGGCATCGATCTCTCGGTCGGCGCGGTCATGGCGGTGGCCGGCGCACTGGCTCCACTCATCTTCCTGAGCGAGTTCGCGCAGGCCTATCCGACGCTGGGACTTGCCGCCTCGATCGTCGTGCCGATCCTTGTGGCGCTTCTCTGCGGCCTCTTCAACGGGGTGCTCGTGGCCTATCTCGGCGTGCAACCGATCATCGCCACGCTGATCTTCTTCATCTCCGGGCGCGGCATCGCGCAGGTTCTCACCAACGGCAACCTGCAGACCTTCAGCCATCCCGGCTTCTCCTATCTCGGCACCGGCAAGATCCTCGGCCTGCCCTTCCAGGGCTGGCTCGTGCTCGTCATCGCCATCGTCTTCTTCTACATCGTCAACCGGACGATGTTCGGCCGCCGCATCCTCGCAGTGGGTGGCAACGAGAAGGCCGCAAAACTGACCGGGACCCCGGTACGCCGCGTGAAAACGGGCGTTTACGTGATCTCGGCCGGGCTGTCCGGCATCGCCGGGCTCATCGTCGTTGCCATCAACTCCGCGTCCGACGCGGCCCGCATCGGCAACCTGATGGAGCTCGACGCAATCGCTTCCGCCGTGGTTGGTGGCACGCTGTTGATGGGCGGCAAGGCACCGATCTTCGGCGCGGTCCTCGGTGCAGTCATCATCCAGCTCGTCAAATACACGTTGCTGGCCAACGGCGTGGCCGACGAGGTCGCGCTCATCGCCAAGGCAGGCATCATTGTCCTCGCCGTCTATGTGCAGCAAGGCCGCAAGGAGTAACCCCAGATGCTCGACCAGAACACATTCGACCTGCGCCGCTATATCCAGGGCAACGGTCAGTCCATGGGCGTGTGGCTTGCGTTGATCGTGATGATCGCCTTCGGCGCGCTGCGTTACGACAATTTCGCGGGCGCTTACAACATCTCGTCCTTCCTCAACTACAACTCGATGTTCATCGCCATCGCGCTCGGCATGTGCTTCGTCATCATGACCGGCGGGATCGACCTCTCGGTTGGCTCCGTGGTGGCCTTCACCAGCGTTTGCGTGGCCTATCTCTCGCCCTATGGCATCCAGGTCGCGCTCCCGGGCGGCATTCTCGCCGGTATGGCCATCGGCAGCATCAATGCCTTCTTCGTCATCGCCATGCGCATTCCCCCCTTCATCGCCACTCTGGCCACCATGCTCGGGGCCAAGGGCGGCGCGCTGGTGATCTCGGGGCGGCAGACCATCTCGGTCGACTGGGGATCGAACTTCACAAAGTTCGGCATGAACAATGTCGGCGGGCTCTTGCCCTGGTCGATCATCGTCGTGGCGATCCTCGCCGTCATGCTCTGGATCGTGCTGGAGAAAACCTCCATCGGCCGCACCGTCGAAGCCATCGGCGGCGGCGAGGACGCAACCCGGATGATGGGCCTGCCCGTCAACCGCGCCAAGGCCTTCGTCTACATCCTCTCTGGTGGCTGCGCGGGGCTTGCCGGCGTCATCCTCGCCTCCGGCTTCGGCGCGGGACAGCCGCTCGAAGGCGTCGGCTGGGAGCTTTCCGCCATTGCCTCCGTCGTCGTTGGCGGCACGCTGCTGACGGGGGGCCTCGGCTCCGTGCCGGCGACGGTCGCGGGCGCGCTGCTCCTGGGTCTTGTCTTCAACATGCTCAACTTCGAAAACGGGCGCGGTGTGATTTCCATCTCCGCCTATTGGCAGATGGTCATTCGCGGCCTGTTCCTCTTCGTCGTGATCCTCCTGCAATCTCGAGTATCGCGCGTCAGCGCCAAGCAGGAGGCTTGAAATGGCTAAGATTACCTCCCTCCGGGCACGGCGCTTCGCCGTGCCCCTGGATGAAGTGCTGACGGACGCGAAACACGGCGACCATTCCCATTTCGAACTGATCACCGTCACCATCGGCATGGAAGACGGCTCCGAAGGCACCGGCTACACTTATACCGGCGGCAAGGGCGGCTGGTCGATCCTTGCCATGATCGAGCATGACCTGAAGCCCTTCCTGCTCGGAAAGGATGGCGCGGAGATCGAGGCGCTTTACGAGGCGATGCAGTGGCATCTGCACTATGTCGCCCGTGGCGGCATCGCCTCCTTCGCCATCTCGGCGGTCGATATCGCGCTCTGGGATGCGCGCTGCAAACGGGCGGGCAAGCCGCTCTGGCAGATGGCGGGGGGCGCGTCCAACCGCTGCAACTGCTATTTCGGCGGCATCGACCTGAACTTCCCGCTGCCCAAGCTCCTGGACTCGATCCGCGGTTATCTGGCGAAGGGCGCGAACGGCGTGAAGATCAAGATCGGTCAACCGAACCTGGCCGAAGACGTGGAGCGCATCGCCGCGGTGCGCGACCTGATCGGGCCCGACATCGCCTTCATGGTCGATGCGAACTACTCGATGAGCGTCGATCAGGCCATCGAGGCCGCGAAGGCGTTCAAACCCTATGACCTTCTGTGGTTCGAGGAACCGACCATTCCCGACGATTACGCCGGCTTCGGCCGTATCGCCGAGGAGACCGGCTGTCCGCTCGCAATGGGCGAGAACCTGCACACGATCCACGAGTTCGAATATGCCTTCGCGCAGGCCTCTCTCTCCTATGTCCAGCCCGACGCCTCCAATTGCGGCGGCATCACCGGCTGGCTGCAGGTGGCGGCGCTTTCCCGCAAACACGGCATTCCCGTCTGCTCGCATGGCATGCAGGAGCTTCATATCTCGCTGGTCTCGGCGCAGCCCAATGGCGGCTGGGTCGAGCTGCATTCCTTCCCGATCGACCGTTACACGACACGCCCCGTCCTGCTGGAGGAGTCCCGTGGCGTTGCCCCCGATGCCCCCGGCATCGGCGTGAGTTTCGATTGGAACAAACTCGACGCCGCCGCGGACAAGGCGGCCTGAAAGGACCTGGAGCAATGGAATTCAGAAGCAATGTCAACTTCATCAACGGAGAGTTCGTCGAGGCTCCGACCGATGAGATCATCAAGGTCCTGAACCCGGCAACGGGAGGGGTGATCGGAGAGATCCCGGCCTCGCCCGTCAGCGAAGCGGAAAGGGCCCTTCTCGCCGCCAAAGCGGCGCAGGTGGAGTGGGCGGCAACCCCCGCCCGCCAACGCCAGGCCATCTTGCGCAGGTTCGCGCAGGGCATTCGGGACAGGCTCGAGGAACTGTCCCGGATGGTCACGCTGGAACAGGGCAAGGTGCTGGACCTGGCGCGGATCGATGTCGGCGCGGCGGCAAGCTTCATCGATTATGCCTGCGACAACGCGCTGACCATCGAAGGCGATATCCTCCCCTCCGACAATCGCGACGAGAAGATCTATATCCACAAGGTCCCGCGCGGCGTGGTCGTCGCCATCACCGCGTGGAACTTCCCGGTGGCACTTGCCGGGCGCAAGATCGGACCGGCGCTGATCACCGGCAACACGATGGTCCTCAAGCCGACACAGGAAACCCCTCTCACGACGACGGTCCTCGGCGAGATCGCCAACGAGGCCGGCATCCCGGCCGGTGTCCTGAACATCATCAATGGCAAGGGCTCGGTGATCGGCAACTACCTGTGCGAAAGCCCGCATGCGGCGATGATCACCATGACCGGCTCCACCTTTGCCGGCAAACAGATCTACCAGGCGGCGGGAAAACACATGATCCCGGTCATGCTGGAGCTTGGCGGCAAGGCCCCCTTCGTGGTCATGGATGACGCGGATCTCGAAAAGGCCGCCGACATCCTTGTCGGGGCCCGTTTCACCAATTGCGGCCAGGTCTGCACCTGTGCCGAACGCGTCTACCTGCACGAGAGCATCGCCGAGGCCTTCATGGCCCTGTTCCTGCCCAAGGTCGCCGCACTCAAGATCGGCGATCCGCTCGACCCCGACACCACGTTGAGCCCCAAGGTCAACAACGCGGAAATCGAGAATATCGACAAGATCGTGCAGGAAAGCCTGGACCAGGGCGCCGAACTCGTGACGGGCGGCAAGCGCGCCACGGTCGAGGGGTTCGAGAACGGTTTCTGGTACGAACCGACGGTTCTGCGTACGAAACACGACAATGTCGCGGTCGAGGAAGAGACCTTTGGCCCCATCCTGCCGGTTGTCACCTTCAGGACGCTGGACGAAGCCATCGGCTACGCCTCTGACAGCATCTATGGGCTGGCGGCCTATTTCTACTCGCGCGACCACGCCAATATTCAGCGTTTCATCAACGGGATGGAGGCAGGCGAGCTCTACATCAACCGCGCCATGGGCGAGCAGCACCAGGGCTTCCACAATGGCTGGAAACAGTCCGGAATGGGGGGCGAAGACGGAAAGTTCGGCCTCGAGCAGTATCTGGAGAAGAAAACGGTCTATCTCTACGAGAAATGACCGAGCTGGCGGGGTAGCATCACGCAAACCTCCTCGCTGCGACACGGTTTCGACGGTGGCCCCCGCGCCATCGTCGCCAGAGGATCGTTCCTCGGCATCTCGAAGCCCGCAACGCTTCGGCGCATGCCACTGCACCGGCGGCTCTGGGGTTCCAGACCCCGGTGCCTTGGCGTGGCGCCATCGCGCACAACATCTTCATCGTCCGGCCAGCCTGCCCTGCCCGAGACCTTGGCCTTCAGTTTTACGTCAATGTCAGACCGGATCCGCCAATGGCCAGCCACTTTGCGAGCCTTGTTACCACCTTGGTTTCGCGCCATGAATCCTTTCTGGCGATTTGAGAAACGGAGCCTTTGCAGCGGAAAAACTCGTGCCGTCCCAACTCCCTTGAGCAACATATTAATCTCGGCCAGGTCCCGGCCTCGATTCGTGGCGCAGCACATTGCCAGCGGCAAAGCGACGAAAGAAAAAATGCATATTGGGGGTACGCAATTTATCGGACGAATTTTCACCCCTTGCGCGGCACACCTCAAACGGTCGGCAACACCTCCCGAATTTCAACAAGCTTCTGATCAAAAATAACTTTCACGATGTCAAGCCATCGTTCGATTGCCAGCCCTCCAAAACCGATACCCAAGGAATGCCTTGACAAATTGCAGGCATTCGCAAACCGTTGAAGACACAACAGGAGCAATGAGTGGTGTTCCATGTGTCCTTGGAAGAAAAAAAATTTCTAAGTGCCTGCGTGATATTGTTTTTATTGTTAATTTTCGCGGGTGATTATGCCCATGCAGGCGAACAGCGAAACATTAAGGGGTTTGGCGACAAAACTCCTGTTGTGCTGGTAGGAAATGGCCCTGTCGAGATGTCCTCGACACGTGCCATCTTCGGTGGCGCAACCAGTGGATCCGTAGAGCAATTATTCTCCGGGTATTCTGTCGACGCCCTGTTCGGCCCTTCCGGCGGGAGATCCATGGGGCAGTATTTCGAACATCTGAGCAAGGAACAGCAGCAGAACATCATTGACCGCGCATTCCCCCTGAAAAACGCGATATGGGACAGTCCGAACATATTTGTGTGCTGGGAAGAATTTGATGCCGAATTCACCGAACAGCGGGACTTCGTGGAAACGGCCATAGCCGACAGTTGGGGTAAGGTCTCTGCATTGAACTTCATCGGCTGGGGACATTGCAAGGAACAGCAGCAAGGCATTCGGATTTCGATTCAGGACACCGGCCCGCATGTCCAGAAACTGGGAAAGCTCGGCAGTGGCATTGGGGACGGAATGGTCTTGAATTTCACCTACGAGAATTGGGAGCCAACCTGCGGCCGTACAACGAAGAATTGGGAGATTTGCACCAGAATGACCGCCGTGCACGAATTCGGCCACGCAATTGGCCTGGCGCATGAGCAGAACCGGTCCGACACGCCCGAGGATTGCTCCTTCAAGGAGCGCCCGTCGGGCACGGCCGGCGATGATGAGCAAATGACGCCCTGGGATGCGTCTTCGGTCATGAATTACTGCAATCCCAGGAAGATGAACAATGGCGTGCTCAGCAAGTTCGATGTGCAGGCCGTGCAACAGATTTACGGAAGCTCATGATGAGAAGGCACGTCTTTTCAAGGCCTTGGATGGTGATCGCGATGTCGGTCGTGCTGTCCGTCGGTGCGCTGTGCGCGCAAGCGGCCTCGGAGAATGAGCTCCACGACAAGGTCGAGCAGAGTCTTGTCAAACTCTCCGCGACCGGCATCGCCAGCGTCGGCCCGCAGATCAGCGATCCGGTCACGACGGTTGGAACGGGTTTTCTCATCGGCGAGGGCGGCTACATCCTGACGACTGCGCATCTCTTCGAACCGCTCAAGAAGGTCTTTGCCGTCGACACCAAGATCACAGCCGAAGTGTCCGGAATGCCGAGCGATCTCGAAGTCCTGTATATCTCCGAACTGGCCAGCCTCGACCTTGTCCTGCTGCGCGCGTTCAAGCCGCGCGGCTTCGAGTTCCCGCCGCCCCTGGCCATCGGGAACAGCGAGGACGTCCCGCTCCAGGACGATCCCGACCTGCTGACATCGGGTTGGGACGATATCAACTACCTGCGCGACCGGCTCGGTTTCAACACCACGACGACAACGCTGGTGCCTTATGCATGGACGCTCAGAGGCAATGTCCAAGGCGGTCAGAGCGGCAGCCCGGTCTATATCGATCGCGACGGGGAACCGCTTGTTGTCGGCGTCCTCAAGGCGACGGCGCGGAACAACAGGACGCTGGCCCTGATGATCCCGATCGAGAATTCCTTCCAGCTGATCGGACGGTTCAAGATGCGGGAAATGCAGACCGAAATCGCCCGCCTGAACCGGATCATCGGCCTGATGGAGGGCGCCGCCGGCCGCCCGCTTGTTGCACAGGTCGGCGATGTTCGGGCCTCCATCGACAGGCTGATGCAGGTGATCGGCCACCTGTCCGAGGACACGATCCCGCAAGCCTCCCTGTTCGAGCGCGTCGACTATGTCGAGGAGTCGGTGAAGGAGGTCGCAGGGACCTTCGAATGGAGTGCCAAGACCGAGGAGAAGGACGGTTCGATCGTCGTCGCCTATGAGAAGCTGATAAGCGGCGAGCCGCAACTGGACAAGGTCCACCTCAAGATCACGCCGGTCATCTTCGTGGCGGATGACTCGGGCGGTAGAAGAGAAAAGAGAGGCCAGGCGATGCCGACCTGGGCCGCCCGCAGCGCGGATGTCAAACAGCCGCTGGACGTTTCGGGAAAACGCGCCGAGTTCGTGTTCCACGGAATCCAGGAGGAACTGACGGAAAACGTCATGAAGCTCGATGGAACATTCAAGGACCAGACCCCCTACAAGCAACTGAAACTCACGATACGCGGCGAGACGGAGGGCGGAATTATCGCCAAGGACCTTTTCCTGGTCCCGACATTCAGCTGGTCCTTCGAGGACTGATTTCCAGGGAAGATGATGCAAGACGCAAAGGAAGCAAATGGAATGACCCTGCTGTCCCGAAGAAACGCTGCGATCGTGTGTTTTGTGATCTCGCTGACGATCGCGAATGGGTCAGCGGCTCAAACCGAGCGCGCGCCGGACGGCCAGCCGCATGCCGGCGCACTCGTGGCGGGATCGACGCAGACGCTTCCGCTGGCGCCGACCGACATCGTCTTTCGCAAGAACGCCGCCTATGTGATCGGCAGCGCCGATGGCACGCACCAGATCCTGCAAGTCGACCCGGAGACGCTCGACATCGTCGGGGCGCGGGACCTGCCGATTGTGCCGCAGGATCTGGCGATCGGCAGCGGTGATGGCAGTCTCTATGTTGCCGGGACGGCGGGCGGCGCCAGCGAACTGCTCATTCTGGACCCGGCGCTCGAGATTGTCGCCCGGCTGTCGCTGAAACGACCGATTGCGCGTCCCGTTCTCTCGCTTTCGCGGGGAAACCTGCTGCTGATCGCGGGCATGGAGACGGACGACACGGAAGGTGGCATCGCCGTCGTCGATGTCTCGACCCCGTCGGAAGCCACCGAGATCGAAGGGATGATCCCCGGGGACTACGATTCCCTCGGGGTAACTGGCGCCTGGCTTCAGGACGGCGCCGAGCCGATCGCATTTCTGAATACGGGCCTGCTGCCGACGCTCGTCGCGTTCGGAATCGGCCCCAAGGGCGCGCTCGAATTCGGCGATGTTTCCTTCGACGCCCGACGGAACCAGCCGCAATCGCTGAGCACCCTTGCGATCATGGCGAAGGACGGCTGCGAGAGCGGCCTCGACAAGGCCTCCTTCCTGATCGTCCCGCCGAAGAACGACGCCCTGTTCCTGGTGTCCTTCGATCCGGTATTCCGCTCCCTTGACATCGTGACCAGCACACCGACCGCTCCCGATGAGCCATCCCGGAAATATGGCGGCACGAATGCCCAGACGCCGACGGCCCTGCTGGCCAGTTCCTGCAACCAGGGCGTCATCTGGCTCGGATACCGGCACTCCAGCCAGATCGAGCAGTTCACCCTGAATACCGAGCTGATGCTGTTCGAGAAGATCGGCACGCTCGAGCTCGAGACGCCGCCATCCGCCCTTGCGATCAGCGATTCCGGGCATACCGCCCTCGCAATCTCGACCGAGACCGCAACGATCGCCAGGTTCCAATCCGACAATGGCAACATCCTGGGCACGGAAATGGGCAGGAGCCTCCAACGCCTGCTGGCCCAGCGCGGCTATTCCGTCGGGGCGATCGACGGCCAGATCGGCACCAGGACCCTTGGTGCGGTCCAGCGCTTCGAAGCCGAAAACGATGTCCGTCTCGATGTCGGCCGCGACCTCGAAGGCGCGATACAGAAGCTGGAGAACATACCGTTCGAATAGTCCGGCAATCTCCCCTGCGGTTTGCCGACATCCGTCTTTCAAGATCCACGACAAGAACAGGAATTTCCATCGAAGTAGATACGAGAAGGAATGCGACCATGAATATTCCCCGGAGCAACCTCGTTCCAACCGCATTGGCCACCTGCCTGGCCCTGTCGGTCTGTTCGACGGCCGTGCAGGGCGAGACCGTCGTCCAGGGCTGGACCAGCGAAGAGCGTGAGGCCATGTATTTCGGCACGCAGGGCTCGCGCCTGATCCCCAGAAGCTGGATTGAAGCGCTCGAACTGGAAGACGGCACGCCCTTTGTCGACCTCGATCACCTGACCTCCTACGGCCTCCTGCCGCCGCCCGATGATGCGCCAACGACCTACCCGATCGGGATGGCCATCGACCAGCAGGCGGACCGCAATCTCGGTGCCACGAAACTGCGTTGGTACAAGGGACAGGGCAATCGCGACAACACCGCCGAACCCTGGGTCGGGCTGAACTGCACCGCCTGCCACACCGGCAGCTACGAGGTCGACGACAAGCTCGTCATCGTCGATGGCGCGCCCAGCATGTTCGACTACCAGAGCTTCGTCGCCGCGCTGGACACGGCGATGGACGGCACGCTGAACGACCCGGTCCGCTGGGACCGCTTCGTGCGCAAGGTGCTGGCCGGAAAGAACACCCCGGCCAACGAGGCCATGCTGAAGACCGCATTCTCATCGCTTCTGGACTGGGAAATGAAGGCCGATGCGATGAACGAGAACGATCGCTACTATGACGGCCGGGTGCTGGATTACGGCTATGGGCGCGTCGACGCGATCGGGCATATCTTCAACAAGGTGGTGATGTTCAACGGCGGGACCGAGGTCGAGGGCAACCCGGCCAATGCGCCGGTCAGCTATCCCTTCCTGTGGAACATGTGGAAACAGAAGAAGGTGCAATGGAACGGTTCGGTCGAGAACAGCCGCATCAAGATCGGCGGCGGCTCGATCGAATATGGTGCGCTCGGGCGCAATACCGGCGAGGTGCTCGGCGTGTTCGGCGACATCGTCATCACGCCGAAATCCGACGGGATTCTCAGCGCGCTCAGCGGCTACGAATCTTCGGTCAACGTGCGCAATCTCGACCGTATCGAGCACCTGCTGAAAAAGCTGGAACCGCCGAAATGGCCGGACGCGTTCCCGCCGATTGATGTGACGCTGGCGCAGAAGGGCAAGACCCTGTTCCAGCAGAACTGTGCCAATAACTGCCACCTGACACCGGACATGCAGCAAGCCGGGCAACCGACCGAGCGGATGCTGCCCTTCCTCACCACGCCGCCAAAGGAGCTGACCGATATCTGGATGGCCTGCAACGCCTTCGTCTATAACGGTCCGACAGGCCCGATGAAGGGCACGAAGGACTTGCAAGGCAACCCGATGGGCGACACTGCCCCGGTCTTCAACATGCTGGGAACCGCGGTGAAGGGCGCGCTCCTGGACAAGAAGGGCGACATCGTCAAGGAAGCCGTCGGCACGATCTTCGGCTTCGAACGGCTTCCGCAGGTCGATTTTGCGCCGGGGATCTTCGATCCGCGATCCGGCGAGCGAGAGACCTGCCTGACAACCGAAGGCGTGGAAATCCTCGCCTACAAGGCCCGTCCGCTCGACGGCATCTGGGCCACCGCGCCCTATCTCCACAACGGCTCCGTCGCCTCGCTCTACGAGCTTCTTTTGCCCGCCGAAGAGCGCAAGAAGCAGTTCTGGGTCGGCAACCGCGCCTTCGACACCACCGAGGTCGGCTATGTCGATGCCGAACCTGCCAATGGCCAGGCCTTCCTGCTCAAGACGCATGACGACAGCGGGACGATCATCGAAGGCAATGGCAACCAGGGGCATGAATACGGGGCCGGCGGCTTCAGCGACGAGGACCGCATGGCCATTGTCGAATACCTGAAGTCCCTGTGACGAAACCCTGGCGGGCGCAGGAGGTTTCCCGCGCCCGCTCAAGGCCGCGTCCCTGCAAGCGGGCGTGGATCATCGCAGTCGACAGGCGAGGATCGCTATGAAGCTCGGACGAACTCTCATGAAGAGCCTTGGACCCGCAGTCCTGCTCGGCGCCGGAACTCTTCTTGTCGAACAGGTCACGGGTGTGCCCCCCCTGTCGCCGCACGGGACGGCGATGGCCCAGACAACGGCGCAGGCGCCCGCCCCGTCCGGTTTCACCTTCGATCTCTCCCGATATTCCGAGGAGCGGCTGGAGGCGATCTACCCCGAGGCGGATCCGTTTCTCGGCGAAGCCCTCGGGGAAGACGAGATCGAAGCCGCGTCCCGGCTGATCGCGACCTTGGCCGAAAAGGTGATCGCGGATTTCGCACCGGGCGAGGCCCGCCGGGATGCGCACCCGAAAGCGCATGGCTGCGTGACCGCGACCATGCAGTTCGATACCGACCTGCCGGCCGAGCTGACCGGCGGCGTCATCCAGCCCGGCGCGGAACATGAGGCGCTGGTCCGGTTCTCCAACGGATCGCCCGATCCGACAGCGCCGGACATCGCGGGCGACACGCGCGGCATGGCGGTCAAGCTGTTCGGCGTTCCGGGCGACAAGCTTTACACCGACCTGGGAGGCCCCGACACGCAGGATTTCATCATGATCTCCAGCCCGGTCTTCTTCATCAATTCGGCGAAGAACTACGCCCGGTTCTTCGAGGCCGTGAATGGCGGGAAGATCTCGCAAATGGCGGCGATCCCGCTCTATCTGGGCGTCCGGGGCAGCCTGCATGCTGTGAAGATGCTGCGGCAGAAGATCGCCAACCCGCTGGAGACCCGCTACTGGTCCGTCGTGCCGTCCCAACTGGGCACCGGCGAGACGCGGCAGGCGATCAAGTTCTCGGCCCGTCCGCTCGGCCCCACCGACAGCCGGATCCCCCGGGACCCCGCGCATGATTTCCTGCGCCAGGCGATGGCGCAGTCCCTGTCGGAGGCCCCCTACCCCATGGAGTTCCTGATCCAGCGGCGCGCCGATACCGGGCTGAGTGTCGAGGACTCGGTCCCGGAATGGCCCGAATCCAGGGCGCCGTTCCAACGCGTCGGCACGCTGACGATCCACCAGCAGGATTTCAACACGCCGGAACGCGACGCCTATTGCGAGAACCAGAGCTTCAACCCCTGGCACAGCCTTCCGGAGCATCGCCCCCTGGGAATGATCAGCCGGACGCGCCGCGTCGTCTATGAGGCGATCGCGGAGCTCAGGCACCAGATGAATGGAACGTCCTACCCGACCGGCCTGCCAGCAGCAGAGAGTGGAACACAATGAAAATCAGGAAGATTCTCCTCGGAGCGGTGAGCATTGCCGCCATTGGCGGCGCCGGCCTCTACCTGTTCAAACGCTATGTCGATTCCGACCACACAGGCGTCGCGCTCCTGCCGCCGGAGGGCGCCCCCAAGGTGCAGGCCGCGCCCGCGGACTGGGACCGTTCGAAATCCGAGCGCGACGCGGCGAAGGCGGCCTATATCGCCGAAAACCAGATCGCCTTCGACTGGTTCGCCGATTTTCCCTTCTCGCAGACGGACGGGACATCGCTGATCCTGCTGAAGCTTCTGCCACTGATCGACCCCGAGCGCTGGCAGGGCGGCGACAAGCTGCTCTCGGAGGTTGGCCTGTTCTTCGACGCGCGCTCGAAGATCGACTTCCTCCCCCGCGGCGTCGGCTTCACCGGGCTCGATCCGCAGGCGCAGCCGGGCGCACCGGACCTGACCTCCTTCACCTGCGGGGCCTGCCATATCGGCCGCGTGATCGGGGAGGATGGCGAGACGCGCTATATTGACGGCGCGGTCAACACGACCTTCAACATCAACAAGTATTACGTCCGGACCTTCGAGACCCTGCAAGCGATCTATGATGGCGAGACCGATCCCGCCAGCCGGGTCGATCGGGCCACTGGTATCGTGCTCGCCGCGCTCGACCAGGCGGTCGCGCAGTCACCGACCTTTTTCTACAACGATTTCAAGACGCCATATCGCAATTACGACGCCGCCTACGAGGCGCAACAGGTCGAGATCTTCCGCGCCGACGCCCGCGACCTCGTCGAGCGTTTCATGGTCTATACCGAGGATTTCGTCGACGCCTTCTCGGATTATCTCGACAAGTCCTATGGCGACTACAAGGCGCAGATGCTGCAAGGCATCCCGGGCATGGCGGACGCGACCGGCGTGAGCTCGAGCCACGGCTACGAGAACCTCAAGAAGAAGATCGGCAAGGATCTCGGCAAGATCATCCTGCCCGATCACCCTGGCGTTACGGATTTCATGGCCGTCTGGGATCAGGATGCCCGGGCCGCGGAATGGGATCCGAGCAAGACGCAGCTGATCAATGGCGGCGGGCAATATAACGGCAATATCCCGATTCCGATGTTCCGGAACATGGCGGCGTCAACGACAATGGGGCTGGACGATCCGGACATGCGGGTGCCGGCCTTCGCGGCGCAATTGCTGGGCGGGCTGCCGCCGACGGCCTACCCGTTCGCGGTCGACACGAGCAAGGCGAAGCAGGGCGAGGCGTTGTTTGCCGAGAATTGCGCGGCCTGCCACCAGCCAAACAACGGCGCCGTCTACGGTGATCTCGGCACCAGCCCGGCCCGCAGCCAGGTCATCAACACCTCGCTGATGCTGTCGGCGCGACAGATGTATCAGGGCTTCTGTCCGACCACGCTGGAGCTCGATCTGGCTGGCGAGAAAACGAAACCATGCGCCGAATATCTCGGGGTTCCGCTAAAGGATTTCGGCACCGCGATCATGCGCCCGCTCGACGATCAGCGCGGCTATAACGCCACCGCCTTGGGCGGCGTTTGGGCGATCGCGCCTTACCTGCATAACGGCTCGGTGCCGACGATGCGCCACCTGCTGATGCCAGACACGCGCCCCGACAGCTTCGTCAAGGGGCTGCTGAGCTATGACACCGGGAACATGGGCTTTGCATGGCAGCAGGATGATGGAACTGGAGCCGGCATGGTGTTCGACACCCGGTCCTTCCACGCGATCGGCAATGCCGGCCACAACCGGGATGTCGAGGATGGAGACAAGACCTACAAGCTCGACTGGTCCGACGACCCGGATGGCGCGGATGCATTGATTGAATATCTGAAGACATTGTAGCCCGCGGCGCCGGCCCGTCGGTCCGGCTTCCCGGGTTATCGCGGGATCGAGACCGAATGTCAGGGCTCTGCCCTGTTGCCGCCCCTGCCGCGCCAATGGCCCTGAACCAATGGCGCGGGACGGGTTCGTCACGGACACCCGGTCGCGTGAAGAACCGGACCGGCTACAGGCGAACCTTGACGACGATCTTGCGGACCTCCTCGTCCTGCTCGGCCGAGCATCCGGGGCGATGGACATCCCACGGGTAGAACACGGCATAGCTGCCGGCCGAGAATGTCAGGTAGCTCTCATCCTGGACTTCGCCGAAGAACAGGACGTCGTTCTCTTCAAGCAGATCCTCGACCACGGGCGGCTTGCCGACCATCGGCGCAAAGCCCATCTTCTCCCGGCCCGACAGGACATATTGCACGTCGATATAGCGCTCATGCGCTTCGGGCCGCTTCTCGGAGGCCGGTTGCGTCGTGTAATCCTGTACCTGTGCGAAGAGGCGCTCTTCATCGATATCGACCCGCCCCGTGTCGGCGCTGGCGAGATCCGTGTCGGCGAGGAACTGGAGAGCCTCCAGGATATTTGCCGGCAGCGTTTCGGCCTCCGCGGCCAGGTTGTCCAGACGTCCAAAGATCATGTTCACTCCTCTTCGGTTCATCGGTCCCGCAGGCGGCGGAACCGTATGCCCTTGCAGTTGCCCGTGTCAGGTCCGCAATACAGGCTTCGGCGGCTGGCCCGCTACGGGGCGGATTGCCGTATCACCAGACGCGGACAGATTTCTTCTTTCTGCGGGCCGGCGGGCGGGCCATCGCTCCGCAACAGCCGCACGATCAATTGCCCGGTCTTGCGCCCGATCTCGGTCGAAAACGCCTCGATCGTGGTGAGTGTCGGATGGGCATAGGCCGAGATGTCATAGGCCCCGAAACCGGCGATGGCGATATCCTCCGGAACCCGGATCCCGCGGCGCTGGCATTCCGTCAGGGCGCCGAAGGCCGAGAGGTCGGACACGCAGACAACCGCCTCCGTATCCGGGAACCTGCCCAGCAGGTCCGCCATGGCCAGGGCGCCTTCGCGCATTCCGATCGGGGCCGGACCAGCGCAGACAAGGCGCGACGCATCGAGGCCGTGGCGCCCGAGCGCCTCGAGAAAGCCGGCAAGCCGCGCCTGGCCCCGCAAGTCGCCCGTGGCGTCGCCGCCCAGGAAGGCGATCCGGTCGAAGCCTGTCTGGACAAGATGGTCCACCAGCTCCCGCATGGCGGTCGTGTTGGAGAAACCGACAACATGCTCGACCGGGTTCTCCGGCAGGTCCCAGGTCTCGACAATCGGAACGGTGGCGTTTGCGAGCAGTTTGCGCGCCCGGTCAGTGTGATGCCCCCCCGTCAGCACGATCGCTTCCGGGCTGCGGCGCAGCAATTGCGCGATCAGGCGCTCTTCCTCGTCAATGCTGTAACCGGTGTAGCCCAGCAGGATCTGCAGCCCGTGTTGTTCGAGGACCGAGGACATGGCGCCAATCGTGGCGGCGAAGTTGGCGTTGTTCAGCGACGGGATGATTGCCGCGACAAAACCCGATTTCCGCGAGCGCAGGTTGGACGCCGCGCTGTCGAAGACATAGCCCAGCTCCTCGGCCGCCTTCATCACCCTGGCGCGGGTATCGGCGTTGACCGCTGAGTTCGACTTGAAGGCGCGCGAAACCGTCATCGGCGCGACGCCGGCGGCCTTGGCAACTTCCTTCATTGTGATCTTGCGGCTCATCTTCGCCTTCTCGATGCTGTCGGGACCATCCGCAAGGGAGAGAACGCATGTCCGGGCGCCCAGCCATCAGAGCCGGCAACCCGGATGCGCTCACACCGGATAGGCCGTGCGCTCCGTGACATGGTGGTGAATATGGCCGTCAAAGCACTCGGCGAAGATCTCGCCGGTCACGACGACCGCCTGTTCGCGGGCGGGGCTGGCAAGGGCGGCCCGCATCGTCTCGACATCCGGATAGGACACCGCGAGGATCAGCGGCAGGTCCGGCGCCCCGTCATCGCGCTCGTTGGTAAAGGCGATACTGACTTCGAGGACACCGTCGAAGGTCTTCAGGATCGGGGCGAGGCGGTCGCGGACGCCGTCCCGGAAAGCCTGCATCTTGCCGTCCTTGAGGCGACCTTCGAACATCGCGTAGCGGGTGATCATGACAGCTTTTCCGGGTTGGGGCCTTTGAAATACTCCATCAGCGCGGCCTGGTCCTCGCCGCCAAGACCGGCGGCTGTGAGCATGCGGTGCACCTCGGCACAGACCGCCGTCAGCGGCATGGACGTGTTGGTCAGCCGGGCCAGGTCCTGGGCGCCGTTGAGATCCTTGACCATGTTGTCGATCCGCCCGGTGCGGCGGTAGTCGCGCGCAACATAGCGCGGCATGTATTCCTGCAGCAGCGCACTGTCGGCCCGCCCGCCCTTCAGGGCCTGCGGTATCTTGGCCGCGTCCACGCCCGCATCCACGGCAAGCTGGGTCGCTTCGGCGACGGCAAGGAAGCCAAGCCCGCAGAGGACCTGGTTGATCAGCTTGGTGGTCTGCCCGGCGCCGGACGGACCCATATGGGTGTAGTTGCTGGCAACGTGCTTGAGCACCTCATGCGCGTCGGCAACATCTGTCGCGGTGCCGCCGGCCATCAGGGTCAGCTCGCCGATCAGCGCTTTCGGCGCGCCGCCGGAAAGCGGGCTGTCGACCCAGCGGAGCCCGGCATCGGATGCCTTCGCCGCCAGCGCCTTGGTCGCTTCCGGATCGATCGACGACATGTCGATGATCAGCGTTCCCGGCCTCGCCCCTTCGGCCACGCCCTGGGCGCCGAAGACCGCGATCTCGACGATCTTCGCCGAGTTCAGGCTGGTGATGACATAGTCGCTTGCCGCGGCAGCCTCCGCGGCCGAAACCGCCGCCGAGGCCCCCGTGTCTGTCAGGGCGGCGACCTTTTCCGGATCCAGGTCGAAGACCGTCAGGTTGCATCCGGTCTCCACGAGCCGGGCGCCTATGGCACCGCCCATGGCGCCGGCTCCGATCAGGGCAACGTTCAATGTCATCATGCTCTCCTGTCTGTTGCGTGCCTGGAAGGCTCTGGCTCAGAGCGACGCGGTGATGCCGCCATCCACATAGAGCGTGTGGCCGTTGACGAAGCTCGACGCCGGCGCCGACAGGAACACGCAGGCCCCCACCAGTTCATCGACATCGCCCCAGCGTCCGGCCGGCGTCCGCTTCTCCAGCCAGGCAGTGAAATCGGCATCCGCCACCAGCGCCGCGTTGAGCGGCGTGTCGAAATAGCCCGGCGCGATTCCGTTGCATTGCAGCCCGTGCTTGGCCCAGTCGGTTGCCATGCCCTTGGTCAGGTTGCCCACGGCCCCCTTGGTCGCCGTGTAGGGCGCGATCCCCGGACGGGCCAGAGAAGTCTGGACGGAGGCGATGTTGATGATCTTGCCCTCGCCGCGCTTGATCATGTGGCGGGCAACAGCCTGGCCGACATTGAAAACGGTCGCGATATTGGTCTGAAGCAGTTGCTGGAAAGCGTCCGCCGGGAAGTTCTCAAGTTCGGTGCGGTGCTGCATCCCGGCATTGTTGACCAGGATGTCGATCGGCCCGGTCTCGGCCTCGAACCCGTCGATGGCGGTCGCAACGGCGGCATGGTCCGTCGCATCGAAGGCCAGCTCGTGGATCGTTCCGCCGGCGGCGCGAAGCGTCGCGGCGGCGGCGGCCAGTTTTGCTTCGTCGCGCCCGTTCAGGACAATCGCGGCGCCGGCCTCCATCAGGCCCTTGGCAAGTGCGAAGCCGATCCCTTGGGACGAGCCGGTTACGAGAGCTGTCTTCCCGCTCAGATCGAACAGTTCCATTCCAGTCGCCATGGTGTGTCTCCGAATTTGGCCTCGACAAATCTGTGTCATATTGTTTATGGTATCGATACCATCGAATGTCAAGGCGAGGAGAAGCAGACATGGCAACCCCCGAAATCCTCCAGGTCGGCCCCTATCCCGAATGGGACGAAATCCCTCTGAACGAAGCGTTTTCGGTGCACCGTTACTTCGATGCGCAGGACAAGGATGCGTTCCTCGCCGAGGTCGGACCGGCGATTCGCGGCATTGCCACCCGAGGCGAGCTCGGGGCGGATCGCGCGATGATCTCCGCCTGTCCCAACCTGGAAGTGATCTCGGTCTATGGCGTGGGATATGACGCCGTCGACCTGGAAGCCTGTCGCGAGCGTGGCATCCGGGTGACCAACACGCCCGACGTGCTGACCTGCGATGTCGCGGATCTCGGCGTGGCGATGATGCTGGTCCAGTCGCGCGGCATGATCGGCGCGGAAACCTGGGTCAAGGATGGAAGCTGGGCCGCCAAGGGGCTCTACCCGCTGCGCAACCGCGTGCATGGCAAGCGGGCGGGCGTTCTCGGCCTGGGCCGGATCGGCTTCGAGGTCGCCAAGCGGCTCGCCGGGTTCGACATGGACATCGCTTATACCGATGTCGCGCCGAAGGAATACGCCCCCGACTGGGAGTTCATCGCCGATCCCGTGGCGCTGGCCGAACGCTCCGATTTCCTGTTCGTGACGCTGGCCGCCTCCGCCGAAACCCGCCACATCGTCAACCGCGAAGCGATTGAAGCCGTCGGCCCGGAGGGGATGATCATCAACGTCTCCCGCGCCCAGAATATCGACGAGGAAGCCCTTCTCGACGCGCTGGAAAAAGGCACGCTCGGCTCCGCCGCGCTGGATGTTTTCGAAGGCGAGCCGGCGCTGAACGAGCGCTTCCTCAAGCTCGACAACGTGCTGCTGCAGCCCCACCACGCCTCGGGCACCTTCGAGACCCGCAAGGCGATGGGCAAGCTCGTGCGCGACAACCTCTCGGCGCATTTCGCAGGCCAGCCCCTGCCCTCTCCGGTCCTGTGAGGCTCCAATGAAATCCATCGTAATCCACGCGGCCAAAGATCTCCGGATCGAGGAGCGCGAGGCCGGCCAGCCCGGCCCCGGCGAGGTCTCGATCCGGCTTGCTGCCGGCGGCGTCTGCGGGTCCGACCTGCATTACTACAATAACGGCGGGTTCGGTGCGATCCGTCTGAAGGAGCCGATGATCCTCGGGCATGAGGTGGCGGGGCATGTCATGGCCCTGGGCGCGGGCGTCGACGGGCTCAGCGTCGGGCAACTTGTGGCGGTGTCGCCGTCCCGCCCCTGCGGCGGATGCAACTATTGCCAGGAAGGCCGGTACAACCAGTGTCTCAACATGCGGTTCTACGGCTCCGCAATGCCCTTCCCCCATATCCAGGGCGCGTTCCGCGAGATCCTCGTGGCCGATGCCAGGCAATGTGCGCCTGCCGACGGGCTGACAGCGGGCGAGGCGGCAATGGCCGAGCCGCTGGCGGTAACGCTGCATGCGACGCGCCGCTGCGGGGAGATGCTGGGCAAGCGTGTGCTGATCACGGGCTGCGGCCCGATCGGCTTGCTGGCGGCCCTTTCCGCCCGGCGCGCCGGTGCGGCCGAGATCGTGGCCACGGATCTCTCGGATTTCACGCTCGCAATGGCGCGCCAGAACGGCGTCGATCGGACCATCAATTCCGGCGATGACCCGGAAGGGCTGGCGCCCTACACCGCCGGCAAGGGCTATTTCGATGTCCTTTACGAGTGTTCCGGCGCCGCGCCGGCCCTCTCGGCAGGGATCGCCGCGCTGCGTCCGGGTGGCATCATCGCACAGCTTGGCCTTGGCGGGGACATGACCCTGCCGATGATGGCAATCACCGCCAAGGAACTGGAACTGCGGGGCTCGTTCCGCTTCCACAAGGAGTTCTTTTCGGCGGTTGAGCTGATGCAGAAGGGCCTGATCGACGTGAAGCCGCTGATCACCCATGTCGTTCCCCTCGACGACGCCGAAGATGCCTTCAAGGTCGCGTCGGACAGGAACTGCGCCATGAAGGCCCAGATCGCCTTCGCCTGAGCGACCATTCCGGCGCCGGGGCGATATCCGTCCCGGCGCCGAAACGCCCGACGTTCACAACCGATGCCTTCCTGCCCTACTGAATTGATATCGCAAGAGAGTGGCAGTGTCAGAGAGATCATTTCGCGAGACACTCAACGAGTGCCACGCGCGATGACCTGCTCGCTGAAGACATTTCCGTCGGCACAGGGGCGGGAGCGAACAGGATGCCTGGGGGGGCGTTCTGGAGGCCCAAAAAGGGGGTGAGGCCCGAATTCGGGCGCGAGCGAGTCTGTGACACGCCAATCAGCGAAAGCGCTTTCTTCGACGCGGCGGCGGGGGGCGGCCGCAAAAGGCCTGCGCGCGGCCAGCCAGTATGGCCAGAACCTTCACCCGATCTTCACCCATATTCCCGATCTCAAGCCGGTGGCCCTCCTCTCCCTGCAAGGCCAAGGGTTTGATACCACAATCGATCCGCGACGATGCTCCGGTGAACTTCCCCGAGCACAATGTGATGTTAGACGACCGGGAAGCTGGCCGCGCAGGGCGTCGCTTGTACGGCCATGGACCCACGCACGACCTCGCCGCTGGACGAGGAGACGATCCTCGCCTCGGTCGAAAAGACCGGCCGCCTGGTTGTTGTGGACGAGGCCTCACCGCGCTGCGGGATCACCTCCGACATCTCCGCCATCGTGGCGGAGCCGGTACGCTCCGCATTGAGGGCGCCGATCCGCCAGGTCTCGCCGCCGCACAGGCCGGTGCCCTTTGCGCCCGATCTCGAGAATGCCTGAATCCCCGGCGTCGACGACATCCAGGCCGCCTTTCTCAACGAACGAACGCGCAGCGGCAGGACAGGTTTTGCCAAGGACCTTTACGATCACCAGCCTGAGGTGGCCTGGTGGCACTGGGGTCACCCCGATCTTCAACGCGCCGGAAGTGGCGACCCCGGGCCTCTCCTGTGCCCACTGGCGGGCGGTGCTGCGGGAGGACAAGCTCGCGCCGCGCAGCATGCTGCCGCTGTCCTTCTCCCGTGGTCACCGGGTCATCGACGGCGCTCGCGCAGCGCTGTTCGCCGGGTTCATACGGGACCGGTTGCAGGCGCCAGAGCCATTGGTCTGACAGGCACGAAATGGCGCCCTGCGCCTGCGCAGGTCCGGAGGAGCGCCGACACTGAGGCCCCGGTTCCGAACCGGAGATTGATGCAGGTCATTCATTTGCCGCGCGCTTTGACTATCCTGTTCCCATCCCGTCTACCAAGCGCCGCAAGACCTCCCGAACCGGGACAGATGGCGGATGTTTCGCCGGGACCGGGAAGAGCCGGCACGGTCCGTTCCTCCTCCAAGGGCTGTGTCGGCTTCCGGACAGGCGCCGGCCCAATCCCGGCCTGCCAGTTGTGAGGCGATGCCGTGTCAGAGCCAGATTGCACATATCGTGAGCCGGCCAGCGACGGGCGGATTGTGGCCATTCGCGGCGGAGTCGTGGATGTTGCCTTCGACGGCGCCGTCCCGCGCATTCACGACCTGCTCCATGTCGGTCCGGTCGCGCTGGAGGTTTCCTCGCTGGCCGAGGACGGGGTCGTGCGCGCCATGGCGCTGGCACCGGTGCGCGCCCTCGGGCTAGGCATGCGCGTCACCGCGACCGGCCGCCAGATCGAAGTGCCGGTGGGCGAGGCGCTGTTGGGGCGGATGCTCGATGTTTTCGGCGCGCCGATCGATGGCCGCCCGCCTCCGGTCGATTGCGCCCTGCGCTCGATCCACAGGTCGCCGCCGGGGCTGCGGGAACTCGGCCAGAGCGCCGAGATCCTCGAGACCGGCATCAAGGCGATCGACCTGCTCGCGCCGATCGAGCGCGGCGGCAAGACCGGCCTCTTCGGCGGCGCGGGTGTCGGCAAGACGGTTCTTATCACCGAGCTGATCAACAATGTCGTCCAGTATCACGATGGGGTGAGCCTGTTCTGCGGCATCGGCGAGCGCTCGCGCGAGGCCGAAGAACTCTATCGCGAGATCGGCACCGCCGGTGTCCGCGACAAGACGGTGATGCTCTTCGGCCAGATGAACGCGGCGCCGGGCGTGCGGTTCCTTATCGGGAACACCGCGCTGACGATGGCCGAGTATTTCCGCGACGAGCGCAAGCAGGACGTGCTGCTGCTGATCGACAATATCTTCCGCTTCGTGCAGGCCGGCTCCGAGGTCTCCGGCCTGATGGGGCGGATGCCCTCGCGCGTCGGCTACCAGCCGACCCTCGCGACCGAGCTTGCCGCGCTCGAAGAGCGTATCGTCTCTACCCGCAACGGCGCAATCACCTCGGTTCAGGCGGTCTATGTGCCGGCGGATGATTTTACCGACCCGGCCGCGGCCCATATCTTCTCGCATCTCTCGGCCTCGGTGGTGCTTTCGCGGAAGCGGGCCAGCGAGGGGCTCTACCCGGCGGTCGACCCGCTGGCCTCGAGCTCTGCGATGCTGACGCCGCGTGTGGTCGGGCAACGTCACCATGACATCGCGCGTGCTGTGCGCCGCACCCTGGCCGAATACGAAGAACTGCGCGACATCATCGCCATGCTCGGGCTGGAGGAACTGACCGCCGCCGACCGTGCGACGGTGGCCCGCGCCCGGCGCCTGGAGCGGTTCCTGACCCAGCCCTTCGTCACAACCGGCGATGTCTCGGGGGTGCCCGGCAAGCGCGTGCCCGTCTCGGACACGCTGGATGGCTGCGAGGCGATCCTCGAGCAGGACCGGTTCGAACTGCCCGAAAGCGCATATTACATGATTGGTCCGCTTCGCGACCTTGAGGGGGCGTCATGAGCGGCGCCACGCATATGGATGTCACGGTGCGGCTTCCGGCGCGGAGCCTCTTTGAGGGCGCGGCGGTGGCGGTCAGTGCCGTGGGGCGGCAAAGGGCCTTTGGCCTGCTGCCGCGGCATGTCGATACCGTGGCGGCGCTGGTGCCTTCGGTGATGGTGCTGCGCCTGGCGCATGGAGAGGAACTGTTCTTCGGGCTCGACGAGGGCATTCTCGTAAAGCACGGGACCCGGGTCGACATCGCCTGCACCCGCGGGGTTCGCGGCGGCGATCTCGCCACCCTGCAGGACGTGGTCGAGGACAGCTTCGTGCGGATGGACGAGGAGGAGCGCCTCGCCCGCTCCGCGCTGGCACGGTTGGAAGCCGACATGGTGCGCCGCCTTGCCGAGTTGAGGAGGCCAGAACCATGAGCCGGAAACCGGACGGGCACGCCAGGAAGATCGTCCGCCACGCGCGGCGGATCGAGCATCGGCGGGCGCATCCCGGGCCAAGCCCGCTGCGCGGGATCGGCGCTTTCGGGGTGATCGGCTGGTCGGTGGCGGTGCCGACATTGCTGGGCACGGCCCTTGGGGTCTGGCTCGATCGGGTCGCGCCACAGGGCTTCTCCTGGACGCTGGCGCTGCTGCTGGGCGGCGTGGTGCTCGGCGCCGTGCTGGCCTGGATGTGGATCGGCAGCGAAGGAGGCGACGAATGATACCCATCGACTGGAGCGCAGGGATCATCGGGCTGGCGCTCGGCGCGGCGGCAAGTGCGGCCTACTTCGCCGGCCTCGCCCTCGGTCTGCGCCGGGCGCTGGCGGGCGCACATCCCGGGGCAGTGCTCGCCCTGAGCGCGGCGCTGCGGATTGCCGGCTTGCTGGCCATCGGCTGGGCGGTCGCGTGGGCAGCGGGGCCCTGGGCCGCAACGGGCTATGCGCTGGCCTTCCTTGCGACGCGCAGTGTCGCCACCTCGCCGGCCGGGGCGCGGTGGTTCGGCGCGCAGGGGGATGCGCCATGACCCTGTCCCCCGACGAGATCACCCTGTTCACGATCCTGGGCCGCTCGATCAGCGCCACGGTCCTGTTCACCTGGATCGTGATGGCGCTTCTGACCGGCTCCGCCTGGCTGGTGACCCGGCGCCTGCGCCCGGAACAGCCACCGAGCCGCTGGCGCACGGCGCTGGAGGTCATCGTGCAGGGGATCGAAGGCCAGATCGAAGAGGTCACCGGCCGCCGGGCGCCGCACCTGCTGTATTTCGCCGGCACGCTGTTCCTGTTCGTCGCGACCTCGAACCTGCTGCTGGTGGTGCCGGGCTTCCACCCGCCCACCGCGTCGCTCTCGACGACAACGGCCCTGGCGCTGGCGGTGCTGATCGCGGTGCCGCTCTTCGGCATCACCAGCCGCGGGCTGGGCGGCTACCTGCGCAACTACACGCGGCCCTCCATCGTCATGCTGCCCTTCAACGTCCTCACCGAGTTCTCGCGCGCGGTCTCGCTGGCGATCCGGCTCTACGGCAACATCATGAGCGGCGCGGTGATCGCGGCGATCCTGCTGGGCGTGGCGCCGTTCTTCCTGCCGGTGGTGATGGACATGCTGGGCCTGCTGACCGGGCTGATCCAGGCCTATATCTTCTCGGTTCTGGCAACTGTCTACATCTCCAGCGCCACGGCGCCGTCACAGCCGCCCGCGACCGGCCCCGCTCCAGGACCCGCACAAGGAAAGGAAACCCCATGACAGAGCTTTCCCTCATCGCAATCGTCTCGATCTTCAGCGCCGGGATGACCGTTGCCTTCGGGGCAATCGGTCCGGCCCTGGGCGAAGGCCGCGCGGCGGCGGCAGCGATGACCGCGATGGCCCAGCAGCCCGATGCCGCGCCGAGCATCTCGCGGACACTTTTCGTCAGCCTCGCGATGATCGAATCCACCGCGATCTACTGTTTCGTGGTCGCCATGATCCTCATCTTCGCCAACCCGTTCTGGAACATGGTGGCGGGCGGGTGAGCCATGTCCATCGACTGGATTATCGTCGCGGCCCAGATCGGCAACTTCCTTGTGCTGCTATGGCTGCTCAAGCGGTTCCTTTTCCGGCCGATCCTTGACGGGATCGACGCCCGCGAAGCCGAAATCGCGGCGCGCATGCAGAACGCCGTGCGGGCGCGAGAGGAGTCCGAGGCGGTCGAAGCAGAGTATCGTGCGAAGCTTGAAACCCTGGAAGAACGACATTCCGAGCTGACGGACAGCCGGCGTCGACAGGCGCAGGAGCAAGCCGACGGGCTCGTGAAGGAGGCACGCAAGCGACTGGAGCAGGAACGCCAGACATGGCGCAGTCAGATGGACCAGGACACGCGCAGGTTCACGGACGGGCTGCACCAGGCCGGGGCGCGCGCACTGTTGTCGACGACCCGCAAGGCCTTGCTCGACCTGGCGGATGCGGAGCTGGAAGAGACCATGGCGCGCCATCTTGCCGGGCAGGCCCGCGCGATGGCGCCCGAGATCCGCGCCGCCGTCGGACAAGGGCGCGCCGGCGTGCTCACCAGCCAGGCGCCGTTGTCAGAGGCCTCGAAAGCGGCATTCTCCGAAAGCCTCGCATCGGTCCTGCCCGACACGCAGCTGACATTTGCCACGGATGCATCCCAGTCCCCCGGCGTTGTCCTGCGGATGGGAGGCGCGGAGCTGTCCTGGACCATCGACACCTATCTCGACGGTCTCGACGCCCGGTTCGAGGCCCAACTCGCGGCGCTTGCGACACCATCAGGAGAGGCACGATGAGTGGCAATGTCGGCAGGTCCACGGCGACCCCCGAGGCGCTCCTGCAGGGGCTGCTGGCCTGCGAGGCGCCCGGGCCGCGCCTGAGCGAGATCGGCCATGTCGCCGAGATTGGCGACGGGATTGCCATTGTCAGCGGGCTGGAACGCGCGCTGGCCGACGAGTTGCTGATATTTGCCAGCGGCGTGCAGGGGATGGTCCTGGACCTGGAGCCCGGCCGGCTGGGCGTCGTCCTGCTCGGGGCAAGCGACCGGGTCAGCGTCGGCGAAGAGGTCCTTCGGTCGCACAAGGTCGCCAGCATCGCCGTCGGGCCGGAGCTCCTGGGGCGGGTCGTCGATTCGCTCGGAGCGCCGCTGGACGGGAATGGACCGATCGAGGCGATCACCTCCCGGCCGGTGGAGGCCGACGCGAAGGCGATCCTCGATCGCCTGCCGGTCACGCGCCCACTCAGGACCGGGATCAAGGTGATCGACGCCGCCGTGCCGGTCGGGCTCGGCCAGCGTGAGCTGATCATCGGCGACCGCCGCACCGGCAAGACCTCGCTCGGCGTCGGCGCCATCCTCAACCAGACCGATACCGGCGTGATCTGTATCTACTGCGCGATCGGCCAGCGCGGCGATGCCGTCGCCCGGGTGATCGCCGCGATCCGTGAAGGCGGGATGATGCCCCGGACGCTTGTCATTGCCGCCGGAGATGACGAGGCCGCGGGGCTGGCCTGGCTCGCGCCCTATGCCGCGATGAGCGTGGCAGAGTATTTCGCCGGGCAGGCCCGCGACGTGCTGATGGTCCTGGACGACCTGACGCATCACGCCCGCTCCTATCGCGAGCTGTCGCTTCTCCTACGCCGCCCGCCCGGCCGCGAGGCCTTTCCGGGCGACATCTTCTTCGTCCACGCGCGGCTGCTGGAACGTGGCGGGCAGTTCGCGGACCATGCCGGCGGCGGCTCGATCACCGTGCTGCCCGTGGTCGAGACCCAGGCCGGCAACCTGTCGGCCTATATCCCGACCAACCTCATCTCGATCACCGACGGGCAGATCTACCTCTCGCCCCGGTTGGTGCGGCGGAACCTGTTTCCGGCGGTCGACCTGGGCGTTTCGGTCTCGCGGGTTGGCGGCAAGGCGCAGAGCCCCGCGCTCCGCTCGGTCGCGGCCAACCTGCGGGTGACGCTGTCACAATTCGAGGAGCTGGAGGAGTTCGCCCGGTTCGGCACGCGGCTGGACGATGCGACGCGGGCGCGGCTGGCGCGGGGCAGCGCCATACGCGGCGCCCTGCGCCAGGGCGAGAGCGATCCGATGTCGGCGCGCGAGCAACTCGCCGTTCTGGTCGCGGCCATGGAGGGTCAGTTCGACGGCATGAACGAACGGACGATGGCCGAGGCGATGGCTCGGCTGCGATCTGCGGCGAGCGACGAGCAGGGAGAGATCGCCGAACACCTAGCCGAGGAGGCGCCCCTGACAGAGGGCGCGCGGGAACGGCTCCGCGCGCTGGCCCACAGGATCATCGCGCAGCACGGGAGGCAGACCGATGGCCCGGACGCTTGAGAGCCTTGCCCGCAAGACACGGAGCCTGGAGAGCATCCGCGGCATCGTTCACACGATGAAGACGGTTTCGATGCTGAATGCGGCCCCCTATGAGCAGGCCGCGCGGGCGATCGAGGCCTATCACGCCACCGTGCTGGAAGGCTTGCAGGCCTTCCTTCACTGCCATGGCCCAATGCCGCGTACGCGCGATGCGCCTGAAACCCGTGTGCTGGTCGTGTTTGGCTCCGATCACGGCCTGTGCGGCAATTACAACGAAGCCCTGGCCGGCGATGTCGCGCGCGATATCGCCAGGGGCGCAGGCGAGCCCTGGACCGTGCTCTGCGTCGGCGCGCAGATGGCCGATGCGCTGGCCGAACAGCGGATCGCCGTGGCGCGGACCTACCTGACGCCCGCGTCGACAGACGGCATCGTGCGGCTGGCCAACCGGCTGGCGCGGCATCTGGACGGAATCCGCCGGGCCAATCTTCCGCGCAGCCTGACGGCCAGGATCGCCTTTCGCGAGCGCCAGCAGGACGGATCTGCTGCCTCGTCCCTCCGCATGCTGCTGCCGCTGGACAGGGACCTGCTCGACACCCTCCAGGCCCGGCCCTGGCCCTCCCGCTCGCTGCCGACCGTTGCCGGCCCGGTCGAGGAGGTCCTGGGCGACCTGGTGCGCGGCCATCTCTTTGCGAGCCTGTTTCGTGCCAGCGCCGAGGCGCTGGTCACCGAAAACGCGGCGCGAATGGCACGGATGCAGCAGGCGGAAGAAACAGTGGATGACAGGTTGGAGTCCGCCCGGGCCGACAGTCGCAGGCTGCGGCAGAGCGAGATCACCGCCGAGTTGCTGGACCTCACGGCAGGCTTCGATGCCTTTCGCAAACCCCGGCGCCGGGCCAACAAGGCTCACGATGCGACATAAGCCCGCCTCGCAAGCTCCGGGTCGGCGGAAGCCGTCCACGGGATCGTCCCCGACCTCCGGCCCGGTGCGTCAGTGGATCAGCAATGTACCGGACTGCGTGCCGGCAGCCGGCAGCAGGCGGAATTTCTCCGGTGTCGCCATGTCGATCAACGACTTGCGCTTGAGTTCGGAAAAGGCGCGGCTGACCGTTTCCACGCTCAGGCCGAGATAGTCGGCGATGTCATGGCGCTGCATCGGCAACACCACGTAGCCGTCGCTGCTCCGGCGCCCGGCATAGTCTTCGAGAAACCCCAGCAGCCGCTCCTGCGCATTCAGATGCACCAGCGAGATCAGCTGTTCCTCGCGGCGTTCCAGGACAGAGCAGGCATAGCCGCGGAACGCGTCGCGCAAGGCGGGGTCCCGGCAGCAAGCATCGACGATGCGCTGCTGCGGTGTTGCCCGCAGGATAACATGATCGACGGCTTCGGCGGTGTAATGCCAGACCCCGACATCCGCCACGCCGAGGAAGAAGCCCTTGGACAGGAAGTCGAAGATCTGCCGGTTGCCCTCGGCGTCGAACCGGCAGCAGCGGACTGTGCCCGACTGCACCAGGTACATCGTGCGGGCCGGTTCGCCCTGCAGCAGGATGGTGCTGTTCGGCTGGTAGTGGCGCTCGTGGGCGCCCTCCTCGAAACAGGCCTGCAACCGCCGCGACGCCTTTTGCGCCGCCGCCCGTTTCCCGCTGGCGCGCGCAACGCCGCCTCCCGCCCGAGCATGGGCGGAATGTGCGGCCATGTCGCTTCCATGTGGTGCCGGGGCTGCGGGATGCAGGGATTTGCGTATCAGCAATTCGACGGGCTTGTCCGGTACGATGGCCGACTGGTCCATACTTGTACTCCTTTCACGTCTGGCGCCAGCGCTGCGAACACGGCCCGACCGGCGCTCTCGACCCGGGGCATCCGGCTCACCCCCGTGGCGGAAACTCCCCGAGAGCCGCCCGGTAGACCTGAAGGGCCATTTGCAGGGCGAACCACTCCCGGTCCCGAACCGTCGCGATGCCGGCCTCGCAGCGCCGACCCGACCGCCCCAGCCGCTCCAGATCGCCCGCCAACGCCTTCAGATCGGCCCGCAGCACCGAAAACCTGTCGCTCAGATGCGGCAATTCGGATCGGCTTTCTGCGCTGGCCACCCTTTCCAGATGGTCCAGCGAGACCCATATTCCCGATAGCAGCGCCGCCACCGAATCCGGTTTCTCGACCTGCGCCTCCATCTCGGCGTCCCTTCCAAAATGCCGGTATCTCCGTTCACCGATATGGGACCAGATGACAGGGCCGCAAGGGAGTGACTCACCGTGAGCGCGCTGCGCGGAATTCCGGGACGAGACGGTCCCGGGAACAGAAGGACGAGGCCGTGGAGCTTTTGACGTCGCTACCGAGGGAAGTCATCGAGACGCAACTGGCGCATATCCTCGCCAGCCCGCATTTCGCCCATGCGCCGCGCCTGTCCGATTTCCTGCGTTTCGTCGTCGAAGAGAGCCTGGAAGGTCGGGCCGACCGGATCAAGGGCTACACGATCGGCGTCGAGGTCTTTGACCGCCCGGCCGATTTCGACCCCTCGGCCGATACGATCGTGCGCGTCGAAGCCCGCGCCCTGCGCCACAAGCTGGACCGGTATTTCGCCGCAGAAGGCGCCGAGGATCCTGTTCGGATCACCCTGGGCAAGGGCTCCTACGTGCCGGGGTTCCACATCTCCTGGGATGGCGCCCCGCCGAAGGCCAAGGGCGCTCCGGCGGAGACCGAACGGGGAGAGAAGCCCTCCATCGCCGTGCTGCCTTTCGACGATTTCACCGCTGGCGGGGAGGATGCGGCCTTCGCCCACGGGCTGACGGAGGAAACGATCTCGGATCTGTCACGGTTCAAATCCTTCTCCGTCTTCTCCCGTTCCACCACGGAAAAGGCGAAGCGGGACCAGTTGAGCATTGCCCAGATCCACGCGGCCTTCCGCCCCAGCTTCGTGGTGGAGGGCAGCATCCGCCGCACGGATGGCACGATCTGCATCACCGTCCAGGTGGTCGATGCGGCCCAGGACGCGATCATCCTGACCAGCCATTTCAGCCATGCAACCACCCCGCAGGACCAGTTCCAGGGCCAGGACGAGATGGCCGAACGCATCGCCGCGCGCATCGCCCAGGGTTGCCTGTCGCTTGGCCAGCCCGGCCGGAAGTCCGCTCGCTCGGGACATGCCAACAAGTGGGAAACCTGCGCCTGCATCGCCGAATATTACCGCTACGCGCTCGATCTCGACCTCACCCGCCGTCAGGATGTGAAGGACGGGCTGGCGCGGGCGGTCGAGAATGATCCCGGCTCCTCTGTCGCCCATGCGCTGCTGTCGCTGATCATCGTCGACGAACACCGGCAACTGCTCGACCCCGGCCCCGGACAGGCAAATCTCGACCAGGCGCTGGCCCAGGCCGAGATGGCGGTCGCCTGCGGCCCGGACAACGCCGTCGCCTTCCAGGCTCTCGCTGTGGCGCATTTCCACCGCCGCGATTTCGCCGCCTTCGATCACGCCGCCCGACGGGCGCTGGATCTCAATCCCGGACACCCGGACATGTGCGCCATGATCGGCATGTGCCATGCGCTGCGGGCCGACTGGGCGCAGGCCTTTCCGCTGCTGGAGCGCGCCATCTACCTCAGCCCGCTCTGCCCGGGCTGGTATCACCTGCTGCGCGCCGTGGGGCTGGCGATGACCGAAGGCCCGCAACAGGCCATTGCCGAGCTCCGGGACTCGCAGCTGACCCAACTCTCCTGGTATCACGCCTGTATGGGCTGGTTCCTGGTCGAGGCCGGCGACATGGACGCGGCCGCCACCGAGATCGAGGCCGTGCTGGCCATCCGGCCGGATTTCGAAGCAACGCTGCGCCGCAGGTTCGACGCCTGGTGCATGGAGGATGCCATCGCGGAGCGCGCGGTCGCGGCCTGGCGCAAGGCCGGGCTTTGTATCCCGGACAAGGCAGTCCCGACAGCGCCCGCGGATTGACCCCGGTCAATCGCCCGCCCGTTGGTTGTGGTAGACTCTCGCGCGAGGACTGCCACAGCAAAAAGGAGTGCAAGTCATGACACATCGCAACTTGTTCCCGACACATTGGCTGGGCCGCAAGGAACCCGGCCAGGATCCGTTCCAGGCGCTGAAATCCCAGGTCGATTCCCTGTTCGACGCCTTCGACACGCCCCCCTTGGCCCCTGCGGGCGGTTTCGACCTGCGCACGAATGTCAGCGAGACCGACAAGGAGGTCCGCCTCACCGCCGAACTGCCCGGGCTGACCGAGGAGGATGTCGAGGTTTCCGTCGTCGGGAACCGGATTTCCATCCGCGGCGATAAGAAGGCCGAGATGGATGAATCGGGCGAAGAGGATGGCCGCCAGTTCCATCGCATCGAGCGCTCTTCCGGGACGTTCCAACGCATGATGGCCCTGCCCTTTGAGATCGACCCAGACGCCGTGCAGGCGGAGGTCCGGGACGGCGTCCTGACCGTCACCGTCCCCAAGCCGGAGGAGGTGGTCGAAAATACGCGCAGGATTCCGGTGTCCCATCATCATTGAGCAACCGCGCCGGTCCCGGATCGCCGGGACCGGCGCAAGGCGCAGCTGCGGCGCAGAGCTTGAATCTCTTCCCGCATCAAGCCACATTTGAAATATATATTTCTGGAGCGCCTTCCATGCTGAATCTTTGTCCATCCGAGAACAGGAACGACACGGGCCGCGGCTTCACGGTCTACCAGATCGACATCGAACGGCCCGAAGGCCTGATGACCTATACCGGCTGGACCTCGCAGCGGCTCGACAAACGCGCACAGGATTATCGCCGCGAGGTTGGCCGCCTGCTGAAAGGTGTTCCGCTTAACCGGGCCGGCGGGTACCGCGCCATCCACCTGGCGCTGGCAGCCGCGATGCTCGAAGGCTGGTTCGCCTCGATCCGCGTTGTGGCCGATGGCAGCGATGCCGAACAGGCCCGGGCGCTCGAACGGCATCATGAAGCGCAGATCCGGGCCGGCGCGCGCCTGAACGGCAAGCTTACCGAGGCGAGCCGACAGGCGTTCCGGCAGGTTGTCGTCGCCCATCTTCGCCGGCTGGGCCTGGACGATGACAGGCTCCACGACATCCTCGGCACGTCTTCCGATCTCGACGCCCGCCCGGCCAGGCCTGAGAACAGGAAAATCGAGCCGTCGCCGCGCGCGCACCGGCGGCAGACGCAGCATCATGCGCCGAAGGATCTGCCTGGCTGAACGCGCGCGCCGGGCCGCTATCCGAGATAGACCTGGCCTTCGGGGTAGCGCAGACGCGACGCGATGCGGTTTGCCATCAGGTAGCCGAATGTCAGCGGCCCGACCCGCCCAAGGAACATCACCCCCATGACAACGCAACGCCCGAGCGTATCCAGTTCCGGCGTCGCGCCACGGCTCAACCCGACCGTGCCGAAGGCGGAGGCGATCTCGAAGGCGAGGTCGAGGAAATCGCCGTCATGGGAGATCGACACGATGAACAGCGCGACGACCACGGTCAGGATGCTGACCGTGGTCAGGGCCAGAACCTTCAACAGCTGCTCCTGCCCGATATGCCGACCGAAGGCGCGCGGCGCGGGCGTTCGCCGGAAAAAAGCCAGCGTCGCCAGCAGCAGCACCATCAGCGTGGTCACCTTGATGCCGCCGGCGGTCGAGGCGCTGCCGCCACCGACGATCATCAGGACGATCATCATCAAGCTTGTTGCGTCATGGGTCTGGCCAATGTCGAGCGTGTTGAACCCCGCCGTCCGAGGGGTGAGGGCCTGAAACCCGCTCGCGATCAGCTTGTCCGCTGTTCCGAGGCTGCCAAGCGTGCCGGGATTGTTCCATTCCAGCAGGGCGAAACTGGCGAAGCCCCAGAGTGTCAGGCCGAGCGAGCCGGTCAGCATCAGCTTGCTGTGCAGCGACAGGCCGTGCCACCTGCGCTGGTGCGAGAGGTCCCGGATCACCACGAACCCCAGCCCGCCGAGCAGGAACAGCGCCGGCATGGTGAAATTGACGATCGGATTGGACACCCAGGCCGACAGGCTGTCGGCGCGCAGCGCGAAGCCCGCGTTGCAGAAGGCGGAGACCGAATGAAAGATCGCGAACCAGGCACCACGGAGGATGCCGAATTCGGGGATGAACACGGTGGCCAGCAGCAGCGCTCCAAGCCCTTCGCAGACAAGGGCGATCCGGGCGACGGCATGCACCAGCGCCGGCAGGGCATGCGCAGATCTCTGGTGCAGGTCCTCGCGCAGGACCTGTCGCGAGGACGCCCCGAGCCTGTGGCCGAGCGTATCGAGCAGCAGGACGGCAAAGGTCATCAGGCCAAGCCCGCCGACCTGGATGAGCGCGAGAAGGACGACCTGCCCGAACAGGGTGAAGCCGCTGCCGGTCTCGACAAGGACAAGCCCGGTGACGGTGACA
Organism: uncultured Tropicimonas sp.; assembly: GCA_947497945.1. Taxonomy (GTDB): domain Bacteria; phylum Pseudomonadota; class Alphaproteobacteria; order Rhodobacterales; family Rhodobacteraceae; genus Tropicimonas. The sequence goes on along the minus strand of CANMIP010000013.1, from coordinate 94,387 downwards.
GCGGAGGTGGCGGTAAAGACGGCCTGAAGGACGGAGATCGGCGCCGTCGTGCTGATGGGCAGCGCAAGCAGCAGGCTGCCGCTCGCAATCAGCGCAAGATACAACACCGCCAGCAGGACGGGGGGCGACCGGACAAGGCGCCGCAACATGTCAGAGCCGCGCCGCGAAGTCGCGCAGATCGTCGCGCCGGCCAAGCAGCAGCATCCTGTCCTTCTCGGCCAGGACACAGCCCGTGCTCCCGTCGCCGCGGAACTCGGTGCCGCGCATCACGCCGAGGCAGCGCAGGTTGTGCCGCTCCTGCAGATTCAACCCGGCAAGTTCCTGCTCGCGAAAACCGGTCGGGATCTGCAGATTGACGATGTGAAACCCGTTGCCGAGGCTGAGATAGTCCCGGATGTCGGGCGTGTTCAGCATCTGCGCGACATGGGCACCGATCTCTTCCTCCGGCTGCACGACCCGGTCCGCCCCCAGCTTGCTGAGGATGCGGTGATGCGCCCGGCTGTTCGCCTTGGCCCAGATGGACGGAACACCCAGCATCTTGGCATTCATGGTCGCCAGCACATTTGCCTCGAGCTCTTCGCCGATGGCGATGATCACGACCGCGCATTCCCCGACCCCCGCCTCGCGAAGCGCGGCCTCGTCGCGCGCATCGGCGATGATCGCGCGCTCCAGCATGTCGGCCAGCCCGGTGACCCTATGCTCGGCGATATCGATGCCGATGACCGGGTTGCCGAACCGGGACAGCTCCCGGGCAACAGCCGCTCCGAAGGTTCCGAGCCCGATAACGGCGAATTCGCGCTTTGCCCTGGGCATTTCTCCCTCCGACTGCTGCGGAAACGATACCGCGTCACGCGTCTTTCAACTCTTGCGCAGCTGCTGCAGCGCCGCGCCGATGTCGCGCCGGTGCTCCGGCGGAAGCGTCTCGATCGCCTGCAGGATCGCGCGAAGCTCCGCGCGGACGCCATGCAACTGATCGACCAGCCCCAGCACCATTGCAAGCGTTTCGTTCTGAAGGTCGAAACAGTCCCAGAGCTCACAGGCCAGGCGCAGCCTTGCCACGTCGATCTGCCGGAACGCCAGCTCTTCCGGCTGGCCGGGCGCCTGGACCGGCATGACGATCTCGGCCTTGATGAACTCCACGAGCCGGACCCGGTCGAGCCCCGGCACATCCGCGATCACCTGCTGTTCCGTGAAGATCTCGGTCATGATGCCATCCCCTTTCGCGGATTGTGGTCCCGGCCCTTGCGCCATGTTTCCATGAATTCCTGCAACGCCTCGTCCACGTTCGGCGGCGCAACGATCTTCAGCTCGACCAGCTGGTCACCACGGGTCTCGCGGCCCCGTGGCGCGATACCACGCCCGCGCATGCGCAGCACCTGGCCGCTGCTGGCGCCTTTCGGGATACTCAGGCTGACGGCGCCGGAGATCGTCGGCACCTCGACCCTGCCGCCAAGGACAGCCTCGTCCAGCGTGATCGGCAGGACCATTCGAATATCGTCCCCGTCCCGGCGAAAGATCTTGTGGGGCGCCACCGAGATCGTGACCAGCGCGTCTCCCGGCTGGCCCTTGCCGATCGGCGCGCCGCCCTTGCCGCGCAGGCGGATCGTCTGGCCGTCGGCAATGCCGCGCGGGATCTGCACCTCGAGCGCCGCGCCGTCGGGCAGGGTGATCCGGGTCGTGCCGCCAAGGGCCGCATCGAGGAACGGAACCTCGAGCCGATAGCGGCTGTCGCGCCCGTCGGCATGCATTCCATGCGCGTGACCATGGCCCGTACCACGGGTTCCGCGGCCGCCACGCAGGTAGTCCGAGAAAAAGTCGGAGAGATCCTCGAAATCCTCAAAGCGCTGTCCCTGCCGATAGGGATTGTCCGGCGCCTCGGCATAGGAGCGGTAATAGCTCTGTTGCGGCCTCTCCTGCCCCTGGGCATCAATCTCGCCACGGTCGAAACGGGCGCGTTTCTCCGGGTCCTTGAGCAGGTCATAGGCGGCGGACGCGTTCTTGAACCGCTCCTCGCCGGCGGCATCGCCGGGATTGAGATCGGGGTGGCTCTCCTTGACGATCCGGCGATAGGCTTTCTTGATCTCGGCCGCGCTCGCCGTCCGGCTCACACCGAGGGCTTCATACGGATCCATCCGTCTCCCCTTTTTCCTGACCATTCCCCGGGCGGAGTGGCGCGAGGGCCCGAAGCCTTTCGTCCCGGCCGCGTCCGCGCCAATCCCCGCTGTCTTCCCTTCGGCGCGCGCCGGGCATGTCGGCCATCATGTTAGCGTCCCCCGCCTGCGCGCTGATTGATCTTCGTCAAAAACCGGCTGCCCGCAGCGGCATATCTTCGCTGCCTAGGACCCGCCCGACAGAAATGCTGCGAGATGCGCGACGGACCGGCCAACGGGCCCCGTATCAAAGGTGGAGCGGCCGTGATGGCGCCAATCCATCCCGGTCGACGTAATCGAAAGGATGGACGAATGACACAGGTTGAGACAACGGGTCATATGTCGGCATATGCCCGCTTTTCCGGACGCGTCCTTGCCGTCTTCGGGGTCAGCTTCAGCTTTCTGATGATGCTGCTCAGCGGCGGGATTCTCTATTTCGCCCCCAGGGGGCGGGTCGCACAGCAGATCGACTGGGAGTTGCTCTTCCTCGGTCGGGAGGGGTGGGAAGGGCTGCATATTGCCACAAGCCTCGTCTTCACGGGGTTCGTCCTGTGGCATGTGCTTGTCCACCTGCGGGTTTATGGAACCCTGCTCGGCGGAACGCCGGCCCATCCGAGGGGCCATCGCCGGGAGGCTTGGGCCGCGCTTGCGGGCGTCGCCATCATCGCCGTCGCAGCACTTGCCATGTGGCCGCCGTCAAGCTGGGTGATCGAGGGCAACGATTACTTCAAGAGAAGCTACTGGGAGCCGGCCGGCAGCGCGACCGGGCTTGAGCGCCAGGGACGGCAGGGCACAGCCCGCCTGTCCCGATAGGCCGGCGCAACCGGACGGGACAGCGATGGTCCCCGCCATCGGGTCCTGCCCCTTCCCCTGGAGCGAACAGGCGCTGTCCGGTGGTCTCGCCCCGGGCCAGGCCCTGTCTCGGGCGCGCCTGCGTCCGGCGCATATCCGCAAATTGACCGGCGTCAACACGCCGCACGCCCTAACATGCTATGAGCGAAGAGAGGCCTTCGCTTGCCAATCCGGGCGAAGGTCACGTGAAGACATCGCCGGGACCGAGGCCTTGTCTCGCGGGAAGACGACATCCGGAGCCATTCGGACCTGCCGCTCCCCGACCTTTCCGGCGCGTTTGTCATTCTGACGGGAGACTCGTGATGACAGGCGACACCCGCATGGCACACGCCATTGCCGACCCGGCCGGTGGTCTCGAAACATCGCAGGCCGTGCAATCTGGCCCATCGCTGTCGGAGCACCGGACAACCGAGATCCTGCGCCGCTGGCGCGATGCTGCGCACAAGATCGGCGTTGCCGAGCAGGAAGGCATGGGCGCCGGGACAGGCGGTGCACCCAAAGCTGGAATCGTCGCAACCAAGGCCGGACGGCCTTGCCCTGAAAAAGGAGACAGACCATGAAAAACAGCACGATCCTGATTGTGGTCGGCAAGAATTGCCCCGAGCAAGACCTGGCGGCCCGGCTTGAAGAAGCGCGCAGCCTGTCGGCCCATGTGGCCATTCTGATCACCGGAATGACGCCGTGGAACCCGGCCTATGACTATGCTGGCAGCTCCGCGGAATCCCGGCTCTGGACGGAGGCTGTCGAGGCCGAGAGGGCAGAGCTGACGGCTATGTCCGAACGGGCGGAGAAGATGCTCCAGGAGCATGATGTCTCCGGCGATGTCGCCACCAAGATGTGCGACCGGGTCGTTACGGCCTATGCGGTCGCCCGGCGCGCGCTGATATGCGACCTGGCGATTGTCGGCCAGGACCTGCGCCAGACGCCCGACCTCTACCGCGAGGCCGTGTTCGGCGTGCTCTTCCGCTCTCCGATCGGGGTGCTCCTGAACAGCCGAAAGGATACGCCCTCCCTCGCGCCGAAACGTGTGTTCGTTGCCTGGAATACCGGCAAGGAGGCCGCCCGCGCCGTGCATCTGGCGCTGCCGGCCCTGCGCACCGCCGAAGAGGTTGTCATCGCGACCTTCGATCCGGTGATGACCGAATACCAGGATGGTGAAAATCCCGGCTCGGATGTCGCGAAATGGCTGACCCATCACGGCTGCAAGGTCCGGGTCGAGCAATTCACGTGCGGGGGCAAGGAGATCGGCAAGGCGATCCTCGAACGGTCCGGGGAAAATGGCGCGGACCTGGTCGTCATGGGAGCCTACGGGCATTCCCGCCTGCGCGAAGCTGTCTTTGGCGGCACCACGCAGAGCCTGATCGACCAGACCGGACAGGCGGTCTTCCTGGCGCATTGATCCCCTGCCCCGCCGTCCGGACCGCTTGCAGCGATGCGGCCGGTCCGGCAGCGGGGCACGCGGACAGGTCGAGGCGTTGCCTCCGAATTGCGCTGCGTCAATCCGGCCGATGCCCGGTCGTGCCACATGGGAAACCGGGGCCGTTGGGGTATGTCCTCGAAATGAGGCCCCGGCGGTCGCGGTCAGCCGAGGGAGGGCGACATGCCGGGGTCCGGTCACGCGGATGCCATCGTTATCGGGTCCGGAATGGGCGGGCTTTCCTGCGCCGCTGCCCTGGCGCGGACCGGTCATGCGGTCACCGTGCTCGAACAGCACCACAGCGCCGGCGGGCTGACGCTGCCGTTCCGGCGCCATGGGTTCTCCTGGGATGTCGGCGTCCATTCCATCGGGCAGGTGCAGCCCGGCGGCGGGCTGAAAGACCTGCTCGACTGGCTGACCGATGGCGCGATGCGGTTTGTCTCGCTGGGGTTTGTCCATGACCGGGCGCATTTCCCGGACGGGTTCGAGATCGGTTTCCCGCAGTCAGAGGCGGCGCTTCGACACGGGCTGCAGAGCCGCTTTCCCGCGAACGGGGCCGAGATAGACGCAGTGTTCCGCGCGATGAAACAGGCCGACCAGGCCGGCCGCGCGCTCTTTGCCGAACGTGCCATGCCGCGTCTGCTCGCCGGGGCCCATGGGTTCTGGCATTCGCCGGCGATCCGCAAATGGTGGGGGCGTTCGAGCGAAGAGGTGTTGGCCGAGCTGGTCTGCGATCCGCGCCTGCGCGCCATCCTGCTGGCACAGAAAACCAGTTTCGGCGGGCTTGGCGCCGGCACGGTCAGCTTCGGCCTCGAAGCCATGGTGACCCGTCACTATTTTGCCGGCGCCTTCTATCCCGCCGGCGGCGCCGGGGCCTTCGCGAAGGCCCTTGTGCCGGTGGTCAAGCGCGGCGGCGGCGCGCTGCGGCTGAACTCGAAAGTGACAGGATTGCTGCGGCGGAAGGACAAGGTCGTCGGGGTTGCTCTCGCCGACGGCACCGAGCTTCGCGCCGATGCCGTGTTTTCCGCCATCGGGGCCCTCAACACCGTGCAATTGCTGCCGGAAGACAGTCAGGGGCGCGACTGGGCCCGCGAGATCCGGTCCCTTGCACCTTCGATCAGCCATGTCGCGCTCTATCTCGGGCTTGAGGGCGATATCGGGGCGATGGGGGCCAGTTCCGCCAACCACTGGTTCCATGACAGCTGGGACATTGGCGATGGCGCCTGGGATCCGGCACGCCAGGCCTGCCCGCCCGCGCTCTTCATCTCCTTCCCCTCGCTCAAGGACCCCGAACACAGACCCGGCGACCGGAACCTCCATTCGGCAGAAGTGCTCGCCCCGATCGCTTGGGAGCCTTTCGCGGGCTGGAAGGACAGCCGCCCGGGCGCGCAACCGCCAGCCTGTAACGCCTTCAAGGCCGAGCTGGAGCGCCGGTTGCTGGCGCAGTTCGCCCGCCATTTCCCGGAGCTTGCCGCCCTGGTGGTGCATCGCGAAATGTCGACGCCGCTGACCCATGCGGACCGCATCGGCGCCCGCGATGGCGCGACCCATGGGATCGAGCTGAGTCCACGGCGGTTTCTCTCCGGCGCGCTGAGACCGAGAACGCCTGTGTCCGGCCTTTTTCTGGCCGGGCAGGACGTGGCCACACCCGGTGTGGCGGGAACCATGATCGGCGGTGTCCTTGCCGCGTCCTGCCATGACGGCAAGATCCGACCGCACCTGCCCTGCTGCGGGCCGGGAGCGCGCGGCTCTTGAGGAGGATGGCCGGATAATACCCGAACGCATCCGAGACGCCTTCGCTTTCGGCAAACTGCGCGAGATCGCGATCAAGCAGCCGGTCGGAGTTCTTCTCGCTGTTCAGATGTTCCTTGACGGGGTGGACGAACGCGCCAAGGAGGACGCCTGTTTCGACAAGGCGCTGGAAGGCTTCAGGATGTTTGCGCTCAACCAGGGCGACGTCTGCACCTGTCCGTCCCGGGAGCTGGTGCAGGAGAGCATCTTTGACGCCTTAATGGAGAGGGCGACCGCCCGCATCGTCGCCATCAGTGAGGGCAACCCGCTGGCGGTGGAGACGATGATCGGCGCGCAGGCTTCGAAAGATCAGATGAACAAGATCCTGTCCTGTATCGACCTGGGCAGGCAGCAAGGCGCCGGGAGCCTGACCGGAGAGCACCGGAGCACCCTGGGCGACGGGCTGGAGGTGCAAAACACAGGTTCCAGCCGCCCGCGCCATTGGCGGTTCGCCGTCGCGACTTGTGTCCGGAGCTCTCGAATGCCTTGAAGCTCCGCCGATGCCCCGCAATCCCTGCGCCGGCCTGGCTTCAGGCGCGGTGAGGCAATCCGAGCAAGCGACGGCATGGCCTGAGTGGTCTGGGGATCGCCAAGGGAGCTACAGTAAGCACTTCACCCAAGCCAGCGAGGGTGTTTCAAGTCATGCTGGAAACCGAGATCAAGAGAGCCACACGTAGAATGACCGTAGCCTTTGCAATGGCGGCTGTCGGTCTCTGTTGGGGCTGGGTGGCACGGCTTCGGCCGGGTCCTCCGATGCACTTTCGGACCTGCCCCTCGCAATCGTCTGCTACCGGGACTGCGCCCTGACCATTGCCGATCTCTCGGAGGTCGAGACCGACGGGCCGGCTGTCTACATGAGTCCGTCGGGCCGGGTCGTGTCGGTTCCCAAGGATGGCCCTGGTCAATTGCACGGGCATTGTCGCCATCACGGTCATGCGCGTGGCCATGATGCTGGCCTTGCGGAGGGTCTGGCTGGAAGGCTTCCCTGGCGGCCTCGGCAAGACCCATCGGCTGCAAAAAAGGGATCCGCATTGCCGGCCTGATCCTGTCGGACTTCCACTTGCTGTTCGTGAATGCTCCGGAGATCCTCGTCGGGGGCCGACGTCATCGAGACGCCCGAGGGCCATGCGCCGCCACAGCCCGAGACCCCATTCCCGGCCTTTATCGTCGAGCAGCAGGACCTGGCGCTGGAATTCGGCGACTTGGGGGGAAAGATCCTTGTTGTCCTGCCGGCGATCGCGCTGATCCGCTGGCTTCCGTAGCGGCTCTTCTTCCGGTCTCACAAATTTCTCTCGCCGCTCTTCCTGTTCCTCGCAGCCCATTCCATCATGGTGATGGACTTCTCCTATTGGTCGAGCCTGCTGGGGCCGGTCACGCTTCTCGGAATGCAGGGCGGCTCCTTCCCTGCAATCGAGTTGTTCACCGGGCGGATCGGTATCCGCCGGCGGGCCGACGCGAAGGTCTCGTTCCACCCTGTTCGAAGCAAGGTTGATGGACGTCTGACGCCGGACCTGCCGGAGACTGGCGTCTGGTTCTGCGGCCCCACCGGGTTTGGCGATGCATGCAGTCGCGGCTTGTCGCCGCCGGCTTGCCGGACAACGCCTTTCACAGGGTGCTTTGCGAGATGCGTTGAAGGCGGTCGTTCGCGCGCACCGTTCGGACCGAAACCACCCCGGGCGGACGTTCCGGCAACCGGCGCGCGGTTAGGAGGCGAACCGATCGCTCCGGGGCGCACCGAAATGTCGAAAACGCGGTCGAGGATCGGTTCGCCGTCGAGATTCATGTGAAAATCGCTGTCGGCCTCCAGGCGGCATGTCCGGAACGTCGTGTGCAGCAGGACCTCGTTGTCGGGGTTCACGGGGTCGAGCCATTCGCGCAGGATAAACCCTTGCGGGACATGACTTTCGGAACTGATCACTGCGATGTTCAGCAGCCCATCATCGATCCTGGCTTCGGGGGCGACTTCGAAACCGCCGCCGGCGAAACGGGAGTTGCCGATGGCGAGGGCGCGCAGATCAGGTTGACGACCGCGTTCAGCGTCCCGTCCCCTCCCTCGGCGATGATCCGGGTGGCGCCGGACGCGAGCGCTTGGGCAATGGCGCCCTCCATCTGCTCGAAGGACCACGGGATGAAGACGTCCAGCGCGGTTTCGGCCTGGATTTCGGTCACGATGTCCCGCAGACCCTCCTGAGTCGCGGCCTTCGCATTGAGAATGAGCAGTACCTTGGTCATATTGAGTCAACCCGCTGAAGTTACATTGAAATCGGCGTCCGATGGGTTATCCAGCACGGCGCCGTCGCTTGCGAACAGCGCCGCGATCGAGCGCGTCGCCGGTATCTCCACGAAGACGACCATCATCGCCACCATCATCTGGACCGCAAGAAAGGCGCCGGTCGCGCCCCACATCATCGCCCAGAAGGTCGGCGAGACCATGACCATGAAAGTGCTGATATTGAGGGATTTCCCCTGCATTGACGGCAGGACGACATTGGCGATGAACTGGTCCGCCAGGCCATAGCCGACCACGACCACGAAGAAGGGCGTCAGGCTCTCGAATTGCAGCGGCGCGACTGCCGAGGGCGGTGTTGTGGCAATGAAGGCCCCGATGCTGGGAATGAATCCCGCCACGAAGACGATCAGCGCCAGGAGAGCTTTGAAGTCGAGATCGACAAGCGAGAAGATGAGGAAGGCAACCGTGGCGCTCATCGCGCTGGTGACCGCGTTCACCCACATGAACCGCTTGATGCCCATGGCGATCCTGGAGATCACCTTGCCAAGACGCCGTCCGGCCCGCGCGTTGGGCGCAGGCATCGGGATCTTGCGAATCCAGTTCAGGCGCTCGGCGGCAAGGAATGCCAGGTAGAACAGGATCATGCCGGGGATCAGGCTGGCGGTCATCACATGGGCAAGCCAGCCGGGCGGAGCCCAGCCAAACAGAACGCCGCCGCGACTGCGATCGATCAGGGCGGAGCCGAGAATGAAAAGCAGCCCGGTGATGGCCAGCGGCTTGAGAAAGCCGCTTCCGTACCAGAGCAGCCCGAGCACGATTGGAAGCGGCACAAGCGTGATGAACCAGACGGGGAGCGCGGGGGGGGCGGGGGTCGGATGCCATATCGGGTCCATTCGGAGCAGGTCTTGTTGAAAATCCCGGCGCTCCGACCTGCCGGAGCACCGCGTTTGCATCGCCGGATCGAGGCCGGGCCGAGGCATGTCCGCGCCCGGACAGGCCGCCTCGGCGCGATCCGTATCGGCCGTGGACCCGACCTTAATTGCCAATCTGCAATGTGGCCACCGGAGACCAGCCAAGCACGCCATCATTGCCGGGCACGCATCGGATCAACATCTGCTCCGTCTGCGAGGAGACCTGACCGCCGGAATTCAGCGCCCCGCCGCGGCCGCCGGTTGCAGACTGGCAGCCGGTGATTGCATGGACCACGGTGCTGCTGCCACCGACCTGGATATAGGCGTCGCGCGAATAGACCAGCCCCTGGTAATGGCAGAACCGCATCTCCGCTTCGTCCGCGCCGACCTCCCCCGGAGCCGGCAATGTGAGCGGCGCGGTGTAGAGGGCGGGGCGGATATCGAGGGAATCGGAGGCCAGGCGGAATTCCTCGGGAAAGCTGACAGAGTATTGCCGGCTTTCCGAGATGATGAAGAGACGGGTCCGCTCTTCGAACTCCGCCACCTCGGAGCCCAGTTCCGCGAACATCCCCCTGACGAAATCGTAGCGCCAGCCATCGACCTCGCGCAGCTTGGCCTGCACCAACGCGCTGTTCGCAGATCAGCCCCGGATTGCAATGTCATACCTGTCGGTCTTTCGCTTTCGGGTCTGCGTCATGCGGGCCAGCAGGCGCGCTCTGGCCGGAAGCCAGTGGGCGGTCATGTTGGCAATCATCCTGGAGGTAGTCCAACCAGTATTCCAGCAGCGCCTCGACGAATATCTCGCGGCTCTCGAAGTGGTGATGGAAGCTGCCGCGATCCACCCAGAGCCTGGCCACCAGCCGCACTGTAGTGAGATTCTGCGGGCCTTCCCGTGCCAGCATTTCCATTGCCGTCTTCAGCCATGTCTCGCGGGTTAATCGCTGCTGCGGTTTCCCGGCGGATTCACGCAGGTCGACCTTTTCGGTGCACTCTTCAGCCTCTTCCGGGGCACGCTCGATGCAAACACACAACAGTTCCACGCACCCCATAAACGGATGTGTGTTTGCTCCCCCTCAACCAGACATCGATGCAAGTTTTTGCGCAACATGAAGGGAGAGTGAACTGAGGATGTTGCGCGCCGTGACGCTCGCGTCTTGTGTCACCATTGCGTGACCTCACGCCTGCCTCGCCCAGGCGGACATCCAGCCGCCACGCACAGAGAGATCGGGGAGTGAGTTCGGCTGCGTGCCGATAGGATATTCCCCATCGGCGGACGATATCGCCGGTTCCCTGGGAGACGGCTCGTTGCGCAACCCCAACGAGATCGAGGGGCCATGGCGGCAAGGCCAGCAAGAGAAGAAGGTCGCCTTCGACCCGTCCACCCGCAACGCCTCCTTCGACGACTGGCGCAAGGGACTGAATGAAAAAGGTCTGCTGCCGGAGTTGAACCTGACCCATATCGCGCAGCATCCAAACCCCACCCTCACCAGCGAAGACACCGCCTCGGGCTACGCGTTCCTTCTGGGCGGGACAGGGACGCCGATCGGCTTCGGAACCGATTCCCCGCTGACTTTCGGCTTCGAGGGGTTCGTGTTGCAGGGGCTGGGCACGGATATCCCGCCGATCATGCCCGGAGGCTTCGCCACCTTTCGGCCGACGCCGCGCTCCTGCGTCCGGCGGGGCCTTCACGATGCAAATGCCGCAAGCCCGCCCGAGCGATACCTGGAATCTCCAGACCTTCAAGACCCTGGAGATCGGCTTCGATCCCGGGCTGGTTCCGCGCGATCCTGTTCACGGAAGAGATCGTGTCCACCGCCCCGCTGGCCTGTACGCTGCTCATCTATCCCGCCGCCATTGTCGGTTTTGCCATCGCGCTGAAGCTGATTTCCTTCGATCACTGAGGGGCCGGCCGCCCCGGCATCGCGCAACCGCAACCGCAACCGCAACGAGAGATGGGTGGTGCAAGCCGAAGGGCGACCGTGCTAATCTTGAGGCGTCTGGAAACACGCCAAGCCCCTTGCGCGGGCCGAAACGGACGCTTCGATCCGGGTCGCCAGGGTGCAAAAAAACGCGCCCCGGGCAAGTTCAACTCACGGGAGACTGCGATGACCATTCGACTGATACTGGCGGTTGCCGCAATGCTGGTCGCGACGGCCAGCTTTGGCGATCAATATGACGACATGCGCGAAAAACTCACCAGCTATCTCGCGGAAGAGAACATCGTCTACGATGTCAGCCAGGTGCCCAACAGCAGCTGGGCGTCCATCGACAGCATCCTGGCGTCGGACGATTCCAAGAACGAAAAGAGAGCCGCGATCACGGCCATTCTCGGGCTGAACTGATCCGGATGCCACGAGGGGCGAACGCAAGACGCTCGCCCTTGAACTCGCGCGAAGAGCGCGTGAAACGTGGATCTGAATCAAGGCCGCCACCGCACCTATCCGGCTCCGCCCGGGCCGGTCTCACGGCTCCAGTATCGGAGCCTGTTGCACCCAGCGCGGCTCGCCGGGTAATAGATGTTGCTCCGATCATCCCGACCGGGCGATTGGCCCCTGGCCCCGCCCCCATCTCGTCCGCAAGGCGTGGGAAGGACCGCTGCGGCGGTGCTCTCCTGACGCGCCCCGTTCCGGCATCGACCACGCCGGCTGGGATCACTCCCGGCCTTTTCAGGTCCGCCAGGAAGATGCCGAACGTCATTGCTCCCGGGGAATGACACCAACGTCCTTGGCATAGTCATCCCAGGCTGCGATCCGCCGATCCCGGATCTCCGGAAGCTCGGCGCTCCGCTCCTTCCTCTCCCCGGGATCGTCGTTGAAGGAACAGGGGTTCGGCCCGTTATCCGACAGGAAGACGACGATGGTGTTGTCCAGCTCGCCAATATCCCAGAGGCAATTGATAGCCCGTCCGAAATGTCAGCCCATGTTGGCGACCATGCCGGCATCGATCGCCATGCCGCGCACCTCCCGCATCTTGTGATCGAGGCTCAACCCGTCCCAGGGCTCCACCACCTCGTACATATCCGGCACTTGTGTGTCGTCCGGAAACAACTCCATCTCGACGGCGCGGGCGATGCGTTGCGCCTGCAGCACCTCGCAGCACGCATCGTGATCGCCAAGGAAATACTCGAACCACGGCCGCGGCACATGCATCGGATCCTGCGGCGAGGTGAAGGCGAGACAGGCCAGGAAAGGCTTGCCGTCATGCCTCCCGTCCCGGATCGCGTCGATCAGGAAAACGGCATAGCTCCGGCTGGAATAGAAACCGGTCGGAAGCTCCTCCAGCAGCGCCCCATCTTGCCCATATTGCACCGGCGTTTCCGCCTCCATCAGCCCGGTCATGTCCGCACAATGACTGCCGTCACCATCGAGCAGCGACAGCACCCGGTCGAAACCGCGATTGGAGGGGTACTGCCCCGCCTCATGCCCCAGATGCCACGAGCCGGCCCCGTTGGTGTCGCAGCCGTTCGCCTCCAGGTTTTTCCAGAGGGTGACAACGCTGTCGTTCAGCTGCCCTTCCTGGCCCGGCTGCCCCTTCTGGTTCTCGCTCCGCAGCACGCCCATGTTTCCGGGTCCGGCGACAGGGTTGTCCGTTCAACTGAGCAGCATCGCGCGGGTCGGGGAGCAGGAAACGGGTGCGTGGAAATCGGTGAAGGCGACGCCGATCTCGGCCAGCCTGTCGATCGTCGGGGGACGGATCTCGCTGCCGAAGGCGCCGGCTTCGGGGAACCCCAGGTCGTCTGCCTTGACGAGGAGACCATTCGGCCTGTCATCAACGAGCACACCACCGGCCTGCGCGATGCTGAACAGTTTAGACATTTGAAATTCATTATTTTCCTTCCATGTTTCAGCTCTTGGGTCTCCGACTCCAAGCAAACACCTGTGTCTGATCGAAATCGACCGTCTGCGCCCGCCAGGACGGGCGTGTCATCGTCGAGGTTGTAGAAAAAACGCGGATGCGCCCCCGGCCGGAGGGAGGCGGGAGGTCAGAAGTCCCGCACCGTTCCTGACGGCAAGGATCATCATAGCGGCCGGCCGGTCGCCGCCCTCCAGGTCTCCCGGCGCAAGGCGCAAGCCGGCTTCTCCCGTCCACCCCGGCTTCACCGGGCCTTTGCTCGGGTGCCTCAGCGCGCCGGTTTGCAAGCGCATCCCGACAGGAACAGCTTGATGGCAAATGTGAGCCGGGGCCGGTCTTCCGACGGGGCATCGCGGATCTCTTCGGGGGCTGTCAACGCATGTAGTGCGTTCGAGAAGGCCATGTCGATCAGGATCTGGGCACCGAGCCGCGTGTCCGCAAGTAGGATTTCCCCGCAGGCGACGGCATGGTCGAGCTCGGCCTGAACCACTTCCAGCGGGGCGCGGATCAGCTCCTTCTGGAAGGCCGCGGCCAGGGCGGGCCGGTTCGGCGCCTCCGCAATGACCATGCGCAGGAAGGTCACCGGCAGGTCCGACGCATAGACGCGATCCTCCGGCCAGAGCAGGCAGCGCAGGCGTTCGGGCAGCGGCATCGCCCGCTCGCGATCCGATAACGGGTGGATGAAGGCATCCCGCAGCCGCCGCATATAGGCCGTCAGCAGGTCCTCGCGCGATCCGATCACCTCGTAGAGCGTCCGGGTCGACATACCGCATTCCCGCGCAAGCCCCGTCATCGTGGCGCCGGCAATACCCTCGCGGGCCAAAAGGCGCTCGGCGGCGTCCAGGATCGCCTCGCGTCGATCCGCGGTTGCCATCTGGACCGGCCTGCCTCGGCGGCGCTTGGACGGCGATTTTCCCCTGTCTGCCTGGGCATCTGCCATATTGACGCGCTCCCCCGGTCTGCCGCCGGATCTCCTTGCTTCCCTTGCAATTCAGGAATAACGAAAATTTATGTTTTTGCAATAGCGGGAACACCCGCTTCCCGCGGAGTAGCAAATGCCCATCCCCCCAAGCGCCCTTCGCCACGCTTCTGTCCTTCTTCTTGCCGGCGCTCTGGCCTGCCCAGCCGTTTCGGCGCAGGCGCAGCAAGCCCCGAACATGCCTCCGCCGGCTGTGACGGTGAAGACGCTGCAACCGCAGGATGTGACCATCACGGTAACCTTGCCCGGACGCGTGGTGGCCTCCGGCATGGCCGAGGTGCGCCCGCAGGTTGGCGGCATCCTGCTGGAGCGGCTGTTCGAGGAAGGCGCAAGCGTCGAGGAGGGGGAGGCGCTCTACCGGATCGACCCGGCGAGCTACGAGGCGCAGGTCGCCGCCGCCCGGGCACAGGTCGCGCAGGCGCAGGCCAACCTGTTCTCCGCCCGCAAGGAGGCGGAGCGCATTGTCGAGCTGTCGAGCCGCAAGGTGGTCAGCGAGCAGAACATGGACTCCGCCGTGGCCGCGCGGCAGGCCGCCGAGGCGGCGCTGCAGATCGCGCAGGCGCAGCTCCTGACATCGGAGATCAACCTTGACCGCAGCACGATCCGCGCCCCGCTCTCGGGCACGATCGGCCGGTCGCTGACCACCAAGGGGGCGTTGGTCACCGCCGGACCGGGCGCGCCACTGGCCGTCATCCGGACCCTCGATCCGATCCATGTCGATGTCTCCGCCTCTGCGGCCACGCTCATCCGCTGGCGCCGCGGCCTGCAGGACGTGGTGCCGGCAGGCGCCAATCCGACCGTAACCCTGACGCTTGCCGATGGCGGCGGCTATGACCACACGGGCGACCTGACCGCGGCCGAACCCTATGTCGATCCGCAGACCGGGCTGGTCCAGGTCCGCATGACCTTCCCCAACCCGGACGATTTCCTGCTGCCGGGCATGTATGTGCAGGTGGAAGTGCCCGCCGGCGTCGCCGAAGGCGCCATTCTGGCCCCGCAATCGGCGGTCGGGCGCGACCGCAAGGGCGCGCCGACGGCGCTGGTGGTCAATGGCGACGGCATCGTGGAAAGCCGCAAGCTCACGGTCCTGCAGGATATCGGCACCAACTGGGTGGTCACGGAGGGGCTCGCGGCGGGCGACCGGATCATCCTGACCGGCGTGCAGAAGGTCGCCGTGGGCGGCCCGGCCACGCCGCAGGAAGACGCGGCCCCCGCCGCGCAGAACTGATGCCGGCAAGGGAGTGCTGAAATGGCCAGATTCTTCATCGACCGGCCCGTCTTCGCCTGGGTGATCTCGATCCTGCTGATGGGGATCGGCGCGCTTTCCGTGCTGACCCTGCCGGTGGCGCAATATCCCCAGATCGCGCCGCCTTCGGTTGGCGTCTCGGCGATGTATCCCGGCGCCTCGGCCGAAACCGTCTCCAACACCGTCACGCAGGTGATCGAGCAGCAGATGACCGGGCTCGACGGGCTGCGCTACATGTCCTCGCAATCGACCTCGGCCGGCACCTCCTCGCTGACCCTCACCTTCGAGACCGGGACGGACCCGGATATCGCCCAGGTCCAGGTGCAGAACAAGCTCAGCCAGGCGACGAGCCAGCTGCCGGAAATCGTCCAGCGGCTCGGCGTCACGGTGCGCAAGTCCACCGCCGGCTTCCTGATGGTGATCGGGTTGATCTCGGAGGACGGCTCGATGACGCAATGGGATCTGTCCGATTATCTCGTCACCAACATGCTGGACGATTTCAGCCGCATCGAGGGCGTGGGCGAGGTGCAGGTCTTTGGCGGTCAATACGCGATGCGGATCTGGCTGGATCCGATCCGGCTGGCGACCTTCGACCTGACCCCGGCCGATATCGTCGGCGCTGTCTCGGCCCAGAACGCGCAGGTTTCGGCGGGGGCCTTCGGCGCCCTGCCCGCCCCCGAAGGCCAGCAGCTCAACGCCACGATCACAGCCCAGTCGCTGCTCCAGACGCCTGAGGACTTCGAACAGATCGTGCTGCGCGCCAAGACCGATGGCGGGCTTGTCCTGCTGCGCGATGTCGCCCGGGTGGAGATCGGGGCCGAGAGCTACGCCGCCATCGCCGAATACAACAACCAGCCCTCCACCGGCATGGCGATCATGCTGACCCCCGGCGCCAATGCGCTGGACACCGCCGAGCGGGTGAAGGCGAAGCTGGCGGAGGCGGCCGGGTTCTTCCCGGAGGGGATCGATTACGTGATCCCCTTCGACACCACGCCTTTCGTCAAGATCTCCATCGAGGAGGTGGTGAAGACGCTGTTCGAGGCAATTGGCCTCGTCTTCCTCGTCATGCTGCTCTTCCTGCAGAATATCCGCGCCACGTTGATCCCGACGCTTGCCGTTCCCGTCGTGCTGATGGGCACTTTCGGGATCATGGCCGCCTTCGGCTTCACCATCAACACGCTGACCATGCTGGCCATGGTGCTGGCCATCGGCCTGCTGGTGGATGACGCCATCGTCGTGGTGGAGAATGTCGAGCGGATCATGACCGACGAGGGCCTCTCGCCGCGGGACGCGACCTATAAATCCATGGGCCAGATCTCCGGCGCGCTGGTCGGGATCGCGCTGGTTCTGTCCGCCGTGTTCATCCCGATGGCGTTTTTCGGCGGCGCAACCGGGGTGATCTACCAGCAATTCTCCATCACCATCGTTTCGGCCATGCTGCTCTCGGTGGTGGTCGCGCTGACACTGACGCCGGCGTTGTGTGCCTCCATCCTGCGCCCCTCGGATGCCACACATGCCAAACGAGGCCCCTTCGGCTGGTTCAACCGCGGCTTCGACGCGATGCTGGGCGGCTATACCGGCTCGGTCGGCTGGATCATCCGCCGGCCGGTCCGCGTCGGCATCCTCTACCTCGCCCTCGGCGTCGGCATGGGCTGGATGTATGTGAACACGCCCACAGGCTTCCTGCCCGACGAGGATCAGGGCGTGATGCTGACGCTGATCCAGGCCCCGACCGGCGCCACGACGGAACGCACGCTGGAGGTCGCCCAGACGGTTGGCGCCCATTACATGGCCAACGAGGCCGAGAATGTCGACGCGAGTTTCAACGTCGCGGGATTCTCGCTGGCCGGACAGGGCCAGAACATGGGCATGGGCTTTGTCCAGTTGAAGGACTGGTCCGAGCGCCAGCGCCCCGACCAGCATGTGCAGGCCATTGCCGGGCGGGCCTTTGGCGCCATGATGCAGATCCAGGACGCGATGGTCTTCCCGATCGTGCCGCCATCGGTGATGGAATTGGGCAATGTCTCGGGCTTCGACCTCTATATCCAGGCGCGCGGCGGGCAGAGCCATGAAGAGCTGCTCAACGCGCGCAACATGCTGCTCGGCATGGGAATGCAATCGCCCCTGATCGCCTCGATCCGCCCCAACGGCATGGAGGACGCCGCCCAGTTCCACCTCGATATCGACTATCGCAAGGCCGGCGCCATGGGGCTCTCGGCCTCCGATGTCGCCAATATGCTCTCCATCGCCTGGGCCGGCCAGTATGTGAACGATTTCCTCGACCAGGGCCGGATCAAGAAGGTCTATGTCCAGGGCGACGCGGCGTTCCGCTCCACCCCGGAGGACATCGAGAAATGGCGCGTTCGCAACGCGACAGGTTCGCTCGTGCCCTTCTCCAACTTCGCCACCGCGAACTGGAGTTTCGGCCCGCAGGGGATCGACCGCTATAACGGCGTGCCGGCGATGCAGATCCAGGGCAACCCCGCGCCCGGCGTGACCACCGGCGAAGCGATGGCCGAGATCGAGCGCCTGGCCGCGCAGCTTCCCCCCGGCTTTTCCATTGCCTGGACCGGGCTGTCACTGGAGGAGATCGAATCCGGCGACCAGACGGTGCTGCTCTACAGCCTCTCGCTGGCGGCGATCTTCCTCTGCCTGGCCGCGCTCTACGAAAGCTGGGTGATCCCGATCTCGGTCATGCTGGCCATGCCCATCGGCATATTCGGCGCGCTGCTCGGCGCCTGGCTCGGCGGGTTCGAGAACGGGGTGTTCTTCCAGGTGGCCTTCCTCACGGTGATCGGCCTGACCGGCAAGAATGCCATCCTTATCGTGGAATTCGCCCGTGACCTGCAGGAGACCGGCAAACCGCTCCACGCCGCCGTGATCGAGGCCGCGCGGCTCCGGTTCCGGCCGATCCTGATGACCTCCATGGCGTTTTCGCTCGGCGTCCTGCCGCTTGTGCTCTCCACCGGCGCCGGGTCCGGTGGCCGCAACGCCATTGGTGCCGGTGTGCTGGGCGGCACCATCACCGCGACGGTTATCGGGGTCTTGCTGATCCCGCTTTTCTATGTCGTCATTCGGAGAGTATTCCACCGCAAGGAGGCATAAGCCAATGAAATCCGTTGCAGGGTCGTGAGGTAGTTTGAGAAAGGTGGTGCTATGGAAAGTGACGTGTCAGCGAGACTGACAATCGGAAGACTTCGGAGGACGAAGATTCAGGGAGTGCTCGTCTATCCATTTTGACCATGGGACAGCCTACGTACCATAGGTGTATCTGCGCAAAGGCCTTGGTAGACGAACGAGAGTAGTGGTCTTTTCGCCCTTTCGACAATACGCCTCCCGGCGGTGACGAGGTCGATGCTGAAAAAATATTCAAGCATCTCGTTCTCCAACGCGGCACCCAAGTCGGAATGGCGGCAAAGGTTCGAGCTTCCATCAGACACGACATATCTGCTTTCATCATTCGGC
This sequence comes from uncultured Tropicimonas sp., assembly GCA_947497945.1. Classification (GTDB taxonomy): domain Bacteria; phylum Pseudomonadota; class Alphaproteobacteria; order Rhodobacterales; family Rhodobacteraceae; genus Tropicimonas. The sequence goes on along the minus strand of CANMIP010000013.1, from coordinate 75,494 downwards.
CTGATCATCACCCTTGCCGTTCTCATGTCTCGGTCGAAAGCCTCGCGAAGAATCTCCACCTCGTTTCGCGGGCCAACGAAGTCGCAGGCGCCGTCTCCGGAAGTTGCGACGAAAAAAAGAAGATCAGTGCTGAGTTCGGGAACCAGTCTGCTTGCTTCCGATGGCGCCACCCCAAGCTTCGAAAGCGCGAATAACAGGTAGGTGTCGACCACCTCGGAAGCGTTGTAAATGCTCCACTTCCCTTTGTCCTTTTCAGGTAGGTACCCTCTGCTTCGCCAAAGACGAAGCAACTGCTTTGACAGGCCGACTATCTCGGTCACTTCTTTCGCGCTGAAACTTGCAGGCTCGAAAACCCAATCTCTATCGAATGTCGTCGAAGTAACCATCTGCAGTCTCGCATCAATGAAGTGCCCATATCGACTCATATCGATCAAGAAACAGTCTGTCGATACGAAAAAGTAAACAGTGAGATGCTTTATGCTGTATGCGTTTCTGTAGGGAGTGAATCTGAAGGTGACTATGAACAGGCTCGATCAGCAAACGCGCGAAGCAATCCTCCAGTCTCTGAATGAGTGTATGTCTCAACGGGCATGCGAGAGGATTTTCAAGGTGAGCAACAAGACGGTCGCGAAACTGGCACGAGATGCTGGCGACATGGCCATCAAGTTCATCAACCAGACAAAGGGGTTGAACGTGCGCTGCATTCAGGGCGACGAGATCTGGTCCTTTGTGAAGGCCAAACAGAAGAACGTTAGGAGGCTCAAACAGCCGCAGGTCGGAGCGGGCACGATTTGGGCCTATCTTGCCGTTTGCGCCGACAGCAAGTTCATCCTTACCTACGAATTGGGGGACCGCCGCGTACCCGACGCCCGATCCTTTATGAAGTCGGTCCGCTCGAAACTTGCCGAGGACGAGAATGGACGTCTCATTCAAAGGCCGCAGATCATTACGGACGGATTGAAGGCCTATGAGGAGGCTGGAGAAATCGCATTCGGTGACGATGCGGATCGCGCCATGCTCGTCAAGCAGTACTCCAATACTGATGACTCGGGTGAGCCGACGCCAGCAAGTCGGTACGTCGGCGCCGAAAGGCGGGTTTTGGCAGGGGCGCCGGCAGAGAAAGACATCCACACATGTTACGTTGAAAGGACGAACCTCTCGCTCAGGATGGGAAACAAGCGCTACACCAGAAAGACGAATGCGTTCTCGAAGACACTTCGGAACCACGAGCGGCAACTCGCAATCTGGATCATGTACTACAACTACTGCCTTCTACCGTCTCCACAGCCCAAGAGATGCCCCAACACCGGAAAGACGTACTGGGAAAAACGCCTTACGCCCGCAATGGAGATTGGAGCAACCGACCGCGTGTGGGATGTCAAGGACCTAATTCGGCTAGTGGATGCCCATCTTGCAGAGACACAAAGGAAGAACATTCCAACCTCCACCGAACTCGTTCCCGTTCCCGAGGATGCTCTGGGACAGCCTGTCTACTGGGTCTACGCCAGCGAGCAACACCACTCAGCTCGGGTTCACAAATCAGACTGCGTGAACTGTAACAACGGCAAGGGCCGAGCTGGTGGGAAGGCAAAAACCGGTGTCTGGCACGATTGCGCGACTCTCGATGATGCGATGCGCCTGGCGGCAAATCTGCACCCGGAGAACAATGCTGTTTGTCGTATGTGCCTCGGATCTTATCGGAAGTCCGGCTATAGAGGCCCGCGCGGTCCAAGAACATCACGGCGACTGATTTCATAGCTTCCCGCTGGCATCCAGAAGCGCGGGCTGATAGCAGCACGAGTAGGCCGCTTCTGCCTACGTTTCTTGAGCTTTATTCTGGACGATCTAGGGCAGCATGTGGTTAGAATACACCATATGTGGGGTTGAAGATGGCGTCCAAGACAAGAAGAAAACTGCCCGACTCGGCCCAAATCGACGAGGCGGAAAAGCAGATTGCCGAGTACTCTCGTGCCGTGAAGTTCACGGTTACAGAGTACTCTTTCGAGTTCATTGTGCAAAAGCTGAATGCCGACCGGTACTACGTGCCGCGATACCAGCGTAGGCTTGTTTGGTCTCTGACCAAGAAGTCGAAGTTCGTTGAGTCGGTGTTTATGGGATTGCCCATTCCCTTTGTCTTCTTCTGGCAAGACGGAGATGGCAGAATGGAGATCGTGGACGGATCTCAACGGCTTAGAACCATTCGGGACTTCATGGCAGACGAAATCACCTTGAAGGGGCTCGAAACCATTCCTGCCGCGAACGGGTTACGCTTTTCCGACCTTCCACGGTCGCGGCAGTTGAAGTTTGCCGAGTCCTCCATTCGGGTTATCATGTTGGACAACTCCACAGACGCAACCACTCGAACAGAGATGTTCGCCCGGATCAACACGGGTGGCCTCGTCGCCAACGATGCCGAAGTGCGACTTGGAAGCTTGCCCGGTCCATTCATGGATATGGTCGTTGAACTGGCGAAATCACCGAGGTTCGTCACGCTGACACCGATTAGCCAAGGCCAAATCGATCGGCGCGAACGTGAAGAACTGGTAACGCGCTTCTTTGCCTACCTAGAGACGTTCGATCCGGAGTTGGATGATGGTGCCGGGGACATTCCTTTGTACAAGGAAGAACCTAGCAAGTTTTACTTCGCATTCGTCAAGGCCATGAACAAACGTCTTGCAGGTGAAATAGAATTGCAGGGCGCCTCCGCCAAGGAGCAAGAGATGCGTGCGGAGTTTCAGAGGGTACTGGAGTTCGTCGAGAAAACCTCTCCAAACGGCTTCACTAAGTCCAAGACAGGGAATCAAGTGCCGAGAGTTCGGTACGAGGCCATCGCGGTTGGTGCGGCCCTAGCGCTGCGTGCCGACCCGGGGCTCTTCAACAGAGCGCCGGATATGACCCCTCTGCTGGATTCAACCCCGTTCATGGATGCGACAAAATCGGATGCAGCAAACGTGAAGAGCAAGCTCTTGGGCCGGATTCGACTTGTTAAAGACTGGTTTGCAGACAAATGATAGATGTTCTTGCCTACCTAGATGAGCGAGAAGAAGAGTTCGAGCGGCACCTTCAGATCGCACGAATGCTCGAAGCGCGTGTCGATGACGTTGACGCAGAAGAAGATCTTCACGTCGAGATTCGGCATATCAATACCCTGAAATCCGGGCTCCTAATCCATCTCTACAACATCGTGGAAGCAATCACCTCCCGTACGCTCGCAACCGTGGGAAGAACGGTGGTCGCGGAGCAGCCGAAGAAGTGGACACCGGAAGTCCTGAAGGAATGGGTGCGCGCTGTGGTGTGGGGAGGCGAAGAGCGCATCGGAAACGGTGTGCTGAGCCGTCTTGCAGGCGTCAGCGGGATCCTTGCTTCCGGAAACATGCTGGAGGCCTTCGAGATAAAAGGGGAACCCGGCAGTTGGGATGACAAAGCGATAAAAAAGGTCGCGGAACGCCTAGGATGTGAGCTGGTGCTTTCGCAGCAAGTCAAGAGGGCTGCTTACGAGAAGGTATACAGGGATGAAACAACTGCGCTGAAACACCTCGCCAATCGAAGAAATGCAATCGCACACGGAAGCAGTACGTTCGAGGACGGAGCATACGATCTTACACTAGACGATCTAGAAGACTTGGCCGGCCGCATCTTGCCGTACCTGCGTGGGGTGGCGGAGTCGTACAAAGCCTATTTGGCTGACAGGAAATTCCTAGCGGAAGAGGAGGTCGCATGAGTAACCCAGACCAAATCGCAGCAGTGGATTTGTTTTGCGGCGTTGGAGGCCTGACGCACGGGTTGACGAGAGCTGGAGTCGATGTTCGAGTCGGCATCGACCTTGACCCTGCGTGCCGATTTCCGATGGAGGCAAACAACGACGCGAGGTTTATTGAAGCTGACGTAGCCGACCTATTGCCTTCAGACATACTGTCGGCGTTCGAAGGTTCATCGGTAAGCCTGCTTGCTGGTTGCGCCCCCTGCCAGCCGTTCTCCTCCTATTCACAGTCTGCTCGCAAAGATGGGCCGCATGAGGATTGGGAACTGCTATCGTCCTTTTCCAAACTGGTCATGGCTGTTCGTCCAACATTGGTGACGATGGAGAATGTGCCACCACTTCGAAGGCAACCGATTTTCAGAGATTTCGTAGCCGCCTTGGCGGAAGCGGAGTACTTTGTCGATTTTGCTGTAATTGATGGACGGGATATTGGTCTCCCACAAAGGAGACAGCGCTTGGTGCTTGTCGCGTCACGGCTGGGTCCGATTACGATTCCCGAAGCGGCGAAACAGCAGGTCACCGTAAGGGAGGTGATCTCCGACTTGCCACCGATTGAGGCCGGGAAATCCGACCCAAACGATCCGCTTCACGCATCTGCTTCACTTAGCAATCTGAATCTTGCGCGAATTCGACACTCAAGACCCGGCGGCACTTGGCGTGACTGGCCAGAGGAACTGATTGCCAAGTGTCACACACGCGAATCCGGTTCCACCTATCCATCGGTGTATGGACGAATGGAGTGGGATCAACCTGCGCCCACCATGACCACGCAGTGCTATGGTTTCGGGAACGGGAGGTTCGGCCATCCGGAGCAAGACCGGGCGATCAGCCTTCGAGAAGCGGCGATGCTACAGAGTTTTCCAAAGGACTACGAATTCGTGCCCGACGATGCCTCAGTCAACTTCAACAGCTTGGGGCGCATGATTGGCAACGCGGTTCCCGTTTTATTGGGAGAGTATATCGGTGAGGTCCTTGTGAGCCACGTGAAATCGTTCAGCGAGAACCGCAATCACTGAAGCTTCTTGTCATTTTGGCTGACATGTCACTTTCCACAGCACGGGACCGCAAACTACCTCACGACCCGTTGCAGTCGCCCTCCTGCTTGTCCTCACGGGCGCCCTGGCCTGTGCCCAGGAGATCGCGCATGTGCGCATCGGCGAAGCAAGCTTCTCCGCCTATTGCGCCACCTGCCACGGCATCGGCGCACGGGGAGACGGGGCGCGGGCCGTCTATCTCGACATGCCGGTCACGGATCTGACCCGGCTCTCGCACTCCAATAACGGTGTCTTTCCGACTGCACGGGTCATTGCAAAGATCGATGGCAGCGCCGAAATCACCAGCCATAACAGCCCGATGCCACCCTGGGGCCAGCTTTTCTCGGCCGGCCCGCGGGTCCGTGTCGAGACGGATGCCGGACCGATGGATGCCAATCTGACGGTCTTCGAGATCGTCGAGTGGCTGCGGACACTCCAACAGTAATTCCATTCCGGCGCTGGAGGGGCTCTGGCTTCCGATGCATCCCGAATGCAGTTGCCAGCCGGATCGAAGCCCGAGGACTGGCCGCCATGCCGAACAGCTTCGCGCTCCCCGCCACCAGGCGCCTCAGTTCGGGCGCAAACGCAGCCGTTCGAATTCCTGCGCCATGTCTTCGGCCAGCCGGGTCAGCGCCGCCGGGTCCGTCCCCTGGTGCAGCTCGAAACGGATCGCGGTGATGTTGGCTTGCAGCAGGCGTGCGAGCCGATCCGGGTCGATGTCGGCCGGGATCTCGCCATCGGCGGCCGCCTTCCGGAACAGCGCCGCCATGCCTTCGCGCATGGCGGTGAGATAATCACGCGCGGCGCTCGCGATTTCCGGATCGGTCGCGCGGGTGTCCACGACGGTCTTGAACAGCATGCAGGCCTGCGCGTTCCGGTCGTCCTCGGACATCCGGGCATAGGAACGCAGGTGCTCCGTGATGCCGCCCAGGGTTGTCGGCGCCGCCGCCATCTCGGCCTGAAACTGGTCGCGGAATGTCTCGTAGTAGCGCTTGAGCGCCTGCAGGAAGAGGCCCTCCTTGCTGGAGAACGCCGCATAGATACTGCCCGGCTTCATCTTCAGCGCCGCCTCGAGATCCTTCAGCGAGGTCGCATGATAACCCTTCTCCCAGAAGAGCGTCATCGCAGCCTCCAGGGCCGCCTCTCGATTATAAGGCGCAGCGCGTGTCATTTCGGCCTCAACATAGGGATGCCCGGCAAACTTGTCTCCCTCATAAGGGGGCGGTGCGCAGTTTTTGAGTGATTGCTCAAATTACCCATTGAGTGATCGCTCAAACGCTCCTATCTGCAGGCAACAGGGCAGTGCAGGTGCCGCTGCCGGTCCCGGCGAGCGGGGCTTCGGACAGCCGCACCAACGGCCTGCCCGCCACCAGATCGATGCAGTCAACCTCCAGGAGTGACCCATGACCGCCTTCACGATGCACGACGAGACAACCGCCCCCGAAGAGATCCGCGCCCGACTGGAAACGGCGAAGCAGCAGAATGGCCGTATCCCGGGCCTCTATGCCGTCATGGCCGAAGCGCCCGGCCTGCTCGAAGCCTATACTTTCGCGCATCAGCAATTCCTGAAGACGAGCCTCACGGATGAGGAAAAGACGGTCGTCTGGCAGGCCGTGAACGTCGAACAGAACTGCCATTACTGTGTGCCGGCCCATACCGGCATCGCAAAGATGATGAAGGTCGATGACGCGATCACCGATGCGCTGCGCGACGAGACCCCGCTGCCGACGGCAAAGCTGGAAGCGCTGCGCGACTTCACATTGAGCGTTGTGCGCAACCGTGGCGCGCTGGAGGAGGCGGAGGTGCAGGCCTTCCTCGATGCCGGTTTCGCGGAGCGCAACATCCTCGAGGTCATCCTCGGCGTCTCTCAGAAGGTAATGTCCAACTACACCAACCACTTCGCGAACACCCCGGTCGACCCGGTGTTCCAGAAATTCGCATGGGAGAAGAAGGCCGAGCTGCAAAAGGCCGGCTGATCCCCGCGCGAAACGAGGCGCCACGGTCCCCCGGGGCCGTGGCTGCACGTCGCCGATTGAAAGGACGGCGGGCCGATCATCAGGCTGGCCCTTTCCCGTGCCCCTGACCCCGGGCACACGAGACATCCGGGCATCGCGCTCGCCATGCCGGAACTGGTCCTGTATTTGAAAACAGCGCGACCGTGCATGGTCCGGACAGCTTCCGGACAGTCGCACCGCTTCTGCTTGCACGTTTCGCCCATCTTGTTGCGACCTGTCGGCCCCGTATCCGACAGTCGCCCGCATCCGAACCGGAGATGTTCTCATGACCACGCAATCGACAGAGCTGCGCATCGACATTGTCTCGGACGTGATGTGCCCCTGGTGCATCATCGGCTACGGCCAGCTGGCAAAGGCGCTGGAGGCCACGGGCACGGCGCATGAAATCCACTGGCACCCGTTCGAGCTGAACCCGCAGATGCCACCCGAGGGCCAGAACCTGCGCGAACATGTGGCCGAGAAATACGGCACCACGCCGGAGCAATCCGCCGCAAGCCGGGTCCAGATGACGAAGCTTGGTGACGAGATCGGCTTCTCCTTCCGGTTTTCGGACGCAAGCCGCATGCACAACACCTTCAACACGCACCAGCTCCTGCATTGGGCAAACGGACAGGGGCGGATGCACGACCTGAAGATGGCGCTGTTCGCCGCCCATTTCACCGATGGCCGCAACCTGTCCGACAGTGACGTGCTCGCCGCGATTGCAGGCGAGATCGGGCTGGATCGCGCCGAGGCCCTGCGCGTGTTGCAGGACCAGCGCTTTGCCTCCGAGCTGCGGGTCGAACAGCAGCGCTGGCAGCAGATGGGCATCAGCTCGGTCCCGTCGATCATCTTTGATGGCAAACACCTGGTGACGGGCGCCCAGGGTGTCGCAACCTATATCGACATCCTCCGGCAACTGGCGGATCTGCGCGCATATTCCCGCTGATCCCGAAGCGCGACCGGGAAGGGTATTCGCGGCCCGGCGGGGCGGCGGGCATGTCGTCTCCTCTGGCCGTGTGTTCCCCCGGCCATCCCGTCGGGGGAACCACGGGCAAGCGGCGTCAAACGCACTATCCCTCGGGCTGTCTCCCAACTACCTTCAGGACCGAAATGCGGATTCAGCAAGGGCCAGGCAGACATGCGCTTCTACAAGATTTGGGTTTCCCCTTTCAGCCTCTTTCTCGGCCTGCTCTTTCTCTCGGCCTCCTTCACCCCCTCGCTCATCCCGCGCGGACCGATCACGCAGGGCCTCCTCGGCGGCGTGGTGTTGGCGCTTGGCTACCTGTCGGGGCGGATCATCGAGGCGCTTTGGCACGCAGCCGAGATGCCGGTGCTGCAGGGACGCCTGCGCCGGCTCGTGCTGCTCGCGGCGGGGCTCTCGGTGGCGCTGTCCGTGGCAGTCGCCTTCCGGTCTTCCTTTGTCTGGCAGAGCGACCTGCGGATCCAGATGGGGGTGGAAGAAGACGCCAGCACCCAGATCCTGACGTCGATTGCCATCGTCATCGTGGTCTTCGCGCTTCTCTTTGCCATCGGCCTCGGGATTGCCGCCTCTTTCCGCTGGATCCGGTCATGGCTGGACCGTTTCATCCCCCGGCGCAGGGCGAATGTCTTCGGTGTCCTGATCGTCGCCACGATACTTTTCGTCCTGACCCGGGACGGCCTGCTCGACGCAACGGTCCGCCTCATCGACGAGACCTTCGAGTCGACCCAGAAGCTGTTCGGCGACGCCCCGCCCGCACCACAGGAGGCCCGCTTCACCGGCAGCCCGGACTCCCTCGTCGACTGGGCCGCGATGGGCCAGCCCGGGCGCGATTTCGTCACCTCCGGGCCGGATGCCGCGGCGATCTCGGCCTTCACCGGCCGGTCGGCGCGGGATCCGATCCGCGTCTATATCGGGCGCGCAAACGGGGAAACGCCCGAACAGCGGGCCGACCTTGCGCTTGCCGAATTGCTGCGGCTCAACGCCTTCGAGCGCAAGATCCTCGTGGTGGTCAGCCCGACCGGAACCGGCTGGATGGATCCCGGATCGGCAGATCCGCTCGAATACATGCATGACGGCGATATCGCGACGGTGTCGGTGCAGTATTCCTACCTGCAATCGCCCTTTGCGCTGATCTTCGAGACCGAGACCGGGCTGCAACAGGCCACGGCCACGCTGGCGGTGATCCACGACTACTGGAAAACCCTGCCCAGGGAGACCCGCCCGCGCCTCTATGTGCATGGGCTCAGCCTGGGGGCATGGTCCTCGATGTATGGCACCAACCTGTTCCGGCTGATCGACGATCCCATCGACGGCGCCTTCTGGGCGGGCCCGCCCTTCCCGTCGGACTTCTGGAACCGCGTCCAGCGAGCCAGAAAGGCGGACAGCCCCTGGGTCGCCCCGGACATCGGCGACGGATCCTTCATCCGCTATGCGGCGCGAGGCGATGACGGGTCGGACGGCGCTGCACCCTGGGGCGACATGCGGATCATGTTCCTGCAATATCCAAGCGACCCGATCGTGTTCTACGAGCCGCTCTCGATCTGGCGTCGGCCAGAATGGATGCGCGAGCCGCCGGGCGACGGGGTGTCCTCCCATCTCAGCTTCATGCCGATCGTGACCCAGTTCCAGCTTGCGCTGGACATGGCGATGGCGACATCCGCTCCGGCCGGCTTCGGCCATGGCTATTACGCCCAGGACTATATCGGCCCCTGGGTGCAGGTGACGGCCCCCGACCCCTGGACCGACGCGGACACGGAACGGCTGAAGGCGCATTGCGACAACGGCTTCCAGAAAGGCTGCACCAACCGCTGAACCGGGCGGGCCGGCCGCCTGTTCCGCGCGCGCCCCGCATCAGACCGCCGCCACACCCGCGCCAACACGGCGCGGTCCGGCATCGCGGCTGCTCAGGCCCGGCGGCGCTTCCGGTCCGCCACATCGCGGGCGATCAAGGCGCCATAGAGTTGCCGAAGGCGACGGGTCATCGGCCCGGCGCCCTGCCCGTCCCCGATCGGCTTGCCGTCAATCTCGGCGACCGGGGTCTGCGCCCCGAACGTGCCGGTCAGGAAGGCTTCGTCGGCGCCGTAGGCTTCGTAAAGCGAGTAGTTCTTCTCGAAGACCGGGATGTCATTGGCGCGGCACAGGTCGATCACCTTCTGCCGCGTGACGCCGTTCATGCAGTAATCCCCGGTCGAGGTCCAAACCGCGCCGCGCCGCACGATGAAGAAATTGCAGGCATTGGTGGTGTTCACGAAGCCATGCGGATCCAGCATCAGCCCTTCATCCGCGCCGGCCTGCTCCGCCTGCAGGCAGGCGATGACGCAATTGAGCTTGGAATGGCTGTTGAACTTGGCGTCCTGGCTCATCGGCAAACCGCGCACCTGCGGAACGGTCGCCAGCCGGATGCCGCGCGCCTGCAGGCCCTCGGCGGGCCTGGAATGTTCGAGAATGGCAACGATGGTCGGCCCCGAGCGCGACAGGCCCGGATGCTGGAACGGCTTGGCCTTGCGACCGCGCGTGATCATGAGGCGGCAATGGGCATCCGTTTGCATGCCATTGGCCGCCGCTGTCTCGTCGAGGATCGCGCGGATGCTGTCCGGCGTCTGCCCGCAATCGAGCGAGACCGCCTTGAGAGAGTTGAAGAGCCGGTCCATGTGGTCGTCGAAAAACGCCCATTCGCCATCATGGAGCCGCATCCCCTCCCACATGCCGTCGCCCAGCATGAAACCACTGTCATAGACCGAGACCACGGCTTCCGCCTTCGGCATCAGCTTCCCGTTCACATGGATCAGGATATGGTCATTGCGCGCATCGGCCTCCGCGTCATGCGTGGACTGCTGGCTTTCGGTTTCAGTCATGCTCTCAAAGTCCCAATATCTGGCCGGGGAACGCATTCCCGCGCTCATGTTGCGAAATGTCGAAGACCGGGTCCGGCGGTGCCTGCCCGCCGGTCTTGTCATCGGAGATGACGATCACGCGGTCGTCCACCTGCCGGGCGAAGCCCATCTTGCCGGACAGGCAGATCATGGTCATGCCGCCCTTGGCAAGCCCCCGCATCGCGTCAGCCCCCTCGGGAGGCTCTCTCCGGCTTCGGCGCAGTGCCGGGCCTGTCGAACGGTGTGATTTTGGTTGCCTGCCGGACGTGCGAAGGTTGGCCAGGCGCTTCTGTCTGCTGCCCGAGACCTGGCCGGTGGCGCGCCCGCGCGCATTGCCCCGCCGACGCTTCGCCAATCATCCCGGGGCGGGCTTCACACAGGCAGGCGAAGTGTTGCAACAAGCCCGTGCGGCGTTCGGTTCGCCAGGACCAGGTCGCCGCCATGCGCGCGCGCGATGCGGCGGGCAATGGAAAGGCCGAGCCCGGCGCCACCCGTATCGGCGTTCCGGCTGCTGTCGCCGCGCGTGAACGGGTCGAAAATCACCGGCATCAGGGCCGCGTCGATGCCCGGTCCCTGGTCGGCAACGGCGATCAGGATCTCCCGACCTTCCCGCACCAGGCTGACCTCGACCGCGCCATCGCCGCCATAGCGCTGCGCATTGTCGATCAGGTTTCCGACCGCGCGGCCAAGGCTGACAGGACCAGCTTCGATCTGCGGGCGCGCCGCCGCGCGGAAGGCCACGCCGCGGTCCCGGCAGAGCGTTTCCAGCAGCTCCGCGAGATCCAGTTCCGGAACCCGTGTCTCCTCCAGCCCGTCGCGCGCATATGTGACCAGCCCCTCGGCCATCGCGGCCATCTCGTCGAGCGTGGCGATCATCGGCTCGCGCAGATCGTCATCCTCGATCATCTCGGCGCGGATGCGCAGGCTTGTCATCGGGGTGCGAAGGTCATGGCCGACAGCGGCAATGGTGCGGATGCGTTCGCTGTCGAACCGCGCAATCTCGGCCTGCATCCCGTTGAAGGCGAGCGAGGCCTTGCGCAGCTCCGCCGGGCCGAGCTCGGAAACGCGGGCGGAATGATCGCCGCGGGCGGCGCGCTGAGCGGCCTCGGCGAGCTGTGTCAGCGGACGGGTCAGCCGGCGCACGAAGATCCAGACCCCGGCCGCGACCGCAAGCGACATGAGCCCCAGCGACATCAGGAGGAAGCGCTGGTCGGCGGAGGTGTGCAAGGTCAGCGGCTCCTGGGTGGTGAAATTCATCCAGCCCGCACCCGACGCCAGCGGCAGCGAGATCGCGATCACCTCGCGATTGCGCCCGGCATTGCGCGGATCGTCGGTGGCCGCGGTCTCGACCCGGGACAGGATCGAGACATGGGCGTCCCGCTCCGTCTGCGCGGCGACCAGCGCGGCCAGTTCGCGCGATCGCTCGTTCTCAGCAGTGATCCGCACGGCGGGTGTTTCGGAGACCCTGATCCGCGTGGTCCGGGTCGAGGCTGCCTTCGTGAAATCCGCCTGCCCCTCCGGGGCGATGGCGTCGAGCGCGACCAGCAGTTCGATCGCCCGGTCGGCCGCCACAGAGCTGCGCGCCCTGTCGCCAGCGCGGTTCTGCGCAATGACGATCAGGCCGGCGGAGAGCAGAAAGGCCAACAGGAGCGCACCGATCAGCAGCGCCATGAGCTGGCCTGCCAACTGGCCCGGCAGGCGATCCCGAAACTTCATGAATCGCCGGCCTCGCGCACCTCGGCCACCAGCCGGTAGCCGCCGCCCCGCTCGGTTACCAGCAGGCTCGGCGCGGACGGGTCGCTCTCGATCTTCTTGCGCAGGCGGCTGATATGGTTGTCGATCGCGCGGTCGAAGGCCTTCTCCTCGCGCCCCATGACGCGTTCGAGCAGATAGGTGCGGCTGAGGACCTGCCCCGGCTGTTCGAGCAGCACGGCCAGGAGGCGGTTCTCGCCCGTGGTCAGGGTGACCGGCGCCGCTCCCTCCCGACAGATCCTGTGGGTTGCCGGATCATGCAACCAGGGGCCGAAGATCCGGGGCCTGTCCGGCGTGGCGGGCTGTGGGTCCGGCCGCCGCCGCAGCACCGCCCTGACCCGTGCCAGCAGCTCGCGCGGGTTGAAGGGTTTGACCACGTAATCATCCGCCCCCAGCTCCAGCCCGACGATCCGGTCGGTTTCGCCGGCCATCGCCGTCAGCATGATGACCGGGATGTCGGTATTGGCGACCATCCAGCGACACAGGCTCAACCCGTCCTCGCCGGGCATCATCAGGTCGAGGATCACCAGGTCGATCCCGCCTTCCGCCAGCGCCTGCCGCGCCTGCGCCGCATCCGCGGCCAGCCGTGTGCGGAATCCCTGCTTGCGCATGTACTGGCCGAGCGGTTCGCGGATGTCGCGCGCATCGTCCACGATCAGGATCTGCTGGGGGAGAGTGTCCATCGGCTTCCGCTTTCTGTCGCCGGCAGACTATGCGCCCCCCGGGCGGAAAACCAGCCGGCCAGCGGGTCGGCTGGAGGCAAGTTTGTCGCAAGATGTATCAGGCGGCCCAATTGAGACAAAGCGCGACAAAGCCTTTCTGGCCCTCGCGTCACCCGTATCGCAGGAAGCCAGGGACCGAATTTCGAGCCCGGAGGCACCAGGAATGATCGCCCGCGACAGGTTGCTGCCATCACTCGCATTGCCGGCGCGCGTCGCGCTCTGCCTGGCGCTGGCCGCCGCGCCGGGCCGCGCGGTGCCGCAGGACGCGCAATTGCCGGGCCTGCAAACGCCCGCGCCAGTCATTCACCTTGCCGAAAACCTCGACGAGAAGGACGGGCTGGGCTGGTGCATCGACACGCTCGGGCGGGGTTTCGCGAGCAACCTGCAGGTGCATTCCTGCAAGCCGCAGGGGGGCGATGTGCAGTTCGCCTTCGAGCCCGGGACCGGCGCGATCCGCTCGGTCGCCTATCCCGACTATTGCGCAACCCGCCGCCCCGATGGAAAGCCGACCGCATTCGGACTGGTCGCCTGCGATGCCGGGAATCCCGCGCAGCGCTTTGCCCATGATGCGCGCTCCGGGGCGCTGTCGCCTGTCGGCGCGCCGGCGCTCTGCCTTGCCGCCGGCGCCGCGAGCCGCTCGGCCGGCCCCTTCATGTCTCGCGACCTCGTGCTGTCCGATTGCGCCCAAACCGACCCCGCCTTGCACCGCTGGGTCGTCCGAAACTGAACCTTCCGGGAGTCCATCATGAGTATTCGATCCCTTCTTGCAAGCTCCTGCCTCGCCGCGCTACCGGCGCTGGCGCAGGCGGCCGACAGTCCCAACATCCTCCTCATCATCGCCGACGACATGGGGCTCGACGCCTCCAATTGCTATTCGCTCGGCGACCAGCAGGCGCCGATGCCGACGGTCGAGGCGATGTGCGCCGACGGGCTGGTCTTCATGAATGCCTATTCCGCCCCGGTCTGCTCGCCCACGCGCGCCACGATCATGACCGGCCAGTACGGGCTGCGTACCGGCGTTGGCGCCGCGATCCCGCGCGAGGGCCGCAATGGCCTCTCGGCCGAGGCCGAGAGCCTGTTCGACGCGCTTGACCGCAGCGACTACGCCGCCAACCTGCTCGGAAAGTGGCACCTTGCCGGGGCCGACGATCCCCTGGACCAGCCCGCCCGGATGGGCGTCTCCGACTATTGGGGCATGTTCAAGGGCGGTGTACGCGACTATTTCGAATGGGCTGCCGTGACCGGCGGCGCCGAGATGCCGGTCGAGGAATATTCCACAACCGCGATCACCAACGCAGCGCTTGGCTGGATCGGGGAGCAGGACAACCCGTGGTTCCTCTGGCTGGCCTATAACGCGCCGCACACCCCCTTCCACCTGCCGCCGCAGGACCTGCACGGCTTTGGCGAGTTGCCCACAGACGAGACCTCGATCAAGGCCGACCAGCTCACCTATTACCAGGCGATGCTGGAGGCGCTGGACAGCGAGATCGGCCGGCTTCTGGAAAGCATGGACCCGGATGTCCGCGAGGACACGATCGTCATGTTTATCGGCGACAATGGCTCGCCCAACCAGGTCACCCGTGGCTTCTATGGCGATCACGCCGCCAAGGGGACGATCTACGAGGGCGGCACCCATGTGCCCTTCATCGTTACCGGGCCGGGCATCGCGCCGGGCAAGAGCGACGGTTTCGTCGGCACCACCGATTTCTTCTCCACCGTCGCGGGCTATGCCGGGGTCGAGGTGGAGCGCCCGGACAGCCATGATTTCCGCCCGCTGCTCTCCGGCGGCACGGGCACGCGTGACTATATCTATGTCGAGCATTTCCAGGGGGACCGGTCGGAGTCCAAGCCGAGCGATGTCTTCGGATGGGCTCTGCGCGAGGGTGACTACAAGCTCGTCGCGCTGGAGGGCACGGTGTTCGAACTCTACGACATCGCAGCCGACCCGCGCGAGGCCACGAACCTGCTCGCCGACGGGGTGTCCGCAGACGAAGGCGCCATCCTCTCCCGCCTCCAGGCCCGCGCAATCGAGATCCGGGGTGACTAGCCAATGCCCCCGAAGGCCCGAAACCGCCAATATCCCCAGACCGAAAGGCAACCGAAAATGACCCGCAAGCACCTCCTGATCGCCCTCGCCGTCACCACGGCGTCCGTGGCCGCGACCGCCGCCATCGAGGCCGCCTCGCAGGAATACACGCCCGCCGAAGGGTTCTATGATCTCAGCGACGCCCCCGAGACCGGCATGTTCCCGCAAGGCGGCCCCAAGCCGGGTGCGCAATCCGGTCCGCCGCCGCAGCAGGGCGAGGTCACGATGGAAGAGATCGTCGTCGGCCCGGCCACTTTCTCGGTCTCCTACCCGATCTTCGAGAGCTTCGACGCGCTGCCGGAGGATGTCGTCCTTACCCGCGAGGCGATCCGGAGCTTCGACCGGCCCGACGGAGACACCAACTACTATGAGGTCGTGCTGGTCGAGAGCATGAATGTCAGCTGGGTTCAGGCGGCGATCCTGGCCAAAAGCGAAGGCGGCTATCTCGCCTCGCTGACCACGCCGGAAGAGAATGCCTTCGTCTTCGGCCTCGTCGATGACGACAGGTATTTCTGGGAGTTCCCGGATGATTACACGCCGGACAGCCATTACCGCATCAAGATCGGCCCGTTCCTTGGCGGCGTGCGGGTTTCCGACACCGAGGATTCCTTCGATGGCTGGACCTGGCTCTCGGGCGAGGAATGGAGCTACGCCAACTGGGCGCAGAACCTCGACGATGGCGTCATCGACCGCGATCCGCGCAACAACACGCAGCCGAACGGCGCCGGCCGGCAGAATGTCATGGGCTTCGGCGAGTTGAACGTCCCCGTGTCCACCTGGGGCGACTATTGGGACACCGTTGCCCAATATGGCGAGCGCGGCATGCCGTCGGGCTACAATATGGGCTTTGTCATCGAATATGACGAAATGCCGAAGTAACGACACGGACCAAGGCCGAGCCGTTCGGATCAGCCCCCCGCGTCTTCGGCGCGGGGGAACCTCTTTTTCAGCCAGCCTGCGAGCGCCTGCTCGGTGATCTGTGCGAACCGCGCATGCCTGGCGGCGTTCGCGGCTTCCGGATGCGGGGGGCAGATCCTGTCCTCCTTCACGTCGCGGCCCGTGACCCCGTCGACATCCGACGAAACGGCCAACCGCTCTCCCCCCGGTTGGCCCCGACTTCCGTCGGCGAGACCATGGCCGCACGACATGGCCCATGACCATTTGCGCTCCGATCGGGTGGCGCAGGAAGTTGGTGAACATATTTCCGGATTGGAGACAGTTCACCGTGACACCCGTGCTCGCCAGCTTCTGGGAAAGGCCGATCGGTGCCATGTTCATCGACCGTTCGGCTTCCACGTAGCTTGGCGCCGTTGAGAAATCGGGCCGCGACCGGATGGCATCGAGATCGAGCCGATCAATGAAAGCGGTGTTCGACGTCAGCTTGACGATCCGTGCCGACGACGAGGCCTCGATGCGTTTGAGCAAACGCTGCGTGAGCAGGAACGGGCCGAGCCGGGGCCTCTGCTGTCTCTCACTTCGCGAAGCAGCGTCGCGCAAGATGCCATCGGTTCCGCCGGTCAGCACGAATGTCTTGCCAGAGCGATCCCTGTCCGGCGCGGGACTGGCCTGACGCGGGTCGAAGTGTCGCCGTCGCGGCACGAAGAGGCCGGGTAGGATGCGGGCCCGCTCCCTGACAAGGGGCATGGATCTGGCTCCGCGTCAGAGGGTGAAGGCTTGGCCGACCATCTCCTCGGAGAGGGTCCAGAACCGGTCTGCGGATCGGCGGTCGAGCGCGTGGGGCCAGACAAGACTGTCGCCTTACTGCCCGGTCTCGCCAATCGGTGCGATGGTACAATCGGCCAGGTAGCGGCCGCCCTGGCCGGCAATTTCGGGCGCCGTGGCCGCATAGCATTGGGTGGATGCCCCCGCTTCGATAGATTTGGCCGAAATCATCCCGCTATTCTCGATCTGGTCCTTCAGCGCGGCGGCGGCGGGGAGGTTCCGCGAGAGACCGGAATCGATCCCGCCGGAATGCACGGAGAAACCCTCGACCCGGCGGTGCCCGAGGCGCTCGTTGAGCGCAACCGCGAAGAGCGCATTGGCGGTCTTGGACTGGGAATAGGCGAGGGTGCTGTCCCATCCGGCCTTTTCCATGCCGATATCGTCGAAGAGCACTGTTCGGCATCAGCGCTTGTGGGCCCGATTGAGGGATTTGCGTAACGGAGGATTTCTGGCTCATCTGAACCGTCAAGGAGTGAAGATGAGAAGGAAGCGCGGAGGATCAGGAAATGATCCAGTGGATCATTTCCCCGACAGGCGGAACAACGAAACCGACGGCTGAACAGGTCGTCAAAGACATCCGTCGCAAAACGCGGAAGCACCATTTGTCTGAAGAGAAGATCCGCATTGTCCTTGAAGGTCTGCGCGGTGAGCCGGAGCTGTCACCTCGAGAGCTGGCCTTCCGGTTCACCGATACGCGGAAATACTTCGTGTCCGAGCCTACCGTCTATCGCATCCTGAAGGCCCACGACCTGATCACCGGCCCGGCCTTCAACGTGATCAAGGCCAGCGATGAGTTCCATGACAAGACGGTGCGGCCGAACCGGCTCTGGCAGACCGACTTCACCTACCTGAAGATCATTGGTTGGGGCTGGTACTATCTCTCCACGATCCTTAACGACTACAGCCGTTACATCGTGGCGTGGAAGCTCTGTACGACGATGAAGGCGGGGGATGTCACCGACACGCTTGAGTTGGCTATGGAGGCGTCAGGTTGCTCTTCGGTCAACGTCCGACACAAGCCACGGCTCTTGAGTGACAATGGTTCCAGCTACGTCTCGCACGACTTGGCGAAGTGGCTCGACGCACAGGAAATGGAACATGTACGTGGCGCTCCAAACCATCCACAGACCCAGAGAAAGATCGAGCGATGGCACCAAACGCTCAAGAACCGCATCCTGCTGGAGAACTACTACCTACCCGGAGCGCTTGAGGAAGCGGTCGAAACCTTCGTCGAGCAATACAACCATTGTCGCTACCACGAGAGCCTCGGAAACCTGACGCCTGCCGATGTCTACTTCGGACGGCACCACGCAATTCTCAGCGAAAGGAGGAAGATAAAAGACCGAACCCTGAAACAGCGCCGCTTGCTCAACCTCGGGCGCGCAGCGTAGCATTGAGATTGATGAGCCAGATCCTCTCTTCACGATCAGCTCAAGTGGACCACTTCATTTGATGACGGACATGGTACGGGTTGCGAAGCCTTGAGGTGCAGGAAACGCTGGACCGATCCGGGGAAGACACGGCGCACCGGCAGCTACCCTGAGCGCGGTCGGCCCGGGCGGCCTCTATCGGCCCGCGTGCCAACCCGTCCGCCCGGCGCCGTTGGCCGCGGCGCGACGACTTAGCCGAACACGACATGGCTGATCTCGGCGACGATGCGCCCGGCATTGCAGGGCATATCGTCCTGTTCGATTCCCTGGAGCAGGGCGTGAACAGTGGTCACCAACCCCCGGGCCGAGAGGCGGGACTCCTCGACACCGCCATCGACACTCTCCTGCAGAAACGTTTCGAATTTTCCGGCGATCAGGCCAGGCTCGCCATTGCCCAGCTCGGCAGGGAAGGTTTCGTCCTGCCGAAGGCTCTCGAACCTTGCTTGAAGCTGTGGTTCCACGCCATGCGCCCTGGACCACGGCGGCAATCAGGCGCCGGAGATCGGCATAGCCCGACATATCACCGGCCTCGTCGAATTCACCGCTCATTGCTGTGCGAATCCGGGCTGGTACCGCTCGTGGATGGCGCGGACCAGCGACTCCTTGTTGCCGAACTACTGGTAGAAGGAGCCGATGCTGAAACCGGCTTCGAGGATCGCCTCGACCGTATGCCTGGAGCGGGCCTGGCCCGGTCGTTTGCGAGCTTTCTGTCACACGTTCTGTTGGATGGCGTCGTTCATGGTGCTTGGCCGCAAAGCGTCGAACCTGCGGAACGCTCGCGCCCTGCGGCTGGTCATCGGACCCGAGCCCTGCCGGGACTGCGGGGGGGGTGCGAGCGGGCCTGCCCGATAGGTCTTCCGCTGGCCGCCATGGCGCAGGACGGCCGGACCGAGCATCCCGACTGCATCCTCTGTGGCGCCTGTGCCGTGGCCCGCCCGGCCGGGAAGCTGGACTTGCGCTTCGGCAAGTCAGCCCCGCGGCGGGTGTAGTCGGTTGCTCCACGAAAGGACCGGGCAAAGGGGGCAAGGTCTCGCCCTGCCCTCCCGGTCGGTTCGCGTCAGCGGGTGCGGCCCTTGCCCCACATGTCGATATCGGAGCCGAGCGCGGCCTTGAGCGGGCGTGACGCATCGTCCAGCGCCTGCAGCACGGAGGCATCAAGCTCCACATCCAGCAGCTTCCTCAGCCCCCGGCTCTGGTCGCCATTCCGTGTGCCGACGATGACACCGCCAACGGAGGGACGGCTCTTCAGCCAGCCGATCGCAAGCTCTTCCATCGCAAGCCCGGTCTCTTCGGTGAGCGTCCACAGGGCGTCGAGCAGCGCCTGCCCCGCCTCCTCCGCGCCGGTTTCCGTATGGACGACCTCGGCCCATTTGCGATGGTCGAACATCCGGGTCCGGGCGCGGTTGACCGGGAAATCGTCCAGCGAACGGTATTTGCCGGCCAGAAGCCCCTGCATCAGCGAGGAATAGCACATGATCGGCACGCCGGCGGCCTCGCATTTCGGCTGCACCTCGAATTCGATCGCGCGGTAGAAGAGGTGATAGGGAAGCTGGTCGACGGAGATCTCGCCAAGCTCCAGCGCGTCGCCTAGATCGCCGATGCCGAAATTCGACACGCCATACCAGCGGATCTTGCCCGCCTCCTTCAGCGTCTTCAGCGCGCCGATGCTCTCGGCCAGCGGGATCTCCCGGTTCGGCCAGTGCAGCATGTAGAGATCGATGTAATCGGTGCCCAGGTTCTTCAGGCTGCGCTCGCAGGCCTCAATCAGGTCGTCGGGCGCCATGTTCTGGTCCGCGACCTTGGAGGAGATGACCATCTCGGAACGCTTGTCGCCCAGCGCGCGCCCCAGAAGTTGCTCGGAATAGCCATTGCCATACATCTCGGCGGTGTCGAAGAAGTTGATCCCGACATCGAAAGCTTCCCGCAGCGCCTCGATGGAATCCTGCTCTTCCTGAGACCCGAAGGCGCCCGCCCCGCCCATGCAGCCATAGACGATGGGACTGGTCTTCAGGTCGGTCTTTCCGAAAAATCCGTTCATGTTTGGTACCTCATTCAACCCGACAGCGAGGCTCGGCGATGTGCCGGCCTCGCTGTCATTTCACATTTCCATCCGTCGTCCCGGCCAGCGCCGGGGACGGTTATTGCACCGATTGCGGCATCAGCTTCGTCGGCAGCCAGAGCGCGATCTCGGGGAAGGCGATCAGCAGCAACAGGATCATGAGCATCGGTATCAGGATGATCACCACGTCCCGCAGGACCTGCACGACATTCAGATCCGCGATCGCCGCCGAGATCAGCAGGCAGAGCCCGTAGGGCGGTGTCACCAGGCCGAAGGCCAGCGAGACGATGCCGATGATTGCGAAGGAGACGGGGTGGATCTCCGCCGCCGAGGCCACCGGGTAGAGCACCGTGCCGAGGATGATGATCGTCGGGATGGCGTCGATGAACAGGCCGAAGAAGAGGAAGAGCGCGGCGATGAAGAGCCCGGTGGTGAAGGGGCCGACATTGAGGCCGGTCAGCGCATCCACGATCAGCCGCGGCACGTCGTAGAAGGCCAGCAGCCAGCCGAAGATCGAGGCGGTGCCGATGGCGAAGAGCGAGATCGAGGCGAAGCGGCCAGTGTCATAGAGCACATGGCCGAAATCCTTCACCGTGATCGTGCGATAGACGACCATGCCGAGAAACAGCGAATAGCCCGCCGCGATGATGGCGCTTTCGGTCGGCGTCACGATGCCGCCGACAATACCGCCGATCACGAAGACCGGGGTCAGCACCGCGAGCCCTGCCCCCTTGAAGGCATTCCAGAAGTCACACAGCGTCGGCCGGCCGGCGGTCGGGTAATCGTAGACCTTGGCATAGCCATAGACCGTCGCCATCAGCGCGCCGGCGATCATCATGCCGGGAATGGCCCCCGCCAAAAACAGTGCGCCGACAGAGATCGACATCACGCCGCCCCAGACGATCATCAGGATCGAGGGTGGGATGATCACGCCCATCACCGAGGAACAGGCAGTGATCGCGACCGAGAAGCGCGCGTCATAACCCTGTTTGGTCATCGCCGGGATCAGGATCTTGCCGCAACCGGCGGCATCGGCGGTAGAGGAGCCGGAGATCCCCGCGAAGAGCATCGAGACGGCAACGTTCACATGGCCGAGCCCTCCGGGCAGCCAGCCGGTCAGCACCCGCGCCAGCTCGATCAGCCTGTCGGTTATCTTGCCTGAATTCATCAGGTTCGCGGCGAGCAGGAAGAACGGGACAGCCAGCAGGATGAAGGAGTTATAGGACTGGAACATCCGGTCCATGATGAGGAAGGGCGTCAGCCGCAGGTCCATCATCACGACGGGTATGGTGGCGATGCCGAGCGCGAAGGCCACCGGAACGCGCAGGATGACAAGGAGAAGGAACCCTCCGACCAGGATGGCGCAGGCGAGGCCTGTTGAGACGATCATTGGGCGCTCCTGCGATGTTGGCGGAAGATCGAGATTTCTTTTGCGAGGTGCTGCAGCGAGAAGAGCGCCCAACCGACACCGGCAACGGGCACGGTCACATAGGTCAGCGCCATGTTCATGCGCAGCATCACCGAATGCTGGATCGAGCCGAATTCCGTGTAGCCGATACCGTACCAGATGAAGAGGATCGCGAAGGCAGTCACGGCGACATGGACGAAGCCTTGCTGGAGCAGGCGACCAAGCGGCGTAAGGGCCTCGGGGGCGACATGGACGTCGAAATGGGTGCGATCGTAGACGGCAAGCATCGAGCCGAGCATGACAATCCAGACGAAGATGAAGGTCGCCAATTCCTCGGTCCAGAGATAGACCGGAATGAAGCCTGTGTAACGAGAGATGACCTGCATCCCGACCGGGATGGTCAGCAGGCCGACAAGCACGCCAATCGTGACACGAAGGAACATGCTCAAGAGCTCGAGGGCCCGTCCGATGATTTTCATTCTTTGACTTTTCGTGGGGATGTCAGCTCCGGGCCACCCATCGGGCAGCCCGGAGCGAAAGTCCAGAGCGGTTTACTTGGACCGGACTGCGTTCAGGAGCTCTTCGGCGCCCAGTTCGGCGGCATAGGCGTCCTGGACCGGGATCACGAGGTCGAGCAGCTTCTCGCGGCCTTCGAACTCATGCACCTCGATGTTGCCGGCCTCTTTCATTTCGGCCAGTTTTTCGGCGTCCTGCTTGGCCTCGAAAGCGCGACCAAAGGCACCGGCTTCCTTGCCGGCCTTCAGCACGGCTTCCTGAAGCTCAGGCGAGAGCTTGTCGAAGGATTTGCCGGAGAAGACGATCGGACGGACGGTGATCGAGTGCTTGGTCAGCGTCACATGCGGGGCCACTTCGTAGAACTTGTACTGGGCAAGGCTGGCGGATTCGTTCTCGAGCCCGTCGACAACACCGGTCTGGATGGCGTTGTAGACCTCGGAATAGGCGATGGCCGAAGGGCTGGCCGAGATCGCGTCAAAGACCTTCGCCTGGATCGGAGCCCCCATCACGCGCATCTTGTGGCCCTCAAGCTCGGCCATGTTCGAGATCTTCTTGTTGGAGATCAGGTTCCGGGTTCCGCCGCCGGCATAACCGACGATGACCAGATCGGCCTTTTCCCGCAGCTCTTCTTCGAGCGGGGCAAATGCGTCGCTGGAGAGCACGGTGTTCCAGTGATCGAGATCCCGGAAAGCAAAAGGCATGTCCATCAGCGGCAGAGAGTCGGCAAAGCGCGCAAGGTTCGACGGCGCGATGATCGCGTAGTCGATGGCGACGCCCTGGGTGAGGAAGTTCACGTAGTCGGGCTCGATGCCAAGCTCGCTGTTCAGGCGCAGATCGAACTCGATCTCCTGGCCCGAATACTCGTTCACCAGCTCGCCGAACTTCCGCAGCGTCTTGGTATAGGCGTGATCGTCGTCGAACAGGCTAGCCCCGCGAAGCGTCATGTCGGCGGCGGCAACCGGCAGCGTGGCGGCGATGGAGATGGCCAGTCCGGCCAGGAAGACACGCGGCTTCATAAATTCTGACAAGTTATCATCCTCCCTTTGGATGTTTGGAATGCACCCCACCATCCTCTTGGAGGGGCTGCTTCACACTCCGGAAACTCCACATAATTCTTTGGTATTCAAGTGCATTAATGTCGCTGCCATATCAGTTCAACACAACCATCCGTTGTTGGGCCGAAAAGTTTCACGCACGCGGAAGGGGTTAGTCGACGGCTTCACAGAAATGAATATGAAACAATTTTGACAAATTTCTCTCTTTAGTCCCGCGAGAGAACGGGAAATCGCGGCATTGACAGGCTTTCGGGGCAGGGTTTCCCCCGTCCCACGGGCGTCGAACGCCCTCGCCCCGGCGTCTCTGGCGTCGCTCCGAACCGACCGGATCGGCCTTGACCCCGGCCCGCGCCTGCCGCACGGGAGTCCCTGTCACAAAGAACACGGAGGGCAGGATGCGACCAGGATTCATCGGAGCCGGTGTGATCACCGAAGCAATCGTCACGGGGCTTCTGCGCGCAGGGGCGGAGATGTCGGAGATCCTGGTATCGGCCCGTAACAGGGATGTGTCGGCGCGGCTTGCCAAGGCGAGCGACAAGGTGCGCATCTGCGAGGACAACCAGCAGATCGTGGATGAGAGCGACCTGCTGTTCCTGGCCGTTCGGCCGCAGGATGCGCAAGCCATCCTGTCGCCGCTGCAGTTCCGCAGTGGGCAACATGTGTGCAGCCTGATGGCCACCCTCCAGGCCGAAACGCTGGAGCACTGGTTCGACACGGAGCTTCGGATCTTCCGGGCGATCCCCCTGCCCTCGGTCGCGGACCTTGGTGGCGTCACGGCGATCTACCCGCCCGATCCGCTGGGCGAACACCTCTTTGGCCAACTAGGCACCACGGTCGCCGCCCATACGATCGAGGAATTCGACGCCTTCGCCATCGCCAGCGCGTTGATGGCGACCTATTTCGGCATCCTCGACACGGCTGCCGGCTGGATGGGCCGGAGCGGGATCGACGGCCCGGATGCGAAGAGCTATCTCGACGCGGTCTTCCTCGGACTGGCCCGGACCGCCTCCGCCCTGGACGCGCCGGGATATCCGGGCCTGCGGCGCGACCATGCGACCCCGGGCGGCCTGAACGAGCAAATGTTCGATGTCTTCAGCGCGTCCGGTGGCACCGAGGCTCTCGTCACCGCGCTGGATCGGGTCGCCGAGCGGGTGCGGGCCGCGCGGGCGGAGAAGGGCTAGCGCCCCGACGGCCGGGCGGAAGCGCCGGCGGGGTGCAATCGGCCCCGCCGGGCCACCGGCCGACCCTGCACCCCGCGCTCGGCATCCCCTCCTGGAAATGGCCGCTTGTGAGCGGCGACCATGTTCATTGCGCCGGCCGAGCGCGACAGATCAAGGTCCGGAATTGAACGCACCCCGGCGCGACGGAACCCCGCCCCCGTGCCGTTGATCCTCGAGAAACCCGGCGTTGTCTCGGGCCTGTTTCAAACAGGTCGACATCCCCACTGTGCAAGACCCAACCGTCCAAGGAACTCCGAATTCCGTTCATGAACCTGAAAGCGCTTATGTTTCTCCCGCCCCTGGTCCTTGCCGTGCTCGGCTTCAACTGGAAGACCCGGGAGCAGCCGCGGGACGTCTCCCGCCCGAAGGAAAGGCGCCTCGTCGTCCGAGTCATGGATGTCACGCGGCGCCCCGTTTCGGTCAGCGTCACCGGCTAAGGCCGCGTCGCCCCGGTGCGGGAGTGGTCGGCGGTCTCCGAGGTGCAAGGGCGCGTCGACAACATCCCTGGCGCGCGGGCCGAGGGCAGCATCGTCGAAGCGGGCGCCGTACTCTTCGAGATCGATGTTGCGGATTGCGAACTGGCCAGACAGAAGGCACAGGCGAATATCTCCGCCATCATGGCGCAGATCCATGAACTCCAGCGACAGGAAGAGAACAGCCGCAAGACGCTGGCGCTGGAAGAGCGCACGCGGGAGGTCGCGCAGGACGCGTAGTACCGCGGCGCCTCGCTGGTCGAGCGCGGCGCCTCGACCCGGGCCGCGCTCGACAAAGCCCAGAAGATACTTCTGGCACAGTCCAACTGGGTGCTGACCCTTGAGAACAGGCTGGCGCTCTTCCCCGCCCAGATCGAGAGCCTTGAGGCGACTTTGGCCGTGCGCCAGTCGGAACTGCGTGAGGCGGAACGTTCCATCGAGAAGGCGACGATCACCGCGCCGTTCCAGGGCCGGGTCTCGGAGATCACCGTGGAAGCGGGGCAGTTCGTCCGCACCGGCGACACGCTGCTGGGCCTGGACGACATTTCCGCCTCCGAGGTCACCGCCGAAATCCAGCCGACCGCCTTCATGCCGATCTTCATGGCCATGCGCGACCGGATAAACCCGCCCAGCGAGGGCGTGGACCCCGCCACTGCGGTGGCCTTCATGACCGAAGCCGGGGTGTCGGCCGAGCTGTGGGTGTCGCTGGGCGACCGCTCCCTGAGCTGGCCGTCCGAGCTGGTGCGCATGCGCGGCACGCTGGACACGGATACGGCAACGATGGGCATCGTCGTGCGCGTCGAGAAGCCGACGATCAGCCAGCCGGAGTTGCACCGCGCCCGGCTCGATTCCGGCGCCTTCGTCTCGGTGGTCTTCGCCTCGCAACCCATTGAGAACGCGATCACCGTGCCGCGCAGCGCGCTGCGCCATGATGACGATGGCGCGCCCTTCGTCTATCTTGCCGATGCGGAAAACCGGCTGGCAAAGGCGCCGGTCGAGCTCGGCCCCTCCATCGGCGAGGACGCGCTGATCTTCGACGATCTCGACGGTGGCGAGCGGCTGGTGCTGAGCGAGCCCGCCCCCCCGGTGATCGGCATGGCGCTCGACCCCGTCGCCGTTCCCATCATCACCGCCATCACCGCCTCTGTCGCCTCCACGCAGGCGAAGTGACATGATTGCCTGGTTCGTCCGTCATCCCGTCGCCGCCAACCTGCTGATGGTGCTGTTCTGCATTCTCGGCCTCACGACCATCAGCACTCTGGAACGCGAGACATTCCCTGACACCACGGCCTCCACGGTGCTCGTCTCCATCTCCTATCCCGGCGCTTCAGCCGTCGATGTGGACGAAGAGATCTGTACAAGACTCGAAGACGCGATCTCGGGCACGGACGGGCTGGCGGAGCTCGATTGCCTTTCCGTCGATGGCCGCGCCGCGGCAACGGCCGAGCTGGAAACCGGCGGCTACATCATCCAGTTCTACAATGACGTCTCCTCTGCCGTTTCCGGCGTGAACGACTTCCCTGACGATTCCGAGACGCCCTCCATCGAGCGCGGCGGACGAACCGAGATGATCGCCATGCTCGCCGTCTCCGGCATCGACGGCAAGAAGGGCCTGCTGGAATATGCCTACGAGCTGGCCAACAAGCTGCAATCCGTGAACGGCGTCACCGAGGCGACGGTTTCGGGCCTGACAGATCGCGAACTGCGGGTCAGCTTCGATGACGAGGAGCTGCGCCGCTACGGGCTGTCGAGCCAGGACGTGGTCAATGCGATCAGCGCGCGCTCGCTGCAGCAGCCGCTCGGCGAGGTAGAGACCACCGAAAAAAGCCTCGTGCTGTGCTATTCCGACCTGCGCCGTTCCGTGGCCGATCTCGAAGACCTGATCGTGCTGCAGAACGAGAATGGCGGCATGGTGCGGCTGCGCGACCTCGCCACCGTGCGCATCGTCGACAGCGACGAGAACACCCAGAGCTTCATCAATGGCGAACAGACCGCCACGCTACAGATCATGAAAGCCTCGGACGGCGATTCCATCCGCATATTCGAACAGGTGGAGAAAAGCCTCGAAGAAGAGCGGGAGGCCTATCCGGACCCGTTCAAGATCACCGTCATCAACAATATGACCGAGATCATCGAGGAACGCCTCTCGCTCATCATCGGCAATATCGGGCTGGGGCCATTGCTGGTTTTCAGCGTGATGTGGCTGTTCTTCAACCTCAAGGAGGCGCTCTGGAACTCCGCCGCCCTGCCCGTCTCCTTCCTCGGCGGGTTATTCCTGATGAACACTCTCGGGGTGACGATCAACATGATCACGCTGATCGCATTTCTGATGGCTGTCGGCCTGATCATGGGCGATTCCATCGTCATAGCCGAGAACATCGACAAGTGGCGCACGCGCGTCAGCGGCAAGGAAGCCGCCTGGCGCGGAACGCAGGAGATCATGCCCGGCGTGCTGTCTTCCTTCCTGACCACGGCCTGCCTCTTCGGCCCGCTGATGTTCATCGAGGGCGACCTGGGCGAGGTGCTCAAATACATCCCCATCGTTTTGCTGCTGACGCTCGGGCTCTCGCTTGCCGAAGGCTTCCTGATCCTGCCGCACCATCTCAGCCATACCGGCAATACCGACCCAGCCGAGCACCAGCATCGCCCCGCCGCGCGGCTGCTGGAGCGTTTCAAGGAGGGCGTCGTCATCCCGACCGCCGCCGCTCTGGCAAAGGTGCGGTACCTGACCATCGGCTCCGTGATCGGGGCGCTGGTCCTTTCCATCGGGCTGGTCGCCTCCGGGCAGATCAAGGTCGTGGGCTTCCCGCAGGTCGAGGGCGACACGATCGAGGCGAAGATCGCGTTGACCGCCGGCATCGCGCACGAACGCACCATCGACACTGTCGAGCAGATCCTCGCGGCCCTGGAGCGGGTGGACGCGCGATACAAACCCGCCACCAATGGCGTCGCACCGCTCGTCGAGCGGCTGTTCGTGCGCTATGGCGCCAGTTCCAGCGTCAATGACAATGGTTCCAACAGCGCGACCATCACCATCGACCTGCTCGGAACAGAGGACCGGAACGTGACCGCCGACGAGATCCTGCGCGTCTGGCGCGAGAAGGCCGGCCCCCTGCCCTATCTCCAGCAGATCAACTTCGCCCAGAGCAAGATGGGTCCGGGCGGCAATGATATCGATATCGACGTGGCGGGTCGCGATCTCGGCGAGGTCGAGGCCGCGACCTCCGAAATCCTGTCACAGCTGCTCGACAGGGTTGACGTGAAGGTGGCCTAAACCGATTTCTATGGCAGCCGGCAGGAGGTGAAACTCACGCTCAATGAATATGGCTATTCGGTTGGGCTGACGCCGCAATCGCTCTCTGGCCAGCTCCGGCAGGCCTTCCAGGGCGCGGAGACGGACAGGTTCCATACCGGCGCCTCTTCGGTCAACGTGCAGGTCCAGCTCGGCGATGACAAACAGGCCGCGCTGATCGCCGTGACCGATATCGAGCTCGCCGCCTCCTACCCCACGATCACCCGCAAGGACGGCCGTATCGTCGCCAATATCCTCGGCCAGATCGACCGGCAGGCCACCACCTCCACGGCGATCTCGGCCTACGTGCTCGCGGAGATCGCGCCGGGGTTGGAGCGGGACTGTCCCGGCATCGCCATCTCCATCGGCGGGGCCAAGGAGGAGCTGCAGAAATCGCAATCCTCCATCGGCTCCAAGCTGATCCTCGGTCTGGTCGGCGTCTACATGGTGCTGGCCTTCCAGTTCCGCGACTACGCGCTGCCGCTGGTGGTGATGCTGTCGATCCCCTTCGCGCTGATCGGCACGATCCTCGGCCACTGGGCGCTTGGGCTGGATCTTGCCATGCCGAGCTTCATCGGCTTCGCCTCGCTGGCCGGGATCGTGGTCAATAACACGACCCTCTTCCTGACCTTCTTTCAGACCCATCTGCGCGGCGAGGAACATGTGGCGGCCGCGCTGGACGCCGTGCGCGCCCGCTTCCGCCCGATCCTGCTCTCCACCGGGACAACGGTGGCAGGGCTGTTGCCGCTGATCTTCAACACCTCGCCGCATGTGCAGACGATGGAGCCGCTGGTCGTGGCGGCGGCGGCGGGGCTGATGGCCTCGATGATCCTCGTGACCCTCGTGCTGCCCTCGCTGCTCAGCATCTATTTCGACATTTTCTCGGTGGAGAAATGGTCCGCACAGTTCGACGACACGCCGGGTCCGACGAGAAAGGCCGGCGCCACGGAGACGCCGGCCTGAGCAGAAACCCGTCGCCGCGATGGCGCAGCCGCGCGGCGACGGGACCGGAACCGGCCGGCCTCAGAAGGCCATGACCCGTTCCACCAGCCAGAACATGGCAACGCCGCCAATCGCGTAGCCCACGACCGCCGTCCCCGGCGAGCCGGCATGGCGCGCCTGACGGGCCAGCGCGGGCATGACCGCCCGCAGCAGCAGGAAGACTGCCAAAACGCCAGCAACAAAGGCGAGTTGGCCCAGTTCGACCCCGACATTGAAGGCCAGGAGCGCCATCGGGATATCGCCCTGTGGCAGGCCGATCTCGGTCAGCGCCCCGGCAAAGCCCAGCCCGTGCAGCAGCCCGAAGCTGAAGGAGACGATCCAGGGGAAGCGTTCCGAGAGGCGCTGCTTTCCGTCCTCATGCTTGAGCATCTCCACCGCGAGAAAGACAATCGACAGCGCGATACAGGCCTCCACAGGCGGCCCGGGGACCGATACATGCCCGAGGGCTGCCAGCGCCAGCGTGATGGAATGGGCAATCGTGAAGGCCGTAATCGCCCCGACGAGCCGCCACGGGTCCCGGATCAGCACCAGCAGCGCGAAAACGAAGAGCAGATGGTCCCAGCCTTCGAGGATATGCTCGAAGCCGAGCCCAAGATAGCTGGCGAAGACCGCCCCGCCCGAGAGATCGAGGACAAGCTCATGGGCCGGTTTCGCCGGCGTCATCCGGATGGTGGACGGGTCCTGTTCCAGCGGGTGGATGCGCAACAGGACATCCGTGCGCTGCGCGTTCAGGCCCGGGATGGAGATCGTCCCGCCCGCGATCCCGTCGGGGCAGGTCGCGACCCAGGCCGTGATCCAGGCCGCGCCGTCGAAGCTCGGCTCCGGCGCGCTGCGCGGGCTGCACGGCTCGGGCAGTTCCACGTCGATCGCCATTGGGGCGCCGTTGACATCGGGCTTGCGCCAGAACACCTGCCAGCTCTCCGGCGTCAGCTGGCGCAGGTCGAGATAGCCGGGCTCCAGCGCGTGGCCCGAGGCGCTGCCGAGGCTTCCCAGCAGCAAGGCGAGGCCAAGGACAAGCTGCAGGAGCGGCCTCATTGCACCGTCCACCCGGCAATCTCTTCGGCGCTCGGCAATTTGATTTCGTATTGCCCCTTCAACGCTTCGATCTGCGCCGCCGTCAGGGCCTCCGCCTGTGTCCGCTTCCAATCCATCAGGACGGCCTCCCGAACCGCGTCGATTTCCGGCGGCCTTGCGGGCTCGAATGCCGTCACGCGCGCGAGATGCGGACCGTAACCGGACGTGACCGGCACCCATTGCCCGAGCTCCTGAGCGGCGAGCGCCGCGAAAACTCCCCTGCCAAAGGTGCCGTCAATGGCCGCTTCGCCCGCCAGCGGCATGGCGGCAGGCAACAGGGTCGGTGCGCCGAGCGTCAACGGATCCCCCCCGTCCTCGAGCTGGGCAAGGATCCCGGCAGGATCTGCGCCGGCCGGCAGCAGGACCTGCTCGAAGGCCAGCCGCGGCGCGGTCGCGAACCTGTCCGCATTCGCTTCCATATGCGCGACAAGCTCCGCCTCATCCGGCGAAACGGACTGGGCGATCGAGGTGGCCAGGAAGGTCATCTTCTGCGCCAGGCGGTTCCGGATCACGCCGTCCTCCCGGTCGAGCCCCATCCCCCGCGCCTCGCGCACCAGCACCTCCTCGTGCACCAGCGAATCGATGAGCCCCTGAAGCTCGGCCTCCCTTGGCTTGCGGCGCCAGGTCATCTCGAACTGGGTGCTCAAGCGCTCGGCATCGCCCGCATCGACGATGATCCGGTCGTCTCCCCCAGCCTCCGGCGCAGGCGGGTTCAACCAGAAGAACCAGCCAAAGATCCCCAACCCCAGGAGAAAGAAGTGAAACAACGGTTCGCGAATGAATCTCATGGACAAGCCCCCTCGATGCCTCGCACCCAACACCAAATCGCCGGTCTGGTCCACCTTGTCCTGCGGGAAACGCGGACCGGTGTCGCGGCGGATATCCGCAAGGCGACAAACCGCATGTGTGGCAAGGTGATATGTGCGAATGCCCATCCGCACCGCAGGCGTCGCTGCTGCTCGAATGGATGGCAGGTCGGCGGAACGGTCGTCGATCCAGCGCCTTCCCCTGGGGTCGCCAACAAGGGGTGCGGTCTGCGCATTTTCCCGGCTCCGACCGAAGGCGGTCACGCCGTTGCGCGCAGGGGATTTGGCGCCAGCCCGCAGGCAGGCGCCGGAACGACGCCTTCAGCCTGTCTGTGCGCCAATCCGCGCTCGGACCCATTCTCCGCCACCGGCGGGTCCTGGCCTGCGGTCTGCCCGACCGTTCCGGCCTTCCCGTTCGTCGCACAAGCCCGTATATGCCCGCCCATGAGCCCATTGAAACTCGCCAACCTGGCGCTGCTGATCCTCTATCCCATCGCCTGGTTCGCCCCGCTGATGCGGGCCGGTCTCCTGCCGCTCTTCGGCATGAGCGAGATCTCGGTCATCTCCGGGCTGCAATCGCTCTGGAAGACCGATGTTTTCCTTGCCCTGACCGTGACCGCCTTCGCCCTCTTCGCGCCCTACCTGAAGACCGTCGGCCTTGCGCTGGTCCATTTCCGGCTGGCGCGGCGGCGGCTCCTGGCGCCGCTGCATATCCTGGGCAAGCTCGCCATGGCCGACATCTTCCTGATCGCGCTCTATATCGTGCTGGCAAAGGGTGTCGGCGTCGGCTCGGTCGAGACCGCCTGGGGGCTCTATCTCTTTACCGCCTGCATCCTCGCCTCGCTCGCCATCGGGTTTCTGAGCGAAAAGCGCGGCTGACGCGCCCCTTGGACTCACCCTTGCCCGCGCCGCCCGGCTGGGGCAGGAAAGGCGCATGGCAAAAACCCAGACATTCACCTGCACCGCCTGCGGCGCGAAACACCCACGCTGGTCCGGGCGCTGCGATGGCTGTGGCGCCTGGAACACGATCCAGGAGGAGGCACCGCTCTCCGCCGGGCCGGCGAAGAAATCGCTTGGCTCCAAGGGACGCCGGCTCGAACTGATGGACCTGGCGACGGAGGAAGCCCCGCCGCCGCGCACCTGTTCGGGGATGGAGGAGCTGGACCGCGTCTTCGGCGGCGGGCTGGTGCCGGCCTCGGCGACGCTGGTCGGCGGTGACCCGGGAATCGGCAAGTCGACCCTGCTGCTGCAGGCCGCGGCGCGTTTCGCCGAAGCGGGTCTTTCGGTCGTCTATGTTTCGGGCGAGGAGGCCAGCGCCCAGGTCCGGATGCGGGCGCAGCGGCTCGGCCTCGGCAAGGCCAATGTCAAGCTCGCCGCCGAAACCAACCTGCGCAACATCCTGACCACGCTGGACGAGGTGCGGCCCGATCTCGCCATCATCGATTCGATCCAGACCATGTGGGCGGACAATGTCGAGGCCGCGCCCGGCTCGGTCAGCCAGGTCCGCTCGTCCGCGCATGAGCTTGTGACCTTCGCCAAGCGGCGCGGTACGGCGGTGGTCCTCGTCGGACATGTGACCAAAGAGGGACAGATTGCCGGCCCGCGCGTTGTCGAGCACATGGTCGACACGGTGCTCTATTTCGAGGGCGAGCGCGGCCACCAGTTCCGCATCCTGCGCGCGGTCAAGAACCGGTTCGGACCGGCCGACGAGATCGGCGTGTTCGAGATGACGGGCGGCGGGTTGTCCCAGGTCGCCAACCCATCGGCGCTCTTCCTGTCGGATCGCGAAACCCGCGCGCCCGGCGCCGTGGTCTTTGCCGGGGTGGAAGGAACCCGCCCGGTCCTCGTGGAATTTCAGGCCCTTGTGGCGCCCTCGCCCACCCCTCAGGCGCGCCGGACCGTGGTCGGATGGGATGGCTCGCGGCTGGCGATGATCCTTGCTGTGCTGGAATCGCGCTGCGGAATTCCCTTCGCCGGGCTGGATGTCTATCTCAACGTTGCCGGCGGCATGCGGGTCAGCGAACCGGCGGCCGATCTCGCCGTTGCGGCGGCGCTGCTGTCGGCGCGCGAGGACGCGGCCCTGCCCGCCGACATGGTCGTGTTCGGCGAGATCAGCCTCTCCGGCGCGCTGCGTCCCGTGGGTCAGACAGAAAACAGGTTGAAAGAGGCGCGAAAACTTGGTTTCTCCCAAGCGACACTTCCGGAACGGTCCGCTGGGCCTTTACCGGAGGGCGTGTCTTTGCGCCGGATGAACGATCTGGCCGGGTTTGTGGGTGAAATCTTCGGCGCGGGTTAGGCGCTGGTAACGGAACTGTCCGGGGGCAGGAAGGTAAGCGCATGGAAGGCTTTACAATCGTCGACGCAGGCGTCGCGGTCATCATTCTGTTTTCGGCAATCCTGGCATATTCGCGCGGCTTCGTGCGCGAAGCGCTGGCCATCGCCGGTTGGGTCGCGGCGGCCGTACTCGCCTATATCTTCGCGCCGCAGGCAGAGCCGCTGGTGCGCGAAATCCCGGTCCTGAAGGACTTTCTCGACAATTGCACCGCCTCGACCATCGCCGCCTTTGCCGGCGTCTTCGCGCTGGCGTTGATCGTCTTCGCGCTCTTTACCCCGGTTTTCTCCTCGCTGGTGCAGCGCTCGGCGCTCAACGCGATCGACCAGGGGCTGGGCTTCCTCTTCGGCGTGCTGCGCGGCATGCTGCTGGTGGTGATCGCGCTGGTGATCTACGAATTTGCGCTTGGAAATGAAGGCTTTGCCGCCGTGGACGACAGCCGGTCGGCACAGGTCTTCGCCTCGATGAAGGACAGCGTGAGCGGCGAGATCGCCGATCAGGAAACGGCTCTGGCCTGGCTGACGGACAAGTTCGAGAGCCTGATCGAGACCTCTTGCGGCGTGGGTGGCGGCGTCAACTGACGCCGCCCCCGCGGGGAAACCCGTCCTCGGAAACATGTCTGGCAAGACGCGCCGGCCGCAATGCGGACGAGGCTGTCCTTGACTGCGCCAGCACGGATGGACACCGAACGCCGGACACTGGACGGCGCTTCAACACCCGAGAACCCCGCACTGTCCCAGCCAAATCCGAACACTATCGAAGCGTTGCGCGGGGCCGGCGATATGTAACGGAACGCCCCGTTCCCGCGCTTCTTGCGTCACTTGCGACGCTTGGCCCGTAACGTTGGATCGGCTTCGGTCGGATCTTCCGGCCAGGGATGCCGGGGATAGCGCGCCCGCATGTCCTTGCGGACATCGGCATAGGAGCTGGCCCAGAAACCGGGGATATCCATCGTCGTCTGCACCGGGCGTCCAGCAGGCGAGAGCAGCGTAACCCGCAACGGCAGATGGCGTGGGCCGACGGTCGGATGCCGGGTTGTGCCGAACATCTCCTGCACCCGCAACGAAATCGACGGCGCTTCGCCCGAATAGTCGATGGACACCTTGCGGTTCATCGGCGTGGTGAAACTGCCCGGGATCTCGCGGTCTAGGCGCTGCATCCCGTCCCAGCCGATGTGAAGCCGCAGAGGCTCAACGAGGTCGAGCGCGCGGATCTGCTCCGCCGACCGCACCTTGCCCAGAGAGGGCAGGAGCCACTCCCCGGCGCTCTCCAAAAGCGCCTCCTCCGAGAGATCGGCGATCTCGCCGCCCTCGGCGCGATAGAGCAACGCCCGGGCCTGGAGCCGCCGAGCGGCGTCTGACATCGGAAGCCCAAGCTGGCGCACGCCTTCCAGCGCGGCCAATGCCAGAGCCTCTTGCGGGGCCTCGCGCCAGATCCGGTCCGCCAACACGAGCGCCCCGAAGCGCTCCTGCTGGCGCGCCACCACCCTGCGCTCGCGGCGCGACCATTCGGCAACGTCCCACCAGGCGATTTGACGAGCAAACAGCCCGCGCAGCTCGCTTTCGGCCAGCGGCAGGGCAAGGCGGATCTTCGCGTTCCGCGCGTCGCCATCGAGATCGGTGGCAACGATGAGCCGTTGCCCGGCCAGCGGGTCGCTCTCCTCCATAACGGCGCCCTTGCCGCCCGAGAGCAGCCAGCGCGGGGCGTCTCCGAGGCGGCGCAGGCCGATCCGGTCTGGATAGGCGAGCGCGGCGGCCTCTGCGGCAGAGAGCGTGGCATCGCCCGCGGGCGCGAGGCTGGCGAGGCGGCGAGCCTCGCTGCGGATACGCTCCAATGCGCCGCGATTGAGCGTGCCGGGCGCGGAGTTCGGGGATTTCAGCGCCGAGAGGCGCAGCGCGAGATCCGAAGGGGCACCGCGCAACGGGTCGCGCTCGGCCATCAACGCGGCGAGCGGCGCGGCCGCCTTTCCGGCGGTGAGCAGCATGTGAGCAAGGCGCGGGTGCAGCGGCAGGCGCGCCATGGCGCGGCCATGCGCGGTGATCTGCCCGCGCGCATCGAGCGCCCCGAGGGCTACCAGCAACGCCTGCGCCTCGGCCAGCGCGCCTTCCGGCGGCGGCGTCAGGAACGGCAGGGCGGCGCTGCCCCAGAGCGCCAGTTCCAGCGCCAGCCCGGTCAGATCCGCTGCCTCGATCTCGGCGGGCGGATAAGCGGCGAGCGCCCCCTCCTCGCCCTTCGTCCAGAGCCGGTAGCAGGCCCCCGGCGCAAGCCGCCCTGCCCGGCCGGCGCGCTGTGTCGCCTCGGCGCGGGTGACCTTCTCCGTGACCAGCCGGGACATGCCGGAATTGGGGTCGAACCGTGCGCGGCGGGCGCGGCCGGCATCGACGACACAGGTGATCCCCTCGATGGTCAGCGAAGTTTCGGCGATGGAGGTCGCCAGCACGATCTTGCGGCCCTTTACGGCCGGGGCGATGGCGGCGCGCTGCGCCTTGAACTCCATGGCGCCGTAAAGCGGGTGCAGCGCGGTCGTCGCGGGCAGTTTCGCCTTGAGAAGCGCCTCGGTGCGCCGGATCTCGCCCTCCCCCGGCAGGAAGACGAGCAGACTGCCCTCGCTCGCGTCATGGGCGCCCAGGACCAGGTCCGCCACGGCCTCCTCCAGCCGCTGCCGCTTCGGCAGGGGCGCGTCGAGATGGTGCAGCTCGACCGGAAAGGCGCGGCCCTCGGCGGTCAGCACCGGCGCGCCGCCCATCAGTTCCGCCACCGGCCCGGCATCGAGCGTGGCCGACATCGGCAGCAGGATCAGCTCCTCCCGCAGCGCCTCGCGCACCTCCAGACAGAGCGCCAGCCCGAGATCGGCATTGAGCGAGCGCTCGTGAAACTCGTCGAAAAGCACCGCGCCGATGCCGCTGAGCTCCGGGTCCGATTGCAGGATGCGGGTGAGGATGCCCTCGGTGACGACCTCGATCCGGGTCGCTTTCGAGCGTTTCGCCTCGCCCCGAATGCGGTAGCCGACCGTCTGCCCGACGCTTTCGCCCAGTTGCTCCGCCAGCCGCTCCGCCGCGGCCCGCGCGGCCAGCCGGCGCGGCTCCAGCATCACGATGCGCCCGTCGGTCAGCCCCGCCTCCAGCAGCGCCAGCGGCACGCGTGTGGTCTTGCCCGCCCCCGGTGGCGCCTGCAGCACCGCCTGGCCGGCACGTTTCAGCGTATCGACCAGCTCGGGCAGGATGGCATCGATGGGGAGCTCTGGCAGGGGCATCTAGCGACGGCGCATCCGGACCTTGCCCAGCGTGGTCGGCACAATCACCTCGGTGACGCGATGGGTGCCGTCGGGCTGGACCCGGTAGATCACGGTGAAGGGCCAATGCACTTTTTCGGCCATGTCCCTGGACGAGAAGCCGGCGACGCGCGAGTAGGTGCCGGGGCAGGTCAGGGTGTCGCCCTTGCGCGTGCCGCCATTCATCCGGATCCGGGTGCGTTCGCGGCCGTCATAGGGAAACAGGTCGAGATTGCAGGCCAGCTCGGCCGGGCGGTCGCGCAGGATCGCGAAGGCGGCGGTCATCGGGTCGACCGTTCCCTTCTGGCCCGACGGATCGGCGTGATAGGATTTGCGGTTCCTGTCCGGCGGGTTCTTGGTGACCCTCGGCGTACCGCCGGAATACCGGAAGGTGCCGGTCTTGGTCTTGCCCTTCTTGACGGTCTTCTCGCTATAGGTGCCGGGCGCATAGCTATTGCCGGAGACCCGCCCGTTCACGGCGACGGTGATATCGGCAGGGTAGAGACCGCGGGCAAGGCCGGTCGAGGCCACCTGGCCATTGGCCTTGTAGCGCCCGCCGGATTCGCTGCCGGAAAAGGCGATGGTCCCGGCGCCGAACCCGGCGACCGAAACAGAGAAACGCCCCTGCTCCGCCGCGGCGGGCAGAGCGAGGCAAATGGCAAACAGGAACGACAGGTACTTGATACGATGCATGGCTGAAGTTTCTCCGCATTTCAGGCAATGGGTGCAAGGGGCCGAAAAACCGCCTGAAGGTCAACAGCGCGGCGCTGTTATCCCATAGCAGCCGGCCAAAGAAGCGATTTGCCGCCGGAGATGGCCCGCTCTGGCGCCCCGGAACTCGGCGAACCCGGCAACGGGGGGCCTTCCTTCGCCTGCCACAAGGGCACCGCCGCCAGGCCTTCGATCTTTGGCCGATGCCTGGCGGGGTCGCGCAGGATCACCCCTGTTTGATCCGGTCGGCACAGAGCCGATCGTAGAAGACGGAAAATGCTGCGAGGATGGCGGGTGGCGGAACCGGCCGCGCCCGAAGGGTCTGGCGGCAATCGAGCGGCCCGCACGGGCAGTCAGCCTCTTGCGGGATCAGCCTCCGCCGCGATCACGGTCAGGGTGTTCACCTGTCCCATCTCTTTGCGAAGCCCGTCTTTGACCACTGTCGAAAGGCCGTCCACTTCATCGGCGGGGACCGGTCGGCGCAGATCGACAAAGATCGCATGGAGAGGCTGCGACCCGCCCTGACCACGGAATGTCGACCATTCGTCCCCCCCAGGCCTGCGGCGGGCCGTCGATCGCGCGGCGCAGGTCAAGCCGATGTGCCTTGTGTGCGACGACCCCGGCGGGCTCGACCAGCCCCGCCCGAAAAACGTCGAAATACCGGAGGGCTGCCATCGAACACAGGATCAGCACGATCAGGGAATCGCCCGTTGGCGCGATCTCGGCCATCGGCCCCTCCCTGAAGGGGGTGACCAGGAACAGGCCGACGGCGGCGTCGAAAAAGGCGGTCGCATTGGCCTCGAGACGGAGGATGTCGCTGCGTTTTGAGGTCTTGCGTCAGGCCCGGCAGTGGAAGGCCCGTAGGATCAGGCAGGTCAGCAGGATCGCCTGCGAGTTCAACAGGATCGCAGCCACGCCCCCCCGCGCCTCCCACAAAGCGCGGTCCGACCGTGCTGACGCCCAGCGGGCGGTGTTCGATTTCCTGCTGGTTGTGCGTCATTGCCTCACGAAACCAGGATGTCGCGGCGCGCGATTCGGTCGGGAATGAACGGCCGCAGATAGGCGGTCGCAGCCAGGATACCCTCCTCGACAATCTCCGTTTCGAGCGCCCCGGACCGTCGATAGGCCAGGCTCAGGAACAGGTCCACGATCCCGATTTCGGAGAAGAGGCGCCACGCGCGTTGCTCGATCCGCGGCCGCACGAAATGCTGCCCGTCAGCGCGCCGAAACGGCCCGCGAGCGCGTGGTCATTCACCCTGTCGGCCTTCTTGATCGCAGGGGCGGTGGTGCCGCCAGGGATAAGCCGGCAACAGGCGGGATTGGCCTCTTAGAGCGCGACCCACGCAGGGCAGCCCGACGGAAGAGGCCTTGCCAGCTGGCCAGGTCGGCATCGGAATGGGGTGCCTTGACCGCTTCGAGACGTTCCTCGCCAATCCACTCGGCGAGCGCGGCGAAGACCTCGCCGGGGCCGTCGAAGACGTGTCAGGCGGAGCCGGAGGGATGCCAGCCTCGACCGCGATCCTGTGCATGGAGACCTCGTGCAGGTCATTCACGTGCAGCAAAGCGGCGGCGCGGATCAACTTGTCCCGGCGGCCCTCGCCCTTGGCACAATGCTTCGGCATACGGTCGTTCCTCAAACATGCCGGGCGGCTGTCGGCTTCGGCGCCCGGCGAGGGCCCGCATCACATCGCTTGCTTCTCGGCGGTGGCGTCAGGCACGGCCGGGACCACCCGCAGGAACAGCCGCGCATTCATCTGCTCGGTCTCGGCCTGCAGGTCGCCGCCATTTATCGCGATCACGGTGCAACTCTCGGGCGCCATCATCAGCGTCTGGCCGTGGATATCGACAAGGGACATGAGACGGTGCCCGCCGATCTCCAGCACACGGATCTGGTCTGTGTACCAGCCATTCGGGGCCAGCATCGCGTCCTTGCCAACACTCCGAGCCGCAAGCCCCCGGTCATTGCCCTCCCAGAGTGCATCGAGAAAGGCTTCCGGCACGACCTGTTCACCGAGATGGTGCTTGCCAGCATCGAGGAGCATCGGCCCGACGCGGCGAGATCGCAGGGGCGCTTGTCCAGCCCGCCCAAGGTGACCGTGGCGCCGGAGGCATCGGCCTGCCAACAGGCATCCTTCTCAGCGCCCAGCTTGGTTCAGGCTTTCTCCTGCATATCGGCGGCCAGCCCCTGTCCGGTGGCGGCCTCGTTGGCCAGGCCAAGCAACTCGGCATTCGGATCCTGGTACAGGCATTGCGTTCCCGGCGCGTGTTTCCGGTCTTCGAGGGTGAGCAGGTATTCCGAAAATCCGGTCAGCCCGCTCTCGTTCGGCCGGTTCCATTCCTGTCTCTCGGCGAGTTTCGGATCCCAGGACATGAGGGGCGGGGTCGGGATGTCGAGGCCGGAGTTCATCTCGGCCACATCCGGCGGCGACATATGCTCGAAAGCCGTTCCGGCAAAGCGCGGCAACGCGCTTTCAACCGGCGCCATAGGGTGTCGCCAGAGGGAGGCAGGGGAACTCGGCGGCAGGCGGGTCTGGAAGTCATGGCCGGGCGTGCCCCGGAAATCAGCCGTCATGGCGGCTGGCGCAGCTTGTCTCACCGTCGAAGCCCGGGAACCTCCGCCCTGAAGTCGCCCGCGCAATCCGGGTGCCGCGCCACGTCTTTCGACCTCGACCGAACACAGGGCGCTGTCTCCCGATCCGCCGCCGGGTTTACATCCGTGCCTTGCGCCGACTGCCGGACAGCAACAGGATTGCCGCCCCCAGCAGGAAGGCCCCGGTCGTGATCGCCCAGCTTCCGGCGAGAAACACCCCGAGCGCGCCGGCAGGGGTCGCCACCTCGAAAGGCAGGATCCCTTCAAGCGGCGGCCAGAGCCCGCCATCCAGGACGACATGGCCCAGCGTGACCAGCGCCAGCGCCGTGACGGCCAGCGCCGCGACCTGCGTCAATGCCGAGACCAGGCGCGCCCGCCGTGGTTGCGTCAGCGCCCGGCGCATCGCTTCGACCTGTCGCTGGATGTCCTTTTGCACCGCCAGCAGCGCCGGCACCATGAGAAGCACCAGCACCACGCCGAATCCGAGCCCGTAGACAAGGGTGATCACGGTCGGCTTCAGGAACTGGGCCTGCCGCGACGGCTCGTAGAGCAGCGGCGTCAGGCCGATCACCGTGGTCAGTGTCGTCAGCATCACCGGGCGAAGCCGGTCGGCCGCGGCGTCGATCACCGCCGGGACAAGGCCGCGATCGCGCGAATACTCGTCCACCGTTGTCACCAGCACGATGGAATCGTTGATGATGATGCCGGACATTCCGATCAGGCCGATCACGGTGAACATCGAGAGCGGCATGTTCCAGGCCGCATGACCATAGATCGCGCCGATGAACCCGAAGGGGATCACCGCCATGATCAGCAGCGGCCGCGTCCAGCTCGAGAACACCCAGGCCAGGGTCAGGAAGATCCCCATCAGGCAGAGCCCGTACCCCACCAGCGCATCATTAAGGAAATCCTGTTCCTGTTCGGCCAGCCCCGAGAGCCGCCATTGCACGCCATGCTCCTGCTCGATCCGCGGCAGGATCTCGTCGCGCAGGCTCTTCAGGATCTCCTCGGCCCGCGCCGGGTCATCCTCGGAGATATCCCCGGTGACCGAAACGATGCGGATGCCGTTCTCGCGATGGATGGTCGAGAAACCGGTGCGGCGGGACACTTCGACCAGGTCGGCCAGCGGCACATATTGCCCCGCCGGCGTGCGCAGTTGGGTGCGCGCCATGAAATCGGCCGTCAGCTCCTCGTCCGGCAGCTCGACCCGGATCTCCGCGCTGCGCGGCCCCACCGGATAGGTCGCCGCCTCGATCCCGCCGAGCCGGTTGCGCAGCACGCGGCCAAGCCCGTCAATGGTGAAACCGAGCGCCGCGCCTTGCGGCGTCAGCTCGAGGATCAGCTCCTCCTTGTCATAGGAGAGCGTGTCCTCGACGGCCGAGACCTCGCCGAACTGGCTCGCCGCGGTCTTCAGCGCTTCGGCCGCGGCCTTGAGCCGCTCCGAGCTGGCGCCGAAGAGCTGCACATCCAGCGCGTCGCCCCCTGGCCCCGAGCGCCAGCCCCGGAAGGAGATGGTCTCGACAAGCGGATGACGCGCCACGCGGTCCTGCAGGTCGGAGACGAA
This sequence comes from uncultured Tropicimonas sp., assembly GCA_947497945.1. Lineage (GTDB taxonomy): Bacteria > Pseudomonadota > Alphaproteobacteria > Rhodobacterales > Rhodobacteraceae > Tropicimonas. Next base: position 33,763 of record CANMIP010000013.1, on the reverse strand, counting down.
CTGGAAGCTCGAATAGGGCCGCAGGTCGGGGTCGATCAGCTCGACCGCAATGGAGCCGAGCTGGTCGGCATCCTTGTTCTCCACGCCCGAGAGCCCGCGCCCGGTATTGCCGCCAACCTCGGCCAGCGCATAGGTCACGGGGCGGGTGCCATAGGTCTCGCCATATTCGGTGTCGAGCGCCTCGACCGCCGCCTGGAAGGCGCGCATCTGGGCCAGCGAGTCTTCCCGCGTCGCCCCCGGGGCCATGGCGAAATTGCCCGAAACCGAGCCTTCCTCCGGCGCCGAGAAGAAGCGCCATTGCACATCCCCGCGCACCAGCGTGGCGACCTGGACCGACAACAGCAGCAGCAGCGCCGCGAGGACGGGGTAACGCGCCCAGAGCACGAAAGCGACGAAGCGGCGGAAGATATGCTGCCGGAACCAGTCGAAGCCGCGATTGACCTGCCGCGAGGGCCAGTCATACCAGCTCTGCTTCTCGTTGGACGCATGCAGCGAATGGGCGAGGTGATTGGGCAGGATCAGGAAGCATTCGACCAGCGAAGCCATGAGCACGACGATCACGGTGAAGGGGATATCGGCGATCATGTCGCCGAAGCGGCCCTCGATGAAGGTCAGGCCGGAAAAGGCGATGACGGTGGTGATCGTGGCCGAGAAGACCGGGCCGGTCATCCGGCGGGCCGCGCGCTCTGCCGCGACCATGGGCGCTTCGCCCAGCCGCCGAACGCGGAAATCGGCATGTTCGCCGACGACAATCGCGTCATCGACGATGATGCCGAGCGTGATCAGCAGCGCGAAGAGCGAGATCATGTTGAGCGTCAGCCCGGCCGCATACATCAGCGCGATTGCCGAGAGCAGCGCCACCGGGATGCCGGCGGCAACCCAGAGCGCCGTGCGCGCATTCAGGAACAGGAAGAGCAGGCCAACAACCAGCGCCAGCCCCGTCAACGCATTGTCGAGAAGCACGCCGATCCGGCTGGAAATGGCCTCGGAGCGGGTCCGGATCAGCTCGATGGTCACGCCCTCGGGCAGGCCGAGCATCATCTCCCCGGCCACCGTCTCGATATCGGCCTGGATGTCCAGCGCGTCGCCCTGTGCGGAGCGATCCACCCGGACCGAGATCGCCGGATCCGGGCCGCGGAAATAGCTGCGCCCGCGATCGGCCCCTTCGGTGCGGATCGTGGCAACATCGCCAATGGTCAGCCGCGAGCCGTCGCGCTCCGAGCGCAGCGGAATGCCCGCGATCTCCTCCGCCGAACGTTTCTCGCGCCCGGTGCGCACCCGCGCATTGGCGCCTTGCACGTCGCCCGCCGGATCCGCCGCCACCTCGCCGGCAATCGCCTCGGCGATCTCCGCCATGGTCACGTTGTGCCGCACCAGAGCCAGCGTCGGCACCTCGACGATGACCTGTGGCGCGGCCAGCCCGCGGATCGTTGTCCGGGTTACGCCTTCGGCAAAGAGCCGGGATACGAACTCATCGGTGAATAGCGCCAGCAGGTCGATCCCGACAGGCCCCGAGATCACCACGTCCGACACCCTGTCCCGCCAGGCGCGCCGCCGCACGACCGGATCGTCCGCATCCTCCGGCAGCGTTGTCACCCCGTCGACTGCCTGCTGCACATCCTCCGCGGCCTGGCCCATATCGACGCCCGGCTCGAATTCCAGCGAGATGGATGCCCGCCCCTCGCTCGATGTCGAAAAGGAGGATTCGACCCCGTCCACCGCCAGCAGCGTCGGCTCCAGCAGCTCGACGATGGCCCGGTCGACATCATCCGCCCCGGCCCCGTCCCAGGCGACCGAAACGGAGACCTCGTCGAGGATCACGTCGGGAAAGAACTGCGCCCGCATCCGCGGCATCGCGAAGAGCCCGGCCCCGATCAGCAGCACCAGCAGCAGGTTCGCCGCGGTGGCATGCCGGGTGAAATAGGACAGGAGCCCGCGCGCGGCTTCGGAGGCGTTTGACATCGATCAGCCCCCCATCCGGCTTTCGAGGCGCTCGACCATCCGCGCCGACACCTTGTCCTCGCGCAGCTGCGACAGCACCCGCTCGCGCGCCTCCGCCGGCATCCGGCTATTGGCCTCGACCGCCGCGATCAGCGCCGCACGACGCTCCGGCGACAGCGTGATCATCTCAAGGTCTCCGCCGGCCTGACCGTTGCCCTGACCGCCGCCCTGCGCGACCTGTTCTTCCGCCTCATCCTTCTCCGCCGTGAGATCGCGCACCAGCACGCCCGGCCCGAGCAACGGCGACCGTTCGGCCACGACACGTTTGCCCTCCAGCCCGGCCACGGCAACGATCACGTCATCGCCCTGCCGCCGCAGCAGCTCGACCTCGGCCACCGAGAGCCGCTTCTGGGCCCCGATCACAAGCACCGAACGCGCGGCATCCACCGCCGTCGCCGGCAGGACCGCAACATCCGTCAGCTCCGGCTCGCGCACATGCACGGTCACGAAATCTCCCGGCCGAAACCCGGCAAAATCGTCGAGCCGCGCGAAAATCAGCCGCCCCGTCTGCCCCTCGCCCACCGAGGCATCGACCCGGCTGATCCGCCCCCGCGCTTCGAGGTCCAACCCGAGCACGTCCAGCGTCGCCCGGACCGGCGCGTCGATCAGGGTCCCGTCCGCGTCGAGCAGCCGGGCATATTGCGTCGTCGAGAGGCGGAAGGCGACTTCCAGTGCATTCGGGTCGATCAGCGTTGCCAGCCGTTCATTCATCGAGACCAGCCCGCCTTCGACAATATCGACATCGGCCAATGTGCCGGTGAAAGCGGCATGGACCTCGGTGTCCTCCAGCCCGCGCTCGGCATCGGAGAGCGCAAGCCGGGCGCGGCCGAGCTGGTTGCGGGCCTGCTCAAGCCGGTTCTCGGCCGAGGCCTCGGCCATCTGGCGCGAAAGGACGGCCTGGTTGGCGGAGGATTCGGCCAATGCGGCCGTCTCGATCGCCGCTTCGGTGCCGACCCCGCGATTGGCGAGGTCCCGCTGGCGCTGCAGCGCCTGGCTGCGCAACTCCGCCTGCGCACGTGCCGCTCCCAGCTCGTCGCGCACAAGGGCAATGTTGCGCTCGGCATCGCGCAGCTCGACCTCCGCCTCGGCCAGATCAGTCCGAGCGCGCTCGAGATCGGATTCGGCATCGGTGGGGTCGATCCGCGCTAGCAGCCTGCCCTCCTGCACGGTGGCGCCCGCGTCGAAATCCGCCGCCAGCTCGACGATCCGCCCCGCGGCTCCGGCCCGCAATTCCAGCATCCGACGACTCTCGACCTGCCCAAAGGCCGTGATGACAGGCGCAACGGCCTGCGCCTGGATCTCGACGGAATTGACCGCCATGATCCGCTCGCGTGCCGGCCGCTGCTTGCTCTCGCGCGCCATCCGCTCCTGGACCGCCTCGTTGAACACGAGCCCGGCATAGGCGAGAAGGCCCAGCGCGACCGAGAACAGGAACAACCCGACCAGGGATCGGCGAAGAAACTGCATGTTCGGATCCTTACGATTTCTGCTTTGCAGCGTTGCTGATCAAACTAGCCCGGTTTGTCCAGCGCGCAAAGCCACGGGTTTGTTACGAACGGTGAGGGAGGGTCCGTCGTTCCGTGGCGCTCGCCCGCCTGCATGGCACGGGCCGCCCGCCAAATGCTGCACGCGCGAAATGCTTGATCGCTGCAGGTGCGAGATCGAGGCACGGGTCAGCGCTCCCCGGCAAGACGCCAGGAACGTCCCGTCGCCAGACGAGTCGCACAAGAAACAGGCATAACGCCGGCCTGAATGGCAGCGTGAGACGCGTGATGAGAGCTTATGTGGCGTTTCGCCGAATGCGGGACGACGCGCGTTCCTGACGCGGGCCGCCCCCTCTGCGCCTTCCGCCCCCCCAGCGCGTCCTTGAATGGCCGCGCCACATGCCAATGGCAGACAGACGCTTTCAGCCCGTTTCCGGGCTGTTAATGCACGTCGACCGGGATCATGTCATTCTGCCGGGCAAGATCGAAGGCGAGCCCGCGCCCCTGAACCAGCGCAAGCCTCTGGCCATCCGCGTCATGCACCGCATAGAGCTTTTTCACCCCGTCGGTCTGCGCGCGAATGTCATCCGGCAGGTCTTCCGGAACGACCGGACGAATATAGACGATGGGCTGCGCTTGCGGAGCCCGCGTCTCGATATCGAGCTTGTGATCCATATCCACCTCCTTATGACCGGTTGATCTCAATGGTCTGCACCACGGTTTCCGGTTGCAGCTGTTCGAGATCGACATGCAGAAGACCGTTCTCCATCGTCGCGCCGGAGACCTCGATCCCGTCGGCCAGCACGAAACTGCGCTGGAACTGGCGCGCGGCGATTCCGCGATGCAGGAAGATCCGCTCGCAATCCTCTTCGCCCTGCCGGCCCCGGATAACCAGTTGGCGGTCTTCCACGGTGATCGACAGGTCTTCCTCGGCGAACCCGGCCACGGCGAGCGTAATACGGAAGCTGCGATCGCCGGATTGCTCTATGTTATAGGGAGGATAGCCGTCATTTCCGGCCTTGGCCGTCCGCTCCACGAGGCGTTCGAGCTGCTCGAAACCGAGCAGGAAGGGGTGCGACCCCAGGGCAGTCTTGGTCATCAGGCACGTCCTTTCACGAAGCGATCATGCGTTTTTCGAGCCCCGCATCCGGGCACCCGGGGTCAAATATGGGCTTCCGTCCCGTCCGCTGCAAGGTAGGGCTTGGCGGAAGCCGGTCGGAGGCACTATAATCAGGCTGTTACCGCGCAGAGTTGATGCAGGGACGGAATGAACGCACCGACAGAAATGGATCCGATCGAGGTCAAGCGCGTGAGGCTTCAGGTGCTGATGCGTGAGCATCGTGACCTTGACGACGCGATCAGCGCGCTGGAAGCCACCGGAACGGCCGATCCCTTCACCATCCGCCGGCTGAAAAAGCAGAAATTGTCTCTGAAGGACAAGATCGCCGTGCTCGAGGACGCTGTGACCCCCGACATCATCGCCTGAGCACGCGCATCCGCCGCGCTTGCGATTGCAACGCCGCGCGCGGCTGGTATTCTGCGCGCTCCGATCAGCAGGAGTGAGCGATGCCGGAGCCGAAGGTGGGAATCATAATGGGGAGCCAGTCCGACTGGCCGACCATGAAGGAAGCCGCGAAGATCCTTGACGAATTGGGAGTTCCCTACGAGGCGCGCATCGTCTCGGCGCACCGGACGCCGGACCGACTCTGGGAGTATGGCAAAGGCGCTGCCGGGCGCGGGCTGAAGGCCATTGTGGCCGGTGCCGGCGGAGCGGCGCATCTTCCGGGCATGGTCGCCTCCAAGACCCGGGTGCCGGTGATCGGCGTTCCGGTGCAGAGCCGGGCGCTCTCGGGCGTCGACTCGCTCTATTCCATCGTGCAGATGCCCAAGGGCTTCCCGGTCGCGACAATGGCCATCGGCGTGGCGGGCGCGGCCAATGGCGGGCTGATGGCCGCCGCCATCCTGGCCAATGAGGATCCCGCGCTGGCCGAACGGCTCGATGCCTGGCGCGCCGCGCTGTCGGCCTCCATCCCGGAGGAGCCGGTCGATGAATGACCCCCTTCCCGCCGGGTCGACCATCGGCATCCTGGGCGGCGGACAGCTCGGACGCATGCTTTCGGTCGCAGCCTCCCGCCTCGGCTACCGCTGCCATATCTACGAACCGGGCGCCGCGCCTGCGGCCGATGTGGCCGCGCAACTGACCAATGCACCCTACGAGGACAGCGCCGCACTGGAAGCCTTCGCCCGCTCGGTCGATCTCGTCACCTTCGAATTCGAAAACGTGCCCGCCGAGGCGCTGGACCGCCTCGAGGCGATCCGCCCGCTCCGCCCCAACCGCAAGGCGCTGGCCGTAAGCCAGGACCGGCTTGTCGAGAAGGACTTCCTGAGCAAGCTGGGACTGGAAACAGCGCCCTATGCCAATGTCGAAAGCCTCGCCGATCTCGAAACGGCGGTCGAGCGGCTTGGCTGCCCGTCGATCCTGAAGACACGCCGGCTTGGCTATGACGGCAAGGGACAGGTTAGGCTGTCATCTCCGGACGAGACCGGGAGCGCCTTCGAGGCGATGCAGGGCGCCGCGGCCGTGCTCGAAGGGTTCATCGATTTCTCAACCGAGATCTCGGTGATTGCCGCGCGCGGCATGGATGGGCAGGTTGCCTGTTTCGACCCGGGCGAGAACCTGCATGAGGGCGGCATCCTGCGCCGTACGACCGTTCCCGCGCCGATCCCCGCGCGGCTGCGGACCGATGCCGTGCTGCTGGCAGCACAGATCCTCAACGCGCTGGACTATGTCGGCGTGCTCGGGGTCGAGCTCTTCGTCACGCCACGCGGCCTTGTCGTCAACGAGATCGCCCCGCGGGTCCATAATTCCGGCCACTGGACTCAAAATGGCTGCGCGGTCGACCAGTTCGAACAGCATATCCGCGCCATCGCCGGCTGGCCGCTGGGCGATGGCAGCCGCCAGGCCGATGTCGTCATGAAGAACCTGATCGGCGAGGATATGCAGCACGTTCCGACGTTGGCGGCCGATCCCGCCGTGGCTCTGCATCTCTACGGCAAGGCCGAAACACGGGCGGGGCGAAAAATGGGGCACGTCAATCGGATCTCGCCGCTGGCCGGGTAGCGGCGATTGCGGGCGCGCACCCCAACCCGCTGGAATGTTGCAGAAAAAGGAAGTCGCAAAAGCCCGGTCCCACTTCCTTTTTCCCAAAATATCCCCGCCGGAGGCACGATCCGCAGGATCGTAGTCAACCACGCAACGCGCGACCTTGAAGGACAACAGGGCAGCCCCGTGCAGCATGACATCGCTCGTCATTCAACCCGAAATGTCTTCTCTCGCGATGTCTCCCCCCGGACAAGCGTCAGACCGGTGGGCGCAACGCCAAGCGCCCGTGCCAGCAGCTTTCGCACCGCCGCATTTGCCTTGCCGCCCTCCGGCACGGTGGTAACATAGACGCGCAGCCCGTCGGGCCCTTGTTCGATCGCGTTTCGGGAGGCCTTCGGCGTGACACGCAGCGCAATCTCGGCGCCGGGTGCGGCAAGATGCACCAATGTTGCTTTCTTCATGAATCCCTTCCAGTCTCGCAGATCCGCCCTTAGGCTAACAGCGGGTCGAAGGGAGAACCATCGTGGCGACAGGGTTTTACTGGGACGAACACTGTTTCTGGCATGGGGGCGGAAATTACGCCATGACGCTGCCTGTCGGCGGGCTCGTGCAGCCGATCCAGGCCGGCCTGCCAGAGAATCCGGAGGCGAAGCGTCGCCTGCTGAACCTGATGCGGGTGACCGGGCTCGACCGGCATCTCTCCCTGCGCAGCGCGGATCCGGCCACCGAGGAAGAGTTGCAGCGCGTGCATCCACGCAGCTACCTGCGCGAGTTTCGCGATACCTCGGCGCAGGGCGGAGGCGAGCTCGGCCTGCGCACGCCCTTTGGGCAGGGCGGCTATGAAATCGCCGCGCTCTCCGCCGGTTTGACGCGCGCGGCGCTGTTCGATGTCCTGTCCGGCGAGTTCGATTCTTCCTATGCGCTCTCGCGCCCGCCCGGGCATCACTGCCTGCCGGAATTTCCCAACGGATTCTGCTTGTTGGCCAATATCGCCATCGCCGTCGAGGCCGCGCTCGCAGAGGGGCTTGTCGGGCGCGTCGCCGTACTCGACTGGGATGTGCATCACGGAAACGGCACCGAGGCGATCTTCTACGACCGTGCCGAGGTCCTGACGATCTCGATGCACCAGGAACGGAATTACCCGCTCGACACGGGCGATGCCGAAGATCGCGGCGCCGGCGCCGGGCTTGGCGCCAACATGAATATCCCGCTGCCCCCGGGCACCGGCCATTTCGGCTATCTCGCCGCTTTCGACCGGCTTGTCCTCCCGGCTCTCGAACGTTTCCGGCCCGATGTGATCGTGGTCGCCTGCGGCTTCGACGCCGGCGCTTTCGACCCGCTTGCGCGTATGCTGGCCAGCGCCGAAACCTTCCGCGAGCTGACCGCCCGGACCCGCGCGGCGGCCGAGGATCTCTGCGACGGACGGATCGTTCTGGTCCATGAGGGCGGCTATTCGGAGGTCTATGTGCCCTTTTGCGGCCATGCCGCGCTCGAAGCCCTCTCCGACGCCCCGACCCGCGCACCTGACCCGCTGGCCAACACTGTTGCGGCGCGCCAGCCCGGCCCCCGGCATGATCGAATGGTCGATGGGCTCATCTCGGATCTGGAGGATCTCTTCTCGAGCCCTTAACTAGAAGCGGACAGGATAGCAGGAGACCCCATGCCCCAGCCCAACCAGCCCGCTCTCGACTTTCTCGCCACGCGACGGTCGCGCCCCGCCAAGACGCTGACCACCCCGGTGCCCGATGCCGATGCGCTGCGCCCGCTGCTGACCATCGCGGCCCGCACCCCGGATCACAAGAAACTGGAACCCTGGCGCTTCATCGTGCTGGCGAAACCGGCGCTCGAGCGGCTGGCGCTGATGATCCCGGAGCGCGCAGCCGCGCTCGGCATCGGCCCCGAGCAGGCCGAAAAGATGGTCCGGCAGTTCGCCGATGCCGACCTTGTCGTCGCCGTGATCGGCGCCCCGAAACCGAACGATGCGGTGCCCGAGCTGGAACAGATTCTTTCGACGGGTGCCGCCTGCCAGAACCTGCTCGCCGCCGCGCTCGCCGCCGGCTGGGGTGCAAACTGGCTGACCGGCTGGGCCAGTTTCGACCGCCCCTTCCTCGAAGACGGGCTGGCGCTGAAACAACATGAATTCGTCGCCGGCTTCATCCATATCGGCTCCGAGACACGCACCCCGCCGGAACGCCCCCGCCCCGATCTCGACGCCATCGTCGAATGGGTCGGGGCATGAGCCTTGTCTCGGACATCTCGCTGGCCCTTGGACAGCTGGCCGACCGGCGTTTCCTCAAGGTCTTCTTCCTTGGCTTGGGCTTGACCATAGCCCTGCTGGCCGGGGCGACATGGGCACTGGTCCAGCTCGTGGGCTGGTTCCTGCCGGAGAATTTCACCCTGTTCGGCTATTCCTTCGGCCTGCCCGGGGAGATCTTCTCCGTCGCCACGATCGGCGTCATGCTGCTGGCTTCGGTGTTCCTGATGGTGCCGGTCGCATCCGCCTTCACCGGGCTCTTTCTCGACGAGGTCGCCGAGGCCGTGGAAACCCGGCATTACCCGCATCTCCCTCCCGCGCCGCCGATCAACTGGGGCGAGGTCCTTCTGGAGTCGATCAGTTTCCTCGGCCTGATCATCGCCGTGAACCTCGTGGCGCTGATCCTCTATTTCATGGTCGGCCCCTTCGCGCCGATCCTGTTCTGGATCGTCAACGGGTTCTTGCTCGGGCGGGAGTATTTCCAGCTTGTCGCCATGCGCCGCGTCGGGCGCGCAGGGGCAAGGGCCGCGCGGCGGCGGCACATGCCGGAGATCTGGCTTACAGGCGCGCTGATGGCAGCGCCGCTCTCAATTCCCGTCGTGAATCTCTTCGTGCCGATCCTCGGCGCGGCGACATTCACCCATCTCTACCACCGGCTCGAATCGCCGGAGGGCGCGGTCAGTTCCCGCTAGGGAGCTTGTCCCAGTTCGCGCGGAAATGATCCCAGGCGTCGACAATCGTGCCGTCGGCCAGCTCGCAGACACCGCGCTCGCCATCAGCCTCCCGGACGATGGCGAATGTGCCACCGGAGGCGACACAGAAACTCGCGGCAGGGTTGGCGATCTCGGCATTGCTTGCGACGGCGCCAGCCGCAGCAAGGCTTGCGAGCGCAAGGACGGACCGAAAAAGGAATTTCATCTCATTACTCCGAAGACGCGGGCGTTTCGCTCCCGGGACCGAACCTATGGAACAGGTCGATATCGTCAACGGTAATCGTGTCTGTGAGGATGATCGCGCAGACAATCGCCCAGAGCGGCAAGGCAAACATCGTGACGATCTTCGCCTTGCGCTTGATCTGCGGGTTGGTCGGCGCGGAGGCCGGCGTACCCGGGACAACCTCTCCCGCCTCGTCCTGCGTCGTCAGCCGCAGGGGCAGAACGACGAAGAGCAGCATGAACCAGATCACGGCCAGCAGAACAAGGGCAGAGGAAATCGCCATTTCGAGACTTTCCGGTTTGTTTCTGTATCAGACAGCATCGGCACATGCCGGCTCGCATTCGGCGAGAGGTAGCATGTGCTGATACAGTTTCAACCGGAAAGAGGTCAGCCGACCTGTTCGAGTTCGATCAGGCAGCCGTTGAAATCTTTCGGGTGTAGGAAGAGCACCGGGTTCTTGTGCGCGCCGATCTTCGGCTCGCCATTGCCAAGCACGCGGGCACCCTTCTCCAACAGCGCGTCACGGGCAGCGATGATGTCGGTGACCTCGTAGCACATGTGGTGGATGCCGCCGGCCGGGTTCTTGTCGAGGAAACCCTGGATCGGGGATTTCTCACCCAGCGGGAAGAGAAGCTCGACCTTGGTATTGGGCAGCTCGATGAAGACGACCGTGACGCCGTGATCCGGCTCGTCCTGCGGTTCGCCGACCTTGGCGCCCAGCGTGTTGCGGTACTGCTCGGCGGCGGCTTCGAGATCCGGCACGGCAATGGCGACGTGATTGAGACGTCCGATCATGTTCGACTCCTTTGGAGGGTAGAGAAGCGTTTCGCGCGCCTTATCGCGCCCCAAGGGCAGTTTCCGCAAGGCTCGCAGCCTGCGGCGCAGCGTCCGGGTGGCGGCTGTTTACCGTCCGTTAGGCAGAATCACCCTCATGTGAGGAGGAATAGGAAAGGGAAGGACCATGCCTGATGAACTCACCACCCGGATGATGGCGCGCAAACCTACGCCCGAGCGTCCCCTCCTGGGCCTGACCGTTCTGGTCGTCGAAGACAGCCGTTTCGCCTGCGAGGCGATGCGCCTGCTCTGCCTGCGCTCCGGCGCACGCATCCGCCGGGCGGATTGCCTGGCCTCTGCACATCGTCACCTCGCGGTTTATCGGCCGAGCGCCGTGATCGTTGACATGGGCCTGCCGGATGGTTCCGGCGCCGACCTGATCCAGGAACTGGCCGCCTCCGACCAGCGCGTTCCCGTCATCCTTGGCACCAGCGGCGACAGCGCGGCCGAGACCGAAGCACTTGCAGCCGGCGCGGACGGTTTCCTTGAGAAACCCATCACCAGCCTGGCCAGTTTCCAGCAGGCCGTGCTGATCCACCTGCCATCGGATGGCCAGCCCGGCGGCCCGCGTGTGCTCAGCTCCGATACCGTCGCACCAGACCTGATCGCGCTGCGGGACGACCTTTCCCATGTGGCATCGGTCATCTCGCATCCGATGGATGCCGAGCAGATGGAATATGTGGCGCAGTTCCTCTCCTCGATCGCCCAGAGTGCAGGAGATTCCGATCTTGCCGATGCCGCGAACACGCTCCAGGCCGCCGTTCTGAACCGCCAGCCCTCGCGCCACGCCCTTGGCGAGATCAGCGAGTTGGTAGAGACACGGCTGACGGGCACCGGCCCGATCTGATTTCCGCGCGCGGGCAGGAGACAGCAACCTGGCCGCGCCCAGAACCATTGACTTCGACAGGCGCCGGTTTCCCGGCGCAACGGAGCGCGCCATCGCCGCGGCTGGCCGCCGGCCAGCCGCCATGCGTGCTCCGTCGGGTCATCGCCATTGGTAAAGCTCCGGCCTCACCTTGCCTTGCGCCATGTCCGGTCGACGGCAGGTGCGACATCCAAACCCGCCGCCTCGACATCCTTGGCAGACGTCTCTCAGGCTATCACCCCCCGGATATCGCCCATATCCAGCCTCGGGAAGACGGCCTCCTCCAGCACCGGACGCGAGAATCCGAGATGCTCCCGCATCACCGCAGCCGCATAGGCGCGAACATCGGCCGTCGGCATCAGGTCACGCCCGGCATAGAGCTCGTCTGCGCCGAGACCGGGCCAGTGCCCGTGAACCTTCCCGCCACGTATAGCTCCGCCGGCGAAGAGCATCGCCCCGCCTGTCCCGTGATCGGTCCCGCGGGTTCCGTTTTCCCGTGCCGTACGGCCGAATTCGGTCATCGCAACCACGGCCGTCTTCGACCAGAGCGGCCCGAGCCCGACCTTGAGCGCGAGGATCGTCTCGGAGAGCTGCCCCAGCGCCCGCGACAGCAGCATGTTCTGGTTGCGATGCGTGTCCCAGCCCGCAATCGAGAAAGCCGCGATCCGAGTCTCCCGGCGCAATCGGCCCACGAGGAACTCGACCATGTCCAGAACGCGCCGGTCGCCCTTGGACACCGCCATCATCTCGCTCATCGCCGTCATGTCGTCGTCCGGCACCTCCGACACTTCATCGGCCTCGATCTCGGACATCAGCGCGATCGCTTCCTCCAGCGCCTCATGAAAGGCGGCATCTTCCTCGTAGACGGCCTGCAACAACCGCTGCCCTTGCGGCGACAGCCGGAAGCCCGCATCGGGCGCCCAGTTCGACACATCCGCCGCTCCGCGCAGCATTAGCATGTTTTCCTGCCCGATCGAGAATGCGGTTTCCGCCTGCAGACCGGGAACCTGCTGCAGCATCCGGTTCAGCCAGCCATCGCGCGGCGCCGACAGGCCCGCCAGGTCGGGCATGCCCGCTTCGAGCAGGTCCTGGCCGTCGAAATGGCTGCGCTTGTCACGATAGGGCGTGGAGACGGCATGGGCAAAGCCCAGCTCGCCCGCCTGCCAGAGTGGCCAGAGCCCGTCCAGCGCCGGGTGCAGGCCGAAGAACCCGTCGAGATCCCGCATCCCTTCCAGCGCGTCGGGCGCCAGCCAGCGCTGTCGCAGCCGCGCAAGCTCCGGGTCGCCATGCGGACGCAGCACATCGAGCCCGTCCATGCCGCCGCGCAGGACGATAACCACCAGCCGCTGGTCCCAGGGCGCGGATGCCATGGCCACGGGCGCAACAAGCGGGCTTGCAGCGGCGCAACAGCCGACGGCCCCGCCCATGCGCAGGAAGTGCCGCCTGTTGAGTGCCTTGAGGTCCATTGTGCGCCCCTATCGCCGTTGAAAATCCGGAGAGGCCAGCACGATGGCCACCCCCTCGCGCCGGGTTTCGGCCACTGCCGCGGCATGGACCAGCCGATCCGACGCCAGCGGGCCGAGCGCATCCTGCACGAAACGGCGCGGGTTCGGCACCCCGCGCCCCATATGGCCGGCGATCCGGTTCGCCCAGTCGATCCGCCGGGCCAATCCCTGCGGCGTCGTCCAATGCGCGGCCTCCTCCGGCCAGCCATCGGGTCCGGGAGGCATCAGCCAGGGTTGCCCCATGAGGTTCATCGGCCGCTCGATCCGTTGGACGAACAGCCGGCTCTCATAGCCGGCAATCTGTTGTCCCGTATGGCCGAGCGCCTTCAGCCCGGCCACGATGTAGTCCATGGGTTGACGTATCTTCTGCCGGTCCGGGTTGCGGGCAGCAGGGTGCTCGACCAGGGCGGCGGCCATCGCCAACAGATCCCCGCCCGTCTCCTGGAACCGTCGCGACAAGGCTTCCACCAGCCCTGGATCCGGCTGGTCGGCAACGAAATGCACCGCCAGCTTGTGACCGATATGGCGCGCCGTATCGGGATGCTCAGCAACGTCCTCCAGAAAGGCGTCAATGTCGTCGAGTCTTGGTTCCGCGCCACCATAGGCCTTTCCGAGGACCTGTTCGGGGCCGGGTTCGCCTCTCTGCGGCAGGAACAGAAAGCCCTTGCGCGGGTTCTCGAACAGCCCGGCCAGGAGCTCGGCCAACTGGCGCACATCCGACTGCTCATAGGCTCCGCCCACGCCGAGCGTGTGCAATTCGAGCAACTCGCGCGACAGGTTTTCGTTCAAGCCGCCGCCCGACAGACGCTGCGCCAAGACAGAGTTTGGCCCGATCGAGGTTGACTGGTCCAGGTAGCGCAGCATACCGGGATGTTTCACCACCGCCTTGAGCATGTCGGCAAAGCGGCCAGTGACATGGGGCCGGATCGCCTCGCCGACAAAGATATCGCTGACGATCCGGCGCTCGGCGGCACCGCGCAGGGCTACCGTGAAGTGATCCGCCCAAAACCATTCAAGTCGTTCGCGCAGGGGCGCATCGCTGTCGAGCGCACGGGCGATACGGTGCTTGCGTGCCGTCCGCAAGAGGTCCGAGGTTTCGGCTCGAAGCGCGTCGAATGCCTGTACCTGCTCCGGAGCGGCCGGCGTTTCTGCGCGCATGTCGCGCTTGATCTCGGCCATGCGCAGGGCCCGCGCATTGATGCCCGCCATGTCGGGGAAGGGATATTGTTCCGCGATCCTGTCGGGCCCGGAAAGCGACGCAATCACGTCATCGGGATGCGCCGGATCCGGTCGCCCCGGGGCGCGCCCCGTCCCGAAACGTATGGAGAGAAGGGCAGGTTCGAAGGTCAAGGTCGCTCCCCGTTGAGATGCCGGCATCGTATCGGCCTGTCCCGAGACTGCGCAATCCGGTCGACGGGGCCACCAGTCACCTTGGCGTGAAGCCGCCCACGTCGCGCCCGCGCTTGCCGGCAGCATTGGGTTGGCTGTGCAGTGCGCCTCGGCTTTGTTGCACAAACCGGATGAAGGGTGGACTTCCCCTTTCCCCTGACGGACTTATCCCACGGCCTCTGTTACAGGTGTGCCAATGGCAGTGTAGCGGTTGAGGACGGCGATACGGATCTGGAGTTCCGCGACCTCCGGTCGAAGTACCGGACCATGAGCGATTGGCCCATCAGCTTCACACAATGAATCTTTTCTTGTCCGGCTCAAATCTCGACGCGGCTTCGGCGGTGGTATCCGCTCCACCTTCGCCATAAAACTCGGCCCAGGTATCGCTATGCATTGACCGCTTCGTTCCGAACGATAGCTCCGGCGCTCGAAGGCTTCCACAGCCTGGCGTTCTTGCGCGGCGGGATGACAGCGTGGGCACCACGCGCTGCAAGTGCGTCATGGCATTTGCGTGTGTCATAGGCTCCATCGGCGGTGACTGATCCGATGGCTTGATAGGGCTCAGTCTGGTCCGGTAGTTCCGGCAATATGGGCGCATCACCGACATTGCTGGTCGTAACTTCCACGGACCGAAAGTCCAATGCTTTCTCGTCAATCCCCCCTCTCATCGTTTGCTTTGCAACCGACTGCCGGGGCAATGGATGTGTATCTTGCGCCACAGGCGGCGTTTAGACCCACCGTGCTTACGCGCGTTCCACTCACCTTCGCCCTCGGCCTTGATGCCTGTGCTGTCAATCAGAAGGTTCAGCGGGCCGGTGCCGACACGATGCGGCAGGTTCAGCATTCTCTGGCGGCGGCACAGCGTGCTGAAATCGAGCACTGGCCAACCCAGACCGACCAGCCGCAGCAGACTTTCGACGAACCCGGTCGTCTGCCTCGGGGGCATGCCGAACAGGACTTTCATGGTCAGACAGGTCTGGATCGCGGGATCGCTGAACTGCTGCTGTCGACCACGCTTGCCGGTCGGCGGTGGCCGCCATGTCATCCCGGAATCGAACCAGATCGTCAACGAACCGCGCTGCTTCAGCGCCTCATTGAAAGCCGACCAGTTCGCGGTCTTGTACTTCGTAGGGGCCCAACTGCCCATGCACTCGATCTATCATGTTGGATTCAGGCAGTGAATCCCTCACCTGATTTGTGCAACAAAGCCCTCATACAAGGCCCCGGGCAGAAGACATCCCGAACGAGTTGCTAGGATTAATATAGACTTCTGACAGTCTGTCAGACTTAGTAACAGGATGTCAGATACGCGCGCCACTGATTCTGCTTCGAGGAGCGTTCGGCCCATGCCGCCGAGCAAGGCCGCGATAACGCGGTCCGCCATTCTCGATGCAGGATCCGTATTCCTGGAAACCCGGCCATTTCGCGATCTCACCGTCGGCGGTCTCATGGCAAAGACGGAGTACAGTCGCCCCACCTTCTATCTCTATTTCAACGATCTCCATGGATTCATGGAAACCCTTCTGGACGAAGTGAAAGTCGGGATCGTCGAAGGGGCGCGGGCCTGGCTCTCCAATGAGGGAGATGCGGTTGGGGGCCTGCGGCAAAGCCTGACAACCCTGGTCGATGTCGCCCACCAGCATGGCCCGATCCTGAAAGCCGTTGCGGATGCCGCGCCGGGCGATGCCCGACTGGAACGTGTCTGGGAGACGTTCCTGGGATCGTTTGATGAAGTGGTTTCGGCTCGCATTGCACAGGATCAGGCTGCGGGCCTTACGCCAGACTTTGAACCGCTGCCGGTTGCGCGCGCATTGAATCGAATGGACGCCGGCATGCTCATTCACGCTTTTGGTTCGGGCGAGAAAGCCCCGAAAGACGCGGTGCTTTCGGCAATCACGCGAGTCTGGCTCTCGACGCTGTACCCATTCGACGCAGCCGCATCGATTGAACAAATCGGACGATAGCGACCAGTTCCGCAAGGGCAGAGGTGCTCTTGAAAAAGGGCTTGCTTGCGCCAAACGAAAAAAAAGGGAGGACGAAAGATGATTTTCACAAGGGCAATGGCTATTGCAGCCGGAATTGCCACGATGGCTGGGGGGCTCTGGGTCTCTCCGCTGGCGGCTCAGGAAGTGCCGGCAATGGAGATGACAACGGAGATACCGGAAGGCATTACCACGCCAGACAACATCCAGACCCGCGTGGGCGCTCTGAACTTCTTTGACGGCGTGCCGGACGTGGAATCCGCGCAGAAGGTGTACAACCTGCTGGACTTCACCCACGCCTACCAGGCTTTCCTCGATGGCACCAAGATTGCCTCGATGGACGCGATCCGCAAAGGCATCCTCGAATTCGGTCCGGCGAACACGACGGCCGTTCTGTTCGAAGGGTTGATGGATTCGAAGGCCCTGTTCCTGACCGCCAACACCACCAGCGTCTACATGTTTTCCTGGCTGGAGTTGGGCGACGAACCGATGGTGATCGAGACACCGCCCAACGTGCTCGGGTTCATCAACGATCACTGGTTCCGCTATGTCATCGATTTCGGAAATCTCGGGCCGGATGAAGGCAAGGGCGGCAAGTTCCTAGTCCTGCCGCCGGGTTACGAGGGCGATGTTCCCGAAGGCTACCATGTTGCACCGACCTCCACCTATGGCAACTGGGTGATATGGCGGGGCTACCAAAAGGATGGCTCGACGGATGACGCGGTCAACAACACCAAGGAGAAGTTCAAGATCTATCCGCTCTCCCAGGCGGAGAACCCGCCGGAAATGACCTTCGTGAATGCGTCTGGTCAGTTCATGAACACGATCCACCGGATGGACGAGAATATCTTCCACGAGATCAACGACGTCGTTCAGGCAGAACCGTTGATGGGCGAACGCCCTGAGCTTTTGGGGCACCTCGCGGCAATCGGTATCGTCAAGGGACAGGAGTTTGCGCCCGACGAGCGGATGCAGGCGATCCTCAAGGCCGCGGCAAGCGCCGGCTCGGTCACCGTGAAGACCATCGTCTCCAAGCCGCGCGACGAGCGGTTCTACTGGTATCCCGGTGAAAGCTACTGGCTGACGGCGTTCCCGGGCGGCGCCTACACATGGGAGCTGGATGGTGTGACCCTGCATGACATCCGCGCGGGCTTCCATTTCTACGCGACCGGCATCACGCCCGCGATGGCGCTCAAGAAGGTCGGCAAGGGCTCGCAATATGCCTTCACCTATCTCGATTCCAACGGCAACCCGCTGGATGGTGCGAGGACCTACAAGGTGAATGTGCCCAAGGACGTGCCGGCCAAGGACTTCTGGTCCTTTACGCTCTACGACAACCAGACCCGGTCGATGCTCCAGACCGACGCCCAGTTCCCCGGCATCGGCAGCAATGACACCAGCGTCGTCCAGAATGACGATGGCTCCTACGACATCTACTTCGCGCCGGAGGCTCCGGAAGGCAAGGAGAGCAACTGGGTGCAGACCGTGCCCGGCAAAGGCTGGAACACGATCTTCCGGCTCTACGGCCCGCTCGAGACCTGGTTCGACCAGACCTGGCGTCCGGGTGAGATCGAACTGATGAACTTTGCCTCGTCCGGAGAAGATTGTTCCTGTGAGAAATGAGCGCCTGGGCCTCATGTTCTCTGACTTGGGTGGCGCAAGGATAGCGCCGCCCAATACCGTTTGATACGGAATGCGGACATCCGAGGAAATGAGTTGGATGTCCGCGAAATCGGCAAAGCAGACGGGCGACGTGGCGATCAAGAACGATCAGTTTGGGCTCTTTGCAGACCTCGGCCGAGACGCCAAACTCACGATGCGCGGAAAACCTCTGCCGGTCGAACCCCTACCAGCCGGATCTCCAGCCGTCGGATTTCGCCATTGAGGTTCTTTGTGGCCGGTCCGCAGAAGGGATTGATGAACCGGTCGTCGCGGGCGCGGAGCGAGTTCACGTTCTGGATGCGATAGCAGCCGGCAGCGACGCGCGTGCTCGCATTGCTGCCACCTACAAGATGATCGAGGCCGCATGCCGCCGCGAGGTTCCTGCATCCAAGCGTCCTGGACTTGCGTCGCTCCAACGTGCGGCAATTGCAAAAAGGCGTATTGGCCCTCGTTCGGGCAGACCCGTTGAACCCGGCCCAGTCCCGCGAACACGCCGCCCACGAGCCGACCGGCGCCGGCTCGGATGTCTCCCATCTGCCCCGAGCGCCAGATGGTGATCGCAGCGCGTCTTCCGGAGACATTTCCTCGGGAAACACTTGTGCGCTGCGTCGGTTACTCCGGAATGTTGCCGGCCTTGATCAGCTTCTCTGCGAATTCCGAGAAGAAAGCACGCCAGGCGGATTCTAACTCCTCGGTCAGGTCCGCACCGAGCCGGCTGCGCAGGGTCTCGATGATCGCCTCCTGCATCGGCTCGAAATGGGCCTGACGAATGCCAAGCGTCGTGTGCAGCTTGCCGAGTTCGATATAGTCGACGGAGGGCTTGCCCGGATGCTCCTGATCCGCCAGCACGAGGCCAAGCGTGTTCATGAAACGCATCCCCTGCCCTTTCAGGTCTTCGCGAAACAGGCTGCGCAGCTCCGGGGCGCGCTGGAACAGCGACTCGTAAAATTGCATCGAAGTCGGCTCGTGTAGCGGCCGCAAATCTTCGAAGCTCTGCCGAACGATCGCGATCTCCTGAGTGGATGGCGACATGTGTACCTCCTTGTTGGCTCTCCTGGCCTCCCCGCGGGACAGTGTCACGGATTCACCTCCGCCTAAATTGATTCAACGCAAACTGCGACGTTTATTCGCCGCGCTGCCGCATCCGGAGCTCAGGCATCCCCAGTCTCGGCCTCTCCGCTGGTGTTGCCATTCCAATGCGCAATGTGGCGTGCGATCCAGCCGCGTCCCGTCCCAGGCCTTGGATTCCACCTTCTTGGCCCTATGTATGCAAAACATCGAATATCAAAGGAGCGCAGCATGAACGGCACCCTGAAACTGACCTGCCACGATTGCGGCACGACCAACCGGGTTCCGGCCAACAAGCTCTCGGCTGGGCCGAAATGCGGCACTTGCGGCGCGAAGCTGGCCGATGGGAAGGTGCGGGAACTGGACTTTCGTACGGCGGAGAAGGCGGCGAAGACCGACCAGGTTCCGCTGGTCGTGGATTTCTGGGCACCCTGGTGCGGCCCGTGCCGGCAAATGGCGCCACAATACGCGCAAGCCGCCCAGGCCCTTCGCGGCAGGGCGCGCTTTGCCAAGGTCGACACACAGCGCAATCCGGATGCCACCGTGCGCTACAATATCCGCGGAATCCCGATGCTGATCCTGTTCCGCAACGGCCGGGAAGTGGCGCGCCTTTCCGGCGCCCGCCCCGCCAGCCAGATCGAAGCTTTCGTTCGCGAGAACATGCCCGAAACGGCTTGACAACCCTGCGCCTTTGCGCGAAGTGGAGCGTCCGTGGGGCCGTAGCTCAGTTGGGAGAGCGCGTCGTTCGCAATGACGAGGTCGTCGGTTCGATCCCGATCGGCTCCACCAAATTATTAAATTACAACCACTTAGAAGGCGCGATCTGTCCGGTGCGACGCACAGGTGAGACACACGCATGCGCCTTGCAGCCTATCTAAGGGCTTCCAGAGGAGAGCATCTCGGCGCTGAGCCGCCGCGAGGGGATTTCCGAGAGCCTGCATTACAATTGGTCGAAGGAATTCCTGGAGGCGGGCAAGCGTCGATTGTCAGGCGACACGGCGCGCCAGGTATGAGGAGGGCCAGAAAACGATCCGGGGGATCGTTTTCCCGACGATTGATCGCCCGAGGTGAAGGGCCTGCGTTCGGAGGCCATGGCCCTGAAGGAATGCGTGGCAGACCTGACCCTTGAGAACCGATTGCTCAAAAAATGCATGGCAGGGGCCGGGGAACGAGACCTTGTCCGCCATTGGTCCGAGGACAATGGTCGAGTGAGCAATGAGATACCTCGCAACCGAGAAGCTGGAGATCATCCGCACCGTCGAGGGATCGCACCTGCCGACCAAGAAGACCCTTGATATGTTGGGCATTCCCTGCACGACTTTCTACCGTTGGTATGAGTGCGACCTCGAAGGTGGTCTTGATGCCCTGGCAGATCGCTCGCCCCGACCAAAGTCAGTCTGGAACCGTATTCCACAGGCCAGGCGGGATGATCTGATCGAGTTCGCGCTGGAACATGAAGCGCTGACGACACGGGAACTGGCGGTCAAGTATACTGACGAAAAGCGGTATCCTCGTCCATTGTCTCCCGGACCAATGGCGTTCCAATGGCGTTCCAATGGCTCGATCTCTGAATCATCAGCTTATCGGTTCCTGAAAGAAGCCGATCTGATCGCTGCCCCCGACTATGTCGTGATCAAAGTTGCCGATGCGTTCGCAGACAGGACCACAGCGATCAACGAGATGTGGCAGACGGACTTCACCTACTTCAAGGTCATCGGTTGGGGATGTTTCTACCTCGGCACGATCCTCGACGATTACAGCCGCTACATCCATTCGTCGGGAAAACGATTCCCCGGACCGTTTTCTGATCCTCCTCAAACCTGGAAGCTCTGCACGACCATGCGGGCCGAGGACGTGACGGACACCATTGAGCTGGCTCTCACTGCGTCTGGCTGCGACCAGGCCGTCGTTCGGCACATGCCGCGCCTGCTCAGCGATCGAGCCATTGAAGGCGCCATTGGTTCGAGCCCAATGGCGAGGGGGTCCTGTTACATCTCCGGCGATCGAGCCATGTGGCTGGGAGATCAAAAGATGGATCACGTTCGCGGCGCGCCGTTCCATCCGCAAACCCAAGGCAAGATCGAGCGCTGGCAGCAGACGATGAAAAACCGGGTCCTGCTGGAGAATTACTATCTTCCCGGCGATCTCGAACGTCAGATCGGCGCCTTCGTCGACGACTACAACAACCAGCGATACCACGAGAGCCTGAACAACGTCACACCCGCCGACGTCGACTTCGGAAGGGACAAGGCAATCGTCAGAGGAAGGGAGAAGATCAAGAAACGGACAATCCGACACCGCCGCTTGCAACATCAAAAACAAGCCGCATAATCAATCACGCAAACGAGCCAGAGCCTCAAATGCTCAAGCCGCGTTGATGTTCCATTTTATATGACGACGGACAGTCAGGAGTTGCGAGAGCAGCGCACCGAAAGTCACGAAGGCCCCGCCGGCCATCGCCGGGATCTGCATCGGACCGAGGTCGAGGGAGAACCCCGCCTCACGCTTTATCGCCGGCAACACCTCATATGCGGCGAGGTGCTGCCGGGTTGGGGTCGATGCCGGAGCACTCACGTCACAGCCTCATCGGACGCGGGATTGCCAACCCGGTTGATGTCAGTGTTGGGAAAGAACTCGACCCAGACGTGCCAGAACAGCCCAGCCCGCAGCGTTTCGACCCTTTCGAGTTGGCCCTGATCCGTATTGCCCCAGAAATCGCAACGGGTCACCGGAACGCCGCTATCGTTGTACCAGACGCCAAGGCTCTCGAACTTCGGATCCCAGGCAACGACAAGCCCCCGTCCGCCAACGCTCGCATTCACGACGTTTCCATTCTCGACAACAAAATCATCGGTCCAGCAAACGGCATCACGTCCGACAGTGACACCCCAGACATATGTCTTGTTGGGCAGGCGATCGTCGAAATGGGTCATGTTGTCCATGACCGGTGCGGCTTCCTGGTGCTGGCGGGAGATCCCGGTCGAGAAGGCCATTTCGGTCGCCATGTCCAGAAGTCGCAGGAGCGGGTTGGAGGATGGCTTGTTCAGGAAAACCTCGCCCTCCGGGTATGCCTTCTGAAACGCGCGGAAGGTCATGCGGAAAGTCGGCCAGGGCTTCATGCTCTGGGCCGGACGCATGGCGCAGACCGCCCCTTCGGCATTCGGATCTTTGTCGGAATCCTTGAACCCATAGATGTGCTGTATCGGCTCGCCAGTCTTGTTGTCGCGAAGGATCAGGTTGTTTCCGTGCTGGGCCAGCACCTGGAGATCAAGCTTTTCGCCCTCGACAGACGGGGAATAGCCGATCCCGAGGTTCGCCATGGCGCAATAGGTCATGATCACATCCTCGCCGTCGAGGCCTTCGTCATTTCCGGCAAGGTGCGGGCGAAGGATCTGCGCGTCGGGATGGGCGCGCGCATGGCCGTTATTCTCTATCACAATGACCGGGGCAGTTGGACCAACCCATTCCCGGGCTTCCGTGATGGAGTAGTATTGCGCGGTGTCCTTCTGGTTTCTCAGGCCCAGATGAACCCAGACATAGGGGAAGGCGTAGAGAATCGCGATCACCGCCAACGAGACCCAGAACAACCAGGCCGTGCCACCGCCCAGCAGGTATCCAACAACCATGACGGCAGCAGCGGCAAGGCCGGCCAGGATGAATTGTTTCTCGTAACGGATGAAGCGGGCCATGTTTTCCCGTTTCACCTTCAGGATCATCTGAACGACGTCACCGAGGTCGCGGAAGTACATGAAGCCGATGGTCAGCGAGACCGCGAGGCCGGCGTAGAAGAGGAAATTTGCGAGCATTGTCAGTGACCTTGTTTGGGAAGGTTTGTTATTGTGTGGAGGCGATGCCGGAGCTTCGGTCGCCCGGTGGCTCCAGATAGGAACGGATTTCCTGTTCCAGGCCAGCCAGGCTCTCGTTGACGTCCTCAATCATGGGGTCATCCGCATCCAGCGGCATCAACTCCATCAACGTCTCGTAGTCTCGGCATATCTCCGCGAAGGCGGAATCCTGCGAGCGCAGCCGGGAAATCTGTTCCAGGTGATCGCCAAAATTATGTTTGAAACTGTTCATCTGGGTTCCTCGATCTCGTTCCGTCATGGCCAGCGCCATGCGGTCGGCATGGGTGACGCTCTCCACAATTATCGACCGAGTAGCCCTTGAATAATAGGTTTCTTAGGGTAGTTAGTTACGTAACGTGTTTTTACTTTCAGTGAGTTATCGGCATAAATCGACTTTGGGAGTGACCGTGACCAATCCGGACGAACATGACGTAACACTGCTTGAGAGCCGATATGTTACCCCGGAATCGTCGGTGGCGATGGCCTCTCTGGGGGAGATTCTCGACAGTCCGGAATTCGCCGGTGCCGGCCGCGTTCAGGCCTTCCTCGAATATGTCGTCAAGGAGTCTCTGGAAGGACGCGGAGACCGCATTCGCGGCAAGACGATTGTCGAAGATGTGTACGGCCGGTCTCCGCTCGAAGGACGGGACCCGGTCGCCGTGGTCCGCGTCGATGCCGGCCGCCTGCGCCGACGGCTGGAGAAGTATTACGAAGGGTCGGGGGCGAAGGCCGAGCTGCAGGTCAATTTCCAGCCCGGAAGCTATGAGCCGCGTTTCACATTGCGGCAGGAGACGGCTCCGCCGACGGAGCCGCAACCGGAGGTTGCAGTGACCCAGCCCGAAGCGAAGCGACGGGTCTCGGTCGGGCTGCTGGCATCGCTGGCGGCGGCCGTGATCGCGGCGACCCTCTTCTGGTGGCAGGCCGGGTTCCGGGCAGACAGTCCGAGAAAGGGCGTTGATGCAGGGATCGAGGCAACGGCCCCAAGCCCGGACGATAACACTGCGCGGGCGGTGCGGGATGCGTTGTTCTCCAATTCCCCGGCGCGCCTTCAGGCATCGAACCTGGCCAATAAGGCGCGCAGCCTTCAGTTCCCGGCGCTTGAGCCCAAATGGCAGGATGCGGTTTTGGCCATGTTCGAACTGGTCATTGAGATGGATGGAAACTATTTCGGGGGCTATGCCGGAGCCGCCGAAAGCAAGGCACTCATCGCGGTAACCCGCCCTCCGGGCAAGGATCGCGACAAACTGTTGCAGGAGGCCGAAGAGCTGGCGTCGCGCGCCCTCGAACTCGGGATCGATCAGAGCTGGAGCCACTCCGCGGCGGCCCTTGTCGCCCAGGTGAAGCGGGATTTCAAAAGCGCGCGGCAGCAATCCGAACGGGCGACGTCACTTGATCCGTCCGATCTGCACGCATTGAACATGGATGCTCTGATCTCCCTGTTCGGAGGAGATTTCGAAAGAGCGACGGAAATGGCCCGCCGCGCCGCCGAGATCATGGAGCCGGGCGACAACTTCCCCAACAAGAGCATACGGGCCTCGGCCGAGTTTCACCTTGGGAACTCTGCCGAGGCGCTCGGCCTGATCAACGAATCCATTCTCGAGGGCGATCCGATCAGCCCGATCTCCCTCGGCTATTTGATCGCGATCCATACAAGGCTGGGCGACGCCAACAGCGCAGAGGAGATGCTGAACCTCCTCAACGCCGCCTGGCCCGGATTCCCGATAGGTGCACTGTTTCGTTCCCTTTATCGAGACCCGGCACATGCCGACGAAATCATCGCCTCCCTGCGTGAAGCGGGCTGGTCAGAGTAGAACCGCCGGATGAGCAAATGGGCGTCAGCCTGACCGTCCAACCTTGCACTGAACGCACGGTGAACGGCCCCAAGAGTGCCAACACAACACAGCGTTCGGCCCGCATCTTGCCCCTCGCGTGCGGCGACCCTGGGGAACGGAGATCCCACCCCCATCCCTCGCGCCCGCTCCGAGAATCCGCCGATGATCGGGTCCCCAGCAGCGTCCCGGCCCGGATTGCCGCCGAGAGCGATTGAAACGCGCCGTCACGGCGGATAGACAAGCCGGCAACCGGATTCCCCTTATGCGAGCAAACCCATGGCAGCCTATCAATATGTCTACCACATGGATGGCGTCTCCAAGACCTATCCCGGCGGCAAGAAATGCTTCGAAAACATTCGCCTGAGCTTCCTTCCGGGCGTCAAGATCGGCGTGGTGGGCGTCAACGGCTCTGGTAAGTCGACGCTGATGAAGATCATGGCGGGGCTCGACAAGGATTTCACTGGCGAGGCCTGGGCCGCCGAGGGCGCCAAGGTCGGCTACCTGCCGCAGGAGCCGCATCTCGACGAGAGCCTGACCGTGCGCGAGAATGTCATGCTTGGCGTCAAGGCCAAGAAGGACATCCTCGATCGTTACAACGAGCTGGCGATGAACTACTCGGACGAGACCGCCGAGGAGATGGCCCAGCTTCAGGACGAGATCGACAGCCAGAATCTCTGGGATCTCGACAGCCAGGTCGACGTTTCCATGGAGGCGCTGCGCTGCCCGCCGGACGACGCCATGCCCGAGAACCTCTCGGGTGGTGAGCGCCGCCGCGTTGCGCTCTGCAAGCTGCTGCTCGAAGCGCCCGACATGCTGCTGCTTGACGAGCCAACCAACCACCTCGACGCCGAGACCGTCGCCTGGCTCCAACAGCACCTGATCGACTACAAGGGCACGATCCTGATCGTCACCCATGACCGCTATTTCCTCGACGATATCACCGGCTGGATCCTCGAACTCGACCGTGGCCGCGGCATTCCCTACGAGGGCAACTACACCGCCTGGCTCGAGCAAAAGGCCAAGCGGTTGGAGCGCGAGGCGAAGGAAGACGCCTCCAAGAAGAAGACGCTTGATCGCGAGCTCGAATGGATCCGCGCCGGCGCCAAGGCTCGGCAGGCCAAGCAGAAGGCGCGGATCAACGCCTATGAGGAAATGGCCAGCAAGTCCGAGCGCGAGAAGATCTCCAAGGCACAGATCGTCATTCCGAACGGCCCGCGTCTCGGCCAGAAGGTCATCGAAATCGAGGGGCTGTCGAAACATTACGGCGACAAGCAGCTCATCGAGGATCTCTCGATCTCGCTGCCGCCCGGCGGCATTGTCGGCGTGATCGGCCCCAACGGTGCGGGTAAATCCACGTTGTTCCGCATGCTCACCGGGCAGGAAGAGCCTGATACCGGCACCGTCGAGCTTGGCGACACGGTGCAGCTCTCCTTCGTCGACCAGTCCCGCGACTCGCTGGATGACAAGGCGACCGTCTGGGAGGAGATCTCCGGTGGTGGCGAGATCATCGAACTGGGGGACGCCCAGATCAACTCCCGCGCCTATTGCGGCGCCTTCAACTTCAAGGGCGGCGACCAGCAGAAGAAAGTGGGCCTCTTGTCGGGAGGTGAACGCAACCGCGTCCACATGGCGAAGCTGCTGAAGGAAGGCGGCAACGTGCTGCTGCTCGACGAGCCGACCAACGACCTCGATGTCGAAACCCTCCGCGCCTTGGAAGACGCGCTGGAAGATTTTGCCGGCTGCGCGGTGATCATCTCCCACGACCGCTTCTTCCTCGACCGTCTCTGCACCCACATTCTCGCCTTCGAGGGCGAGGCCCATGTGGAATGGTTCGAAGGCAACTTCGAGGCTTATGAAGAGGACAAGGCGCGGCGGCTCGGGCCGGATGCGCTGGAGCCCAAGCGGGTGAAGTACAAGAAATTCACCAGGTAGTGCGTCTATGAGCCGAAAACGATAGCGCCCTGCAGTTGGGAAAAGGAGCCCTCGGGAAGCGGTTCTTGCGACGCGCAAAACCGTCGAAGAACCGCGCCACCTGAACGAAGGCTACAACACCGGTCGGTTTAGCCTCGCCCGAACCATGGCACAGTCGATTGACAGGCTGGCCCAGGATGAGGTGCACAAGAGTCGGGAAAACCTAGCAAGAATACCTGTCATATTCCGCTGGAGCTGATGGTTGTGTTGCACATATTCCTTGAGGGGCGCATCTCGCGACGCCAGCTTGATAGTTGGCGCCATGAGGCGTTGGACCCCGACGAATTCCCGGCAATTGGACGCTCTGGGTGAAACTGCTCGGGCAAAGCCCTATGGCACGGCACTTCGACCGGCAGGTCGCAGAACGTCAAGTTCGCCTCACGGTTCTCAACCGTTACACCGCCCCGCGCACATCCGTCACAGAAGCCGTAGGACAAGTCCGGTCGGGGAAATGGGAAGTCCGGACTTCAGCCAATCTGTGCGACAAAGCCCTCCCGCGACGTTCATTGCGAATACGACGCGATACGAAATTCGGGAGCAATCGATCCAACGAACACTCCCCGGCTCAACCGCCGCCCGGCTGACCGGTTCGTGTGAGGGCGAGTCGCATCTGCTTTTCCGTCTCCAGAATGGCGAAGACCAGAGCTCCTATGGCAACGATCAGCACACCGTCCATCAGCGGCACAGGAGATGTTTTGAAAACTGTTTGCAGTGGAGGAAGATAGGTGATGGCAAATTGCGCCGTGGTCACCGCCAGCAGACAGGCCCAGATGACGGGCGTGCCGCGCGCTGCCGCCCAGGTGATGGAGGCGCCGTGAATGTTGCGGATGAAGAAGAGATAGAAGATCTCCAGCACCACCAGCATGTTCATCGCCATGGTGCGCGCCAG
The DNA here is from genome assembly GCA_947497945.1 of uncultured Tropicimonas sp. Lineage (GTDB taxonomy): Bacteria > Pseudomonadota > Alphaproteobacteria > Rhodobacterales > Rhodobacteraceae > Tropicimonas. The sequence goes on along the minus strand of CANMIP010000013.1, from coordinate 6,143 downwards.
ATCGAGCGGATAGCCTGCATTGATCGCGTAGAAGAACGTCCCGAAGACCGCGCCGAGGAACAGGCTCGACGCAAAAAGGATCTGCCAGACCAGCGCACCCGTCAGGATCGGCGCATCGCGTCGCCGCGGCGGGCGGTGCATGGTGCCGGTCTCCGTTGGCTCAAAGGCGAGCGAGAGGCCGAGCGTTACCGCGGTGATCAGGTTGACCCAGAGGATCTGCACGGCCGTGATCGGCAAGGCCATTCCCGCGAAAAGGGCCAGAACGATGGTCAGGCCCTCGCCGGCATTGGTCGGCAAGGTCCAGCTGATCACCTTGGTAATGTTGTCATAGACCGTGCGCCCTTCGCGCACTGCGGCCACGATCGAGGCGAAGTTGTCATCGGCGAGCACGAATTCCGCGGCATCCTTGGCGGCTTCGCTCCCCTTCTGACCCATCGCGATCCCCGCATCGGCCCGCTTCAGCGCAGGGGCATCATTCACCCCGTCGCCGGTCATCGCCACAGTCAGGCCACGCGATTGCAGGGCGGTCACAAGGCGTAGCTTGTCCGCCGGTGAGGTGCGCGCAAAGATGTCGGTTGCAACTGCGGCCTCGGCCAGCACGGCATCCTCCATCGCCTCGATGTCGTTTCCGGTCAGCACCTGCCGCGGGTTCTCAAGGCCGATCCGTTCTGCGATTGCGCGTGCCGTTGCAGCATGGTCGCCGGTGATCATCTTCACCCGGATTCCGGCGGTGCGGCACTCATTGACGGCTTCGATGACCTCGGCGCGCGGAGGATCGATCAGCCCGATCAACCCGATCAGCGTGAGCCGCCCATCCAGATCGGCTGTGTTCAGGATGACATGCGTCTGGTCCACGGCGCGCACCGCAACGGCGATGACCCGCTGGCCGTCTGACGCCAGGTCCTCGACCATATCGTGCCAATGCGACGGCTTCAGCCCTTCAGTGCCGCCGTCGGATATGCGCTGATCCGCGCACATAGCCAGCACCGCTTCGGGCGCTCCCTTGACGTGGATCCTTGCATGCCCCTCGTGATCGTGATGCAGCGTCGCCATGTAACGGTGAGACGCATCGAATGCGATCGTATCCGTGCGCGTCCAGCCGCGGAGCGGTTCGGCGCCTTCCTTCGTGATCTTGCCGGCCAGGGCAATCAACGCGCCTTCCATCGGATCGCCCTCGACCCGCCAACCCGTCGGAGCGGCGGCCAGCATCGCGTCATTGCAAAGCCCTGCGGCCTGGGCGAATTCCATCAAAACCGCATGTTCGTCCGGTTGGACATCGGCCTCACGCCACTTGACCGCCCCCTCGGGCGCGTAGCCGTTGCCATCGACCGAGTAGAGATGTTCGGCCGCAGCCAATGTGCTGGCCATCATCTCGTTGCGGGTGAGCGTGCCGGTCTTGTCCGAACAGATGACCGACACGGCCCCCAGGGTTTCCATCGCTGGCAGGACACGCACGATCGCGTTTCGGCGTGCCATCGCCTGCACACCGACCGCCAATGTGATCGTGAGCACGGCCGGCAAACCTTCCGGGATCGCGGCGACAGAGAGCCCGACCACGGCCATGAAGAGATCCGCGAAGGCAAGTTTTCCGACAAAATGGCCGTAGGCCAGAAGGCTCGCCGCGACGAGCAGGATGAAAACGGTCAGCCATTTGGCGAACAGGTCCATCTGCCGGACAAGCGGCGTGGTCAGGGTTTCGACCTCCGACAGCATACCGCTGATCCGCCCGATCTGGGTCTCCAGTCCGGTCGCGACAACCACGCCGCGCCCGACGCCGGTTGCCACCAGCGTGCCTGAGAACAGCATCGAATTCCTGTCTCCGAGCGCCGCGCCGGTCGGGACGGGGGCGGTGCCCTTGTCCACAGGAACGGATTCCCCTGTCAGGATCGCTTCTTCCAGACGGAGGCTTCGCGCCTCGATCAGGCGCAGATCCGCAGGGACGCGATCGCCAGCGCCGATCAGAACGATATCGCCCGGCACCAACTCCGCCGCATCAACACTGATCCGCCGCCCATCACGCAGGACCGCCGAACGGGGGGCGAGCATCCCCCGGATGGCGTCCAGCGCGTCCTCTGCCCGGCCTTCCTGAACGAAACCGATGACGGCATTGACCAGCACGACGGCAAGGATAACACCGGAATCCACCCAGTGCTCGAGCGCCATCGTCACGATAGCCGCGCCAATCAGAACGTAGATGAGCACGCTGTGAAACTGCGCCAGGAACCGCAGGACCGGGCTGCGCCGCGGAGGTTCCGGAAGGCAGTTCGGGCCGTATTGCTCCAGCCTGCGTGTTACCTCAGAGCTGTCGAGGCCAGATGCCGTCGCTTGAAGCGCTGCCAGCACGTCTTCCGTGGTCGCGTCGTAAAAACGGTTTTTTGCCATCTCCGGCATGGGTTTGTGCCTGTTTCGCACCGATCCTTGCGCAAATCACGAAAGCGCCTGGAGAGGACTCGGCCAGGCGCACGTCGTCGCGAGGACCAGTCTACGCCAGATCAGGGGGCGACGCCTTGACATCGCGCAGAATGGTCTCTGTCCAGCGTCAGGAAGCCTCGCGCGCGAGTGTTTTGATCACCGTTCTTGAGTTCGGTCCATCATCCAGCGCGCAGAGGCGCAGATGAAACCGGTACCGGTTCCCGTCCGGCGCCAGAACCTTGAGATCATCGGTATCTGCCGCGGTCTCCATCCTGTGCCGGGCATGTTCCGCGCCGAATCTTCGTGGCGGCAGATGTCTGTTTATGAAGGCCTCGATCGCGCTGGAGCCGGTGATGTCGCCGGATGCAGAGGCTGTCGACCAAACGCCGTCCGGATGGAACAGGCGCGCTGCTCCAGCGCCGTCGCGCCTGTCCACGCAATCCAGGAATCTCAGCAGCAAGGATCGCCTGGAATGCCTGGCCGCGTATTGCGTGTGCAGCAAACGGTGCGCCTCGGGAGAGTTCGGCACGCCCAACTCGGAGGCATACAAGGCCTGAACATCCGTATTTTCAAAGGAGCGGCGGCGCGGTGCCTTTGCGTCGATCCCGTAGATCGCCTTGGCGCGTTTCTGGAGGATGTTCGGGTCCATGGATTTCGGTTCCCCGCCGCCGCCGAGGCAACCGCCGACGCAGGCCATGACCTCGATGGCGATATAGTCCCGTCGCCACGCCTCCGTCTCAAGCATCCTCTGGGCCGCTGCGATGCCATTGCACACGGCGACGGTTCCGATGCCCGGTATCGTCGCTTCCTTTATGCCGTCTTCCACGCCGCGCAGGCCATGCCACTCCAACGGGAACGTGTCATCCACGCCCGCGAGGTGCGATGCCGTGCGGAGCATCGCTTCCATGACACCGCCCGACGCGCCAAAGATCTGTGCCGCGCCCGTGCTCTCTCCAAGCGGGCTGTCGAATTGACCATCGTCGGAGAGCCCACCAAAGGCGATCCCGCGCGCCCGGATCATCCTGGCCAGCTCCCGCGTGGTCAGCGCGTGATCCACGTCGCCGGACATTCCTGGGCGCACGGCCTCGTCCTTCTTCGCGGTGCAGGGCATGACGCTGACGACATAGGGCTCCGCACGTCCCGCTGCGAAATCCGGTCCCAGTGTGCGCGAGAAGCCGCCCCGTTTGGCGATTGCACCATGCATTTGCTGAGGCGATTTCGTCGTGCTCAGATGCGGCAGAAGATCCGGCCGATTCAGTTCGACCCAGTTCACCCAACCGGGGCAACAGGATGTGAACAGCGGCAGGTGCGTCCCGGCCTCGATGCGCGCCAGCAGTTCGGAACCTTCCTCCATGATCGTCAGATCGGCGGCGAAATTCGTGTCGAAGACGTGGTCGAACCCAAGCAACCTCAGCGCGTTGATCAACTGGCCGGTGCTAACGGTCCCGGGCGCCAGGCCGAACTCCTCGCTGATCGCGACGCGGGTCGCCGGGGCGACCTGGACAACCGAAATGCGCCGATGCGCGTCGAGCGTGTGAAGCACCTCATGCCAGTGCGGGGTTTCGATCAGTGCGCCGACCGGACAGACAAGCGTGCACTGACCGCAGGAAATGCAGTTGGTTTGCCGCAGGGGGGTGTCAAAGACGGTCACGGGGCGGCGATCGAACCCCCGCTCTCCAAAGCCGATGATATTCTGGTTCTGGCCGGCCTCTCCACAGGCTTCGGCACACAAACCGCATTCGATGCATTTCGAGAGATTCCGCCAGATGCTGGGCGAGGTATGGTCGGTGGAAAGGATGTCTTGAGAGTCTGCCGGGCCAGCGGGCACCTTGGGCCAACGGTCCTCCCACTGGTGTTCACTGACAAGGTGCTGGAGTTGACAGGCGCCGTTGACTTCGCAGCGCATGCAGTCGTTCGGATGGCGCGCCAGGATCCACTCCGCATCCGCGCGCCGGAAGGCCTGCAGGGCCTCGGAATCCGTTGTCACAAGATCGCCGTCTCTCGCCAGGGTCTTGCAAGCCGGTGTTGGCTCGTCTTCGCCCTCAACCTCCACGAGGCACATGCGACAGACCGCCTGCGCAGGCAGGCCAGGATAGTGACAAAGCGTTGGAACATGGACACCTGCGGCCTTTGCGGCATCAAGCAGGTTTGTACCCTCTTCAAGGTCTACCAGCCGTCCATTGACCGAAAGCGTGATCATGCCTTTCGACTCCAGATATCTGGAGTATACCACAAATGAGCATCAATTGCAGACTTCAGGCGCTTTTGTCCGGTGCTGGCAGATCAAATTCGAACCAGTCTCACCATAGGCAGGATGGCTCGGCTCTGGACCCATTGATTTGGTTGCGATCTCTGCGCGATCTTGATTCAAGCTCCCAAACTTCAGGGGGCGTGATGAACAGTCTTTTCTGGCTGAACGACGAGCAGATGGCACGGCTCCGACCGTACTTTCCGAAGAGCCATGGCAAGCCACGCGTCGATGACAGGCGTGTTCTGAGTAGCATTATCTTTATCAATCGCAATGGCTTGCGTTGGAGCGACGCACCAAAGGAATACGGCCCGCCCAAGACGCTCTACACCCGCTGGAAGCGGTGGAGCGACATGGGCGTGTTTGCCCGGATCATGGTGGGGTTGGCTTCAGAAGGAACGGACCGGAAGACGATCATGATCGACGCGACCTACCTCAAGCCGAATCGCACGGCCTCCAGCCTGCGGTTGAAAAAGGGGGGGCGTGGCAGGCTGATCGGGCGCACGAAAGGCGGTATGAACACGAAGCTGCATGCCGTCACCGACGCCGCAGGGCGCCCGATCCGGTTCTTCATCACTGCTGGTCCCCTTCTCGGCGATGCAATGCGTCGCCTGTCAGGCAGCGGGTCAGCGACTACACCGGCGCCGGGGCGCTGGTGAGCAGCCTGCCATCGGCTGACTGGCTACTGGGAGATCGAGGAAAATGAGCCCTGTCGCGCCATTGGTCCGAGCGACAATGGCGAATGCGGACTGGTTCCGTGAGGCCTTGATAGAAAGGGGGATTGAGCCTGCATCCCCGGACGGAAGTCGCGCGACAAACCTATCAAATACTGTCTGACGTCAGCCCCTGTGGGACAGATTTGAGGATTTGAACAACGGAGGATTGAACCGCCCCGGGTTTGCCGGAGAGTAAAACTCTCAAAAGGTGAGCCCATGACAGAGAAGAAAGCTTCCTCGAGTTACACGGCTGAGTCCCGCGCGCGCGGCGTTCGGCTTTTCCGCGAACATCGTTCTGATTACAGCAGCGATCTGGCAGAAGACTTCACTGTGTGGACGGAAATCGCGCAATCTGCGGAAGCATCCAGCAAGGATTTGGCGAAAATCATGGATGTTAGGTGTTGTTGACAAACGGGATTCACGCCGCGCCCTGATCGTGACTCAAACTGGTATCTGCGATGGAGACCAACTTGGCACGAGATCTGATGTCGGACGCGGAATGGGCGTTTTTTGAACCGTTCATCTTGGCTGTCCGCGCCCCGAACGGACGCAAACCGACCAATCACCGCCTTGTTCTCGATGGCGTTTTCTGGATTGCCCGCACCGGTGCGCCGTGGCGGGACTTACCGGACGAGTTCGGTAAGTGGTCGAGTGTCTATCGGCAGTTTCGACGATGGACGCTCGCGGGGCTAGGCGCGGATCCAGACATCGCGGTGCCCGAAGGCAACCGGCACGGAATAATCGTTGGTCTTGTAGCGCACCAGGGA
>CANMIP010000012.1 GCA_947497945.1 uncultured Tropicimonas sp. | reverse complement strand
TCGACATCATTGCCCGAAATTCCCACCTCAAGCCCAAGAACCAACAACAAGCTCAGAGTTTCCAAACGGCCTCGGCCAAATGCCGCCGGTGCTGGGAGTGATCCTTGTGCTGTTGGGAGGCGGGCTGCGCCTGGCCGATCCGGCGCCGCTGCGCGCAATTCGGCTGAGCTATTTCGACCTTCTGCAACAGCTGGCCCCGCGCCCGGCGGCCGACCTGCCGGTGCGTGTGGTCGACATCGACGAGGCCGCGCTGGCCGCGCTTGGCCAAGGCCTTCGGGACCCTGTCAGCCGCGCATTCGGAGCATCTGGGCCAGCCGGCTCGCGGACGGGCTGCGGGGATTGCGCTGGCGCAATGCCGGGATCTCGGCGCGAGGATCGAGCCCGGGCTGGCGAAATTCTATGCGGCGATTTCGGGCCGGGCGGAAGATTTCGCGCCAGTCTTCGACGATTGACCCTCAGGGCGCGGGGAGGAGCCACAGCCAGAGCGCGGCGATGCCGATATAGGTCGCGTGATGCAGCGCCTGGTCGATGCCGGTTACGTGCCAATAGGTGGCATCGGTCGGGGTCAGGGCGCGACGGGACAGCACCTGGCTCTTGCCCCAGTCGATATGGAAATGCAGCGCGAACTCGGCCAGCGCGATGGCGAGCGCGGCCGCCGGCGGGGCGCCGAACAGCAACAGGATCGGCAGGGTGAAGGCGATATGCACAGCGCAGTGGAGCGCGCGGCCGGTATGGGCGTAGCGGTCTCTGCCGGAGAGCATATAGCCGGTCTGGAGATAGAAATCGGCCAGCAGGTGCTTGGCCTGAAGCGCCAGCAGGAGCAGCAGCAGATTGGCTGTCGAGCCTGTCATCGGTCTTGTCTCCGGATTCCGGTGCACTTTCTGGAAGGGTAGGGCGAAGCTGGTCGGTCTACAATCGCAGGTTGAGATGTTCAGGGAGAGCGTTGCCCTTGGCAATCGTCGGGTACACGCCGTTCTCACGGTGTGGCCAGGCCGGGGCGGGGGCGTGCCGCCGAAACTCGACGGGCCCGGACCGCTTCGCGGTCCCGGCCCATCTCGTTCCGTGCGGCGATGGCGCCGCTTGCGCGGCGCGGGGCCCCTGGCCCCGGGGCCGGCGGTTCAGACCGTGAGGTGACGGGCGCGGGCACCGCGTTCGATGGCGGCGGCGTTGAGGCGCGGGATGTCGAGCTGGTAGCGCATCTCCTGCAGCATGCGCAGCTCTTCCTCGGTCAACCGTCCGTCGGCCGCGGCCACGTCACAGCACAGCGCATAGGCCGTCTCGTGCAGGTGCTCGGGCAGCGCCTCATCGACAAGGCCGAACAGCGCGTCGATCCCGTCTTCCTCCTCGAAGAGGTCGAACACCATGTTGGCCATTGTGCGGATATGGTCGACGTCATAGCCGGCGAAAACCGGCAGATGGTTCACGATCCGCTCGATCGTGACCAGCTCCGAGGTGCGGATATTCTCGTCGGAAACCGATGTTGCGATCATGGTCGCGACAAGCGCGTCCTGCGGCGAAAGCGGTTGTGGGTCCTGCGGCATCTTCGGCTCCTGTCGGGCATTGCTCTATAGCTGATTTATTGACCTGCGCGCCCCCCCGCAATAGGGAGTGGCGCGTCCCGACCACAAGTCGGGTCGGTTTCGCGCGGCATGGGGCCGCGATCCTGATGAGAAAGACCGTTTCAATGTCCGAACTGCGTGAGCTTGCGATGTCGTCCAAGGCCTGGCCCTTCGAGGAAGCCCGCCGGGTGTTGAAACGTTACCAGAAGGCGCCGCCCGAGAAGGGATACGTGCTGTTCCAGACCGGTTATGGCCCCTCCGGCCTGCCGCATATCGGCACGTTCGGCGAGGTGGCCCGCACGACGATGGTGCGCCGCGCCTTCGAGCAGATTTCGGATATCCCGACCCGGCTCATCGCCTTTTCCGACGATATGGACGGCTTCCGCAAGGTGCCCGGCAACCTGCCGAACCAGGAAATGCTCGGCCAGCATCTCGGCCTGCCGCTGACAGATGTGCCGGACCCGTTCGGCACCCATGAGGGCTTTGCCCAGCACAACAACGCGCGTCTCTGCGCTTTCCTCGACAGTTTCGGCTTCGAATACGAGTTCGCTTCCGCGACCGAGTATTACCGCGCCGGGCGCTTCGACGAGATGCTGCTGGTGGCGCTGGAACGCTTCGACAAGCTGATGGACATCATGCTGCCGACGCTGGGCAAGGAACGTCAGGCGACCTATTCGCCCTTCCTGCCGGTCAGCCCGAAGACCGGTCACGTGTTGCAGGTGCCCACCCTGGAGCGCAATCTCGCCAAGGGCACGATCGTCTACGAGGAGCCCGATGGCGAGCGCATGGAAGTGCCGGTCACAGGCGGCCATGTGAAGATGCAGTGGAAGCCGGACTGGGCGCTGCGCTGGGCCGCGCTGGGGGTTGATTACGAGATGTCGGGCAAGGACCTGATCGATTCCGTGACGCAATCGAGCAAGATTTGCCGGGCGCTTGGCAAGCAGCCGCCGGAATCGCTCTCCTACGAGCTGTTCAATGACGAAAACGGCCAGAAGATCTCCAAGTCGAAGGGCAACGGCCTCTCGATGGAAGAATGGCTGACCTATGCCGCGCCGGAATCCTTGAGCTATTTCATGTATCTCAAGCCGAAAACGGCCAAGCGGCTCTATTTCGACGTCATCCCAAAGGCGGTGGACGAATATCACCAGCAGCTGCGCGCCTATCCGGACCAGGACACGAAGGCCAAGCTCAACAACCCGATCTTCCATATCCACGGCCATAACGCGCCGGGCTCGGACATGGTGGTCAGCTTCGCCATGCTCCTCAACCTCGCCTCCGTCGCCGGCGCCGAGGAGAAGGACGCGCTCTGGGGCTTCATCCGCCGCTATGCGCCGGAGGCCACCGCCGAGACCCACCCGCAGCTCGACGCCGCGGCCGGTTTTGCCGTGCGCTACTACAATGATTTCGTGAAGCCGGAGAAGACCTTCCGCCTGCCCGACGACAAGGAGCGCGCCGCGCTCGAGGACCTCGCCGCGCGCCTGCGCGACTGGGATGGCGGGCTCGATGCCGAGGCGCTGCAATCGGTCGTCTTCGCTGTCGGCAAGGCGCATGAATTCGAGCCGCTGCGCGACTGGTTCAAGGCGATCTACGAAGTGCTCATGGGCGCCAGCCAGGGTCCGCGTTTCGGCGGCTTTATCGCGCTATACGGCGTCGAGGAAACGGTGGCGCTGATCGAGCAGGGGCTGGCGGGCGCTCTGGTCGCCAAATAGGCGCACCGAATCGTTTCGATCCGGGCCGGGAGGCGGATCGCTTCCGGTTCGGGGACCGCGTCCATATCAGGCGCGGTCCTGTTCGTTCTGGCCCGGATTTCGCGGCATTTTGACCTCGCATCCGGTCCAGCAGCGGGTTCCCCAGCGTAACTTAACGTATGCGTTAACGCCCTGTTTGCGGTTCCTGACAAATCAGGTGGCAGTCACATGTTGTGAGGTCATCATATGTTTTTGGAATTGTGTTCCCGACTCAAGGTCCGGATCTACGCGATCGTCGCCCTGTCCATCGGATTGCTGGTCCTGTTGGCAAGTGTCATCCTGAGCCTGGCGGTCGACAATGCCTATCGCCTGCGCGAGCAGCATCTCAGCGATGTCGTGGATGCCGGATATTCGCTGCTGGCCGAGCTGGACCGACAGGTTTCTGCCGGCGATATCACCCGGCCGGAAGCGATGGCGCAGGCGCAGGAGTTCCTGACCGTCATGTCCTTTGACGGAACGGGCTACTATTTCGTGGTCGACAATGACTACCTGATGCAGGTCCACCCCCTCCATCCGGAATGGATCGGGACAGACCAGAGCGGCTATGTCGATCATAACGGTTTCGCGGTTTTCAAACAGGCGCGCGACCTTGGTGTTGAAGCGGGGCAGGCGGCCTACCATTACGAGTTCGAGAATCCGGCGACGGGCGTGGAAGAGGGAAAGATCACCTTCGTTCGTCATTTCGCGCCCTGGAACTGGAACATTGCGGCGGGTTCCTATGTGTCCGATATCCGGGAGGGTGTCTCGGTGCTGCGCCGGCTGAGCCTCGGGCTGGCGGCGGCCGGGTTGCTGATCCTGGCCGGCCTGTCGACCCTCCTGATCCGGTCCATCACCGGCCCCATCACGGCGCTGATTGCGCGCATGGGCGCGATGACGCAAGGAGAGATCCGCACCCCCATTCCCCATGTGAATGCACGGGGCGAGATGGGCGAGATGGCCCGCGCGATCGAGGTGTTTCGGGGCGGGCTCGAGGAACGACAGCGCCTCGAGCGGGAACAGGCTGACAAGGAGGAGGAAATCCGCCAGGAGCGTGCCGCGGCAGCCGAACGGGAGCAGGCCATGGAAGCGCAGCGGCTACAGGAAGAGCGCGCCCGGGAGGAGGAGCGGCTGCGGCAGGAGGCGGAGGCGACGCGTCAACTCGCCGAGGCCGAACGCGTGCGCAACAACAGCGACCAGGCCCAGATCGTGAAGGCGCTTGCGCATGGGCTCGGCGCGATATCCTCCGGCGACCTGACGGTGCGGCTCGACCAGGCCTTCCCGGAGGCCTACGAGACGCTGCGGGTCGATTTCAACCAGGCGGTCGAGCGGATTTCGGCGCTCGTGGGATCGATCCTGTCGGGGGCCGACACGATCACGCGCGAAACCGGCGCGCTCAATTCCGCGGCGGATGAGCTGAGCCGGCGCACAGAATCTCAGGCGGCCTCGCTGGAGCAGACGGCTGCCGCGGTCACGGAGCTGACCGCCTCGGTGGAGAACTCGTCACAAGGCGCCGTGCAGGCGGCGCAGACGGTTTCCGAGGCGCGGGAGCGGACCGCTTCGGGCTCCGAGGTCGTGCAGCGGACGGTCGTGGCGATGGAGGCGATCGCGGAGAGTTCCTCCAAGATCTCGCGGATCACCAGTGTGATCGACGATATCGCCTTCCAGACCAACCTGCTTGCGCTCAATGCCGGTGTCGAGGCCGCGCGGGCAGGGGAGAGCGGGCGTGGCTTCGCCGTCGTCGCCTCAGAGGTACGGGCGCTGGCGCTGCGCTCTTCCGAGGCAGCGCGCGAAATCGCGAAGCTGATCGAGACTTCCGGCCAACAGGTCGATACCGGGGTCGGTCTGGTGAACAGTTCCGGCGAGGCGCTGGCTGAGATCGAAGACCTCGTGTCGACGCTGGACCAGTCCGTTCGGGCCATCTCCGAAACCAGCCAGCAGCAGGCCACCGGTCTCTCCGAGATCTCGCTGTCCGTGACCCAACTTGACCAGGTCACGCAGCAGAACTCCGCGATGTTCGAGGAAACCGCGGCGACGGTTGCGTCGCTTCAGCACCAGGCCCAACGCCTGCAGTCCGACGGGGGCGCATTCGCGCTGGATCGGTCTGCACCTGCTGCGCGGGCGACCGCGGCCTGAGGTCGGCGGCCGGTCATTCCGTCCGATCCCGGGCGGTCGCGGACCGGCGGTGTTCTTGCGGTGTCCTTGCGGAGCAGAAGCCGCTAGCAAGTGGCATGGACACTGGAGCAAGGATCGGCTGGTGATGGATTGGCAGCAAAGCGCGCGCGCGGGCAGGACGATGATGGCCGTCGTGACAACCGGAAATGGCGGCTATGACAAGCTCGACTACCGGGCGGTGCCGCTGCCCGCCCCGGCGCCGGGCGAGGTGCTGATCCGCGTGCTTGCGGCCGGGGTCAACAACACCGAGATCAATACGCGGCTCGGCTGGTATTCTTCCTCCGTGACCGGTGCCACGGAAGAGGCCGCGGACTCCCAGGAGGGCAGGGCCGAGCAAAAGGCGGATGGCGGCTGGAACGCGGCAACGCCGTTCCCGCTCATCCAGGGCACGGATTGCTGCGGCCGGGTCGTCGCCTCGGCGGATGAGGCGGGCGCGGGACTGATCGGCAAGCGGGTCCTTGTGCGGGCCTGCATGCGGCCCAACGGCTTCGACGACCTTGAAAACATCTGGATGGCGTCGGATTTCGACGGCGCCTTTGCCGAATATGTGCGCGTGCCGGCCAGCGAGGTCTTCGCGGTGGAGTGCGACTGGTCGGATGCCGAACTGGCGACGATCCCCTGCGCCTATGGCACGGCGGAGAATATGCTGCACAGGGCGCGGGTCGGTGCGGGAGATCTCGTGCTGGTTGCGGGCGCCTCCGGTGGCGTGGGCTCCGCAAGCGTGCAACTGGCACGGCGACGCGGCGCCCGCGTGGCTGCGATCACAACCGCTGACAAGGCGGAGCTTCTGCGCGGGCTCGGCGCGGAGATCGTGATCGAGCGCGGCACGGATCCGGCGGATGTGCTGGGCGAGGGCTCTGTCGATATCGTCGTCGACAATGTTGCCGGCGCCGGCTTCCCCGCCATGCTCAAGGTGCTGAAACGGGGCGGTCGCCTGGTGTCGTCCGGCGCCATTGCCGGGCCGATCGTCGATCTCGACATGCGCGACATGTATCTCAAGGATATCACGCTGATCGGCTGCACGGCATGGGATGCGCCGGTCTTTCCCGATCTGGTCTCCTATATCGAGCGCGGCGAGATCCGTCCGATCCTCGCCCGGAGCTACCCGCTGGAGCAGATCGCCGAGGCCCAGCAGGACTTTCTCAAGAAAACCCATTTCGGCAATTTTGTCCTGATACCGCCCGCAGAACAGGGGTGAGGCAGGCTGGGGCCGGGTCAGGCTAGACGGCAATCTCTTCCGGCGGGTCGTCGAGCAGGTTTCGCAGCCGGGTCATTGCCGCCTCGAACTGTTCCAGCGGAATCTGCCCGTTGATCGAGATCCGCACCGCATGCGGCGCGCGGCCCTCGCGCAGCGTGAACTCCTCCGCGGAACGAAGCCGGATGCCGGCGCGTTCGGCGGCCAGGGTGAACTCCGCCGCCCGCCAGCCGCGCGGCAGCCTCAGCCAGAGGAAGGGCACGTCCTCGCGCCAGGTCAGGTCATGCCCGCCCAGCGTGTTGACCGCCACGCGGAGGTAATCGCCGAGCCGGGCGCGAACGCGCGCGGCGGTCCGACGGGTCTGCGGGTCGCTCAGGATGATCCGGGCAAGCTCGGCCAGCGGCCGGGCGATGCCGAAAAAGCCGTATTCGGCCGCCCGGCGCAGGGTGGCGTGCTGCCCCTCCGGCGCTACCGCGAAGCCGATGCGCAGCGCTGGCGAGATCGTCTTGGAGATCGAGGCTACATACCAGGCGCCCTCCGGCCAGAGCGCGCGATAGCCGGGCGCGCGGGCCGGCGCCGTGCGGTAGCAATCATCCTCCAGGATCTGCACGCCGACCCGGCGGCAGGCCGCGACGATGGCCTCGCGGCGCGCGCGCGGAGTGTGCAGGCCGGTTGGATTATGCATTTCGGCCGAAGTGCAGAGCAGCCGCGCCCCGGTCTGGCGCGCCACGCGCTCGATATCCTCCGGAACAAGCCCCTCATCGTCCATCGCGACATCCGCCACATCGACGCGCAGCATTTCCGCCGCACGTCGGAAGCCGGGATAGGAGAGCGCCTCGACCAGGACCGTCGGTTTGGGGTCGTGCAGCACCGCCTGCATCACCAGCGAGACCGCGTTCTGTCCGCCGTGGCAGAAAACGATATCCTTGTGCCCGACGCTGCCGAGGGTGGCATCCGAGAGCCAGTCCACGGCGGCGCGCCGCGCCGGTTCGAAAGCCTCGCGGTTCGGGTAGGCCAGCAGTTCCTCCACAGGACCATCCGCGACGGCATGCAGCGCGGCGCGGATCGCCGCGACCTGTCCCATGTCCGGCAGCCGCGGGCTGAAGAGATTGATCGGCCCGTCCGCCTGCTCGACGGGGTGGGTCCAGACATCGTTCTCCGGCAGGGCGGGGCGTCGGGTGGCAACGAATGTGCCGCGCCCGACCACGGCCTCAAGCCGGCCGGACTCGGTCAGCAGCGCATAGGCTCGTGCCACCGTTCCCGGCGTGATCCCGAGCGACCAGGCGAGCTGTCGCACCGGGGGCAGCTTTGCCCCCTCGGTCAGCAGCCCCGTCGATATTGCGTCTTCTATATGTTCGGCCAGGGCGCGGTATTTCGGACCCGCCGCCAGATCGATGCTCTCGGTCCATTTTGTATCCGACACAATGCTTTCCTAGACTCGGGACAATGTGAATGTGTAGAACGATTTTGCAGAACAATCAAGCATTGTGTCGATACAAAGGAGCATTCCCATGACACAGAGTTACAGCATCCAGTCGCAAAGGCTCGAGACCCTCGGCCGTCGTCCGACCCTTCCGTTGGCAGCCAATCTTGCCGTGGTCGTTGCTGTGGCCCTGGTGAAATGGGACTGCCGCCGACGGTCGCGTCGCGCCCTGTCGAAGCTGTCGCCGGAACAGCTCCGCGATATCGGGGTGACGATGGAAGAGGCCGGGCATGAGAGCCGCAAGCCATTCTGGCAGATCTGACCGCAGCCTTTGCCGTTTCGAGCCGTTCTGGGCCGGTGTGCCCGGCAATGGCAGGAGCGAAGAAGGGGCGTGAACATAGTGGGGCTGTCCGCCTTGGATCGGTGTGCCGTCAGGCCTGATCCGGCGTTCATCTCATGTCCTGAAGGGCGCGGGCGGTCGATTTCGTCGATCCGGCAGGGGCGCCCCCCGGTTTGGTCAGGGTTTCTGGCCGATAAGCTGGTCGGCGAGCGTTTCCATGTCCGGAGCGATGAAATCGGGTCTCGGGAGATCCGGGGCGGGCAGGAACGCGTTCATCGGCCGCGTCACGAAGGCGCCCTGCAGGCCGGCGGACTGGGCGCCGATCGTGTCCCAGAGATGGCAGGCGATAAGGCAGAGGTCGGAGGGAGGGACGTCCAGCGCCTCCGCGACCTGCAGGTAGGTCTCGGGCGCGGGCTTGAACCGACGCACGGCGTCGACGCTGAAACCGGCCTCGAAGAAATCCGCGATCCCGGCACGTTCGAGCGCGGTTGGCGAACCGCCGGGCGCGGAATTGGTCAGCGTGAGCATCCGGAAGCCCGCCGCGCGCAGACGGGTGAGCGCCGGGGCGACATCCGGGTGGGCTGGCATGGTCGCCATGCGGTGCTTGAGCTCCTCGGAATCCTGCGCGCTGACCTGCTTGCCGCGGGTTTCGGCCACCATCTTGAGCGCGCCGAGGCCAAGCGCGCCAAAGGGCGCGTAGCATCCGCTGAGGGTCATCGTCTGGGAATAGAGAATGAGCTGGGCGAACCATTCGCGCAAGGTCGCCGGGTTGCCGAACAGGTGCTCGAAAAGAGGCTCCAGGGTCGTGATGTCCAGAAGCGTCTCGTTCACGTCGAAGACGAGGATCGGGGAGGTGGAAGCGGGCATCTGTGGTCCTGTTCGTTATGGGCGCGCGTCCAGCATAGACATGGAAGCGAGAATTGCGACAGCGGCGGAATAGGCTTTTCGGCCCCCGGGACCCGGGCTTGGGACGGATTGTATCAGGTATCCGACAAGGCGCGGGGATGGGGCGTCGAGGAGGGGCAGGGGATGACCCGACAGGCGCAGGACGCCCTGCGCGTCGCAGAGCAAGGTCCGGCGCAAGGTCCGGGGCAGGCTCCGGGGCGGAGCGTCACGCAGACAGGATATGAGGCATTCCAGGCGGCGCTGCTCGACGGGCGGCTGCGGCCAGGGCAGTTTGCCAGCCAGCGCGAGCTGGGGGCGATGCTGAGCCTGTCAAACGGCGCGCTGCGGGAGATCCTGCCACGGCTTCAGGCCGAATGCCTTGTGACGGTCCAGCCCCGGCGCGGCATCCTGATCCCGGCCATCGACCTGCAGATGGTCCGCGATGCCTTCCAGATGCGGGCTGCGCTGGAGCGGGAGGCGGTCCTGCAGGCGGCGGCGCATATGCCGGAACCGCGGCTGCAGGAACAAAAGCGGCGCCATCTCGAGGTTCTGGCGGCGCTTGAGACGGGGCCGAGGCCGGATGTCCTGGAGCGCAGACAGGCGGTCGATCTCGGGCTGCACGGGTTGCTGATCGAGGCGACCGGGAACGCGTTGCTGCGCCAGGCCTATGACATCAACAGCCTCCGCATCCGCCTGATCCGGCCGGAACGGATCCGTCTGTCGCGGGCGATCCTGCCCGATGCCTTTGCCGATCACCTCGCGGTGCTCGACGCGATCCTGGCACGGGACGCCCATGCGGCGGTCGATGCGATGGACCGCCATATCACGAATGCCCGCGGGCCGGGCGATGGAGTTGTAGCGTCTGGCCCGCGGGGCCTGGCGCGCGTTTCAAGGAGTAGGCCAGGATGAGCCATTATCTCGGAGTGGACGTAGGAACCGGCAGCGCCCGGGCGGGGTTGTTCGACGGGGCGGGGCGGCTTCTCGGGACAAGGGCGGTTGCGATCGAGACATTCCGCCCGGCACCGGTTTTTGCCCAGCAGAGCTCGGCGGAGATCTGGGCGGCCGTTTGTGCGGCGGTGCGGGGCGCGCGGGAGGCGGCCGGTGTGGCGCCGGCGGATGTGGCGGGGATCGGGTTCGACGCGACCTGTTCGCTGGTGGTCTCGGGCGCGGGCGGCGCGCCAGTGAGTGTCAGCCCGGGCGGCGAGCCGGAGCAGGACGTGATCCTCTGGATGGATCACCGCGCCCTCGGCGATGCCGAGGAGATCAACGCCATCGGCGGCGAGCCGCTCTCCTATGTCGGCGGCGTGATCTCGCCGGAGATGGAGATGCCGAAGCTGCGCTGGCTCAAGCGCGAATTGCCGGAAAGCTGGGCCGCGGCGAGCCGCTTCCCGGACCTGCCCGACTGGCTCGTGCATCGTGCGACCGGGAGCGAGACGCGCTCGCTCTGCTCGACCGTCTGCAAATGGACCTATCTCGGCAACAAGGGCATTGCCGGCGAGGGCTGGGATGACGGTTTTCTCGCCCGGATCGGGCTGGAAGAGCTGACAGGCGGGGGCCATTCCGCCATTGGCGAGACTTTCGCGGCCCCCGGCGCGCCCTGCGGCGGTCTGAGCGCCGAGGCGGCGGAAGAGCTGGGGCTGCGGCCGGACACGGCGGTCGCCGCCAGCATGATCGACGCCCATGCCGGCGCGGTCGGGACATTGGGCATGGAACTGGGCAGTGCGGATATCACCGCGCGGCTGGCGATGATCGCCGGCACCTCGACCTGTCATATCGGCCTGACCCGCGATCCGGTCTTCGTGCCCGGTGTCTGGGGCCCTTATTTCGGCGTGGTGCTGGACGGGTTCTGGGCGCTGGAGGGCGGTCAGTCCGCTGCCGGCGCGTTGATCGACGCGGTTCTGGCCCGCCATTCCGCGCTTTCCGCGCTGGAGACCGAAGCGACCGGGCAGCGCGTCACCGACCTGCTCGACGCACGGCTCGCCGCGATGGGCGACGAGACCGCGACGCTCACGGCGCATCGCCATGTGCAGCCCGATTTCCACGGCAACCGGTCGCCGCGGGCCGAGCCCTGGCGGCGCGGCGGGTTTGACGGGCTGTCGCTGGAATCCGGGCCGGACTCGCTGGCGCTGGACTATCTCGCGACGGTGCAGGCCTTGGCCTATGGCACGCGCGCCATCCTCGAGGCGATGCGCGCGCAAGGGGCGGGGTTCGACACGCTGGTGATGAGCGGCGGGCTGGCGAAGAACGCGCTCTACCTGCGCGAACATGCCGATGCGACGGGCTGCACCGTGCTGGTCCCGGATCAGCCGGAGCCGGTGCTGCTGGGCAGTGCGATGCTGGGCGCGGTGGCGGCGGGGACACATCCGGATCTGCCCTCGGCGATGGCGGCGATGACTGGCGGCGGAACCCGGATCGCGCCGCGCGGCGGCGCGATCGCCGCCTACCATGACCGCAAGTTCCAGGTTTTCGAGCGCATGCAGGCGGATCACGCGGCATATCGGGAGATGATGGTGGAGGCGCAATCCGGATAGCGGGGAAGCTGAGCGCGGGACGATGGTCTTCGGCTTTGAGGCCGTGCCAATCAGCGCTCGCCCCCAACGCCGGCGATTGGCTCTTCCCAACCATCGGACATCCGGTCACGCGTTCGTTTCAAATGACTGACGATCGGAGCCCCGGGCGCGGTCGGAGCGGATCCATCAGGGACCCGCGGAATGCAAACAGGGCCGGGATATACCCGGCCCTGTGCGAATTTCCGGGGAAGCAATTACTTCTCGAGCTTGAGGAAGTAGTCGAAGATTTCCGGCACGTTGCCGGCGCCCATGTCGGCAGCGACTGCGGCCTCGAGGTTATGCGATGTGCCTTCGGCAATCTCGGCGCGGGTGCCCAGATCCTTGACCATCTCAAGGAAGTAGCCGAGGTCCTTGTTGGCATTGGCGATGGAGAAACCGAGGTCGCTCACGCCGTCCACGGCGTAGTTCTTGCAGAAACCCATGAAGGGCGAGTTGGACGGGCCGGTCGACATGATGTCGTAGAGCTGCTGGCGGTCGACGCCGGCCTTGGTGGCGACGGCGAAGGCCTGGGACATGGCGCAGACGGTGGTCATGCCCATGAAGTTGTTGATCAGCTTGGTCGTGTGACCGGCGCCGAGCGCACCGAGGTGGAACACGTTCTCGCCCTGCTCGTCGAGCACCGGCTTGACCTTGGCGAAGGTTTCCTCGTCGCCGGCGGCCATGATGTTCAGCAGGCCGTCCTTGGCGTGGGCGGGCGTGCGGCCGAGCGGCGCGTCGATCATGCCGGCACCCTTGGCGGCGAGATCGGCACCGATCTTGCGGGTGGAGGCCGGGATCGAGGTGCCGAAATCGATCAGCACGGAGCCTTCCTTGATGCCGGCGAGGATGCCGTCATCGCCATAGACGATCTTCTCGACAACGGCCGAGGTTGTCAGGCAGAGCATGACGATATCGACGGAAGCCGCCAGATCCTTGCCCGAAGAGGCTTCCCTGGCATTGCCACGCTCAAGCACGGCCGCGACGGCGTCCTTGTTGAGATCCATGACGACCAGTTCGAAACCTCGTTTCTGAAGGTTTTCGACCATGTTGCCGCCCATGAGGCCGAGGCCGATGAAACCGATGACGGGTTTGGACATATCCGACTCCTGAAGGGATTTGTGTTTGGTTGGGGGTCATATAGCAAATATTTACAAATTTTCCAGAGCCAGAATCGATCATTGGCGGCTTTGTCACATCGAATGGTCCCGTGGATGTCATCTGCGGGGTGTTTTTGCCCTGAGGCAAGCCGTGTCAGAACCGGAGCGCGGACGATCTGTGACGCTCGCAGCGCGCCTTGTCCGACCCTCCCGACCTGTTGGCCGGCCTGGGGAGCAATCTCCCATACCCTCTTTCGCCCACAAGGCGTTTCCGGAGCTCTGGAAAATACGATGCAAAACCGGTGCGGAGATTGCCTGCAGCTGCGCCGGTCCGGGCTTGATTTCTGACGGTGCATGGGGTGGAAACCCTCCGAGACCGGCAGGACGCGACAGGGCCGGGCCCTTGCTCGGCGCGCGGACGCTTGCGGCAGCATGGCCGCGACAGGATACGGGAAGGAACAGGCCGCATGATCGATCTGCAGGGTATTCGCCGAGGAAGCCGCGGGCTGCACCGCGTGATGCGATCGGATCCCGCCCGGATCGTCGGGCAGGCGGCGTCCCGCGCCGCAGGCGGGTTCGCGAACGGGCATCTCGCAGAGAGTTGCTGGTTGGACGGCGCGCCATGCGTCGCGCTTTGCCGGAAGGGGATAGCCTGATGGGCCCGGCACATCCTCCCGCCGCGGATTGGCAAGCGCCGGTCATCGACCTGCTGGTCGAAGCGCTTCCGCCTGCTCGGGGCGAGGGGCGCGAGGGCTGGGAGGACATGGCCCTGACGGCCTGGCAGTTCGGCTGCATGGCTCTGGTTGCGCTTGGAGTGGCCGAGGGCAGGCCCTGGGGCGCGGCGCGGCTCGCGGTGGCGCGGGAACCGGAGCGGGCGCCGCGATGGGACGATATCTGCTGCGCCGTGCTGGCAGTTCTCGGACAGGTTCGGTCGCTGGAATGCCTTGGCTCGGACGGGGCGCGATACGAGGATCCGCGCTGGTCGGACCCATTCGAAACCGGAGCGAGCGGAGACGCGGGCGCGCCTGTTCCGAATATAATGGCGGCGCATGGATGCGGCCCCGCGCAAGGTTCGGCGATGGCGCTGCGGGTTCTGGACTGCCTGGGCCTTGTCGAGGACGGTCGGTGGAGCGCGGCGGCGGAGCCTGTTTTCTGGCGCCGGCAACCGAAGGGCTGGGCCATGGCGCCGCAAACAGATCCGCGCTTCGCCGAAGCGTTGGAGGTTTGCGTCTGGAGCCTGCCGGAGGAACTCGCGGACGAGATCGAGGCGCTGGTTCATATCTCGCAGGCGGATGTCGATGCGGCGATGGAGCAGCATCTGTCGGAGCGGGCGGAGCTGATCCGCAGATCCCCGGCGCAGAGACGGTTTCTTCCGAAACCCTCGCCGGACGAGATGCGGCGGTCGGAGCTTTTCGTCCGAAAACGCCGGCTGGACATGCTCTTCTTCGAAGGTTGGCGTCTCAGTGATGGCTGGCTCGACGGTGCTGCGCTGGCGGAGGCGCTGACGATCTTCCATGACCCGCTGGCGATGCAGATGCGCGCGGCGGTCATCCACAGGCTCTTTCCGAAGTCGGATCTTGCGCGCGCGACCACGCGATGACTCGGCCCGAAGACGCCAAGGCGCCGCCTGGCCGGGAAATCCCTCTGCTGCGTGCCTGACGGGCAGGGCGCTCCCTGCCCGCCGGAGGCGCGTGCGGTTCAGCTTGCCCGCAGGCCGCCATCCACCGGGATCGACAACCCGTTCATCATTCCGGCTTCGTCGCTCAGCAGGAAGGCGATCAGTCCGGAGATGTCGTCGGTCTCGGCAAAGCGCCCCATCGGGATGCGGGCCAGCATGGGCGCCGATTTCTCCGGAGCGCTCCAGGCCTCGACAGCCAGTTCGGTCATGGTCACGGTCGGGTTGATGCAGTTGACCCGGATCCCGTGCCGGCCCAGCTCGTTGGCCATGACCCGCGTCATCGCATCCAGCGCCCCCTTCGAGGCGCAATAGGCGGCATGGTCGGCCCAGCCGAAAAAGGCGGACATGGAGGAGACATTGACGACCGCGCCGCCGCCGCCCGCCGCGATCCGGGCCTTCGCATATTCCTGGGTCACGATCAGGGCGGCCCGGGCGTTGACGGCCATGACCTTGTCGAAATCTTCGGCGCGCGCTTCCAGGACGGATCCCAGGATGCTGATGCCGGCGCAATTGACCAGCAGGTCGGCCGGCAGGGCCGCCCGCGTGGCCTCCCGTGCCGCCTCCGCATCGGCGAGGTCCGCGACATGGGAGCTGCCGCCGATCTCCGCGGCCAGGCTGTCGAGATCCGCCGCCGTGCGTGCGATCCCCGCCACCTCCGCGCCTTCACTGGCCAGGCGCACGGCAAGTTCGCGCCCGATTCCCTTGCCCGCTCCGGTGATGATGACCCGTTTGCCGTCGAATCGCATGGCGTGGTTCCTTTCTTGTGCCGTCCGGGCCTGCTCCGGGATTGGCAGCGCAGTGGACGCGCCCGGGCCCGCGCGGAGCCTTGCCGTTCCGGCGGGGCGTCACAAGGACAAAACCGGCGTCAGGGCGGTGGCGCGACGATCTATCCACCGGCGCAGGATCGGCCTCATGGCGCGGGTGTGCCGTCAGGGGGCGTTGGGCCCGCGCGCCGGTGGGCACGCCTCCCGTCGCTCGGATTGGTATCCGCAACGAATGTCCGGGTCGTCCGGAATCCGGAGGTTCGAACCTCTTGCGTCCTCCTGTTCAGCTTTCCCGCGAAACCCTGTAGAAGGTCCCCGACAAGCAGCTCCGGAGCCCTGAGATGTCGATGAATCCTATACGCCCCTGGCGCAATATCGAGCGCCGCCCGAGCCGGCAGATCTCGGTCGGTCCCGTCAAGGTCGGGGGCGATGCACCGATCTCCGTGCAGACCATGACCAACACCATCACCACGGATGTCGCGGCCACAATCGCCCAGATCCAAGCCGCCGCCGATGCCGGCGCCGATATCGTCCGCGTCTCCGCGCCCGACGAGGCCAGCGCCCGCGCGCTCAAGGAGATCGTGGCCGAGAGCCCGGTCCCGATCGTTGCCGACATCCATTTCCACTACAAACGCGCGATCGAGTCGGCCGAGAGCGGCGCTGCCTGCCTGCGGATCAATCCCGGCAATATCGGCGACGAGAGCCGCGTCCGCGAAGTGATCGCCGCCGCGCGCGACCATGGCTGTTCGATCCGTATCGGCGTCAACGCCGGCTCGCTGGAGAAGCACTTGCTGGACAAATACGGCGAGCCCTGCCCGGATGCGATGGTTGAAAGCGGGCTGGACCATATCCGCATCCTTCAGGATCACGATTTCCACGAGTTCAAGATCTCGGTGAAGGCCTCCGATGTCTTCATGGCCGCCGCCGCCTACCAGCAACTCGCCGAGGCGACGGATGCGCCGATCCATCTCGGCATCACCGAGGCGGGCGGGCTGATGTCCGGCACGGTGAAATCGGCCATCGGGCTGGGACAGCTCCTGTGGATGGGGATCGGCGACACGCTGCGTGTCAGCCTCTCGGCTGATCCGGTCGAGGAGGTGAAGATGGGCTTCGAGATCCTCAAGTCGCTCGGCCTGCGCCATCGCGGCGTGAACATCATCTCCTGCCCCTCCTGCGCGCGGCAGGGTTTCGACGTCATCAAGACGGTCGAGGCGCTGGAACGGCGGCTGGAACACGTGAAGACGCCGATGAGCCTCTCGATCATCGGCTGTGTCGTGAACGGGCCGGGCGAGGCGCTGATGACCGATGTCGGCTTCACCGGCGGCGGCGCCGGCAGCGGCATGGTCTATCTCGCGGGCAAGCAGAGCCACAAGATGTCGAACGACCAGATGATCGACCATATCGTCGAACAGGTCGAAACCCGCGCCGCCGAGATCGACGCGGCAGCGAAAGCGGAGGCGGCCGAATAGTCGTCACCGCCTGCGACCGGGCGATGCTCCCGCCACGCGGGCCAGACCGGGGGAGCCCGCTTGTCCGGACCTTCCACGGGGCGCGGGCGAGGATGGCGGGGCCTTCAGGGGTGGCGGCCTGCTGCGCATCCGTCCGCGGCTCCGGTGGAAATCGGACATTTCCTCCATGCTCATAAGGCGATAGGAAAGAGGGATCGCGGAATGGAGCCTGCCCTGATGTCCGAAATCGACCTCGTCATCTTCGACTGTGACGGCGTTCTTATCGACAGCGAACTGATCTCGGCCCGCATGCTCGTTGCCGAGCTGGCCGGGCAGGATGTCCATGTCGACCTGCCCTATGTCGCCCACCACTTCCTCGGCCGCTCCTACCCTGTCGTGATCTCGCAGATCCGCAAGGAGTTCGGCCTCGAGCTGCCGCCGGAATTCGAGGTGGAGTACCGTGCCCGCCTGCTCGCCGCCTTCGACACCGAGCTGCAGGAGATGCCCGGCGTGCGCGCTGTTATAGAGGCGCTCGACGTGCCCTGTTGCGTGGCCACCTCCTCGAGCCCGCCTCGGGTCGAGCGCGCTCTGGAGATCGTCGATATGGCCGGCCTCTTCGGCGCCAATATCTTCACCGCTTCCGAGGTCCGCAATGGCAAGCCGGCCCCCGATCTCTTCCTGCATGCCGCCGCTCGCATGCAGGTCCCGCGCGAGCGCTGCCTGGTGATCGAGGACAGTTTCAACGGCATCCGCTCCGGCCTCGCCGCCGGCATGGAGGTCTGGCATTTCACCGGCGGCAGCCACATGGCCGGTGTCGCGCTGGACGGGCCGGACCTGCCGGTGCCGCAACGTCGATTTGCAAGTTTCGACGAATTCTTCCAACCTGCTCCGCATCTGAGGAAGGCCGACCCCGCCGCATGAACAGCCCCAAGCAGACCGACACAGACGCCACCCCGCTCGACCAGGCCGCCCGCGCCGCGTGGCTGTACTATGTCGGCGGCAAGACCCAGGACCAGATCGCCCGCGAGCTCGGGATCTCGCGCCAGCGCGCGCAGAGGCTGGTCTCCAAGGCCGTGGCCGAGGGGCTGATCCATTTCCGGCTGGAGCACAAGCTGTCCTCCTGCCTGGAACTGGAGGCCGCGCTCACCCGGAAATTCGGCCTCGAACTCAGCCGCGTCGCCCCCAATCTCGGTGAAGGTGTCGATCCGACGCTTTCGATTGCCTCGTTGACGGCCGTGGAGATGGAGCGGGTTCTCGCCTCGGCCAGCCCGATCGTGATGGCGCTCGGAACCGGGCGGACATTGCGCGCGGCCATCGAGTCGATGCAGGGCATGAACTGCGCGCATCACAAGCTGGTTTCACTCAACGGCAACATCTCGCCCGATGGCAGCGCCTCGCATTACGACGTGATCATGCGCATTGCCGACAAGGTTCACGCGCCCCACTTCCCGATGCCCCTGCCGGTGGTCGCGGCTTCGGCGAAGGAACGGGACATGTTCCACGCGCTGCTGCCGATCCAGCGGACGATGGAGCTCGCAAGATCCGCCGATGTGACCTTTGTCGGTGTCGGGCAGATGGATGACAGCGCGCCAATGCTGCAGGACGGCTTCCTCTCGGAGCCGGATCTGGCGGCCATGCAGGAGGCGGGGGCGGCCGGCGAAATCGTCGGCTGGATCTATGACGAATCGGGCCGCTACTTCAATTTCGGCCCGAATCTGCGTGCAGCAGGCGTCCGGGTGGAGATGGGCGAGGGCAAGCGAGTCGTCGCCGTGGCCGCCGGTCCGGCCAAGGTTCCGGCATTGAAGGCGGCGATTTCCGGATGCCTTGTCAATGGCTTGGTTACCGACGAGGCAACCGCCGAAGCGCTGCTCGGTTGAGTTAATCCCTGAAGAAAGCAGCAAACCCGCGACTCAGCGGTTGACAGAATTGCGTCCATGAGTGAGCATATTCCCACTACATGAGCATATGCTCAAAAAATGCTTAGGAGGAGAAGCATGACTCTCAAGGTTTCAACCTTGCTCAGCGCTTGCGCTGTTGCGGCCCTGTCGACCGCTGCCACTGCCGAGACGATCACCATTGCCACCGTGAACAATGGCGACATGATCCGGATGCAGGGCCTGACGGCAGATTTCACCGAAAAGACCGGCCATGAAGTCGAATGGGTGACGCTGGAAGAGAACGTTCTTCGCCAGCGCGTCACCCAGGACATCGCGACCAAGGGCGGTCAGTTCGATATCATGACGATCGGCATGTACGAGACGCCGATCTGGGGCAAACAGGACTGGCTCGTCTCGCTTGACGACCTTCCGGCTGACTACGACGTGGACGACATCCTGCCCGCAATGCGCGGCGGTCTGTCGGTCGACGGCACGCTCTATGCGGCGCCGTTCTACGGCGAAAGCTCCATGATCATGTATCGCACCGATCTCATGGAAAAGGCCGGGCTTGAAATGCCCGACGCCCCGACCTGGGAATTCGTTGCCGACGCGGCTCGCAAGATGACCGACAAGGACAACGAGATCTACGGCATCTGCCTGCGTGGCAAGGCCGGCTGGGGCGAGAACATGGCCTTCCTGACGGCCACCTCCAACGCTTTCGGCGCCCGCTGGTTCGACGAGGACTGGAAAGCCCAGTTCGACAGCGACGCCTGGAACGAAACGCTCAACTTCTACATCGGTCTGATGAACGATGCAGGCCCTCCGGGTGCCTCGACCAACGGTTTCAACGAAAACCTGTCGTTGTTCCAGCAGGGCAAGTGCGGCATGTGGATCGACGCGACTGTCGCGGCGTCCTTCGTGACCAATCCTGACGACTCGACCGTTGCCGACAAGGTTGGCTTCGCGCTGGCGCCCGACACGGGCAAAGGCAAGCGTGGCAACTGGCTCTGGGCCTGGGCGCTCGCCATCCCGGCCGGCACGCAGAAGGTCGATGCGGCCAAGGAGTTCATCAACTGGGCGACCTCCAAGGACTATCTTGCGCTCGTCGCCGAGAATGAAGGCTGGGCGTCCGTCCCGCCGGGTACCCGGACCTCTCTCTACGAGAACCCGGACTATGCCGCGGTGCCGTTCGCCAAGATGACCCTCGAAAGCATCCTGTCGGCCGACCCGACCAACCCGACTGTCGATCCGGTTCCCTATATCGGCGTGCAGTTCGTCGCGATCCCCGAGTTTGCCGGTATCGCAAGCCAGGTTGGCCAGGAATTCTCCGCCGCTCTTGCCGGTCAACAGACCGCCGAAGAAGCGCTTGAGAAGGCCCAGGCTCTCGTGACCGAGGAAATGGAAGCCGCAGGCTACTAAGTTCCTCCCAGTCCGGGGGGCGCTCTCCCTCTCCCATTGCCCCCCGGACCCCTATCCCCCTCGAAATCTTACCGTCCGCCCCGGTCAGGCGCCGCCTGGCCTCAAAGGAGGTGTGTCCATGGCAACCCAGCATTCGAGATCCGCTGCACGCATCATGATGGCCCCGGCCGTCGTCCTGCTTCTAGGCTGGATGCTCGTCCCGCTCACGATGACCCTGTATTTCTCCTTCAAGAAATACCTGCCGCTGCGCGGTGGCGATCTTGGATGGACAGGGTTTGACAACTACGTCCGGTTCGTAACGTCCTCCGCCTTCTGGCCCAGCGTCATCACCACGCTGGTCATCGTCGGCGGCGTGCTCGTGATCACCGTCATTCTCGGCATCCTGCTCGCGATCCTGCTCAACCAGCCGATGTGGGGGCAGGGCATTGTCCGTATCCTCGTGATCTCGCCCTTCTTCGTCATGCCCACCGTCTCGGCGCTGGTGTGGAAGAACATGTTCATGGACCCCGTCAACGGGCTCTTCGCGCATCTTTGGAAATTCTTCGGCGCAACGCCGGTCGAGTGGCTCTCGGATGTCTCGATGGGCTCGATCGTCATGATCGTCTCCTGGCAGTGGCTGCCCTTCGCGACGCTGATCCTGCTCACCGCGATCCAGTCGCTGGACCGTGAGCAGCTCGAAGCCGCGGAGATGGACGGCGCGCCGCCCCTCAAGCGCTTCGCTTTCATCACCGTGCCGCATCTCAGCCGCGCCGTGACCATCGTCATCCTGATCCAGACGATCTTCCTGCTGGCGATCTTCGCCGAGATCTTCGTCACCACCGGCGGCGCCTTCGGCACCCGCACGCTGACCTACCTGATCTATCAGCGCGTGCTGGAAAGCCAGAATGTCGGCCTCGGATCGGCAGGCGGTGTCTATGCAATCATTCTCGCCAACATCATTGCGCTCTTCCTGATGCGCATCGTCGGCAAGAACCTGGACGCGTGAGGAGGACATCATGGCTCGTGCAATAACCACGCAACGCAAGATCATAAACACGACCGCCGCCTGGACTATCGGCCTGCTGATCTTCTTCCCGATCCTGTGGACGATCCTGACCAGCTTCAAGACCGAGGCACAGGCGATCTCCGACCCGCCGGTCTTCCTCGCCTTCGACTGGACGCTGGAAAACTACGGTGTCGTGCTGGAGCGCTCCAACTACGGACGTTTCCTCTGGAACTCGATCATCATCGCCGGCGGCTCGACCATCCTCGGCATCCTCATCGCGGTGCCCGCGGCCTGGTCCATGGCCTTCGTTCCCTCGAAGCGGACCAAGGACATCCTGCTCTGGATGCTCTCGACCAAGATGCTCCCCGCTGTCGGCGTGCTCTACCCGATCTACCTGCTCTTCATCAAACTGGGGATCCTCGACACCCGCACCGGCCTGGTCATTGTCATCATGCTGATGAACCTGCCGATCATCGTCTGGATGCTCTACACCTATTTCAAGGAGATCCCCGGCGAGATCCTCGAAGCGGCGCGGATGGACGGGGCAACGCTCAAGGAAGAGGTCCTCCATATCCTGACGCCGATGGCGATCCCCGGTATCGCCTCGACGCTCCTCTTGAACTTCATCCTGGCCTGGAACGAAGCCTTCTGGACGCTGAACCTGACAGCGGCCAAGGCGGCTCCTCTCACGGCCTTCATCGCCAGCTATTCCAGCCCCGAGGGTCTCTTCTACGCCAAGCTCAGCGCGGCATCGACCATGGCCATCGCGCCAATCCTCGTCCTCGGCTGGTTCAGCCAGAAACAACTCGTCAGCGGCCTGACCTTCGGCGCAGTGAAGTAAGGACAATATCGAAATGGGACATATCACTCTTAGCCAAGTCACCAAGTCCTTCGGCGACGTCAACGTCATCCCGCCGCTGGATCTCGAAATCAACGAAGGCGAGTTCGTGGTCTTCGTCGGCCCTTCGGGCTGCGGCAAGTCCACCCTGCTGCGGCTGATCGCCGGGCTCGAGGACGTCACCTCCGGCCATATCGCAATCGACGGCCAGGACGCCACCGAGGTGCCGCCGGCCAAGCGCGGCCTCGCGATGGTCTTCCAGTCTTATGCGCTCTACCCGCATATGACTGTGCGCAAGAACATCGCCTTCCCGCTGCGGATGGCGAAGCTTGACCAGGCGGTCCAGGACAAGAAGGTCGAGGACGCCGCCCGCGTGCTCAACCTGACCGACTATCTCGACCGGCGCCCCGGCCAGCTTTCGGGCGGCCAGCGCCAGCGGGTTGCCATTGGCCGGGCCATCGTGCGCGAGCCGGCGGCTTTCCTCTTCGACGAGCCGCTCTCCAACCTCGACGCCGCGCTGCGGGTCAACATGCGGCTGGAGATCTCGGAACTTCACAAGCAGCTCGACACGACGATGATCTATGTCACCCATGACCAGGTCGAGGCGATGACCATGGCCGACAAGATCGTCGTGCTGCGGGCCGGCAATATCGAGCAGGTGGGCTCGCCGCTGGAGCTTTACCGGCGGCCGCAGAACAAGTTCGTGGCGGGCTTCATCGGCTCGCCGAAGATGAACTTCCTGACCGGTGCGACAGCGGCGGCCTATGATGCCCAGACCATCGGCATCCGTCCCGAGCATCTCGAAGTCTCCCGCGACAGCGGCGACTGGAAGGGCGTGGTCGGCGTTTCCGAACATCTCGGCTCCGACACCTTCTTCCACGTTCCCGTCCCCGATTCCGACGACCCGCTCACGGTGCGCGCAAGCGGCGAGGTGGACCTGAAGCGCGGCGAGGAAATCTTCCTCACCCCGATCCAGGAACATCTCCACCGCTTCGACGCCCAGGGGCTGGCCATTCGCTAAAGACGCCTCGACGGCACACCCGCGCCGGTCTCCCGGGACCGGCGCGGAGGAACACAGGGTCTCCGAGGAGGCCGATTGCATCGCCGCCCATGAAATTACCGTCAATGGCGGCCAATGGATGAGCTGAGACCATGAAACTTTCCGCTGATACTCTTGGTGATCTTCGCCCGGAAATTGCGCGCCCCGCCTTCGACCGCTCGAACCTCACAGCCGGCATTCTTCATGTTGGCCTGGGCAATTTCCATCGGGCCCACCAGGCGGTCTATCTCGACGACCTGATCGCAAAGGGAGGCGCCGATGACTGGGGCATCCTCGGCGCCGGTGTCATGCCCGCCGATGCGGCGATGCGCGAGGGGCTGAAGGAGCAGGACTGCCTCTACACCGTGCTGGAACAGGACGCCTCCGGTGACACGGGCCGGATCATCGGCGTGATGACCGACTTCGCGCCGGTCAGCGCAAACCATGCCGGCATCCTGCGGGCGATGGAGAACCCTGCCATCCGGATCGTGTCGCTGACAGTGACCGAGGGCGGTTATTTCGTCTCCGCCGAGACCGGTGGTTTCAACCCCGAGCACCCGGCGATCCTCGCCGATATCGCCAACCCGGACGCGCCAGGCACGATCTTCGGCGCCATTGTCGCCGGGCTGCGGGCGCGCCGCGCCGCGGGCCAGGTGCCGTTCACGGTCATGTCCTGTGACAACGTTCCCCATAATGGCGATGTCTGCCGCGCCGCCGTGCTCGGCATCGCCGCCGGGCAGGATGCGGAGCTGGCCGCCTGGATCGACGAGACGGTGGCCTTTCCCAACGGCATGGTCGACCGCATCACCCCGGCCACGACCGAGGCCCGCATCGCCCATCTGCGCGACGCATTCGATATCGAGGATTCGCGCCCGGTCTTCTGCGAGCCCTTCCGGCAATGGGTGCTGGAGGACAAGTTCACCGCCGGGCGACCGGCGCTGGAGGAGGTCGGCGTGCAGTTCGTCCCCGACGTGACGCCCTATGAGCACATGAAGATCCGCATCCTCAATGGCGGGCACGCGATGATCGCCTATGCGGGCGCGCTGCTGGGGCTGACCTATGCCCATGACGCCATGGCCCATGAGCTGGTGCGCGGTTTCCTGCAGAAGGTCGAGACCGAGGAGGTGATCCCGATCGTGCCGCCGGTGCCGGACACCTCGCTCACCGAGTATTTCCACCTGATCGAGCAGCGCTTCTCCAACCCGCGCGTCGAGGACACGCTGGCGCGGCTCTGCCATGACGGTTCCAACCGGCAGCCGAAATTCATCGTCCCCTCCGCGGCCGACTGCCTCGCGGCGGGCCGCTCCGTGGACGGGCTTGCGCTGGCGAGCGCGCTCTGGTGCCGCTATTGCTTCGGGACCGGCGAGCATCACGAGGAGATCCCCGAGAACGATCCCGCCTGGAAGCGGCTGGTCGAGACCTCGAAAGAAGCGCGCAACCGGCCGGAAGCCTGGCTGGAAATGAGCGACATCTATGGCGAAGTCGGCCAGTCGCCGGTCTTCCACGAGGCCTTTTCCCGCGCGCTCAACGCGCTCTGGGCCAACGGCACCGAGGCCACGCTCAAGAGCTATCTCAAGGACGGGCTGCGCTGACCGCGCGCCTGTGACGGACAGACCGGCGCCGGGGCAATGCCCTGGCGCCGGTTTCGTTTCGGGTCTGTGTCGGAGGCGGGATGCGCCCTGTCCGCGAAGCTTGCAGCCGCGCCGGCCTCCCTCCCTCCCGAAGGGCTCTCGGGCCTCAGGCTGTTCCCCGCGCCGCGACTGCGCGCGCCAGGGCCGCGAAACGCTCAAGGGAAACACGCTCGGCCCGTTCCGTCGGCGGAATGTCTGCGACTGCCAGGAGCGATTCGACATCCCCGCCCAGCCCCTTCAGGGCCGATCGCAGCATCTTGCGCCGCTGGTTGAAGGCCATCGCCACAACCCGGCTCAGCACGTCCGGATCGGCGGGGTAGAGCGGCTCCGGGCGCGGCCGCAGGTGGACAACAGCGGAATGCACCTTGGGCGGTGGCGTGAAGGCTTCCGGCGGCAGGCGGAGCGCGATCCGTGTCTCCGATCGCCACTGCGCCAGAACGGCCAGCCGCCCATATGCCTTGTCTCCCGGCTGCGCCACGATCCGCTCGGCCACCTCCTGCTGGAACATCAGTGTCAGCGAGGACCAATAGGGCGGCCATGTCTCCGGCGTCAGCCAGCGCACGAGCAGCTCGGTGCCGACATTGTAGGGCAGGTTCGCCACGACATGGATCGGCGGTTGCAGATGCTCCAGCGGATCCACGTCCAGCGCGTCGCCGCCGATCACCTCCAGCCGCCCCGGCCATGTCGCGGCAATCTCTGCCAGGGCCGGCAGGCAGCGGGCATCTTTCTCGATTGCCAGCACCTTGCCGGCGCCTTCCGCCAGCAACCCGCGCGTCAGCCCGCCCGGGCCCGGCCCGACCTCGAGCACGGAGGCCTGCGAAAGATCCCCCGGAATGCGGGCGATCCGCGCCGTCAGGTTCAGGTCGAGCAGGAAGTTCTGCCCGAGCGACTTCTTGGCCGCCAGCCCATGCGTCGTGATCACCTCCCGAAGCGGCGGCAGATTGTCGATGGAGCTCACGTCCAGTCCTTCCTGTTAGCGCGGATATCCCCGCAGAGAGGCCGCCCCGCTCCGGCTTTGCCGGTCAAAGCTCCGGTCCCGCCCGGCGCGCGGCCATTCGCGCCGCCATCCGCAACGCTTCCAGCGTCGAGCGGATATCGGCCTGCCCGGTGCCGGCAATGTCGAAGGCGGTGCCGTGATCGGGCGAGGTACGGATGAAGGGCAGCCCGAGCGTCACGTTCACGCCACGGGCGAAATCCAGCGTCTTGATCGGGATCAGCGCCTGGTCGTGATAGGCACAGATCGCCGCGTCATAGCGCGCCCGCGCCTCCGGATGGAACATCGTGTCGGCCGGCAGCGGCCCGGAGAGTTGCAGCCCCTCGCCGCGCAGCCGCTCCAGGAGCGGCGCGATCCAGTCGATCTCCTCGGAACCCATCGCCCCGCCTTCGCCGGCATGCGGGTTCAGCCCGGCCACGGCAAGGCGCGGTGTTTGCAGCCCGAAATCGCGGCGCAGCCCGGCCTCGGTGATCCGGATCGTGTCTTCCAGCAGCGCCGGTGTCAGCGCCTCGGGCACTTCGGACAGGGCGATATGGATCGTGGCGGGCACCACCCGCAGCGCTTCGCAGGCCAGCATCATCACCACCCGCTCGACCCCGCCCAGGGCGGCGAGAAACTCGGTATGGCCGGGATAGGCGAAGCCGGCCCCGTCCTGCAGGACCTTCTTGTTGATCGGGGCCGTGACAACCGCGCCGGCCTCGCCCGATTGCGCGAGCGCCACGGCGCGCGCGATCACCGCCACGACCTCGGCGGCGTTGCCGGGCGCCGGTTGGCCGGGGATGGCCGGGCCGGGAAAGGGGTGGATAAGAACCGGCAGTGCCTCGGCGGCAACCTCACGCGCCGCCGCCGGAGCGGAAATCTCGCGCCAGGGCGTGTTCGGGGGAAGATGGGCCGGATCGCCGATCCAGGCGAAGGGGTCGGTCGCACGGGTCTCTTGCCAAAGCCGGGCAGCGATCTCCGGTCCAACCCCGGCCGGCTCGCCGCAGGTCATCACCGGCGGCGCGTAGGAACCGGCGGCGGCGGTCATCAGGGATACCGGATGATCGCGTCAGCCCGCAGCTGGGCAAGATAGCCGTCGCCATAGGCCGCGACGCGCTGGCTGAACAGGCTGCGGCGGATGGCCTCCCGGTCGGGCGCGTCCTCGCCAAGCGCCGGGGTGCGGCCGCAGAGCATCAGGAAGACCATGTTGTCGCCACGGGTCAGAAGGGTCGACACCTCGCCCTCGTCGAGCTTGGACAGTTCGACCGCCACGCTTTGCGGGATCTCCCGGACCGGCAAGGTATTCCGTGCCAGCCGCTCGGGGGCATTCCGGAGGTTGATGCCGTAGAGATCGTCGCAGGTATCGACCTTCGCCAGGACCCTGCCGGCCTCCTTGCGCGCCGCTTCGCCCTGTCCGCCGGGGATCAGGTACTCGGCATATTCGATCGAAACCGTCTCGGCCTCGGTGAAGCCGGTCTCTCTCAGGCTCAGAAGCTGGAACAACGCGAGGACGTTGCCGCCCGAAATCGGCTCGGAGATATCTCCGGGCGCCAGCGTCAGGATCTGGCTGCGCAGGTTCGCGGGGAGCTCCGAGATCGGGGTCGAGCGGCCGGTGCGCCCGCCATTGTCCTTCGAGGGGGCAACCGAGTAGCGCCGCGCGGCGGCGGCGAAGGCCGAGGTGCCGTTGATGGTGTTGCGCAACTCCTGTGCCAGCGCTTCCGAACTCTCCTGTTCTGCCGGGTCGCGTGCCGGCAGGATGATTTCGGCCAGCTGGACCACGGCGCCACCACTGCGCCCGGTCAGCGCCATGGCGCGGTCGACCTCGGCATCCGTGACCTGGGCCCGCGGGGCGAAGCGCGCCTGGACCACCTTGCGCCAGCCAAGCCCGGCCTGGACGAAGTCGCGCAGCGTCTCTTCGGAAACGCCCTGCGCGGCGAGCGCCGCTATGAAGGTATCGAGATCCATGTTGGTGCGGCCGGCGAATTCCGCCATGCCCTCGCGGATTTCTTCCGGGGGCAGTGTGATGCCGGTCGCCTCGGTCGCGTCCAGCCGCAGCCGGTCGTCGATCAACTGCTCCAGCGCGACCTCATCGAGATTGCCGGGGGTGCGGAAGAGCCGAAGGACGCTCTTGCGCTGCTCCAGCTCGAAACCCGTGATCGCGCGATCATTGACGAAGGCGACCGGGGCGAAGGGATTGCCGGATTGCGCATTGGCCTGTCCGGCCGCAACCAGAAGGATGCTCACCAGCGCCCAGGCTGCCAACCGCGCCCCACTTGCCAGTACCATTCGGATCATCACCCTTGCCCTCTTGCCTTCTGTCGCGACGGCCACGTCGCGTTCTCAAGCGTTCTAAGCCAGCCCGCGCGGCCCGACAAGCCGCTCTGACTGCCTCGCGCCGTCGCGCTAGCCGCGGCATCCCAGCCGCACCGGGCGCGAGCGCCCGCCCCCGGCACCGCTGATCCCAGCCAGGTCAACCTGGAATGTGAAATCGGTATCCGGTTCGTCCTGATCATATTCGGAATAGCTACGCTCGACGCCGAAGTCGAAACTCATGCATTCCGTCTGGTATTCGATTCCGAGCGTGGTCGAATGCGCGCGCTCGATGACCATGTCATAGCGCCAATCCAGGGAGGTCGAGAGGCGCTCATTGACATCCCAATCCGCCTCGATCGTCCATTCCCGGGTTCGGATGCTTCGGCTCTCGACCGCGCTCGGCTCCAGCCAGATATAGCTCGCGCCGATATCGAGCACATCGCCATACCAGTCGAAGCGCAGCTCGTTGCGGCTGAAATCGAAATCATCGTCGAACATCGCCCGGTTGCCGATACTGATCCGGTTTGGCAGGTCGAATTGCACTTCCGCCAGCCAATCCGACTCAGAGCCTTCCAGGATCTCGTAGCCATCGAACTGCCCGAGATCCTCGGCGCGCAGGATCCGCCCGATCGTGCCGCGCATCGACCAGCCGGTCGGGTCATAGCGCGTCCAGCTCAGGCCGAGATTGGCCCGCAGTCCGGCTTCGAACTCGTCATATGCCGGGAAACGCGACAGCGAGTAGAGATTGCCGGAATCGAGTTCGAGCTGGGTGCTCTCATCGGTCGGCGTGTCGGTATCGCTTTCGGGGCTGTAGACAAGCTGGACCACGGGTTCGATCACGTGGCCCGCCCGGCGGGCCTGTTTCACCCAGGGCCAGCGAATCTCTGCCACGCCATAGGGGATGACCTGTGTCGTGGCGCTCTCGTAATTGCTGTCATTGTTGACCTGGGTGTGATCGACCAGCGCGACCGTCTCCGCCGCCAGCAGGATGCCCCAGGGGCCGACCCAGTCGCGCCGCCAGTCGACCTGGCCGGTCAACCGCGCAACGTCCCGTCCGGTAACATCCTCCTCGGAGCGACGCTGGTGGCCGTGCAGATCCAGCGCATAGGTCAGAAGCCCGCCAATCACGTCCGGCTGAACCCGTTGCTGCCAGGTGATATCGGTGACCCGGAAGGGCTGGGTCAGGTTGCTCTCATCCGAGCGCAGGGATTCGTAAAAGATGACCTGCGCATGGAAGAGCCGATCGCGTTTCGTGCGTTGCACGGTGAGGGCGCTGTCCAGCCGATCCTTGCCGGAATAGTCATAATCGTCGAGATAGTCGTCATCCGTGGTGCTCTCGATGTCGAAGGAGAGCCTGAAATCCCGCGGCAATGAGAAATAGCCATAGCCGAAGAGGTAGCCGCGCGGCTCCTTTTGGATGGAGTCGCTGGAAACGGCGCCGTTGAACTCGACATAGCCCTTCTGGAAGGCACGCCGGTAGCGCAGCTCAAGGGTCTGCGTGTATTCGACAGCGATATAGGGGGTCAGCGTCAGATCGTGGTGATCGTCCAGGGCAATGAAATAGGGGATCTTGAACCCGTTGCCGAAATCCGAGCTGCTGATGAACTCCGGTGTCAGGAAACCGGTGGCGCGTTCCAGCGACGGGTCGGGCATGCGCAGCTGGGGGAAATACATCACCGGGACGCCCATGACCTCGAAGCGCGCATGGTCGAAATAGATCTGCTTTTCCAGGTCGTCATGCACGATCCGCCGGGCGCGGATCTGCCAGAGCGGGGTCGGGCGGGCGGCGCAGACCTCGCAGGAGGAGGCGACGGTATTGTAGAGCTGCGTGTAGCGGCCGTTGACGCGGTTCCCCTCGACGGCGCTGAGCTGGAGCTGCTGGTCGAGCACAACCCGGGCCGATTTCATCAACCCGTTCTCGAGGTCGGTCGACAGGGCGGCGCTTTCGGCGAGGATCACGGAATTGTCGCCCTGCTGCAACGTGACCGGCCCCTCGATCTCGAGCGTTTCGCCCTCCGGATCATACGTAATCCGCTCCGCCGTCAGGTGATAGTCTCCCTGCATCGCCTCGACATTGCCGGAGGCCACGAGAAAACCCTCGGCGGTGATCTCGACCTGGTCGGCGATCAGCGTCGAGGGGGCGGAGCCGTCCTGGGCGCGGGCCGTGGGTGCGCCCAAGGCAAGGAGGCTCGCGACGGTCAGCAGGCAGTGCCGAATCCCGGCGGACGCGCGCCGCGGGGGCGAGGGAACACGGCGAAGACGCATCATCCGTCCTCCGTGTGTAGCAACAGGCCGAGCGACATCAGCACCGCGATGGCGGGCGGCGCCCAGGCGGCGAGCGCGACGGGGATATCGCCGTTCTGGCCGAGGATCTGTGCGAAATTGCGGATGAAGAAGGCACCGAACCCCATCAGCAGCGACAGCAGCACCATCAGCCCGGTCTTGCCGAAACGGGTGTGGCGCATGGTGAAGCCGGCACCGATCATCACCATGGAGGCAATGAAGAAGGGCAGCGCCAACTCCATCTGGAACCAGACGCGATGGCTGCGGGCGGAGAAGCCCGCATTGTCGAGATCTTCGATAAAGGCGGGCAGTTCCCAGATCGGCACGGCGGCGGGGGAGCCGAAACTGTCGCGGATCTGCTCGGTCGTCAGGGTCGAGGCAAGTTCGAGCGTCTCGTGATAATTGGCCTCGGCCTCAGGGTTGTCGACGTCGAGAGGCCAGATCTTGACGTCACGGAGACGCCAGAGGCCGTCGCCAAGCGTGGCCGCCCGGGCTTCGACGCGGCGCAGCACGCCGCCCTGGTCGGGGCTTCCGGCGCGGAAGGTCAGGAAGGTGACGTCGAACAGTTCTGTGCCGTCGAGATTGGCACGGCCGGCGCGGATGACGGTCTGCCCGTCGGCATCGCCCTGGCGCAGCCAGAGCCCCTCGCGGCTGACCGAGAAAGTGTTGCCGCCCTTGCCGAGGAAATCGTCCACGCGTTGCTCATAGGCATGTTTGCTCGCTGCGACGAAGGGGTTCATCACCGCCACGCCGAGCACACCGACGAAGAAGGCCGCCGTAACCGGGGCGATGATAGCCCGGATCGCCGATCGCCCCGCCGCCCGCGTGACCACCAGTTCCGAGGTCCGTGCCAGCGAAAGGAACAGCGCCAGTGTCGACAGCATCACCACCAGCGGCAGGATGAGATAGAGCGTCTCTGGCACCGAGAGCGAGGCCAGCAGCAGCGCGCCGGAAAAGGACAGCTCGTCGGCATCGAAGCGGCGCATCTGCTCGACCATGTCGAGCAGGATCATGAAGATGGCGAATGTGGCGAAGAGGCCGGCCGTTATCCACAGGAACTTGCGCGCGAAATAGAGCTGGAGCTTCATGCGGCGGCCTCCGGGCGCTTCACGCGCCTGAAGAGGGTGGGGCGGCTGGCGATCCAGAGCATGCTCACGGTCGTCAATATGCCGAGCCCGCTTGGCACGTAGATCAGCGGCCAGAGCCCGTCATCGCGCCGGGAAATGTCGGCGACCCCGTT
Source organism: uncultured Tropicimonas sp. (assembly GCA_947497945.1). GTDB lineage: Bacteria > Pseudomonadota > Alphaproteobacteria > Rhodobacterales > Rhodobacteraceae > Tropicimonas. The sequence goes on along the minus strand of CANMIP010000012.1, from coordinate 135,489 downwards.
CTCGATCGCCTGCAGCACGATGATCAGCGCCACCGCGAGGCCGATCTGGGGCCAGATCCCGAATCGCGAGAAGCCGCCCAGCATCAGCGCCGCAAACCCCATCAGCGAGATGACAAGCGGGTTGAAAGGCTGCGCGATGCGCAGGTGGCCCTCGTAGCGGAACTCGGCGGCATCCGCCCGCGTGGCGTCCATCGCAGCCTGGTCGGGGGCGAAGAGCGTGAAAGTGTCATATTCGCGGATATCGCGCCGTCCGCGCCCGTTCGACGCCATCAGCGCCCCGATATCATAGGTGAACGTGTCGAAGGTGGTCACGGCGAGGCGGCTGTTCGCTGGTTCGTAGGTCTGCGCCGAGCCCTCGACCATCACCAGTTTCGGCCCGGCCTCGTCGGAGACGAGATAGGCCCGCGCGGCCAGGTAGTCGGTGCGCGACGTGTCCGTGCGGGCATCGGAGAGATAGACATCATGCATCTCCCCGTCGCGGTCGATGGAGCGGATATAGAAGGTGATGCCGCTGGCCGGGTGCAGGAACCTGCCCTCTGTCAGCATCCGCGCGGCGATGTCGCTCTCCATTTCCGCCGCGCGCTCGGCGAGCTGGGTGCGGCTGACAGGGACGAGCACATGGACCAGCAGCCCCATCAGCAACGAGGCGATCAGACCGAAGATCGCCACTGGCCGTGCCATCCGCCAGGGCGAAAGGCCAACCGCCTGCGGGATCACCAGCTCGCTCTCGGTGGTCAGCCGGTTGGTGACATAGACCACCGCGACGAATGCCGAGATCGGCAGCACCATGCGTACGACATTGGGAAGGGTGAAGAGCGTGAGCGTGAAGAAGGCGCCCGCGGACTGGCCGTCCGAGAGGATCTGGTCGAACAGGATCACCGCCCGGTTGACCCAGTAGACAGAGACAAGCACCAGCGAGAAGAAGCCGAACAGGACCATCAACTGGTAGACGTAATATCGGTCGAATCTGGTCACGCTATCATGGGCCCCAAACACCTTTTCCATCCGCTTACCGAATTCGGGGCGCTGACGAAACCTGTCGCTTCAGGAAGCTGTCGGTTTCGACGGAATGCTGCCTGTTTGTCGCGCTCCGGAGGGAAATAGGGCGCGGCGTCCGGGGCGTGTCGGCGCTGGCTCGCATGGCGAGGCCCCGGGCGGCGGGCCTTGCGGAGCTTCTTTGCGGTCCCGGTGACGCCCGCCCGCAGCCGCGCCGGCGCCGATATGACAAGCCGGCCCGGCTCGATGCAGGGGGGGGAGGCGGTCGGCCGGGCACTGTCGTGCCGGGCCGCTCCGTTGAAGAGATCGTGGCCGTATTCGGCCACGCCGTCAGGGCGCCGGATCCGCCGCGAAGATCATGTCCATCGCCGCTTGCGTCCCGCGGCTGAACTCCAGCGGGCAGGGATAGGGCGCGCCGCTCCGCAGGCTCTCGCCAAAGGCCTGCACCTGCAGCACGTAATGATTGAGCCCCGGCCAGCGTTCTACCACGGTTTCTCCTCCCGCGCGCTCGATTTCCAGCCGCGCTTCGCCGTGGACATTGGCATTGAACGGGTAGCACAGGCGGATCAGGCCCTCTTCGCCGTGAAACAGCATCTCCTGATGCGGCGCCAGCCGGGTCGAGACCAGCATGTTCATGTTGAAGGAGGGGAAGCGCAGATAGCTGCGCGACAGCGTGTCGAACCCGTCTTCCCATGTGATGTCGGCCTGGGCCGAGAGCGGTTCTTCACCGGTGGCAAACCGGGCGGTGCCGATCGTGTAGACCCCGATATCGCGCAGCGCGCCGCCACCTGTCTCGGCCCGGTTGCGGATATTGTTCATGTCGCGATTGTTGAAGGAAAAGGCGGCATAGACTTGTTTCAGCGCCCCGATCGCGCCGTCCTGCAACAGGCTCCGCGCCCGCTGCCACTGCGGATGATGGACCACCATATAGGCCTCTGCGGCCAGCAGGCCGGCGGCGTCGCGCGCCGCGATCAGCTGGTCGAATTCCGGCTCGGCGAGGGTGATGGGCTTCTCGCACAACACCGGCTTGCCCGCGGCCAGCGCCTTCAGCGTCCATTCGACATGGAGGTGGTTGGGCAGCGGGATATAGACCGCATCGATCTCCGGATCGGCCAGCAAGGCGTCGTACTCCGCATGGATGCGCAGGCCGGGAAACAGCGTCTGGAATTCTGCCGCCTTCTCGGCCGAGCTCGTGGCCAATGCGGCCAACTGGGCGCCCCGTGCGGCGTGAATCGCCGGACCCATATGTTCGCGGGCGAATTTCGACGCCCCCAGGATGCCCCAACGGATAATCTTCATGCTGTCCCTCCTTCTCGTCCCGAAACACCCGCGCCGGGCGTTGCCAACGCCGGCACCATCTGCCTCCCGGCCGCCCTTGTCAAAGCCCCGCGACCTTGCCGCATTGCAGCGTCAGGGCTTTGTTTACCCTTTGCTGATTTGCTCGCCGAGAGGCCGAAATGCGTTGTTGCGCTAACGGTGAAGGATGGTCGCAGTTACTTTTCCGCGTTAGGAAGCGATAAACCGTATGCCGCAGCGCAGCGCGCATCACCTTTGCAGCGCAGCATCCGGCCAGAACGCCACGAGGTACCCATGACGAGCAGTTCCACCGCCAAGACCCGCAGCGCCTCCAAGCCGGCCGCCGCTACGCCGGCGCCCGCATCGGCACCCGCCGCCACACCGGCCCCGGCCGCGTCGCCCCGGGCGCCGAAGCCCAAGGCGCCGGCCCGGGCCGCGCCGCAGGCCGCCAAGCGCCGCTACAAGAATATCGACCGTTCCATCCGCGCCAAGAACGCGCAGATGACCAATGGCGTGTCCGTCAACGCCTCCCATGCCGCCTGGATGGACTGGGCCAAGCATATCTCCCAGGCCCCCGGGCGCCAGCAGGAGCTGGCCGAGAAGGCGGTGGAGAATGCGCGCAAGTTCTGGCTCGGATCGATGGGGCTCTCGGATGGGTTCGAACCGCGCAAGGGCGACAACCGTTTTACCCATGAGGGCTGGAACACGCCGCCCTACAACATGTGGAAACAGGGGTACCTGGCGATGGAGGACTGGTGGACCACCGCGACCTCCGAAGTGCGCGGCATGCGTCACAAGTCCTGCGAGCGCGTCGCCTTCCAGGCCCAGCAGATGCTCGATGCGATGGCGCCGTCCAACTTCCCGATGAGCAACCCGGAAGTGATGTCGAAGACGCTCGAGACGGGTGGCGAGAACCTCGCCGCCGGGGCGCGCAGCTTCTTCGAGGATGCGGTGCGCGAAATCTCCGGCGAGAAGGAACCGATGCCGGAGGAATTCCAGGTCGGCGAGAATATCGCCTGCACGCCCGGCGAGGTGATCTATCGCAATCACCTGATCGAGCTGATCCAGTACACGCCCACGACCGAGAAGGTGCATGCCGAGCCGATCCTGATCGTGCCGGCCTGGATCATGAAATATTACATCCTCGATCTCTCGCAGAAGAATTCGCTGATCCGTTACCTGGTCTCGCAGGGTTACACGGTGTTCTGCATCTCGTGGGTCAACCCGGACGCCACCTATGCCAATGTGGGCCTCGACGATTACCGCAAGGACGGCGTCATGGCGGCACTGGAAGCGGTCACGGCCGTGGTGCCGGACCAGAAGGTGCATGCCTGCGGCTATTGCCTCGGCGGGACGATCCTCTCCATCGCCGCGGCGACAATGGCCGGCGCCGATGACGACCGCTTCGCCTCCGTGACGCTGCTGGCCGCACAGACGGATTTCACCGAGGCCGGCGAGGTGATGATGTTCCTCGACGAGAGCCAGATCGCCTATCTCGAGGACATGATGTGGGATCAGGGCTATCTCGACCAGGACCAGATGGCCGGTGCCTTCCAGGCGCTGCGGGCCGAGGACCTGATCTGGGCCCGCGCGATCAGGCGCTACCTGCTCGGCGAGCAGGAGAAACCCTTCGACATCTCGGCCTGGAATGCCGACGCGACCCGAATGCCCTACAAGATGCATGCGGAATACCTGCGCGCCCTGTTCCTCGAAAACCGCCTTTCCGGCGGGCGCTACGCCGTGGATGGAAAGGTGATCGCGCTGCGCGACATCGAGGCGCCTTTCTTCGTTGTCGGCACCGAGAAGGACCATATCGCGCCTTGGAAATCGGTCTACAAGATCGGGCTGTTCAACGAGACCGAGCAGGTCTTTGTGCTGACTTCCGGCGGGCATAATTCCGGCATCCTGAGCCAGCCGGGGCACCCGCGCCGGCATTACCGGATCGGGCATCGCGACGCCGATTACCACTACATGGACCCCGATTCCTGGCTCGCCAATCACGAGATCCAGCAGGGCTCTTGGTGGGAGGAATGGGCGAGTTTCCTGTCCGAGAAAAGCTCCGGAGAGATGGTCGAGCCGCCACGGATGGGCGCGCCCGAGAAGGGTTACCGTCCGCTCTGCACCGCGCCAGGGACCTATATCCACCAGCAGTGAGACCGATGGGACAAGGTGGCAGCCGATGCGCTGTCACCGACCCCCTTTGGAGAGCGCCCGAAGCGGGGACGGCCCGGTCCTGCCATAAACCGGGGGCAGGGGGTCGTTTGCGACCGGGTGACCGGTCCGGTCTCCGTGCTTTCCTTTGAGGTCCGGACTGTCATTCCCGGATAATCGGGGCGGTTTGCGCGGCGCCATGGGCGGTTCCGCTCTGCCATCGCCCCAAACCATCAGCCTCTCTGCAGTGCGTGCAGGGCCTCTCCGGCCGCGCGGGCCCCGTCCAGCATCCAGCCATGCTCGGACCCGGTGAAGAAGATATGCACCCCGTCATCGCGCCGCGCCGCGGCCTCTTCCGGCGAGGGGATCCAGGTCGCGTATCCCTTGCCCGCTTGCCGGCAGGCCGCGCCGACGCGCGTATAGCCCGATGCAAGATCCGGGTTGTCGAGCCGGTCATGGCCATAGGCCACGCTCAGATCCGCCGGCCCGAGAAAGAGCGCATCGATGCCTTCGACAGCGGCAATCTCCGACACGGCCTCGATGCCGGAGGGCTCCTCGATCTGGGCGATCAGCAGGGTCTCCTGCGCCGACTGCGCCAGGAGGTCCTGCATCGCGCGCGAGGAATAGCCGCCCCAGCGGGTCGAGCCGGCATAGCCGCGCCCGCCCTGGCCGAACCGCGCCGCCCGGGAGACCTCCCGCGCCTTCTCCACACTGTCCACATGCGGCACGACAAGCCCGACCGCGCCCGAATCCAGCGCCGCCAGCATCAATTCCGGCCGCCCGGAGGGCACGCGCACCAGCAGGGGAAAGCCAAGCGCGCGCCCCATGGCGAGGCAGCAATCCATCCTTGCCCGGTCGAAGGGCGCGTGTTCGGCATCGAGACAAATGAAATCGAGCCCCGAGCGGGACAGCACTTCGATCAGCTCATAGGCGGGGGTCTTCAGGAATGTCCCGGCCAGGATTTCCCCGGCAAGCACGCGTTGGCGCAAAGATGAAACGGACATGACTCCTCCTTTGCGCGCAGCCTGCCTCCATCTCACGGTGGGCGCAATGGGCTGTGCGCACAATGGAGATTTCGGTTGAACCCGGCCGCGTTCCCCCCTTTATTCACCGGACAGCCGCGCCAGGAGGATCCGATGCACAAGAGCTTTCCCGCCCCCGTTTTCGATGCCAACCTCTCCGCCGCGGGCGATTTCGGCGACCTGCCCGATTGGGACCTGACCGATCTCTACACCGCGCCCGATGCGCCCGAACTCAAGCGCGACATGGACTGGCTCGAAGCCGCCTGCCTCTCCTTTGCCGAGGATTACGAGCGCAAGCTGGCCGGGTTGGACGCGAAGGGGCTGCTCGACTGCGTGCTGCGCTACGAGAAGATCGACATCATCTCCGGCCGCATCATGTCCTTTGCGGGCCTGCGCTATTACCAGAACACCACCGATGGCGAACGGGCCCAGTTCCTTGGCAACTGCCAGGAAAAGATCACCAATTTCACCACGCCGCTGGTCTTCTACACGCTGGAGCTGAACCGGCTGGAGGATGACCATCTCAACCGGTTGATGAACGAGAACGAGGATCTCTTCCGCTTCAAGCCGGTTTTCGACCGCCTGCGCGCGATGAAGCCCTTCCAACTCTCCGATGAGCTCGAGAAGTTTCTCCACGACCAGTCGACCGTCGGCGCCGCTGCCTGGAACCGGCTCTTCGACGAGACCATGGCCGGGCTCGAATTCGAGGTCGAGGGCGAGGCGCACAACCTCGAATCCACGTTGAACTTCCTGACCGAGCAGGAGCGCGCCACACGCGAGGCCGCCGCCCGCGAGTTGGCAAGTGTTTTCGGCCAGAACGTCAAGCTTTTTGCCCGGGTCCACAACACGCTCTCAAAGGAGAAAGAGATCGAGGATCGCTGGCGTGGCATGCCGACCCCGCAAACGGGCCGCCACCTTGCCAACCATGTCGAACCGGAAGTGGTCGAGGCGCTGCGCAACGCCGTGGTCAATGCCTATCCGCGGCTCAGCCATCGCTATTACGACCTGAAGCGGAAGTGGCTCGGGCTGGATATCCTCGAGGTCTGGGACCGCAACGCGCCGCTGCCGATGGAAGACAAGCGGGTCGTGTCCTGGGACGAGGCCAAGGACACGGTGCTTGGCGCCTATTCCGGCTTCTCGCCGCGCATGGCCGAGATCGCCGAACCCTTCTTCACCAAGGGCTGGATCGATGCGGGCGTGAAGCCCGGCAAGGCGCCTGGCGCCTTCGCCCATCCGACGGTGGTCGATGTGCACCCCTATGTCATGCTGAACTATCTCGGCAAACCGCGCGACGTCATGACGCTCGCCCATGAGCTTGGCCATGGCGTGCACCAGGTGCTGGCAGCCGGTCAGGGCGAGCTGCTCTCGGCGACGCCGCTCACCCTGGCGGAGACGGCGAGTGTGTTCGGCGAGATGCTGACCTTCCGCAAGCTGCTCGACGACACCAAGGACGACGCGCAGCGCAAGGTGCTGCTGGCGGGCAAGGTGGAAGACATGATCAACACGGTCGTGCGCCAGATCGCCTTCTACGATTTCGAATGCAAGCTGCACGAGGCGCGCCGCCATGGCGAGCTGACCCCGGAGGATATCAACGCGCTCTGGATGTCGGTGCAGGGCGAGAGCCTCGGCCCGGCCTTCAACTTCATGGAAGGCTACGAGACTTTCTGGTCCTATATCCCGCATTTCGTCCACTCGCCCTTCTATGTCTATGCCTATGCCTTCGGCGACGGGTTGGTGAATGCGCTCTACGCGGTTTACGAGGAGGGCGATCCGGGCTTCCAGGAGAAGTATTTCGACATGCTCCGCGCCGGGGGCTCCAAGCACCACAAGGAGCTGCTGGCGCCGTTCGGGCTCGATGCGAGTGATCCTAAATTCTGGGACAAGGGCCTCGGCATGATCTCCGGCTTCATCGACCAGCTGGAGGCAATGGAGGGCTGACCCCCTCCCGTGCGCGCATGACGATCTCGCTGGAACCGCTCGACAAGGCGGAGATTGCGCGGGTGATGCATCTCGAGCTGGGCGAGGACCAGCTCGATTTCGTCGGCCGGATCGAGGATATGACAACCCGGGACGACCCCGGGGAGGATTTCTACGTCATCCTGCAGGACGGCGTCGTCGTCGGTTTCTTCAAGCTCGATCGTGGATATCCGCAGAATTACCCTTTCGCGGCCCCGATGGAACTTGGCATTCGCGGCGTGTTGATCGATCGGAAATGGCAAGGGCAGGGGATCGGCGCGGCGGCGATGGCGGCGATCCCGGCCTATGCGGCCGCGCGCTACCCGGAGGCATCGGGATTGGTCCTGACGGTCAATTGCAACAACCCGGCGGCGCGAAAGGTCTATGAGACGGCGGGGTTCTGTCCTTCGGATGAACTCTATCTTGGCGGACGTGCCGGACCGCAATTCATCCTGCGCCATGCCTTGGGAGCTGAGCGACGCTGAGGCCGGCAAATGCCGGTCGGGACCGGATCGCGGTCTAGTTTGCGCATTGGCGGGATCTGGAGAACGCCGCTTTCACCACTCCTGTTCGAAGGGCGCCGGTCTGGCTGGGGTCAACGAAAAAGGCCCGCGGGAAAGCGGGCCTCTTCTGTCCGGGATGGGGATCCCATTTCCGGACCTCTTGCTTGAGTGCGGCCGGACAGGGCGCCCGACCGCGAGGGAAATCAGATCATCGAGCCCATCTTGACGGCCGTGTCGGCCATACGGCACGAGAAGCCCCACTCGTTGTCGTACCAGGACAGGACCGAGCACAGGGTGCCGTCCATGACCTTGGTCTGATCCATGTGGAAGATCGACGAATGGCTGTCATGGTTGAAGTCGATGGAGACGTTCTTGACCGTGGTGTAGCCCAGAACACCCTTCATCGGGCCATCGGCAGCGGCCTTGACGGCAGCGTTGATCTCTTCAACCGAAGTACCGCGCTTGGCGATGAACTTGAGGTCCACAACCGAAACGTTCGGCGTCGGGACGCGGATGGCGAAGCCGTCGAGCTTGCCGGCCAGGTCGGGCAGCACCAGGCCAACGGCCTTGGCAGCACCGGTCGAGGTCGGGATCATCGACAGCGCAGCAGCGCGGCCGCGATACAGATCGCTATGCAGCGTGTCCAGCGTCGGCTGGTCACCGGTATAGGAGTGGATCGTGGTCATCATGCCTTTTTCGATGCCGATGGCGTCGTCGATCGCCTTGGCAAACGGGGAGAGGCAGTTGGTGGTGCAGGACGCGTTGGAGACGACAACGTCATCGGCGGTCAGAACGTCGTCGTTCACGCCATAGACGATGGTCTTGTCGGCGCCGGCGCCGGGAGCGGAGATCAGCACGCGCTTGGAGCCGTTCTCCAGGTGCATCGCGGCTTTTTCACGCGCGGTGAAGATGCCGGTGCATTCCAGCGCGATGTCCACGTCGCCCCAAGGCAGTTCCTTCGGGTCGCGCAGCGCGGTCACCTTGATCGGGCCACGGCCAACGTCGATCGTGTCCTCGGTGGTGGTGACGGTGCCGGGGAACTTGCCATGCACGGAGTCGAAACGGATGAGGTGGGCATTGGTCTCGACCGGACCCAGATCGTTGATCGCAACGACTTCGATATCGTCGCGGCCATTCTCCACGATGGCGCGGAGCACGTTCCGTCCGATGCGGCCGAAACCGTTGATGGCAACTTTCACTGTCATGGTCATTTCCTCATATCTGAGCAGATTCACCGCGGCGCCCACGGGCAGACCGGTGCGCCGAAATGCTTTGGTCCAAGGTCCCTGTCAAAAGGTTCGGGCCCTTGGGCGTTGTCATACTCAGATAGGCGTGATTGTCACCATTCAAATACCGCTAACGGGTCGGACGAGAATGCATATCGACTTCTGGCGGGCGGTTTGCCGGGACCGGGCCGAAGTCGGGCTTGGGTTGGACAGGCCGGCACGGCCGTTTTTCGGGGGGACAGGCATTGTGCGTATGCAGAATGGTGAACTGTCTGTAATTGCTCCATTTGGCTGACGGAACGGCCGTCGGGGAGGGAGAAATGCCGCAATGCGGCATGAGCGCGTGCTTTTGGCTTTTGGCCTCGCGAATGCGGAAAATGGGCCCGAAAACCCGGTGGCGCGAGCCGTTTTGGCCATGGGTAGCGGTATCACTGGCGTCAATCTGCCACGCCCCCTCTCTCTTGTCCCTGCCGGGCCCCGGCCGCTGCTCGCGGCGGTTTCCGGTCGGAACGCCATGTGCGCGCGGCGAGCGGGCTGGCGGCGCGCCGGATCGCGCGCGCAGTTGCAGGGCAGGGCGGGCAAGTCGGACCATCACGCGGAGAAAAGAAAGACCGCCGCTCCGCCCAGCAGGCGAAACGGCGGTCGGGCCGGAAATGTCCAGGCCCCGCGAAAGCCGCCCCATTCGGGTCCTCCCCGGCTTCCGCGTCTACCTCGCGATCCTGTCAGCCGCCGCTGCGTCCGGTGACCGCATCAAGAGCCTCGCGGTTCATCTGGACGAGCTTGCCCGTTTCGGAGCTGTACTGGTCGAAGGCATTCTTGAGGAAGCGTCCCTGCACTTCCTGCATCTCGGCCGGGTCGCGGCATTGCATCAGCTCGGCCTGGAATTCGACATCCTGGCGCAGCCGGTCGGTGACAAAGCGCGTGATTTCGGCATTGATCGTCGCGACCTGGCGGAACCAGACCGGATTGGCCCAGGCCCACGCCCCCAGCCCGGAGGCTTGCCAGTCCTCAAACAGCGAGGTCATACGTTCGCGTGCCGCCTCGGCGGCCTGTCCGGCGTCGTTCATGGCAAGTCTCCCCCCTTGCAGCCGATTCGTTGGATAGGCCGCAACAGGATTACCCTGGGTCACGAAACTGTCCTTGACCTTGATCAATCCGCCTGCGGGAAGGCAGGTGGGCGGATCGAGGCGGCGGAATTCCGAAGATGGGCGCGGTTTGTCCTTTCCAAGACGTCGAAACCGGCCTATAGCGCCAGCTTCTATTCAACCGGGCATACACCCTTGGAGGATGCCCTAAAATCAGGAGATACCAATGGCTGGTGAGATTCCGAATCTTAATGCCACGGTTCGCGCGGGGACAGGCAAGGGGGCCGCTCGCCAAGCTCGTCGTGACGGGCTTGTACCGGGTGTGGTCTATGGCGGTGGTGCAGACCCCGTTGCGATCAACCTTCCCTTCAACGAGCTGATGAAGCGCCTCAAGGCGGGCCGCTTCCTGTCGACGCTCTTCAACCTGCAGGTCGAAGGCCAGGAAGACGTCCGCGTCATCTGCCGCGGCGTGCAGCGCGACGTCGTCAAGGACCTGCCGACCCATGTCGATCTCATGCGTCTGCGCCGGACCTCGAAGGTCAAGCTCTTCATTCCCGTCGAGTTCACCGACGAGAAGGACAGCCCCGGCATCAAGCGCGGCGGCGTTCTGACGGTCGTGCGTCCGGAAATCGAGCTGGTCGTGACCGCCGGCGATATTCCCGAGCAGGTGGAGATCTCGCTGGCCGGGCTCGACCTCAACGATCACATCTCGATCTCCATGGTCAAGCTGCCGGAAGGCGCCAAGCCGACCATCGACCGGGACTTCAACATCGCCTCGATCTCGGCCCCGTCGGGCCTGAGTGCGGGAAGCGACGACGAAGAAGAGACCGAAGAGGGCGACGAGGAGTAATCCACGTCCCGTCTCAGCAAGTTTCAGGAAAGGGCGTGCCGGATGGCACGCCCTTTTTTCGTGCCGGGCAAGACCGCCGCCTCCCTGTGTCGATGGCGGATTTCGGCCAAACGGGCGGATCGGCGCGGACCACGGGCGTCGCGCGACATCTCCTGGCAATTGCCTGCCGGTTTTCGCGACCTGATGCCGTGCCTTTCGCGAGCAAATTACTGATATTTGTTGTAATTGCCCGAGGCGCAGGGATGATCGCTGCCGCCTGCGGGCGTCGTCGCCGACAACGGTGCGTGGGACCGCGCAGCCTGCGGGGCAGTCCGGCGGCCGCAGCGAGGAGCTACCCTGTCGTCCTGCCGGGGTCGCCGAGATTGCAATTGCGCCATGGGCCACTTCGCGTCAGGCTGGCCTCAGTTTCGGAGGTGCCATGACCGTCCTGCCAATGAAAGCCGTCGTTCTTCTCCTCCTCTGCCTTCTTGCTGGCTGTGGCGGGGGAACAAAGGCGCCCTCCGGCGCGGATCGCGCCGCATATGCCGCCTATGACGTCCCGCTGCACCCGAACGAGACACCGCAGCTCCGGCTTCAGATCAACCGTTACGCGGCGCTCTACGAGGTGCCGCCCGCCCTGGTGCACCGGGTGGTGATCCGCGAAAGCACGCATACTCCGAGCGCGCGCAACGGACCCTATTACGGGCTGATGCAGATCCTGCCCGAGACCGCGCGCACGATGGGGCATCGCGGCCCGCCCAGTGAGCTGTTGCAAGCCGATATCAACCTGAAATACGCGGTGAAATACCTGCGAGGGGCCTGGCTGCTCGCCGATGGCAGTTTCGACCGCGCCGTCTACTGGTATTCCCGCGGATATTATTACGAGGCCAAGCGGCGGGGAATGCTTGTGGAAACCGGGCTGCGGTGATGGGGCGGGGACTCAGGCGCGCCGGTAGAGCGTTTCCATCAGGTAGTCCTTTCGCGGGCCGGTGACGCGCCAGCGGGCCCGCCAGGCCGGCCAGTCGGCGAAATCGTAGCGGACGTCATAGCTGTCCGGGTCGCAGAAATGATGCGCAAGGGGCGCGGCTCCTGCCAGTGCGAAAGCGTGGAAGAAGCGGCCATCGGCGAACTCGACCGCGATCCCGCCGCCGTCGGCGCGCCAGTGGTAGCGCCGCTCGGCTTCGACAACCTGCCCGTCTCCGAGGGTCAGCTGGCCGCGCTCGACATAGTCCAGCCCGCCGCGCGCAGGCACAAGCTCGGCCCGGCCGGACAGGCGCAGGGTCTCGCCCGCGCGCCGATCGTCGATCTCGCGCTCCAGGTGCCAGATGCCTTCGAAATCGCCAAGACTGGCGGGCGCATCAGCCATTGAAACCCGGCTCCGCTCCGTATCGGTTCGCTAGAGGTTCCATCGCGGGCAGATACCTGTCGCAGGGGGCTTCGCGGGTCTGCCGCCGCAGGTCGGAGACCGACGCCATGGCGAGGGTCGCGCATTTCCGGGCCATGATCGAGGCGCATTCAGCGCATTCCGTACGCCGGATGCGCGTGTCCACCAGCGGCCGTTTCGCGCCGGATCCGAAACCGCTCACGCGGAGGCGCTCCAGTCCAGCAGAAGCGTGTCGATCGCCTCGGCGGAGCGGAGCACATGTTCGATATCGCGTGGCTGCCAACGCCGTGGCCGCCGTTGCATCGTGCAGATCGTTCCGATGGGGCCCTGTCCCGGGAAATGGATCGGCGCGCCGAGATAGGCGGCGATGCCAGCCGCCTCGACCATGAGATTGCCCTGCAGGAGCGGATGCGACAGTGCGTCATCGACCACGAGGGGAAAGTCCATCGCCACGCAATGCTGGCAGATCGAATTGGTCAGGTCAGCCCGCCCATTTGCCTCGGGCGGCAAGTCGAGCCCGCGCCCGACCACGACATGATGGTGCCGTTTCGTGAGGTAGCTGATCATGGCGATATCCGCGTGAAGGGCGTGCTTGAGCGGGTCCAGTATGCCCAGCAGCGCGTCCTTCTCCTCCGGTTCCAGCAGGAGTTTGCCCGTGTCCTTTGCTACGCCATCAAGAAACATGAGTCACACATCATTTTTTTCGTGTTCAATACTACTCGCCTAGCGCACGCCCCCCCCTACGGGCAAGTCCTCCATTCGGACAGGGTGCGTTCCGCCGCCGGCTTGCCGAGGCGCTCCGCGCCCGCTATGACACCGGCGCTTCCGACAGGTTTTCAAACGCAAGGCTTCCCGCATGATCCCTCGTTATTCCCGCCCCGAAATGGTTGCCATCTGGTCGCCCGAGACCAAGTTCCGCATCTGGTACGAGATCGAGGCCCATGCCTGCGACGCCCAGGCCGCGCTTGGCGTGATTCCGAAGGAGAATGCCGAGGCCGTCTGGAAGGCGAAGGATGTCGAGTTCGATGTCGCCCGGATCGACGAGATCGAGGCCGTCACCAAGCATGACGTCATCGCCTTCCTGACCCACCTGGCCGAGATCATCGGCAATGAGGAGGCCCGTTTCGTCCACCAGGGCATGACCTCCTCGGATGTGCTCGACACCTGTTTCAACGTCCAGCTCGTGCGCGCCGCCGATATCCTGATTGCCGATGTCGAAAAGCTGCTCGCCGCGCTCAAGCGCCGTGCAATCGAGCACAAGGACACGGTTCGGATCGGTCGCAGCCACGGTATCCATGCCGAGCCGACGACGATGGGCCTGACCTTCGCGCGCTTCTATGCCGAGATGGATCGCAACCTCTCCCGCCTGCGCGATGCTCGCGCCGAGATTGCCACCGGCGCCGTCTCCGGCGCTGTCGGCACCTTCGCCAATATCGACCCCTCGGTCGAGGAGCATGTCTGCGCCCAGCTCGGCCTCGTCCCCGAGCCGATCTCGACGCAAGTCATCCCGCGTGACCGCCATGCCGCCTTCTTCGCCACGCTGGGCGTTGTCGCCAGCTCGATCGAGAATGTCTCGACCGAAATCCGCCACATGCAGCGGACCGAGGTTCTGGAAGCCGAGGAGTTCTTCTCCAAAGGCCAGAAGGGCAGCTCGGCGATGCCGCATAAGCGCAACCCGGTGCTGACCGAGAACCTGACCGGTCTTGCCCGCGTTGTCCGCATGGCCGTCGTTCCGGCGATGGAGAATGTCACCCTCTGGCATGAGCGCGACATCTCGCACAGCTCCGTGGAGCGCAATATCGGTCCGGACGCGACGATCACGCTCGATTTCGCCCTGGCGCGGCTCACGATGGTGATCGACAAGCTCGTCATCTATCCCGACAACATGATCGCCAACATGAACAAGTTCCGTGGCCTGATTATGTCGCAGCGGGTGCTGCTGGCGCTGACCCAGGCCGGGGTGAGCCGCGAGGACAGCTATCGCCTCGTGCAGCGCAACGCGATGAAGGTTTGGGAAGAAGGTAAGGATTTCAAGACCGAGCTTCTGGCCGATGCCGATGTGCTGGCCGCGCTCTCGGCCGAGGAGATCGAGGAGAAATTCGACCTCGGCTATCACACCAAGCATGTGGACACGATCTTCGCGCGGGTTTTCGGCGAGGAAGGCTGACCACGGCCGCAGGGCTCCGTCGCCTGGCGGCGGGGCGCTGCGCCGGCGCGGGGCGAAGCTGCGCCCGGCATGCATCTTTCACGTCGCAGGAAGCCGATCCCGATCCCCTCGCGCGGGCCGTGGCCGGTTTCGGCGTCGCGGGAGGCTGCGCGCGGTCTCAGCTGTCCTTGAAGATGTCCTTGTAGGCCTTGCGCAGGCGCTTCTTTTGCACCTTGCCCATCGTGTTCCGCGGCAGCTCGTCGAGGACCACGTAATGGCGCGGCTGCTTGAACCGGGCCAGATGGCTGCTGATGCCGCCCTCGATCTCGGAGACATCGAGCATGGCGCCCTGTTCGGGGACCAGCACCGCGACGACGCTCTCGCCGAAATCGGGATGCGGAGCGCCGATCACGGCGCTTTCGAGCACGCCGGGCTGGTCGTCCAGGGTCTGCTCGACATCCTTGGGATAGATGTTGAAGCCGCCGGAGATGATCAGGTCCTTGCTGCGCCCGACGATGGTCACATAGCCGTCTTCGGAGATCGTGCCGAGATCGCCAGTGATGAAGAACCCGTCCGCGCGCAGCTCTTCGGCGGTTTTCTCCGGCATCTGCCAGTAGCCCTTGAAGACATTCGGGCCGCGCACCTCGATCATGCCGACTTCGCCGGTGGGCAGGGCCGCGCCGGTGTCCGGGTCGGCGACCTTCAGCTCCACGCCGGGCAGCGGGAAGCCCACCGTCCCGGAGCGGCGCTCGCCGTCATAGGGATTGGAGGTGTTCATGTTGGTTTCGGTCATGCCGTAGCGCTCGAGGATGCGGTGCCCGGTCCGGTCCTCGAAGGCGCGATGCGTCTCGGCCAGCAATGGCGCAGAGCCGGAGACGAAGAGCCGCATATTGGCGCAGAGCTCTTTCGTGAAACCGGGATGGTCAAGCAAGCGGGTATAGAAGGTCGGCACCCCCATCATCGTCGTGGCCCTCGGCAGCACGGAAAGCACCTGTGCAAGGTCGAAACGCGGCAGGAAGATCACCGCCGCGCCCGAATTGAGCGCGATATTCGTCGCCACGAACAGCCCGTGGGTGTGGAAGATCGGCAGGGCGTGGATCAGCACGTCCTCGCTGGTGAACTGCCAGTATTCGGTCAGCACCTCGGTATTGGAGAGCAGGTTGCGATGGGTCAGCATCGCGCCCTTCGACAGGCCGGTCGTGCCGGATGTGTAGAGCAGGGCGGCGATATCTTCCGGGTCGCGGTCGACGGGCGCGAATTGCGTGGGCTGGAAGGTGGCGGCTTCGGGGAAGCTGCCGGTCCCGTCGGCTTCGAGCGTTTCGAAGCGCACGCCCATGCGGTCGCAGTCCCGGTGCAGCTCTTCGAGGGAATCCGCCCGGCCGAGCACGAGCTTCGCACCGGAGTTCTCGATGAAATAATCGACTTCGAGATGGGTGTAGCCGGTGTTCAGCGGTAGGAAGACCACGCCGGCCATGATGCAGGCGGCATAGACCGCAAGCGCCTCGGGCGACTTGTCGACCTGCGCGGCCAGCCTGTCGCCGGGCTCCAGTCCCATAGAGACCAGAGTGTGGGCGTAGCGCGACGCTTCGCGCAGGAAGGCGCCATGGGTCAGGTCGTCGGCGTCGTCCATGATCAGGAACGGCGTCTCGCGGTCCAGATGCGGGGCGAAGAGTGCGTCAAAAAGCGGGTTGGGCATGGGAGGGCCTCTGGCTGTCTGCTCCCCCCCACCTACCTTCCGGGCGGATGGGAGGGCAAGGGATTGCCGGCAGTTCGCGTCACTGTATGGGCGGAATTGACAGAATTTCCGGGGCAGGGGGGGGCTCTGCCGCCCCCTGTGCCTCCCGAAGCGGCGGCCCCAGCTGCGAGATCGCGGCAGGTTCGGGGCGTCATTCTGCAACTGCACAATTTGTCCTGTGGATAAGATTCGCCGACACCGGCCGGCCACCCTCGGTGCGGTGACCTTTGGTCATCGCGCCGAATGGGCGCAGTTTGCAAAGATTAATGAATACGCAGTAAGACGGCGGCAAAGCGCTGAAAAGTTAACAGAAGGTAAACGTATCGCACGCTCGGCAACGGGTTTTATGCAACGACGTTGGGCTTTTGCCCAGACCGATGTTGCGCACCGGAATCGACCTGCCTGTGGATAAACTTGTGGGCGTATCTTCGCTGCACGTGAGGGCTAACGCCGCGTTGCGGCACCGCTTTTGAGCTCGAGGGGAGCCAGCGCGGGCGGGGCGGCGGGCGCTTGCGGCCCGTATCGAATTGCCCGGACAGGAAAAAACCGCCCGGCGCGCAAGGCGGCGGGCGGTGTCTGTCGCTTCGATGGTCCGCGCGTCAACGGATGCGCAGCTCTGTCTTGGCGTCGAAGAGATAGGCCTTGTCGAGCGGAAAGCTCAGCCCGACCGTCGCACCCGCTTCGGTGCGGTAGTCGCCGCGCTCCTCGACGACGATCCGTTCGCCGGTGGACGACGTCAGGTAGGCAAAGGAGACGCCACCGAGAGCCTCGGTCAACTCGACCGTATGGCTGTCGCCATCCGGGACCATCTCGAGATGTTCGGGGCGCACGCCAACCTGCACCTTGCGGCCGTCCTCCGGCAAGTTGACCGGAAGCTCCAGCTCCTGGCCGAGGCCGGGCGAGACGATCTTGCCGCCCGCCACCGTCGCATCGACGAAATTCATCGAGGGTGAGCCGATGAAGCCGCCGACGAACTTGTTGTCCGGATCGCGATACAGATCCATCGGCTTGCCGACCTGCTCGATCCTGCCGTCGCGCAGCACCACGATCTTGTTAGCGAGCGTCATGGCCTCGGTCTGGTCATGCGTCACGTAGATCATCGTGGCGCCGATTTCCTTGTGCAGGCGCGCGATCTCGACCCGCATCTCGACGCGAAGCTCGGCATCGAGGTTGGAGAGCGGTTCGTCGAAGAGGAAGACTTCCGGGCCGCGGACAATGGCACGGCCGATGGCGACCCGCTGCCGCTGACCGCCCGAGAGCGCCTTGGGCCGGCGGTCGAGATACGGATCGAGCTTTAGGATCGCGGACGCGGCGGAGACCTTCTCGTCGATCACCTCCTTTGGATGTCCGGTCATCTTCAGGCCGAACCCCATATTCTGAGCCACCGTCATGTGGGGGTAGAGCGCATAGGTCTGGAAGACCATGGCCACGCCGCGTTCGGAGGGGTCCATGTCGGTCACGTCGCGCTCGCCGATATGGATCTTGCCCTCGGTGGTCTCTTCCAGACCGGCAACCATGCGCAGCAGGGTCGACTTGCCACAGCCCGACGGGCCGACGAAGACACAGAACTCGCCATCCTCGATCTCCAGGTCGACCCCATGGATCACCTGAACGTCGCCGAAACGTTTTACCACATTGTTCAGAACGACGCCTGTCATCCCTGTCTCCCTTCAGTTTCGCCTTCCACGGGGAAGGCCCAATGCGATGCCTCGACGGCGATCGCCTCCACACAGTGCCGGAGCCGCGGTATATGCGTCTCGAGCGTCTTGATATCGGTGCGCAGCGTCGAGCCCGTCAGGCTCACCGCGCCGAGCACGCGCACCTCCTCCGAGAGGATCGGCATGGCGACGCAGATCACGCCGGCCTCGTGCTCCTCGCGGTCGGTGGCATAGCCACGCTGCCGCGTCCGCTCCAGCGACTGGCGCAGCACGGCCTCGGAGGCCAGCGTCGTCGGGGTGAAGCGGTGAAAACTCTGCATGCGCAGGATCTGGTCGAGCTGGTCCTCGTCGAGGAAGGCCAGCATCGCCTTGCCGACGCCGGTGCAATAGGCCGGGCCGACCTTGCCCGCATCGGAGAACATTGCCGCCTGCTCCAGCGCGTTGCGCTTGTCGACATAGAGGACATGGCCGTAATCCATCTGCGCGAGATGGACGGTCAGGCCGGTCTCCAGCGAGAGCGCATCGAGATGCCGCCGCGCGATCGGGGCAAGCGATGCCTGCCGCCAGGCCGCATGGGCCAGCCGGACCAGCCGGACGCCGAGTGAATAGGTGCCGTTTTCCGGATTATGAACCAGCATGCCCTGATTTACTAATGTTTGCGCTAATCTGTATAACGTCGCCTTCGGCAGCACGGACATGCGCTGCAGATCCGCGAATCGTACCGGCTTCTCCTGGGCCGCAACGAGGTCCAGGACGTCCAAAGCCTTGCCTACTGTGCCGTCACCGGCTGCCGACATGTCAAATTCCTCCCAGTCGGTGCGGCGTCCTGTTTTGGGGGATTCGCCGGCTCGACTGTTGACAAGCATAGGCGATTCGCGGTTAGAGTTTCAATATTCAAAACGATGTTTCATTATTTGAGACATCAGAGTGAAACGCAAACGGGAGGAAACCATGCGTTCCATGCTCTCCGTGTCGATCTCGGCCATCGCCGTGGTCGCCGCTTCTGCTTCTTTCGCCGGCACCGTGAAATACTATGCCGACTATGATCCGGCGCCTCTGGCCGCCATGCAGGAGATCATCGCCGATTTCGAAGCCGCGAATCCCGACATCAAGATCGAGTTCCAGAACTTCGACCACGAGGGTTACAAGACCTCGATCCGCAACTTCCTGAGCGCGGACGCGCCGGACCTGGCGAATTGGTATGCGGGCAACCGCATGGCCCCCTTCGTCAACTCGGGCCAGTTCATGGATGTCTCGGATGTCTGGGAAGAGAATGGCCTCAAGGAGGATCTCGCTTCCGCGCTGCCCTCCATGACCATCGACGGCAAGCAGTGGGGCGTCCCCTATACCTATTACCAGTGGGGCATCTACTATAACAAATCGGTCTATGCCGACGCTGGCGTCGAAGTGCCCGAGACCTGGGACCAGTTCGTCGAGAACTGCGCCGTGTTCCAGGAAGCCGGCATCGACTGCCTGACCACCGGCACCAAGGCACTGTGGCCGGGCGCTGGCATCTTCGATTACATGAACATGCGCACCAATGGCTACGAGTTCCACATGGCACTCGCCAATGGCGAAGCCGCCTGGACCTCCGACGAGGTGAAAGCCACCTTCGCCAACTGGGCCAAGATCGTCGAGCCGGGCTACATCACCAAGAACCACGCCGCTCTTGACTGGCAGGATGCTGCAGCGCTGCTCGTGCAAGGCAAGGCCGCCAACTACGTGATGGGCAACTTCGCCGTCGCCGTCTTCAAGGAAGGCGGGATGACGAACGACACGCTCGGCTTCATGCCGTTCCCGACGATCGATCCGAATGTGCCGCGCGCCGAAGAAGCGCCGACCGACACGATCCACATCCCGTCGGGCGCCACCAACGTGGAAGACGCCAAGAAGTTCCTCGCCTACATGGCCGGCGCAGAAGCGCAGACCAAGATGAACGCGGCGATGGGCCAGCTGCCGATCAACAAGAACGCCTCCGTCAACGAGGAAGATCCGTTCATCAAGGCCGGCTTCGAGCTTCTGTCGACCACCCCGGGCGGCATCGCGCAGTTCTTCGACCGCGACGCACCGGCCGAGATGGCCAAGATGGGCATGGAAGGCTTCCAGGAGTTCATGGTCAAGCCGGAGCGCCTCGACGCGATCCTCGAGCGCCTCGAAAAGGCCCGTGGCCGGGTTTACAAGTAATCCCTTTTCGCGGGGCCGGGTTCACCCGGCCCCGCGACCCCATTTCCCGACCTGACACGCCATTCGGGCTGCTGACGGGTCCACCTCCAAACACTAAAGCGGAAGGGTTGCGCGCATGAGCCTCGCAAGCACGGAAACCCACTCCCGGTCCTGGTGGCGAGAGAACCAGCAGAAGCTGACTCCCTACATCTTCCTGATCCCGGGCGTGATCTTCTTTCTCGTCTACGTCATCATCCCGATCTTCGAGAGCTTCTGGCTTTCGGCCTATTCCTGGGACGGTCTCGGCGAAAAAGAATTCATCGGCATGGCCAACTATGCCGAGCTCTTCGACGATGAAGCCTTCTACACCTCGTTGAAGAACAACGTCATCTGGCTGGTGCTCTACCTGCTCGCCATTCCCGCCGGCCTCGGCATCGCGATCTTCCTCAACCAGAAGGTCCCGGGGATGCGCGCCTACAAGTCGCTCTTCTTCTTCCCCTTCGTGATCTCCCAGGTCGTGGTCGGCCTGATCTTCGCCTGGTTCTATGCGCCGGGTTTCGGCCTGTTCTACATGATCATCGAGAAGGTCACCGGCTCCGAGATCGCCATTCTCGCCGACGAGCGCTTCGCAACCTACGGCATCATCGTCGCCGGTCTCTGGCCGCAGATCGCCTATTGCATGATCCTCTATCTCACCGGCCTCAACGCCGTGGATCCCGAGCAGATCGAGGCCGCCCGTCTCGACGGCGCCAAGAGCTTCAAGATGCTCTGGTACATCATCCTGCCGCAGCTTCGCCCCGCCACCTTCCTGGCGATGGTCGTGACCGTCATCGGCGCGCTGCGGAGCTTCGACCTTGTCTCGATCATGACCGATGGCGGCCCCTACGGCTCCACCCGCGTGCTCTCCTTCTACATGTACGAGCAGGCGCTCTCCGAATACGGCTACCGGATGGGCTATGGCGCCTCTGTCGCGGTTGTCCTGTTCCTCATCATGATGGTCTTCATCTCCGGTTTCATCTGGAAGATGGTTGGCGACGAACGGAAAGGGCTCTGACACATGTTCCCCCGTCCTATTGAACACCAATCCCGGTCGATCCAGATCAGCTACCAGGTGCTTGTGCCGATCGCGTTGATCCTGTGGCTGCTGCCGCTGATCGGCGTCGCCGTCACCTCGGTGAAGCCGGCCTCGGATCTCGCCGCGGGCAACTATTTCGGCATGCCGAGCTCGCTTGCGCTGTCCAACTATGCCGATGTCTTCACCAACTCGCCCATCGGCCAGTATATCTGGAACTCCTTCAAGGTGACGATCCCGACCGTGATCGGCACGCTGGTCCTCAGTTGCCTGACCGGCTTCGCGCTCGGCATCTACAAGTTCCGTAGCAACGTCTGGATCTTCTTCATGTTCGTTGCCGGCAACTTCGTGCCGTTCCAGATCCTCATGGTCCCGGTCCGCGACATGACCGTGAACCTTGGCCTCTACAACACCACCACCGGCCTCGTGCTCTTCCACGTCGCCTTCCAGACCGGCTTCTGCACGCTCTTCATGCGCAACTTCATCCGCGCCCTGCCGCGCGAGTTGATCGAGGCCGCGCGTGTCGAAGGCGTCAGCGAGATCCAGATCTTCTGGTACGTGGTGCTGCCGCTGATGAAGCCGGCCATCGCAGCCCTTGCGGTGCTGATCTTCACCTTCATCTGGAACGACTATTTCTGGGCCACCGTGCTGACGACCTCCAAGGAGACGCAGCCCGTGACCGCCGGTCTCTACTCGCTCAACGGCCAGTGGATCGCCCAGTGGCAGCTCGTCTCGGCCGGTGCCATCATCGCCGCCCTGCCGCCGGTTGCCATGTTCTTCCTGATGCAGCGGCACTTCATTGCCGGCCTCACGCTCGGGGCTGTGAAATGATCCGAACCTGGCGACTTGACGGTCCCCGTCAGACGCTGGCCCTCGGCTCCCGGAACGATCGCCTGCCAAGGGTGATCTACTGGGGGCCGAGGCTCCCTGACGACGAGGACATGGACGTCATCTACGACGCCCACAAGATCGACGTGACCGGGGGGATGCTCGACGCGAACCCCGAGCTCACGATCTGCCCCGAAAGCTCGCGCACCTTCCCCGGCCAGCCGGGGCTTGTGCTTGCCGATGGCGATGGCAGCTCGCTCTATTCGCGCTTCTTCTACGAGAGCGAGGTGAAGGGCGAGAACCATATCTCGCTGACCTATTCCGACGAGGGGCTGGGGCTGGTCTATACCGCCCATTTCCTCATCGACCCCGAGACGCATATCCTGGAATCCAAGGCGGTGCTGGAGGCCAACCGGCCGGTGCGCCTGCACTGGCTCTCCGCCCCCGTGGTCCCCGCGCCGCATTATTGCGACGAGATGTGGGACTTCACCGGCCGCTGGTGCGGCGAATTCCAGATCGCGAAGACGCCCTGGACCGCCGGCGGACGCTACCGCAACAACCGTAGCGGACGCACCGGGCACGAGGCATTCCCGGGCCTGATCCTGCCCTGTCGCGGCGCCACGAACACCGCTGGCGAGGCCTATGCCTTCCATTACGGCTGGTCCGGCGGGCACCGGATGGTCGCCGAGGAGCTGCCCGACGGGCGGCGCCAGGTCCAGTTCGGCCATGCCAACGGCACCGAGAAGGAGCCCGGCACAAGGTTCGAGACCGCGACGCTCTACGCGACCTACTCGGACGAGGGGATCAATGGCTGCGCGGTGTCTTTCCAGCGCCACCTGCGCGACCGGATCGTCAAATGGCCGGACCCGAACCGCCCGCGCCCGGTGCATTACAATTGCTGGGAAGCGGTCTATTTCGATCACAAGATCCCGGTGCTGCAGGAAATCGCGACGAAAGCCGCGGCGCTTGGCGCCGAGCGTTTCGTGCTCGACGATGGCTGGTTCGGCCTGCGCGACGACGACACCCGCGCGCTTGCCGACTGGCAGGTCGACCCGCGCAAATATCCCGACGGGCTTGGCCCCCTGATCGATCATGTCCATGCCGAGGGCATGTCCTTCGGCATCTGGCTCGAGCCGGAGATGATCAACCCGGATTCGGAGACCTATCGCGCTCATCCCGACTGGGCGCTCGGGCTCGACGACCAGATCCTCGGCCGCCAGCAGATGTGTCTCGATATGTCCAACCCGTCCGTGCGCGACTATCTCTACGAGCAGTTCGCGGACCTGCTGGGCAAGAACGATATCGACTACATCAAGTGGGACCATAACCGCGTGCTGCCGATGCCGGATGCGGCCCAGCCGCGCGGCACCTACCTGCTGCTCGACCGCCTGCGCCGGGACTTCCCGAAAGTGGAGATCGAGAGCTGCGCCTCGGGCGGCGGCCGGATCGATTTCGGCATCCTGCAACGGACGCAGCGGGTCTGGCTCAGCGACAGCAATGACGCGCTGGAGCGGCTGAAGATCCAGCACAACGCGGCGCTTTTCCTGCCGATGGCGATCACCGGCTCCCATGTCGGTCCGCGCGAATGCCACACTTCCGGCCGGGTGCTCGATATCCGCTTCCGCGCCTGGGTTGCCGCCCAGCGTCATATGGGCTTCGAGATGGACCCGCGTGAGTTGAGCGAGCAGGAGGTCCGGGTGCTGCAGCAGGTCACAACCTGGTGGAAGACCAACCGCCTCTGGATGACCCGCGCCGACATCCTGCGCCTCGACAGCGCCGATCCGGCGGTGATCGCCGAGCAGCAGATGGCCGAGGACGGCACGCGTTTTGTGGTCTTTGCCGGCAAGGCGGATACCTCGACGCAGGTTGCCCCGCGCCCCTTGCGCCTGACCGGGCTGGACCCGGCGGCGCGCTACCGGGTCGACATCCTCAACCGCGAGGATCTCGTTGCGCTCTCGCGCGGGACCATCGCGCTGAAGGAGGGCCCGATCGAAGCGTCGGGACGGTACCTGATGACGATGGGGATCGCCTTGCCCTGGTCCTTCCCGGATCACATGTGGGTCGTGGAGGGCGAAAGGCTGTGAGAGCCGGGCGGTCCGATCGGGCCGCGTTGCGGCCTGTCCTTGCCGGGCGTCCGCCCGGCGCGGCCGCGTGACAGTCAGGCCGGTCCCGTCCCGTCTCCCGTCCGGGCGCCGGGTGGGGACGCGGCTCTCCCTGCTTCGACACGCCGCCTCGACATCCTCCTTGCGCGGGCGTCGATTGCGCTCATCCGCGTGGACATGAACGAGTCGAAAGGAAACTGCCATGAGCGGTCACCCGATCTTTCCCGACCTCGCCGGCGCGTCCGTCTTCATAACGGGCGGCGGCTCCGGCATAGGGGCGGCCCTGACCGAGGGCTTCCTGCAGCAAGGCGCCAGGGTTGCCTTCGTGCAGCGTTCGGACGCAACCGCGTTCTGCGACGAGATGGAGGCGAAGACCGGCAACCGGCCACTCTACATCCCCTGTGACATCAGCGATCTCGACGCCCTGCGGGCCGCGCTCGATGCGGCGGCGGAGGCGCACGGCCCGATCGGGGTGCTCCTCAACAACGCCGCCAACGACCAGCGGCAGCAAACCCTGGAGCTGGACGAGGCGTTCTGGGACGCT
Organism: uncultured Tropicimonas sp.; assembly: GCA_947497945.1. Taxonomy (GTDB): domain Bacteria; phylum Pseudomonadota; class Alphaproteobacteria; order Rhodobacterales; family Rhodobacteraceae; genus Tropicimonas. The sequence continues at coordinate 110,793 of CANMIP010000012.1, read as the reverse complement.
TCGATGGCGATCAATCTCAAGCCCTATTTCTTCGCCGCCCAGCATGTCATCCCCGCCATGCAGGCCGAAGGGCGTGGCTCGATCATCAACATGTCCTCGATCAGCTACATGATGGCGACCTATGGCTACGCGCCCTACATCGCCTCGAATGCCGCCATAAGCGGTCTCACGCGGACGCTGGCGCGCGAGTTCGGCCCGGACGGCATCCGGGTGAACTCGATCATGCCGGGCATGGTGGTCACACAGAAACAGCTCGACAAATGGCTGACGCCCGAGGGCATGGCCGAGCATATCGAACGACAATGCCTGAAGCGGACGCTGGCGCCGGAGGATATGGTGGGGGGCGCGCTGTTCCTTGCCTCCGAGGCTTCGGCCGCGATGACCGCGCAGGCGCTGGTACTCGACGCAGGGGTGGTAACGACAGGATGAGCATGCTGGACTGGATAGCGGTGGATTGGGGCACGTCCTCGTTGCGGGCCTGGGGGATCGACGCGAGCGGCGCGATCCTGTGGGAGGAAAGCTCGGACAAGGGCATGGGCGGGCTCGCGCCGGCCGAATTCGAACCGATCTTTCTCGATCTTGTCGGGCCCCATATCGCGGGGCAGGACCGTGTCGAGGCAATCGCCTGCGGCATGGTCGGGGCGAAACAGGGCTGGACCGAGGCGGGTTATCGCGCCGTGCCCTGCCTGCCGCTGGACGCCAACATGACCGCGGCGCCGGTCGCGGATCCGCGCCTGCGCTTCCGGATCATCGGTGGGCTGAGCCAGGCGAAACCGGCTGACGTGATCCGCGGCGAGGAGACCCAGATCGCCGGGTTCCAGGCGCTGAACCCCAAGTTCGACGGGGTGATCAGCCTGCCCGGCACCCATACGAAATGGGTCCATGTCAGCGCGGGCGAAGTGGTCTCTTTCCAGACCTGCATGACCGGTGACCTCTTCGCTGCCATCTCCGGACACACCGTTCTGCGCCACTCGGTTCAGACGGAGGATTGGGACGCCGATGCCTTCCTCGCGGCGGTGGATGACGCCGTCTCCAGGCCCGAGAAACTCGCCGCGCGCCTGTTCTCGCTGCGCGCCGAGGGGCTGCTGGACGGGCTTGGGGCAGGCGCGGCCAGGGCCCGCCTCTCCGGCCTGCTGATCGGCGCCGAGCTGGCGGCCACGCGCCCCTACTGGCTCGGCCAGGAGGTCGCCATTATCGGCGCCGGCGGCGTCTCCAGACTCTATGCCGAGGCGCTCGGAAGCCTCGGTGTCACAGCAACCCTCGCCAGCGGCGACGCCATGGTCCTCAAGGGGCTGGCCGCCGCACGTGCACTCGACGGAGAGAGCCAATGAGCCGCAACATCATCGCCATCCTGCGCGGCATCACGCCCGAGGACGCCACCCCCGCCGCCGAGGCCCTCCTCGCGGCCGGCATCGACCGCATCGAGGTGCCGCTCAACTCGCCGGATCCCTATGCCTCCATCGCTGCGATGGTCGGCGCTTTCGGCCGCGACGCCCTGATCGGCGCCGGCACCGTGCTGACGCTGGAGCAGGTCGATGGGGTCGCAAAGGCCGGGGGCAAGCTGGTCGTCTCGCCCAATTGCGTCCCGGACGTGATCCGCGCCACCAAATCGGCCGGCATGCAGAGCTGGCCCGGCGTCTTCACCCCCACCGAGTGTTTCGCCGCGCTCGATGCGGGCGCGAACGGGCTCAAGCTCTTTCCCGGCAACATGGCCGGTCCCGGCGGGCTGAAGGCCCTGCGGGCGGTGCTGCCGAAGACCTGCGAGATCTATGCGGTCGGCGGCGCCGGCCCGGAAAACTTCGCCGAGTGGTTCGCCGCGGGCGCCAACGGCTTCGGCATCGGCTCGGCGCTTTACACGCCCGGCATGTCCATCGCCGATATCGCCGCCCGCGCGGGGGATATTGTCGCCGCCTATGATGGAGCCCTGCCATGAGCCGCGTCTTCGACACCACCGTTTGTGATCTGGGCGAAGGCCCGCTCTGGCACCCGGAGCGCGGCCAGCTCTTCTGGTTCGACATTCTCGGCCGCAAGCTGCTGACCCGGCGCGGCGCTTTCAGCCGCGCCTGGGAGTTCGAGCATTGCGTCTCCGCCGCCGGATGGGTGGACGCGGCGACGCTGCTGATCGCCTCGGCCAGCGAGCTTTTCACCTTCAACATCGAAACCGGCGCGCGCGAGCATGTCCTGCCGCTGGAAGCCGACAACCCCGTGACCCGCTCCAATGATGGCCGCGCCGACCCGTTTGGCGGCTTCTGGATCGGCACGATGGGGTATAATGCCGAACAGGATGCCGGCGCCATCTATCGTTATTACAAGGGCGAGCTGCGCCGGCTTATCCCCGCGATTTCGATCCCCAACGCCATCTGCTTCGACCCGGACGGCCTCTTTGCCCTCTATTGCGACACACGCGAACACGTGATCCGCAAGATCGCATTGGATCAGAAGGATGGCTGGCCGACAGGCGAGTCCGAGATCTTTATCGACATGCGCAAGGATGACTGGGGGCCCGATGGCGCCGTCCTGGATGCGCAGGGGAATTTCTGGAACGCCCAATGGGGCGCCAGCCGCGTCGCCGTCTATGACCGCAAGGGCGAGTTCCTGCGCGAGCAGCGCTTCGCGGCCCGGCAGACCTCCTGTCCGGCCTTTGGCGGCGCCGATCTCTCCGAGCTTTACGTCACCTCTGCGGCCACGGACCTGCCGCCCGAGGAAATCGATGCCTGCCACGAGAATGGCATGACCTTCGTCGCCGAAACCCAGGCGCGAGGGCAGCAAGAACACAAGGTGCTGCTGTGAAATCCGAACTTGGAATCTGCTACTACCCCGAACACTGGCCCGAAGCGCAATGGGCAGAAGATGCCGCGCGGATGCGCGCGACAGGGCTGTCCTGGGTCCGTATCGGCGAGTTTGCCTGGTCGCTCATGGAAGCCGAGCCCGGCAAGCTCACCTTCGACTGGCTGGACCGCGCCATCGAGACGCTCGGCGTGGCCGGGCTGAAAGTCGTGCTCGGCACGCCCACGGCCACGCCGCCGCGCTGGATGATCGAGAAACACCCGGACATGCTGGCCGTCGACGCGGCTGGCAATCCGCGCAAGTTCGGCTCGCGCCGGCATTACTGTTTCTCGCACATGGGCTATCGCGAGGAGAGCGCCCGCATCGCGCGGCTGCTTGGCGAGCGCTACGGCAAGAACCCGCATGTCCAAGCCTGGCAGATCGACAATGAATATGCCTGCCACGACACGACCCTGAGCTATTCCCGCGCCGCCGTGGAGGGCTTTCGCGACTGGCTGGCGCAGCGTTACCAGTCGCCCGAGGCGCTGAACCGGGCCTGGGGCAATATCTTCTGGTCGATGGAATACAGCGATTTTTCCGAGATCGACGCGCCCAACCTGACCGTGACCGAGCCCAACCCGGCCCATGTCATGGCCTGGCGGCGGTATTCCTCCGACGCCGTGGTCGCCTATAACGCCGCGCAGGCAAACGCGTTGCGGCCGCTGACCGACAAGCCCTTGATCCATAATTACATGGGCCGCGTGCTGGAATTCGACCATTTCGATGTCGGCGACGATCTCGATATCGCGAGCTGGGACAGCTACCCGATCGGCTTCCTTTCGGACCGCCTCGAGGACAGCCCGGAACACAAGCGCCGCTACCTGCGCCAGGGCGATCCGGACATGCAGGCGCTGCATCACGACCTCTATCGCGCCGTCGGCAAGGGGCGCTGGTGGGTCATGGAGCAACAGCCCGGCCCGGTGAACTGGGCGCCGTTCAACCCCGCGCCGCTGCCCGGCATGGCCCGGCTCTGGGCCTGGGAGGCCATCGCCCATGGCGCCGAGGCGGTCTGCTATTTCCGCTGGCGGCAGGCGCCCTTCGCGCAGGAACAGATGCATGCCGCGCTGCTGCGCCCCGACAGCGCGCCCGCGCCAGCCCTTGCCGAAGCCGCGCAGGTCGCCGAGGAGATCGCCGCGCTGCCCGAGATCCGCCCCGTGCAGGCTCCGGTTGCGATCCTCTTCGACTACGCCTCCGCCTGGGCCTGGGAGACCCAGCCCCAGGGTGCCGATTTCGATTATTTCGAGCTGGTCTTCGACATCTATCGCGGGCTGCGAAAGCTAGGCCTCTCGATCGATATCCTGCCGCTCGACGCGGATACCAGCGCCTACAAGCTGCTCCTTGCTCCTGGGCTCTTTACCCTGTCAGAAAGCCTGAAGACCGCGTTGGCCGCGCGCGATGGTGTCACGATTCTCGGGCCCCGCTCCGGCACCCGCGGGCCGGAATTCGAGATCCCGATTCCGCTGCCGCCTGCGTTGCCCGGGCTCGATGCGACCATCGCGCTGACCGAGAGCCTTCCGCCCTCGGCGCCGGAGCCGCTGGCGCAGGGCGGCGCGGTGCTGCGCTGGCTTGAGCGGCTTGAAGGCGAGGCAGAGCCTGTCGAGGAGACGGAGGCCGGCCAGCCCGTGCTCGTCCGCTCCGGCGGGCTGCATTACCTCGCCGGCTGGCCCGACGAGACCGCGCTTGCCCGCATCCTCGCCCACGCCTGCGCCGAGCAGGGGATCGCGGTGACCGAACTGCCCGACGGGTTGCGCCGCCGCGACACGGCCAGCCACCGTTTCTACGTCAATTACGCCCCCGAGCCGGTCGCGTTCGACGGGCTGTCCATCCCTGCCGCCGGCGTTGCCTGGAAGGAACTCGAATGACCCGCGAAGCCTTTGGCCATCTCAAGGATGGCCGCCCTGTCGAGCGCATCACGCTTGCCAATGAGCAGATGTGCGCCTCGATCCTGACCCTTGGCGCGACGTTGCAGGACCTGCGGCTTGCCGGGCTCGACCGTCCGCTGACTCTGGGCAGCGAGAAGATCGAGGATTATGAGCCGGAGGGCGGGCTGCATTATTTCGGATGTATTGTCGGCCCGGTGGCCAACCGGATCTATCACGCGCGCTGCCCGTTTGAGGGCGAGACGCTGGAATTCGAACCCAACGGGTTTGGCGGCCATGTCCTGCATGGCGGCGCGGCGGGGATCCACCACAAGCTCTGGACGGTCGAAGAGGCAACCGGGACGCGGCTCCTGCTGAGCTGCGAGGCGGCGGATGGCGAAGGCGGCTTCCCCGGCAACCGGCGTTTCGAGGCGGAGTTCCTGCTCGACGGCGCCGCCCTTGTCCTCAAGTTGCGTGCCCGTACCGACGCGCCGACGCTGGTCAACCTCGCCAACCACTCCTACTGGAATCTCGGCGCGACGGAAGATTTCCACGGCCATGTCCTGCAGGTCGACGCGGAGAGCTATCTTCCATGCGACGAGACCTCGATCGCAACCGGCGAGATCCGGCCCGTTGCCGGTACGATGATGGATTTCCGCACCCCGCGGGCGCTGACCGCGGAAGACGACATCGACAATAATTTCTGCCTCTCGCAGGCCCGCCGGCCGCTCTCTCCGGCCGGCAGCCTGACCGGTCCGGATGGTGTCCGCCTTGCGGTCGAGACCACCGAGCCCGGCTTCCAGGTCTATGACACCCGCCACCTCCCGCCCGAGGGTATCCCGGGGCTCGATGGTCGGCTCTATCGCCCGCGCGCCGGGGTCGCGATCGAGGCGCAGTTCTGGCCCGATGCGCCCAACAAGCCGGATTTCCCGCAGATCCGCCTGGAGCCGGGGAAGGATTGGGAACAGGTGACACGCTTTACCTTCACCCGGAGCTGAGGGGCGGCCCGGTCTCCGGTCGAGATCTCGGCATAAGCGTGGGTATGATGTCCCGGCCCCTGGCCGGCGATACATCCGGGCCGAGCAGGGGGCCGGGCCCGGCACCGCCGGGACAGATCGGCCGACCTGTCGGCGGCCACCGCTCCGCGCTCTACGGGCGCCGCCGCCGCTGCGGTTTCCGCTTGGGCGTCGCCGCCGGTTCGAAATCCTTGTCCAGACCGAGCTGGTCGCGCAGGACCCGGCCCTTGACCTCCTCGACTTCGCCCGCCTTGAGCGTGCCAAGGCGGAACGGGCCGTAGCTGATGCGAATGAGACGGTTGACCGGCAGGCCGATCGTCTCCATCGCCCGACGGATCTCGCGGTTGCGGCCCTCGCGGATACCGACCGTGATCCAGGCATTGGCGCCCTGTTGGCGGTCCAGCGAGACCGTCATCGGCTGGAAGCGCTCGCCCTCGATCACCAGGCCCTTGCGGAGCGGCTCGAAGCTCTCCTCCGATGGCCGCCCGTTGACCCGCACCCGGTATTTGCGCACCCATCCGGTCGAGGGCAGCTCCAGGCGCCGCTTGATCCCGCCATCATTGGTCAGCAGCAGCAGCCCTTCCGAGTTGATGTCCAGCCGGCCGACGGACAACACCCGGGGCATTTCCTCGGGCAGCGTGTCGAACACCGTCTGGCGGCCTTTCTCGTCCCGCGCGGTTGTCACCAGCCCGGAGGGCTTGTGGTAGAGCCAGAGCCGCGGCGGCTCGGCCTCGGCCAGCGGCTGGTCGTCGACTGTGATCTTGTCGGTGGCCGTGACGTCCAGTGCCGGGCTCTGGATCGTCTTGCCATTGACGCTGACCCGGCCGGCTTCGATCAGGCGTTCGGCCTCGCGACGGGAGGCGCGGCCAGAACGCGCGATGACCTTGGCGATGCGCTCGCCGACCTTGGGGGGCTGTGATGTCTCTGTCATTCCCCCCCGATACGCGGCGCAGCGCCTCTTGCCAAGGCCGGCGCGAGCGGGCAGGGGAAGGGAATGAGCCCGTTCACGAGCCATATGGAGGCTGCCCTCGAGGAAGCGCGCGCCGCCGCCGCGCGCGGCGAGGTGCCGGTTGGCGCGGTGCTGGTCGACCCGTCCGGGCGGGTCGTGGCGCGCGATGGCAACCGGACGCGCGAGCTGTGCGATCCGACCGCCCATGCCGAGGTGCTGGTCATCCGGGCGGCCTGCAAGGCGGCCGGCTCCGAGCGGCTGCCGGGCCATTCCCTCTACGTGACGCTCGAACCCTGTCCGGCTTGCGCGATGGTCATTTCCGCGGCAAGGATCGCGCGGCTCTACTACGCCGCCGCCGACCCGAAATCGGGCGGCATCGCACAGGGACCGCGGATCTATGCCCATCCCCAGGCGCATCATGTTCCCGAGATCTATGACGGGTTGCGCGCGGAGGAGGCGGGGCGGCTGCTCAGGACGTTCTTTTCCGAAAGGCGACAGGAAAAGCCCGGCGATTGAGGCGATGCCGCGCGACCGCGATCGGGCGCCCCGCTATCGGCGGGCCAGTTTCAGCGTCGCCAGTTTCAGCGTCTGGAGCAGGTCGAGCAGATGCGCCCGGTCCGAGGCTGTCGATTTCGCGGCCTTGGTCATGCGCTGGACGAAATCGGCGAGCTGTTCGACACTCAGCCCGTTGCCAAGGATCGCCTCCCGGTACGGCGCCAGAAGCCGGGCCAGCAGGGCGCGGATCTGGTCATAGGCCGCGTCGATCTCCGCCTGCGAGATCGAGTTGAACCCATCGACGAGATCGGCCGAGTTCGGGGATTCCATCAACAGATCATAGGCGCTTATGGTCACGCGATCGAAGACCAGCTCCAGCTGCGCGCCAAGATCCTGCGTCGTCTCCAGCCCCTCCAGGATCTCGGCATGGGCCTGTTCGGCATGTGCGCGGATCAGGGCGCACAGGACGGCATCCTTGTTGCTATAGGCATTGTAGAGCGTCTGCCGGGAGATCCCCGCTTCCTGTGCGATGTCATGCATGCTCGTGCGCTTGACGCCGTAGCGCAGGAACAGTCGCGCGGCGGCGTCCAGGATCGTTGCATCTCTGTCCTTCATGGGGCGATATTTGACAGTCGGATACGGGTTGTCAATGTCGGGGCGGGCCGGTGGAGCCGTCTGCCCGGCCAGCAGGCGCCTATTTCCGAGGCATTGCCGCTGGTCTGGGCAGCCTGTCCGAAAATGCATGCCGTTGACGCTTGAAACCGGTTTCGTTTTCGCGGCAACTCTGTCGGAACGACCCCGGAGATCCGCCTCATGTCCAAAGCCGCAACGAAATTCGCCGCCAAGCTCGACAGCCTGCTGGAGCAGGTCTACCCGCAGGCCGATATTCCGGCCCTGCGCGCAGAGATCCTTGACGCCTTCTGGCCGGAAGGGACGCGGTACCGCACGCGGGCCCGCCCCCCCGGCAACAACCTCTGGGACGAGACGGACACACTGGTCATCACCTATGGCAATTCCATCGTCGACGGGGTCCACAAGCCGCTCGACCTGCTGCGCCATTTCCTGGAGGAGAACCTCGCCGGCGTCATCAGCGGCGTACATATCCTGCCCTTCTTCCCCTTCACGTCGGATGACGGCTTCGCGGTCACGGATTACCGGTCGGTCAATTCCGCGCTTGGCGGCTGGTCGGACATCAATCGCATCGCCGAAGAGTTCAAGCTGATGTCGGACCTGGTGCTGAACCATGTCTCCAGCTTCTCCAACTGGTTCCAGGACTACCGCCAGGGCAAGCCGCCCTATGACCGCTTTTTCTTCGAGGCAGATCCCGAGGACGACCTTTCAAGCGTCACCCGCCCGCGCACCACGCCGCTCCTGCGCAAGGTCGATACGGCGATGGGCGAACGCCATGTCTGGTGCACCTTCAGCCATGACCAGGTGGATCTCGACTTCTCCAACCCGGAAGTGCTGCTCGAATTCCTGCGCGTCATGCGGCTGCATATCGACAATGGCGTCCGGATCATCCGTCTCGATGCGGTGGCGTTCCTGTGGAAGGAGATCGGCACCACCTGCATCCACCTGCCACAGACCCATGCCATCGTGCGCCTGATGCGGCTGCTGTTCGACTATGCGGACGAGCGGGTGGTGCTGCTGACCGAGACCAATGTGCCCAATACGGAGAACCTCTCCTATTTCGGCAACATGAACGAGGCGCATTCGATCTACAATTTCTCCCTGCCGCCGCTGATCCTGCATGCGCTGCTCAACGGCACCGCGCGGGAGCTCAACCGCTGGCAGATGGCGATGCCGCCGGCGCAGCTCGGCTGTGCCTATCTCAACTTCACCGCCAGCCATGACGGCATCGGCATGCGTCCCGTCGAGGGGCTGCTGAGCCAGGAGGAGACGGACGCGATTGTCGATACCGTGCGCAGCTTCGGTGGCAAGGTCTCGATGCGCTCGCTGCCCGACGGCGGCGAGACGCCCTATGAGCTGAACATCACCTGGTTCGATGCGATGGCGGGCACGGTCGAGGGGGCGGATTCCTGGCAGTTCGAGCGTTTCCTCTGCTCGCAGACAATCGTCATGGCGTTGGAGGGCCTGCCGGCTTTCTACATCCACGCACTGCTGGGCACACCGAACGACCAGGACGGGGTGGCGAAGACCGGGATCAACCGGGCCATCAACCGGCACCGCTGGGACTATGACGAGTTGCTGGAGAAGCTGGGCGACCCGGACAGCAACCAGGCGCGCGTGATGGCGGCGATGAAGGCGCGGATCGGCGTCCGGGTGAAGCAGAAGGCGTTCCACCCGAATGCGACGCAATTCACCCTGCATCTGGGCGAGGAGCTTTTCGGGTTCTGGCGCCAGAGCCTTGACCGGGCGCAGTCGGTCTTCGCGATCCACAATGTGACCGACCGGGAGATCCGTATGCCGGTCCTGTCGATCAACCTGATCGGCGGCGAGGAATGGACCGACCTGCTGAATGACGAGGTCATCGACACGGCCAGCGGAGAGATCGTCTTCGCGCCCTATCAGTGCCGGTGGATTTCAAATCGTCACTGATCGCCGGTCACAGCAACGGCGATCCTGAAAAGAATCAGCCGCGGGAGGCTCACCCCGCGGCGCGCGCGTCGGCGGCCGTGCCATAGCGCGGCAGGTCGGCGGCGGTCTTGCCATGCGCGGCCAGGAGCGTGTCGCGGACATAGGCGATCTGGGCGGTTTCCTCGATGATCTCGGCTAGGTATTGCGCCTTCATCAGGGTCGAGCCGACGCCGACCGTGCCGTGATTGGCCAGCACCGCCGCCACGATCTTCGGGTCGCGGAAGACCGGGCTGATCTCGATCTCGGTCTGCGGCCCGCCTTGCGGCGAAAGCGGGATGAGGGGCATGCGGCCGATCTTCTCGATGGTCTGCACCGTCAGGCAGGGGATCTCGATATTGGCGCTGGCATAGCCCGTTGCCCAGGGGCTGTGGCAATGCACGATGGCCTTGATGTCGTCGCGGATACGGTAGAGGTCGAGATGGAAATCGAGATCCTTCGACGGTTTGTGCGACGAGGGTTCGATCCTGCCGTCGAGATGCACGACCTGCAGGTTCTCCCGCGTGCACTCGTTGAAACCGACCCCGGACGGCTTGATGACGATAGCCGCGCCGCTGTTGAGCAGGACCGAGAGATTGCCGCCGGCATTGGTCTGCAGCCCCAACTCGAAGCAGCGCTTCGCCGCGGCGATCAGGGCGTCCATCTTTGCCGTGATATCGGTCTTGTCCATGGGTGCGGGTCCTCTCAGGGCAGATGTTCCAGCAGGGCCGCCACCGCGACCTCGGCCGTTTCGGGATCGTTGATATGGCTGTCGAGCCGGCGGGTGCGATAGTGGCGCGCGGCGCGTTCGAGCGTCGTGGCGGCAACTTCCCGCAGCTCCGGGGAGGCGAGCGCCCCGCCGGGGCGGTCCTCGCTGGAAAAGCCACCCATCGGCAGGATCACGTCCACCGGCGCGTGGGCGGCGTTCAGCTCCCCGGCCAGCAGGAGCGCGGCCCGCGCCATCTCCTCGACGGAGAGCTGGACATGGGTGAAGAGCTGCGAATGGCGGAAGATCGGACGGTTGCGGAGGCTCTCCGGCACCGTGTCCAGCGCCCCGAGCCCGAGGAAGTTGAGCCCGCCCGGCAAGACCACGCGCGGCAGGTCGGCCGCGCAGGAGAAGCGGGTCGGCATCGGCACATGGGCCCCGGCAAGATGTAGCCGGGTGATCTCGTGGACGGTCATGTCGATCACGCCCTCGAAAGCGCCGGCGCTGACGAAACGGGCGAAGGCCGCGCCGCCATAGCCATTGGCGTGAAACACCGTCGGCTCGAACCCGGCCACGCTCAGGCGCCGGCACAGGGCGGCCGAGGCTGGCTGGGTCACGCCGAGCGCGGTGATGCCGATCGCGCGGGCGGAGCTGTCGAGCGGGACCGCGTCGACAAGGCCCCGGATCATGCAGGCCGCGCGATCGAAGGTTTGGCGCAGGATGTCGTTGAGCCCCTCGATATCGGCCAGGGTCGGCACGAGGATGATCGAACTGTCTGCCAGCGCATCGCGCGGGTCGAAGGGCAGGGTGGTGATCAGGACCTTGGGCAGGGTGACCGGCAAGTCGCGCATCGCCTTCAGGATCACCTGGCTGCCGGTGCCGCCGCCAAGCCCGACGACAACGGCGGTCTCGGGATCGCAGGTTGCTGCCAGTTGCGCGCGGGCCCTGGCGGCCGCCGCCTCCATCAGGGCGAGCTTGCCGGTCGGGGCCTGCCCCGTCTGGTCCAGCGACAGATCCACGGCCTGGACCGGGACCCCGAGATCCGCGAGGCGGTCCGACAGGAAGCCGGCCTCGGCGGCCTTGGTGTCGAGCGTCGCGAGCAGGAGGACGTGACGTGCCATCGGTTCTCCTCAGCCCTTGACCGCGCCCGCCGTCATGCCGGTGATGATCTGGCGCGAGGCAAACAGCGTGAAGATGATCGGCGGGATGGCCAGCAACATGCCGGTGGCCATGATGACCCCCCATTCGACGTTGAATTCGCTCATATTGTTGACGATCAGGATCGGCACGGTCTTGGTGTTGCGGTCCGACAGCGCCGAGGCCAGCAGGTATTCGTTCCAGGCGATGCGGAAGGTAAAGATGGCGGCGGCGGCGAGGCCGGGCTTGATGAGCGGGAGGACGACCAGGAAGAAGACCTGAAACGGGCCGGCGCCATCGACGCGGGCGGCTTCCTCCAGCGAGCGCGGCACCTGGACGATGAAGCTTTGCAGGATCCAGATCACGAAGGGCAGGTTCATCGCGATATAGACGAGGATGATGCCGGCATGGGTGCCCGCGAGGCAGACATCGCCGCGCCCGCCAAACGCATCACGGATGAGACCGCCGATCAGCCCGTCCTTGTCGAGGCAGAACTCGTTGTTCCACAGCCCGAAGACCGGCACCAGCAGCACGGCGGGCGGCACCATGCGGACCATCAACGTGGTGAGCGAGGCCACGTCGCGGCCCATGAAGCGGAAGCGGACCAGCGCATAGGCGGCCATGCAGCCGATGATCAGCGTGAGCATGGTCGAGACCAGCGCGATGATGATCGAGTTGACGAAAGCGCCGCCGAATTTCAACGAGCAGAAGTCGATATGGTCCGGCTCGTACCAGAGCACGTCGCAGAGGGCTGTCTCGTAATTCTGGATCGTTGGCAGGAAGAGCAGCCCGCCAGTGCCGGAGACAATATCCACGTCCAGCTTGAAGGAATTGATGAACATCAGCGCGATGGGGCCCACCGCCATGAAGATGAGCGTGAAGAGCAGGGCGTAGAAGGCAGGGCTCGGCTTGTCATGCATGGTCTCAGACCTCCGGGGCCTTTGCGGCGGCTGCCGCAATTCGGTCGGCGCGGGCTTCCTGCCAGCGGGTGAAGGCGAACATGCCAAGCGTCAGGAACAGGAGCAGGATCAGCAGGTAGTTCGACATGGCGGCGGCAACGCCCAGTTCGCGGAACTCGGTGGCCGTGCGGGAGATCCGCAGCGCGACGATCTCGGTCGACAGGCCCGGCCCGCCCTCGGTCATGACGAGGATCACTTCCAGCACCTTGAAGGCGTCGATCAGGCGCAGCAGCGCGGTCACGATCAGCACCGGCATCATCAGCGGCAGCTTGATATGGACGATCTGTTGCCAGGCGGTCGCGCCGTCGATCCGGGCGGCTTCCAGCGCCGAGCGCGGCAGCGATTGCAATGCCGCCAGCGCGAGAATGAAGATGAAGGGGGTCCATTGCCAGACATCGGCGATGATGACCGACAGGAGCGCGTGCTGGCCGAGCCAGTCCACTTTCTCCAGCCCGAGCCAGTCCAGCGTGCGATTGAAGGTGCCGACGGTCGGGTGATACATGAAACGCCACATCAGGCCGACAACCACCGGTGCGATCATCATCGGCAGGATGAAAAGCGTGCGCAGGACCGACATGCCCTTGATGTCGCGGTCGAGCAGCAGCGCCAGCCCGACGCCAACCACCATCTCCACCACCACGACGGAGCCGGCAAAGATCAGCGTGACCGAGAGGCTCTCGCGGAAGGCGGGGTCGAAGAAGAGCGTGATGTAGTTCTTGAGGCCAACAAATTCGGTCTCGGAGATATTCTGGCTGGGATCCCAGTCCCGGAAGGAGCCATAGACCATGTATCCGAGCGGATAGAGCAATGCGATCACCATGATGACAGCAGCCGGCCCAAAGAACATGTAGGGCGTCATCCGATTCAGACGTTCTCGTGTCATGGATTCCTCCGGGACTGGATCGGGTGGCCCGGGGGAAGGGCCACCCAAGTCGTCGCGCGCGGGCTTACTGCCAGGTGTAGTAGCCGGCTTCTTCCATCACCGCGCGGGTGCGCTCGGCGACGCCGTCCAGCGCTTCCTGGATGTCCAGGTCCTCGGTCAGCACCTTTGACAGCGTGGTGCCGAGATCGGCATTGATCTTGCCCCAGACGGGGATGATCGGGCGCCAGTCGGGATCGGCATATTTCAACGCCTCGCCGAAGGTCGCCATATGCGGGAACTTGGCGTTCACGTCGGCATCATCATGGGTCGAGAAGCGGGACGGGTTGCCACCGGCGAGCGCCACGAGCTTGTCGCCTTCCCTGGAGGTCAGCCATTGCATCAGCAGGAAGGCCGCTTCCTTGTTGAGCGCATTGGCCGGGATGCCGATGCCGAAGCCACCGGTCTGCGAGCCGCGGCGCACACCCTCGGGATGCATCGCCCAGCCGACCTTGCCGACAACCTGGCTCTTCTTGGGATCGTCGATCTGGCCCGCGACCACGGTCGTGTCGAGGAACATCGCCGTGTCACCGTTCAGGAAGGAGCCGAGCGCCTCGCCGAAGCCGAAGGACGCTGCCCCCTCGGGACCGCAATCCACCAGCGTCTTGAGCGCATTGGCGGCCTGCACGCCGGCCTCGTTGTTCACGATCGGGTTCCAGGCATCGTCGAAGACGCGGCCGCCGAGCGGGGCGAGGTGCAGCAGGAAGGCGTGGGAGGCGTGGTGGCCGGAGGCTGCGCGAGAGGCAACACCGCCCATGCCGGGCTCAAGCTCGGGGATCTTGCAGGCAAGCTCGAGCAGCTCGTCATAGGTCTTGGGCACTTCAAGCCCGTGCTTTTCGAAGATGTCCTTGCGATAGCCGAGAATCGAGGTTTCGGAGCCGTAGGGAATGCCGAAGAGCGAACCGGTCTTGCCTTCGAGATAGCCCTTGTTGCCGCCAGCAAAGCCGATGTTGTAGACATAGCCGTCGATCAGGTCGTCGGCATCATAGGCCGGGTCGGCCAGCTTGGGGTTCATGAAATACTTGGCGAGATTCTCCAGCTGGTCGGCATAGACATAGTCGGCCTTGGAGAAGACGACATAGGCGATCAGGTCATATTCGCCCTCGTCCTGCGACAGCTCCAGCGTCTGGCGCTCGCGCATCTTCAGATAGGGCAGCTGGTCAACCTCGACCTCGATCCCTGTCTCCTTGGTGAATTCCGGCAGGATCTTCATCACCGCGTCGTAATGCGGATGGGCCGGGAAATTGACGATCAGTGTGGTGCCGGCATAATCGTCATAGGGGCCGGCGAGCGCCGTAGTGGCAGACAGGGCAAAGGCAGCCGTTACCCCGAGTGACCTGGCGATTTTCGTTACTTTCATCTCTTCTCCTCCAATCGATGAAATGCGTCAGAGCGCGGTTTCGCTCTCCTTGTCGAACAGGTGGATGCCGGCCGGGTTGACCGAGAAACGAAGCGTTTCGCCAAGGGCGATCGGCGTCTCGGATTTCAACTCCACGGTGACATTTGCCGAGCCGCAGCGGCACAGCAGCACCGACTGGGCGCCGACATATTCGGACACCACCACGTTCAGGTCGAAGGCGCTCTCCTCCAGCGCCTGCGGATCGTAATTGAGATCGGATGGCCGGATCCCGAGGATCACCTCGCGCCCGGGATGGTTGCGCACCGTGCCCGCGCGTTCGGGGCTCAGCGCGATCGAATAGCCATCGCCCTCGGCAAAGGCCCGCCCGTCGCGCTCGGTCAGCGTCGCATCAAGGAAGTTCATCGGCGGCATGCCGAGAAAACCGGCGACGAACTTGTTGGCCGGGTGCTTGAACAGCTCCGAGGGCGTGCCCTGCTGCTGGATATAGCCGTCATGCATGACCACGATCCGGTCGGCGAGCGTCATCGCCTCGATCTGGTCATGGGTGACATAGATCATGTTCTTGCGGACCCGTTGGCTCATCAAGGCCAGCTCCGCCCGCATCTGTCCGCGCAGCTTGGCGTCGAGATTGGAGAGCGGTTCGTCAAAGAGGAAGGTGCCGGCGTCGCGGGTCAGCGCCCGGCCCATCGCAACGCGCTGGCGCTGGCCGCCCGACAGCTCGCCGGGCTTGCGGCCGAGATAGTCTGTCAGGCCAAGGATCTCGGCCACGTCGCGCACCTTGCGGTCGATCTCGTCCTTCGGCGCCTTCTGCAGGCGCAGCGCGAAGGACATGTTCCGGGCCAC
Organism: uncultured Tropicimonas sp.; assembly: GCA_947497945.1. Classification (GTDB taxonomy): domain Bacteria; phylum Pseudomonadota; class Alphaproteobacteria; order Rhodobacterales; family Rhodobacteraceae; genus Tropicimonas. Next base: position 95,150 of record CANMIP010000012.1, on the reverse strand, counting down.
GTTCATATGCGGGTAGAGCGCGTAATCCTGGAACACCATCGCGATGTCGCGATCCTTGGGCTCCAGTTTCGAGACGGGGCGGTCATCCATGTAGATCTCGCCCTCCGAGACCGTCTCCAGCCCGGCGACCATGCGCAGCGTGGTGGACTTCCCGCAGCCCGACGGTCCGACGAGGACAGTGAACTCGTTGTCCTCCATGATCAGGTCGATGTCGTGAAGGACCTCAAGCGCGCCATAGCGCTTCACGAGATTGTCCAGGCGGATTCTCGGCATAGCGTTTTCCTGCTGATTCCTCCGGTTCGACTCGGAGGTTTGACCAATTTGCATACAAAGTCAAAGAAAAATATCCAAAGTAGCATTTCTTGTGGCAACGTACTATTGAGGATAGATCCGGACTTGATACGGGAGCGGTCAATGGCACAGTCAGCGAAGAAGTCGGGCGCGGGCGAGCGGGGCACGACGGTTCAGAGAATACAGGCCGCCTTGATGGATGACATTGCCGCGGGCGCATTGTCTCCGGGGGAGCGACTCGACGAGGTGCGCCTGACCGAGCGCTTCGGCGTGTCGCGCACGCCGGTGCGCGAGGCACTGTCGCGCCTTGTGGCGCAGGGCGTCCTGGTGCCGGGCGAAAAGCGCGGCGTGCGCGTGGCCGAGTATACACGCGAGCAACTGGCGCAGATCTTTGAGGCCATGCACGAGATCGAGGCAACCTGTGCCCGCATGGCGTCCCAGCGGCTTTCATTGCTGTCGCGTGCGGAGATAGAGAGCTCGCAGGCCGCCTGTATCGCGGCTGCGGAAGTAGGCGATATCCAGGCCTATCTGCACGCCAACGAGCAGTTCCACCGCGCGATCTACCGGGCGACCGGGAACCCCTACATGGCCGATATAGCCCTGGAGTTCCGGCACCGCACCGGCCCGTTCCGCGCCAAGAAATTCGCCGCCAAGGAAGACCTGCTGGCGTCCGCACGCAGCCATGACGAGCTTGTGGCCGATATTTTCTCCGAGGATTCCGCCACTGCTTCCAAGGGAATGCGCGACCACATGCGCGCGAGTTTTATCCAAACCCTGGCCCGAACTGACGCAGAATAGAAATTGCATCTTGATTTTGGACGCAATCCTGGCATTTTGTATGCAAACAAGATTCGTTGCATACGGAGTTTGCCATGGGCGTCCAGGAAACCAAGATCTATCCGATCAATACCGGCTGGCTTGAAGCCGATCTCGGCACCTACATCTTCTGGAAGGGCCCTGCGGGCAAGAAGATCTGGAACCCGGTCTATTGCCACTATGTGGACACCGGCGAGCACAAGATCCTGATCGATACCGGGCTGTGCGACGAAGAGCGCGCGACGAAGTATCACCACAAATGCGACAAGCGCGGCTGCCTGCAGGTGCATGAACATCTCGAACAGAAGCTCGGCGTGCATCCCGACGAGATCGACGCCATCGTCTTCACCCACCTGCACTGGGACCATGTGCAGAACATGAAGCAATTCAAGAACGCCCGTTACATCGCGCCCAAGGGCGAGATCGAAATGGCGTTCAACCCGCTGCCGCTCTACTACCGCACCTATGAGAGCGGTTATCTCGGCATCGAGCCGCCCTATACCGGCTGCGTCTTCGAGGCGGTGGACGAGGAATGCGAAGTCCTGCCGGGCATCACCATGTTCCACACGCCGGGCCATTCGGTTGGCCATATGGCGGTGACGGTCGCCACTTCGATGGGCGATATCGTGGTCGCCGGCGACGCCATCTTCCAGGAACGCAACCTGGAGCCCTGCGCCGAGGAGAAATGGCGCTACTGGGTGCCGGCACGGTTTGTCGACAGTTATGCCGGCTGGAAATCGGTCGAGGAGATCGACAAGCGCGCCGATTACGTCCTGCCCTGCCATGACAAGCTCGCCAATGCCCGCTCCGATGTTTTTCCCTATGAGGGCATGCCGCTGCGCAAGCGTCGGCAGTTCATCCCCGGCTTCCAGTTCTATTTCGGCGATATGCCCCCGGGCACAGCCGAGAAAGCGGCGCCGGCGCTGAAGCCCGAGGAGGTCGAGGACTTTCTCGCCTCGCTCTGGCCGCCGACCCCGGACGACCCGTCCTGATCGCGGGACGCCCGCAATGATCCTCCCAGTCGACACTCTCGATGAAGCTCTCGACGGAATCGAGGCAATCGTGGTCGACCAATGGGGCGTGCTGCATGACGGCAGCACGCCCTATCCCTATGCGATGGAAACGCTGCGCCGGTTGAAAGCCGGGGGATACCGCCTTGCGATCCTTTCCAATTCCGGAAGACGCGCGGCAGCCAACGAAGAGACGGTGACCCGGATGGGCTTCCCCGCAGGCCTGTTCGACTGCGTGATGACCTCTGGCGAGGCGCTCTGGCGCGATTTCGCGGTGGGCCGGATGCCGTTTTCGAAGCTCGTTGAGATCTCCCGCGCGGCCGGGGATGCAGAGGAATGGGCGGCGGGGCTCGATGTTGCGCTGACCGACGCGTCGCAAGCCGAGGCCGTGCTTCTGATGGGGTGGCCCGAAAACGCGCCCGAGGACCTTCACGCCGACATCTTCGAGACGGCGCTGGCGCGCAAGCTGCCGCTGCTCTGCTCCAATCCGGACCGCGGTGCGCCGCGCAAAGGCGGCAGCACCGTCTTGTCGCCCGGAGCATTGGCGGCGACACATGCCCGGCGCGGCGGCGATGTCCGGTTTGTCGGCAAGCCGTTTGCACAGGTCTTTCACGCGGTCGAAGCGACCCTTGCCTTGCCGGCTTCGAAGCTCCTGATGGTCGGCGACTCGCTCGAACATGACATCGCTGGCGCCCACGCCGCCGGCTGGCGCAGCGCCTTCATCCGCGCCGGGCTGCACGCGGCGCGTTTCGATCCCGGCGATATCGTCGAAACCACCCGCGCGCTGGCCCGCGAGATCGGCAGCCCGCTCCCCGATTACACACTGGAATACCTGAGGTAAGGCTATGCAAGAGCTGCTCACCGACACTTTCCGCGCCTTCTCGGCCAAGATCGGATCCGACCCGCTCCTGATCCAGGGGCCGGGCGGCAACACCTCGATCAAGGAAGGCGAGGTCATGTGGATCAAGGCCTCGGGCATGGAGCTTTCCGATGCCTTGCGTTCCGAGATCTTCGTCGCCGTGGATCGGGAGGCCGCCCGGGCCGAGGCGCATGGCGCTGGCGACGGCACCTGCAAGGCGACGGTGATCGATCCCGCGATCAAACTGCGCCCCTCGATCGAGACCACCTTCCACGCAGTCTTTGACTGGCGCGTTGTGGCGCATTCGCATTCGGTCGCCACGCTGGCCCATGTCGTCACACGGGAAGGGCGAAAGGTGGCGAAGACGCTGCTGGACGGGCTCGATCCTGTCTTCGTTCCCTACGCCAAGCCCGGTCTCGAGCTGACAACCGCCATTGCCGAGCGGGTCCGGCCGGACACGCGACTGATCGTTCTGCAGAACCATGGCCTGATCGTTTGCGGCAAGACGACAGCGGAGGCCGACCAGTTGATGCAAAATGTCGAAACCCGCTTGCACCGCGCGCCCATCGAGATCGCTCCGGCAACGCCCGAGGGCGCCCCGCTTCCGGGCTTCGAATGGGCTGGAGACGAGAACTGGCTGGCGCAGGATCCACTGGCCCTGGAGCGGGTCACGGCCGGCTCCTACTATCCCGATCACGTCGTGTTCCTGGGCGCGGCGCTGCCGACGGCGGAGAACGAGAGCGCGCCCCCGGCCATACTGGTGCCCGGGCAGGGGATCCAGGTTCGCAAGACAGCCACCGCGACGCAGCGCAAGATGCTGACCTGCCTGTCGGATATCTTTCGCCGGGTGCCAGAAGGATGGACGCCGGAGCCGATCGGCCACGCGGCCGAGGCCGAACTGCTGAACTGGGATGCCGAGAAATACCGCCAGTGGCTGGCCGCGCAGGCAGAGGGCTGAGCCATGCTGTCGCTTGGTATCGATATTGGCACCTCCGGCATTCGAACTGCGGTGGTCGGGCCCGACGGGGCGCTGCTGTCCATGGCGACGGTCGGGCATCTGGCGCAGGATCCGGAGCGGATCGATGCGGAGAAATGGTGGCAGGCGACCCGTTCCTGTCTCGCCGCCCAGGTCGAGAAGCTGCTTGAGGCCGGGCAGGACCCGGGCGAGATCGGTCATCTCTGCGTCGATGGCACCTCCGGAACGATGCTTCTGGTCGATGCCGACCTGGCGCCAGTCAGTCGGGCATTGATGTATAATTCCAAAGGGTTCGAGGTCGAAGCTAAGAGTATCTCTGAACTTGCGCCCGATCCCCATATCGCGCGCGGCTCCGGTTCGGCCCTCGGACGCGCCATGTGTCTTGCCGGCGAGGCGCCGGGCGCGCGGCATCTGCTGCACCAGGCCGATTTCATTGCCGCCCGCCTGACCGGGATCGGCGGGCAGAGCGATGTGATGAACGCGCTCAAGACCGGGGTCGAGCCGGAGACAGGGGCCTGGCCGGATTGGATCGCTTCATTGCTGCCCGAGGGGATCCTGCCGCGGGCGCATCAGCTTGGCGCGCCGCTCGGAGAGATCCGTCCGGAGCTCGCACGCGAGCTTGGCCTGCGCGCCGGGCTGATGGTCCATGCCGGCACCACCGACAGCATCGCCGCCTTCCTCGCCACTGCTCCGCTGGAGGCGGGCGTCGCGGTGACGTCGCTCGGCTCGACGCTGGCGATCAAGATGCTGGTCTCGCGGCGCATCGACGATCCTGACCGTGGCCTCTACTCGCACCGGGTCGGCGATACCTGGCTGGTGGGCGGCGCGTCCAACACCGGCGGCCGGGTTCTGCGCCATTTCTTCAGCGATGCCGAACTCGCGGCGCTGAGCGTCCAGATCGACCCGGAGAGAAACAGCGGGCTCGACTATTACCCGCTGGTCGAGCCCGGGGAGCGCTTCCCCGTCAACGACCCCGCGCTTGCCCCGCGGCTCACGCCGCGCCCCGAAGACGACGCGCGGTTCCTGCACGGTCTCTTCGACGGCATCGCCCGGATCGAAGCGCAATGCTTCGACGTGATCGCGGCCGCCGGGGGCGGGGCGCCGGCGCGGGTCTTTTCTGCCGGGGGCGGCGCCCGCAACCCGGTCTTCACACGGATTCGCGCCCGCCATCTGGGGCTCGTCCCGGAAACGGCCGGCGAAACCGAGGCCGCCATCGGCGCGGCCCGCGTGCCACTCATGACCCGGGCGGGGGCCGCTCCCGCCTGACCGCCCGCCCCGCCGGGCAGGCAGACGTTCCACAAACGCATGGTTCGGGCCGGGTGCCCGTCCCTGTCGGGCTGCGCCCGGCAAACAGAGGAGGAGTATCGACATGTCCCCGATGAACACCGACGCCTTCAAGGATTGCGACATCCGCGGCACCTATCCCGACCAGGTCAACGAGGACATCTTCGCCCGTGTCGGCCGCGAATATGGCCGCCTGCTGGCGGATACCGCGGGGGACGGCGACACTCTGGTCATTGGCGGTGACGGACGACACTCGACGCCCGCCCTGCTCGACGCGGTGATCTCCGGGCTCTCCGCCTCGCCCATCGGCATCGTCGCCCTTGGCGCCGAAGTACCGACCCCGGCGATCTACTGGGCCAAGGACAGGCTCGGGGCGCAGGCCTCCGCGATCTGCACCGCGTCGCACAACCCACCGCACTGGAACGGGCTGAAGGTGATGAACGGGGAGCTGCCGCCGAAGCCGGAAGACATCCTGGACCTGGCGGCCAGGGCGTCCGAAAGCGCCGTGATTCCGGCGCCCGGCGCGGCCCGGTTCCGCCGCTGGGAGGGCGCGAAACAGGATTACATGGCGATGATGGTCGAGGCTTTTGGCGGGCAGTCGCTTGCCGGGCTGAAAGTGGTGGTCGATCCGGGCAATGGATGCATGTCGGGGGTCGCCTCGAAGGTCTTTGCGGGCCTCGGCGCCGAGGTCTCCGCCCTGCATGACCGGCTCGATGGCAGCTTCTCCGAGCGCAACCCCGATTGCGCCGTGCCGGAACATCTCGCGGCTCTGGCCGCGCGCGTGCGCGAGACCGGCGCCGATTTCGGCGTCGGGTTCGACGGCGATGGCGACCGTATCGCCGTCGTCGATGACACGGGGCGTATCCTGGGTGCGGAACGGCTGGCCATCATTCTCTTCAAGGGGGCCGTCCCCTGCGGTCCCGGCGACAGCGTGATCCTCGACATCAAGTGCTCGATGCATCTCGAACGCGCCATCGCGGAACTCGGGGGCAGGGCGCTGCGCTGCAAGAGCGGGCATGCCTATATGAAGCGCATGGTGCTCGACAACGCGGCCGTCGCGGGGGTGGAATTGTCCGGCCATGTCTTTCTCGGTTCGATCAACGGGCGCGACGACCCGCTGCACATTTCGCTGTTGCTGGCGGGGTGGCTGACACGGCAGGACCGCCCGCTGTCGGCATTTGTGGAGGCCCTGCCGGAGATGTTCATGACCTCCGATATCCGGATTCCGATGCAGAAGGAGGCAATCGACGCGCTTCTGCGCGATTGCGAGGCGGGACTCGACGGCGCCGAGGTGCAGAAGATCGACGGGGTCCGGCTGGTCTGGCCAGGCGGATGGCTTCTGGTGCGCCGTTCGATCACCGAGCCGAAGGTGACGATCCGGCTGGAAGGTGAGAGCCGGGCGGATCTTGTCCGGATCGGGGAGCTTTTCTCGAAGCGTTTCCCGTCGCTTGGCGGGGATATCGAGGGCGCCGTCGGGAAACTCTGATCGACAAATGGAGAGCGATGTCCGATTTGGGCAGGAGAGGGGCGAACTGCGAGGCCGGTCTGCCGCCGAAGGCAGGAAAGACGGGCGGGCGATATGCCGGTGGCGTCGGGCCGGCGGGCGGCCCGACGCGGCGGTCTCTCAAGGCCGGTCCTAGTCCAGGAAGAACTTCCCGTCCGGATGGCTGAAGCGCAGGCCTTCATGGTCGTGATGCGTGGCATATTCGGTCACGATGGCGCCCATGGGGCCGGCGCGCATCCAGTGCCATTCGGCCGGAGCCGCGAGCCGGGCAACCTCGCCGACACCAACCCGCATACGCTTGAGCGCGTGGGTGCAGCCGCGATGGGAAGGCGGCACATCGGCTTCGGCGCCCTCGGTCGGCTCGCCCTCGGCATAGGTGAAGATCTCGCCATGGCGCACATGCCAGTGCTCCAGCTTCGGCCCGGTCACGTCGGTGCCGACATGCCAGTGCTCGGGGATTGCCTGGTCCGGCAGCAGGAACATCTCGTGGCCGGAGAGGTTGTATTCGGGATCGCTGAACCAGAAGATCCCGGCCAGGCCGGAAAAGGCGAAATCACTGATATTGAAATCCTTGACCCAGAAATCGTCTGTCTGGAACCGCTCGGGGATGGCGTCGTCATAGTAGCGCATCAGGTCGAACACGGCCTCCCGGGCGACTTCCATCCGGAATTTCCCGTCCTCAGTGTAGTAATGCGCGTTGGGATATGTCTTGAGCTCTCGGGTCATTGGTTTCTCCTTCGAAATCGGGGCCGGCGCGGATCTCGCGCCGGGATAGCGGTCGCGTGTGTCACTGCGCGGGCAGGCTTGCCGGGGCAGCGCCAAGTTGGTCGGCGGGCGGCATCGCGCTGCGGGAGGGCGCGCCGAGCTTGACCTTCTGGTTGAGGATCATGGCGACGATCAGGATCACGCCCTTGATGATCGTCTGCCAGAAGATCAGCACGTTGAGCATGCTCAGCCCGTTGCCGATGACGATCACGATCATGGCGGCGATCAGCGTGCCGATGATCGAGCCGCGCCCGCCGGAAAGCGGCGTGCCGCCGAGCATGATCGCCACGACCACATCCATGAAGAAGAACTCGTAGATCCTCGGGTCGCCGGCGCCGATCCGGGAGGCGGTCATGATACCGGAGAGCGAGGCCATCAGCGCCACGGCCACGAAGAGCCCCAGCGTGATCGCGTTGACGTTGATCCCCGAGAGCAGTGCCGCGTTGCGGTTGGAGCCGATGGCCATGGCGTATTTGCCGATCAGCGTCCGGTTGGTCAGCACCCAGAACAGCGTGCAGCCGACAAGCGCGATCAGGATCGGCACCGGCAACCCGAGCAGTTCGGCATTCATCAGGTCGCGGAAATTCTCCGGCAGGCCCGAGCGCACCGACTGGCCGCCGCAGACCACGAGCGCCAGCCCGTTGCCGATGAACATCATCCCCAGCGTGGCGATGAAGGGCGAGATCTCCCAGCGGGTGACCAGCAGCCCGTTGATCAGGCCGAAGCCCATCCCGGCGGCCAGCGTGATCAGGGCGGCGAGCAGCAGCGGCAGGCCGGCGGCGGCCAGCAGCGCGTAGAGCACGCCGGAGAAGGCGAGATTGGCGCTGGCCGAGAGGTCGAAATTTCCGGTCATCATCAGCATGGTCGCGGCGGCAGCCGTCAGCAGCAGGGCCGAGCTCTGCTTGAGCATGTTGAAGTAATTGCCGAGCTGGAGGAAATGGTCGCTCATCAGCGCGAAGAAGATATTGAGCGCGATCAAGACCAGGAATAGGATGAAGGTCTGGCTCTTCATGACGCCCGGAAGGGTGCCCGTTTGTTTCATGCCTCGATCTCCTCACCGGCAACGTTTTTCATGATGTGATCGGTGTCGAGATCCGGCCCGTTCGGGACGATCTCGCGCAGCGCGCCGTCATACATCAGCGCGATCCGGTCGCAGAGCTGCACGACCTCCTGCAGTTCGGAGGTGAAGACGATGATGCTCTTCCCCTGTCCGACAAGCTCGCGGATTATGTCGTGGATCTCCTGCTTGGCGCCGACATCGACCCCGCGCGTCGGCTCGTCCATCAGGATGATGTCGCTGTCCCGGTTGAGACATTTGGCGATCACCACGTTCTGCTGGTTGCCGCCAGAAAGCAGCGAGACCTGGTGTTCACGGTCGCGCGCGGCGATGGAGAGCGCGTCAATATAGTGATCAGCGAGCCGGTTTTCTTCCACGCGCCGCACCAGCCCGCGCGATTTCACATTGGCCATGTTCATCAGCGGGATGTTCTGGCGGATGCCGAGCAGCCCGAAGATCCCGGCCTCGCGCCGCTCCTCCGGGACAAGCGCCAGCCCGGCCTTGAGCGACTTGCGCACGTCGTCAAGCCGCTTGGCCTTACCCTTCACCCGGATCTCGCCCGCGCAGGGATGACCATAGAGGATCTCGCAGACCTCCGTTTTTCCGGCCCCCACGAGCCCGTAAAACTAAAAAATTTCAATCTTTTGGAGATCGAAGTTCACGTCGCGCAGCTTGCGGGTCGAGGCGCCTCGAACCTCCAGCGCCGTTTCGGTCTGGATCGCGGGACTCGGCACGTAGTCATTCACCACCACCTTGCCCAACATCATCCGCACCAGGTCGGAGCGCTCCAGCCCCTCCAGCGACCGGGTCTCGATCATCTCGCCATCGCGGAAGATCGTAATGTAATCGCCATTCTCGAAGATCTCGTCGAGCTTGTGGGAGATGAAGATGATGGTGACGCCGCTGGCCTTGAGACGCGCCACCGTGTCGAAAAGCTTGCGGGTCTCGCCGAGGCTCAGAGAGGCGGTTGGCTCGTCCATCACCAGCACGGCGCAATCGGAACAGAGCGCCTTGGTGATCTCCACCACCTGTTTCTGCGCCACGCTGAGGGAGCCAACCAGCGTGTCCATCGAGATGCTCTCGTCGAAGCTCGCCAGGATCCCGGCGGCCTTTTCGAGGATCGCCGTGTCTCGCTTCGGGAAGCCGAAGCTATGCGCCTCCTGCCCGAGCGTCAAGTTGCCCGCGATGGTCAGCTCGTCGACCACGTTCAGCTCCTGGTAGAGCACGCTGATGCCGGCGGCCATCGCGTCCCGGACGCGGGTCGGCGCGAAGGGCTTGCCGTCAAGCGTGATCTCGCCGGAGGAGCGCTCATGCACGCCGGTCAGGATCTTGATGAAGGTCGACTTGCCGGCACCGTTCTCGCCGACGATGCAATGGACCGTGTTGCGCTTGATGTCGAAGCTCACCCCCTTGAGGGCGACCACGCCGGGAAAGGCTTTGCCGACATCGCGGATTTCGAGAATGTTCGAGCCGTCCATGATCATGCCCTCCCGACGACGGTGAAACGTTGGTTGAGCATCAGGGAGCCGATCAGGATCACGCCATAGGCGATGCTCTGGTAATAGAAGGGAATGCCGAGCAGGATCAGGCCGTTGCTGGCAAAGCAGACGACCAATGCGCCGAGCAGCATGCCGATTGTCGAACCGACACCGCCGGTCATGGCCGTGCCGCCGAGGATGATGGCGACGATCACGTCAAACTCGAGCCCCTTGGCGACGTTGGGGGCTGCGAGCCCGACCCGCGAGGTCTGCAGGATGCCGCTGAGCCCGGCAAAGAGCGCGACGATCACGTAGAGCAGCCCGATGATCCCGACCGTGTTGATGCCCGAGAGCCTGGCGGCCTGCGGGTTGGCGCCGATCGCATACGGGCCTTGAGAAAGGCGCGGTCCAGCGTCTCGCGCATACCCTGCACCAGGAGGGAATGCTGGAGCGGGACCCGGCAACGCGGCGCTACCGTCCAAGCCACGCCTGGCTACAGCTTGCCTATGCCTATTACTGGTCCGACCCGCTGGTTGCGCGGGTCCTTCCGAAGCTGGTCGAGTTCAGCCACGCGATGGGCGAGACGGTGAACCTTGCCCAGATCTCGGGGGATCACATCATCTATTCGCTGCGCCTTCCGAACCAGCGCACGCATTTTGCCGCCAGCATTGTCGGCCGCCGCATTCCCGCACTGGGGACCGCGGCGGGGCTGGCAATGCTGGCGACATGGCCCGAGGCCGAAGCCCGGACCGCCTTCGAAACCTGGCCGATCCGGGCGGTTACCCCGAAGACCGTCACCGATCGCAGCCTGATCGCGCAGGAGGCCCGGCAGGCCGCGCGGGACGGCCATGCCATCACGCAGGACCAGATGATCCTGAATGAGATCAGCGTCGCGGTCCCGATCCTGGATATCGACAGGCGGTCCAACGCGGCGGTGCAGGTCTCGGTGTCGAGCCCAGCTATGACATCGACAGGGTCCGGGACCGGATCCTTCCGACCCTGCTGGATGTCGCGGGCGGGATACAGGGCTGAGGAGTGGCCGCCGGGCGACGGTCTCGGGACAGGTCGGTCAGGCCGGTTCGGCGGCGGGACAGGCGCAGCCTGCCCGCGTCACCAGACGGGCCGCTGCCGCAAGCTCAGTTGCCCGAAACCGAGTCCACCTGCCCGAAGAGCCGTTCCAGCCGGTCAAGCTTTTCGGCTGGCAAGGGCGGGCCGGAAAGCGCGGCCAGGTTCTCGGCGAGGTGGCCAACCGATCCTGTTCCGGTCAGGACCACATCCGCCCCGGCTTCGTGCCGGCAGAACCTGTAGGCTGCCTCGATCACGGAGGCGGCAATGCCGGGACCTTCCAGGAACCCCAATGGGTTGCCCGCATCGAGGGCGGATGCGTCGATCTCGCCGCGGGCCGCCAATTCGCCCACGATCTCCGCCGTGGCGTTTGCGCTGCCAAGCGCGCGGCGGACGGCAAACATGATCAGGGTGCCGACATTCTTCTCCCGCGTCGCCTGCAGCACCCGGGACCGCGCGGAGGGGTTGATCATGTTGAACCCCGTCATCACCACGTCCCAGCAATCGTCCTGCAAGGCGGCCTGCAACATGCGGTGCTGCGGGTCGTGGATGAAGCGTTCGGTCAGGCCGAAAAAGCGGATCTTGCCCTGCTCGCGAAGGCGGATCAGCGCCGGCACAAGCTCTTCCCGGCAATAGGCATATTGCTGCGGCATGACCCCGTGCAGGTGGAAGATGTCGATATGGTCGGTGCCAAGCCGGGTAAGGTTGCCTTCCGCCAGCCTGACATACTCCTCCGCCCGCAGGTAATCCTCGCCCAAGGCGGAGGTTCCGGGCCGCACGATCCCGAGCTTGGACGAAATCACCACGGCGTCGCGACAGCCCTTCACGGCGGCCCCGACGATCTCCTCGGTGTGATAGGCCGCGGCGGTATCGATGAAATTGACGCCGGCATCGAGGGCGGCCCGCACCACCGCGACGGAGTGTTCGAAACTGTGGCCATGGGACAGGCCCAGCCGGGAATGGCCACCGCCGCCGAGCCCGGCGATGGACACGGAAAGCCCCGTGCGCCCGAGGGTCGTGACATCCATCCCGCTCACCCCAGATCGGCGGGCAAGAGCCCTTCGGGGAAGTTCTGGTAGCAGACCGGGCGCAGGAAGCGGCGGATGGAGAGCGTGCCCACCGAGGTCGCGCCGAAATTGGTCGAGGCCGGGTAGGGGCCGCCATGCACCATCGTGTCGGAGACCTCGACGCCGGTCGGGAAACCGTTGATCAGCAGCCGGCCCGCCTTGCGCTCGAGGATCGGCATCAGCGCCCGGGCGGAGGCGGTGTCGGCATCGTCCATGTGGATCGTGCAGGTGAGCTGTCCGACGAGGGAGCGGGCAACCTCGAGCCGTTCCGCCTCGTCCCTCGCGATCACGATCAGGCCGAGCGGGCCGAAGACCTCCTCGGCGAGGTCGTGATTGGCCAGGAAATCCTGTGCGTCGGTCGCGAAGAGGAAGGGCGTGGCCGACCGGCCGCTGCAGTCGGTGGAGAGCACCGAGCGCACGCTTTTGGCCCCGCCGACCCGGTCCGCGCCCTCGTGATAGGCGCTGGCGATGCCGTCGGTCAGCATGGTCTGGCCACCGATGGCGGCGAGCGCCTCCCTGGCGGCTGCCTCGAAGGCCTCGGCTTCGGGGCCGGCAACCAGCACGGCGACCCCGGGATTGGTGCAGAACTGGCCCGCGCCCATGGTGAGCGAGCCCGCCCAGCCGGCGGCGATCTCGGCGCCGCGGGCGGCCAGCGCGCTGTCGAGGATGAACATCGGGTTCACCGAGCCGAGCTCGCCGAAGAAGGGGATCGGCTCGGGGCGCGCGGCGCAGAGGTCGAACATCGCGCGGCCGCCGGCGAGCGAACCGGTGAAGCCGACCGCCTTGATGAAGGGATGCTGGACCAGCGCGGTGCCGACGGCGCGGTTGCCGCCCTGGATCTGGCTGAACACGCCGGGATGCAGGTCGCAGGCTTTCACCGCCGCATCCACCGCCTGGGCGACGAGATCGGAGGTGCCGGGATGGGCCGAGTGGCCCTTGAGCACGACCGGGCAGCCCGCCGCCAGCGCAGCCGCCGTGTCGCCGCCCGCGGTCGAGAAAGCCAGCGGGAAGTTGGAGGCGCCGAAGACGGCGACCGGGCCGATCGGGCGCTGGACCATCTTCAGGTCCGGGCGCGGCAGGGGGGCGCGGTCGGGCAGGGCTTCGTCATGGCGGCGGTCAAGATAGTCACCGGCCTCGATATGCTCGGCGAAGAGGCGCAGCTGGCCGACCGTGCGGCCGCGCTCGCCATTGAGCCGCGCCTCGGGCAGGCCGGTTTCCTTCATGCCCATCGCGGTGATCTCCGCGCCACGGGCGTCGATCTCCTCGGCGATCCTGCGCAGAAAGGCGGCGCGGGTGGCGCGGGTGGAGAAGCCATAGGACCAGAAGGCTTCTTCCGCCGCCTCGGCGGCTGCGGCCACATGCGCGGGCTCTCCCTTGGCGAAACTGTCCGGCGCCCCCTCGGTGGGCATGTTTTCGAATGACGTGGCGCCGGCGACCCAGTCGCCTGCAATCAGGTGCTTGCCTTTGAGCATGATCTTCTTCCGGGCTGGTGCGGTTTGGGGGATGGAGGGTCGGGGCCCCGCCCGGATGGCCGGGGCCGGTTGTGTTAAGGGGGGCCGGGGTCAGCCGGCGGGGATCTCGCCCATGACCTTGGGCACGTGATAGCCCTTCTGGACCGCCTCGCGTGCGAGCAGGCGCTGATACCAGGCGCGTACATTGGGGTATTGTGTCAGGTCGATCCGCTGCCATTCATAGCGCGAGACCCAGGGCCAGATCGCCATATCGGCGATGGAATACTCGCCGACAACGTAATCCTGCCCCTCAAGCTGCGTCTCGAGCACCGAATAAAGGCGCTGGACCTCCGCCTCGTAGCGCTCCTCGGCATATTCGGCCTTGCCGGGATTGAAATGCAGGAAGTGATGCGCCTGTCCGGCCATCGGGCCAAGCCCGCCCATCTGCCACATCAGCCATTCCATGACCTTGATCTTCTGTGTCGGATCTGTCGGCAGGAACTTCCCGTATTTCTCGGCCAGGTACCACATGATGGCGCCCGATTCCATCAGGCTGAGGCCGGTGTCGCGGTCCACGATCACCGGGATCTTGTTGTTCGGGCCGATCTTGAGGAAGTCCTCGGTCTTCTGGTCGCCCTGGCCGATATTGATCGGGTGGGTTTCGTACTCCACGCCGAGTTCCTCGAGCAGGATGGAGACCTTGCGGCCATTGGGGGTTGTCCAGGTATAGAGGTCGATCATTTGGGTCTCTCTGAGGTCAGGTGTTGGCGGCCATGTCGAGCGCGGGGTCATCCTGCGCCCAGGGGCTGAAAGATGCGGGAACCAGGATCTTGTTCTCCTGGCTGATCTGCAAGGGGCGTGTCTTCTTGGCGTATTCGGTCCAGCGCGGATCGGCGAGCAGGCGCGCGCGGCGCTCGGCCCGTTCGGCAAGATCCTTGTAGGCCCACATATGCACGATCTGGTGCTGGGGGCCGATCTCGGTGCGGAAATAGCCGACCATGCGTCCGAGGATCGGGCGCTGGATGGCCAGCCCCTCTTCCTCGTAGAGCTTGAGATATTGCGGCACAGCGCCGATATTCAGCGTGTAGATACGTTCTTCGACGATCATGGGTCTATCCTGCTGTCGCGGCCTCCCCCTGCGCGCGGGCAGCGGAAAGCGATTGTGTCGGGGTCAGGGCTTCGGGATCGACCTGAAGCTCGATGAGATATCCGTCGGCGGAGGCGCGGGCGCGGTCAAGGGCCCCGGCGAAATCCTCGGTCCGGGTGACGACCTCGCCGGGAATGCCGAAAGCGCCGGCATAGGCGACGAAATCGGGATTGGTGAGCGCGGTGGAGATCACGCGGCCCGGGTGGTTGCGCTCCTGGTGCATGCGGATCGTGCCATACATGCCGTTATTGACGACGAGGTAGAGGATCGGCAGGCAGTATTGCTTCGCCGTGGCCAGCTCCTGCGCGGTCATGAGGAAACAACCATCGCCGGCGACACAGACGACCATGCGCTCGGGATGCTCCAGCTTGGCGGCGATGGCGGCGGGAACCGCGTAACCCATGGAGCCGGAGGTTGGTGCGAGCTGGGTTCGATAGGTCCTGTGGGCGTGAAACCGGTGCAGCCAGACCGAGTAATTGCCCGCGCCGTTGGTATAGACCGTGTCGGCGGGAAGGGTCTCGGAGAGATGGTGGATGACCTGTCCCATATTGAGCGCGCCGGGCACCTCGGTCGGCTCAAGAAAGGCGTCGTAATCAGGCCGGAACCCGGCGGTCCAGGCGTTGCTGGCCGGGGCCTCCGCGTCGAGCCCGAGCATCGCCTTCAGGAAAGCGGTCGGGCTGGAGGCGATGGAGAGGTCGGGCGCGTAGACATGGCCCAGCTCCTCGGGGCCGGGATGCACATGCACGAAACGCATCTGCGGCACCGGGCTGTCGATCAGGGTGTAGCCCTGGGTGGTCATCTCGCCCCAGCGGCTGCCGATGGTGATCAGCAGATCCACCTCCTCGCGGATCTTCCGGCGCAGCTCCGGCAGCGGCGCGATGCCGATCACGCCGGCATAGTTCGGGTGCCCGTTGTCGAAGTAATCCTGGCAGCGGAAGCTCGTCGCCACCGGCAGGTTGAACCGCTCGGCCACGGTGGCGGCCATCTCGGCGGCCTCCGCGCTCCAGTCCGGCCCGCCAAGGACCAGCAGCGGCTTTTTCGCCTCGGACAGCAGGGCCCCGAACCGTTCCATCGCGCCGGTATCCGGGGCGCTGCGCCCGATATTCGCCGGGCGGGCATCGGCCACCTCCGCGACATCGCTCAGAACATCTTCCGGCAGCGCCAGCACGACCGGCCCCGGCCGGCCCGACAGCGCAACATGCCAGGCGCGGGAGAGGTATTCCGGGATGCGGTGAACATCGTCGATCTGGGCGACCCATTTGGCCATTTCGCCGAACATCCGGCGATAATCCATCTCCTGGAATGCCTCTCGATCCATCATGCCGGTGGCCACCTGGCCGATCAGGACAATCATCGGGGTGCTGTCCTGGAAGGCCGTGTGGACGCCGTTGGAGGCGTTGGTGGCGCCAGGGCCGCGGGTGACGACGCAGATGCCGGGCTTGCCGGTCAGCTTGCCATAGGCATCGGCCATGTTGGAGGCGCCGGATTCGTGGCGACAGGTGATGACCTTGATCCGGTCCGCGTGGTCATAGAGCCCGTCGAGCAGGCCGAGAAAGCTCTCGCCCGGCACGCAGAAGACCTTCTCCGCCCCGAGGATCGCCAACTGATCCGCGAGGATGCGGCCGCCATGCCGGGGCCCGGTCTCGGCGGTGCCGCGGGCCTGCTGTGAGTGATCATGGTTGGACATGGCTCAGATACTCCGGATCATCCCGCCATCGACGCGAGTCATCTGGCCGGTCACGTAGCCGGCCGGCTCGGACAGCAGGAAGGCCGCGACGGAGGCGAATTCCGACGGCTTCCCGTAGCGCTTGATCGGCAGGGAGGTGGCGATCTCGGTGCGGACCTGCTCCAGCGTCTTGCCTTCGCGCCCGGCGCGGGCGGTGTCGAGCTGGCCGACGCGGTCGGTGTCGATCTTGCCCGGCAGGATCATGTTGACGGTGATGCCGTCGCCGGCGACCTCGGCCGCGAGGGTCTTGCAGAAACCGGCAACCGCGCCGCGGATCGTGTTGGAAACGGCGAGGTTCGGGATCGGCTGGATGACGCCGGAGGAGCCGATGGCAAGCACGCGGCCCCAGCCTTTCACCTTCATCGCCTCGACCGCCGCCTCGGTCACCTGGATGATCGAGAAGAGCAACATCTGGGCCGAGCGCTGCCAGACGGCCTGATCAATCCCGGTGGAGACAGAGGGCGGCGGCCCGCCGGCATTGGCAACCAGCATGTCCGGCTTGATCTCGTCCCGCACAGCGGCGGCGAAGGCCGCGACAGCCTCGGCATCCGAGAGATCCACGCTCAGGGCGCGCGCCGTGATGCCGTGGCTGGCGGACAGCCGTGCCGCGTTGGCCTCCAGCTTGTCCTGGCTGCGGGCCACGAGAACGAGGTTGGCGCCCTCGGCCGCGAGTTTCTCCGCGATGGCTTCGCCCAGCCCCTGAGAGGCCCCGAGCACCAGGGCCGTTTTGCCTTTGATCCCAAGATCCATGAATTCGTCCTATTCGGTTGCTTGCGGCGCGGAGCCGCGCTTGATGTTGATGACCGCCAGTGCCAGCCCTCCGATCACCATGCCGATGGCGAGCACCGGCCGGATGGATCCGGGCATCTGGAAGACCGGCCAGGCCATGACGACCAGGAGGATCGGCACGTAGAACCGGGTCCAGGGCGCCGTGCCGCGATGCTTCTGGTAGAGCGGGAAGACGATCGAGAAACAGGCCAGCAGCAGGAAGAAGAGCGACCAGGGGCGGCTGAGGAAGACGCCGATATCGTCGCTGCGGGCAAAGACCTGGGAGAGGCGCGCTTCCGCGATCCGCCCAAGCACGACGCCGAGCACCAGCGGCACGACGGGAAAGCCGAGCGCGCGCATGAAGAAGCCGACAATGCCGAAGAAGAAGAGGGTCCACATGTCCCAGGCGACGTTGTTCAGCGCGAACATGCCGACGGCACAGTAGAACAGGATCACCGCCGAGAGCATGTAGAGCTTGACCCGGGTGATCAGGACGAAGCCGCGCAGCGTCACCGATTGCAGCGCCAGCATCATGAAATTCGCCACGAAGAAGGCGAGGAAGATGGCATAGGCAATCTTGGGCTCGTCCGAGATGAAGGACGGGCTGGGGATCACGTCATGGATCAGCAGCGCGCCGAGCATGATCGCGGTCATGATGTCGCCGGGCAGGCCGAGCGCCATCATGACGATGAGCGCGCCGCCGGCGGTGGCGTTGTTGGCCGCCTCCGGCGCGATGATGCCGTCAATGGCGCCCTTGCCGAACTGCTCGTGTTCCTTGGAGGTCTTCTTGGCCTGGTCATAGGCCAGGATGTTGGAGATCGTGGAGCCGGCGGCGGGCAGGACCCCGACGAAAACGCCGATGGCCGAAGACCGCAGCAGGTTGCCCCATCGGCGCAGCACTTCGCGCATGGCGCCGAGATAGTCGATATGGACGACATGGGTCTCGCCGCCCAGCGGTTGGTGCGCCTTTTCGCGGTTCTTCACATCGCCGAGCAGCCGGCCGAAGGCGAAGATGCCGACCAGAACCGGCAGGAAGGCGAAGCCCTGCTCCATCGCATCGAATCCGAAGGTGAAGCGCGGTTGGCCGAAGACGACATCCGAGCCGACCGTGGCCACAAGCAGGCCGACAAGGCCCGCCATCAGGCCCTTGACCATCTGGTCCCCGGCCAGGCTCGCCGTCACGGTCAGCGCGAAGATGACCAGCGAGAAATAGTCGACCGGCTGGAATTCCAGCCCGATCCGCGCCAGTTGCGGCGCGACCAGCATCAGCACGATGGACGCAAAGACGCCGCCGAAGAAGCTCGACCAGACACCGATGCCAAGCGCCAGGCCGGGCTTGCCGGAACGCGCCAGCGGGTAGCCGTCGAACGTGGTCGCGACCGAGGAGGGCGTGCCGGGAATGCCGGTCAGGATGCCGGACATCAGACCGCCCGACAGACCGCCGACATAGACCGCGATCATCGTGGCAAGGCCCTGCACGGGCGTCATGGTGAAGGTGAAGGGCAGCACGAGCACCACGGCCATGGCGATGGTGAAGCCGGGGATCGCGCCGGCCAGAAGGCCCGCGGTCGTGCCGACCATCATCAGCATCATGTTGGTGAGCGTGAACAACTCCGGGATCGCAAGGGCGAGGTTCTCGAACATGTCAGTACACCCTCAGGATCGTGCCTTCCGGCAGGACCACGCCAAGCGCGAAAGAGAAGATTGCCCACATGCCGGTCACGAAGACGATCGAGATGCCGGCATGGACCGCCATCTGTCGTGGCTGCCAGCCGCCCAGAACGCAGAGGGTCAGGAAGACATAGGCCAGCCCGCCCAGCAGCATCCCCAGCGTCGGCAGGGTGAGAAGAAAGAGGAAGAAGAGCCCGAAGCAGAGAAACGGGTTCACGTTCTCTTTCGCCCAGGCGAGGAAGCCGCCAAGGGTCGCCGCCGGCTGATCGGATTTCTGCGACTGGATCAGCATCACGACCGACAGCAGGCCCAGCGGTACAAGAATCGTCCGCGGCCAGGTCCAGGATGCCAGCTGATTGAACATCGGCTCCGGCAGGGAATAGGTTGCCACGTACATTCCCACTGTCAGCAGCAGGAATACGACCGCCGTAAGGAAGTCTCTGTTGAGTGTCATTTTTTCGCCCGATGGGGGGGGAGAGCCCGCGCCGAAAGGAGACGGCGCGGGCGGAAAGGCTTACTGGAAACGGCCGACCTTCAGTTCCTTGGCGGCATCGAGGAACCCGGTCTCGGTGTCCTTCCACCAGGCGGCATATTCCTGCGGCCCGAGATAGAGAACCTCGGTCCCCTTGGCGGCCTGCTCCTCGACGAAGGCGGCATCCTCGGTCGGACTCTTGAAGACCTCGGCCCAGTACTCGACGATTTCCGGCGGCGTCCCCTTGGGCAGCATGATGCCGCGGGTGAGAGAGTAGTTCATGTCCACGCCGAGTTCCTTGAGCGTCGGCACGTCCGGAATGAGCGGGCTGCGCTCGTCGGCGGCTATCGCGAAGGCCTTGAGCGCACCGTCGTCCCGCTGGGTCCGCGCGGCGGCCATGTTGATGCCACCCAGGTCGATGGAGGCATTCATGAGCCCGGTGATCCGGCCCGCCGTGCCGCCCTGGAACGGAACATAGGCAAAATCGGTGCCGGTCTTGGCGCCAAGCATGATCCAGAGGAAGTGGCTTGTAGCGCCCATGGAAACACCGGTCGGGATCTCGCCCGGGGCGTCCTTGGCTGCGGCCAGCATGCCTTCGAGATCGTCATAGGGGACATGGCCGCCCGCGCCGATGATCTCGGGCGTGTCGGTCAGCATGGCGACCGGCTCGAACCCGTCCCAGCTGAAATCCGTGACGCCGTTGATGTAGTTCACCACGAGGTGCTGGTGGATGGCGAAGAGCGTGCAGCCGTCCGGCTTTGCGCCATGCGCCTCCTTGGCGCCCTGTCCGCCGCCCTGACCGGGGACGGTCACGACCTTGATCTTGGTCGGCGCGTCGGTCGCATCGATGGCCTTCTCGAAGATGCCGAAGATCACGGCGGTGCCGCCGCCGGGGCCCCAGGGCACGATCAGCTTGGCGGTGGAGCAAGGCAGCTCGACGGCTTGGGCCGGTGTCGTCGAGACAGCGACGAGGGCCGCAATGGCGGCAGCTGTCGCTTTCAAGGTCGTTGTGAGTTTCATGTGTGTCCTCCCTGTTTTTTGTCTTTCCCGGGCTGCGGGGTCCTCCGTCCCACATCCCGAAAGCTCCTCTGCCCGGCGCCGATATCCCGGGGAATCGAACCCGACCGAAGGAGCTTTACCTGCGTACGGTAGTCCCGTAGAATTGACAATTGCAAGAGAATTGCATTCTTTGTTTATCCAGTAGAACAATCAAGGGGCGCGCCCGAGATGCATACCGACCTGCTGACTGATATGGCGATCTTTGCCGCTGTCGTGGAACAGAACAGTTTTTCCGGTGCCGCGGAAGTGGTGCAGATGTCGAAATCGAACGTCTCCCGCCGAATCGCGCTGCTGGAAGAGCGCCTCGGGATGACGCTGCTGCACCGGACGACGCGCTCGATGACGCTGACCGAAACCGGGCGCGTCTATTACGAGCATTGCGCCAGGCTCGTGGCCGAGGCCCGCGACGCCGATCATGCGATCAAGGCGATGCATGCAAGCCCCAGCGGGGTGCTGAATGTCAGCCTGCCCGAGACCCTGGGACGGGCCTATATCCTTCCGCTGCTGCCGGAATTCCTGCAGGCCAATCCGGATGTGCGGCTGAACCTGACGATCACCAGCCGCAAGATCGACTTCCGGGACGAGCGGATCGATGTCGCGGTGCGCAAGGGAGAGATCGAGGACGAGTCGCTTTGCGCAATCTCCATCGGCTCCTCGACGCAGTATTTCTATGCCAGCCCGTCCTACCTGGCCGGGGCGCCCGCACTTGGGACGCCCGCGGACCTGGACGACCATGCCTTCCTGGCCAGCAGGATCTATTACGGACCGGCGGATATCGAGATCCGGCGCGGCGAGGAGGTGACGGTGAAGCGCGTCACCCCGAGGCTTTCGGTGAAAGACCACGAAGCGCTTCTGCGGATGACGCTGGACGGGTTGGGCGTGTCCCTGCTTCCGGCCTGGATGACGCATGAGCACATACGCCGGGGCGAGTTGACCAGGGTGCTTCCGGAGTTCCGCGGACCTTCGGTCGATTTCAGTATCGTCTTCCAGCCGCATCGCGGCATGGCGCCGAACCTGCGCGCCTTCGTGGAATTCCTGAAAGCCAAATTCCGCCTCTACCGTCCGTGGGAGTTCGACGAGGACTCCGAGAATGTCGTTCGCGTGGGACGCTGATCCGGCCTGTCCGCGCCGCCCCCGGCGCCAGCGTTCCACCCGCAGATCCAGGAGACGAGAATGGTCCCGACACTTCCCCCGGAAATGACCGGAGCCCAGGTTATCCTGATGATGCTGGAGCTGCACGGGGTCACGCATGTCTTCGGGCTGCCCGGCGAGACCACGCTTGGCTGGTATGATGGCTGGACGGAGCAGTCGGACATCCGCTACGTGCTGACCCGCGACGAACGCACGGCCTCCTTCGCGGCCGAGGCCTATGCGAAACTGACCGGTCGCCCGGCCGTGCTGGAAGCCCCCAGCCCCGGTGTCACCCATTGCAGCCCCGGCGTGACGGAGGCCTTCCTCAGCTCGGTCCCCGTGATCTTCTTCAGCTCCGATATTCCGATCAACCAGGACAAGCGCCATGGGCTGACGGGCATCGACCAGACGGCCCTCTATGCGCCGATCTCCAAGGAATCCTTTCTGCTGACCAATGTTGCGGAGATCCCCTTCCTGCTTCGCCGCGCCTTTCGCGTGGCAACCTCCGGCAGGCCGGCCCCGGTCCATATCCGCGTCCCGGTGGATGTGTTCCGGCAGGTTGGCCGCGTGGGGGATCTCTATGCGGAGCCGGAGTACCGGTCCTACCCGGCGCATCGTCCGGTTGCCGATCACGGCAAGCTGAAATCGGCGCTGGACCTGCTGCTTGGCGCGCGCAAGCCGGTGATTGTCTGCGGGCAGGGCGGGCTGATATCGGGCGCGACCGATGGCATCCTGGCGCTGGCCGAACGGTTGCAGGTTCCGGTTGCGACGACGACAGCCGGCAAGGGTGTCATTCCCGAGACCCATCCGCTGGCCCTGCGCGTGATCGGCGCGCGCGGCGGGATGGCCTATTCGAACGCCTATCTGCGCGAGGCCGATCTCGTCTTCTTTGTCGGGACGAACACGGATTCCAGCTCCACCGACCACTGGAGCCTCTATGGCGATCCGGCAACCAAATCCTTCATCCATCTCGACATCGCCGAGGCCCATATCGGCAACAGCTTCCCGGTCGAGGTCGGCCTTGTCGGGGACGCGCGGGCGAGCCTTGAGCACATGCTGCGCATCCTCGAGGCCACGGCCCCGGACGCCACCCGCCCCCGGGTCGATGTGACCCCGGAAAAGCAGGCCGCGCTGGAAACGGCCTTCAATTCCAACGTGAAGATGCCGGAGGGAACGCTCTCCCCTGTCAAGCTGGCACAGGCGCTTGACCGGCTCCTGCCCGACACGGCCATCGTCACCGCCGAGCCGGGCATTGCCGCCATCTATCCCTCGGCCCTGCTCTCGGTCCGGACCGCGGGGCGGCGATACCTGACCAATTATTCCATGGGGTCGCTTGGCTATGCGGTGCCGGCGGGCCTCGGCGCGCTTCATGCGCAGGACGGGCCGGTCATCTCGCTGACAGGGGACGGCTCCTTCGCCTTCGTGATGGGAGACCTGGAGACCATCCGGCGCAGCGGGCGCAACATGACCATCATCCTGATGCGAAACGACAGTTTCGGCTGGATACGGGCCGAGGCGCAGCTTCTGGAGGGATCGGACGAGCCCTGGTCCACCGATTTCGGCGCCGTGGATTACTGCAAGCTCGCGGAAGCCTTCGGTTTCCGGGCCACGCGGATTGCGCATGAGGACCAGATCGAGGAGACGCTCCGCAGCGCCATCGAGGCGCCCGGAGCGGATTTCATCGAGATATCGGTCCCGTCGCAGGACAAGGTCGTGCCTTTCGTGCCATCCTGGGTGGACGCCGCCAGGGAGCGAGATATCCCCTATTTCTACTGAAGCGTTTCACGAGCAGGCGCGGATCCCCGCCTTTCGGGCCATGCCGCAGGTCAGGGTTTCCTGCCCGGAACAAAAGATGAGAAGAGCTGCAGCACGGTCAGAACAACGGCCGGTATCAGGGACACGAACAGCAGGAACGGGTCCGTCAGGCTTCGGTCCACAACATTGGACGAGATCCTCGAAGGCTCGGTCCCGAGCCGGTCCACCCTGATCACGTTCCGCCCAAGCGGCGATGCGGCATGCACCAGCATCCCGGCCTCGTCGGGGATGAAGAAGCCCGAGACATCGACCGGGGCGGCGCCGGACCGCTCGACGATCTGGATCTGGTCTCCCGTGAAGAACTCGCCCGTCTTCACGCTCAGGATGTTCGAGTTCAGGAAGCCCGGCTGGCGAAGCTCGAAACTGCCGCCCGACACAAGCCGGGTTTCCCCGGCAGAGGCGACTTCCCCGATGACGGCCTGGCCGAAAAAGGCAAAGGAGCCGGCCTCTCTCCAGGCATCGGATCCGATCCAGAGAACCGAGCCCTTGGGGATTGGCTCACCGTCGATCCCGTGACAGGAGCGTCAGGCAGACCCGGTTTCCGGACCAGTTGCCCGGCGCGAGGGCCTTGAGAAACGGCTTCTCTTCGGGATCCGCCCCGATCGACCTTGGCCCCGCGACAACCCGGCCGGAGATCCTGGCGCGTTCTCCGAGTTTTTCGCTGAATGGGCCATGGGACAGTCGAGGACAGCAGCGACCCTCTCGATGGTTTGCTCGCTGTCGGCGTCGCGCTGCGTCGATGCGACGAGCCCGATCACCTCGAAGCCGACGGTGCAGGTTTCGAAGAATGACCCGTGCAAAATCTTTCGGGTGCCGTTCGAGCAGGTGCGGGCCGCACCCCAGAAGCGGATTGCGCCGTCTCTCAGGGTGATAACGTTCTGACGGGTCGCCTCATGGGCGCGATTGCAGGCGCGGCGGGCGGCTACCAGGCCGATGTGCAGAAAAAATCCAGCACAACCGCCGCAATGCGCAGCTGAGGGTCGTGGAGGGCCAGGTCAAATCCGACAACCGGCTGGTGAACGGCGTGGTCAGCGGACTTGGTCGCACGAACCGGGCCCATGTCAACGCCATGCGCTCTACTGGCGCCACGAATGTCGACAGCTACGTGTCCTCGCTGAAGAAACACGAGCCGCGTGTGTCGACGCCGAAAGTCACCTCGCGCAGCGGGACGATCACCGGAAGCCTGCGCGTGACCTCCAAGAGCCGCCCCGGCAATGGCGTTTCGCGGATGGCCTATGCGACCAAGGATCTCGATGTCGCGGCCGAGGCGCATGTCGACAATGTCCTGACCGCTATTGACACGCTGGAAAGCACGCTCCCGTGACGGGACGCCTGAACGGGAGAGGGCGCAGCGCATTGGCTGCCTGCGCCCTCGCCACGCTTGCAGCCTGCAACCCGCTGCTGGCGGTCGACGATGTCCTCATGGGCGAGGCGACCGCGTCGCGGCCGGATGTGGTGGCCTCTGGCCAGGCTGGCGCTGCGCCATCCAATACGACTCGCAAGGATGTTTCGGCGCTCTCGCGGTCGGGTGTGGTCGTGGTCGATGTCAGGACGGCGAACGGGCTGCAGTGCAACGGATTTCTTTCCGGCGCCGGGCAGGTGCTGACAGCTGCCCATTGCCTCTCCGGCAGCGGCGCTCCGGGCAGTGTCACCTTTGCGGATGGCAGCCGGGTTGCCGCGCAGCCGAACGGCGTAAACCAGGCCTGGTCGATGGCCTCCGGCGATCCGCAGCGCCAGTCGGGGCTTGATGTCGGCCGCATGCGGATCTCGCCGGTCTCGGGAGGGCCGCGCCCGAGGTTTCTGCAACGGGAATTTCAGCCGGGGGAAATGGTCGAGCTTCTTGCCGAACGTGGCGGGGTGTCGCGTCCGTGCAGCGTGCTGGGGCAGACCGGAAGCCTTGTCGAGGTCCGCTGCCAGGTCCGGGAGGGCTGGTCCGGCGCGCCGATCCTGGTGCGGGACGGCAGTACGACTTGCGTGGCGGGGCTGCTTTCGGGCATGGGGCAGGGGGCGCTGTCCTCGATCGCCGTCGCGAGCCATGCCAGTGTCGTGTCCTATGTCGGAGACGCTGCCTTGCTGCCGTGAACACGAAAAGTGAGGTAGCCCGGGCAAGCTGTCCTTGCCCGGGCGGGGGCGTCCCCCGTCTCACCGCCAACGGTTTTCCGCTGGCGTGAAACCGGGCAGTTCCAATTCTCACAGGGCGCCGCCGGGCGCAAACCCGTCAGATTGACGTTCCCATGACCGCATTCGGCAACCATGTCGCGATGCCGGGGAACAGGCAGAGCAGGATGATGGCGATCACCATGCAGGCCACGAAAGGCAGCGAGCCGAGCAGGATTGTCTTGAGCGGGATGTCGGGGGCGATGCCATTGATGACATAGAGGTTCAGTCCGACCGGCGGCGAGATCAGGCCGATCTCCATGTTGATCGTCAGGACAACCGCGAACCAGATCGGGTCGAACCCGGCGCTGGTGATGATCGGCAGCAGGATCGGGGCGGCCATCAGGATCACGGCAACCGGCGGCAGGAAGAACCCGGCAACCAGCAGGAAGAGGTTCACCGCCCCCATCAGGACCCAACGGTTCACGTCCAGCGTTCCGATCCATTCGGCGATCGACTGGGTGATGAAGAGGCTCGACAGCATGTAGCTGAAGACGCCGGCCGCGGCGATGATGAACAGGATCATCACCGATTCCTTGGTGCTGTCCCGCAGGACGACCCAGAGGTCGGCGGGACGCCAGAGCTTGTAGATGATCATGGCAATCATCAGGCACAGAAGGGCGCCGACCGCGGCGGTTTCGGACGGGGTCGCGATGCCTCCATACATGGCGTAGAGCACGCCGAGAATGATCGCGAGGAAGGGCAGGACACGGGGCAGGATCTCGAAACGCTCGGCCCATGTGTAGCTGCCGGCGCTGAGCCGGGAGGCCTCGCCCGAGCGCCAGGTCGAGTAGAGCGACCAGGCCATGAAGAGCCCGACCAGCATCAGCCCCGGGAAGACCCCGGCAAGGAACAGGCGGCCGATCGAGGTCTCGGTGGCGATGCCATAGACGATCATGGTGACCGAGGGCGGGATCAGGATGCCCAGCGTCCCTCCGGCGGCAACGGACCCGGCTGCAACGCCGTCGGGGTAACCGCGCTTGCGCATCTCGGGGATGCCCATCTTGCCGATGGCTGCACAGGTGGCGGGGCTGGAGCCGGACATGGCGGCAAAGAGAGCGCAGGCTCCGAGGTTTGAGACCACCAGCCCGCCGGGCACGCGGGAGAGCCAGCGCTCCAGCGCCTCGTAGAGATCGGCGCCGGCACGGGTCGAGGCAATCGACGCGCCCATGATGATAAACATCGGGATCGAGAGCAGCGCGAAATTGTCGAGCTTTCCGAACAGGATCTCCGGCATGAGCTCCAGCGAGCGCATGCCGTCGAAGATGATCAGGAAGCCGGCCGAGACGATCAGCAGGCCGATCGCCACCGAGACGCCGGAGAACAGAACGAGGATGGTGACGATGGCGACGAGGGCGCCGAGGAACAGCGGGTCCATCAACCGACCTCCATGCCAAAGGGCTTTTCGATCCCCAGGAGCAGGGCGACCAGGTCGGCGATCAGTTGCAACAGGAACAAGCCGAACCCGATGGGAAGGGCGAGATAGGGGATCCAGAGCTTGACGCCCCAGACGGTGTCGGACCTCCAGCCGCGGTCCCATGCGAAATGCCAGTACTCGTATCCGTACCAGAACATCACCGCCACGATGGCGATGGACAGAACCGACGTGAGGATCGCCATTGCGAACCGTGCCCGGGGCGGCAGGGAAATCGGGACGAGATCGACGTTCACATGGCCACGCAGGCGCTGGACATAGGGCAGGCCGACAAGGGTGGCCGCGATGACCAGGTAGATCACGGCTTCGGTCTGCCAGACGGTGGATCCGTTGAAGACAAACCGGATCACGATCATCTGGCAGGTGATCGCCACGGCCGCGACGATCATGCTCGCCGAACACCATCCGGCGAGGGTTGAAAGGGCTGCCACGGCCTTCAGGAACGGGTTGTTTCCTGTACGCGCAACGGCTGCCGAGCTGTGGCTCGCCATGAGTGTCTCCGGAGATTTCTTTTTAAGGGGGTCGCGGGGCGGCGCGGCGCCGCCCCGGCTGTCTCAAATGCCTGTCACTCGACGGCGAGCGCGAGGTCCAGCAGGGCCTGTCCGTCCGGAACCTCTTTCACGAATGACTTGTAGGAGGTGTCCTGGGCGATCGCGCGCCAGGCTTCGAAATCCTCGGCCGTCATTTCGGCGATCTCGACACCGGCTTCCTTGAAGACCTCGACCGATGCCGCGTCCTGCTTCTTCGCCTCGGCCAGGTAATGCGCTTCCGCCTTCTCGGCGCCCGCCAGGAGCGCGGCCTGCTGCTCTTCGGAAAGGCCGTCGAAGGTGGATTTGTTCATCAGAAGTGGCTGGTACATGAACCACAGCGCGACATCGGAGGCCGGGGTGTAGCAGGATACCTGTTCGTAGATCCGGTAGGACACGAAGGACGATGACGACGTGTTCGCGGCGTTGAGAACGCCCGTCTGCATCGCGTTGTAGATTTCGGACGATGCCATGGACGCGATCGACGCGCCTGCGCCCGCCAGCATCTGCTCGAAGCTCTTGCCGGCAGCACGGGTCTGGAGCCCCTTCACGTCGTCCGGGCCGGTGATGCACTGGTCCTTGCCGGCAAATCCGCCCGCAAGATAGCCATGTACCAGCACCATCACATCGTCTTCGGCCATCTTGGCCTCGAGCGCCTCCATGAAGGGGCTGTCACTCAGGCGCGCCGCGTGGTCGTGGTTTTTCACCAGCCCCGGCATCAGGGTCAGGTTATAGGCGGGTTGCTGGCCACCGGCATAGCTGAGCGGCAGAACCGTCATGTCCAGCTGCCCGCGGCTCAGCGGCTTGTATTGTTCACGCGGCGCGAACAGCGATTTGGAGCCGAAGATCTTGATCTCCAGGTCCACATCGGCTGCGGCCACCTCATCGGCCACGATCTGCGCCACCTGGTGGCGCACGTCCTTGTTGGACCATTGGTGAGACAGGCGAAGTTCAGTCGCTCCCGCCACCGATCCCGCGATTGCAATAGAAAAAGCCGCCGCAGCGGTTCCAAGTGTGGTTTTCACGATGTCCTCCCTTTGGTGAACCAATGGGTACCGGTTCACGCCGGCATTATGTGACAGACATATTTCAAGTCAACAATCCTGCATGCAAGAAGAGCCCGATTGCATTTTTGGCTTGGAAGGATAGACTCCGATCATGACTTCCTCGCGTGTCGAAAACATTGTTCACGAACTCGAAGACCTGATCTTCGACGGCACCTTGTCCAATGGAGAAAAGCTGGACGAAGTGCGTCTTGCCGACCGTTTCGAGGTCTCGCGCACACCGCTTCGCGAAGCCCTGCAAAGACTTGCGCAATCGGGCCTGGTGGAACTCGTGCCCCGGCGGGGGGCATTCGTTCATCAACTGGGACCGCTGGACCTCATGGAGATGTTCGAGGTCATGGCAGAGATGGAATCCTCCTGCGCCCGTCTTGCGGCGCGCAGGATTTCGGAAGATGGGTTGGAACGCCTGATCGATGCCAACAGCAAATGTCGCGACGCCGTGGGCTCCGGGGAAATCGACACCTATTACGCCGAAAACGAGCGCTTTCACCAAATCATCTACCAGGAAGCGGGAAACGGATTTCTCAGGCGGGAAACCGCAAGGTTGCAGAAGCGCCTGACCCCGTTTCGCCGCAAACAGCTTGGCGCCCGGGGACGTATGAAGGAGTCCTTGAGCGAACACGAAACCATCGTCCAGGGCATAAAGCAGAATGATGCCGATGCCGCTGCGCGGGCGATGCGCGACCATGTGGCAGTGCAGGGCGAGAAGTTTCACAGCCTGATGGCCGGCCTCAAGACCATTCGATAGATCCTGCCCCGATAGCGAGTGTGGAGTTTCCGCGATCCTGCAAAGCCAGGGGGGCTTCCAAAGCGTGTTGCGCGACCTTTCCCGGACCTCGCTCTGGCAGCGCATCCCAGGCAGCCCCGGGCCGTGCCCGGCCGTCGCGTGAGCCGCCGGATGTCCCGGGGCGACCAAAGCTGGAAGGGCCCTGTCAGGGCCCTTCCATGTTGCATCGGTTCCTGCTCGTCAGCTCGCCACAGGGGCGTCAAACGTCGTGATATCCGGCAGGTCGCCTTCGAATTTCTCGACCTGAACCAGCGCCGTATGTGCCGTGGTGGCCTGGCCGATCCTGGAGCTTGGCACATCGCGGGTGAGCGTGTTGGGCGAGCCGTACTTGTCCAGCGCGCCGATCTCACCGGGCTTGTCCGGATCGTACCAGGCACCTTCGCACAGCCGCACCACGCCCGGCAGCAGGTCCTCGGTGACCACGGCGCCGGCCAGGGCCTGTCCGCGATCGTTGAAGACGCGCACCACGTCGCCATCGGCAATGCCACGCTTGCTGGCATCCGCCGCGCTGATCTCGATCGGCTCGCGCCCCTGCACCGCATATTTCTCGCGCAGATCCGCCGAGTTCATCTGGCTGTGGATGCGATATTCCGGGTGCGGGCTGATCATGTGGAGCATCGCGCCGGAGGCATCGCTGCCAAGCCATTCGGTCGGTGCGATCCACTGTGCGTGGCCTGCGATTCCCTCATAACCGAAGCTCTCGACCTTCGAGGAGAAGATCTCGATGCGGCCCGACGGTGTCCCGAGCGACTCGATATCCGGATCTTCACGGAAATCGGCATGCCGGACCCAGTTTCCGGCCTTTTCGGCAACGGGGAACTCGTGGAATCCTCCGCTCTCCCAGAACTCGGCAAAGGGCGGCATCTCTTCGCCAACCTTCGCGGCCTGATCGACGCAGGCATTGTAGAAGCTCTCGATCTCGGCAAGCTGCTCCTTGCGGTTGAACCTGGCGCCATAGCCGAGCCGGTCCGCAAGATCCGCGGCGATGTCGTAATCGTTGCGCGCCTCGCCCTGCGGTTCCACGAGCTTGTGCATCGGGATGATGAACTGCCGTGAATAGTCGCCGCAGATCTCGATATCGTCGCGCTCGAAGGGCGTCGTCGCGGGCAGTACGATGTCGGCGAAACGTGCCGTCGTGGTCCACCAGGGCTCCTGGATCACCACCACTTCGGGCTTGCGCCAGGCCTCGATGAGCTTGTTGCGGTCCTGGTGATGGCTGAACGGGTTGCCGCCGGCCCACAGGATCATCCGGATATCCGGATAGGTCATCTTCTTGCCGTTGAAGTCGAGTTCCGCGCCCGGATTCATCAACATGTCGGCGATACGGGCGCAGGGGATGCGCGGCGGCATGTCTGCGGGCGGCTCGCCCCCCGACAGGCCCGGCAGGCCCCCGCCCGTGGCGCGCGGCGCGCTGGTGGAGTTGTAGTGATACCCGACGGAGAAGCCGCCCCCCGGCAGGCCGATCTCGCCCAGCATGGAAGCGAGCGTGACCAGCATCCAGTAGGTCTGCTCCCCGTTTTCCGTGCGTTGCAGCGCCCAGCCACCCATGAGGAAGGTCCGCTTCTCGGCCATCTTGCGGGCGAGCGTCCGGATCGTCTCGGCATCGACCTCCGCGATTTCGGCGGCCCAGTCGGCATCCTTCGGCTGGCCGTCGCTCTCGCCGGTCAGGTAGGGCAAGAACTTGTCGAAGCCGACAGTGTATTCGTCGAGGAAGTCCTGATCGTGCAGCCCTTCAGTATAGAGAGTATGGGCCACGCCGAGCATCATCGCGACATCCGATTGCGGTCGCGGAGCGATCCATTCGGCACCGAGATATTTGGCGGTCTTGGTCTTCTTCGGATCGATGACGACGGTCTCGATGCCCTTTTCCTTGAAAGCTTCGAAGCCCTTGAGGGCCTGGTGGTCCGGCGGGGCGAAGCCGATCTTGAGGGTGACCAACGGGTCGGAGCCCCAGATGACCAGCAATTCGGCATTCTCGGCCACACCCGGCCAGGCCGATTGCGGCGAGTAGACTTCGAGCCCGCCCATCACATGCGGCATGATCCCCTGCGCGGCACCGGTGGAATAGTCGCCCAGCGGCGCGGAGAACCCGCCATGCAGGTTCATCAGCCGCACCAGCGAGGCACGCGGATTGTGCAGCCGGCCCGAGCTCTTCCAGCCCATGTTGCCGACATAGAAACTCGCGGGGCCGTAATCGTCCTTCACCCGCTTCATCTCGGCGGCGACGAGGTCCAGCGCCTCATCCCAGCTCACGCGGACGAACTCGCCCTTGCCGCGCTCAGAGGTGTCACTCTGATACCCCTTTTCGAGGAAGCCCTTGCGGACCATCGGATACTCGATGCGGGCCTTGTCATGCACCATGCTCGGCGTGGATGCGATCATGTCCACATTCGGGAAGGGGTCCTTCTCGAAGGGAACGGCGGAGACGAAGATGCCGTCCTTCACGGTGGCCCGCATCACCCCCCAATGGGCGGCGGTGAGGATGCCTTCAGGTGCTGCCGCACCGGCGATCCTTGCCGTAAACGGCGCTCCTACGGCCGCGAGAGCGCCCGCGGCGACGGTTGTGCCGAGGAAACCCCGGCGGGACAGATACAACGGATTGGCGCTTGCCATGGGATCTACCTCCTCAATCTGTGTCACCAGTCGGGAGTCGGGCGCGGCGGGTATGGGTTGGACATACGAGTCGTGTTGCCGGCTTCAGGACCGGAAGATCCGAGACCGAGGTTAGACACCTGCCCGAAAGCTGTCATTGGAAGAGATCGAAAAAAGCTGTTTTTCAAATGCGTCATTTTGACCTTTGATCAGACCAAACCGCGCGCGTAGGACGGATGGAAAGGGAGCAAAGCATGTCCACATCTCGGTTCTGGGTGTGGCTCACCCGACCATCCGCCCTGGCCTGGAGCCTCATCGCCGCCATCTTCTTCTTTGCCGGTGTCCTCTTTTGGGGGGGCTTTCATACGGCGATGCATATCACCGACAACATCGAGTTCTGTGTTTCGTGTCATTCGATGAACACGGCCTACGAGGAGTACAAGACCTCGAGCCACTACCAGAACAGTTCCGGCGTCAAGGCCATCTGCACCGATTGCCATGTCCCGGAGCCCTGGGACGAGTATGTGGTCGCCAAGGTCAAGGCGACACGGGATCTCTGGGCCGAGTATCGCGGCACGATCGATACGCCGAAGAAGTTCGAGGACAAGCGGTTGGAGCTGGCACAGCGCGTCTGGCACGAAATGGAGCGGACGGATTCGCAGACCTGCCGCAACTGCCACGCCTTCGAGGACATGCTGGTGCCGTCCCAGAAGACGGACGCACAGAAACAGCATCCCAAGGCGATGGAGGAGGGCGATACCTGCATTTCCTGCCACAAGGGGCTGGTCCACCGGATGCCGGATATGGGGTCTCTCGCCGCCGCGGCCTATGCCGCGTTCGAAAAGTCCATCGGGCAGATCCCGGGGCAGGCGGAGATCGTCCACCCGTTCGAAACGCAGGCCTATTTTCTCGACGACGCCGGACAGATGGCGGCCGGAAAAGTGCTGGCCGGCGCCCCGTTCGAGTTGATCGGAACGACGGGGGAGATGGCCAATATCCGCCTCAAGGGATGGCGCCAGGATGATGTGGCGCGGGTCATGTATGCCGAGGCAGGAAAGCGCATCCTGCTGGCCTCGCTCAAGGATGACGCCCAGGCCGCCGCGAAGGATGCCGGCGCGCCGGTCACGATCGCGGAAACCGGGCAGGTCTGGACGCCAATGGAACTCGAGGGCTGGATTCCCCTGTCCGGGCTGACGGCGGATACGGACGGGCTCTGGAACTACGCCAACGCGCTCTACATCGCCAATTGCGCCCTTTGCCATGCCGCGCCTCACCTCGACGAGTTCGCCGCCAATCAATGGTCCGGACAGTTCAAGGGGATGGTGGATTCCAGCAACCTGCTGAAGGAGGAAGGCCGATTGGTGCTGACCTATCTCCAGCTTCACGGATCGGACATGGACGGGCATTGAAGCGACGAACCGGCTGGTGTCTGGCTTGCTGATGTGACCGCCCGGACGGCAACTGTGTGCCAAGGTGGGCGTTTGACGATCCACAAGGGAAAGCGGTCATATCGGAGGCTGCCACGGTCGGATTGGATCTGACGAAGAAAATCGTTCAGGCTCACGGGCCGGAGTGTTCCGACCAGGCGGTTCTGTGCAAGACGCTGAAACATGGGCAAGGTCTGGAGTGTTTCAATCGGGTGACCTACCGATTGTCGCTGTCCTGTTCGCTAACCAAGGCGCGGGCCGTCTCCTCGTCCGTAACCAGGTGATTGAAGTAACCGCCTCGCAGGGACGCATGGAGGATCTGCAGCTTGTTGCGTCCGCCCGAGGCCAGGATCGAGACCGGCTTGTCGCGGAGGGCTTCCGGCGACAGCGCGACCCGTGTGCGGTTCAGCGGATGGTCGACTATGCGCCCTTCCGCGTCGAGAAAACAGCCGAGCACATCGCCGACCGCACCGCAATCCAGCAATTCCGCCTGCATTTCCTGCACGATACCGAGCTGCATGACGGAGGAGCGCTCCGACAGGTCTCCGCAGGCGACCAGTGCCACCTCGACCCGCTCCGCCCGCTCCATCGTCAGGGCGAGGTCGTCATCCTCCAGCAAGGCGTTCAGGACCTGGGCCGAGCGGCAATAGAGCGGCGCCGTCAGATAGTAGCATTCCATGCCCAGCACATTGGCAATCGAGGTGGCCACTTCGATCGTGTTGGACCCGGAGCCGCGCGTCCGTGCGCCCATCAGGCTGACTACATGGGTCAGATCCGAATGTTCGCTGCGGATACAGCGCCCGGCATGGCTGAGCGTGCGCCCCCAGCCGACGCCGATGCCCTTGAAATGTTCCAGATGGGTCTCCAGCATCCGGCCGGCCGCCTCGCCGATGGTCCGCTGGATGTCGGCATAATCCGGCATGGTCGGCAGGACGGCCGCATCGAGCAGGCCAAAGCGTTCCTTGAGCGCTTCCTCGAGCGCAACATTTTCCGCCAGCGGCAGGTTGAGCTTGATGGAGATGGCGCCCTCGGTACGGACCTGCCCGATGAGGCGGTTGACCCGGAGCCGGGTGATGCCCATCTCGCGGGCGATCTGCTGCTGGGTCATTCCGCCAATGAAGTAGAGCCAGGCGACGCGTGCCTTGAGGCGATCGGCCTCGCTATCGGATATATGGGTCGTCATTCCAGATTTGTGTGGTTCCTGCGCATGTCATCGGGTGAAATTCCCAGCCGCTCCTGCAGCTTGAGGATCATGCACTCGAACAGCACATATTGCGAGCCTTCATAGAGCGAGCCCATCGGCAGCACCGAGGTTGCGGGGCCGGAATCGTCGGCCATGGTCTGGGCCGGAATCACCAGCACCTGGTCGGCCTGACGCGCGCTTTGCCCGTCGGGCTGGGCCGTGACGCAGAGCGTGTGGGCGCCATCGCCGGACGCGCGCGCCATCAGCGCCGAGACGGTGCCGAAATGACCCGGACCGGCGGATGTGATGAGCAGGTCGCCCGCCCCCAGCGGCGGTGTCGTCATGTCCCCGACCACCGACGCCTGCAGCCCGAGATGGAAAAGCCGCATGGCAAAACCCTTGATCTGCAACCCCTCGCGCCCGACGCCGTAGAGCGCGGTCCGCCGGGCGGTAGCAATGCTCTCCACGGCGGCGTCGACCGGCGCATCTTCTATCCGGTCAAAGACGACAGAAAGCTCATTCAGGGCATCATAGTAGAGCGACATCGGGTTTCCTCCTATGGAAAAGCATTTGGACTTCCTGCGAGAATCCATTGATTTCATTTCTTTTTGCCAGCCGAGAGGCGTCTTGCGGAGATATCTTCACTTTGTCTCAAAAACATGCATATCGAATGCGTTAAACACTTGTCTATTCAAAATGACATTTGTAACCTCTGCCCTGCCGACGTGATTCAAAGGGTCCTGTGGAGGGGGCCCGCCCGGGGAGGGCCGCGTCCGCACAAGGAGGAAATCATGAATAAACTGACCATCGCATTGGTGGCCGCTGCCGCTGTGGCGCTGCCCGGCATCGCGAGTGCCGCCGACCAGCCCGGTATGATGAAGAAGGACAGCTATCGCTTCGTCATCATCCCGAAAGTCGTCCATCCCTGGTTCGACCTTGTGAATGACGGCGCCATGGAAGCCGGCGCCGTGATCGAGGCGCAGACCGGCTCGAAGGTGGAAATCGTCTACTCGGCCCCGCAGCAGGCGGATGTGGTCCAGCAGAACCAGATCATCGAAAGCTCGATCGCGACCCGCCCCGACGGCATCGCCATCGACCTTCTGGACGCGTCCGGCAACCGCGCCTCGCTTGAAGACGCGCTCGGCCAGGGCATCCCGGTCACCGTGTTCGACTCGGTTCCGCCTCCGGGCATGCCGCTGACCTCCATCGGCAACGATTTCTGCGAGCAGGCCGAGATCGCCTCCGAACGTCTCGTCGAGCTGCTCGGCGGCGAAGGCGAGGTTGCGATCATGATGGGCGTGCCCACCGCGCCGAACCATGCCATCCGCGCCGAATGCCACGAGAAGGTCTTTGCCAAGTATGACGGCATCAAGCTCGTCGCCACCGGCATCGACAATGACAGCATCGAGACCGCCCAGAAGCAGGCCGCCGCGATCATGCAGGCCAATCCCGGGCTCAAGGGCTGGGTCGCCTGCGATGCCGCCGGTCCGATCGGCATTGGCCAGGCCATCCAGGAAGCCGGCAAGGTCGGTGAAGTGCTGATGGTCGGGCTCGACAACCTGCCCGAGATGCTCCAGCTGATCCGCGACGGCGTGGCCGACAGTTCGTCCTCCACCAAGCCGCAGATGCAGGGCTACTGGTCCGTCATGGCGATGTGGCAGCAGGCCACCGGCATCGAGACGCCGAAATATATCGATACCGGCATCGCCATCCTGACCAAGGACAATGTTGGCGAGTGATGGTCTCTCTCCTCCTGCCCGGGGCCTCGTGGCGTCGGGCAGGCTCTTTCGGAGCCGACACCACCTTCTGACAGCCGTGTCCCGCCGGCCTCTCCGGCGGGATCGCCCCCAGGGACAACCAACAAGAACACCGAGAGGACAGGATCATGGCATTCCTCGAAGTGGAAGGGCTTGGCCGCGACTTCCCCGGCGTGCGCGCACTGCATGACGTGGACCTGAAGCTGGAGCTGGGCCGCGTCCATATCCTCGCAGGCGAGAACGGGGCCGGGAAATCGACCCTGGTGAAGCTCGTGACCGGCGCCTATGCGCCCTCGCGCGGGCGCATCCTGATCGACGGCCAGGACGTCGCCAGCAATCCCGGTCTTCATCGCTACGTGGCCTATGTGCCGCAGGAGCTGAACCTCTTCCCCAATATCTCCGTCGCCGAGAACCTCTTCCTGCCCTATGACCGCAAGAAGCTCGGCGGCCTGACCGTGAATCGCGGCAAGCTGGAGCGCGCGGCGCAGGAATACCTGGACCGCTACGCCATCACCGCCAGCCCGCGCGACCTCGTGCGCGATGTCTCGGTGCCGGATCGGCAGTTGCTGCAGATCGCCCGCGCCTCGACCAACAAGGACATGAAGGTCCTTTTCCTCGACGAGCCGACCTCCTCGCTGACCTCGGCCGAGATCGAACGGGTGATGAACGTCGTACGCGGCTTCCGCGACAGCGGCCATGCCATCGTCTTCATCTCGCACAAGATCGAGGAGGTGCTGGCCATTGGCGACGATTACACCGTGCTGCGCAACGGCCAGAAAGTGGCGGACGGGCTGATTTCCGAGATCGACGAGCAGGGGCTGATCCGCGCCATGTCCGGCGCCGAGATCGCCATCGACCAGCGTTTCCGCCCCGATCCACGCCCCGAGGGCGCGCCGGAGGAGGTGATCCTCTCCGCAGACGGGCTCACGGGGACCGGCTTCGAGGATGTTTCCTTCGAGCTGAAACGCGGCGAGATCCTCGGCTTTGCCGGGCTGCTCGGGGCCGGCCGCTCGGAACTGATGCAGACCATTTTCGGCTACATGAAGGCCATGTCGGGCAGCGTCACGCTCAAAGGCAAGCCGTTCCCGCTCGGCCAGACCAGCCGCTCGGTCAAGGCCGGCCTGCTCTACCTCTCCGAGGAGCGCAAGCAGCACGGGATCCTGCCGCAACTCTCGGTGCGGGAGAATGTCGGCATTTCGATCCTCGACCAGATCACCGGCAAGCTCGGCATCTCGCGGCGCCAGGAGCGCAACCGCGTCGCCGAGGTGATCAAGGCCTATGACATCAAGGTCGCCGGCATGTCGCAGCAGATCTCCAACCTCTCGGGCGGCAACCAGCAGAAGGTGATCATCGGCCGCTCGATGGCCACGGCGCCGACCGTGCTGATCTTTGACGAGCCCACCAAGGGCATCGACGTGCGCACCAAGGCCGAGATCTACCGGATCATGAAGCGGCTGGCGGAGGAGGGTGTCGGCATCATCCTCGTCTCCTCCGAGATGGAGGAGCTGCGCCGCTGCGCAAACCGCATCATCGCCATGTATTCGGGCCGGGTCACCGGCACGTTCGACACCGCCACCACCAGCAACGAGACCCTCGTGGGTGCCCTCTTCGGCTCGGAGACCAATACAGATGCAGCGTAAGAACAGACTTGGCTTCCTCAAGAACCAGATGATGGGCGTGCTGATCGCACTGACGGTGATCTTCGTCATCTCCGCAATCGTCTCGCCCTACTTCCTGACCTCCTACAACATGACCGTCGTCGCCCGCTCGCTGGCCTTTGTCGGCCTGATCACAATCGGGCAGTCGATGCTGATGATCCTCGGCGAGCTGGACCTCTCGCTCGGCGTCATGGCCGGGCTCTGCGGCGTGGTCAGCGGCATCCTGATGGTGAATTTCGGGCTCAACCCGTGGCTCGCGATGTTCCTGAGCCTCTGCCTCGGCGCCGCGCTCGGTTTCTTCAACGGCATCATGGTTACAACGCTCGGCCTGCATTCGCTGGTGCTGACCATCGGGACC
This sequence comes from uncultured Tropicimonas sp., assembly GCA_947497945.1. Classification (GTDB taxonomy): domain Bacteria; phylum Pseudomonadota; class Alphaproteobacteria; order Rhodobacterales; family Rhodobacteraceae; genus Tropicimonas. Next base: position 56,793 of record CANMIP010000012.1, on the reverse strand, counting down.
GCGGGCATCTTCGGCGGCGCCAACCTCGTGCTGACCAAGGGCGTCGCCATCACCAACATCCCCAAGGAGGTGCAGTTCCTCGGCCGCGGCGACTTTCTCGGCATGCCGGTGCCCTTCGTCATCATGATCGTGGTGCTGGCCATCGCCTCTTGGGTGATCCTCAAGACCCCCTTCGGCCGCTATATCTACGCCATCGGCGACAACACCCAGGCCGCGCGCATGCTCGGCATCAAGGTCGACCGCGTCCGCGCGCTGGTCTTTACCGCCGCCGGAACGCTGGCCGCCCTCGCGGGCCTGCTGATGGTCACCCGGCTCGGCACCGCGCAGCCCTCCATCGGCGAGACCTGGGTGCTGCCCCCGATCGCGGCCTCCGTCATCGGCGGTGTCGCCACGACCGGCGGGATCGGCACGCCCTTCGGCGCCATCCTCGGCGCGTCGATCATCGCCGTGATCGAGAACATCATCGTGCTCTTCGGCGTCTCGCCCTACTGGCAGGGCGTGGTCAGCGGCTTCATCGTCGTGCTGGCAATCTCCTTCGACTCGATCTCGCGCCGCTACCTGCGCGGCAACGGATAAGGACGGAAAACACGGGAGGATAGATCATGAAACTCGGCCTCAACCTCTCCTTCGCCATCAAGCGCTGGCTTGGGGGCGAGCGGCTCGCGGCGCTGGTCGCGGGCGAGCTGGAGACGAAATATGTCCAGTTCACCTGGGATCTCGTCGACCCGGGCTGGCCGGTGCCGCAGCGCGACAAGCTCGCCCGCGACTATGCCCGCGCCTTCAGGCGCGCCGGTGTCACGGTCGAGAGCAGTTTCGGCGGGCTGGCCTCCTATACCTACAACCACATCCTCGCGCCCACGCCCGAGCTGCGCATGCTTGGCAAGGAGCACCTGCGCCAGGCCATCGACATGACCGCCGCCATGGAGGTCCCCGCCGCCGGCATGCCCTTCGGCTCCTACTGCGCCGATGACGCCGTGAATCCCGAGCGCCGGGAGGAGATCTACAAGCTGGCGCTGGACGCCTATGTCGATCTTGCCCGCCACGCGAAGGAGCGCGGCCTGTCGATGCTGATGGTGGAGCCGGTGCCGCTGGCGACCGAGTTCCCCTCCACCGCGGCGCAGGCACTGCGGCTGATGCAGGATCTCGACGGCGAGACGGATGTGCCGGTGCGGCTCTGCGTCGACTGGGGCCATGCCATGTTCCGCCCGCTCTTCGGCGAGGATGCGAACATGGATCACTGGGCGCGGACGGTTGGCGACTATATGGCCGCCTACCACATCCAGCAGACAGATGGGCTCTATGACCGGCACTGGAACTTCACCCATGACGGGCTGGTGACGCCGCGGCTGCTGCGCGAGTACTGGAACCGCTACGGTCTTACCGATCAGACCTTTTTCCTGGAGATCATCTTTGCCTTCGAGGAGACGGACGAGTTCGTCCTGGAGGATATGAAAGCGGCTCTCGCCGTGCTGCGTGGCTGACAGGCATTCGGTGCCTTCCGGGTGCCAATACCCGGACAGCTTGGAGGATGCGGGGCTCAATCAAGATCACACGCCACTCCCGCGGCTTCAGGGAGGGCCCCGCTCCCTCATTTTCGGCGTATTCATTGCGCGGCAGCCATCGGGCTCGCCTTGAGGAACGGGCGGGTTTGGGCCTTTCGTCGGCGTCTCCGAATGCGAACGCGCCCCTGTCTGGCGGCGCGAGACCTCCGCGAAGGAGGGGGCCGTCTTTCCCTGCGCAAGCGGTGTCGCCGGGGCAGGGGGGCGACAGCGGATGTTCGTTGCCGGGCACGCGCTTTCCGCCACGCGATTGCAACGAAGCGGTGCCACCGCCGAAGTCAGGCCCGGCGGTCCTTGCCCCCTTTGCTTGCGCCTTCTCTTGTGACCTCCGCCCGATCAGGCTGCGCCCTTTTGAACGCGTGACACGCCCGTGAAAACCTGATTGATCACAGGGCGCAGAAGTACCCTGTCCGCTCGCCGTTCCAATGGCGGGAGATCGGGCTGCCTGCGCGCGAAGCCCAGATCGATACCCCGAACCCGCCGAGTCCGGCGTCATGCAGACGAAAATGCCAGAAACAAGCAGTCAAAACGCGATCGACGTGCAGAATGCTGTGAAGCGGTTCGGCAATTTCACGGCACTCAAGCAGATATCCCTGGCGATCGCCGACAACGAGTTCTTCACGCTGCTGGGACCATCGGGCTGCGGGAAGACGACGCTGCTTCGCATCATCGCCGGTTTCGACGAGGTCACCGAAGGGTCGGTCCGGCTCTATGGCGAGGATCTGGGCGCGCTGCCGCCCAATCGCCGCCCCGTGAACACGGTGTTCCAGAGCTATGCGCTGTTTCCGCATATGAGCGTGTTGCAGAATGTCGGATTCGGCCTTGAAATGCTCGGCTCATCATCGACGGAGGCGCGTGAGTGTGCGGGTCGGATGCTGGAGCTGGTGCAGCTTTCGCAATTCGCGGACCGTCGCCCCGGCCAGCTGTCCGGCGGCCAGCAGCAGCGGGTCGCCCTTGCGCGCGCGCTTGCGCCGCAGCCGAAATTGCTGTTGCTTGACGAGCCCCTGTCCGCGCTCGACCTGAAGCTGCGCAAGGCGATGCGCATCGAGCTCAAGCATTTGCAGCGGGAAACCGGCATCACCTTCATCTTCGTCACTCACGATCAGGAAGAAGCGCTCACCATGTCCGACCGCATCGCCGTGATGTCGGAAGGCGAGCTTCAGCAGGTCGGTGCGGCGCGCGAGATCTACGAGCGGCCGCGCAATCGCTTCGTCGCCAATTTTATCGGCGACACCAACCTGCTGGAGGTCACCGTGGACCGCATCGAGGGCGCGCGCGCGACCTGTCACCTCGGCGGCGGCCATGCGCTGAGCTGCGAGGCGGTGGACGGGGTGCGCGAGGGCGCGAGGGTGCATCTGTCGGTGCGCCCGGAGCGGCTCTTTGCCACCGCCGAACCGGCCGGGCCGGAGGCGCTGGCGGCGCGGGTGGTTGAGACGGTCTTCACCGGCACCGGCATCACCAGCATCGTCGAGCTGGAGCAGGGCCCGCGCCTGACCCTGCGCAGCTCGAACTCGGAGCGCGGCAACCGGCGGGTCTTCGAGCAGGGCGCCGCCTGTTTCGTCAATATGGAGGCGGGGGCCGGTCGGCTCCTGATCGATTGATGGCGGCGGGCGCAGTGGGCGGCAGCAGCGCGAGCAGCACATACAGGGAGGCGCGCGGCTGGCTGCTTCTGCCGGCCTGGTCGGTCCTGCTCTTCTTCTCGCTGGCGCCGGTCATCATGATGCTGGTCTATTCCTTCCTCACCAAGGAGCATCGCGGCGGCGTGATCTGGGAGTTCTCGCTCGCCGCCTATGACCAGTTCTTCCTCGATCGCGGGTTGTTCGGCGACGAGCCCCCGCGCATCCAGTGGACCTATATCGCCATCTTCTGGCGCTCCATCTGGCAGGCGGGCGCTGCGACGCTCATGAGCCTGGCCGTCGGCTTTCCCACCGCCTATTTCATCGCCACGCGCCCGGCGAAGGCGCGCCCGCTCTGGGTGTTCCTGATCACGATCCCCTACTGGGTGAACCTGCTGATCCGCACCGTCTCGATGAAATTCCTGCTGCGGGAACAGGGGCCGCTGAACGATTTCCTGCTCTGGACCGGCGCAATCGACAGCCCGTTGCAGATCGTGAACACCAATCTCGCCGTCCAGCTCGGCCTGTTCTATTCCTACCTCCCCTTCATGGTCCTGCCGATCTACGCCGCCGTGGAACGCTACGATTTCGCGCTCTCGGAAGCGGCGGCGGATCTCTACGCGTCGAAATGGACGACGCTTCGGCGCATTCTCCTGCCGGCGGTGAAGCCGGGCGTTGTCGCCGGCTGCATCCTCGTCTTCGTGCCCTCGCTCGGTTCCTTCCTTGCGCCCGACCTGCTCGGCGGGGCGCGGAATTTCATGATCGGCTCGCTGATCGAAGAGCAGTTCAAGGGCAATGCCGGCAACTGGCCCTTCGGCGCTGCCGCCTCGATGATCCTGCTCACGCTCGTGCTGCTGTTGCTGCTCGCCTTCGCGCGCCAACAGGCACGCGCGGAAAGGCGGTCCTGACCGATGGCACGACGCAGCGATCTTCGCGCCATTCCGGGCTTTCGCGCATTGACGCTGCTCTGCCTGTTCGTTCTCTATGCCCCGCTGATCGTCGTCACAATCTACAGCTTCAACGCCTCCGCCTCGATCACCAGTTGGGAAGGGCTGAGCCTGCGCTGGTACTGGGATGTCTTCACCGGCCCCGAAAGCGGCAAGTTCAAGACCGCCGCGGCCAACAGCTTTCTCATCGCCATCTCGGCGGCCACGATTTCGACCACCATCGCCACGCTGGCCGCAACCGGCATGATCCGAACCGGGCGATTCCGGGCGCGTTCGCTCTCCTTCGGCCTGATCTCGTTGCCGCTCATGGTGCCCGAGATCGTCACCGCCGTGGCGACGCTGATCTTCTTCAACGCCATCGCGCTCGAACGCGGCCTCCTCTCCATCCTGATCGCGCATGTCGTCTTCTGCATCCCCTTCGCCTATCTGCCGATCTCCGCGCGGATGCAGGGGATCGGGCCCGCCTACGAGGAGGCCGCGCTCGATCTCTACGCCACGAAACGGCAGACCTTCACGCGCATCCTGCTGCCGCTGATGGCGCCCGGAATCGTGTCGGGCTACCTGCTGGCCTTCATTGTCAGTCTCGACGACTTCATCATCACCAATTTCGTCAAGGGCGCGGGCGTGGAGACCCTGCCCACGGCGATCTTCGGCGCTGTCAAGCGCGGCATCCAGCCCAACATAATGGCGATTTCGACCCTGCTTCTGGGACTGTCCATCCTTCTGGTCACGCTGTCCTGGCTGGTGAGCAAATCCGACACCACGAAATGATCCAACAGAGGAGACCTGTCATGAAGAACACGTTTGCAAGGCTGGCCGCGACGACGGCCCTTGCCCTGGTAGCGACGGCTGCCGCAGCCGAAGAGAAAGTGGTTGTGTTCCACTTCTTCGAATACATGCCGCAGGCGTTGATCGACAAGTTCACCGCCGAGACCGGCATCGAGATCGTCATGGATACCTACGATTCCAACGAGGCGATGTTGGCAACGCTCAAGGCGGGCGGCATGGGCACCTATGATGTCTCGGTGCCGGCCGATTACATGGTCAAGATCATGGCCGGCGAGGGCATGCTCGACGAGATCAAGGACGGCGAGCTGGCCAACAAGGGCAATATCGAGCCGCAATGGCTCGATGTGGCCTTCGATGCGGGCCGCAAATATTCCATCCCCTATCAGTGGGGCTCGACCAGCTTTGCGGTGAACCGCGATGTCTACCAGGGCGATATCGCCACCACGGACATTCTCTTCGACAGCCCCGCCGAGCTTGCCGGCAAGGTCAACATGCTCGACACGCAGGGTGAGGTGATGGCCATGGCCGCCATCCATATGGGCATCGAGCAATGCAGCACCGACCGTGACCAGCTCAAGGCGCTCAACGACATGCTGCAGGCCGCCAAGCCGAACTGGGTCTCGTTCAACTCCGACACCGCCAAGGAGGTCCTGGTCTCCGGCGATGCCGCCGCCGGCATGATCTGGAACGGCTTCAACGCCAAGGCGCGCGCCGAGGGGGCCAACACCGAATACGCCTATCCGAAGCAGGGCTATATCGTCTGGATGGACAACATGGCGCTGCTCCAGGACGCGCCGAACCGCGCAAACGCGCTCAAGCTCATGGACTTCCTGCTGGAGCCGGAAAATGTCGCGATCCTGACCAACTGGACGCAGTATTCCGCGGGCGTCGAGGGCGTGACCCCGCTTCTCGACGAGGAGCTGCGCACCCTTCCCGAGGCCAACCCACCCGCAGATGCCGGACCCGGCGTCTTCATCGAGGCCTGCGACGCGGAAACCCAGGCCATCTATGACCGCATCTGGACCGCCCTGAAACAGTAGGCGCCACTGCGATAGCGAAGCCGGCGCGCGCGTTGCGGGCGCCGGTCGGAAGGCTTGCTCCGGGCACGGTGACACTGCAATCCGGTGATCGGCATCGGGGCGGTCTCCGGATCATCGGCCGTCACCTTGCCGCGCACGGCTCCGGCCGGACTCGGCGGGAGAGCAGGACCTCCGACCAGGGAGCGCAGGTCACGTCCTCTCGGAAATTGTCCAGCGATTGGAGAATGGATCAGACGGGCGGGGAGAACACGAAGCGCCGGGCATGACAGTCCAGGTCTTGCAGATGGCTGTCTAATGATACCCGCCGCGTTGGGAAACGGCCTTGGCGCCCTGCGCGTTCCCGAACTTCAGGCAGGCGCGCAAGCTGTCCCTTGCCAGCCAGGCGCTCACGAAGCCGGCGTTGAAGGCGTCCCCCGCGCCGGTTGTGTCCACCGCCTGGACCAGCCTGGCAGGCTCGTGGATCCGCTCTCCTTCAACCACGGCCGTCGACCCAGCCGCTCCCTGCTTGATCACGGTGAGCGGGAACCGAGACTGCGGCACACCGATTTCGAGCAGATGCTGCATCTCCGTGTCGTTGGGCAGGAAGAGGTCGACCTTCGCAAGGACGTCGGAAATTGCCGAAGTCTTGAGGTCGTCATCCCAACTGCAATCAAGCGAGACCGTCGCGCCGACGCTCCGGGCAATCTCGATGAGGTCCGGGCGTTCGATCAGCGTGGCCATTTCGCCGATATGAACATGGGTCGCGCCGATCTTGCGCAAATCGCTGGCATCCAGCGGCGGACAAGCCGGACCGGACCGGCGGGTGACAAAGGCGCGGTCGCCCTGTCCGGCCAGTGCCACGGTCACCTGCGGGTCGCTCCCCGCCGGAAGTGTGTGGCACAGCTGCAGGTCGATCCTGGCCGTCTCGAGATCATCCGAGACGATGTCCGCGAAGGGGCGCGGCGGCAGCATCGCGGAAAGCGCCGAGCCATGACCGAGCGCTGCCAGATATGCTGCCGTGATGAAGGCCCCGCCGCCGACATGCACGCCGAAACCGCCAGCATAGACCTCGGTTCCCATGGTCGGCATTCGCGGCAGGTCCGTGAAGATCAGGTCGCAATACAGGCGCCCGACGCAGAGAGTCGCAGGTTTTTCGGTCACGCCAACGCCTCGCCGCTCTCGGCGTCGAAGACATGCATGTTCTCCAGCGCCGCGCCCAGCTTGACGACCTCTCCGATCCCGGGCGGGGTGCGCCCATCGGCCTTGGCGATCACGTCGCCTTCGGAGGTGCCGACATAGATCAGGGTCTCGTGGCCAAGCGGTTCGCGTACATTCACCGCGCCTTCGATCACGCTATTCACTTCGCCGGGGTGAAGGTCCTCGGGACGTATCCCGAGGATGACGGGGCGGCCTTGGGGCAGGGGGCGCTGAAACGCCAACTCGCCGCCGGTCGAGAGCGCGATCCGGTTGTCGGCCTCGACGCGGCCCGGGATCATGTTCATCGATGGCGCGCCGATGAACTGGGCGACGAAGGTGTTGGCGGGCTGGTGATAGACCTCCGACGGTGATCCGACCTGCTGGATATGGCCGTCCTTCATGATGACGATACGATCGGCCATCGTCATCGCTTCGACCTGGTCATGAGTGACGAACACGATCGTCGAGCCAACACGCTGGTGCAGCTTCTTGATCTCGAGCCGCATCTGCGTGCGCAATTGTGCATCGAGGTTCGAGAGCGGCTCGTCGAACAGGAAGACCGCCGGGTCGCGCACCATGGCGCGCCCGATGGCAACGCGCTGTCGCTGTCCGCCGGAAAGCTGGTTGGGCTTTCGGTCAAGATATTCGGTCATGCCGAGCAGCTCGGCGACGCTCTCGATACGCTTCTCCTTCTCGGCTTTCGGCGCTTTCGAGCTGCGCAGACCGAAGCCGATATTCTTGCGCACGGTCATATGCGGGTAGATGGCGTAGTTCTGGAATACCATCGCGATGTCGCGATCCTTGGGCTCGAGGTTGTTCACCACGCGCCCGGCGATCTCGATGCTGCCGGAGGTGACCTCCTCCAGGCCGGCCACGAGGCGCAGCGTCGTGGACTTTCCGCAGCCCGAGGGGCCGACGAAGACGACGAACTCCCCGTCTTCGACCTCGAGGTTGATGCTGTGGAGCACCTCGGTCTTGTCATAGGTCTTCACGAGGTCTCGAATGACGAGGTTGGCCACGGGTCAGGTCTCCAGAAGCGTGTCAAAGGCGGCGCTGCGGGTCGCGTCGGCTTCGGCAATGCGGGCTATCCGGCGTTGCCGGCGTTGATCGAGCGCGTGGGTGGTTGCGCGGTAGCTCTTTATCGCGGAGCGCAGCGCCTCGGGGGCGGGGCCTCCGGGTCTGTCGCGGCAGGCCACGAAATGCTCCGGTGCTGTCGCTGTCTCGAAGGCTGCCGGCGAGAGCGAGGTCTCGCGACCGGTTTCTGCGCGGAAGGCGTCAGCGAAAGCCGCGTAGCCCTGTCCGAGGGCCTGTCCTTGAGCGATCACGGCGGCGGCGGTGCGAGCGGCGATCTCATGCGCCTGGCGGAAGCTCAGCCCGTCGTCTCGCACCAGCGTGTCGGCAAGCTCGGTGATGGTGATGCAGGCGGCCTCGGTGGTTGCCCGCACGCGGTCTGCGTTGATCGAACAGGCCGGTAGCATCGTGGCCAGGAGGTCCAGCACCCGCCCGCCGCTTTCGAAGGCAGCATAGCCGGCCTGTTGCACTTCGCCCTCGCTGTCATTCATGTCGGTGAAAGGCGTGTTGTGCATCGTGTTCACCACCATGTCGCAGCGCCCGACCGTGACGCTGGAGAGGTGTCGCATATGCTCAATCGGCACCGGGTTGCGCTTTTGCGGCATGATCGAGGAGACCTGCACCAGGCTGTTGGGCACGTAGAGCTGGCCAACCTCGAAGGCGGACCAGAACTGCATGTCCTGGATCAGGCGTCCGAGATGCAGGAAGACCAGCTTGATCGCCGAGTAGAGCCCGGTGACATAATCCACCGAAGCGATACAGCCATAGGAGTTGAGCAGCGGCTCCTCGAAGCCCAGCAAACCCGCCACGCGCGGCCGGTCGATCGGGAAGCCCGACGTGGTGATCGCGGCCGCTCCCATCGGGCAGTGGCCGAGCGCGCCAATGGCGGCATCGAGGCGCTCGGCGTCCCGCAGGAGGACCTCCACGGCCGCGCCGAGATAGTGTCCGAAGGTGGATGGCTGCGCGGGTTGGCCATGGGTGTAGGCGACGATTAGCGTCGAGGCCTCGGCCTCGGCCTTGTCGGTGAGCGCCGTGGCCAGTTGCTGGACCTGCGACAGCATCCGGTCGGCGCGCGTGCGCAGCGCCATCTTGAACAACGTGTGATCCATGTCGTTGCGGGACCGCGCCGTGTGCAGCGCGCCGCCAAGATCGCCGAGGCGATTGCGCAGTTCGGCCTCGACAAGGAAGAAATAGTCTTCGTGCTCACCGGTATAGCTCAGGGCCTCGATGTCCACTTCCGCATCGATCTGCCGGAGCGCCCCGGCAATCTGGCGGGCCTCGGCCTGCTTCAGGATACCGGTTTCGGCCAACATGATCAGATGCGCCTGATTGAGCGCGCCCATATCGGCCGCGTAATGGCGTTTCACCCCTTCGAAGAGCGGCGCAAGCACGGTGTCGCGATAGGTAGGGTCGGGGAAGATGGTGTTGTCCGTCATCCTTTGAGCCCCGCCATGACAACACCGCGAATGATGAAGCGCTGGAAGATGAGGAAGACGACCAGCGTCGGGATGGTGGAGATTGCAGCGCCCGTCATGATGAGTTCCCAGGCCACGTCGGCCTCGTCGCCGAAGGAGGAAAGGCCCACGGGCAGCGTGTACATCTCGACCGAGTTGGTCACGATCAGCGGCCAGATAAAGGCCGTCCAGTTGCCAAGGAAGACGAAGATCGCCAGCGCGGCCAGCGCCGGGCGAACCAGCGGCATCGCGACGGTCCACCAGATCTGAAGCTCGTTCAGCCCGTCGATCCGCGCAGCCTCGATGAAGTCATCCGGCACGGTCTCGAAGAACTGTTTCATCAGGAAGGTGCCGAAGGCGGTCATCAACCCGGGGAACATGATGCCCCAATAAGTATCGAGCCACCCGAATTGCTGGCTCATCAGGTACCAGGGGATCACCAGCATCTCGGTCGGGATCATCAGCGTCGACAGGATCGCGATGAAGATGATGTAGCGGCCCGGGAAACGGAACTTGCAGAGCGTGTATCCCACGAGGCTGTCGAAGATCACGCTGCAGATCGTGGTGATCACGGCGATGATGAGCGAGTTGAGGAACCACCAGTAGAACCGCCCGTCTTCGAGGACATAGGTGTAATTCTCGATCGTCGGCTCGTCAGGGATGAAGTTCAGGTTATAGACCTCGTGCGGCCATTTCAGCGAGGTCGAGATCATGAAGGCGATGGGCATCACCATCAGGATGCCGCCCGCGAAGAGCAGCAGGAAGCGGATGATCTGGCCCATGTTGCGTGGTGCCCGGGACGGGCCAGTCTTGAGCAGCTCCTCGGAGCTGGGCTTGATCTTGATGTCTTCGGTGACAGCCATCAGCGGTCCTTCAGGATGCGAAGTTGCAGCAGGCTCACCACGAGCAGCACGAGGAAGAGCACAACCGTCTGCGCCGCCGCATAGCCCATGTCGAAGGAGCTGAACGCGGTCTGGTAGATCATCAGCACGAGCGGCTTGGTCGAGTTGAGCGGCCCGCCCGGGTTCTGCGTCGTCATGTTGAAAACGTGGTCGAAGATGCGCAGGAAGCCGATCGAGGAGAACACCACGATGAACACGATGGTAGGCTTCAGGAGCGGCAGCGTGATCTCCCAGAGCACCGTCCAGGTCGAGACACCGTCAATGCGCGCGGCCTCGTAGTAGCTCTTGGGGATCGCCCGCAACCCGGCCATGAAGATGATGATCTGGAAGCCCAGCCCGGCCCAGACCGCCGGCGCCAGGATCGAGGGCAGAGCATTGGTGGTGGAATTGAGGAAATTGATCTGCGGGATGCCGAGCGAGGCGAGGAAATTGTTGAACAGCCCGATCGGGACCGGCTGGTAGAACCACCGCCAGACCCAGGCCATCGCGACGGCGGAGGTCATAAAGGGCAGGAAGTAGAGCATCCGCAGGAAGCCATGCATGAACCGCGTCTTGTCGAGGTGGTAGGCGATGACAAAGGAAATCACGAGGCTGACAGGCGTGCCCAGCAGCAGGTAGACGAAGGTGTTCTTGAAGACTTTCCAGAAGATCGGATCGGAGAAGAGCTTGGTGTAATTGTCCAGCCCCGTCCATGTCCGCTCCCCGAGCAGGTTCCAGTCCTGGAAACTGATCAGGATGGCATTTCCGGTCGGGTAGAAACGGATAACCCCGTAGAACAGGACCGGTATCGCCAGGAAGCCCCAGGCCCATGCGATCTGTTTCTGGCGGATCGTGAGATCGCGGTAGAGCTTCATCGGACCCCCTGTCAGGCAAGCCCCGGCCCGAAGGCCGGGGCGGATCGCATCACTTGGTGTAATACTCGTCGAGCAGCTTCTGCTCGGCCTCGGCGGCCACGGCGAGACTGTCGGCGGCAGACATGCCCTCGAGTTGCATGCGCTCGACCATCTCGACCATCAGCTGGCGCTGGCCGCTCTCATCGGCGAACTTGGTCGTGTTGGCATATTCGAGCCCGCGGATGAACGGCCCGTAGACCGGGTTGCTCGCATTGGCCTCGGTCATGCCGACCGACGGTTTCGCGGGCAACTCGCCCACGACATCGAGCCAGATCTGCATCGCCTCGTCGGAGGTGACGTAGTCCATGAACTTCACGGCGGCGTCGTATTTCTCGCCCTCGGCCTTGGTCGTGACCGCGTTGACCCAGTAGGAGGAATAGTTCGAACGCGTGCCGTCAGCCGTGGCCGGAAGCTCTGTCACGCCCCATTTCAGCCCGCGCTGCTTGTCGAGCGCGCCGATGCGGAAGGAGCCGTCGATATGCATGCCGGCAAGCCCCGCCTTGAAGGCCGCCTGCGGCTCGTCCATGAAGCCGATGGCCGTGACCGGATCCTCGCCCATGAACATGTTGGTGTAGAATTCCAGCGCCTTCAGCCCGGCCTCGGTGTTGTAGTTCACGGTGTGGTAATCGTCCGCGTAGGGCTCGCCGCCCATCTGCCGGACCAGCCCCTCACGCCACCAGTGGTGGTCCTGCGCGGTCATGCCGGCGGTCATGCCGACCTGGGTGATGTTTCCTGCGCCATCGCGCTTCGTCATCGCCGCGGCCGCAGCCATCAGCTCGTCCAGCGTGGTCGGCGGCTCGACACCGGCCTCCTCCAGCAGGCGCTCATTGTAGAAAAGCGCCAGCGAACGCACGGCGGTTGGTAGCGCCCAGTACTGGTCGCCATCCTTCATCGCCTGCACCATCGGGAAGAACTCTGCATCGATCTTCTCGGCCGGGAAAACATCCGCCGGCAAGGGCTGGATCAGCTCGGCCTGCACGTAGTCGTTCAGCCAGCCATAAAAGAGCTGCACCACGTCCGGCCCCTCGCCCGCGGGAATCGCGGCGGCGACCTTGGTGCGGTAATCGGCATAGGGGAAATGGGTCATCTTGACCGTGATATCCGGGTTCGCCGCCTCGAAATTCTCGATGAGCTGCTCCATCGCCTTGACGCGCGCATCGAAGAAATACTGCCAGTATTCAATCTCGACCGCGTTTGCCACGGACCCCACCAGCGCGGCGACGCTTGTGGCGGAGGCAAGAGCCAGTGCCTTCAATCTGTTGATTTTCATGATTGGTCTCCCCGGTTTTCTCGTCGGTCATCGCCGATCCATTCGCGGCGGGCCGCGTTGTTGATGCGATTAACTCAACTGTATTGAGCTTTAAAGTCAAGTGCGCTAATCCGAAAGGATGATCTCCAGGACAGACATTGTCGTCGGCGCGAATGCCGAGCGCGCCCGCAGCCACAACCGGCAGGTGGTGCTCGGGCGCATCCGCGGGGCGGGCCAGATCGGGCGCGCCGAGATTGCCCGGGCCTCGGGCCTGTCGATCCAGGCGGTCTCGAACATCATCGCCGACCTGCTCAATGACGGGTTCATCCTCGAGCAGGGCCGCCGGGTTGCCGGGCGCGGCCAGCCGCCGGTCCAGTATGCGCTGCATGCGCAGGGTGGATATGCGCTGGGCGTCGAGATCCGCCCCGACGCGGTTTTTGCAGCCGTTCTGGACCTTTGCGGCACCACCATCGCCTCGGAGCGCGCCGGCTTGCCGGCGACCGACCGGGGCACCGTTACCCGCTCGGTGAGCGCGCTCTGCGACCGGGTACTGGTCGCGTCCGGGGCGCCGACGGCGCGGGTTCTGGGCGCGGGCGTGGTGATGCCGGGACCATTCGGCACGACGGGCATTCGAGGCAATGATTCGGAGCTGCTGACCTGGGACGATGTCGCGCCCGAGGCGTGGTTCTCGGAGGCGTTGGGTCTTCCGGTGCTGGTTGAGAACGACGCCAACGCCGCGGCCATGGCCGAACGGATCACCGGCGTGGCACAGGGGCTCGACAGCTACGCCTTTCTCTATTTCGGCGCCGGCCTTGGTCTCGGGTCGGTTCAGAAGGGGCGGCTGATGGCCGGCGCATTCGGGAACGCGGGTGAGATCGGACATATTCCGGTGCCGGCCTCTGGCAGTTCCGTTCCGCTGGAGAGCGTTGTCAGTCGTCTTTCGATCCAACGGGCGCTGCAGGAGGCCGGGATCGAGACCCGGAGTGGTGAAGATCTTGCCCGGCTTTACGAAGCAGGGAACACGGCGCTTCTGAACTGGCTCGACTACGCAATCGAGCCGCTCTCGGCGGCGGTCACGATTGTCGAGAACCTGTTCGATCCTCAATCGGTGATCCTCGGCGGCGCGATGCCGGACCCGATCCTGGACCACTTGCTGGGATCGGTGCGCCTTTCGGAACGGTCCGTGGCGTTTCGGGAGAACCGGACCCATCCGCGGCTCCTGCGCGGGGCGTCGGGCCGGATGACGGCCACGCTTGGCGCGGCCGCTCTCGTTCTCAACAAGGCTTTCACCCCCCAGATCTCGGCCCAGTCATAGGAGTCCCCATGCCCACTCCCGATCAGACCCGCATTGCCGAGGATCGTGCGCACCCACGGATCCTCGAGCTGTGGTGGGCGCTGCGCCCGCTCACCTCCGTGATCCGCTTCATGCAGTCGGGAGCACATCCGGATGACGAGATGTCGGGAATGCTCGCGGCCCTGGCCTTTCGGGACGGCGTGAATCTCTCCTATGCCTGCTCGACCCGTGGCGAGGGCGGGCAGAACGATATCGGCACCGAGGCAGGGGCGGATCTCGGCGCGTTGCGAACGCGCGAGATGGAGCGGGCCTGCGATATCCTTGGCATGCGGATGTACTGGCATTCCGAGACCCCCAACGATCCGATCTCGGATTTCGGGTTCTCCAAGAGCGGTGTCGAGACGTTGGGGTATTGGGGGCATGCGCGGACGCTGGCGCGCTTCGTGGAAATCGTGCGGACAGAGCGCCCGGATATCCTCTGTCCGACCTTCCTCGATGTGCCGGGCCAGCATGGCCACCACCGGGCGATGACGCAGGCGGCGCATGAGGTGATGGCGGCGGCGGCCGATCCCGGCTTTCCGTCGAACTTGCCGCCCTGGCAGGTCCGCAAGCTCTACCTGCCGGCAAGCTCCGGCGCCGGGCAGGCCTATGACGATGACGAGCCGCCCCCGCCGGTCACGCTCCGCATCGATGGGTCGGGCGAGGATCCGATGAGCGGCTGGAGTTGGGATCGCATCGGCCAGCAATCCCGCGCCTTCCACCGCACGCAGGGCATGGGGCGTTGGGTCGGCCTGTCCGAGTCCGGCGATTGGGATCTGCACCTCGCGGAGAGCCACGTGGCAGGGCCCGATTTGGCGCTGGAGTCCGGGCTTGCGGGAACAGTTGGCGCATTGGCCGGGTTGCCGGGCGCCGAGCCAATTGCCGACGATCTCACCGGCGCGCAGGCGAGGATCGAGGCGGCGGTCGCGGCGTTTCCCGATGGGGCAACCATCGCGCAAGAGGCCGCCGCGGCGCTTGCAGCGCTGCGCCGGGCCCGCGCGCACTGCCCGGAGGCGCTGAAAACGGAGATCCGGCACCGGCTGGACGCCAAGGAGGGGCAGCTTTCGCAGGTTATCTGCCTGGGACTCGGTTTCGATGCGCGCTGCCGGACCGACGACGTGTTCCTGCTCCCCGGACAGACCACCGCGCTTGCCGTGGAGACGACCAGCGGTGCGGCAGGGTCGGTGGCGCTGAGCTTCGAGCTGCCCGATGGCTGGAGCGTCGAGGATGGCGTGCTCTCGGTCTCCGACACAGCCCGACACAGCGATCCCTATCGCAGCTTCTATGACCCCGCCGCGCCCGCGGCTCCGGCGCTGCGGCTGAGTTTCGAGGCCGCGGGCGAGCGGGTCGAGACCCGGCGGCCCTTCGAAACGGAACCGGTCGTTCTGCCCGCGCGCACGGTGTCCGTGATGCCCGAGGCGGCGCTGGTCAATCTCGCTGCCGGAAACCGCCAGTTGGATGTCCGGTTCCAGGATGTCAGCCCCGCCGGCGCAGACCTGTCGTTTGATCCTCCGCCGGGATGGGACCTGGCCATGCAGGCGGATGCGGCCACACTTACCGTTCCGGAGAGCGCTGCCCCCGGGCTATACCAACTGCCACTGCGCCTTGACGGTGAGGCGGCGTCGAGCCTGCGGCTCATCGAGCATCCTCACGTGGCGCCCACGGCGCGAGCCCATCCGGCCGAGCTACGGTTGCGCGTGGTCGATGTGGCGGTGCCCGAAGTGAAGGTCGGCTATTTCGGTGCGGGCAATGACCGTGTCGATCACTGGCTCGCCGCGCTTGGGGCGGATGTGACCGCGTTCACCGACGAGATGGATGCGAGCGAGGAGACACTCGCGGCGTTCGACACGATCGTGATCGGCATCTTCGCCATGCGGTTTCGGCCCGGGCTCGCCGAGCTCATGCCGCGTATCCACCGCTGGGTAGAGGCGGGCGGGACACTGGTCACGCTCTACCACCGCCCCTGGGACAACTGGGATCCCGACAGCATCCCGCCGCGCAGGCTGGAGATCGGCCAGCCCTCGATCCGCTGGCGTGTCACCGACCAGTCGGCGGAGGTGCGCCAGATCGCCGAGCACAGCCTGCTCCGCTACCCGAACCGCATCGGGCCGGAGGACTGGACGGGCTGGGTCAAGGAACGCGGCCTCTATTTCGCCAAGAGCTGGGACAGCAGCTACAGTGCCCTCCTTGAGATGTCCGACCCTGGCGAGGCACCGCATCGCGGCGCGCTTCTGGTCGCCGATATCGGCAAGGGGCGGCACGTGCATACATCGCTGATCCTGCATCACCAGATGGAACATCTCGTACCCGGAGCCTTCCGCCTGATGGCGAACCTCATCGCGCCGCGTCCATGACCAGCGGGCCGCCGCGCGACAATCTCCGTGGCGGGGCGTGGCTGCTGGCGGACCTGTCGCTGAACATCTGGGCGCTGTCGATCGTGAAATGGCTCGGCGCGGATTACCCGGCCACGCAGATCGTCTTCCTGCGGGCGCTTGTCGGGCTGGTGCTGATCCTGCCATTCGCGTGGCACCGGCGAGCGGCCTTTCGGCACGTGGCGGAGCTGAAGCTGCACTTGATCCGGGTTGGCTTCGCCGTCATCACCCTGACCGCCAGCTTCTTCGCGATCCCGCGCGTGCCCCTGGCAAGCTTCACGGCGATCGGTTTCACCCGACCACTGATCACCATGGTCATGGCCGCGATCCTGCTCCGCGAGGTGATCGGCCGCCGCCGCTGGGCCGCCGCGGGCGTGGCCTTCCTCGGCATCCTTATCGCGGTGAACCCGGGGGAAGTGGCGTGGAGCTGGGGGCTGGCCGCGATGGGGATCGTGGTGCTCTCCGGGTCCGCTGCCGTGATCGCCACGCGGCGGCTTCGGGAGGCGCCCGTGATCGTGATGATGCTGTTCTATACCGCTGGCCTGGCGCTCTGTTCGGCGCCATTCACCGCGCTCACCTGGACGCCGATTCAGCCCGGCCACCTTGTCCCATTGATCCTGATTGGCTGTTTCGCGCAGACCGCGCAGCTCTGCTTCCTGAGGGCGCATTACCACGGCGCAGCGGGGTTCCTGTCGGTTCTGAGCTATCTCAGCCTTGTCTTCTCGGTCACGGTGGGGTTCGTCTTCTTCGGGGAACGACCGGGCCCGACCTTCGCCCTTGGCGCATCGCTTGTCGTCGGCGCCGCCGTCTGGGTTACGACCCGGGCGCGCGACTCCGAGCCGACTGACCAGGAAACATAGGCGCGACACCAACCTTGCTGGAAAGCGGCGATCCAGCGGGGCCATGCGCAGCCCACGCCTAAAGAATGCATTCGACGATGCGCTGACGCGAACCTGCCATGTTGCAGCTTCGCGTCGGCATCCATCGGTGTTTCGCAGCCAAATCCGGACCCTTGAAGGAGAGCCACACCAATCACGCAAAAACGCCGATTGCAGGATTTCGCCCCGCAGGACGTAGCAATGCAGAGCAGAGACCCCATGCTCTCGAATGATGAGGTCTGGTTCGACTTCCACAGACGCCGTTTCCACCCGCTTCGTTGGCAAAGCCGTCTTGTCGGGAACACTGGCCGCGAAAGCTGTTTTGCGGGTACAATCGTGGTCGATTGTGGGGGCAGGCGGGTCCAGCCGGTCCCAAGGGTTGGAGTTTTTCATGCCGGGGCCAACATTGATCGCCAGCCTGGTGGCGTCCTTCGTCGATTTCGCCGTGAACCGTGGCGTGAGCGAGGCATCCCTTCTGCGTGCGGGCGGGATTTCCGATGCGGAGTTGCGCGACCCCGATGGCCGCATTCCGGCGGATGCCTATCTCGCGCTGATCGACGCCGCGGTTGCCGCCACGGGGGATACTGGCCTGGCGATGCGCCATGCGGCTGAGACGAGCATCGACAGGGTCTCGATCGTTGGCTTGATCGTCGAGGCGGCGGGTCCGCTCGATGCCGCCATCCGGCATCTGAACCGGTATACCCGTATCATCGCGGACCTTCCCGTCGCTGGCGGCGCGGACCGTTTCGAGCTGCGCCAGGAAGGCGCCGCGCTCTGGCTCATCGACCATTTCCCCGGCGCCGATGTCGCGCCGGTGGCGATCGAGGAAACTTTCGCCAACATGATCGTGGGCTTCCGGAAGGCCGCGCCGGGGCGGGAGTTTGCCCTGGAGGTGCAGGTGAGTTTCCCCCCGCCGCCGCACCGGGCTCTTTTCGAGGAGATCTTCCGGGCACCGGTGCAGTTCGAAGCCGGGCGAAACGCCATCCGCCTGAACCCGGGCTGGCTGGAGGAAAACACGCTCGTTCTGCAGCCCTATGCCTTCGGCCTGTTCTCCCGCCACGCCGACATCTTGCTGGCAGAGCTCGAACGCGCGGAGACGACGCGCGCGCGGCTCGAGGCGCAGATCCTGTCGGAACTGCACAAGGGCTCGCTTTCAATGGACATCGTGGCGCGGGACCTCGGGATGAGCCGTCAGACGCTCTATCGGCGCCTCAAGGACGAGAACGTGACCTTCGCCGAGGTGCATGACGACCTGCGCCAGAAAATGGCGCGCGACTACCTGACCGCCAAGAGGATCTCGGTCAACGAGGCGGCCTACCTGCTGGGGTTCTCCGAGGCGTCCTCCTTCGTGCGCGCCTTCAAGCGCTGGACCGGGCTGAGCCCGGCCGCCTACCGGGAAGCCCACGAAGCATAGTCGCGGCCACCGATTGTCACGAAGTGTCAATTCCATGATGCGCGCGGTCATCCCGGCGCGCGGCGTGAAGCGGTAGTCTTGGGGCATATCACGGGGAAAAGCGAGTCGTTCGTCGAACCGAAACGCCGAAGTGCCGCCGTCCCCCGTTGAACAAGAAATATCGCCTTCACAATCCCCACGGCGGCTTCAGTAGCCGTCCATTTGGAGACACGACCATGTCTGACCTGCTTCGCCTCCGTCGTCACCGGTTCGACGCCCTCCATGCGCTTCTGGTGGGCGATTTCCGCAAGAAAATCGCGGACAAGTACATCGAGAGCAACCACGTCAGGCGCGATATCGGCCTGCCCGATGCGCCGGAACGGCAAACCTCTCTCAGCCTCGAAGCGCCGCTGGTCGGGCTGCGCCGGTAACCCCGGCAAGACCCGGAGGTCCCGCGCATGAAAGGAACGCCCATGCAAACCGTCTTCGTCGCCGGCGCGACCGGGTATCTGGGACGCCATCTCTGTGCCGAGTTCAGTCGGCGCGGTGCCTATGTCATCGCGCTTGTGCGCGATGCGGGCCGCGTGCAGGACCTCTGCGCCGACAGCCTCGTGGAGGCCCAGGCGACCCGCCCTGGGACGCTCAAGGACGTCATGGCCGGAGCCGACCTGGTGGTGTCGGCGCTTGGCGTCACCCGGCAGACGGATGGTTTGAGCTATCGCGATGTCGACTACCGGGCCAATCTGAACCTGCTCCGGGAAGCGGAGCAATCCGGCGTCGCGCGGTTCGGCTATGTCCACGTGCTGAACGCGGATCGCATGTCGGATATCCCGCTTGTCGCCGCGAAAGCGGAATTCGTGCACGCGCTCCAGGCCTCCGCCATCGCCTCCACCGTGATTGCCCCCTCGGGATTCTTCTCGGACATGGGGGATTTCTTCGCGATGGCGAAGTCCGGCCGGGCCTGGCTCTTCGGGGATGGCGGGTTCAGGATCAACCCGATCCACGGCGCCGACCTCGCGGCGGCCGCCGCCGATGCCATCGAGGCCGGCCAGCCCTGGCTCGATCTCGGCGGACCGGAGACATTCAGCCATGTCGAGATTGCCGAACTGGCCTTCGACATCCTGGAACGGCCCGCGAAGATCACCCGCCTGCCGGACGCCCTGCGCCGCCTCGCATTGCGCGCGCTGCCATGGGTCACGCCGCGGCGCGTATATGGGCCCGCACAGTTTTTCCTCACCGCGATGTCCATGGACATGGTCGGCGCCCCCCGCGGCACCCACCGCCTTGCCGATCACTTCCGCGCGCTCTCGAACGACGCCCCGGCCATCCGGCGGACGGGGACCACGACCAGAATAGAAAGCTGACACGCATGCCCGGCTCCCGCGGGCGTCCGCGCCGGCCACCAGTTCCACATTTCCATCAAGACGCATTTGGGAGGATTGCAGATGGCCGATGACCAAACCGGACTCTCCGGCACACCCACCATTCCCGGACGCTCGATCACCGCGCTGAGGGTCTTCAGCTCCGGCCGCGCCGAACAACACAAGGAACACCGCCAGGGCAGCGCGCTTCCGCAGCTCTGGTGGGTCTTTTTCGGTCGAAGCTGGGTGCCGCTGCCGCTGCAGTTCTTCCTGATCGAGCATCACACCGGGCCGATCCTCTTCGACACCGGGATCGATCCGGCCATTGCGACCGACAAGAGCTATATCCGCCAGGCAATCGGGCGTTTCCTGCTGCCGCGAATCTTTCGCCTGCATCTGACCGCGCGCGATCGGGTCGACCATGTTCTTGCCGATGCTGGGGTCGCGGCGAGCGATATTCGCACCGCGATCATCTCTCACCTCCATTTCGATCATGTCGGCGGGATCGCGCAGATCCCGCAGGCCGATCTGCTTGTGAGCGAGCGGGAATGGAAGATCCTGTCGGAGCCGCATCCGGAACGTGAATGGATCCTGCGCGAGCATATCGAATTGCCGGCCGCGAAATGGCGGCAGATCTCGTTCACGCCAAGCGACGACCCTCGGTTCGAAGGCTTTGACGGCATCCATGATGTGATGGGCGACGGTTCCATGATCCTGCTGCCGACACCGGGGCATACGCCGGGTTCCATCTCCCTGCTGATCCGCCAGGACGGCTGGGACCCGATCCTGCTGGTGGGCGACCTGACCTATGAAACCGCCCTGTTCGAACAGGGGGTTTTTCCCGGCACGGGAGACAGGAAGACGCTGGGCGCCTCCTTCGCCAATGTCCGTCGGCTGAAGGAGAAACTGCCAGGGCTTGCGATCGTGGCATCGCATGATCTTGGCGCCGAGGCGGCCGTGTTGCGGGCCACGCGCCGCTCATCGGAAACCTGAGGAGGTAGAACAATGACACATGCGGCACATGACATTTGGGATGTCATCGTCATAGGCTCGGGCATTGGCGGCATGACAGCCGCCGCGGCGCTGGCCCGCGTCGGCAACAAGGTGCTGCTGCTCGAGAAACACCATACGCTCGGCGGCTTGACGCACAGCTTCTCCCGCGACGGGTTCACCTGGGATGTCGGCCTGCATTACCTGAGCGGCGTGGCTCCGGGCGATCAGACCCGCGATATGCTCGACTGGCTTTGCGACACGCCCCTCGATTTCGAACCCCTGGGCTCGGTCTATGACATCATCCACATCGGATCGGCCGCTCCCTTGCCGCTCTCGCGCCCCTATGAGGCGCAGGAACGGGATCTGAAGGACCGCTTCCCCGATCACGCCGAGGCGATCGAGGCCTGGACACAGGCGCTGCGCGACGGCCGCGAGGCCATGCACAAGATCTTTCCGACCCGCGCGATGCCGGAATTTGCGGGTGACCTGCTCGATTGGTGGAACCGGCGCGCGATTTCGAGATGGTGTCTCCGGACGACGAAGGAGGTCATCGACGACCTCACCGACGATCCCGAGCTTGCCGCCGTCCTGGCCGCGCAATGGGGCGATCACGGTGGACGTCCCGGCAAGGCGAGCTTCGCGATGCATGCCCTGATCTCCGGGGCCTACCTTCCGAGCGGTTCCTGGTACCCGGTCGGCGGCGGCGCGGCCTTTGCCGACCACATCATTCCGACCATTGCCCGGAACGGTGGGGAAACCCGCGCGGGCGCACGCGTTGACACCCTGCTCTTCGATGGCGACGCCGTGACGGGCGTCAAGCTCGACGACGGCACGGAGGTCCGGGCGAAATCCGTGATCTCCGATATCGGTGCGCGCGAGACAATCGACACGCTCTTGCCCGAAGGCTGCGGCCCCCCTGACTGGATCGCGGAGATCCGCGCCCTGCCATCCAGCATTGCGCATTTCACCCTGTTTCTCGGCTTCGAGGGCGACATCGAAGCCGCGGGGGCCACCAGGGCGAACCATTGGTTCTTCCCGACCGGGAATGCCGATGTTGTCTGGACAGATGCGCCCGACGAAGCTGCGCCCTGCATGGTCGCGTCCTTTGGCTCACTGAAGAACCCGGCCCATGCCCCCGGTCCGGACCAGAAACACACGGGCGAGTTGCTGGTCTGGGCGGACTGGTCGACCGTCGCCCGATGGGCGGATCAGCCGGCCGGCGCGCGCGGCGACGACTACACGGCGTTCAAGCGTCGCGCCGAAGACACGCTGATGGCGCAGTTCCAGAGCTATTTCCCCGATCTCGCGAAGCTGGTTGTGCATCGGGATCTGGCCACCCCGCTGGCCACGGTCTCTTTCACCGGGCATCGCAAGGGAGCGTTTTACGGGCTCGACGTCACACCGGAGCGCGTGATGTGCGACGGGCTACGGGCGAAAACACCCATCCCGGGCCTCTTCCTCGCCGGGCAGGATGTCGCGAGTCCCGGCATTCCCGGAGCACTCTGGGGCGGAATGCTCGCCGCTGCCAGCGTCGATCCAAAGGTGCTCGGCAAGATCAGGCGTTGAGGGCACGCGCCGCAACCTCAGGTGGATTTCCGGATTCTGAAGGACGGGACCGGACCATGCCCGGGCTGCGCCTCGCAACGGGGAGTGCCACCGAAATCCTGGCGATCCCTTCGCTCAAACTGTCGGGCGGTTTCGCCAAACCCGGCTTCGAGGGCGCTGGCTGATTGGTGCTGTCGCCTTCGGGCAGGCATTCGACGGCTTTGCCTGTCTCGGAACGGGCCTGATCCCTGCCGGGGTGAGCATATTGGGCGCGCGCTCTTCGGCTGCGCGGATGAGAGGTCAAGTCTTCCGAGGTGGATCGCGCGGCCCGCTCACGCATCCCTGCCGTCAATCAGCTCGAAGGTCAGCCCGGCATGGCTGGTGATCCGGGCGCGCAGCACCTCTCCCATGGCGGCTGCCGGGGTCCAGAAACCGCCGCCGACCGCTATCCTGTTCTCATCCTCGGCAAGGCAGAGCGCGGCTTCGGTCAACATCAACGTGGTCGATCGAACGCCGGGGTCGCCTTTCCCGGTGATGCGGGCCTTCAGGATGGCGCCATCGGGCATCTCTCCCACCAGGACCAGTTCATACGAGCCGGACTCGCGGACCTCCTTGCTCGGCCCTTCGCCGGATTTTGGCAGCACATGGCGTTCGAGCTGGTCCCGCATCACCGGGATCGCCATGGCGGTCAGGAGCAGGCGACCCAGTACCGTATCGCGCATCGCGGCCAACCAGCCGCCAATCCCGCTCCGTGTCAGGCCGGTTTCCTGGTAGCTGAAGCCGCGACCATAGGGGTAGTCCATGATTGCATTGCTGCGCCGCACGACCTTGGAGTTCATCGGCCCCATGAAATAGGGCTTGGTCCAGGCTTGCAGGTCGCCATCCCAACCCACTTCAAGCGGCATCATGCGATCCGGACCGTCCGGGCCCTCGCGTTCGCCTTCGGGGCAGAGCGCATAGGGGTCCGCTGACAGCCGGTCGAAATCCGGGTCTGTCTCGCGCAGCCTCATGGCGTTGAGGAAACTCGCGGCAGTGCCACCGCTGAAGCCGCCCTTCATCCGCGTCACCCGTGTTGCGATGCGTTTGCACGGCTGGCCATAACGCGCCAGCGCCGCCTCCTGCAGGAACTGCACTCCGAGATCGGACGGAATCGAGTCGTGCCCGCAGGCATGCACGATCCGGGCGCCCGTTGCGCGTGCCTTTCCTTGATGCGCGTCGATCATTGCACGCATCCATTGCGGCTCGGCGGTCAGGTCACAATAATGCGTGCCGTTCTCCACACAGGCCGCGACAAGCTCGCTCCCATGGAGCGCAAATGGCCCGGCTGTCGACGCAACCACCCGCGCCCGGGCAGCCATTGCTCCCATGAATACGGTGTCATGGCTGTCTCCGACCAGAATTGCAGGAGGAGCGCCCGCCTTCGGCAGATCGTCGCGTAGGGCGTCCAGTTTTTCCCGGTTTCGCCCCCCAATTGCCAGGTTGAGGCGGCCGTCACCGCACCGTCTCACCAAATGATGCGCGGCACGGCGGCCCGTGGCCCCGGTTGCTCCCCATAAAACGATGTCAAACGTACGCTCGGTCATCGCGCCGGGACCATTCGCTACGTGCCGTCGTTGCGTCTGTCAGCTCCCGAGCGCCGTAGCTCGTCTTCGGTCAATGCATCGACAATGGTGTTTTTGCCACCCAACCGGAAAACCCGGATACCATGCAGCGCGACTGCCAGCCCCCAACCCATCATCGGCCAGATGGACCAGGGTGCGCCGGGCGACGTGAACACGTTGATGGCCACCAGCAGCACCATGACCGCAACATAGACCCCCGCATGAACGAAAAAGCCGTATTTCGCCTCGGCTCTTTGTCTGGCGCGCGCGTATTCCTCTGTCCGTGTCATCGTTGCCCCCTCCAACTCATCGAAACGGTCGCCCGTGAGCCTACCAGAAATCGCGTTTGTTGGTCTTGAGCGAGATCATTGGGCCGCCGCTATTTTCAGCTGCCCGAGCATATGCTGCACGAACGCCACCCTGCCGGGCCGCGGGAAACCGGACCTCCGCCACTCTTGGTCTGAAGGCCGGCTTCGGGTGGTTCGCGTCGCTCACCCCGGTGGAGGCGGGCACCACAATTCGCAGTCGCAGCCGCAATCATTGAGAGCGGAGCGCCGACCGTTGCCGCGAGCGTGCCGAAGGCGCGCCTGGCCGGCAAGCAGACACGCCGATTGACGCTTGTCGGCTTTGCGGCACGCAAGGACCCGGGGACCATCCTGATGACCGGAATACCCGGAGGGCAGAAGGGCTTCGAGAGCCGGGCTGTCTCCGGTCAATTGCTCCGAAATGAAAAGCTTATCCTTCGGTTGGCGCCCTCCGGGGGGCGGGGGAAAGGCACCGCGCGTCGAACCTGCTCTCTGGCCAGGCTGTCGAACTCGTGCGTTCCGGTGCTGTTGCTGACGGTGACCCAGGCCAGCGTTCCGTCTCGATTGATCTCGAATGTAACCCGGGCGGTTCCCGGGGTCCGAACGCGGACGCTGGGAGTTCGGTTGAGGTGGACCAGAACCTGACCGGCGTAGTTCGTCACGTTGGAGTTTCCCGGGCCACGCGAACCTTGGGGACTGGCCGAGCCTCCGAAGACTCCGGTGCGTTGATAGACGGTCAGCGGCGATTCCATGACCAGATCTGGATCTCGTCGGTATCCGGTTTGCGCTGCAGGCGGTGCTGATGGCCGCTCGGGGGCAAGCCTTGGTCGCAACGAAGCAGTGACTGCCAGATCGGATTCGCCGGACCCTGTTTCGGTCGCCGCGGTTTCGGACGGGTCAGGGGCAGGCTCGACGGTTGTCTCGGGCACAGCAGGGTCGACCGTCTCTCGGGTCGCCGGGATGACCGGGATCGCTTCGGGGGTGGAAGCTGAAGCAACGGGCAGGGTGGGTGCGACCTGATCCGGCTCTGCGGCGAGCGGCTCCGGCGCTTCCGGTGTCGGCGCGAGAGCGACCGACGCAGCCGGGGCCGTTTCGGCGGTTTCGGGCTCAACGGATGACAGGACGGGGGTGTCTGCCAACGCCCTGTCGTCCCCACCGGACGGTTCCACCGCTCCCGGCTCAGGGGTATCGCCCAACGGCGGTTCGGTCGGTTCGATCATGTCCGGTTGCACGACCTCCGCCGAGCCCGTGTCGGGCGAGTTGGTTTCCTGCGGATTGTCCGAGGCAACAAGGGCGTAAGAGGTCGGTGGTTCGACGCGCTCCGGCTCGGCTGGCGGCTGGACGGCAGGGTCCGGGACAGAGGCGGGCTCCGGCTCGACAGGGTCGGACTGGGTGTCCGCTACGTCGTCGAAGGTATTGCCCAATGCAGCATTGTCGGGCGCCGCAGCCTCCGCAGGGCGCTCGGGCGGATCGCGAAAGGTGACGCCCACAACGACAAAATGCACGAACAACGACAACAGAACGGCCACCGTCGCAATTGCTGCCGATCTCCGTATCACTCGAGGGCCTGCTCGGTCACAAGGATGACGGAAGAGGCGCCAAGGCGACGAAGGCTGCCGGTGACCTCGATCAGGCGCGGCGCAAGCGCATTGCGGTCGGGAACGATCCGCACTGGCCCGGTGTCATGGCCAGCCATGTAGGTCGCGGGGTCGCTGGGACTGCCGCGATAGCTCAGTTCCCCGTTTGCGTGCAGCACAAGCGCGTCCGGCGGCTCGCTGCCTTCGAGGCCGGACGTGTCCACAAGCTCCAGGTCGGGGTCGAGCGGCGGCGCGACCGTTCCCGCGATCAGGAAGAACACCAGCATCAGGAAAACGACGTTGATCAACGAGATGGTCGCGTCGCGCTTCCGGCGGGAGGGGGCAGGGCGGATCATGCGCTCACTCCAGCACCACGAGCGAGACCTCGTCCCGCCCGCGGAACCGCACCAACAGATCCGTCAGCCGTTGAGCCGAGGCGTCGGCGTCGAGGCTCACCAGAACCTGCCCGGCCTCAACCTGGGCGGCCAGGTCATCCAACGCCATGGGCGTGCCGTTCAGGACCAGCCGCTCGGCGCCAAGCTGCACAAAGGCGCGCTCGGTGACCTCGCTCGGGGCCGCCGACCCGGCTGCTGCCGAACTCAGCTCGATCTCGCCAAATGTCGAAAAGGTCGAAGACAGCATGAAGAACAGCAACAACAGGAAGATCACGTCGATCAATGGGGTCAGCGACACCGGGCGCCGGACGAAGGGAGCGGTGTTACGCATGCAGGGATATTGCCGCGGGATCGCTCCGGCCCGGGACCAGGATGGTTCGCAACGCCTTGTCCGCAAAGACCCGTTCGCGCGCGGTACGGCTTTCGAACCAGGCAAGCACCATCGAGGTCGGCATTGCCACGGCCAACCCGGCCGCCGTGGTCAGCAGGGCGACCCAGATGCCGCCCGCCAACAGGGACGGATCGACCGAGGAACCGGCTGCCTGCAGGTTCTGAAACGCGTCAATCATGCCAAGGACGGTGCCAAAAAGCCCGAGAAGGGGCGCAATCTGCGCAACCGTGTCAAGAAACCGGAACCCGCGCTCGAGCCCAGCGAGCGCGACCCCGGCTTCGGCATCGAGCCGCTCGTCAAGCCCGGGCTGGCTCGAGGCGGTCATCGCGGACCCCACGAGCGGAGCGAGGTAGCTGCTGCTATCGGCGAGACGGGCCTGCGCCGAAAGCCGGTCTCCCGCATCCCAAGCCGCCAGTGCCTCGGAGAGCACCTTGTGGCGGCCCACCCCGGAAACGGAGAATTGCCAGACCTTGTAGAAGGTGACGCCCAGCGTCAGCACCGAGATCACGAACAGGATCGCGATCACCGGACCGCCAAGGGCGAGAACTTCGCGAAAAACGGCAAGGACGTTCATCCAAGCAACTCCACAGAAATGCGGCTTTCAAGCGTGAGCGCCTTGTCACAGACGCCGCTTTCCACCCCGTCGACGATACAGGTGTTCGCGCCGTTTATCAGGGCCTTGCCGATGGAGTCACACGTCCTGTCGGGAAGATCGAACTGCCGCACGCGCGGCCGATCCGTTGGCAGGTCGCGGAAATCGAAGAGGGACAGGCTCATCACAGCGCCCGACCGGTCGAATACCACCGTCTCGAACACGGCCTTGTCGATCTCTGCCCCGGTCCCGTTCTGGGCCAGGAAGCTCAACCGGCACGCCCCCGGGACGTCCTGCATCGAGTTCAACTCGAGAACCAGTTCCTGTGGGTCATCCTGGGCGGATTGTGCCCACGCCACGGCCGGCATTCCGGCGGTGAGAAGCATCGCAAGGGATAGGCGACGAACCAGCATTGATGAACTCCTCATTCCGATTCTCTAGGCATCGCTGCCTGGGAGGCACCGCAGACGGCATGCCCTGGGTCAGGGATGGCAATATCGCAGACTTCGCCCAATCGGAAGTGTCGCCAACGCCAATGTGAATGGCCCGCATTCCAATCGTCGGCCACGTCGGCAATCCGGCCAATGCGAACCACCCCGGGACCGGCATGCAATGTCGCCGCAAGCTGCCGAGTTGTGGCGCGCGATGTGGCATTCGAACATTTCCCTGGGGCCGTTCGCCTCGGTCACTTCCGGTTATGCGAGAACCGCTCCTCGCAGTCGCGGGAACCGACACCGGGGGTGGACACACGACCTTCGCTGCGGATCGCGCTGGACAACGAAGCCTGGGGACCCTCCGGGGCGTTGCTGACCGCGCGAGGGCTCCAGCGCCATCGCCCGGACGGCGAGGGATGCGCGCAGTTGCGCCATATGCCGATTGTTGACGCATGGATGCGACGTTTGGCTCCGCCGGACAACGGGAGTTGACCATGGACAAGTGGGTCGAGATTCGAACGGCATATCTTGTGGCAAAGCTGGGAACGGTCAGCGCAGCCGCCGAAACCCTTGGTGTGCACCGCGCGACCGTGAAAGGTCACATCGATGCCCTCGCGGCCCATCTAGGCACCAAGCTCTTTCAGCGCCATGGCCGCGGCTATGTCCAGACCGAGACCGGCCGGGAACTGCTCTCCGTCATGGGGCGCGCCGACGAGATGGCGGCGGATTTTACCGGCCGCACCCGAGTGCGTGACACCGAGTTGACCGGCGAAATCATCATCACCTCGTCGCCGCCCCTGGCCGGGTGGCTCATGTCGCCGATCATGCAATTCCGCGAACAGAACCCCAAGACGCATGTCACCTTGTTGGCGGAAGAAGAGCTGCTCAAACTCGAATATGGAGAGGCGCATGTTGCCCTTCGAGGGGGAGCAAAACCGGACCAGGACGACTATGTCATCCAGGATTTCGAGCGGGTCGGTTTCGGCCTCTATGCCCATGAGCGCTACGTCCGGCGCCGTGGTCTCCCGCGGGACGCGACGGATCTCGGCACGCATGAATTCATCGGAATTCCGAACCGCAGGGGCGACTCCGCGGTCGAGGCCTGGCTGTCCCGGATCGCACCCGAGGACCGGGTTGTGCTGCGGACATCCGATGTGCGGACCAAGCAGGCCGCGATTCTCGCCGGCGCGGCAATCGGCTTTCTGCCGGAACATCTGGCGCGCGAATATCCGGGCGTGCATCAGGTTCTGCCGTCGCAGCCGGACTGGTTCATCCGGCTCTGGTTGGTCACCCATGTCGACCTGAACCGGACGGACAAGGTCCAGGCCATGCTGAAATGCATCAAGGACGCATTGCCCATGCGCCCTGGAACTGCCCGGGAACGTCCAGACAGCGCTCCCTGATGCGCACGGCGTCCTTGCGGCGATGCTGCAGGTCCGCCCTCCGCGGCACCTGTCGGAGAGATCACGATTTTCGTATCGGTCGCGGTGTCGGCTCAACCTCGTAACGGGGTACATGACACCAGGGCATCCACCGTCACGATACGTCGCATTCATGCGCGGACAACATGCGTCCCGGTGCCTGTTTGCGCGGTAGAGATCGCGATATGGCCTTCCGGACAGGCACCCGCTTCCGCGCCAATCGGCTGACACACCGCTCGTGAACAGATCGCCCATGACACCGAAACTCCGGATTCCCCTGGCACTTCGCGCGTTCGTCATTGCCATTGGCGTTGTTGTGAAACACGGGCTTCCCGCCGGCCTCGACACGGAAGTGCCGGCCAGTTGCTTCGACAACATCGACTACGCATGCGTCATGGACCGCTCCGAACAGGCAACGCAAGAAGTGCCCATCTGACCCGGAGGACACTGGGGCTGTCCGCCCGCCTCTGCCGTCTCGCCCCCGGACGCCGCCCCGCGCCTTTCTTGCGGAAAATCCCCATTCCGCCTCGCAGATACGCCGGCTGTCCAGCCCGACGAGATACTTGCAAGAGGCATTCGCACAATGACAGACATCCAGGCCGCCGCACCCCATGAGCCGGCAGAAACCACGCCCAAACCGGCGCTGCGGCTGACGGAATTCGTCGCGCTGATGGCGGTGTTGATGGCGATCGTCGCCTTCTCCACCGACGCCTCGCTGCCGGCCTTCCCGGAGATAGCCGCCGTGCTTTCGACCGGCTCGCCCAACCGGGCGCAGTTGATCGTCGCCTTCTTCCTGTTGGGGCTGGGCGTCGGCACCCTGTTTGCCGGGCCGATGTCGGATGCCTGGGGGCGCAAGCCGGTGATCCTTGGCGGTTCCGGGTCTATATCGCCGGGGCGATGATATGCTGGCAGGCCGGGTCGCTCGAGGTCATGCTGGCCGGGCGGATCCTTCAGGGTTTCGGTTTCGCGGCAGGGAGGACAGTCTGCCTGGCCATCGTGCGGGACCTGTACTCGGGACGCCGGACGCCGCAGATCTCGTCCCTGATCATGATGATCTTTTCCATCGTCCCGGCCATTGCGCCCACCTTCGGGGCGCAGGTGATCGATCTGGCCGGCTGGCGGGCGATCTTCATCGCTTTCACGATCGTATCGGCGATCGGCGCGATCTGGTTCGGGTTGCGCCAGCCCGAGACACTGCAGATAGAAAGACGGACACCGCTCCGGCCCGCAAGCCTGCTGGCCAATACGCGCTACCTGCTGTCGATGCGGGTGATGATCGTCGCCATCATCGTCCAGGTGCTGACCTTCGGAACGCTTTTCGCGATGATCTCGTCGGTCCAGCAGATCTTCGACATCACCTACGGACATGGAGCGCATTTCCACTTCTGGTTTGCGGGGGTCGCCCTGCTGGCGTCCAGCTCTGGTTTCATCAATGCCAGGCTGGTCAACAGGCTGGGCATGCGCTTCATGATCAACGCGATGGTGATGCTGCAGATCGTCCTCTCCGCGCTGGCCGTGCTGCTCCTTGGCGTTGCCGGGCTCTCGGGGAATGCCGGCTTCGTCGTCTTCCTTGTCTTTTCCGTCGGGGTTTTCTTCCAGAATGGGCTGATCGCGGGAAACTCGACAGCGCTGGCGATGGAGCCTGTGGGCCATCTCGCCGGGCTGGCAGCCTCGGCAGTGGGAGCGATCAGCACCATTCTCGCCGTCCTGATCTCGATCCCTGTCGGGCAGGCCTTCATTGGCACGGCGCTGCCGCTGATCCTCTGTTCCCTCACCTGCGCCGTCCTCAGTTTCGTGACCATAAGCTTCCTGCCGTCGCGGGAGTGACATCTGCTGCGCCAAATCTGCTGGCGCCACTTTGCGAACCCGCGCTGCGCCCATCGCTGCCCCGTTCAGCGTCAAACGGCAAGGCGCGCCGAGGTCCCAATTGATGTAGCCAAGGTCGGGGCTGCTTGATCGACTTCCGCCCTTGGGTGATCCTGCCCCCGCTGGTGATTGCCGTGCTCGGCTTCAACTGGATGACACGGGAACAGCCCGAGGACGTCACCCGTCACGAAGAAACCCGGCTCGCGGTCCGCGCGATGGATATCCTGCCGCAACCCGTCTCGGCCAGTGTCGTCGGCTATGGATGGGTCGAGCCGGTCCGGGACTGGTCGGCCGTCTCAGAGGTCGAGGGGCGGATCGACACGATCCCCGGGAACCTGGCCGTCGGCAGCGCCGTCGACGCCGGCGATGTGCTGTTTGCGATCGACTTGACGGATTACGAGCTTGCCCGCCCGAAGGCCCAGGCAAACATCACCTCGGTCGAGGTCCAGCTGCGCGAGAGCGAACGGCAGGAAGAATACACCCGCAAGACACTGGAGTTGCAGGAACGGACAAAAGCCGTGGCGCAGGACGAACATAACCGCGTCGCCTCGCTGGTCGAACGCGGCGCCTCGACACAAGCCGCGCTGGATGCCGCGCAGGAAACCCTGCTGGAACAGTCGAATTCGGTACTCACCCTCGAGAACACGCTGGCGCTCTATCCCGCTCAGCGCGAAAGCCTGGAGGCGACACGCGCGGTGCGGATGTCCGAGCTGCGTGAAGCCGAGCGGTCGATCGAGAAGGCGACGATTTCGGCGCCATTCCGCGGCCGGGTCTCGGAGATTGGCGTCGAGGCCGGACAGTTCGTCCGTACCGGCGACATTTTGCTGGTGTTGGACGACACTTCGGCCGCCGAAGTGACCGCCGAAGTCCAACCGACAACCTTCGCGCCGATCTTCATGTCGACGCGCGGCAAGGTCGAAATCCCCGCCGAGGGCATAGACCCCTCCCGGGTCATGGGGTTCCTGACGGAGACGGGCGTGTCGGCCGAGGTACGCGTCTCGCTCGGAAACCGAATCATGTCAAGGCCGGCGCAGCTGGAACGCATGCGCGGCACGCTCGACGCCGACACCGCGACGATGGGCGTTGTCGTCCGGGTCGAAGATCCGACAATCGGGCAGCCAGACCTGCAACGCGCACGGCTCGAATCCGGGGCTTTTGTCTCGGTCATCTTCAGCTTGGAACCGATCGAGAACACCATCGTCGTTCCGCGCAGCGCTTTGCGCTATGGCGACGATGGCGCTGCCTTCGTCTACCTCGCGGATGCACATGACCGGCTTGCCAAATCCGCGTCGAGGTCGGCCCCTCCATCGGCGAGGGCGCCATCATCCTGAACGGGCTGGAGGGTGGCGAACGGCTGGTGCTGAGCGAGCCGTCCCCGCCGGTGATCGGCATGGCGCTGGACCCTGTCATGCCCACGGCGGAGCAGTAACATGATTGCCTGGTTCGCCCGTCACCCCGTCGCGTCCAACCTGCTGATGGCGCTGATCTGCATTCTCGGTCTCGCGACCGTCAGCAATATCGAACGTGAGACCTTTCCCGACACCACCGCCTCCACCGTTCTGGTGTCCATCTCCTGTCCCGGCGCCTCGGCCGTCGATGTGGACGAGGATATCTGCACCCGGCTGGAGGATGCGATTTCCGGCACCGTCGGGTTGGAGGCGTTCGACTGTCTCTCCGTCGACGGGCGGACCGCGGCGACCGCCGAGCTGGAGACCGGCGGCGATATCATCCAGTTCTACAACGACGTCTCCTCCGCCGTTTCCGGAGTGAACGACTTCCCCGAGGATGCCGAGACCCCCTCCATCGAGCGCGGCGGGCGCACCGAGATGATCGCCCAGATCGCCATCTCCGGGATCGACGGCAAGCAGGGCCTGCTGGAATATGCCGACGAGCTGGCCAGCACGCTCCAGGGCGTGGACGGTGTGACCGAAGCGACCGTGTCGGGGCTGACCGACCGCGAGCTGCGCGTGACCTTCGATGACAAGGACCTGCGCCGCTACGGGCTGTCGAGCCAGGACGTGGTCGATGCGATCGATGCCCGCTCGCTTCAGCAACCGCTGGGTGAGGTCGAGACCACCGAGAAGAGCCTTGTGCTGCGCTATTCGGATGTGCGCCGCTCGATTGCCGATCTCGAAGACCTGATCGTGCTGCAGAATGAGAATGGCGGCATCGTCCGGCTGAACGATCTCGCGACTGTGCGGATCGTCGACAGCGACGAGAACACGCAAGGCTTCATCAACGGCGCGCAGACGGCGACAATCCAGATCATGAAGGCGTCGGAAGGCGATTCCATCCGCATCTTCGAACGTGTCGAGGCGATCCTGGAGGAGGAGCGCGCGGCCCGGCCGGAGCCGTTCGAGATCACCGTCATCAACAACATGACCGAGATCGTCGAGGAACGCCTTTCCCTCATCGTCAGCAATATCGTGATGGGCGTGGCGCTGGTCTTTGCGGTGATGTGGATGTTCTTCACGCTCAAGGAGGCGCTCTGGATCTCGGCCGCGCTGCCGGTGTCCTTCCTCGGCGGGCTGTTCCTGATGAACGCCCTCGGCGTGACCATCAGCATTTTCACGCTCATTGCGCTGCTGATGGCGGTCGGGCTGATCATGGACGATTCCATCGTCATCGCGGAGAATATCGACAAGTGGCCCACCCGCGTCGGCGGCAAGGAAGCGGCCTGGCGCGGCAGGCAGGAGATCATGCCGGGCGTACTGTCTTCCTTTCTGACCACGGCCTGCGTCTTTGGCCCGCTGATGTTCCTCGACGGGGACTTGGGACAGGTCCTCAAATACATCCCGATGGTGCTGCTGATGACGCTGGCATTGTCCTTGCTTGAAGGCTTCCTGATCCTGCCGCATCACCTGAGCCGTATCGGGACCGGGACACCTGCCGAGCACACGGAACGCCCCGCTGCGCGGGTGCTGGAGCGGTTCAAGGAGGGGGGCGTCATTCCCACTGCCGCAGCGCTGGCGCGGGTCCGTTACCTGACCATCGGCAGCGTTCTGGGCGCGCTCATCCTTTCGATCGGGCTGGTCGCCTCCGGTCAGGTCAAGGTGGTCGGGTTTCCGGAGGTGGTAGGCGACACGATCGAAGCGAAGATCGCGCTGACTTCCGGGATCGCCCGCGATCGCACGGCGGCCAATGTCGAGCAGATCCTCGCTGGCCTCGAACGGGTGGATGCGCAATTCACCCCCGACACCGATGGCGGCGCACCGCTGGTCGAACGTGTCCTCGTCAGCTACGGCTCCAACTCGAGCGTCAACGACAATGGCTCGAACACCGCGACGGTGACCGTCGACCTGCTGGAAGCCGCGAAGAGCAATGTCAGTGCCGACGAGGTCCTGCAGGTCTGGCGCGCGGAATCCGGCGCGCTTCCGGACCTGCACCAGGTAAGCTTTGCCCAGAACGAGGCAGGCCCGGGTGGCAATGACATCGACATCGATGTCTCGGGGAGTGATCTCGGAGAGATCGAGGCGGCGGCGTCCGAAGTCCTGTCACGGCTGCTGGACCGGATCGATGTCAAGGAGGCCTATTCCGATTTCTACGGTGGCCGCCAGGAGGTGAAGCTCACGCTGAACGAATACGGCTACCGTCTTCAACCCAACGCAGGAGGCCATCACCTGACACCAAAATGATCCCTGCCTGGGAGAGCCCGGGCGGGTTTGACGTCCTTCGGGACGGAGGCGGATCAAGCCAATCCAAAGCCGCCGGATGAGCAGGTGCTCACTTCGCGAATGACATTTTGGCCGATCAGCTCCCGGACGCCATCAGGAAGCGGCAACCGCCGACTTCGTAGAGAACCAGGTCCCCGAATGACCGAGAAACCCGCACTAGACGATCCCGCAAACAGAGAGCGGCACCGGGCCGTTCGCGGTGGACGCAGGCGTTCGCGTCGTGCCTTCGGTGCAGCATTTCAGGAAGCGTCAAGAAGGATGGGAAGCCGACCCGCGCTGCGTGGACGACCAGGGTTGGTTCAAGGGAGGGACGGCGCGGAGCCTTTCGACAATGGACCTGCCGACCCATCCCCGCCGTCACGTGCGGCGTCGCCCCAGCATGGTCCCCCGCCGCCTGCGGATGCCAGCAAGCAGCGGCCGGCAGTCCTTTCCGGGCCGGCTCAAGCAGGAGCGCGTCCGTGGGAGGCTCGGAAAGCGCTCGGGGAGAGGCCGGTTGCCGCACGGAAGGCGCGGCGAAAGCTCTTGGGCTCCTCGTAACCCAGAGAGGTTCCAATCGCCTCGACGCCAAGATCCGTTTCAACAAGAAGGATGCTGGCGCGATCCGCGACAATCCGGGCGCGCAGCTCCCTGAAGGACGTGCCCTCCTTGCGCAGCGCGCGCTGGAGTGTGCGCGGGCCCATTGCAAGGCGCCGTGCAACCGCCTCTTCCGATATGTCGCCAGCCGCGAACTGGAACCGGAGCGCATCCCGGACCACATGCTCCATCCGTTTCTGCGGCTCCACCCCCATCTCGACCACCAGATCATCCAGGGTTCGGACGTCATTGGCCTTGGGCGGGGTGGGGTTTCGGACGAAAATATCCCGGAAACGGAGGGCAAACCCCGTTACGCCCCGGCCCGCCCGCACCGGTGTGTCCAGCATGTCTCCGAGAGCGGAGCGGCTGGCCTGGTTCGGCGATGACAGCTCGATCCATTCCGGCCTCCAACCCGGACCAAGAAAGGCACGGCAGACTTGCGCCATGATGAGGATCGCCGCCTCGTCGAGATGCCTGTGTCCGACCACGTTGGACAGCCCGGACAGGAAACCCAGTACAAGCTGTCCGTCCTCTCGTTCGAGGGACAGCTGAGAGCCGGGATGCAGCAGTGGCAGGGCCTGCCTGCCGCGTGCGAGCGCCGAGGCGAGGTCCTTCGCACCGAGAACATAGGTGCTGTAGCCCCGGTAGGCACCGTAATCGAACCTGTTGCCAAGGATCGCACCGAGATGGGCCTCGCCCATGTCACGGGCCACCGATTCCAGAACCACGGCCTCGATGGAATAGGGCAGGAAACAGGGGGCAGTCCTGAGGAAGCCGCGGTCGATATCGGCCTTCCTCAGCGCGCGATCGACCACGGACGGGTGCACCAGGTCATCGAGAAGTGCGACCACGTGGGTGAGTTCGAAAAGATGCGTCATCGGAACGCGCATATCGCCATTATGTCGCAAAATGACCGGTTGGGCCATGTTAAATCACTCGTAGGGCGGGAAAATGCTGGGAGAGGCATGGTTGAAATGCGGCACGGTGTTTGCGTGATTTCGGAGATAGCGCTGATCTGTTCGGACGCGGCAAGCGCGCAGGGGCTTTCCGGCTGGCGTTCCCAGGTCACGCCCCATGCCTGGCTGTCGGGACTCGCGGGGGAACAGGGTGTCCTCCCCGGATAAGCACCTGTCGATGCAGACCTTTCCTGTGCGGACGTCCTCGAAGATCTCGGCGCGACCTTCCGTTTCTGAACACGCCGTTCAAATCGCAACCGCCTCGCCACGGGGCACAGAACCAGCCGGGCCTCGGATTACCCCGTCCCGGACAGAACCAAACGAGGATCCCATGCTGAAAAACCTGCCCATCCACTCCTGCCTGAGCTGCCTTTTGGCAGTGACGGGCATGCCGGCCATGGCCGAGATTTCCGGCAACCCGCTGACCGCGTTGCTCGACGCGCGCGAGATTCCGGTCAATATCGACAATTTCACCCGGGCCGCGACCGATATCGAACTGGACAAATACGTCAGCCTGGCCGGCGGGGTGAACCGCTTCTTCCATTTCCGCGAACCGACCCCGGTCGAACAACAGCCGACGATCCGGATGAATCGCGACACGCTCTACAGCACTGTCGTCGTCGATATCAGCGAGGGCGCGGTTCTGACCCTTCCGGATGCCGGGACGCGGTACATGACCGCGATGGTGGTGAACCAGGACCACTATATCAACGAGGTGTTTTCCGGCGGTGGCACCTACCAGCTCGACATGCAGCGTTTCGATACACCCTATGTGGTCGTCTTTCTGCGTATGCTCGTGGACGCGGCCGATCCAGAGGATGTCGCGGAGGTGAACGCCATCCAGGACGCAATGACGATCGAGGCCGCCTCAAGCCGGCCCTTCATCATGCCCGATTACGACGAGGAGAGCTTCGACGGCCTGCTGCGGGCAGCGATCGAGATCGGCCGTTTCGCGCCCGACAGCTTCCGCGTCTTCGGCGCCCGAGACGAGGTCGAGCCGCTGCGCCACTTTATCGGCACCGCGGTCGGATGGGGCGGGCTGCCCGAAGCGGAAGCCTTCTATCTCAATGTCGATCCGGGGCTGCCGGTGGGCGAATACAGGATCGACGTGCCGGCCGACGTGCCGGTGGACGCCTTCTGGTCGCTCAGCCTCTACAATGCCGAAGGCTTCTTCGAGCCGAACCCGCTGGGCGCCTACAATGTCAACTCGGTCGGCGCCACGCCGAGCGACGATGGTGGTGTGACCGTTCACCTGGGCGGCTGCGAGGACGGGCGGGTGAACTGCCTGCCGATCATGGAAGGCTGGAACTACACCGTACGGCTGTACCGTCCCGGCTCGGACGTGCTCGACGGAAGCTGGACCTTCCCCACCGCGACGCCGCTGAACTGACCCCTTGGGAGATGAAGACGATGAAGAAATTGCTGCTGATAACCACTCTCCTGGTTCCGTTCCAGGCCCAGGCCGAGGAGATCACACTGGAAAACCTCGTGCGCGCCGAATCCGACACCATGATCCGTGCGACGCTGGACGGCTACGGGATCGGGACCGGCGTGTTCGCCCATGAACGCGACACCGTGAAAGCCGATGGCTTCCAGCCGATCATCCGCGCCAATCAGGACACGCTCTATTCCGCCGTCATTCTGGACCTTGCGGAGCCGGCCACGGTCACCCTTCCGCAAACCGATGGCCGCTTCCAGTCGATGCTGGTGATCAGCCAGGACCACTATAACTTCGTCGAGTCCCAGCCCGGCAGCTACGAGTTGACCGAGGAGGAGGTGGGCACGCGCTTTGCCTATATCCTGTTCCGGACCTTCGTCGATGCCGGCGACCCGGAAGACCTGCCGCGCGCGCATGCCGCGCAGGACGGGCTTGCCTTCACGGGCGGCGGCAGCGGACCGTTCGAGGCTCCGGACTGGGAGTTGGAGGAGCTTGCCGAGGCCCGCAGAGCCCTGAGTGATCTGGCTGGCGCGGTCGGTTTCAGCGTCGAACATGCCTTCGGACGCAAGGACGAGGTGATGCCGATCGATCACCTGGTCGGCGCAATGGCCGGATGGGGAGGACAGCCCGCCACGACTGCGAGCGCCATTGTCGACAGCGTTGACGCCAATGACGGCCAGACCCCGCATACGGTCACGTTCAAGGACGTGCCGGTGGACGCGTTCTGGTCGATCACGGTGTACAATGCCGAAGGCTATCTCGAACCCAACGATCTTGGCCGCAACAGCTACAACAACACCTCCGCCACACCGAACCCGGACGGTTCCTACACGCTCCATTTCGGTGGCTGCGACGACGGTCGGATCAACTGCATCCCGGTCACGCCGGGCTGGAACTACCTGATCCGGCTTTACGAACCGCGCGCAGAGATCCTCGATGGCAGCTGGACCTTCCCGGACCTCGTCCCGGCCGAGTGATCCCGTGCCAGCCGCGCGCCGGGATCCTCCCGACGCGCGCACCGAATGCGGATCCAGGGGCGTAGATTCTGTAACCCTCGTACATTCTTCAACGAATGGCAGGGTCTCTTGCGAGAGGGCCGCTTATGGACGAGCAAGGGCTGGGACGCTGCAAACACAGCGAATTACCGCAAGCTCTGCACAGCGGGTGAGGGCCAAAAAGCGGGACGGGTTCGACCCTTGGGGAGTTCCAGGCCAAGACCGAGCGTCTCCCTTGGTCTCTCTGAACCGCCCGAAAGAGAGTTGCACGCGCCGTGTCGGGGAGGGGGCAATTTCAACAGCCTTGAAGACGAAACCCGCGCGCCTTCCTGCGTCTGGATCATCACCACTCAAACTTTGAGTGTCTCCCGTGCAAGAGGGGGGCGCGCAAGCAAACGGCGTGGTCGCTTGACGAACGTTGGATCAACTGGTCGAAGTGGCTGATGGACAACGGCGCGTGCGCAAAAGCCCACTTTGGGCGGGAGAGCTACCATGAAAAATCTGTTGTTGATCGTTGCGACCTGTTTGCTTTGCGGTTGTTCAACCCCCGAAAGCTACGAGTGGTTCCGGTCGACGTCTCCTGCAAAGATTCAGCAGTATTACAGTGAGAAATGTGGAGAGGCTGGCTACACGCCAGGCTCGCTAAGAAATGCAAACTGCACGGATACAGCCATGCGTGAGGGATGGAAAGAAGCAAAGAAGGCCCAGAACTTCTAGGACGGTTGCCACCAGAACCTGCGAAGGTCTCGCAGTGCGGTGCGGTGCGGGGTCTTTGGTTCGACAAACCGTCGAGGACCGGGGTGGACCTGTGCTCCAAATGTGCCCCCAGACCGAAACAGGAAAGCGGCCCCGGAAGGCTTTCTTTAGAATCTCTGTTTTGTCAGGGATGAATGGCTTCAACAGCAAGGGCCGAAGGGAAGTCTCCAAGCTGCTGAACCCAAACAGAAAATCATTTGCGACTTTCCTGCGCCTCCGCCCGGTGACCGCGTTGGTTGCGTCGCCCGTACCATTTCGCAATAGGGCAGAAGCATCGTTCTTCCCCCCTGCGGGCTTCCGGGGGGCGACCCTGACTTCCGATGCCTGACCTCTGAACTGTTTTCACGAACCGATCACACAATGGTAAGGTCGGCTGACAGATGGCGCGATTTGGCAATAAGTGGAGGGACCAGCAAAAAGGGGACCCCCCATGTTCACGCGTCGAAAAACTCTTGCTCTTTTCGCGACTGCACCCGTCGCCTATGCCCTGACGCCCGGTCTTGCCCTGGCCAAGGAGCCAGAGGTGTTCCAGAACCCCATCGCCATCAATGGCACCGACCCGGTTGGATATTTCAGCGATGGCAAGCCCGTTCCCGGGTCCGCGCAAAACAAGCTCATGTGGAAAGGTGCGGAATGGCAATTCGCGAATGCCGAAAATGCCATGGCTTTCGAAGCGGAACCGGAAAGATTTGCTCCTGAGTTCGGCGGTTACTGCGCATATGCAGCCTCGCTCGGATATCTCGCACCGACAATTCCGGAGGCATGGACGATCCATGAGGACAGGCTTTTCCTGAATGCATCCTTGCGAGCGCGGGAACTCTGGTCTCAGGACATTCCGGGCAACATCGTGGCGGGACGCAAGAACTGGCCGGGCATCCTCGACCAATAGTGCCGACTGAAACTGCCGTGCAGGCGTCGATTTCTTCATGCGTCACCCAACGCCATCCGATGTCGCCAGCCCCGCGGGGCTGGATGGTGATGATCGACCGTGCGGCAGCTTTCCATGGGAACATCTGGCGGCGCGGAAAAAGCCGGGGGCGTTTCCAGTCGCCTGGATCGGCACAGCAGTTCTTATCTTTGCACGACCAGACCGTCGCATGGTTCTGCCCGAAACGCCATCACCTGTCTGCCAAGTCCTGTCGCCACGCAAGAGATGATGCGTTCGACCTTTTGGCAGGATAGGGCGACGACCTCTTTCCCTGAAACCAGAACCCTGCGACCCTGTTCGACCGAGAACGGGCAACCTGACGCGGCGCTTGGCAAGATCGAGAGCTCAAGGACCGTAGCCCTCGCTCGTCACTTCAGGGTTTCGGGTCCCTTCAAATCAAGGGTCTTGAATGCAAATGACCCGCCCCTTTTGGGGACGGGCCTTTGAGCGGTTCCTGTCTTTTGGAAAGGGTCAGCTGTCGCGACCGTTCTCCGAGGACTGCACGGACTTCAGCTTGACCAACTCGGCCAGCGAGTAGTCGGCCGCATCAACACCGAGGGACTCGGCGAGCTGGGCATGTCCGGCGGAGACACCGCTCTTGGTGGAAACTGTGAAATTGCCGATCTCCCCACCGTTGCGGAGGTAATTGGCGGCAGCCTGCTCGTGATCCTGTTCGGCGCTGCGCAGGGCGATCTCGCGAACCGTTTCGGCGTCGACGCTGCCGAAGCCACCGGGATTGGAGAGGATGGCATTGGCGGCGGCGCGATCGTCGCTTTCAAGCGCGTTGCGCAGGGAGACAAGCTCGGCGGTGGTGTAAACGCCCGGCTCGACATTCAACTGCTTGGCGAGTTGGTCGGAGGCGAAAGCCGGAGCGGAGAGCGAGAGCAGGAGAGCGGTGGTCAGGGCGATGCGGTTCATGAGGATGGTCCTTCTTGATGCGTTTGGTCGTTGATGCGGTTTTGGGTGGCGACGCTGTCTGCGCCTTCGATGAGAAACAGATAGGTCTGCGCTTCGAGGGGTAAAACTGCCGCAAACCCGAGGGTTCTGCGCATCTGCGCACATCACAGAAGGCGGAGCAGGGGTTGGCAAAACCCGTTCCTGTTCAAAGGCGAGGGCAGGGGGGGGCGACCGGATGAATTGCGCCGCCGAGAGGCGCGCATTTGCAGGGCATTCCCGAAACCGCGCTTGTGGGGTGATTGGGCTGCTCTGCCACCCAGGTTTCCCGTGGAAGGTTTCCGCCGTTGCCTGTTTGGCGTCTCTGCCGACCCTTTGTGTCGGGGCGCTTGCGGATCATGGAACCCGCTGTCTTGCCTCGCGCGCTGGCACGTCGAGTGTAACGCCATCAACCGCGCGCTCGCCAAGGTAGGCGAGGGGGCCTTTGTCGGTGAGGGCGGCGAGGTGCGCGACATTGACCTGCGCCACAGCTTGAAGATCGATCTCCGCGTTGGCATCCCAATGTCCGGTGACGCGCTATTCTCCCCGGAAACAGCGTCACTCGAAGCCTTGGCAAGCAGTATCGGGCGACAACCAAGCGATTATGGCCGCGTGGTCAAATCCTCTGGTGATGTTCTCCGCATCTTTGAAATTCCTCATATCGTGGCCCAAGCGGTCTGGCAGTATTCACGCCGTGTTCTGGCGCAACGTCTCAGCCACCGTGGGTCGAAAGCTTGTCATGCACATGAGTCTTTCCGGCGTGTGTGTCCGTTGTCAGGGTAGCGCCCGTCATTCCCTTGCAGACAGCTCGACAAGTTTGCTTTGGACATCGAGGAGTTGGTGCTCGAGGCGCGAGACATCTTCCGGGGACAGGGTTTCATCGCCATTGTCGGCTCGGGCTTCTATCTCGCGGGCCGACTTCGATATCTCGTTCAATCCAAGGATTCCAGAGGCGCCGGCAAGAGCATGTGCGGCAGAGGAGACCGCCTGCCAGTCATTGGTGGCAACACCTGCGTGCAAGACCTGGATACGAGCCGGAGCGGATGCGGTGAAAGCCTCAATGATCCGCCGGCCTCGTTCCGGGCCGAGCTGGGACATGTGCTCCCTGAGTGTGGCGAGATCGTTGTCCGCCGTGGGCACTGTCGATTTTCCGGGAGCCATCCCGGGCACGTCCGCCGGTCCATGGTCGGGCAACAGGCCGCGGATTTCTCGTGACAGATCCTCTATGTCATATGGCTTGCCGAGCACGCCGTCCGGTGCCAGCCCGCCAGATGCGCGCGCTTTCACATCTGCAACCGATGCCGTGACAATAACAACGGGAACCGTTCCATTGGAGCCGATCCGCAACGAACGGATCTGCGTCAGCAGTTCCAGCCCGGTCACGCCCGGCATCCGGTTGTCACTGAGCACGAGGTCGAACGGTTCGGACCGGAGCTGTTCGAGGGCATCCGCCGCAGAGGAAACCGATGTTGCGAGATGGCCGAGTTTCTCGAGGAACCCCTCGGCCACGGACCGGTTGACCTCGTCGTCATCCACGACGAGAACCCTTGCCCCGACGGGGTGGCATTGGGGCGCGGCCTGTTCGACGACCGAAACGGCCAGTTCCAACGGGATATCCACCTGGAACACGCTGCCGCCCGAGCGATTGGCGCAGCACCGGATCTCGCCGCCAAGGGACGAAACGATGTTTTGGCAGATCGCAAGGCCAAGCCCGACCCCTCCTTTCAACGAGTCCCCGCCGGGGTCATGCTGGGTGAAGGGATCGAACAACCAGGCGCTCGGGCCGTCCGGAAGGCCGACGCCAGTGTCGATCACTTCAAAGCGCACGCGATGATCGTCGCCGGCCCGCTGCCGCGGCGCAACGCGGACGATAATCTCGCCCTCTTCGGTGAACTTGACGGCATTGTGGACCAGGTTGAGCAACACCTGCCGTATCATGGTGGAATCGCCGCGCAGTTGCAGCGGCATGTCAGGGGCGATCTCCGTCACCAGTCGAAGCTGTTTCTCGGCCGCCGGCCGATCCACCACCATGAATACCTGGCGTACCAGTTCCGCAACGTCGTAATTCTCGGGTAGGGGCGTCCGTCCTCCGACTTCGCCCTGCGAGAAATCGAGGATGTTGCCGACCACCCCGGCAAGCAGCTCTCCCGAGGACAGAATACCGTCCACGTGACGGGACTGATCGGTTGAAAGCCCGGTATCCCTGAGCAGACGCGCAAGCCCGAGCACACCGGCAATCGGCGTGCGGATCTCGTGGCTCATCGTCGCCAGGAAGGTCGATTTGGCGTGGTCGGCGGCTTCGGCCCGGCGCAATGCCAGTTTGTATTCCGAGACATCGTTCAGGATGATGACCGTACCGTCGAACTTGTGGCTGACATCCAGCATCTTCTGGGTGTTGACGTTGAACTCGCGCGGTCCCGCGAGCGTTTCGACCACCGCATCGTAGCCGCCTTCGGAAGCGCCTTCGAGCATTGCGGTGATCTGGGCGTTCAGAAGTGGGCTGTTCGAGGCGCCGTAATAGGACGCGCCCGGAGCGACTTCGCCACAGAACAGCCGGTGGGCGGCGTGGTTGAGATGGGTGGGATGATGATGTGCATCGAGCAGGATGACCGGCTCCCGGATGCTCTCGAAAATCGTCAGGTACTTGTTCTTCTCGTTTGTCAGGCTCCGGGTCTGGTCCTGGAGGTCGCGCAAGCGATCGGCATTTGAGGCCGAGTTCCATTCGCCGCACAGGCCGATCTCGACCTGGTCGAAGAAGTCCAGAAGATAGCCGCGCAGGCGCCGGGCATCCTTTTCGGGCATCTCGTTCTCGTCGATCAGGTCAAGATAGGCCCGCCGGTAGAACTTCAGCAGCCCGAGAAAACCCGTCAACTGGACACCGCGCGCGCGATGTTTGAGCGCCTGATCCACACCAAAGGCCACGATGGCTTCCCGGGCACGACCGAACCCCGCGTTGGGCTTCGAGGTCGCGTCGGCGGTGGTGATGGCATCGAGGATGGGATCCGACAGGCCGCAGATCGAGGCACGCCAGGCTTCCCGCAGTGTCGATGTGTACTCGGAATACCCCTGGTCGACCGCGTAGTAGACGACCCTGTCGACCAGCCAGTCCTCGTTGTCCACGATCAGGGCTTCGAGTGTTTTCATGCGCTATCTCCCCGTGTTCG
Organism: uncultured Tropicimonas sp.; assembly: GCA_947497945.1. Taxonomy (GTDB): domain Bacteria; phylum Pseudomonadota; class Alphaproteobacteria; order Rhodobacterales; family Rhodobacteraceae; genus Tropicimonas. The sequence goes on along the minus strand of CANMIP010000012.1, from coordinate 12,223 downwards.
TGTCGAGGCCGTCGCCGACATCCGAACCCTGGTCGATGGTATCGCTGGCATGGTGCTGGAGGAAGGCAAGAATGAGCATCTGGTCGGCCTTGGGCAGCCCGGTGCGCGGCCCCATGACCTTGACCAGGCTCCGCCACTGGTTGGCGGTGTAGTGCTCGGGCACACGGCGTTGATGGCAAACAGTGCAGCGTTTTGCGAAGAGGTCCCAGGCCGCGGTCCAGAGCGGGTCAAGCTCCGGCGCCGTCGCCGCCTGGGGGATCCAGCCTTCGATCCTCATCCGGTTCCAGGCGATCCCGGTATCCGGATCGACGGTTTCTCCCGTCTGTTCAAGCGCCTGGAGGTGGTTCTTTGAGATTTGCGCCACCAGGATGCGCTTTCCGGGCAGCGCAAAAAGCACACGGTCTGCCCCGGCGCGCGCCCATCCTTCCAGCGCTACGCGATGAAACCCGTCGAGGGTTTCCAGGCGTTTCATCCTGGCGGCGACAGCAACCGTGCCGAGGGCCTGACCGGTCTCTGCGGGCGATGCCGTCAGTGCGATTGAAGAGGACGCAAAGAGAGGGTCGGCGATAGCCGTGGACCCTCCCAGAAGCACAGTGAACGCAATCGAGGCAAGGCCGCGCCGAAACGCGACCAAGCCCGGGGAGGTTGCCAATTGCAGAAGCGTGTTCATGCCTTTCGCCTTGTTGGCGAGGGCCGATGAAGGCCCTCGCCATTTTTCATGTCAGCCTTCGGCCGGCGTGGTGAAGACCACCGGGTCGCCCGCGTCGCCGGTGAACTTCTCGACATCCACCACCGCCGTGTGGCCGCAATTGCCTTGCGCAAGGCTGGACGTGCCGATGCCAACCGTCAGCATGTTGACATCGCCATATTCGCAGAGCGTTCCCGCCTCGGCCCCGGCCGCCGGGCTGTACCAGCCGCCTTCGGAGATCCGGATCACGTTCGGACGGATCTCGTCGGTGACGATGGCACCGGCGAGGATCGCGCCGCGATCGTTAAAGACCCGTACGATATCGCCATCGGCAATCCCGCGCGATTCCGCATCGACCGGGTTGATCAGGCAAGGCTCACGTCCTGCGACCGCGTAGGTCTCGCGCAGTTTCGTGCCGTTGAGCTGCGAGTGCAGGCGGGAGTCCGGGTGGGCGGTGTCGAGGTGGAACGGGAATTTCGACCCGGTTCCCAACCGTTCGATCGGCTCGAGCCACATCGGATGCGGCGGGCAGTCGTCATAGCCCATCTTCTCGATATTCCGCGAGAAGATCTCGATCAGGCCGGACGGCGTGCCGAGTGGTTCAAGCAGCGGATCTTCGCGGAAGTCCGCGTAGCGCACGAACTGCTTGTTGGCTTCAGGGATCTCGAACTCGATGACCCCGGCCTCCCAGAAATCGTCGAAGCCAGGCACTTCGATGCCACGTGCCGGTGCCTGTTCGGCGGCGGACTCGTAGAAGCCCTTGATCCAGGCCATCTCGTCCTTGCCTTCGGTGAACTTGTCCCGCGCGCCGAATTTCTCGGAAAGGTCGGCGAAGATGTCGAAATCGTTGCGGGCCTCGTACATTGGCTCGATCACCTGCTTCATCGCCACGATGGCGCGGGCCGAGTAATCGCCGACATTCTCGATGTCGTTGCGCTCGTAGGACGAGGTCGCGGGCAACACGATATCGGCCATGCGCGCCGTCGGCGTCCACTGGAAGTCCTGCACGACAACCGTTTCGAGCCGTTTCCAGCCTTCGATAAGCTCCTGCGTGCTGGGATGGTGGGCAAAGGGGTTGCCGCCGACCCAGTAGACCATCTTCACTTCCGGGAAGGTTTGGGTCTTGCCGTTGAAGTTGAACTCCTTGCCGGGGTTCAGGATCATTTCGGCAACGCGGGAGACCGGGATCGACGCCGCGCCGGCATCGGTCATCCAGGCAGCCCCTTCCACAGCTCCGCCACCGTCGCTGATGCCCGGAAGCACGATCGAATTGGCCGAGGGCGCGCCGCCATTGGCATAGTGGTAGGAGAGGCCGAAGCCACCGCCCGGCAGGCCGATCTGGCCGAGCATCGAGGCCAGCGTGACCAGCATCCAGTGCGATTGCTCGCCATGGTGCTGCCGCTGGATCGACCAGCCGCTCGACAGCATCGTGCGGTTGGACTGGAACAGGCGCGCCAGTTCCTTGATCTGCTCGGCGGGCACTTCACAGATCTCGGAGGCCCATTCGGCGGTCTTCGGTGTGTTGTCCGTCTCGCCCATCAGGTAAGGCACGAACTTGTCGAAGCCGGAGGTGTATTCGTCGAGGAAATCGACGTCATGCAGCTCTTCGGAGTAAAGCGTATGGGCAATGCCGAGCATCATTGCGACGTCGGTATGTGGCCGGATCGGGATCCATTCGGCATCGAAGAATTTCGCCGTGTGCGATTTCCACGGATCGATGCAGATGACCTTCTTGCCGGTCTTCTTGAACTCTTCGAGGCCGACATAGCCATCATGGTCGGCCACGGTCCAGCCGATCTGGTTGGTGCGGACCGGGTCCGCGCCCCAGAAGACCAGAACATCGGTCGATTCCACGACCACCGGCCAGACGGTCTGCTGCTCGTAGACTTCCAGCGTGCCCATGACATGCGGCATGATGATCTGGCTGGCGCCGGTGGAATAGTCTCCGCTCGCGTTCACGAAGGATCCGTTCAGGCCGACATTCAGCATCCGCCGCATCAGGCTCTGGCAATTGTGCAGCTTGCCCGAGCTTTTCCAGCCATAGGATCCGCCGAAAATGCCCGTCGGACCATAGGTGTCGGACACGCGCTTCAACTCGCCGGAGACCAGTTCGAGCGCATCGTCCCAGCTGACACGGACGAAGTCGTTCATGCCGCGGGTTTCGGGCGCGGCACCGGGGCCGCCTTCGAGGAAGGCGCGGCGGACCATCGGATATTGAATCCGCGTCGGCGACATGACGGAGTCCATGATGCCCGGAAGCTGGTGCGAGGGATGCGGATCGCTTTCCCACGGGCGCACATCCACCCATTTGCCGCCTTCGACCTTGGCGTAGAAGGCCCCCCAATGCGAGCCCGTCAGCACTTCGCCATCCGCGACGGCGGCGCGGGCCGGGTTCACCCAGGCCGATGGAGCCAGCAGCCCGAGCGCTCCAAGTGCCGTTGCGCCCTTCAGAACGCTGCGTCTTGAGATTTGTCTATGGTCTTTGCCGGACATGATCCGCCCTCCGCTGATACGGTTTATCTCTCCCGGCGCAGCGGCGATGGACCTCCGTTGGAACCCGGCGGTCCGTCTCCAGCGCTGCGCGCATGCGCAAAGCCTATTGCGACGCTGTAAACAGGGTTCCGGAAGGCGGTGAACCGGCTGTAAAATTTTGCAAACAGGTTGTAAACGGCGCGGCCGCGTGCCGCCTCTCGAAAGACAGTTCGGCCGGCGGGAGCCTCCGCCGGCCGGCTTCGGTCGGACACTTGCATTGGCTGCAAGTGGGCCGCCCTTGGGTCGGTCAGTGACCCGCGCCTGCGCCGCCAGTGTCGCTGGCATGCATTTGCAGGTATTTCTGCAGGAACCGGTACTGTTCCTTGTCGAGGGCGATGAACCGTTCCATCGCCTTGAGCGTGCCGATCCACTGGTTGGCGAGCAGGTGTTCGGCGGGCACCGCCCCGTGACAGACCCCGCAACTCGCGTTGTTCATCTCGGCGCCGTAAGCCCAGAGGTCGTCGAGATTGTCGAGCAGGTCCGTCTTGTCCACCCAGACGTCCATGCTGACCTTGTGCCAGACGAGATCGGTATCCGGATCGGTTTCGGTTGCGTGCCGTTCGATGCGCTCGACGGCACTCTTCTTCGCGGTCGCGGTGAAGATCCGATGCCCGCGCAATTCGTAGATCACCTTGTCAACGCCATCCTGCTGCCAGCCATCAACCCGCACTTTCAGGGTTTCACCGTCGCGTTCCAGAACTGTCAGATGGGACGCGGCCAGGATCTGACCGGAGGCGCTGTCGCCAGCCTTCGCATCTTCTGCGCTGCCATAATGCGGCTTGGTCCTGAGCACGTAGAGCTCGTCCGCCTTTGCTCCCTGATCGACGGCCCTGGCCGTCAGGTCCTCGAATGTCTTCTTGTAGCCTTGCGACATGTCCGGCAGCTTGTGGGCGATCCCCTTGTGGCAATCGATGCAGGTATCACCATTCGCGAAGCCGGCTTGCATCGACTTGGCTGCTTCCGGGGTCTGTTTCTCGAAATCCATCGCGTGGTCGACATGGCAGGAGCGGCATTCGCGCGAGTCGCTGGATTTCATCTCGTCCCAGACACGCTCCGCCATCTCGAGCCGGTGCGTCTCGTATTTCTCCGGCGTGTCGATCTTTCCTGTCCACGAACTGTATGCCTCGCCGATTGCCCGGTAGTGATCTGCCACCCAGGGCACAAAGGCCTTCGGAACGTGGCAATCGGGGCAGCCAGCCTGAACCCCGGAGGCGTTGGAATAGTGCGCCGAGAGCTTGTACTCCTCATAGGCGGGCGCGAGATCGTGACAGGAGACACAGAACTCCGTGGTCTCGGTTGCCTTCAAGGCAGAATGCCCGCCCACGAGCAGAATCGCCACCAGAAGCCCGCCGATGAAGAGCAGAAAGCCGCTCGACAGCACCCCGGAGGGTGTCCTCAGCCAATTCCAGACCCGTTTCATGCCGCAATCCTCCTGAAAACAGCGCAACGGACCGTCCGCCTGCACCTGCGTCGAGGGTTGGATAAAGGGTCGCTGTAAATCCGCTGTTTTCCTGATTTGAATGAGCTGTAGAAAATTGTAAACAGATTGTGAACGGTGAGGAGAGTCACATGGATGCGCCCAAGCGTGTGCTGATTGTCGAAGATGACCCAACCAGCCTCGAACTCATGGCCGGCTACTTCGAGCTGGAGGGGTTCCGGGTACTCCGGGCAAGCAATGGCGACGAGATGGACATTGCGCTGCGCAAGGCCAATGTGGACCTGCTGTGCCTCGACATCCGCCTGCCGGGACGAGACGGGTTGAGCCTTTTGCGGGAGCTGCGCCGCAGTTCCGACCTGCCGGTCATTGTGATCAGCTCCAAGACAGAAGATATCGACAGGATCGTGGCGTTGGAAATCGGGGCCGATGATTACCTCGACAAGCCCTACAACCCGCGCGAGCTACTGGCGCGCGCCAACAACATCTTGAGGCGCGTGAGCCGCTCGGGTCAGGCTCCCTCGGAGAGCACCGAAGACATCTACAAATTCAACGGCTGGACGCTTGCACCCGCTGCAAGGAGACTCACCGCGCCTGACGGGAGCGATGTCCACCTGACCCGCGGCGAGTTCGAGCTCCTGCTGGCTCTGCAACGTCACCGTGGCAGGGTCATGCAGCGCGACGCTCTGCTTGATGCGCTGAGCGGCCGGGAGAGAGATCCGTTCGACCGGACTGTGGATGTTCTGGTCGGTCGTCTTCGAAAGAAGATCGAACGCGATCCGAAGGACCCGGAACTCATCATCACGGTCCACGGGATCGGATACGTGTTCCTGGAAAAGGCGTGAGCATCCTGCTGTGCCCGAGTCGACGTTGCGCGGCTCGCTGGTTTTCCGTCTCGCGATAGATCTGGGCGCGCTTGGTCCGGCGCATCGAGTGGGGCCCCTTCGGCTTGGGGCCGGGCCGATCGGTCATGCCCACTCTCGAACCAGCCGGGCATACTGGCATGTCGAGACATGCAGCCTCTCGCGGAACCGCTTCGGCCAAAGGTATCTGGATCCGACCATCAATGAATTCCCCAGCCATATCGACATCGACGTCTGGCTCCCTTCGGAGATTTCGAACCGCTTAGGTCTGTTCGTCTTGCCCTGTATGACCGAAGCGCGTTCCATGACGATGCCAGCGCCACTTTGCCTTGAACTCGGGCGCATGTTGCTTCCCTTTCGACATCCCTGATCTCCTTCTCGCTGAAGATCAGCAGGCCGCAAATCGTGGCCCACGTCCGTGCCCGTATTTCCGGGGGGCTCAAAGCCTCCATGCGGTCCTGAGGAAGGTCAGTGGGTCTTTCCCGCCTTCAGGATACGTTCGATCAGGTCGAGCGTGGCCTCAGGATCGGCCCGGTAGGCCTCCTGCAGCAGCTGTATTTCATTGACCACACGCGTGCTTCGCGTTCTCGGACCGCATGGAAAACGTTCGCCCTGGTCGATCCGTGCGAGATCTTCCGCTTCCTGGAGGAAGGAGCAAGCCTGCTCCCTGTCGCTCAGGCCGAAGATGTCGGCGCTGATGGCAAAGGCGGGCGTGCAAAGAAGGCTGTAGGCCACTACAGCTGGAGCAATGAATTTCATGATGAAATCTCCCTTTGATGTTCAGTTCCCGATTTCGGACAGGTATTGCGCCACGGCATCCTCAAGCACGCCATCCGTCTTGATGAGCTTCCGATTGGTGCCGGACAGCGGATCGGAATCTTCTTCGATCAGCAGCCCTGCCCGGATCAGGAGGTCCAGCGTCTTGACGGCGCTGTCCCGGCTCATGTGATCGAACAGGAGGGCAGCCACCTCCGTCTTTGCGAAAACCGCACGCCCCTTTTCCCGGACCGTCTTGACGCAGACATATTGCTGGGCGTCCTTGAAAACGGATTTCTCCAGCTCCCTGCGTGTCCTGATCCGGAAATCTTCCTGTTCGATCAGGCTCCTGACCTTTCGATTATGCCCCTCTATCAACGCTTCAATGGCCTCCGGGGTCGAGCAATCAAGCGCCTTGAGAAGGAAGAAGAACCGCGCGATATGGGCGACGTTCTCGTGGTCGAGCTCACGCTGGGTCGCCTCGACCTCGTCCCGGATCCTGCAGGTTTCGGCTGTCCTTTCGCGCAAACGCGCCAGGAAACGCGACTCCGCGAGCAAGACAGCCTGAAGCCTGTGAACCAACTGCGGCGCGGGCAGTTGATCGGTCTTTTCAAGCTCATCGGCCAAGAATGACCTCCTGACAGTCTCCAGTTGGGCGCTCGGGCGTCGCGTGCCAAGCGATGGTAATGGCGCAGGGTTGGATATTGCAAGCTTCGGACGCAACTTCTCGGGCATGGCGCGGCTTTGAAACCTCCAGTCATTTTCGGGGCAGTTTACGCATCCGGGCGGATCGAGAGCAGGCAATCTGAAAACCAGATCGGCCCACCTGACCGTCAGACCACATCACATGTCTCGGTCGATCCGCGGCACGATGGATTTGCGAAACAATCCCCGACGGGCACCCCGAACCATCAAGGGAAGCCCCTTCAAACAAGGCATTTTCGGAAGGAGACCCAAGAGATGACTGACACACGCGACCAGGCCGAAATCCTGACCTCCGAATTCACGATGCTTGGCGAGGCACTGGCGCTCATGGCGCAGAGCGATCTCTATGCAGGCCGCAGCCTCGAAGGCTTCAGCCAGCTGATCCTGCCGCCCCTCGCGCTCGGTCAGCTTCGGATCTGGCGGTCGGGCGGTTTGCCCGTGGGCATGGCCAGCTGGGCCTATCTCGACGCGGAAACCGAGCAGGCTGTCATGGAGCTCGACCAGCCTCTGTCACCGGAGGCGTGGAGTTGCGGGCAGCGTCCCGTGGTCATGGATTTCGTCGCGCCTTTCGGCAATGGCTTCCGAATGGCGCGCGACCTGACCCGCACCATCTTCCCCGGCATCGCCTTTCGGGCTGTCCGGCGAAGCGGCGACGGCCGAATGAAAAAGATCGTCCAGTTCCCCGGCCGCGATGCCCAGGGCAGCTGGGCTTCCAGCTCCGCGACCGCCGCCTGATCTTCAACTCCCACAATTTGATCTGAAAGGAATTCTCCAATGGGTAGCACGTCTTACACATCCCCGCACAAAACCTACAAGCTCTATGGAATCAGCGTCTACAAGGATGCCGGCAGCGGCAATGACAAGATGTACGGCTATGCCGCCAAGAACCACCTCAAGGGCGGATCCGGCAACGACCTCGTCTATGGCTATGGTGGCTGGAACAAGCTCGAAGGTGGCTCCGGCAGCGATATCGTCAAGGGCTGGGGCGGATCGAACTATCTCTATGGCGGCTCCGGCAGTGACAAGGTCTATGGCTACGGCATCTACAACTACATCAGCGGCGGCTCGGGCAATGACAGCCTCTACGGCTCCGGCGCCACCAACAAGCTCTACGGCGGCACCGGTCATGATTACCTGAAGGGCACCGGCGCCTATAACTACCTCCATGGCGGCGACCATAATGACCGGCTCTACGGCTACGGCGCCAAGAACGACATGCATGGCGGCAATAACGAGGACATGCTCTACGGCTACGGCGCGGTCAACAACATGTATGGCGGCTCCGGCTACGACAAGCTTTATGGCTATGGCGGCTACAACAAGATGGATGGCGGCAGCCATGACGACGGGCTGTATGGATACGGCGCGAAGAACCTCATGTATGGCGGCTCCGGCAACGACCACATGGAAGGGCGCGGCCTCTGGAACAAGATGCATGGTGGCACCGGCAACGACACCATGAAGGGTATCGGCGCCTATAACGAGATGTATGGCGATAGCGGCGACGACACCATCGAGGCGATCGGCGCGGTCAACAACGCCCATGGCGGCACCGGCAACGATACCATCACCGGGATCGGCGGCGTGAACGTGCTGCACGGCAATGACGGCAACGACATGATGAAGGCCGTGGGCGGGGTCAATACCGTCTTCGGCGATGCCGGCGACGACACGATGATCAGCGCCGGCGGCGTCAACGTCATGTTCGGCGGCACTGGCAATGACAAGATGGTCGCGGCCGCCGTCGTTGCGACGACCCAGAGCGGACAGGACGGGGACGACACCATGGTCGCCGTCAGCAACGCCAACTGGCAGTCGGGCGGCAACGGCAATGACGCCATGGTCGGTGTCGGCAATCTCAACCTGCAATTCGGCGACGCCGGCAATGACATGCTGCTGGCCGCTGGCAACACCAATGTCCAGGTCGGCGGCACCGGGGACGACAAGCTCTTTGCCGTGGGCAGCACCAATGTCCAGTTCGGTGGCGATGGCGACGACCTCGCCGTTGGCGTCGGCAGCGCGAATATCCAGTATGGCGGCAACAATGCGGACATTCTCGTCGGTGGCGGCGCGGCCAATATCCAGATCGGCGGCACCGGGAATGACTGGCTCATCGGCGCCGGCAAGGGCAACCTGCAATTCGGCGCCGAGATCTGGTCCACCATTCCCAGGGATGTGAGCCTCGGCGACTTCGATCTGGATGCGGCGGCAGACAAGCTGGCCGAATATGCCAACTCGACCGGCACCGACGGTTTCAACGTCATGCTTGCGGGCGGCGAAGCCAATATCCAGATCGGCGGCGCGGAGACCGACATCATCATCGGTGCCGGCAAGGGCAACCTGCAGGTGGGCGGCGAAGGCGCGGACCTGATGCTCGGCGGCGGCACGGCAACCGTGCAGTTCGGCGGCGAAGGCACCGACCTGATGGTGGGTCTCGGGCGCGTCAACGTCCAGAATGGCGGCGGCGATACCGATGTCATGGTCGCGCTGGAGCGCGGCGAGGATGCCGGCATCCAGGTCCAGATGGGCAATGACGGCAGCGACTTCATGCTCAGCCGTGGCGGCGATGGCGAGGCCGACCCGCTGGGCGCCCTCTGGGATCATCTGAAGGAGAAATTCCAGGACTCGCAGAAGGATGGCGCCGAGGAGAGCACGGAGACCGAAGCCCCCGCGACGGACGAAACCGCCACGGATGCAGAACCGGACACGGACGCGCACACGGATGCCAAGAAGCAGTCCCTGAAGGAAAAGCTCCTCGACAACGCCCCCTCGCTCAACCTGCAATTTGGCGGCGATGGCGCGGATGTCTTCTCCACCGGCGGCGACCTGGGCTTCCAGATGGGTGGCGCGGATAGCGACATCTTCATCGGCAGCGGCTCCTACAACTTCGCCTTTGGCGGCACCGGCGGCGACCTGATGCTGACCACCGGCGACAAGGCCAATTTCTCCTTCGGGCAGGATGGCGTGGACTGGCTGATGGACAGCGGAACCTTCGTGGACCTCGTCTGGTCGATCTTCGCCCCCGATCTTGATGTGGATGCGGGAACGGTCGACAGCCCCTTCGACACTCCCTTCAGCGGCCTGCTGACCGGCGTGACGGACAAGGTCGAGAGCCTCAAGGAGACGCTCGACGCCCTGAACCCGCTGCAGAAGATCACCGATGCGGTCGGCGACCTGGTCGATGACGCCAAGGAGGCCGTCGCGGATGTCCACGCCACCATCAGTTCTCTGCTCGACTATGACAGCACCCAGTTCTTCGGCGGCGCGGGCGACGACTTCCTCTCCGTCTCCGATGCCGGCGGCGACGTGGTCGGCGGTCAGGGCAATGACACCTACCTCTTCACCTTCGGCTCGACGGGCGAGATGGACATTGACGAGGCCGGGCTCGACGCGGCGCGCGAACTTGGCGATTTCCTGGACTTCGCAAGCGACAAGCTTGATGCGATTTCCGGCGGTGGCGGCGGCGAGAACGACGTCCTGGAACTGCGCGAGGCCGGCGCACTCGACGGCAGCGACCTGCGCTTCTTCGTCGAGGGCGGCAAGGATCTCGTGATCGAAGGCGATGGCGGCGAAGTCCGGATCAAGAACATGGATGACGACGACACACGGATCGAAACCCTGCGCATTGTCGGCGACGACGGCGTTCAGGAAATCGACCTTGGCCAGGCCTTCGAGGATGGTCTTTTCACGGCCACATGGGCGGATCGCGCCGGGGAGACCGGGATGGACTATGTCGACAGCTTCGAGTTCAAGTTCGACGATCCCGATAGCGGCAAGGTCGACTTCGACGGCTATCTCGGCGAAACCTCTGCGGACAGCGACACCGAGATCGCCTTCGCCGCGGCCTTCGAAGACTGGATGCTCAATCTGAAGGAGGCAGGTTCGAGCCTGCCGGGTGTCGGCAGCCTCGTCGACGGCGCGGCCGAGATCGCGGCGGAGATCCTGACCTTCGACGCGCCGGAGTTGCCCGAGGTAACCGACTTCGTGTGATCCAAACAGCCTGCGCGCCAGGCTTGCCCCCCTTCGCATGGCGATGCGAAGGGGGGATATTTGTTGGCGGTGTCAGACGGATTTGAACCGGTCTCAGCTCGGACAGTATGGCTTTCGCGTATGTTGCGCCGAGCCGATGCCACTCGGAATGCGGCCTCCTGTGCCTGAAACTCTATCAAGAAGTGGCACATAGAAATGGGGCTGGACACTCTACACCAAGCCACTTCGCGCGCGCATTCCGTCAAGCCTACGGCATTTCCCCGTTTGAGTTCCGCTCGGTCCACGTCGCGAATGCGAACTGACCGCTTCGCCCTCCCTGCTGCCGTTCTCTGCGGCGTTCACGAAAGGCATCTCAGGGCCGTTCACGCTCCTTCGGGATAGGCTTCTGAAAGTCTGCCATGCCCCTGCGCTGGGTGCTGCGAACGGATCCGTGGAAGTTGATCACCAAGGATTAAAAAGGGAAAAAGCCGCCCCGCGCAGCGGGGCAGCCGTTGGCTATTCGCCGAACCAGAAGCACCTAGCATAAGCCAGTAGCCCTTCATCATTTTTCTGGTCGGTCTCGAAGGCTGTCCAAGGCAGGAACCAGTCCTGAACCTCCAACACAGCGGTCTCCGGCTCGTGGAAGGGGTCCAGGCGGCCGATAATGCGAACTGCTGGCCCGCCGGTGGCGAGCAGCAACCGGTACTCACAGGGCCCGCCATGGACCTCCTCGGGGGTATACCACGGATCCCTGACCTCGACACTGAGTGCGTCTTCCAGGATGCGCTCGCGGGCTTCTCCGCTGTCGTCGTCCTTGAGCGGCGCCACGAGTTGTTGGATCGCCGCGAGGGCTGTGCGGAAGGTGTCCGCCAGCCGGTCGCTTTCGTCTTTCATGGGGTATCTCCCTCTTCTCGGACGGCGGTCATCGCCGTCCCCGAGGGCGCCCGAAAAAGACCCGCCACCCGGTTGGGCAGCGGGCAGGATTTCAGGCGATGGTCAGGCCATCGTCTTCGATGCCGTCGAAGATCGGAGGTGCGTGCCGGGTTTCGATCGCCAGGTGCTGTCCCAGCGATGGCGTGTCCTCGGGCAGGTGTTCTCTGACCCAGTCTTGTGCCGCCGCCGAGACGGGTCTCAGCAAGATGAACCCGCCGGCAAGCTTGGCCTCGAAGTCTTCATTGGTCGTGTCGGACATTGTGGTCTCCCTTCGGTAATTCGTCCTCCGGGTGCCCGAAAATGGCCCGTGCCACCCTCTCTCGGGGCGGCACGGGGATCTTC
>CANMIP010000011.1 GCA_947497945.1 uncultured Tropicimonas sp. | reverse complement strand
TCGTGATGCCATCTCTGTTCTCCTTTGCGACACGATACGTGTTCAAAGGAGCGGCACAATTCCGGGACAGGTCCACAGCGCCAAGAACATGGTCGAAGGCGAGGCGGAAGAAGAAGCACCGGCCGATCCGGAGCCGAGCGAGAAGGACATCCTGGTCGAAATCCGGGACGCCCTTCAGGCCCGCAACTGATCGATCCTCGACGATCCCCGGGCGCTCAGCCCGGGATCATCCCCTTGATCCCCTTGCGGATCTCCGGCGGGGCGGCGCAGACGGCCTCGGTCAGATCGGCAATCGCCTCGCCCATCGCCTCCGGCTCGACGAGCCGGTCGACGAGCCCCCAGTCCAACGCCGTGGGCGCCTCGATCTTCTGGCTTGCCATGAGGATCATCCGCGCGCGCGCCGGACCGAGCAACGAAGACAGACGGACAGCATCCGACGGCTGCGGCAGGAAGCCCAGCTTCATCACCGGGTAGAAGAACTTCGCTTTCGGGACCGAGATGCGCAGGTCACAGGCCAGCACCATTCCAAAGGAGCCGCCTGCCAGCGTTCCGTTCAGTGCGGCGATGGTCAGGCAGGGCAGCGCGGCAAGACGGGAGGAGACACGCTCCCAAAGCGGATCCGTGGTCAGCCCGTCATTGCGCGCCTGGTCGAGATCGGCGCCGGCGGAGAAGACCTTTCCCTCGCCGGTCAGCACGAGGGCCGCCACGCCGGCCTGTTCGGCCTCCGCGGTGGCGGTCTCGATCGCAGCCAGCATCTCGCGGGTGAGCGAATTGGCCTTTTCGGGGCGGTTGAGCTTCAAGGTCCAGATCTCGGACCCGCCCTGGCTCTCGCGGAGTATCTCGATCATGCGACCACCCCCACGCGACGGCGGATTTCCTCGTCGCGCAACGAAATCTCCTGGCCGACGAACTCGTCCGCATCGGTGCCGCACATCCACAGAAGCGCTTCGGCCGGCCATTCGGCGGGGATATGGTCGTTCCAGTCAAGCTGGCTGACCGGGTTGATGCCACTGGCCTTGATCTCCCGTTGCATCTGCGTGGCCACGGTGCCCGGCGACAGGCCAATGGCGCGGATGCCGGCGGGGGCGTATTCCTTGTCCAGCGAGCGGGTCAGCATCGCCGCGCCCGCCTTGGACGCACAATAGGCGCTCCAGGCCTCGACCGGGCCATGCGCGGCGCCGGAGCTGATGGTCAACACCGTGCCGCCACCCTGATCGATCATGATCGGCAGGGCCGCCCGCATGCCGTGAAACACCCCCTTGAGGTTGACGTCGATGGTCTGGCCCCAGGCGTCCGGATCGGCGTCGGCCATATGCACGATCGGCTCGATCGCGCCGGCATTGTTGATCAGGACGTCGAGCCGGCCGAAGGTCTCGACACAAGCGCGCATGGCGGCCTCGACCTCCCAGTAGCGGCTGATATCGCAGGGAATGGCAAGCGCGGCCTCGCCGATTTCTCCGGCCAGGTCCGCCAGTTCGTCCCCGCTGCGCGATACCAGCGCCACCTTCGCGCCCGCGCGGGCGAAGACACGCGCCGCCGCCGCGCCAATTCCGCGGCTTGCGCCGGTGATCAGCACCGCCTTTCCGCTCATGTCCATCATTTCGTTCCCTTTTCCCTGTTCACCCGACCCGGGGCGCATCCCCTCAATCCTTGCCGATTTTTCCTGACGAAAGGAAGCGCTTTCAGCCATTCCCCTTGACCCCGGAAGAGCGCTGGAAGAGACTCCGCGCAGGGATTTCCAAAGGAAGGACGTTTCCAATGAAACCGTGGATTCTCGGCAGCGTGTCCGCCGCCGCAATTATTGCCATTCCCGCCGCTGGCTGGAGCCTGACCGCTCAGGAAGCCTGGGAGAAGTGGCAGACGGCCGCCGCCAGCTATGGCCAGGAAATGACCAACGATGGCGAGGCGACGATGGACGGCAAGCTGACCGTCCGCGGCGTCTCGGTCAGCTCCGACGTGGATGGCATGCAGGTTGCTGTGCGGATCGACGAGGTCTCCTTCGCCGAGCAGGGCGACGGTTCGGTTGCCGTGACCATGTCCGACAGTTTCCCGCTGACCATCAACGGGACCGACATGGACAGCGGCGAGAAGGTCGATGCGGTCGTGACCATCGCCCAGCCGGGCATGACGATGACCGCATCCGATGCCGATGGCGGAACGGCTTTCAGCTATGAAGCGCCCTCGTTGACGGTGAGCCTTGCCGAGCTGAAGGTGGATGACGAGGTGATCCCGATGCAGATCGTCGTGGCGTTGAACGACACGACGGGCAGCTACGCGGTCAAAGCCGATGCCGGGTCGCCGATGGTCTCCGCCTTCGAGGCCGCGGGCATGTCGATCGATGTCGATGTCAAGGAGCCGGACGGCCCCGGCACGCTGACGGTCGACGCAACGATTGACGGCATCACCTCGCGCTCCTCGGGCATGGGGCTGGACTCGGCGGATGGCGAGGACATGGCGCAGATGCTGGGCGAAGGGTTCCTTGTCGAAGGCAAGGCCGAATACGGCGCGGTGACTTTCGCGCTCGACTTCATGGATGCCAGCGACACCGCCAAGGGCACCGGCACGCTCACCGGCGGCGGTATCGACTTCGGCCTGGGCGCTGACGGGCTGCGCTACGATGTCGGCTACCAGGGGCTCGATGTGGCGATTTCCGGCTCCGATATTCCCTTCCCGCAAGTCACGGTGAAGGCCGCGGCGGCCGAAACAAGCGTCATGATCCCGGTCCTTCAGGCCGATAACGCGGAGCCGTTCGGCTTCCGCACCGCGCTGGAAGGGCTCGAAATCGGTGAGGAGATCTGGTCGCTCTTCGACCCCGCCGCCGTGTTGCCGCGCGATCCCGCGACGCTGATCGTCGATCTTGCCGGCACGGGCCGCTGGACCCTCGATATCTTCGACGAGGAAGCGATGATGGAGGTCGAAAGCTCCGGTGTTGCGCCGGGCGAGATCGAAACCGTCGAGTTGAAGGAGTTCAAGCTTGCTGTTGGCGGCGCCGAACTGTCCGGAACTGGCACCTTCGAACTCGACAACACGGATCTCGAGACGTTCGACGGCGTACCGCGCCCCGAAGGCAAGGCCAATTTCCGCCTCGTCGGCGGCAACGGGCTGCTCGACAACCTGACCAAGATGGGCCTCATTCCGGAGGACCAGGTGATGATGGTGCGGATGATGACCGGCATGTTCGCCAAGCCCGGTTCCGGGCAGGACGAACTGCTCTCCGAGGTCGCGGTCGACGGCAATGGCAAGTTGCTGATCAACGGCGCCCCGATGCCATTCTGATCTAGCCGTGAAACATAGCAACGGCCGGCCTCTCGGGGCCGGCCGTTCTGCTTTGATGCCGTCTTGACCGCGGGCAAGTTGCTTGGCATACGCGTTATGAAATAACATTTCATTGACTCCCGGAGGCTCCCATGACCCCGTCTCGCCTTTTCATCCTTGCCGCTATCTGCGCGGGCACCGCGACCGCCCAGGACATGGAGCAGCACGCCGCACATGTGCATGGCACGGCCGCGCTCGATATCGCCATCGACGGCAATGCGATCTTGATGGAATTGCATGCGCCGGGCGCGGATATCGTCGGCTTCGAGTATGTCGCGCATGACGAGGCGGACAAGGCGGCCATCGCGGCGGCGCTGGAAATCCTGTCCCGACCCGAGGTTCTCTTCCTTCCGGATGCCGAGGCCGGCTGCGCCGTGACAGCGGCAGAGGCCAGGCTGCTTGCAGGCGACGAAGACCATGACGCGCATGGCCATGACGGCGATGAAAAGGCGGAGGACCATGGCCATGCCGAGGACGACCACGACGCGCAGCCCGAGGATGGACATGCAGAGGATCATGACGGAGAAGCCGATGGGCATGAAGACGCGGCGACCCACTCGGAATTCCAGGCCGAATATGCCTTCATCTGCGAACGGCCGGAGCGGTTGACGCATCTCGCGCTGCCCTATTTCACGGCCTTCGAGCGATCGGAACAGCTTGAGATCCGGTTGATAACCGGCAAGGGTGCGCATGGAGAGACAGTCCCGCGTTCGGCGGCTGGCTTTGCTCTCGAAGGGCATTTCTGAGCGGCAGGAGCATGACAGAGGTGGGAGAACGGGCGGCCATTCGCCTGCGCGAGATGGAGTTCGGCTGGTCAGGCCCGCCGAGTTTCCGGCTCAGCGTGCCGGACTTCTCCGTTGCCGCCGGCGAGACCGTGTTTCTCCTCGGGGAAAGCGGGTCCGGGAAATCAACCCTGCTCAGCCTGATCTGCGGCATCAACAGGCCGCAACAAGGAAAGGTGGAGATTGCAGGAGAAGACCTCTCCGGCCTCCGCGCCGGCCAGCGCGACCGGTTCCGGGCCGAGAATATCGGGGTGATCTTCCAGATGTTCAACCTGCTGCCTTATGCCGGCGCACTGGACAATATCCTGCTGCCGTTGCGCTTCGCCCCCGAGCGCCGGAATCGCGTGGGCGACGCCCGGGCGGAAGCGTTGCGGCTTGCAACCGCGCTCGGCCTGCCGCGGGAGCTGGTCGAACACGGGCCAGCCGCCGCCCTCAGCACCGGGCAGCAACAGCGCGTTGCGGTGGCGCGGGCGCTGATCGGACAGCCGCCGCTGATCGTCGCCGACGAGCCGACCTCCGCGCTCGATGCCGGCGCCCAGGCGGCCTTTCTCGCGCTTCTCTTCGAACAGGTCCGCGCCGTCGGAGCGACCCTGCTCATGGTGAGCCATGATGCAAGGCTCGCGAACCGGTTCGACCGACACGTCCAGCTCTCCGAGATCGCGAAAATCGAGCGGGGCGCGCGATGATCCTGCTGCGTCTTGCCATCGGCTCGCTGACAGCGCGACGTTTCACGGTCGGCCTGACCGTCTTCGCCATCGCCCTCTCCGTCGCCCTGTTCCTCGGTGTCGAGAAGGTCCGGACCGGCGCAAGGGCAAGCTTTGCCGATACGATTTCCGGAACCGACCTCATCGTCGGCGCCCGCACCGGCGGCGTGCAGCTCCTGCTCTATTCCGTCTTCCGCATCGGCAACGCCACCAACAATGTCGGCTGGGAAGCCTATAGCGAGATCGCGGCGCGGCCGGAGGTTGACTGGATCGTGCCGCTCTCGCTGGGCGACAGCCATCGCGGCTTTCGCGTGATGGGCACAACCGAAAGCTATTTCAAGCATTACCGGTATCGCGGCGACCGCAGCCTTGCCTTCGCTGCGGGGAGTGGCCTGAACGATCTCTTCGACACCGTGATCGGGGCCGATGTGGCGCGCGAGCTGGGCTATTCCGTCGGCGATCCGATTGTCGTGTCGCATGGCCTGGCCTCCTTCACCGAGCATGACGACAAGCCGTTTCGCATCGCGGGCATCCTGGAGAAGACGGGCACGCCGGTCGACAGGACGGTGATCGTCAGCCTCGAGGCGATCTCGGCGATCCATGTCGACTGGACGGGCGGGGGACAATCGGCGGACCGGGTCTCGGCGGATATGGTGCGGGCCATGGACCTGACGCCGGAAACGGTCACCGCGGCGATGATCGGCACGACGTCGCGCCTGAAGGTCTTCGCGCTGCAACGGGCGATCAACGACTATCCGCGCGAGCCGCTGATGGCGATCATCCCCGGGCTGGCCCTTCAGGAGCTCTGGGAGATCGTCGGCGTGGCCGAGACGGCGCTGGTCGGCGTCTCCGTCATGGTCGTGGTCACGGCTTTGCTCGGCATGGCGGCGATGATCTTCGCCGGGCTCAATGAACGCCGCCGCGAGATGGCGATCTTTCGTGCCATGGGCGCGCGGCCGGGCACGATCCTGCTCATGCTGGTGCTGGAAGCGATGCTGATCGCGGCCGCCGGCGCCCTGCTCGGCATGGTGCTGCTCACTCTCGGCATGGTGATTGCCCAGCCCATGGTCGATGCCGCGTTCGGCCTGTACCTTCCCCTTGACGCGCCCGGACAGCGCGAACTGACCGTCTTCGGCGCGGTGGTACTGGCGGGGGGGCTTGTCGGCCTGATGCCGGCGCTGCGGGCCTATCGAATGTCGCTGGCCGATGGCATGACGGTCCGAAACTGAAGGAGAGGCAATTGCGCAAGATCTTCGCCGGGCTTCTGGCCATGGCGCTCGGGCTGGCACCTCCCGCGAGCGCCTGTTCTTTCCATACATACCTTCCCGAACGCACCGTGATTGACCGGCTGCTGGAGACGGAGAATGTCGTGCTCGCCCGCGCCGCCGAGACGAACCCGTTCCGCTTTGAAGCCATCGAGGCGCTGGAGGGCACGCTGGAACAGGCCGACCTGCCGACGCTGGTCGATTCCAGCACCCGCCGCCGGCTGGCAGCCAATCCCGGTGACAGTGTTCTCTTCGCGCGCGACGGTGGTGGCTACGGTCCCTTCGTCCGGCTTGCCTATCTCGACGCATCTTATCGTGCGGTGATCGACGACGTGATGGCACGGAAGGACGAGTGGATCACCGGCAATGACATGGCGCGGTTCCAGTTCTTCGCAGACCTTCTCGACCACCCCTCACCGGAGGTCCGCGCGCTTGCCCTGCGGGAACTCGACCTCGCACCCTATGCCACCTTCCGGGCGCTGGACCTGTCGCCGGACACGGCGGCAATCCTGCGCGACATGTGGCGGATCGACCAGATCGCCTACCAACCGATCCGCATCCTGCTGCTCGGACGAAGTTCGGCCCCGGCCGCGCAGGAAGAAGTGCGCGACGGGCTGGAACGGGCGATCCGGAGCGGTAGTGCGATCAATCTCGGCCCCTACGCAACGGCTTTCGTGGAACAACAGGGGCAGGCCGGGGCTGACATTCTGGCGGAGCGTTTCCTGTCGGACCGGACGTTGGACGCCACGGCACTGGAACTGATCGTCGAAACACTCGCCATCCATGCCGGCACCGGGGAAGACGCCATGCGTGCCCATGTGCTCGATTTGCTGACGAATTTCATTATGGCGCGCCCCGATGTCGCCGACATGGTCGCGCGCCAGTTCCTGCTCCGTTACGATTTCGGCATGGCCGACGCCTTGCAGGCGCTGATGGAAGCGGGCACGATCGGCTCGGCCCGGGTCCTGCTTCCGGTCTCGGCCTATGTGGCAACCGCCAGATCCGGCAACCCGTGAGAGAGATGATGCAGAACGCCTTGACCCGCCGCCACGCCCTCGCGCTTCTTGCCGCGCTGGCGCTCCCGCTGCCCGCCCGTGCCGACGAGGAGGTGATCGAGCTGGAATGGGACGACCTGATCCCGCATGACGGCAACGCGCTGGAACAGGCCGCCGAAGATCTCGGCGTGATCAGTCACGACCAGATATCGACCATGCCGGACCAGCCGGATTTCGCGCCAACGACGGACGCCTATAACGGCAAGCTGGTTAAGATCCCGGGCTTCGTCGTGCCGCTTGAATATCTCTCGACCGGCGTGACCACCTTCATCCTCGTGCCCTATGTCGGCGCCTGCATCCATGTCCCGCCACCGCCGGCCAACCAGCTCGTGCTGGTGACGACCGAGGAACCGCAGGAGTTCTCCGGTCTGTTCGAACCGGTCTGGGTCACGGGCGTCTTCGGTACGGCGGCGACGGCGACCGATCTGGCCGATATCGGCTACGCGCTCTCGGCGGACAAGGTGGAGCCCTACGAAGGCTAGCGCCGCCCGCCCCGCCCTCGGATGGTCGTGTAGATCAGCCAGAAGCCGCCAAGCACGGAGGCCGAAAAGCCCAGCATGGCGAAGACCGAGAGGCCGATCGGCATCTTGGCGCCGGAAAAGCTCATCACCAGCGAGGAGCCGATGATCAGCGCCGAGGTCAGGATCGCCATGGTGACGCGGGTCACGGAACGGTCGATCCGGTCGATATAATGCTCCATCTGGACGATATCGATGCCGAAGCTGAGCCGGCCGCGCTGCGCCATCTGCAACAGCTTCTTGAGGTCGCGCGGCAGGCCGGTGACGAGGTCTATTCCCTCGGTCACGCCATCCTTGGCCTTCCCCGCCAGCCGGTCCGGGGAATAGCGGCGCAGCATCTGGCGGCGCAGGAAAGGTTGCGCGACGGCGACCATGTCGAATTCCGGGTCGAGCTGCCGGCCCATCCCGTCGAGCGAGGCAAAGGCCTTGGCCATCAGCGTAAGATCCGAGGGCAGCGCGAGGTCGTGGTCGCGCATCGCCGAAAAGAGGTCGCGGGTCAGCGCGGCAATGTCGAGCCGGTCAAGTGCCACGCCGTGGATACGGTCGATAAAGGCGTCGAGCCGGTTTTCGAGCCGCGGGTTCTGCCGCTCGTCGGCATCGGCCCATGTCAGCAGGATCTCGGTCACCTTGTCGGAGCGCCGCTCGACCATGCCATAGAGCAGGTCCACCATCTCGTCGCGCCGCTGCCGGGACAGTTGTCCGACCATGCCGAAATCTATGAAAACGATCTTGTTTCCAGGCTGATAGAAGACATTGCCCGGATGCGGATCGGCATGGAAGAACCGGTCCTCGAACATCATCTTGAGCACCGCCGTCGCGCCGCGAATGGCGATCTCCTTCTTGTCCAGACCGCTTGCATCGACCGCCTCCCGGTCCGAGCCGGCAATGCCCTCGATATAGGCCTGAACGTTCATCATCTCGTTCGTCCAGTCCCAGAACACCTTCGGCGTGTCGATATTCGGGTCTTCGGCGAAATTGGTCGCTATGGTCTCGGCATTGCGTCCCTCGATGGCGAAATCGAGCTCGGCATGAATGGAATTGGCGAATTCCTTGATGATCGCCTCGGGGTGCAACCGGCGCACATCCTCGAAGCGCCGCGATGCGAAGCGGGCGACGCGGGTCAGCAGGCGCAGATCGGCCTCGATCACGCCGCGAATGCCGGGGCGACGGATCTTGACCACCACCTCCTCACCGGTCTTGAGCTGGGCGCGGTGGGTCTGGGCGATGGAGCCGGCGGCGAGCGGGACGATATCGATGCGCTCGAAGACCTCGCGAAGCGGTTGGCCCAGTTCCGCCTCGATCTCGACCACGAGCTTGTCGAAGGTCACGGTCGGGACATGGTCGCGCAGTTTTTCCAGCTCACGGATATAGTCGGGCGGCAGCAGGTCGACCCGGGTCGAGAGGATCTGGCCAAGCTTGATGAAGGTCGGCCCCATCTCCTCGAATGCCTGTCGCAGGCGCACCGGGGCGGGCGCGTCCTCGACCCTCTCCTGGTCCCGCCGATGCAGGAACTCGCCGGCCTTCTCGACAAGCTGGTCAACCCCGGCATAGCGCAGGAAATCACCGAAGCCATACCGGAGCAGGATGCTTGACAGCTCGGTCAGTCGGCGCAGTTCACTCGGGGAGCCGGGAGCTTTGGGCAAGGGGAGAACCTCCAACAAGCGGCGACCGGGCAGGACCGGCTGCAATCCTGCCCATGTCGTTATCGCAAATCGGGAGAGGGTTGAATCGGAAAAAGGCGGCCGCTCACCGGCCCTGCCGCGACATGGATGGCGCCCGGGCGCGGATGTCCGCCGCGGCACAGGCCCGTGCCATTGCGGGCAGCGGGCGGGCGGCTTCACTCCAGAACGCGGGCCTCGTCTACGAGCATGATCGGAATGCCATTTCGGATCGGGTAGGCAAGACGCGCGGCGACAGAGATCAGCTCCTGCCGCCCGGCATCATATCGCAGCACCGTTCCCGTCCGCGGGCAGACAAGCGATTCCAGCATCTTGCGGTCGATCGGCGGGGGGGCGGGGGCGTCGCTCACTGCAGGATCTCCGAACCATCCTCGCCAGAGTGCAGCGCGAACTCCATAAGGGCCGACAGCGTCTCGCGCCGGTCGACCAGGCTTGGCGCTTCCAGCAGCGCCTGCTTGTCGCCGGTATCGAAGGGCAGCAGCATCGACAGCGAATTGATCATCAGTTCGTCCTCCGCCTCCTTGAGGCTTTCCCAATCCGTCGACAACCCCCGAACGTCGAAGAACCGTTCCAGGAGGCCGAGAAAGGTTTCGCGGCCGAAATCCGGGTCCTGCTCCACCGGGCCGAGATCTCGCGAGAAGCCCGACCAGTCGACATCCGCGCGGATATACGGCGTGAACCCCTCGATCTGCGACCGCAGCCGGTAGCGGGAAACCCCGCTCAGCGTGATCATGTAGCGGCCGTCCTCGGTCTCGGAGAAACCGGTGACCCGGCCGGCGCAGCCGATGGAGTTGAGCGTGCCGGCTTCGTCCTCGCGCGGCTGGATCATGCCGATCAGCCGATGCGATGTCTTGAGCGTGTCGTCGAGCATCGCCAGGTAGCGCGGCTCGAAAATGTGAAGCGGCAGCTTGGCGCGCGGCAAGAGCAGCGCGCCGGGCAGCGGGAAGACCGGGATGCGATCCGGCAGGTCAGCTTGGGTAATCATGATGCCAAGAGTAGCCCGATTGGGCGATCAGACAAATATCATCGAGCTGAGCTTGCGGCGGCCGTTGAGGACCACCGGGTCGGTCGGCTTGAGCGCATCGAAAATCGTGAAGAGCTGGGCCTTGGCGGCGCCGTCATTCCACTCGCGATCGCGGCGGAACAGCTCCAGCAATTCCGAGACCGCCTCCTCGACCTCGCCGGCCGCGTGCAGCGCGGTGGCCAGGTCGAACCGCGCCTGGTGATTGGCCGGATCGGCCTCGACGGCGGCGCGAAGCTCGGCCAGCGGACCGGCATCGGCAGCCTGGCGGGCCAGTTCGAGCTGGGCGCGGGCGGCCTCGACCTCCGGCTTGCCGACAAGCTCCGGCGGCACGGCATTGAGAAAGCCCTCGGCCTGCTCGGTCTGGCCAAGCGCGAGATAGGCGCGCACCATGCCACCGAAGGCGGCGGCGTTGGCGGCATCCTCGCCCAGGATCGCGGCAAAGGTCTGGGCGGCATCGGACGCGGCCCCCTCGGCCAGCATCGTCTCGGCCGCTTCCAGCGCCTCGGCCAGCCCGCCATCGCCGGCAAGCCCCGCCACGCGGTCGACAAAGGCCTTGATCTCGGATTGCGGCTGCGCGCCCTGGAACATGTCCGCGATCTGCCCCTTGAAGAAGGCGACAACGGTCGGGATCGATTGCAGCGGCAGGCCCTGCTGGGACAACATCTGCGCCAGGCGCTGGTTCTGGTCCACGTCGATCTTGACCATCTTCACCCGTCCGTTGGCGGCGGTGACGGCCTGTTCCAGCATCGGCCCGAGCGTCTTGCAGGGCCCGCACCAGGGTGCCCAGAAGTCGACGATGACCGGCACCTCCTGGCTCGCCTCGACAACGTCGGGCATGAAGGTCTCCTCGGTGCCGTCCTTGATCAGATCAGCGGCGGGTTGCGACGGGCTCTGGCCGAATTCAAGCATCGGTGGCTCCTGTATCAATGGCTTGGGCGTTAGATGGCCCATGGACCGCGTCCTTGCAAGGGGCGCGGGCCTAGAGATCGAATGTCGCCAGTACCGGCGCGTGATCGGAGGGTTTCTCCCAGCCGCGCACATGGCGCAGGACGCAGCTCGAATGCGCCGCCCCGGAAATGTCCGGTGTGGCCCAGACATGATCGAGACGGCGTCCCTTGTCGGCAGCATCCCAGTCGCGGGCACGGTAGGACCACCAGCTGTAGAGCTTGCCCTCCGGAATATCGGCGCGGGTAACGTCGACCCATTTGCCGGCTTCCTGCGTCTCGGCAAGCTGCTCGACCTCGATGGGCGTGTGGCTGACAACCTTGAGGAGCTGCTTGTGGCTCCAGACATCGTCCTCGCGCGGCGCGATGTTCAGGTCACCGACGAGGATCGCCTTTTCCGGGGGGGCCTCGCGGAAGAAATCGCGCATCTCGGTCAGGTAGTCGAGCTTCTGGCCGAATTTCTCGTTCACCTCCCGGTCCGGCACATCGCCGCCGGCGGGAACGTAGAAATTGTGGATGGTGACGCCATTTTCCAGCCGGCCAGCGACATGGCGGGCATGGCCGAGACCGGCGAAGTCCTTGTCGCCCAGATCCTCGATCGGCAGTTTCGAAAGGATGGCGACGCCGTTATAGCCCTTCTGACCGCGGGCAACCATGTGGCCATAGCCCAGCTCGGCGAAGACCTCGGCGGGGATCTTGTCCACCGGGCTCTTGCACTCCTGCAGGCAGAGGACATCCGGCGCCTCCTCCGTCAGGAGTTGCGCAACCAGCGGCGCGCGCAGGCGGACGGAGTTGATGTTCCAGGTGGCAATGGTGATGGGCATGGGCTGGCTCCGGCTGTTTCGCCGTGCCTAGCGTGTTTCCGGGTCACGTTGAAGCGGGATGTCGCCCCGTTTGCCGATCCCACCTGCCGCGCTCATGCAGGCGCGCGTCACAGCCCTGCGCCGAGGCGCTATCCGGCGGGCTTCGGCGCGGCGGGTTACGAGCTTGGGTGGCGGTAGAAGTGATGCACGCCGATGGAGGCCGTCCTGGCGAATTTCCGCGCCCAGGAGGGACGGACAGCAACGGTGTGGTAATGCGTGGCGCCATCGGTCAGCACCTTCGGCGCGCCGTCCAGCATGATCCGCGCCACCTTGCCAACCCGCTCGAACGCCTCCGGCTCGCGGATGTTCTCGGGGTTTCCGTCGCAGGTATAGGTGAACTGACACTGGTATTTCTTGCCGGTGCCCTGGTTGATCACGCCGCAGACGGTGTTCGGGTAGAGCGAGCTCTTGACGCGGTTCAGGATCACCTCGGCAACAGCGAATTGTCCCTTCACGCTCTCGCCACGCGCTTCGAAATACAACGCCTCCGAGAGGCAGCGCCAAGCTTCATCGCCCCGGATGTCCGGCTGCTTGTCGATCCATTTGCGCGAGTAGTTCACCTTGACGAGGGTGTGCGGGCGCGGCATGGCGCGGATCGAGCTGCGGGGGCTGAGCAGACCAAGATGCTCGTCGCTGAGCGAGTTCAGGACCCGGTTCTCCAGTCCGATCAGACCTTCGAGGCCGGCGGTTGCTTCATCTCCGGAATAGTTCGAGGTCGACAGGAAGACCTCTGCCGAAGCCGAAACAGGCGCCAGAAGGCAGACGAAGACATACAGAAACAGAGTGCGCAAGCGCAGCATTTTTTAATCCCACCCAGCAGTGCGCAAGGCCGCACCGAGCCAAAGTTGGCGATACCAAAGCCACGCAGGAGAAGTAAATGCCGCGAATCACTGCAATATTTCGATTCTGAAACATCGGCGGGATTCGTGACGAATTCTTTCCAAAGTTGAGCAGGATTCTGCCGACTACCGGCAGTTTCCCGCAAAAAATCAAACCTCTGGATTAAAAGGCTTGGCAGGTTTCAGCGCCAGGTGCGCCGCCGCGAGTCGCGCTACGGGGACTCGGAAGGGCGAACAGGAGACATAATCGAATCCCAGCTGGCGGCAGAATTCGATCGTATCGGGGTCGCCGCCATGCTCGCCACAGACCGAGAGAACGATATCTGGGAGGGTTGTCCGGCCCCGCGCCGCGCCCAGTTCCAGCAGTTCGCCCACGCCCTCCTTGTCGAGCGTGTGGAAAGGGTCTTCGGGGAAAACGCCATTGTTGACATAGGTGCCCATGAAACGGCCGGCATCGTCCCGCGAGAGGCCATAGGTCATCTGGGTAAGGTCATTGGTGCCGAAGCTGAGGAAGGACGCGTGAGAGGCGATCTCGCTGGCGCGCAGGGCGGCGCGCGGCGTTTCGACCATGACACCAAGGCGATAGTCGAACTCCACCCCGGTCTCGATCCGCACCGCTGCGGCCACGGCGTCGATACGTGTCTTTACCAGTTCCACCTCGCGCTTGGCCGAGACCAGCGGAATCATCACTTCCGGAACAACCGCCTTGCCGGCCTGTCGGCTGGCCTCGACGGTCGCCTCGAAAATGGCCCGGACCTGCATGTCGTAGATCTCCGGCACCGTCACGCCGAGCCGGACGCCACGCATGCCGAGCATCGGGTTGAACTCGGAGAGCGATTCCACCCGCCGCGTGACATCCGACAGCGGCAGGTCGAGCGATTCCGCCATCCCCATCAGCCCCTCGCGATCGGAGGGCAGGAACTCGTGCAACGGCGGGTCGAAGAGGCGAATGCAGACCGGCTGGCCGGCCATGATGCGGAAGAGCTCGACGAAATCCTCGCGCTGCATCGGCAGGAGCTGTTCCAGCGCAGATTGCCGGTCGGCCTTGTTGTCGGTGAAGATCATCTCCCGCATGACCATGAGGCGCGCGGGTTCGAAGAACATGTGCTCGGTCCGGCACAGGCCGATGCCGTCGGCATTGAAGGTGAACGCCATGCGGGCATCGTCGGGCGTATCCGCATTCGCCCGGATGCCGATATCGCGCACCTCGTCGGCCCAGCTCATGAGCTGGCGGAAGGGTTCGTCCAGCGCCGGTTCCAGCATCGAGACGGCCCCGGACAGCGCCTGCCCCGCCGAGCCGTCCACGGTGACGAGATCGCCCTCCTGGAAGACGCGCCCGTCGGCGGTGGTCACGGTCTTCTTGCGCACCGAGATCTGCATGCCGGAGGCACCCACGATGCAGGGAAGCCCGAGCCCGCGCGCAATCACGGCAGCATGCGAGGTCATGCCCCCGCGCTCGGTGATGATTCCCTGGGCAGCATTCATGCCGCGGATATCCTCGGGTGTGGTCTCACGGCGCACGAGGATGCAGGGCAGCTCGTGACTTGCCGAGGTCTGCGCCGCCCGTGCCGTGAAAACCAGCCGACCGGTTGCGCCGCCCGGACTGGCGGCAATGCCGGAGAGGATCACGTCGCGCTCGGCTTCCGGGTCGACCTGGGTGTGCAGCAGCTCGGTCAGCGAGCTCGGCGCCACCCGCAGCAGCGCCTCGCGCGGCGAGATGATCCCGTCTTCGGCCAGCGCGACGGCGACATTCACATTCGCGCGCGCCCCGCGCGGCACCTTTACCGCGTCGAGCACCTTCAGCTGCCCCTCGGAGATGGTGAACTTGATCTCCATCTCCTCGCGCAGCCGGTGGCGGCACTTGTCTGCAATATCCACGATCAGGTCGAAGAGCTCCGGGGCCTCGTCCTGCATCGAGGCGCCGCGCGAATCCTTGGCAAGATAGAATTCCTGCCCTTTGCGGCCCATCGCGCGCATGGCCGGCGATTTGCGCTTGTAACGGCCGGTGATCTGATGCGCGCCGGTCACCTTGTCGATCATGCGGATGATGCCGGAGCCGCTCTCGCCCGCGCCCAGCCCATGGGCCATATCCTGCACGACAAGCCCGAGACCGGCATCGACCGGCGCACCACGGGCCTGACGCAGAAGCCGCGCGCTGACACCTTCCCAGGCGCGGGCCATGGAGCGCAACACCTCGGCGAGCTGCTTGGCGGGGTCCTGCGGGAAAGGCACCCCCGCTTCGTCATCATAGGCCGCGAGCGCCGCGGATACCGGGTCTCCGGTCTCCATCGCCTCCTCGAAGGGCTCGGGATCGAGCCGGGCCACGTCGCTGGCATAGGCCATGATGAAGCGCAGGTAGAGCGCGTCGGCTGCCTCCTGCCCGAGTTTCTCGGCAAGCTGCGCGCGGCGCTCGTCATTCATTCCGATATTGAGGATGGCGTGTGGCCCGCCCCAATCCGGGTCCTCGCTGGACGGGCGCACGGAGACCAGCGGCTGGCGCCCGAAGGCGGAGAGCAGCCGGGCGGTGTCCGGCCGGTGGCCGTCGGCGATCTGGTGCACCGCCTCGAAGGAGAGCGCGACGGTGCGCGGCACCGGAATCTCCAGCCGCACCAGCCGCTGGAGGCATTTCGCCCGCCCGCCATGGGTCGTGTCCGCAATCTCCGCCGTGGGCGTGATCAGGGTGAAGTCCTTCGTCTCGCCACTCATCAGCACGGGGCCGACTCCTCTCGTCTGGAACGCCGGCAGGATAGCCCGGTGCGACGCCCGGGCAACAGCCCTAGCCTTCGATACGGGTCAGATCGGCCGCTTTGAGACAGGTCTCGCGGATCCGGTGCAACAGGTTGAGCCGGTTGCGCCGCACGATCTGGTTCTCGGTATTGACCTGCACGGCCTCGAAAAACGCGTCGATCGGGGCGCGCAGGGAGGCCATGCTTGCCATGGCCGACGCGAAATCCTCGGCCTCGATGGCCGTGGAGATCGCCCCCTCGCCCGCGTCGAGCGCATCGAACAGGGCGCGTTCCTCGTCGGTCTCGGAGAATTTCCGGTCCGGCCCGTATTCATAGGAAACGCCATCGGCCTCCTCGGCCTGGGTCAGGATGTTGTTGGCCCGCTTGAAGCCCTGCAGCAGGTTCTCGCCATCCTCGCTCTTGAGGAACGCGGCCAGCGCCTCGGCCCGCTTGACCAGCAGCAGCAGGTCGTCATTGCCTGGCATTGCAAGGCAGGCATCGATCACGTCATGACGGATGCCCTCGTCGCGGAGATGGACTTTGAGACGGTCGTGGAAGAAGGAGAGGAGGTCTTTCAACTCGCCTTCGTTGATATATTCCTTCCGATCCACGAGTTCCCAGTCGATGTCGAAGGCTGCGAGATTATCCGCCGCAACCTGCTTGGCATTCGAGTCGCTCAGGTCTTCGATCTCATGCTCCGCATGCGCAACCCGGTTCTGAACAATGTCCTTGAAACAGGCAAAGAACGCACCGTGAAGGACCGATTCAAGTTCCAGAACCGCGGAATTGTCACGCACCAGCCGGATCACCCCCAAGGCCGCACGCCGCAGCGCGAACGGGTCCTTCGAACCGGTGGGCTTCTCGTCGATGGCCCAGAAGCCGGTCAGCGTGTCCAGCTTGTCGGCCAGCGCCACGGCGACGGAGACCGGGGCGGTGGGAACGTCATCCGACGGGCCGAGCGGGGAGTAGTGTTCCTCGGCGGCGGCGGCGACATCTGCCGGCAGGCCAGCGGCCTCGGCATAGTAGCGGCCCATGATGCCCTGAAGCTCGGGGAACTCGTAGACCATCTCGGAGCTGAGATCCGCCTTTGCGACCAGCGCGGCTTTCTCGGCTGCCTCCGGGTCGGCGCCGACCAGCGGGGCGATCTCACGGGCGAGCGCGGCGATACGGTCGATGCGGGCCTTCTGGCTGCCGAGCTTGTTATGGAAGGTCACATTGTCGAGCGAGGCAAGCCAGGGCGCCATCTGCTCCTTCTGCGCCACGCGCAGGTCGTTTTCCCAGAAGAATTTGGCGTCCGACAGCCGCGCGAAGAGCACCTTCTGGTTGCCCGCGAGGATCGTCGCGCCGTTGTCCTCGGTCACCATATTGGCGACGGTGACGAATTTCTCGATCCGGCCGGTCTTCGGGTTCTTCACCGAGAAGAATTTCTGGTGCTCCTTCATCGAGGTCTTGAGTACCTCGGGCGGCAGGCCGAGGAAGTCCTCGGCGATATCGCCCATCAGCACCACGGGCCATTCCACGAGTCCCGCGACCTCCGTCAGCAGCCCCTTGTCCTCGACCACTTCCAGCCCTTGCGCGAAGGCCATGTTGGTCGCGTCATGCCAGATCGTCTCGGCCCGCTCGGCGGGGTCGAGGATGACATGGGCGCGCTTGAGCGCGGCGGCGTAGGTCTCGAAGCTGGTGACAGCGAAAGCGTCCGGCGCGAGGAAGCGGTGGCCGCAGGTGGTGTTGCCAGCGGCAATCCCGTCCACGTCCATCGGCACGATTTCCGCGCCGGCCTCATCCGAAAGAATACAAAGCACTGAGTGCAGCGGGCGGACCCAACGCAGCGTGCCCGCGCCCCACCGCATCGATTTCGGCCAGGGGAAGTTGCGGATCGTGGCTTCCAGCACCTCGCCGACGATCTCGGCGGCCGGCCGGCCTTCCTTGGTGATCTTCGCGAACCAGACCTGGCCCTTCTTGTCGTCCCGTGCCTCAAGCTGATCCTTGCTCAGCCCGGTCGCCCGCAGGAAGCCCGCAAGCGCCTTTTCCGGCGCATCCACGCGCGGCCCCTTGCGCTCCTCGGTCACGGTCGGGCTCTCTGCGCTCAGTCCCTCGACGGTCAGCGCCAGCCGGCGCGGCGTGGTGAAGGCCTGCGCGGAGGCATAGGTCAGCCCGGCCTCCACGAGACCATCCGTGACCAGCTTCTTGAGGTCGGCGCCGGCGCGGCCCTGCATGCGGGCCGGGATTTCTTCGGAAAAGAGTTCGATCAGCAGATCGGGCATTGGCGGAACCTCAGAGCGGTAGGAAGAACTGGATCGCGAAACTGTTCACGATATCCACGAAGAAGGCCGAGACGAGCGGCAGGATGACGAAGGCCATGGGCGAGGGCCCGTAGCGCTTGGTAACGGCGGTCATGTTGGCGATGGCCGTTGGCGTGGCGCCGAGCGTGACGCCGCCAAACCCGGAGGCCAGCACCGCGGCGCGGTAGCCGCGCCCCATGGCCGGGAAAAGGACATAGATCGAGAAGACGACCGACAGCACGGTCTGCGCGGTCATGACCACGAGCAGCACCAGCCCCATGCCTTGCAAGGTCCAGAGCTGCAGCGACATCAGCGACATGGCGAGGAAAGTGCCGAGCGCAAAGTCGGAGATCATGGCCAGCGTCGGGGTGCGGCTGATCGCGGCTGCGCGTGGCAGCAGGGCCGGCTTGAGATTGCCCACGATGATGCCCATCAGCAGGCAGGGAACGAAGGGCGGCAATGCGAGACCGGCCTCGGTCAGTGCCTCGCCCAGACCAAAGCCGAGGGCCATTGTCAGGTGGACCCAGAGCATCACCTGCATGAAGGTCAGGTGGTTGATCGTCTCGGTCTTTTCGTCTTCGAAGCTGACGCCGATCGTGTGCTCTTCATTGGGCCGTTCCGGCTCCAGGCTCCACCGATTGATCAGGAACTTGGCGATCGGACCGCCGATCAGCGCCGCGCACACAAGGCCGATCGTGGCCACGGCAACGCCCAGCTCGCTCACGCCGACAGCGCCGCCGGTCATTTCCTCGATCCGGGGCGTCCAGGCGATCACGGTTCCATGTCCGCCGATCAGGGCCGCGGAGCTGAGCAGCACGGAGAACTCGCGCGGCAGGTCGAAGATCCGGGCCCCGGCAACACCGATCAGATTCTGCAGAATGACATAGACAATGGTCAGCGCCAGCAGGATCGCCAGTGGCAGCCCGCCCTTGATCAGATCGCTGACCCGCGCGTTCAGGCCGATCCCGGTGAAGAAGACGATGAGGAAATAGTCCCGCGCGGCAAGGTCGAACTCTACCGGCCGATCCCAGATGACGAAGATCGCCATGGTGAGGATCGCGGCCAGCAGCCCGCCCGAGACCGGCTCGGGAATGTTGAAGTCGCGCAGCACGGCGACATTTCGGGTCAGGTAGGCGCCGAGCAGGTAGACCAGGAAGGCCACGTTGACGGAGATGAAGGCGTTGATCAGAATCGGTTCCATTACTTCTTTATCTCCTCATTGACCTGGTGCCAGACAAATCCGCGCCCATCCTCGTGGATGGCAACCACGCGGTCTACACCGTGAGCGATATTCTTTTGTCCCAGGAAGGCCAGCGCCCGGCCGTCTTCCAGCGCCTTGCCAACCTCCATCGCGTCGAAACACTTGAACCAATGCGGCGCGACGAGCGGCTCGGCGCCCTCGTACATCTCGTAGGTCTCGGTCAGCATCGCCAGCGATTGCGGCGTGGTGAAACAGGCGCGATAGCGGATCGGCGAGGAGGTGGCGTCGATCGCCTCGACATTCTCCGCCAGGATCGGCTCCGGGGCGCCGCCGAGCAGCGTCAACGCCACTTCCTCGACCGAGGCGTCGACCTCTTCGTAATAATAGTAGACCTGCAGGTAATAGATCGCGATGCCCGCAACCAGTGCCAGTGCCACGATGCCGCCTCCGATAATCTTGCCGCTCATGTCACAGCACTCCCGTCAAACGAGGACTTTGCGCAGGTCTCGCGCCATGCTAGCGCGGAAACGAGTTTCCCCAGCGCGAGGCAGGACCCATGGACCCGGATTTCGCCATCAAGTTCTTTGGCGCACTCTTCGCCATCATGAACCCGGTCACCAACCTGCCGGTCTTCCTTGGCGTGACGGATGGCGTGACACCCTCGGCACAGCGCGCCATCGCGCTGAAGACGGCCAGCTACGTGGCGATTATGGGCGTGATCATCGCCTTCGCGGGCTCCGCGATCCTCAAGCTCTTCGGCATCAGCGTGGATGACTTCCGAGTCGCCGGCGGCCTGGTCGTGCTGCTGATCGCGCTCAACATGCTCAATGGCGGCGAGAGCGCGTCCCATCACGGGACCGAGGGCGAGAAAGACAGCTATCCGGACGCGGCGACGGTCGCCTTCTATCCGCTGACCTTCCCGATCCTGGTCGGGCCGGGCACGATCACGACGCTGATCCTGTTCTCCAGCCAGGCGCAGGGGCTTGGCGGCTGGATCACCTATTTCACGGTATTCGGCGGCATCGTGGCGGCAATCGCAATCGTGTTCTGGTTTGCCGGCGATATCGGCAAGCACCTGTCGGGTACGGCGAAGGTGATCATGAGCCGGCTGATGGGCATGATCCTGGCCGCCATCGCGATCGACATGATCGCGACCGGGCTCAAAGCCCTGCTGCCCGGGCTGGCCTGAGGCCAGCCGGCACATCTGCCGGGGGGGCGTCATCAGGCGCTCCAGCCACCCGCTTCGGTCTGCACGAAGGCGTCGGCGCATTTCTTGGCCAGTGCCCGGACGCGGCCGATATAGGCCTGCCGTTCAGTGACCGAAATCACGCCGCGCGCGTCGAGCAGGTTGAACAGGTGCGAGGCCTTGATGCACTGGTCATAGGCGGGATGCGCCATGACGATGCGCTTGCCGGTCTTGGGGTCGTCATGCGACTGGCTGAGGATGTAGTCGCAATGCGTCTCCGCTTCCTCGAACTGCTTGAGCAGGACATCCGTATCCGCCGTGTCGAAATTCCAGCGCGAATACTCGGCCTCAGTCTGCCGGAACACGTCGCCATAGGTCAGCGGGATCGGCGCGTCGGGGCGGTTGAAGGGCATGTCCATGACGTGATCCACGCCGAGGACATACATCGCCAGCCGTTCCAGCCCGTAGGTCAGTTCGCCGGAGACCGGCTTGCAGTCATGCCCGCCAACCTGCTGGAAATAGGTGAACTGGCTGACTTCCATGCCGTCGCACCAGACCTCCCAGCCAAGCCCCCAGGCGCCGAGCGTCGGGCTTTCCCAGTCATCCTCGACGAAGCGGATGTCATGCAGGGTCATGTCGATGCCGATGGCCTGAAGCGAGCCGAGATAGAGCGCCTGAAGGTCGGGCGGGCTCGGTTTGATCAGCACCTGGTACTGGTAATAATGCTGCAGCCGGTTGGGGTTCTCGCCGTAGCGGCCATCCGTGGGGCGGCGCGAGGGCTGGACGTAAGCGGCGGCCCAGGCGTTAGAGCCGAGCGCGCGCAGGGTCGTGGCCGGGTGGAAGGTTCCGGCGCCCACTTCCATGTCATAGGGCTGCAACACGGCGCAGCCTTTCTCCGCCCAGTAATTCTGAAGGTTCAGGATCACTTCCTGGAAACAGGTCGGTCGGCTGGTTTCGGTCATGGCGCTGTCCCGGTCTTGAATGGCTGCGCCGCTACCGGCGCGGGAGTCGCGCCTCAATAGGCGTGTGCTTGACTGGGGTCAATTGCGTCGCAATCCGCTTGGACGGCACAGGAAAGCGGGGGGATGCTGCCTGCCGGAGGCGCGGATGACATTCACCTAACCGGGATCGGGGCAACGGGCCGCCATGCCAGGGCGATCTCGAGAACAAGGCGGCCATGCCCCGCAGGCAGAATCCGCCGACCAAGTAGCTCCCGGATGAAATTGCGATTTCTAAAGCGCTTCGCCGACGGAAACACCCCGGCCAGGCGTTCATGCCTCGACGCGCGCAGACATTTCACGGAATCCCCATGCTCAAACGCCTCTCCCCCTACCTCCTCTGGACGCTCCTCGCCCTGCCCGCGATCGGCATGCTCACCGAGATCAACTCCGCCGCCGATCCGCGGATCCTCCACCGACTCCTGCACCCGACCGGCGAGTTCGCGGCCCGGTTCATGATCATCGCCATGATGGCCACGCCGCTCACACTTCTCCTGCCCGGCTGGCGCGGTCCGCGCTGGATGGTGAAGAACCGGCGCTATTTCGGTGTCGCCGCGTTCGGCTATGCCGCGCTGCACACGATCTTCTATGTGATCGACACGGGCGTGCTCGATCGCATCCTCTCCCAGGCCACGCATTTCGACATGTGGACCGGATGGCTCGCCTTCTTCATCTTCATTCCGCTCGCCGTGACCTCCTTCAACGGCGCCATCCGGCGGATGGGCCCGAAAGCCTGGAAGTCCCTGCAACGCTGGACCTACCCCGCCGCCGTGTTGACGCTGCTGCACTGGGCTGCTCTGCACAATTGGGACCACCCGGCCGCCGCCATCTTGCATTTCGCACCGCTTGCACTTCTGGAATGCTATCGTATCTGGTGGAACCTGAGCCGCGCGCATTCCGTGCCGGCCTGAGACCGGGCCATCGCGCCGGGGGAGGAATGATGACGATCAAGGTGTATCTGTCGGGTGAAATCCACACCGACTGGCGCGAACAAATCATCGACGGGGCCGCCGGGCTTGATGTGTCCTTCGACAGCCCCGTCACCGATCACGCCGCAAGCGACGATTGCGGCGTGGCAATTCTCGGGGCGGAACCGGACAAGTTCTGGCACGACAACAAGGGCGCCAAGGTCAACGCGATCCGGACCCGGCGCGGATTGGAGCAAGCGGATATCGTGGTTGTCCGCTTCGGCGAGAAATACAAGCAGTGGAACGCGGCCTTCGATGCGGGATATGCGGCGGCGCTCGGCAAGTCCCTCGTCGTGATGCACGGGCCCGACCACCAACACGCGCTGAAGGAGGTCGATGCCGCGGCGCTCGCCGTGACCGAGACGCCGGAGCAGGTCGTGCAGATCCTGCGTTACGTCCTCGGTGGCACACTGCCCTAGACGCGAAGTCCCAAAGAAAAACCCCCGCGCTTGCGCCGGGGGTTCCGTGACAAGGCGTTCGCCATGTCGATCTCTCATGCGCCTTCAAGACGGCGCCGTTTGGCATCCCCGTCTCAGAGGAGGCCTTCGCGCTGCGCTTTCTTCCGCGCCAGCTTGCGTGCACGGCGAATCGCCTCGGCTTTCTCGCGCGCCTTCTTCTCAGAAGGTTTCTCGAAGTGCTGCTTGAGCTTCATCTCACGGAAAACGCCTTCCCGTTGCAGCTTCTTCTTCAGAGCGCGGAGCGCCTGATCGACATTGTTGTCGCGAACACTAACCTGCATGTGGTTGTCACCACCTTTCTTGTAAGAGTTGCAATGATTGCAGGAGGGGCCCCTATAGCAAAGCATGGCTGGCCTGTCTACCTTCGCCGCAACGATTCGCCCAGACGAGAGACATTCATGACTGAAACCGAGCCGCAGGCCGAACTGAAATCGAAACTGCTCGACGCCGCACTGATGCATGTCACCTTTGACGGCTGGAGTGAGGAGACCTTCCGCGCCGCCGCCCGCGATGCGGAGATCGACACCGAAGTTGCCCGCGTGATCTGCCCGCGCGGCGCGGTGGACCTCGCGCTGGCCTACCACGAGCGCGGCGACGCAGAAATGCTGCGCCGCCTCGCGCTGGAGGACCTTCCGACGCTGCGCCTGCGGGACCGCATCGCCAAGGCGATCCGTTTCCGCATCGAAGCGATCGAGGATCGCGAGGCCGTCCGCCGAGGCTCGGCGCTGTTCTCGCTGCCCCCCTATGCCGGCGATGGCGCCCGGGCGATCTGGGGCACTGCCGACAAGATCTGGAACGCGCTCGGCGACAATGCCGAGGACATCAACTGGTACACCAAGCGCGCTTCGCTGGCCGGCGTCTATTCCTCGACGATTCTCTACTGGCTCGGCGACGAGAGCGAAAACGCCGAACGGACCTGGGAATTCCTCGATGCGCGGGTCGATGACGTGATGAATCTCGAACGCGTCCGCGCGCGAGTGACGGGAAACCCGGTGATGAAGCTGATCTTTGCCGGCCCGAACTGGCTTGCCGGCCAGATCCGCGCGCCCCGCAAGCGCGGGGAAGGCTTCCCGGGACGCTGGAGCGACGACGAGACGCCCGGCCGGTGATTGTGCAGCGATTGCACCGGGGCGCGAGACGGGGCAGAAGCGGGGCAAGCTGAAAAGGAGTGCCCGAGATGAACCTGCCCGTAGAGATGCGCGCCGTCGAGATCAGCAAGCCCGGCGGGCCGGAAGTGCTCCAGCCCGTGACGCGGGAGCTGCCGCAGCCGGGGCTCGGCGAAATCCTGATCCGGACGGAATGGGTCGGTGTGAACCGGCCCGACGCGCTGCAACGCGCCGGTCTCTACAAGGCGCCACCCGAAGCGAGCGACCTGCCCGGGCTGGAAGCGTCGGGCGAGGTGGTCGCGGTCGGACCGGCCGTGAGCCAGTGGAAACCGGGCGACAAGGTCTGTGCATTGCTCCCGGGTGGCGGATATGCCGAATATGTCACCGCGCCCGCGGACCATGCCCTGCCCATCCCGGCCGGAATGGGACTGCGCGATGCGGCCTGCCTGCCGGAGACGTATTTCACCGTCTGGTCCAACGTTTTCGAGCGCGGCGCCCTGAAGGCGGGCGAGCGGTTTCTTGTCCATGGCGGCTCGTCGGGGATCGGCACGACAGCGATCCAGCTCGCCGCGGCCTTCGGCGCCCGGGTCTTTGCCACGGCCGGCTCGGAAGAGAAGTGCGACGCCTGCACCCGGCTCGGGGCCGAGCGGGCGATCAATTACCGCGAGGAGGATTTCGTCCCCATCCTGCGCGCCGAGGGCGGCGCGGACCTCGTGCTCGACATGGTCGGCGGCGACTATATCCCACGCAACATCAAGGCAATGGCGGATGACGGCCGGATGGTTTTCATCGCCTTCCTGCATGGTCCCAAGGCCGAGCTCAACTTCGCACAGATCATGCTGCGCCGGCTGACGCTCACCGGCTCGACCCTGCGCCCGCAATCGAATCTCGCCAAGGCGCGGATCGCCGAGGCGCTCAAGGAAAAGGTCTGGCCGCTGCTGGATGCCGGAGCAATCGCGCCGCTGATCGATTCCGAATTCCCGCTTGAAGAGGCCGCAAGCGCGCATGCGCGGATGGAAAGCTCCGATCATATCGGCAAGATTGTACTGAAAATCGGCTGAGATCGGGCCTGCCGCGAGGAAAGGCTTCATGGCTGGGCGATTCTGACGCAGGCTGCGTCCCGTGCGGTGGGAGATTGCCGCATCGAACAAAGATTCAGGAATTGCTCATGACCAAAAAACTCTATGCCGAATTCCTCGGAACCTTCTGGCTGGTACTCGGCGGCTGCGGCGCGGCCGTGCTCGCGACCGGCAATCTCGATGTCGGGATCGGCTGGCTCGGCGTTTCGCTCGCCTTCGGCCTGACCGTTATGACCATGGCCTTCGCCGTGGGCCACATCTCGGGAGGCCATTTCAATCCAGCCGTCACCCTCGGCCTCACGATGGCCGGCAAACATGACCGCGCCGACCTCTTTCCCTATTGGGGCGCACAGGTCCTCGGCGGGCTCGTCGCCGGCTTCATCCTCTGGATCATCGCGAATGGCGCCGAAGGGTTCTCCTCCTCCGGCAATTTCGCGCTGAACGGCTATGGCTCCGCCTCGCCGGGCGGCTACGGCGTCTTCGCGGCGCTTGTGACCGAAATCGTGATGACGGCGATGTTCCTGCTCATCATCCTCGGCGCCACGTCGAAGAACGCCAACGCGGCCTTTGCGCCCATCGCCATCGGTCTCGGCCTGACGCTCATCCACCTGATCTCGATCCCGGTCACCAATACGTCGGTCAACCCGGCGCGCTCGACCGGCGTTGCCCTGTTTGGCGGTGGCACCGCGATCCTGCAGCTCTGGCTGTTCTGGCTGGCGCCGCTGGCCGGGGCGGCTCTCGGGGCCATGATCTGGAAGATGATCGAACCGGACCAGATCGACGACGCGAGCTGATCGGACACGGCCGCAAGGTCCATGACCAAGGCTCAGGCCCGGCAATCTCGTCGGGCCTGACGCTTTTACCGGACCGGATCGAGCAGCGCGTCGGTCAAGGTGCAGTCCCGCGACGCCCTGGAGGCGCAATAGCGCGGCACCAACCCCTTGCTGAAACAGATCCGCGTCTCCGCGATGCGGCCATCCTTGCAGGTTACCGTCAGCATATCCGCTTTCAACTTCGGATTGGCCTCCAGCCAGGCCTCCTCGATCACGCTGGCCGGAACCGCCACCGTCTTGTCCAGCTTGCGCAGCACTTCGGGCCGGGTGACGCTGTTATAGGCCTCCCGCGACAGAGCGAAATACGCATCCGAAGACAGGCCCGAGCAGCGCCCGTGCTTCTTCCACTGATACCAGGCCAGCCCCGACGACCCCATGACATCGGCCATCGCCGCCGTCTCGCCCTTGGACGGGTTGCGCTCGTTGGACGGGCAATGCGCCGGCCAGCCATCTTCATATTGCGGCCAGAGCCCGTGCAGCACCCAGCCATGCCCGGTGCCGGTGTCGCATTGCTCATAGCCCTTCGCATCTCCCTCCAGGGTGCAGAAATTCGGCGTCCAGCTCAGGGCCATGACATAATAGTCGAAATCCCCCGGCGTCTCGCCATCCGCGAAAGCCGCCCCCGCAAGAGTCGCCCACATAACCAACCAACGCATTTGCACTTCCCTTTCTGGCTTATCGGGCTTATATCCCCCACAATTCCCGAAAACGAGGAAAAGCGGCCCGAAAGGTCGCGGCCGTTTCCCGGCCACGGGAGAATTGTGCGAAGGAGGCAGAAATGAACAAGCCGCTCATGGCAAAGGCGACCGCCGTCTGGCTGGTCGACAACACGACGATCAGCTTCAGGCAGATCGCCGATTTCTGTGGGCTGCACGAGTTGGAAGTCCAGGGCATCGCCGATGGCGACGTTGCCGCCGGCGTGAAGGGCTTCGACCCCGTCGCCAACAACCAGCTCGACCAGATCGAGATCGACCGGGCCGAGCAGAGCCCAACCCACAAACTCAAGCTCAAGTACAACGCCGCCGCTGTTGGCGAAGAGAAGCGCCGTGGCCCGCGCTACACCCCGCTCTCCAAGCGCCAGGATCGCCCGAATTCGATCCTCTGGCTGGTCAAGTTCCACCCCGAGCTGACCGATGGCCAGATCTCGAAGCTGGTCGGCACGACCAAGCCGACCATCCAGTCGATCCGTGAGCGCACGCATTGGAACATTTCCAACATGCAGCCCATCGACCCGGTGGCACTTGGCCTGTGCAAGCAGACCGAGCTTGATGCCGTCGTGCAGAAGGCCGCCGCCAAGCGCGCAACCGAGGGCGACGTGATGACCGATGACGAGCGCCGCAAGCTGGTCTCGACCGAACAATCGCTGGCCGCCGAGCCGGAGCCGAAGATCCCGAGCTCGATCTCCGGTCTGGAGACCTTCACGCTGGGCGGCGATCCGCGCGACGACGACCAGGACCCGATCGTCGATGCGGACAGCTTCTTCAACCTGCCGGACAAAGAGTCCGACGAAGACGAGGACGAGGACGACAACCGCTAGAACGCGGCTGCCGGGGCTCCCTGCCCCGGCCCGTTCCCCTCCGGCCAATCTTGCAGGAGCGTACGCAATGACGATACCGCCCCGGCCGGACAGCCTCTCCAGATCGACGCTCGTCGCGATCCGGGCAGCCTTTTGCGCGATGTTCATCGCAGCGGTCTGGATGGCGCCGCTCTATTACCAGAACCAGAACACCAAGTTCCTGCACGGCCTGGCGACGGCCTTTCCCGAGCGGCTCGGATCCGACTGGACGGCCGGGACGGCGGACGGCCTGCCGCTCTTCACGGCCCTGGTACATGCGATTGCGGCCTGGGCCGACCCTCTGCTCTTCTACGTCCTTGAAGCGGCGCTGCTGGCCATCATGGCGGTATCTCTGCTTGAAATTGCACGCCGGATGGCGCCGACGCATGGAAATCGCGCCGTCTTTCTCCTCATTGCCGCCGCCTGCTTTGTGGGGCTGGTCCATCCATCCCAGGAGGACAGTCTGCGGGGCGTCGCCGGTCAATACATGATGCGCGGCTACCTGCAGCCCTCGGAACTCGGCATCCTCTTCCTGCCCGCGATCCTGCTCGCGATGCGCCGCCGCCCCATCGCCCTGCTCGTCATGGCATTGCCGGCTGCGTTTCACCCGGCATATGTCCTGCTTTCCGGGATCGGTGTGGCCGTGATCCTCTGGGACCGCTGGCGCGCCGGCGAACACCTGCCCGTCATGGCCGCCGCAGCTGCGCTGGCCTTGCTCGTCCTGCCGCCGCTGGACCTTGCCTTCCGCTTCGCACCAACCGATCCGGAGCTCTTCGCCCAGGCCAACCGCATCCTTGCCTTCGAGCGCATCCCGCACCATTCCGACCCGTGGCAATGGGCCGATATGACCGTGCTGCGCAAACTCGTCCTGGCGCTTGCCGCCTTTGCCGTCGCGCCGCGCGGCTTTCTGCGCGGGCTGCTTGGGGCCCTCCTGCTCCTGGCCACGGGCGGGACCGCAATCGTTGCCCTGACCGGCAATGCCGAACTGGCCCTCATGGCCCCCTGGCGCAGCTCGATCATTATCGTTCCCGTCGCCGCCGCGATCCTTGTCGGCTGGCTGCTGGAGCGGCTGCTCGGGCTTGTGCGGGATCGTCGGCTGGTCCTCGGCGTGACAACCGTTGCGCTGCTCTGGGCCGGATGGGCCGCGATGGATGGCTTCGCGCAGAAGGTTCGGGCGATCTCCGCCGGCACCCTGCCGGATCACGTCGCCTTCGCGCTTGCGCATCGACAGCTGGACGATGTCTACCTCACGCCGCCCGACATGGCCGATTTCCGGCTCGACGCGATGGTGCCGCAATTCGTCACCAGGAAGACCCACCCCTATCTCGACCGGGAAGTGATCGAGTGGGACCGGCGGCTGCAGCTTGCCGAGAGGACATTCCCGTCGGAACGCGCCATGGATTGCGCGGCCCTGGGCGACACCCTTGCCCGTTACCGGATCACCCATGTCCTCGCGGAGAAGGCCAACCTGCCATCGGCGCCCTGCGCGGGGCTGTCGACGCTCCATGACGGCGAAAGCCACGTGATCCTTGGGGTGGCCCCGCCCGGCTGACCCGGTTCAGAGCGCCTTGCGCGCCCGCAGCGCAGCGCTGATCGTGCCGTCATCGAGATAGTCCAGCTCACCGCCAACAGGGACCCCCTGCGCCAGCGAGGTCACGGGAACTCCCATGCGTTCGAGCTGCTCGGCGATGTAATGCGCCGTGGTCTGGCCATCGACGGTGGCGTTGAGCGCGAGGATCACTTCCGTGATCTGCTCCCGCTCGACGCGTTCGATCAGGCGGGGAATGCGCAGCTCGTCCGGACCAATGGAGTCGAGCGCAGAGAGCGTGCCGCCAAGCACATGATAACGGCCGCGGAAGACGGCGGCGCGCTCCATGGCCCAGAGATCCGCAACGCCCTCGACGACACAGATCTCGCCCGTTGCCCGCTTCCCGGAACTGCAGATCTCGCAGAGCTCACTGGTGCCGACATTGCCGCAATTGATGCATTCCCGCGCCGAGACCGCGACATCGCGCATCGCGTCGGCCAGCGGCATGAGCAGCTGGCCGCGCTTCTTGATCAGTTGCAGCACCGCGCGGCGGGCCGACCGCGGGCCGAGCCCGGGCAGGCGGGCCATCAGCTCGATCAGCTCCTCGATCTCGCGCGGCGCGTCAGTCATCAGAGGCCCGGAATATCCATGCCGGCCGGCAGGCCAAGCTCGGAGGTGAGCTTCTCCATCTCTTCCTTCGACTTCTCGGAGGCTTTGCCCTGGGCGTCCTTGATCGCGGCGAGAATCAGGTCCTCGACGATTTCCTTCTCGTCGGGATTGAAGATCGAGGGGTCGATTTCGAGCCCGGTCAGCTCACCCTTGGCAGTGGCCCGCGCCTTGACGAGGCCGGCGCCGCTTTCGCCGATAACGACAATGTTCTCAAGTTCCGACTGGAGCGCGGCCATCTTGCCCTGCATCTCCTGCGCTTTCTTCATCATCTTGGCCATGTCGCCGAGATTGCCGAGCCCTTTCAGCATGGGGTTCTCCTGTCTGGTGTTGTCTCTCGTTGGCCCCCTGAATGCCCGCGATTGCGCCCGGAGGCAAGCGGGGCTACCGACCGTCGAGCGTGCAGCAGCCCGTCTGGATGCTCGCACCGCCGGGATCCTGCCACAGGAGCTTGACATACCAGCCATAGGTCCGGTCGGCCATGCCGTCGGAACACTGCTCGGCCTCGATGAACCCGCTCAGATCCCCCGCGCCATGATTCATCGCGAAGGCGTAGGTGAGGCCGCGCGGGGTGAACCTGCTGGACGTGGTGCGAACGGGGTGCCGCTGCATATCGGCCTCCGGCGTGGTGTAGCTTGCCGCGCCGGCGCTGAAATCGAGCGCCCAGAAGGGTTCGGTGCCATGACACCGCATGCCGTCGGGGATCTCTCCCGCCGGAAGCGGGATCTCCGCGAGGTAGCGCATCGAAACCCAGCCATCGCGCTCGCCAACACCGACCCGGCCCCAGCGCCCGTCGCCACTGAGGGCGGTCACCTCGATCATGGTC
This sequence comes from uncultured Tropicimonas sp., assembly GCA_947497945.1. Taxonomy (GTDB): domain Bacteria; phylum Pseudomonadota; class Alphaproteobacteria; order Rhodobacterales; family Rhodobacteraceae; genus Tropicimonas. Next base: position 142,047 of record CANMIP010000011.1, on the reverse strand, counting down.
TCGCCGGGCGACAGTTCTCCGAGGATCGGCGCGGAGGCGGACGGGGCGGCGCGGATGTTCAGGATGTCGTCCGCAGCGACGCCGGTCACCGCCTTCAGGCCGGGAAGGGAACCGCCGACGGCCTGTTGCGCCTGTGCCGCCGGAGCGAGAAGCAGCGCCAGCAAGAGGAATACACGCAGGATCATCGTCTTGCCTGCCAGGAGATAGAGGCGTTCTTGCGCGTGAAATGCTCGCCGAGAAGGCCGATGAACAGGAGGCCGATGCTCAGCCAGAACGGATAGGTGATGTTGGAGAAATGTGGATTGTAGTTGATGAAAACGAAGCCGCGGCACTGGTCGATCGTGTGAAAAAGCGGGTTCCAGGTGAAGAAGGCGAGCATGTAGCTCGGCATCTGGTTGGCGACGAACATCTTGCCCGAGGCGATCATGTTGGCGCGCGAGTAGACGGAAGAGGCGATCTGCGTGAAGCCGGGAAACCAGGGCTTGATCGACAGGAAGACCATGCCGATGGCAACGCCGGAAAACCAGGACAGCAGCAACATGCCCATTGCGCCGACGGGCTTGTCGATCACGATCGGGGTGAAGGCGAGATGGTAGACCCCGAGGATGATGACCATCGACAGGATCTGGATATAGAGCGAGCCGAGCGCGGCGGACGCGATGGCAATGACCGTGTTCATCGGCGCATGTTTCATCATCGCCGAAGCAGGCCCTTCCGACTGCACGACGGCGCCCATCGCCTTTGTGTGCACCATGAAAAGGAAGATGCCGGACATGATATAGAGCAGGAAATCGCCGCGCAGGGCCGAACCGCGCCAGCCCATGAAGTTGAACATCATGAAGAAGGCCAGCACGAAGACAACCGTCTGCATCATGTTCATCAGCAGACCGATCACCGCGTTCCCATGCGTCTTGCGCAGGTTCCGGACGGTGGCATGGTAGATCAGGCCCAGCAGCCGGATGGCCGATGCCGTGTTGGTCTGCGGTTTGGATGCCTGGAACATGTGGATGATATGTCGCTCTTGGGCCGGGACGCTTTCTTTCTGCCAAGGAAATCTTGCTGTTCCCTTGACGCGCAACGATAAGGGGCAGGACAGGATATATCAACGAATTCGCCTGACCCCGGGAGTGCGAGAATGGATTATGACCGCCTGAGCACAGTTATTCGCCGCCTGGCGCTGGAAGCCGGCGACACGATCATGGAGATCTATAACTCCGACGATTTCGAGGTCAGGTCGAAATCGGACTCCAGCCCGGTCACCGAGGCGGACGAAGCGGCCGATGCCCTGATTTCCGCAGGTCTGGCCGAAGCCTTTCCCGACGTGCTGATCGTGACCGAGGAGCAGGCCGGAACGCACTTGGAGCGCGCGGCGAGCTTCCTGATCGTCGATCCGCTGGACGGCACCAAGGAATTCATCAAGCGCCGCGGCGAGTTCACGGTGAATATCGCGTATGTGGAGGACGGCGTGCCGGTTCGCGGCGTGGTCTACGCCCCAGCGAAGGGTCGATTGTTCTACACCGATGCGTCCGGCCAATCGGTCGAAGAGAGCGGCGATTTCGCCAAGGAGGCGGCCGGACCAACCCGCCCGATCAAGGTCACGACACCAGATAATGGCGCATTGATGGTCGTCGCCTCCAAGTCGCATCGCGACCAGGCGACCGACGAATACATCGCCAAATACAGCACCAAGGACATGACTTCGGCCGGGTCCTCGCTGAAATTCTGCCTCGTGGCGGCGGGCGAAGCGGATCTCTATCCGCGCCTCGGCCGGACGATGGAATGGGATACGGCGGCCGCCGATGCGGTGCTTCGCGGCGCCGGCGGCAAGATGGTCCGCTTCGACGACCATGCCGATTTCACCTATGGCAAGCCCGGCTATGAGAACCCGTTCTTCATCGCCTTTGCCCCCGGCGTGGAGCTGAAGCCCGCCTCATGAGCGTCCTGATCGCCATCCCCGCCCGCTACGCCTCGCATCGCTATCCTGGCAAGCCGCTCGTCCCGCTCAAGGGCGTGAGCGGCGAGGGCCGGACATTGATCCGGCGAAGTTGGGAGGCGGCGATGGCGGTCGAAGATGTCGACCGGGTCGTCATTGCAACCGATGACGCGCGCATTCGCGCGGAAGCCGAGAGTTTCGGCGCCGAAGTCGTCATGACCTCGGAATCCTGCTCCAACGGGACGGAACGTTGCGCCGAGGCGCATGCCAATCTCGGCGGCGGCTACGATATCGTCGTCAACCTGCAAGGCGACGCGCCCCTGACCCCGGCCTGGTTCGTGTCCGACCTCCTGGACGGGCTGCAAGCGGACTCCCAGGCGCAGATCGCAACTCCGGTGCTGCGCTGTGACGGTCGCGCGCTGTCCGCGCTCAAGGGCGATCGGGCGGAAGGCCGCGTGGGTGGGACGACTGCCGTGTTCGATTCCGGCAATCGGGCGCTCTATTTCTCAAAGGAAGTGGTGCCCTTCACGGCAACGGTCTACGCGCCCGAAGTGGAGACACCGGTCTTCCACCATGTCGGCGTCTATGCCTATCGGGCCGAGGCGTTGTCCGCCTATCCGACATGGCCGCACGGCCCGCTGGAGGCGCTGGAAGGGCTGGAGCAGCTGCGCTTCCTGGAAAACGGGCGGCATGTGCTCTGTGTCGAGGTCGAAGCGCGCGGACGGCAGTTCTGGGAGCTCAACAATCCGCAGGATGTCCCCAGGCTGGAAGCGATGATGGCGGAGATGGGGATCGAGTAGCGTCCTTGAATTGCACAATTCAGGGGCGATATTGCACATATTTCGCGCAGGCGGGCGCAAGTGTCGCCCTTCGCGCAGGTATTTGCAGGGGACTTCCCATCCGTCTATCCGTTAGGTTCTGACGAAATTCTTGGTGATTCAGCGGTTCGAGCCCGCGAAGAAAGGAAGAACAAGATGCAGCGAAAGGTCACGAAGGCGGTGTTTCCGGTGGCAGGCATGGGAACACGGTTCCTGCCGGCGACGAAATCGGTGCCCAAGGAAATCATGACTCTGGTGGATCGCCCGTTGATCCAATACGCGATCGACGAGGCCCGTGCGGCCGGCATCACCGATTTCATCTTCGTGACTTCGCGCGGCAAGAGCGCGCTTGAGGACTATTTCGACACAGCTTCGGAGCTCGAGACCTCGCTGCGCAACAAGGGCAAGGACGACCTGCTGGAGGTCCTGCAGCAGACCAACATGCCCAGCGGCGCAATCGCCTATATCCGCCAGCACCAGGCGCTCGGACTCGGCCATGCGGTCTGGTGTGCCCGGCGGCTGATCGGCGACGAGCCTTTCGCGGTGATGCTGCCCGATGACGTTATCGCTGGCGAGAAGCCCTGCCTGCAGCAGATGGTCGAAGCCTATGAGGAAACCGGTGGCTGCATGGTCGCGGCCATGGAAGTGCCGGCAGAAAAGGCCTCGGCCTATGGTGTTCTGGACGTGGATTCCGTCGATGGCCCCAAGATCCGGGTCAAGGGCATGGTCGAGAAGCCCAAGGCCGGCGAGGCACCCTCCAACCTCGCGGTGATTGGTCGCTACATCCTGACGCCGAGCGTGCTGGAGAACATCAACCGTGCCAAGACAGGGGCCGGTGGGGAGATCCAGCTCACGGATGCGATCTCCGACGAGATCCGGGTGGGACGCAACGTCTTTGGCTACCAGTTCGAGGGCAAGCGCTACGATTGCGGCTCAAAGGCCGGTTTCCTGCAGGCAACGGTCGCCTTCGGCCTCGACCGCGAGGATCTGCGTGACGAATTCTCCCATTATCTTGACGAGCTGATGGCGGTAAGAAACGCCGCACAGTAATTCTCAGGACCCGACATGACCAAGATCCTCGTCACGGGCGGTGCGGGCTATATCGGCTCGCATGCCTGCAAGGTGCTCGCCCGCGAGGGCTACACCCCCGTCACCTTCGACAATATCTCGACCGGCTGGGAGGATGCGGTCCAGTTCGGCCCGTTCGAACGCGGCGACCTGCTCGACCGGGAACGGCTCGACGAGGTCTTTGCCAGGCACAAGCCCGAGGCGATCATGCATTTCGCCGCCCTCAGCCAGGTGGGCGAGTCGATGCAGGTGCCGGGCTGGTACTGGCGCTCGAATGTGGGCGGCGCGGCCAATCTGTGCGAGGCGGCGGTGGCGGCGGGCTGCGAGAAGTTCATCTTCTCCTCGACCTGCGCCACCTATGGCGATCAGGATGGCGTGGTGCTGGACGAGACCTCCAAGCAGATGCCGATCAACGCCTATGGCGCTTCCAAGCGGGCTATCGAGGATATCCTCGACAATTTCGAGGCCAGCTTCGGCATGAAGCGGGTGATCTACCGCTATTTCAACGTGGCGGGGGGCGATGAAGAAGCCCAGGTCGGCGAGTTCCACCGGCCCGAAACCCACCTGATCCCGCTTGTACTGGACGCCATTGACGGGCGCCGGCCGAAGCTCACGATCTATGGCACGGATTATGACACGCCGGACGGGACCTGCATTCGCGATTATGTCCACGTGATGGATCTGGTCGAGGCGCATGTCCTTGGGCTGAAATGGCTGGAAGCCGGCAAGCAGAGCCGGGAATTCAACCTCGGCACCGGTTCCGGCTTCTCGGTTCGCGAAGTGATGGATGCTGCCGGTCAGGTCACGAACCGGCCGGTTCCTTATGACGAGGGGCCGCGCCGGGCCGGCGATGCGACGCGGCTTGTCTCGGGTTCCAGCCGCGCGATCGACGAGCTGGGCTGGAAACCGCGCCGTTCTAACATGCCGCAGATGATCGAGGATGCCTGGCGCTGGCACCAGACCGGCAGTTACGAGAAGTGACGCTGCCGCCGGAAGGCGACCCTGTCGGTCTGCTGGGCCGGGTGCGGGATGCCTTCCGCCTGCGCTGGAAACGGCGCAGGACACTCTGGCGGTCCCTGCGCAGCCGCCACCAGCTCGAAAGCGTTGCCGACCGGACGGGCGCGATCCGCCCGGATCAGATTCTCGGCTTCACAACCCTGCGCAACGAGATCGACCGGTTGCCCTGTTTCCTGGAGCATAACCGCAAGCTCGGGGTGTCGCATTTCCTGATCGTGGATAATGGCAGCGATGACGGCTCGGCGGCGTGGCTGGCCGCGCAACCGGATGTGTCGCTCTGGAGCACGCGCGCGAGCTACAAGGCATCCCGATATGGCGTCGACTGGCTGACCTGGCTGCAGATCCGGTACGGGCACGGGCATTGGTGCCTGACGGTCGATGCGGACGAGCTGCTGCTGATCCCACACTGGCCGGACCGCACGCTGGTCGACCTCGCCGCCTGGCTCGATGCACGCGGCGAGACTGCGTTTGGCGCCCTGATGCTGGATCTCTACCCGGAGGGGACGCTGGCTGAAACAAGCCATCAGCCGGGCGACAACCCGCTGGAGACGCTGCATTACTTCGACGCCGCCCCCTATCGCGCCCGACGCAAGCCCTTCGAATGGAGTCTCTGGGTCCAGGGCGGTGTCCGCGACCGTTTCTTCTTTGCGGACAGCCCGCGACGCGCACCGACCCTGAACAAGCTGCCATTCATCCGATGGAATCGCCGCTTCGCCTATCGCAACTCCACACATTCGATCCTGCCGCGGCATCTCAACCTCGCCTACGACGGCCCCGGCGGCGACCGGGCCAGCGGGGTGCTGCTGCACACGAAATTCCTGCCTTCGGTGGTCGAGCGCTCCGTCATCGAGAAAGCGCGGAGGGAGCATTTCGGCACACCCGGCCAATTCGACGCCTATTACGATGCAATCGCGGCCAACCCGTCTCTCTGGAACGAAAAATCACTCGCGTTCCGGGACTGGCGGCAGCTGGAGGAGTTGGGCCTGATGGCGCGCGGGGCGTGGCGCTGAGGCGACGTCCGACCGGCGAAGCGAACGGGGCGGTTTACCGCGCCGGATCGTTTAACTATCTTGTCTGAAAAGCGTTTCATGAGGCTCGGCAGGTTGTGACCAGTAGATTCCCGAACCTCGCGATGCGGTTTTTCTCCGGCTGCCGGCAATGCGTTCTTAACCCTGCCGCGCGAGGATACGGCCGGTCGAGCAGAAAACGAGAACCAGGGGCCGATACGTGAGCCTTCTTCAGTCATATCGCCTGCGGCTGCGGCGCAAACGCTACCGGCTGCGGTCGCTGCGCAAGGGGCGCGAGCTGCGGTCAGTGGTGAACCGGACGAAGGCGATCCGCCCGAACGACCTGCTGCTTTTCTCGACCCTGCGCAATGAACGGGTGCGGCTGCCTTTTTTCCTCGACTATTACCGCTCCAAGGGCGTGGGGCATTTCCTCTTCATCGACAATGGGTCCGAGGATGGCAGCGCGGCCTATCTCGGCGAACAGCCCGACATATCGCTCTGGTCCACGCAAGGCAGCTACAAGGCGTCTCGCTTTGGCGTCGACTGGCTGAACCGGTTGCAGGCCCGCTACGGGCACGGGCACTGGACGCTGGTCGTCGATCCGGACGAGTTCTTCATCTACCCCTTCTGCGACACCCGCCCGATACAGGCGCTCACCGACTGGCTGGACAGTTGCGGCCAGCGCAGCTTCTCGGCCATGCTGCTCGATCTTTACCCGAAGGGCCCCCTGGACGCGGAACCCTATATCGAAGGGCAGGACCCGCTGGAAATCGTCCACTGGTTCGACAGCGGCAATTACACGATCTCGCGCAATCATCTCTACAACAACCTCTGGATCCAGGGCGGCCCGCGCGCCCGCGCGTTTTTCCCGGACACGCCCAAGGCCGCCCCCTCGCTCAACAAGATCCCGCTGGTGAAGTGGCACCGCCGATACGCCTATGTGCAATCGACCCACATGCTGCTGCCGCGCGGGCTGAACAAGGTCTATGAGGGGCATGGCGGTGAGATGACCTCGGGAGCGCTCCTGCACACCAAGTTCCTCAACACGCTCGTTGAGAAGGCCGAAGAGGAGCTGGAGCGCGGGCAGCACTATGCCGACAGCCGGGAATATCGCGCCTATCACGACCACCTGCAGAACGGTACGGTGCTCTGGAACCGTTGGTCGGAGAAATACATCAACTGGCGACAACTCGAGATCCTCGGGCTGATGTCGAAAGGGAACTGGGCATGACGGTCGGCTTCGTGATGCTTGTCCATACGGCGCTGGAGCGCGCAGCACAGGTGGCTCGGCACTGGGCCGAAAGCGGCTGCCCGGTTGTCATCCATGCCGACGCGAAAGTGCCCGACGGCGATTTCCAGGCCTTTTGCGACTCGCTGGGCGACCTGGAGAACGTGGCCTTCTCGGCGCGACGGCAGCGGTGCGAATGGGGGACATGGGGGATTGTCGGCGCGACGATCGAAGCCAGCGAGCGGATGCTCGCGGACCACCCCTCGCTCTCGCATGTCTATCTTGCCTCCGGCTCCTGCCTGCCACTGCGCCCGGTGCCGGAACTCGTGGCCTATCTCGCTGAGCGGCCGCGCACGGATTTTATCGAATCGGTAACAATCGAGGATGTCGGCTGGTCCAAGGGCGGGTTCGATCATGAACGTTTCTCACTGCGTTTCCCGTTCTCTTTCAAGAGACAGCGTTTTTTCTTCGATCGTTTCGTCGACCTGCAGCGCCGCTTTGGCACGGTGCGCAAGTTGCCCGAAGGGCTTGTCCCGCATCTGGGCTCGCAATGGTGGTGCCTATCGCGCCGCACGCTGGAGGCGGTTCTGCGGGACCCGCGCCGCAGCGAGTATGACCGCTACTTCCGCCAGGTCTGGATCCCGGATGAAAGCTATTTCCAGAGTCTCGCCCGGCTTCATTCGGTCCGGATCGAGAGCCGGTCGCTGACATTGTCGAAATTCGACTTCCAGGGAAAACCGCACACGTTCTATGACGACCACCTGCAATTGCTGCGCCGGTCGGACTGCTTCGTTGCGCGCAAGATCTGGCCGCGGGCGGAGCGGCTCTATTCCAGCCTCCTGTCCAACGACCCGCGCGTCACCAAGAATGCCGAACCGAGCCCGGGCAAGATCGACCGGCTCTTTGCCAAGGCATCCGATCTCAGGGTGCGGGGACGAAGCGGGCTCTACATGCAGAGCCGGTTCCCGCGTTCGGACCGCTCGGCCGGCCCCTATTCGGTGTTCGAGGGCTTCGACAGCCTGTTCGAGAATTTCGAGTCCTGGCTTGGCAAGGTCACGGGATGCCGGGTTCACGGCCATCTCTACAACCCGAGCCGCGTGGAGTTCTCCGGCGGTGAAAAGACCTATAACGGATGCCTTTCGGACAGTGCCCGCCTGCGGGATTACAACCCCTGCGGTTTCCTGACCGGTCTGCTCTGGAACACGCGCGGCGAACGGCAATGCTTCATGTTCGGGCCGGCGGACAACCAGTATCCGCAAGTCTTCATGGCCGGGGATCCGAATGCGCAGATTTCGGTCATTACCGGGGCATGGGCGATCGGACTCTACCGGACGAACATCACCTCAGAGGTCGTGCGCAAGGAAGCGGCGCGGCTCCAGCGTATCGAACATGCCCATGTCGAGCTGCTTCGAGAACGCTGGACCAAGGCCCAGATCCGGATCTGGACCCTTGCCGAGTTCATCGAGGCCCCGATGGACAATCTCCAGGAAATCCTGGACGAGATCTCCCTCAACGGCCCGCGCCGCTTGACGGAGGCGCCGCGCCTGATGGACCTGTCGGGCTTCGGGCAGTTCCTGCAACAGCTCAAGAATGACGGGATGAACCTGCACATGGCCGGAGATTTCCCGGTGGGACACACGCCCGCGCCGCTCAACCCGACGGCGCGGCCCTATCTGGTGAAATGAAACAATGGCGCGATTTGACGGTTTTGTCCTGCTGGCAGAGATGCGGACCGGGTCGAATTTCCTTGAGGAAACGCTCAATCTCTGCCCGGGGCTGACCTGTCACGGCGAAGCCTTCAACCCGACCTTTCTCGGCCATCACAACGGGCAGGCGCTCTTCGGAATGGACAAGGCCGCGCGCGATGCGGACCCGCTGGAGCTGATGCGGCGGATCTTTGAGCGCACGGAGGGGCTCGGAGGGTTTCGGTTCTTCCATGACCACACCCCGTCGGTTCTCGAAGCGATTCTCTCAGAGCCGCGCATCGCCAAGCTCCATCTGAGCCGCAATCCGCTCGACGCCTATGTCTCACGCAAGATCGCGAGTGCGACGGGCCAATGGCGACTCACCAATGAACGACATCGCAAGTCGCAACAGATCCGATTTGACACTGGCGAGTTCGAAGCGATGCTGCAGGTCCTTCGCGCGCACCAGGCCCGGGTCAGCCGCGCCCTCAAGCTCAGCGGGCAGACGGCTTTCGCCATCAGCTACGAGGAAACCGGGGATGTGGATGTCCTGAACGGTTTGCTGCGCTTCCTGGGCCTTGAAGACAGGTTGGACGCCGTCTCCGACCGCTTGAAGCGTCAGAACCCGGCCGCCCTGAGGGACAAGGTCGAGAATTACGAGGGGATGCAGGCCGCCCTCGCGGGAATGGACCTTGTCGGGCTGGTGCAAACTGGCGAGGCCGAGCCGCGCCACGATGCGACGGTGCCGAGCTTCGTTGCCGCATCGCGTAGCCCGCTCCTGTTCATGCCGGTGAAGGGTGGTCCTGACGAGGCGATCGAGCGCTGGCTGGTCCAGCTCGATGGCGGCGAGGACGTTCAGCGCGGCTTCAACCGCAAGACCCTGCGCCAATGGAAGAATCGCAACAAGGGAGGGCGGAGCTTCACAATTGTCTGTCACCCGCTGGAACGGGCCTACACGGTCTTCGAACGCTACATTCTCGACTGCGGCCCGGGGTGCTTTTTGGCGATCCGGCACCACCTTCGCGGCGATCTCGGGCTGCCGATTCCGGAAGGCACGCCTGATGCGAGCTTTAGCCCTGCCGAGCGGCGTGCGGCCTTTCTTGGGTATCTGGAATTCGTCAAGCGAAACCTGGCGGGGCAGACGAGCCAGCGCTCCGATCCGGCCTTTTCCTCACAGGCGGCACTGGTCCAGAGCCTTTCGGAGGTCTTCACGCCGGATATGGTGATTCGGGCGGATCAACTGGCATTGGGCTTGAAGCAACTGGCCAGGCAGGCCGGTTTGTCAGACCTTCCGCCCCTGCCGCAGGCCGCGACAGCGGGGCGCGCCAATCTTGCCGGCATCCATGACGAAGACCTCGAGGCAGCCGCACGGAACGTCTACAACCGCGACTTCATGACCTTCGGGTTCAGGCGCTATAAGCCCTAGGGATCAGGCCGCTTGCGGCGCTTCGCCTTCGGTCAACACCGTGTGCAGGGTCATCGGGTTGTCATTGGCCCGCAGCTTGGCGCAGACATCGGCGTCGCGCATGGTACGCGAGATCAGTGCCAGCGCCTTGAGATGCTCCACGCCCGAATTCTCGGGCGCGAAGAGGGCAAAGACGAGATCGACCGGCTGGCGGTCGACCGCGCCAAAATCCAGCGCACGTTCCAACCGAAAGAAGACACCGGTTACTTCCGCAGCGTCCAGAAGCCGGGCATGGGGCAAGGCAATGCCATGTCCCACACCGGTCGGACCCAGGCTCTCGCGCTCCATGAGCGCTTCGGCCGCCTGCATTCCGTTGATCGAATAAGTGGTTTCGGCGATTTCCCCGAGACGTTGAAACAGCCGTTTCTTGCTGCTCGCCTCGGATATCACTTTCACCGCCTCGGGCTTCAGAATGCTCGAAAGATCCATGTTCTTCTCGTGCTCAGACTTGTGTCAGGGACCGGATCACTTCCCTGACTTGGGATCGATCCAGCCGATATTTCCATCGTCGCGCCGATACACAACGTTCACGGCGCTCTCTCCCTCGGGGCGGAAAACCAAGACCGGCGCGCCGGCGAGTTCCATCTGCATGACGGCCTCGCCCACGGACAGGCTGGGGATCTGGGTTTCCATCTCCGCGATGATCATCGGCTGAAGCGTGTCGGGTTCCTTGTCCTCGGCTCCGGCGTCAGATGCGGCGAGGATATACGAGGCCGCGCCGAAGACTTCAACCGGCTCCTTGCGATCCTTGTAATGATCCTTGAGCCGACGCTTGTAGCGACGCAGCTGCTTCTCCAGCTTTTCGCGGCAATCGTCGAAGGCGGCATAGATCTCGCTGGCGCGACCAGAAGCCTTGGCGTTCAGACCGGTCGAAAGGTGAACGGTCGTCTCGCACATGTATTCGTGGCCGCGCCGGGAGAAGATCACCTGGGCATCCGTCGGCCGATCCGCATATTTGGCCACGGCTACGCCGAGCTCCGATTTCACATGCGTCGTGAGGGATTCCCCAATATCGATTTGGTGACCGCTGATCTGATAGCGCATCTCGCCTCCATGAGGTTGAAGTTAAGGGTTCGTCCAGCAAAGGCTGTCCGGACCCGGTTGGGAAGCCGTAATACCGAAGATTCGATGGAATTTGTGCGGGCTTGGCCGACAGTCACGCCCCCGTGTGGGGCGAAGCGGCATTGGGAACAGGTCTTTGGCACAAGCTTTAAGCATTTTCACCATTTGGCGACGCTTCGCCCTCTCCTGTCAACGCCTGCGTGACGCAGAATCGGTACGAAACTGTCGCCTTCAGTGGAGGATGAGGCCGGGGCAGCGTCCATGATCCTTGTCAAATCAGCAGGATAGATGTGGGATCGTGGCCATAGGGACGCAAGGGTCAGCCGATGCGGAAATTCTGCCCAAGGTAGACGCGACGTACATTCTCGTCGCGTACCACGTCCTCGGCCGTGCCGCTCATCAGGACCTGGCCGTCATGCAGGATGTACGCACGGTCGACGATCTCCAGGGTCTCACGCACGTTGTGATCGGTGATCAACACACCGATGCCGCGATTCTTCAGATCGATCACCAGATGCCGGATATCGCCAACCGAGATCGGATCGACCCCGGCGAAAGGCTCGTCGAGGAGCAGGTATTTCGGCTCGGCCGCCAGGCAGCGGGCGATCTCCACCCGGCGGCGTTCACCGCCCGACAGGGAGAGTGCCGAGGCGCGGCGCAGGTGCTCGATGCCAAATTCGGAGAGCAGGTCTTCGAGACGCTCTCGGCGCTTGTGATGATCGCGCTCGGTGATCTCCAGGATGGCCGCGATATTGTCTTCGACCGAGAGGCCACGGAAGATCGACACCTCCTGCGGCAGATAGCCAATGCCGTAGCGGGCGCGGCGATACATCGGCAGCGTTGTCACGTCGCGTCCGTCAATCTGGACCAGGCCGGATTCGGGCGTCAGCAGGCCCGCGATGGAATAGAAGCAGGTGGTCTTGCCGGATCCGTTCGGACCGAGCAGAGCGACGACCTCGCCACGCTGCAACTCCAGGGTCACGTCATGGATCACCGGGCGCCGGCGATAGCTCTTTCGAAGCTGGACAACCTGCAGGCCGCTGGCCCCCGGAGCGATCGAAAGCCCGCGCCCATCCCGGTTCATTGGCCTTGGTCCGACTGGCTTTCCGGGTTGAAGAAGACCTTGACCCGCCCCTCCATCAAGCCGACGCCGCTATCGAGATTCACCGTGAGTTTTTCACCGGCCATGGTGTTGGAGCCCTGGGTGACGAGGACATCGCCGGTCATGACGACCTCTCCGGTCACCACGCTGTAGACGGCATCCTCGCCCTCGGCCGCCTCGGCGCCGTTCAGGAGCGTCACGTTCCCGACGGCATGGACCAGCTGGATCTCGGTTTCACCCGCGAGATTTTCGCCATACTCGACATCCACGACATCGCCGAAGAGGCGCATCTCGCCCTGGCTGACGACGACATTGCCGGTGAATTTCGCTTTTCCTTCCGCGCGTTGGACGTCGAGCTGGTCGGCGACAACCTCGACAGGGGCGGACTCGTCGTGGTCGGCATTGCCGAAACCGACTTCGGTGCCCTGGGCGGCGGCCGGAACGGCAGCAAGCGCAAGAGCGACGCAGAACAGGGATGTTTTCAGGAGCACTGGGCCTATTACCTCACTGGGATCCCGGATCGTATATCACCTTCACACCGTTCTTGAAAACCACGGTCACCTTCTCCTCAGGACCCTCACCGATCCTTTCCGAAGTGACAGTCATCCGGCCGGCTTCGATGGTGCCAAGCGGCCCGTCCCCGCTGACCGGACCCGCGGTTTCCATTTCCGTCCGATCCAGGAAGGAAGTCAGCTCTTCCGTGACGAGATTGTAACCCGAAGAGGTGGCAATCCGGACATTTCCACGCAGGATCGTGCGGGACTCGGCGGTGTAGACCGTTCCGGTCTCGGAACGCACATCTATGGTCTCGCCATCGCTTTCCTCGAGAACGCCATGCAGAGCAAGAGCGTCGACAATGCTGTAATCCCTGGCTCGCGGCGTTGCAGTCTGCGCAGTGACCACGATGCGTTGTCCTTCGTCGGTGACGCTTGAAAAGACCGGGGATGCGATCGATTGCTCGCTCGCCATCTCTTCGAGGTCCTTTTTCGAGAAAGGCAGCGCGCCGCTTTGTTCCCCTTGTCGCGCGACAAGAAAGACGGAGGACAGAATGGCAAGCGCAGAGAGTGGCAGAAGGATCTTCAGCCAGGCGACGACGCGCGAATGGAGATTGTCCCTGGCAGCCATCGGATCAGACGACCCCCGCCCGAAGGCAATCATGGATATGCAGGATTCCCACGGGTCGACCGCCCTGGTCCGGATCCACGACGAAGAGGCAGGTAATCTTGCTCTCATTCATCAGCGCGACCGCCTCTTCGGCCAGCGCATCCGGTTCTATGGTCCTTGGCATGCGAGTCATGACCTCGGCGGCGGTTTGATCGAGCAGGCCCTGCATATGGCGCCGCAGGTCGCCATCTGTGACGATGCCGATCAGGGTACCGGCGGCCGAAACCACCCCGACCACGCCGAAGCCTTTCTGTGTCATGACAAGAAGCGCATCCGACATCGGTGTCGCCTCCTGGACCAACGGAACGGCTGCGCCATCATGCATCAGGTCCATCACACTCGCGAGCTGCGCGCCGAGGCTGCCGCCCGGGTGAAACGCGCGGAAATTCTCGGGCGTGAAGCGGCGATGCTCCATCAGGGCAACGGCAATCGCGTCACCGAGGGCCAGCGTCATCGTGGTGGAAGTTGTCGGGACAATGCCGTTTGCGCAGGCCTCGGGGGCTGCCGGAAGGAGCAACGCCACATCGGCACGCCGCAGAAGAGCACTGTCGCCGCGCCCCGCGATTCCAATCAACGGTATCCGGAAGCGTCGTGTGTAGGCGATCATATCCGCCAGTTCCGGAGTTTCGCCCGAGTTCGACATCAACAGCGCGACATCGCCTTCCGCCATCATGCCCAGGTCGCCATGGCTTGCCTCGGCGGGGTGGACAAAATGGGCCGGGGTTCCCGTCGAGGCGAGCGTCGCGGCAATCTTGCGAGCGACATGCCCCGATTTTCCCATGCCGGACACGATAACCCGTCCAGGCGCGTTGACAATGAGTGCAACGGCCTCGGCGAAGCCAGGGCCGAGATTTTCCTCAAGCAAGGCAAGGGCTTCGGCCTCGCGGGCAATCACCCGGCGGCCAGTCGCGATCAGGGTTTCAGCTTCAGGCAAGGAATTCATCCGATCAATGGGCGAAAATGTCGAGCTCCGGCCAACCGGCAAGATCAAGCCGCGCCCGGGTCGGCAGAAAATCGAAACAGGCCTGGGCAATGTCGCCACGCCCTTCGCGCGCTAACCGCCGATCCAGTTCGGCTCGCAGGCGGTGCAGATACAGTACATCCGAAGCGGCGTATTCCTGCTGGGCGGAGGTCAATGTCGCCGCCCCCCAATCGCTGGATTGCTGCTGCTTGGAGATATCGACATCTATGAGCTCCTGGCAGAGATTGCGAAGCCCGTGCCGGTCCGTATAGGTCCGAACAAGTTTCGAAGCGATCTTTGTGCAGTAAACCGGAGCTGCGAGCGCGCCAAAGCAGTGGAAAAGAGCGGCGATATCGAACCGGCCGAAATGGAACAACTTGAGGACGTCCGGGTCGGTCAGCATCGCTGCCAGATTCGGTGCTTCTGTCTGGCCAAGCCCGATCTGGACGAGATGAGCATTCCCGTCGCCGGCGGAGAGCTGCACGAGGCAAAGCCTGTCCCTGTGCGGGTTGAGCCCCATGGTCTCGCAATCGATGGCAACGACGCTGCCAAGATCAAGTTCGTCAGGTAGATCGTTCTGATGGAGATGGATGGCCATGTCTGGGGCCCTTTTTTTCGCATTGTTTTGCGGTCAGATACGGAGTTCGAACGCCGAATTCAATGCTCGGCGTCCGTTTGGAACCGTATCCGGCGGTGGTCCGCTCCACCTGCGGCACAGAAAAAACGAGCGTGCTTAACAGTCGGTTAGCTCTATCGGGCGTAGGTATGGACCAAACGAGGACAAGGGAGTTTTCGGATGTCCGACGATTCTGCCGTCGATACCGATGAAGGCGGACCAAAGAAAAAGAGCAAGATGCCACTGCTTCTCGGCCTGGTTCTGGCCGTGGTGTTGGGTGGTGGCGGCTTCTATGCAACCTATTCCGGAATGCTGGGAGGGAGCGGAAGCGGAGAGTCGCATGCGGCTGCGGATTCGCACGACGAGTCGGGCCGTGTTGGAGGCGATGTTGCCTTTGTTCCCATCGAGCCGATCCTTGTATCGCTGCCGCATGAAAGCATGCCTCGCCATCTTCGGTTCCGGGCCGAGATCGAGACGACCCCCGAGCATCAGGCTGCCGTGGCCGAAATCATGCCGCGAATCCTGGACGTTCTGAACAGCTATCTCAGAGCGGTGGCGACGGAAGACCTTGAAAGACCGACTGCACTGATACGGCTCCGGGCACAGATGCTCCGCAGAATCCAGCTCATCGCCGGAGATCGCGAGATCCGCGATTTGTTGGTTACCGAATTCGTGCTGAACTAGGAGCAAGAAATGGGCTTGATTGCGGATATTTTTCTTATCGCCGGCGCCCTTGGCGCCGCATTCTATTGCTTTGTCCTGTCCAGACGTCTGAATCGTTTTACCAACTTGGAGCAGGGAATGGGGGGGGCAGTCGCCGTTCTGTCCGTTCAGGTCGATGAAATGACCAAGGCTCTTGAGAACGCCCAGAAGACCTCGAAGAACTCTGCAGACTCCCTTCAGCAGATGACTGAACGCGCCGAAGCCGCGGCCGCCAGGATCGAACTGGTACTTGCCTCGATGCACGACCTCGAAGAGCCGGACAAGCGCGATGATTCCCCGAAGGGAGCACGTGGAGCCGTTCGGCGGAGCCGCCGCGCCAAGGCGCCGGCAGAGATGGACGCAGCAGAATGAGCTCCAGAACCAGAAAAAAGGGGCCCGGCCGCGGAACCCTACTTATCATCGGCGCGTTGTTCTTCGCATCCGGGGTTATCCGGATTGCAGATGGAACAGGAAACGCGGTTGCCCGGGAAGTGAAAGCGTTCTCGTCCCGCGCCGAAGCGTCCACAACCGAAGACGAAACAGCCCAGCCTCAGGAATGCGCAACCGAAGACGGCTTGTCCCGCGCATTGGCGACGGTACGTAGAAGGATGGCTGAACTGGATGAGCGCGAAAAGCAATTTGAGATCAGAATGGTGACCTTGCAGCGCGCGGAAGTAGAGATCCAGAAGAACCTGACGGCCTTGGTCCAGGCCGAGGAAAGCCTGTCGGCAACGATTGCGCAAGCCGATGGTGCGGCTGAGAAAGACATCGAGCGGCTTATCGCGATGTATGAAAAGATGAAGCCAAAGGATGCGGCGAATCTTTTCGAAGCGATGGACTCGACATTTGCAGCTGGTTTTCTGGCACGCATGCGCCCAGACGTCTCGGCTGAAGTCATGGCTGGAATGACGCCCACCAAAGCCTACTCCATAAGCATCCTGCTGGCCGGAAGAAACACAGGCGTGCCGACAGAATAAGGCACTCTCAGTCCGATCTTAACCGGCCAGACAGGTTTTTCCCAGAGAATGGGGTCCGAAAATGGAGAGTGCGAATGATTGGAATCATTGGTATCATTGTGATCTTTGTGATGGTCTTTGGTGGCTATATTGCCGCCGGCGGCAAGATGGCAATCATTCTGAAATCGCTACCCTATGAGATGACCATGATCGGCGGAGCAGCCATCGGCGCCTTCGTGATTTCAAACGACATCGCAGGAATCAAGCACACCCTAAAAGATGTCGGAAAAGTTTTTAAAGGTCCACGCTGGAAGCCTGACGATTATCGCGACCTACTCTGCCTTCTCTTTGAGCTTATTAGGCTGGCGCGCCAAAACCCGGTCGGCCTGGAAGAACACATCGAAAACCCCGCGGAATCATCGATATTCTCCAACTACCCCAGAATCTTGAGCGATGGCGAAGCAATCGACCTTATTTGCGACACTCTCAGATCCGCTTCAATGAACTATGATGATCCACATCAGGTCGAAGAAGTTTTGGAGAAACGCATGGATGCGAACCAGGAAGCCGCACTTCACTCCAGCCACGCTCTTCAGACCATGGCAGATGGATTGCCAGCCCTCGGAATTGTGGCTGCAGTACTAGGTGTCATCAAGACGATGGGATCAATCGATCAACCGCCTGAAATTCTTGGGAAGTTGATTGGTGGTGCACTTGTCGGAACGTTCTTGGGCGTCTTTCTTGCTTACGGCCTCGTTGGCCCCTTCGCCGCAAAGGTGAAAGACGTAACGGATGAGGACGGCCATTTCTACCAACTCATTAGGGAAGTGCTCGTGGCGAACCTACATAGTCACTCGACCAATATCTGCATCGAAGTTGGACGGCAAAACACACCTCGGCACATTCGACCGACATTTTCCGAGTTGGAAGAAGCCCTCAAGGAAGTAAAGCAACGAGAAACGGCATGATGAAATTTCTCCTGGCCTGCCTCCTGCTATGCCTTGCCCCTCTTCCCTCCACCGCCTCAGAAATAAAGGCATATTCCGGAGAACATGAGGACTTTACAAGAATAGTACTTGTCTTTGAGGAAGCCTCCAGCTGGTCCAAAGCAGAAACCCCTTCCGGCCTGGAACTTCAGTTTGACACCCAAAATGCATCGATGGACCTAACCAAAATATTCGAAAAAATCCCGAAAACCAGAGTACAAGACGTCAAATTCGACACAAATAGTCAAACCCTGAAGATCAATACAGATAAAGACCGTGAAATAGAGGTTTTTTCTGCAGGACGGAACACAATCGCGATTGATGTAAGGAATTTGGCAGAACCGCACACTCGGGCATCCAAACTCTCAAGATCCAATCTTCCTGATGCCTTTCCCCTCGGAAGTCCCGCAAGCCGGTGGGCGGTTACAAGGACACCTGGGTCTAAACTCTCAACGGTCGTCGCTCCGTTCCCAACGACCTTTGCACAGGCACCAAACGAGCAAAAAGCCCTTGCGACCCGCAACATTCTATCTTTGGAAGCAGCACTCCTTGAGCAACTCGGACGCGCCGCAAGTCAGGGAATGGCGACTGTAGGTTCTGGCCACTCAAAGTCCCAAGACAGTAACGTCTCACGAGTTTTCCAAGGAACACTTGACGCAAAAGCAAATGGCCAACACGTTTCCGCCCGCACAGCATTCGACTTTGGTTCCGAGGCGCAGGGGACTGCCGAACTAAAAAAGGTCGTCTGTTTTGGTCAGGACTTCTGGGATGTCTCAAGCTGGTTGCTGGACAAAGACCCTGCAACCGCAATCGCCATGGCGAGGCGTACAATGACTTCGGAATTTGACGTTCCGAGCGACGACTCGGTTCGCAGAATGGTTCAAACATTCCTGGCCCTCGGCTTTGGCGCAGAAGCCCGGGCGACGATTCAGGAAAGCGATGGCATTATAAGGAACGAACAACTCTTTCTTGAACTCTCCGATATTGTCGACGGGCACTACCCCAACAATCCGAATACACTTGAAGGAGGTGAGTCCTGCGACGACCCAACTTCCCTTTGGGCTTTCATTTCAGTTCCTGAAAACAAACGCGGTTCGAAACCGAACTATCAAGCTATTCACGCATCTTTCCTGAGGCTTCCACTTCCGTTGAGAGCACATATCGGCGCAACTCTGGTGGAAAAACTTTCGCTTTCTGGGAACGCCTCTCTGGCAACGACGATCCGGAGCGCCATTTCCCGTTACTCTGTTTCTTCACCACCCAAGCTATTAATGGTGGATGCGGAAGCCGCAATGCAACGCGGCGCCCTGGAACAAGCAATGGAACACCTTGGCAGTGCGGCTACGGCTCGTGGTGAGGGGTCTCCGCGTGCCATGCTGAAGCTGCTAAACGGCAACCGTGAACGCGGCACTCTTTCTGAAAACGACATATTGGACGCGGCGGCCGTTTCGTTCGAATATCGTGACACCGCATTGGGCCTAGCATTGCTTGAAAGCGCAGCTCTATCTTGGGCGGCGCTCGGAGAGGTTGAACAAGCTATCGGCGCTTGGAGTGAAGTTGACAAAAATTCAAAATCGAGACCGAGTCCTGATAGGTTTTTTTCATCGCTCACTCAACAAATTATCCAAAAAGGAAACGATCGGCAGATCGCTACATTTATTCATTCAAATCTCTTCGAAGAAAACAAGCGCAATCTCGATAGATCTGCCATTGCGTCCGCCATTGCTTGGCAACTGAAAATTGGAGATACACGGCAAGTGATTCAACTTCCTTCAAACCCAACAGAGACATATTCTCTTGAAGACCGGCAACTTGGCGCCGAGCTTTCCCTGCAAAAAAATGATTTTTCCCTTGCGCTATCTCAAGTCGCCGCGGAAACTGACCCCATCAGCCTCCACCTTAGGGCAAAAGCACTTTCAAAATTGGGAAATCACGGTGAGGCCACAAGAATTCTCGAAGAGTTATCCGGAGACAAGGGGGAGATAGCCCGAGAGGCTTGGTTGTCGGGAGATATCCAACAGATCGTCAAAAACAGCACCTCGGCCCAGATTGATTTCGCAAGATTGAATTCGGCAAGTACGGTTCAAACAGATCATGGCACTGACATCTCAAAACCAAGTAAAAACGGATCCGTTGATGAAGAAACATACGCCTCTAAATCGTCTCCACCCGCTGGAATAAACTCCGGCAAAGCAGTTTTGTCTCACAGCAAAAGGACGAGGGATTTGATCAAGGCACTGCTCGCTGATATTCCAAGTCCGGAGATTCACTAGCAACTGTATTCGTTACGAGAGCTGGGGCGCCCATTTCTGCCGTGATCTGCACAGAGCATTGGCGATTGTCACGAGCTTTCGGGCGACCGCAGTGATGATGACCTTGTGCGGCTTTCCTGTGGCTCGGAGACGATCGGCGAAATTCTTCAAATCAGGATTATGGTGTGCGGCAACGAGCGCGGCCAGGAACATCACATGGCGCAGAAGCCTTCGTCCCCCACCAATGGCACGTTTGCCGCGCAATGTGCCGCTGTTGTGTGCGATTGGTGCGAGACCTGTCAGGGCAGCGGCCTGCTCGCCGGTGATTTGCCCCAACTCGCGCATCTCAGCGATCAGCATGGTGCTGTCGACAGGACCGGTCCCTGGAACTGATCGCAGAATGGTGGCGGTTTGAGCCAACTCGCAATCGGTCGCGATTGTCTGCTCGATACGTTGTTCCAACTCTTCGATCTGGTCGCCGAGCAACGTCCTGAGATCGCGATCCATATCCGTGAACAAGTCCGCTGTCCCGAGTTTATCATGTACCTTTACCCGCGCCAGGAGGCGCTTGCGCGTCTCGACGAGTTGCCTGCGCTTGGAAGTCAGTGCTCTGAGAAGGCGCCGCTTTTTCTGCGGAAGGCAGCACCCCGCCTCCGGTCGGAACGCCATGAAGCAAGCGATCAACTCAGCGTCGATCCGGCCTGTCTTGGCACGCGTGCCGTGGTTGGCAGCGACCGCCTTGATCTGCGCTGGTGGCAGTTGCCGGGTGGAAACCCCGACCTTGGGCTATCGCCCACCTGCGCCGGAAGCCATCGTCCAGAGGGACCAAGGGCCAACCATGCACTAACTTTCAGTTTGGACCACTCAAGTGGGCCTGCTCAGATCACACCGACCAAGTTTGGGAACAGTTGGGCGTGCTGGTTTGTTGGCGTCCACCAGAACATCACCCTGATCTCATTGTGATTACTTGGCTCAGAGCATGCGACCCGACGACGCAACTGGCCAATCTTCTGTTGCTCTTTCCATGACTTGGTTTGCCGGTAGAGCACTCTACTCCAATGCCCCGTGCCACCGCAGAACCAGGAGCATTGAAATGGAGACACGCGATGGGCGTGTCTCGCGCCTTGGTTGATGGGATTCTTTGTTCCGAATTGGCGCGTAGCGCCAATCTTTAATGGTTGAAGCGCGGCGGAAAGTGCTTGAATCGGGACTGATTGCAACGCTTACGATGTTCAACAGTCTTGGGAGTTGCGCAACGGAGCCCTCTGCATGCCAAGGAACTTGGAACACGCTTTCCACTCAGTGGAGAATGGCTTCAAATCCCGCAGAAATGGATATCAAGAGCGTAACCGTTAGCACGACAGAAAGGACGCCGAAGGCAAGGCCGACTGCAGCGACCAAACCGTCTTGCTCAACAAAACCGACCCCCACGATGAGCAGTGAAGCCGCCGGGAACCAGCCGCTGAAAGGCACTGGCAGGAAGAGCGCAAAGGAAATCACGAAGAGCAGCGCGCCGATGGCCCGCTCATTTCGCCGTTCGAAGAGGATAGTGTGCCGCCGCCTCAGCACGCGTTCCAACCTGCGCGTTACGGGGCGGAGGCGAAGCACTTTTCGTCTCAGCTTCTCCTGGTCGACCTTCATACGCGCCAGAAAGCCTGGAAGCCGGACAAAGGGGTAGCCGAGCATCATCTGAACCGTCGTCACCAAAAGCGGAATGGCGGTCAGGATTGACGATCCCGGGGGAAGCGGCAGAAGCGTCAGAAGCGAGAACAACACGAGCGCCCAACCGAAAGACGCCTCGCCCAGCGACGAAATGAGATTGCCAAGCGTCAGGGTCCCGGCACGATGGTGGTCGCGCGAGGTTCTCAGGAGAGGGAGAGAAAGCGAAAGCCTCTTTGGCCTCCCTGGCTGGCTGTCCATTGTATTCCTTTCGCGAGGTTCCTGCGGATATCATGCTTCGGCGGCTCGTTTGCAACGCCTAAAGCCAGGATAGGGTCAATCCATGTCCAGGACCTGAACGCCGGCGCCTTCCCGCAAGGACGCATGATCGCGGCCCGCTTGAAACAGGGAACCCAGCGTCCCGATACAATTGCACAGCGGTTGGCATCAGCCAACCCCGGCTCTCAGGCGAAAGAACGGCTCGGTTCGATCCCCTTTTCTACGCCTGACAGGAACAGCGCCTATTCCAGCCGGACGTTGGGCCCGGAAGTGGCGTCCTGTGAGGAGGTTCCGACCTCGTCCAGCGCATACCAGGCACCGAAGAAAATCAGGATCGCTGCCGTGAAACCTGCAAGCATTGCTTTCATCTCTGGCTCACTCTCCCTTGGTTGCCTGTCTAAGATAGTCGATCAGATCCAACCTGTCTTCCGCATCCGCGATCACCTGCATCGGCATCTTCGAGCCTGGAATGTAATGATCCGGCCCTTCGTCGAAGAGCTGGTTCACCGTTTCTTCGGTCCAGACGATCTTCGACCCTGCGAGCGTTTGCGAATAGGCATATCCAGGGATGTCGCCCGCGCCGCGCCCGAACAGCCCGTAAAGCGTCGGGCCGGCCTTGCGCGACTCCCCCGGCTCCAGCGCGTGGCAGATCGAGCATTTCCGCATGAACTGGCGCTCTCCATTCGGCATGCTCGCCGCATCGCGCAAAAAGGAGCGCTGCGCCCCGATCGCCGGATCGAACTTGTCGAGCGACGCGACCGGCCAGCCATAGACCACATCGTCGAGCCCCCCGGCGTGGATCACCGCCCCGTCCGCCGAGAAGTCCAGCGCCCAGACAGGTCCATGCAGGGTCGCGCGAAAGTCCCGCGCGATCCGCCAGGCCAGCGTGTCGAGCATCATGATATAGCCCTGGCCGTCGCCGATGGCGATCTGGCCGGTCGGCTCATGATAGGACAGGGCGAGGATCGGACGCCGGTCGAGGGTGAAATCGGCGACAAGTGCACCGGTTTTGCTGTCGATCACCCGGGTGCCGCCATCAACCGCACCATAAACGATCCATCCATCTCCGACGGCGAGGCGATTGACACCGAACCCATGACGCGCCAACGGCTCCGGCGAGCCGCCGCCAAGCGGATATTTCAACAGGAGCCCATCGCTGGTGCCGATAAACAGGTGCTGCCCAGCAAGGTCGAAGGCGACATCGTTGACCCCTGCCCCCGGCTCGGCCAGCAGACGATGGCGCGCGCCATCCGCGGACCACAGGCGAACGCTTCCATCCCAGCTGCTGCTCGCGATCCAGTCGCCATCGGGCGAGACGGCCAGTCCGGAGACCTTGCCTGCATGCCGGCCAAGAACGCGCGGAGCATCCCCCCAGATGCGGACGGAATAGTCGTCGCCCCCCGTGACCAACATGCCATCCGGCCCGAAGGCGATCGCCGTCACCGCCGCATCATGCCCCTCCAGCCAGGCCGGCACACCATCACGCCAGATCCCGACCGAGTTGTCGAAACTCGCCGTCGCGACCTCGCCGTCCTGCGAGACGGCGATCCCCATGATCGGGCCGCCATGCCCCTTCAGCGTCGTGAACTCCTGCGCCGGAAGGGACCCGGCCGAGAGTGACAGCACGAAAGCCGCAAGGATCGTCAGGGGGTTATTCCGCGGGCCGGGTCGCACCATCCTTCGCCTGTACCTCATCCAACCAGATCGAGTGATGCTCCCGCGCCCATTGCTCCTCGACATAGCCGCTTCCCATGGCATCGAAAGCGCCCTCCATGCCGAGCGTGCCGATATAGATATGGCCGATGATCATTGCCATGAAGAGGAAGCCGAAGCCGGCGTGAACAAGCTGGGTATATTGCATTTCCTCCTGCGGCGAGAGCGGTGTCGGAAGATCGCCCAACCCGAGCCAGGACAGCACCCCGAGCCCGTTGAACCAGGCGAAGGCATCGCCGAAAACCTCGAAACGGAACGGCAGCAGCAGCCCGAATCCGGTCCCGATCACGCCAATCGACATCAGCATCACCGACCAGAAGATGATCTTCTGCCCGGCATTGAACTTGCCCGCCGGAGGGTGGATGGAATCGTCGAACAACCCGCCCAGGACGATCATCCACCGGACGTCATTCCAGTTGGGAATGTTGAAACGGACCCATTTCAGGAAGATCAGCGCCACGCCAAGCATGAAGGCGAAGCTGATATTGTTGTGAATGATCTTGGACCACTGGGCAAAATCGGCATGGGCCTCCTTGCCCATGATCGCGATCAGGTAGGGCCTGCCATACATGGAGACGAGCCCGGTGATCGCCAGCAGGATGAAGGATCCGGCCGTGAGCCAGTGGCAGAACCGGTCGAGACCGCCAAAGCGCAAGATCAGGTTTCCGGTCTTCTCACCGGCAATCGGCACCCGCCCTCGCAGCGCATAGAAGATGGCCAGCACCGCGATCATCCCCAGCAGCAGCCAGCCCCCCCATTTCGCGATGACCTTGTCGCGCAACAGCAGCCAGGACATGCCTCCGTCCTGGATCAGCACCGTCGCCGCCGGACCACCGGAGGACGCGCTCGTCGAGGCCGATCCATAACGCAGCGCGCGCCACATCTCCGCATCCGACACGCCACCGAGCGTTCCAAGCTGGCCGGTCGCCGCGGCGGCGCGATCCGGATCGCCGGTCGCGCCGCGGCGGAAACTGTCGTCGATCGTGAGCCCCCGCTGACGCGCCATGATGTCTTCGCGCGTCTGTGCACCGCCGGTCGCATCGCGGGCGGCGACCAGGGTCTCCGGGTCCACGCTGTCGGAACCGGGCGTCGCGATGGCGAAGACAATCGCGACAATCACCCCGACAACAATTAACGCCAGGAATGCGCCAAATCCGGAATCTCGCATGCTCATTGCGCCTTTCCCGATGGTTTCGCAGTGAGCCCACCGCCAACCAACTGTTGTTCGTTATCCATTCATGCAAAAACACCAGTCCGCCCGAGAGGCGGCTGGTTCCCGGCGCGACAATGCGCGCCGGGACACAGGCGACGGATCAGCCGCCCTTCTGGTCGTAGGCCGTTCCCCAGCCCCAGGCGCCGGAGCCGAAGCCACGCGCCACCACGCGCTCGCGATAGATCGCGGAGACGACATCGCCGTCGCCTGCGAGCAACGCCTTGGTCGCGCACATCTCGGCGCAGAGCGGCAGCTTGCCCTCGGCGATCCGGTTGCGACCGTATTTGGCGAATTCCGCGGTGGAATGGGTCTCCTCCGGTCCGCCGGCACAGAAGGTACATTTGTCCATCTTGCCGCGGGATCCGAAATTGCCCGCCTGCGGATACTGCGGCGCGCCGAAGGGGCACGCGTAGAAGCAATAGCCGCAGCCGATGCAGAGATCCTTGGAGTGGAGCACCACCCCGTCCTCGGTCTGGTAGAAGCAATCGACCGGACAGACCGCCATGCAGGGCGCGTCCGAACAATGCATACAGGCCACAGAGATCGAGCGCTCGCCGGGCTGACCATCCTGGATGGTCACCACGCGGCGACGGTTGATGCCCCAGGGCACCTCGTGCTCGTTCTTGCAGGCCGTGACACAGGCGTTGCACTCGATGCAGCGCTCGGCGTCACAGAGAAACTTTGCTCTAGCCATTCTCTCTCTCCTTACGCTGGCATGATCTTGCAGAGGGTCGCCTTGGTCTCCTGCATCTGGGTGACCGAGTCGTAGCCATAGGTCTGCGCGGTGTTGGTCGATTCCCCAAGGACGTAGGGATCGGCTCCTGTAGGATATTTCGACCGAAGATCATCGCCCTGGTAATGGCCGCCGAAATGGAAGGGCATGAAGGCAACGCCCTCGCCCACCCGTTGCGTGACCATGGCCATGACCTTGACCTTGCCGCCTTCGGGCCCCTCGACCCAGACCTGGGAGCCGTCCCGCACGCCGAGATTGTTGGCGTCGCGCGGGTTGATCTCGACGAACATGTCCTGCTGGAGCTCGGCCAGCCAGGGGTTGGAGCGCGTCTCGTCACCCCCGCCCTCATATTCGACAAGCCGCCCCGAGGTCAGGATGATCGGGTAGTCCTTGCTGAAATCCTGCTTCTGGATCGAGGCATACATCGTCGGCAGACGATAGAACTTCCGGTCCTCGTAGGTCGGGTAATCCTCCACGAGATCGCGACGGTTCGTGTAGAGCGGCTCGCGGTGGATCGGGATCGGGTCCGGGAAGGTCCAGACCACGACCCGCGCCTTGGCGTTGCCGAACGGGGCGCAGCCATGGGCGATGGCGACCCGCTGGATGCCGCCGGAAAGGTCGGTCTTCCAGTTGGTCTTGGGTCCGGCCACGGCGTCGATCGCCGCGCGTTCTTCGTCGGTCAGGTCACCGTCCCAGCCGAGATCCATCAGCATCTGCATGGTGAATTCCGGATACCCGTCCTGGATTTCCGAACCCGCCGAGTAGACGCCATCGGCCAGCAGGTTCTGTCCGTCCCGCTCGACGCCGAAACGCGCGCGGAAGGTCAGGCCGCCTTCGGCCACCGGCTTGGACATGTCGTAGAGGTTCGGCGTGCCCGGATGCCCCATCTCGGCCGTTCCCCAGCAGGGCCAGGGCAGACCGTAATAGTCGCCATCGGCCGGCCCGCCCACCGCTTGCAGCGTGGTGCGGTCGAACGTGTGCTGGTTCTCCATGTGCAGCTTCAGCCGCTCCGGAGATTGACCGGTATAGCCAACGGTCCACATGCCGCGATTGATCTCGCGCAACGTGTCCTCGATATTCGGCGTCAGGCCGTCCTCTTCCAGCGCAATGTTTCGGAACATCCGGTCATGGAAGCCGAATTTCTGCGAGAACAGAGCGATGATCTCGTGATCCGGCTTCGATTCGAAGAGCGGCTCCATCACCTTCTCGCGCCACTGGATCGAGCGGTTCGATGCCGTGACCGAGCCATGGGTCTCGAACTGCGTCGTGGCCGGCAGCAGGTAGACGCCGTCGGTCCGGTCGTGAAGCACAGCCGAGACGGTGGGGAACGGGTCGATCACAACCAGCGTATCCAGCATCTCCATGGCCTTCTTCATCTCGGTCATGCGGGTCTGCGAGTTCGGCGCATGTCCCCAGAGAACCATGGCCCGAACCTTGTCGGGATTGTCCATGTTCGCCGGGTCTTCGAGCACACCGTCGATCCAGCGCGACACCGGGATACCGGTGAGGTTCTGCAGCGACTTCTCCTTGCCGTCGGCGCCCTTGGTCTTGGCGAACTGGCCGGCGAGCCATTCCGAATCCTCACCCCAGACGCGGGCCCAATGGCCCCAGGCCCCGGCCGAAAGACCGTAATAACCCGGAAGCGTGTGCGACAGAACGCCGAGATCGGTCGCGCCCTGCACGTTGTCATGGCCACGGAAGATGTTGGTGCCACCGCCGGAGGTGCCCATGTTGCCCAGCGCAAGCTGCAGCACGCAATAGGCGCGGGTGTTGTTGTTGCCGTTGGTGTGCTGGGTGCCGCCCATGCACCAGATCACCGTGCCGGGACGGTTGTTGGCCATGGTGCGGGCAACGCGGCGAAGCTGCGAACCGGGTGTGCCGGTAACGCGCTCGACCTCTTCGGGGGTCCACTTTGCGACCTCTTCGCGGATCTGGTCCATCCCCCAGACTCGGGTGCGGATGAACTCCTTGTCCTCCCAGCCATTCTCGAAGATGTGCCACAGAATGCCCCAGACGAGCGCCACATCGGAGCCCGGGCGGAAGCGCACATATTCATCGGCATGGGCCGCGGTGCGGGTGAAGCGCGGATCGCAGACGATCAGCGGCGCATTGTTGACCTCCTTGGCGCGCAGCACATGCAGCAGCGAGACGGGATGCGCCTCGGCCGGGTTGCCGCCTATGATGAAGATCGCCTTGGAATTGTGGATGTCGTTATAGGAGTTGGTCATGGCGCCGTAGCCCCATGTATTCGCAACGCCCGCAACGGTGGTCGAGTGACAGATCCGCGCCTGGTGATCCACGTTGTTCGTGCCCCAATAGGCGGCGAACTTGCGGAACAGGTAGGCCTGCTCGTTATTGTGCTTGGCGCTGCCGAGCCAATAGACGCTGTCGGGACCGCTTTCCTCGCGGATGGTCATCATCTGGTCGCCGATCTCGTTGATCGCCTGCTCCCAGGAAATGCGCTTCCACTCGCCGCCCTCTTTCTTCATCGGGTATTTGAGGCGGCGTTCGCCATGCGCATGCTCGCGCACCGCGGCTCCCTTGGCGCAATGGGCGCCGAGATTGAACGGGCTGTCCCAGCCGGGTTCCTGGCCGATCCAGACACCGTCGGACACTTCCGCGACGACGGTACAGCCGACGGAACAATGGGTGCAGACGGATTTCTTCAGATCGACGGTCCGCGGCGTGGCCATCTGGGCCGTTGCCTGGGTCACGGTGCCGCCGGTTGCGGCGATGGCCGCGAGGCCGCCAATGGCCAGTCCGGAGCCGCGCAGGAAGGCGCGGCGGTCGACGGAGGCATGCGCAGCCTCGGTCAGGAGGGTGGTCCGCTGGGGGCGTCTCGCAACCCCGTTGGTCTTCTTCCTCAACATGGTTTCACTCCCTTGCTTGCATAGGCAAAAGCCCTGCTTGCTTGGTTAGGTTTGTCTTGGCTCGGGCGGTCGGGCGTCACGCAACCAGTTGCCCGCGGCCGGGAGACGTCGTCCGGTCAGTCGGTTCGATCTGCGGATCTGTCGGAGCACAAAGGCGTGCCGACATGGATCGAAGCAGATCGACGCCGGTCAGAACCGGGCGGCGCTGTAATAGGCGCGCGTATGCGCAGTGTCCTGCAATCTCTCAAGCGACAGGTCGGGCTCGGCGGCCTCGGCCTCCGTCCCACCGGCCGCGACTGCAACCGCAGCCACGGGCGCGGCCGTTCCGGCCAGCTTGAGAAAATCGCGGCGGCTCGTGGCCTCCTCGGTTTTCCGCGTCATCAGAAATTTCTCCTTCCCTGTGAATTGGCGTCGAAACGCCGGCGTGGTGCGCGTGTCATCCCGCGCTTAATCGGAAAGCTTCCGCCTCGATCTCCATGAACAACCGGCCGACAGTGCCGACCGGAGCATAGAAGATCGAGTGCTCCGCACCTTCCAGATCCGTGAAGAAATGCCCGGCCCAGGGCCCGACATGCCTGTTGAAAAACTCCTTCTGCGTCGCCAGGTCGGCGGGGGTGCCGAACCGGCCAACGATCATTGCGCCCATCATCTCCATGAGGCTGGCAATGCTGTCCTCGGGCTCGAAGACCGTCTCCGAGCGCGCCATGCCGCGCGCAATCATGTCCCGGCGCAACGTGGCCAGCGGCTTCTCGTTGAGAAAGCCCGTGAGGTAGTAGCTGGCAAAGGGCAGAAGCTCGCCCCGGCCGAGCCCGATGAAGAGCCGCCCGAATTCACTCTCGACCTTCTTGGGCCGGGACACCTTGGCCAGGCGGGCAAGCGCGTCGATCGCCTGGCCCAGTTCGCTGTCATCGCCGGCGAGGCCCGCGGTCTGCAGCAGCAGCGTCTCGTCGGGCGGCGCCGACAGGATCAGGCCGAGGAAATTGTAGAGATCGGCCCGCAGGCGATCCTCCTCCGTGACTGTCTGTTCGAGGGCTGCGGTCATCTCTCTTCCATCCGTTCTCCGGCTTCCTCGAAACGGAAGCGCATTCTTCTGGCCGCGAGGACCGGCTCGACGGTCTCAATCTCCGCCGCCTCGCCCCGGGCCCGCGTGTCAATTTCCGGGACGCTTGCAAGCACGACCTCCGTGGCCTGCTCCTGCGCCATCTCGGGCTCGGCTTCCTCCTCCGGAACAACAGGCTCCGGGGCGTCAACCTCCGTCTCCGTCAGGCGGTCGAACATGCCTTTGCCGACCTTGTAGACCGTCTGCATGTTCTCGACGACCGTCGCGGCATCGGTGTAATCCTCGCCATAATCGACCAGCCCATCGACATTGGCCAGGACCGGGTTCAGCCGCCAGAGCCGCCGCAAGGCGCGGGTCCGCAGCCGCTGCGGCACGGCCTCCGCCAGAAAGACCCGCACTTGCTCGGGCGTCTCAAGCAGTTCCGGCGCTTCCAGCCCCAGTTCCGCGAGGACTTCCTCGTCCGAGCGCGCATCCAGTTCGGCCTCTTCCCGGGCCGCGAGCGCAGCCTCCGTCTCCGCATCCTCGGCGCGCGCCTCCGCTTCGACAGCCGCCCGGCGGCGAGACCAGAAATCGGTGGAACTCATTGCAGACGCCTCCGGCGGAGTGTCGGGGAGGCATAGACATCAGAGACCGTTCCGATCCGTGGATCGCCAATCCCGTCCTCCTTCATGTCGATCCGTTTCTTGTCGCGCTTGCGTTTCACGAAGACCTCTTCCTCGTGATAGGTCTCCACAAATTCCTGCACCCAGGCCGCCAGCCCCGCCGGCATCGGCACCTTCTCGACGATCTCTTCGCCACTGTCGGTGTAGTCCTGCGCCTCGTAGGGAGAGGCCGTCGCAAGAACGACGTCGAGCGGCGCGTCGCCTTCCAGCGCCTCGCGCAACACGATGTAGATGCTTGGGACCTCCGCCGTCAGACCATGCAGATAGGCCTCGGTCTCCGCGCCGTGGAGTTCAAGCGTCACGGTCGCAGCGTGAAACTCCACCGCCTCCCCGTCTCGTCGCAGCTCCCGCCAATCCGCCGGGCCGGCCCCGGGCAGCACGGCGGTCGCCCGCCAGGCCCACGGCGCCCATCGGGTCGCTCCGGGGACACGACGGACAACCACACCAACAGGCACGGACCAATACTGGCTCGGGTTGTGATACACGCGTTTCCTTTCCTTGATCCCCACATTGCGATGACTATTTCCGTGCTCAAAGCGTTTTTTTGGGCTTGACTGGTCACTTTTGAGGCAAAAACTCCCTCACAAGCCTCTTTTGCGACGCAATGTCCTGCCTCTCGACCCTGCATATCAACGTTGCCAGCCGACAAAACCCGGTCCGCCCGGAACAGGTCGGGCATCGGGGCGGGCTCGGCCAACCCGCCCCCTTCGGTCGCAAAACCGGTTGTCCCTACAGGCGAATCGTGGGTACGCTTTCCGCCAGTCCAAGCCAGAACGGGGATCCGACCCCTGTCACGCCACAGGAGGAAGGATGCCCAAGTCTCTCATAACCTGCGATTGCGAGGGAAGTTTTGCGATTGATATCGAGGGCTTGTCGAAGGCCACGGGGCTCGAGATCCGCCCCCCCTGCTCGGCGCTCTGCACGCGGAACCTCGACCAGGCCGAGGCGGCCCTTTCGACGGGGGAGGCAATCTTGTGCTGCACTCAGGAGGCGCAGGTCTTCGAGGAACTGGCCGCCGATCTGGGCTTGGAGCCGGCACCGGTGCTGGATCTGCGGAACCGTGCCGGGTGGACCGAGGACGCCGCCGAGACAACGCCCAAGATGGCGGCGCTCGTCGCAGAGGCGCTCCTGCCGGCAGCGCCGGAAAAGATCCTCGACATCACCTCGGAGGGGCTCTGCCTCGTGCTCGGCGCCCCGGATGTCGCCCTTTCGGCGGCGGACCTGCTCAAGGATCATCTCGGCGTCACGGTGTTGCTGGAAGAGGCCCCCGATATGCCGGAGACCCGCGCCTTCGAGGTCATCCTCGGACGGCTGCGCCATGCCGGCGGCGCCCTGGGCGGCTTCAAACTGACAATCGACGCGCTGCAACAGCTGGAGCCGGGTGGCCGTGGCGTCTGGACTTTCTCGCCGCCACGGGACGCAGGCCGCTCCGAATGCGACATCATCCTCGACCTGCGGGGCGGCGCGCCCCTGTTTTCCGCGCATGAAAAACGCGAGGGCTACCTGCGCGCCGATCCCGGCCACGCTCCCGCGATTGCGGCGGCCGTCCTCGCGGCCTCGCACCTGACCGGGACGTTCGAGAAGCCGCTCCATGTCCGCACCGAGCCGCTGCTCTGCGCCCATTCCCGCGCCGAACAGACGGGCTGCACCCGCTGCCTCGACCTCTGTCCGACCGGCGCCATCACGCCGAACGGCGAACATGTCTCGGTGGACCCGCTCATTTGCGCCGGCTGCGGCGCCTGTTCGGCGGCCTGCCCTTCCGGCGCGATCTCCTTTGATGCCCCGCCGGTGGACCTGACGTTCCGGCGCATCCAGACCCTGGCGACATCCTATCGAGACGCGGGCGGCACCGCCCCGCGGCTTCTGGCACATGACGCTCACGGCGCGGAGATGATCCAGCTTTCGGCGCGCTACGGACGTGGCCTCCCCGCGGATGTGATCCCGATGGAACTCGGGTCCATCGGCGCCTTCGGACATGCGGAGGCGGTGGCGGCCCTTGCCGCCGGGTTTGCCTCCGTGCATGTGCTGCCGGGGCCGGGCGCGGATCTCGACGCGATGGCCGCACAGGTCGCACTCGCTCAGGCAATCGCGCGGCCGACCCGGGTCACGCAAGTCGCGACTTCGGATCCCGACGCCCTGTCGGACCTGCTCTTTGCCGAAATCGCCCCCGCACCGGTCGAGACACCGGTCCGCCCGATGGGCACGCGGCGGCAGATCACGCGGCAGGCGGCGAAGGCGCTGCATCCGGGCTCCGAGACGCTCCCACTTCCGGACGGGGCGCCCTATGGGGCGGTGCTGGTCAATACCGAAACCTGCACGCTGTGCCTGTCCTGCGTGTCGCTCTGCCCCTCCGGTGCGCTTGGCGACAATCCGGACCTGCCGCAGCTTCGCTTCCAGGAAGATGCCTGCCTGCAATGCGGTCTCTGTGCCAGCGTCTGTCCCGAGGCGGCCATTGCCTACGAGCCGCGGCTCACGCTCGACGACAGCGCCCTGCAACAGGTGGTGCTGAACGAAGAGGAGCCCTTCGCCTGTATCGAATGCGGTGCGCTCTTTGGCGTGAAATCCACTGTCGAGAAAATCACCGCGAAGCTGGAGGGGCATGCAATGTTTGCCGGCGGCGACCGGTTGCGGCTGATCCAGATGTGCGACACCTGCCGGATAAACGCGCAATATCACAGCGAGGAAAACCCCTTTGCCGGCGGCGAACGACCGCGACCGCGCACGACCGACGACTACACCAAGAAGCGCCGCGATCACTGATGTCTGAGGGGCGCTCCCAGGTCCGCGGCTTGAATCGCGGCGACATAGGCCAGCACGGCTTCGACCTCCTCGAGCGACATCTCGACAGGGGCGATCGGCGGTGGCCGGTTCGACGGGAAGGGCGGCGTCACATCGGCGATCATCGTAAAAGACGGGTGCGGGTTGAGTGCGAAGAAACCCGCGAACCGCTCCTGCCAGTCGGTGAGACCGCGCAGCACGGCAAAGCTGGGCGTGGAGCCGATGCCTGCCATGCGGGTCTCGGCATCCACCGCGTGGCAGCGGGCGCATTTCTCACGCGACACGCGCCAGCCGAGCCCGGCATCGCCATCGACCTCCGCGACAACGGCAACAGCGGTGGTCGGGGCCGGCAGCGTGAACAGCGCCACGCCATCGGGAGCAAATCCGGTCACGGTGCGCGCGCCGACCTCGGAGCCCAGCCAATCGGCAAGGCGTCCGGCATTCTCGCCGGAATTCTCCAGCACCTCCAGGTGCCAGACCTGCCCCTCTCCTTCGAAGAGCGGCGTCCCGACAGCGCCGAGCACAAGCTCCGCCGCCTCCGGCGTCGCCGCAAGTTCCACCCGGATCTGGGTCTTGAGTGTGAAGCGCGGCAGGATGTGCCGTATCAGGCCGGTTTCGACAAGGGCGGGCGGAGCATGGAGCCGCGCGACGCGCTCCTGCGCGCCGGCAAGGCCCGGCCAAAGAACAACCAGCATGACAAAAATAAGGACGCGCATTCCCATGGGTAACCCTAGATCCATGCCGCTGCGTCCGTCAATCTCGGGAGAAAGACGCTCATGAGCGATGACTACAACATGTCGATGCGAAAGTTCCTCAAACAGGTCGGCGTGACCTCGCAAACTGCCATCGAGGAAGCGCTGCGCGAGGCGGGCTCCGATGGAAAAAGCTTTGCAGTCAAGGCCGTTGTGACAATCGAGGACCTCGGCATGGTCCACGAGGTCAACGGCGAAATCTCGACGCAGGAGTAGGTTTTGACACTCGACCGCGACGCCGTACTGGCGGCCCTCAAGACCATCGATGACCCTGTCACCGGCAGCGATCTCGTCGCAAGCGGCGTCATGCGCGCGCTGAATATCGACCCGTCCGGCGGGGTGCGCTTCGTCCTCGAAATCCCGCCGAGCCAGGCCGCCCCCTACACGGAGGCCAAGGAGCAGGCCGAGGCCGTGCTCGCCGCGCTGGACGGCGTCACCTCGGTTTCGATCGTCATGACCGGCCACACCGAGACCGCCCCGCCGCAGCTGCGCCCGCAGCGGCCAGCCGAGCCGACGGGGCCACAGAAGATTCCCGGCATCGACCGTATCGTGGCGATTGCGAGCGGCAAGGGCGGGGTCGGCAAGTCGACAGTGGCGGCGAATCTCGCCTGCGCGCTGGCCCAGTCGGGGCGGCGTGTCGGCCTGCTTGACGCCGATGTCTACGGGCCGTCGCAACCCCGCATGCTCGGCATCTCCGGCCGGCCGGCCAGCCCGGATGGCAAGACGATCCTGCCGCTGCGCAACCATGGCGTCACGCTGATGTCCATCGGCCTGATGACCAATGAGGACCAGGCCGTGGTCTGGCGCGGGCCGATGCTGATGGGCGCGCTGCAGCAGATGATGAGCCAGGTGCAATGGGGCGCGCTCGACGTGCTGCTGGTCGACCTGCCGCCGGGCACTGGAGATGTCCAGATGACCCTGAGCCAGAAGGCGCAGGTGGACGGGGCGATCATTGTGTCGACGCCACAGGACGTGGCCCTTCTCGACGCGCGCAAGGGGATCGACATGTTCCGCCAGCTCGATGTGCCGATCCTCGGCATGATCGAGAACATGAGCACCCATATCTGCTCCCAATGCGGCCACGAGGAGCATGTCTTCGGCCATGGCGGCGTCGCGGCGGAGGCCGAAAAGCTCGGCGTGCCATTGCTGGCGGAAGTGCCGCTGGACCTGCAGATCCGGCTGGCCGGGGATGGCGGCGCGCCGATCGTGGTCACCCAACCGGACTCGTCCCAGGCACAGGCCTTCGCGGCCCTGGCCCGGGGTCTGATCGAGGAGGGGCTTGCATGAGCGTGCTGGACGCCGAGCCGCTGACCTTCCCGCCCTTGATATGGGGCGAGGCCACGCGGGACGATGCCTTCGAACACGCGGTGATGCGGGCAACGCTGGGCTGCGATTCCGGCCTGATCGCCCATAATCTGCAGCCGACGCGGATGCAGGCCGCGCTTGTCGTGGCGCCGGACGTGCCGCTGGCGAAGGCCATGGCCATGTTGCCGCTCTGCGGCGTGAGCTTCCAGAACGCCCTCGGGGCGCTGGCGCCGCCGGAGGTCGCCGTGCATCTGGAATGGGGCGGCGGCCTGCGGGTCAACGGTGCCTCTTGCGGCTCCCTGCGCGCCATCTGCCATAGCGCGGATCCCACGGAGGTGCCCGACTGGCTGGTTGTCGGCTTCACGCTGCCATTGCTGCCCGATGGCGACGATCCGGGCGACACACCCGACCGCACCGCGCTCTTCGCCGAAGGCTGCGCCGATGTCTCGCCGCCGCGCCTCTTGGAGGCCTGGGCCCGCCACACGCTGCACTGGATCTCGACCTGGGAACAGGAAGGCCCCCGCGCGCTGCATGCCGATTGGCGCGGGCTGGCCCATGGGGTCGGCGAACCGTTCCGGTTTGGCGGCCGCGACGGCAGCTTCCTCGGGGTTGACGAGGATTTCGGCCTCCTGCTCCGGGACGATGAAACAACCCACCTGTTCCCGCTGACCAGCCTTCTGGAGACACCGTCATGAAACTCGCCCGGGCCATCCATTTCGACGACAGCGACCAGCGGGTCTATGCGATCCCGGCACGCACCGGTGAATGGTGCCTGTCCGGCGGGTTCGAGTTTTCGAACTGGACAGAGGGCGACCTGAGCGGCAAGGCGCGGCAGGCCTTTGCGAATGGCTGGTTCGGCATGGAAACCAGCGGGCGGGTGACCTTTGTCGCCGTGACCCGGATCGAACCCTCCGAGATGGACCTGCTGACAGATCTGCTTGCGGCGCATTTCGTCACCTATTACGGCGCCCCCTCCGCCGAGGCGGCCCGCCCGGTCGCCGCCGAGGAACTCGCGCAGATGGCCGAGCTCTGCGACGAGCATGACGAGAACACGTTGCTCACGGTCGCACGCGAACTGACGCCCGCCGGTGTCCGGGAAAGCTATCGCGTGATCCAGCCCGACGAGGCCGGGCTGGACCAGTTCGCGATCCATGGGTCCCTGGACGAGTAGCCGCTATTCCGACACGGCGTTGAACACGAAAAGCGTCTCGCCATCGATCTCGTAGCCGTCGATGAGCGCCTGGGCGCGCCCGGAGGTCAGCCAGTCCTCCAGCTTCATCGCCAGGTCATTGCGGACGTGGGAATGTTTCTCCGGGTTGACCGGCAGGAAGGCATATTGGTTGAACAGCAGCGGATCGCCGGCAAAGAGCAAGGCAAGGTCTCCCTTGTTGGCGAAGTTCAGCCAGCTTGCCCGGTCGGACAGGATATAGGCGTCCATCCCGGCGGCGGTGTTAAGGGCTGCGCCCATCCCCGCGCCCACGGCCTTGTACCAGCCCCCCAACGCCCCCGTTTCCAGGCCGGCCTCGCCCCAGAGGCCTTGCTCCTTCTTGTGGGTGCCGCTGTCATCGCCACGGCTGACAAAGGGGACCTCAGCGGCGGCGATCTTCTTCAGCGCCCCGGCGGCGGTCTCGGCGGCGGCAATGCCGGCCGGGTCGGTCGATGGGCCGATGACGACAAAATCGTTATACATGATCTCCCGGCGGTGCGGCGCAAACCCCTCGGCCACGAAGGCCTCCTCCGCGGCGCGGGAATGGACGAAGATCGCGTCGACATCCCCTGCCCGGCCAAGCTTCAGCGCCTGCCCGGTTCCGACAACAAGAAGCTGGACCTCGAGGCCGAGATCCTCCCGAATCTCCGGCAACAGCACCTCGGAGAGCCCGGAATTGTGAAAGGATGTCGTCACGGCCAGGCGAATGGCCTCCTCGGCCATCGCGCTGCCAGCGGTCAGCACGGCCAGCATTGCGGCAAACAGTTTCATCATCACTCAACGATCTCCCCAGCGATAAAGGCCCGCGCCTGCGGCGTATCGGGCCTGTCGAAAAACGCGCCGGCCGGGCCGGTCTCATGCACCCTGCCATGCAGCAGGAAGACAACCTTGTCGGCGAGCCGACGGGCCTGTCCGAAATCATGTGTCGCCATGACCAGCCGGGTTCCGCCCGCCTTGGCGGCCTGCAGGATCTCCTCGATCTCCCGCATCGCCCGTCCGTCGAGCGCCGCACAGGGCTCGTCGAGGAAGAGCAGGTCCGGTTCGGTGATCAGCGCCCGCGCGAGCGCCAGCTTTTGTTGCTCACCGCCGGAGAGGCCCGGCGCCTGCCGCTCCAGCATCCCGCCGAGCCCGACTCGCACGGCCCAATCCTCTGCCCGCTTAAACGCCTCGCGGCGCGCAACGCCCCGGATGCGCAACGGATAGGCGATGTTCTCCCGCACCGTGCGGCGCAGCATCACCGGACGCTGGAAGACAAAGGCCTGGGCCCGGCGCGCCGTATCCGTCGGGCAGGCCCAGCGGACACTGCCGCCCGTCAGCCGCGCGGTTCCGTGCATCAGGCGCAGCAGCGAGGTCTTGCCGGCCCCGTTCGGCCCCAGCACGACGCAGGCCCCGACCCCATCCAGGACAAGGTCGACCGGACCAACCAGAACCCTCCCGCGCCGCGTCGTCTCGGCGCCTTCCAGCACCAGGGGGAACATCTCGCTCACCATCGTCCCTCCCGTTCGGTTCGGCTCAGCCAGTGAATGGCCAGGCTCACGGAGATTGCCAGCGCGATCAACACGAAGCCGAGCGCCAGGGCGAGGGCGAAATCGCCCTTGCCGGTCTCCAGCGCAATAGCCGTGGTCAGCACCCGGGTCGCGTGATCGATATTGCCCCCCACAACCATGATCGCGCCAACCTCGCCAATGGCGCGCCCGAACCCGGCAAGCGCCGCTGTCAGCAAGGCCCGGCGTGCATCCCACAACAGGGTCCGGATCTTCTGCATCTGGGTGACGTTCATCGAGATCAGCAGGTCGTGGTAATCATGCCAAAGATCGCGCAACGCCTGGTGGGAGATGCTCGCGATCAGCGGGACGATGATGACAACCTGCGCGATGATCATCGCGGTCGGGGTAAAGAGCAGGCCGAACACGCCCAGAGGACCGGAGCGCGAGAGCAGCACATAGACGACGAGGCCCACAACCACGGGCGGCAAGCCCATCAACGCATTCAGCACCGCGATAATCACCCGGCGCCAGCGAAACCGCTTGATCGCGAGCAGGGCCGCGAGCGGCATGGCAATGAACGAGGCAATGAGAAGGGCCGAAAAGGAGACTCTCAACGAGCGCAGCGCGATTTCGACAAGGGCCGCATCAAGCGTCACGACCAGCCAGACAGCCTGGGCGAGGCCGCTCCAAAGATCGCTCATTCGTGGAACCCCCTCCCCGTTTCGGCCGAAATTGGCAGGTCGTCGGCGGGAGTTCCAGCCCAAACTATCCGAAATCCGGCATTTGCCCCGGCGCCTCTGTCAATGCCCAGCGCCCGGGCAGATCCGCCGCAACGGGTGATCTCGCCCGACGCTGTCCGGACGGGGCCTTCTCGGATATCAATGACAGAAATGGCCTGCAGCGCTGGAAGCGACCGCTTCAGGCCTGGGTGTCAGACCGGTCTTTGGGTTCCGGCGCCGATCTCCGGTCAGCGATCATCGTCCGGAACCGGCTCGGATCGTATTTCTCGACCGTCTTGCGGAGATTCGGTCCGGAGCTTCCGTTTCGGATGAAAGGAAACGCGAGCGCCACCTTTGCCGCCCTGCTGCGGATACGGCGAAGCAACATTTGCATCGGGCGTCGTTCCGCCTTTTCCGCCTTGTGGGCAAGCTTCTGCGCAGACGCTGTCACCGCCTGCAAATCGGCCTCGAGCGCAAGCGCGCGCTGGTCCTGTCGGGAGAGTTGCTCCCCGGCGCCCGCCAGTTCCGCGGACAGGCTCTCTGTCTCCCTCTCGACAGCCCGGGCAAGCGTTTCGGTCTCGCCCCGGACCGCCGCCAGCGCACCATTTGCAGCGGACAATTCGGCCTGTTTCGCCTCGATCTGGTTGCGCAAATGCAGGCGCTCCGCGGTGACGCTGCCCGCCATCTTGAAGAAATCCTCGATCACGCCCGGTCCGCCCTTCGCCTCGGACAGGCTCACCAGCTCAGAGAGCTCCGGCGCCACGCTGTCGCCGTAGAAGAGGACTCCCAGGCCATGCCCGTGAATGAAGTTGAAAGCGGGATGTTTTTCGGCCAGTTCGGCCCAGTATCGGTACACGCCGAAGCCGCGCTTTCGCACCATCGTGTCGTGAAACATGACCACGGCCCGTTCACTGAGCTTCGGAATCCAGGATTCGTAGTCGTGCTTGACGTCGTTATAGAAATGCCTGCCATCGACATGCAGCAGGTCGATGGACCCGTCCTCGACATCGGCAAGCGCCTCGTCGAAGGTCTTCCGGAGAAGTGTGCTGAATTTCGCGTATTTCTGGTTCTCGGCAAGGACATTCTCGTAGACCTGCTCGTCGTACTCACCTGCGTGAACATCGCCATCCCATGTGTCGACGGCAACGCATTGCGTGCTGAGCCCTGCCTGCACCACGTCCTCGCAGAAAGCGAAATAGGAATAGCCCCAATGGGTGCCCAGCTCGACGATCTTCCCGGGCCACATCTTCTTGACGAGCCACATGGCAAACGCACCATGTTCGAGCCATGCCGTCTCCGGTTTGAAACTGGGCTCCACAACGTCGATCTGCAAAAAACTATTCATTCCGGTAACGTCTCGCCTTCCTCTTCGCCGAGCAGTCGGTCGGCGTTCCCCCAAGCGGTTTCGCCGCCTTTTTCGCGTTTCACGAGCCGGCGATCCACCGCAGCGGGTGGACGACACATGCGACAATCCCCGGAGGATATCAAGATCGGCACATCCCCTGCCGCCACATCGCCCCAACGGCCCTGACGAAACATCCGGCCGGGACGGTTTCGCGTCACCGAACGGCCCCGCGAAGCCACTGCGCGGTGTCCGGCTCGCAAGCGATAAACGTTCGAAGACAAGGCAGTAGTCGGCCCACCCCCGCAGCGCGCGCGGCAGGCCCGTCTCGGCACATACCGGAGCGCCCCGATCGGATTTGATCCGCCCGGCGCGTTGATGCGACGACAATTCTCGCGCCGGATGGCCGTGTCACCGTGTCATGCTTACCGGTACCCGCCCGACGCCCCGCAAGGCCCCGCTCCGGCAGCCGGATTTCCACGAGAAAAATTTTCGGTGTCACTTTCCTGTGACCTGATACTGTCAGGCAATCGTTCAAATTTGCAGGAAATGTGGAGATAGTCATGAACAAGAGGTTTGAGCATGGGGCCGGCCGGTCC
Organism: uncultured Tropicimonas sp.; assembly: GCA_947497945.1. Lineage (GTDB taxonomy): Bacteria > Pseudomonadota > Alphaproteobacteria > Rhodobacterales > Rhodobacteraceae > Tropicimonas. Next base: position 101,647 of record CANMIP010000011.1, on the reverse strand, counting down.
GATTGGAGGTCGCATGACCGTGGGGAAACCACCGTCGGTTCCCGTTTCGACGACACCCTGACCGGCACGGACCGGAATGACCGGATCCTGGGCCTGAGAGGCGATGACACGATCTTCGGCGGCGCCGGCAACGATTCTATCAGCGGCGGCCGCGGCTTTGACACAGCCGTCTATTCCGGGTCCATCTTCGATTACGAGATCCGCTCCTTCGGCTGTTGGTGGGGAGCCTCGCCGATCGCGCTGACCGTGACTTCTACCGGCGCGGTGGCGGATGCTGGCCGCGACCTGCTGACGGGCATCGAGGCCCTCTATTTCGAGGCCGATGACTATACGCTCCATCTCGACGGCACCAATAACGCCGTCCTGGCCGGCGATGACGCGGCCTCGACCTCCGAGAACGCCGCGCTCACGCTTTCCGCCGCTGACTTGCTGGCGAATGATACCGAGTTCGATGGCGACGAGATGAGCATTATCGGCGTCTCCGCGACCTCCGAGATGGGCGTCACGGTCACCCTGGACGGGGACCAGATCCTCTATACGCCCGGGAGCACATTCGATGGGCTCGCGCTTGGCGAAACCGCGACGGACAGCTTCACCTACACGGTCGATGACGGAAAGGGCGGCACCGACACCGCCACCGTGACCGTGACCATCACCGGCGAGAACGACGCCCCGGTCCTGAGCCTGGCCTCGACCACGCTCAGCCTCGACGAGAACAGCACCGCGCTGGCGCTGGATCTCACGGCCACGGATGTCGACAACGGCGCTGTCCTGAGCTTCTCGCTCGAGGGCGACGACGCGGCGCTCTTCACCGTCGATGCCGCCACCGGCACGGTCGCCTTTGCCAGCGGCCCGGATTTCGAGGCGCCGGCGGATGCCGATGGCGACAATGTCTATGAGCTGACCCTGGTCGTCACCGACGAACATGGCGCGTCCGACAGTGTGGCGTTGACAGTTGCGGTCGAGGATCTCTGGGATCCGATCCAGCTGACGCAGAGCTTCGAGCTGGAGACCGCCGGCGGCAGGTACTTCGCCGCGGACACGGACGGTTCCACGCTCGCCATCGGCACGGTGGTCGACCTCGAGAACACGGCCGACGGAACCGTCGACAGCACCGCGGCCTCCGACGGCTTTCTCGGCTTCGACCTGAGCTGGGAAAACACCCGCGGCGACAGCGGGTTGACCGATGGCGACTTCGTCGGCGTGACCAGCTTCACCGGCACGGTCGACGCCTTCAGCGACGGCGAGCAGGGCTACGAGCTGCAGGATTCCGACGGGCTGCTGCGGCTGACCTTCGACACGGTCGATCTCTCGGCGCGCAACGAAAGCAGCGTCGTCAAGATCTCGCTCGACGCCTTCCTGCAATCCACCGGCTGGGAAACCGATGACCTCGTCCGGATCTATGTCGCGACTGATCTGGGCGACATCACGCTGCTCGACAGCACCGGCTCCGATATCGACGATCTCGATATCGAGGATGCCTGGCTGACGCTCTCGACCACGCTGGCCGCCGATGTCAGCGAGGCGACCCTCATCGTCGAGCTGGACAGCAATTCCGCTTCGGAATCGCTCTATATCGACAATGTCGCCGTGCAGGAGTTCTTCCAGCTCACCCAGAGCTTCGAGATCGAGGCAACGGGCGGCAAGTTCGACTTCGACGCCGCCGATGGCGCGCTTGTCGAGGACGGCACGACGGTGGATGTGACCAATGTCGACGGGCTTGCCTCCGTGGACAGCACCGCGGCCTCCGACGGCTTCTGGGGCTACGACCTCACCTGGACCGACACCCGCAACGATGTCGGCCTGTCGGATGAAGATTTCATCGGCGTGACCAGCTTTGCCGGCACGGTCGGCAGCTTCTCCGATGGCTTCCAGGGCTACCAGCTCTCCGACGCTGACGGGCTGCTGAGCCTGAGCTTCGACACGCTCGACCTGTCGCAAATCGGCGAGGTTACTGTCTCGCTCGACGCCTTCGTCCAGTCCACCGGATGGGAGGCCGACGACCTCGTGAGCATCCGCGTCGAGACCGATCTCGGCACGGTGACGCTGCTCGACAGCACCGGCGAGGATATCGACGATCTCGGCATCGAGGGCAGCTGGCTCTCGCTGGCCGCGACGCTGGACGAGGCTGTCTCCGAGGCGACACTGATCGTCGAGCTGGACAGCAACTCTTCCTCCGAGGCGCTCTATATCGACAATGTCGCCGTCACCAACGACCCGGATGCCAGCGTGCCGGATGATGTGGACCCGGAGCTCACCCTGATTTCCGCGATCCAGGGCGCGGGCGACAGCTCGCCCTTCATCGGCGAGACCCTTGCCGTCTCCGCCATCGTCACCCTTGTCACCGATGACGGCTTCTACCTGCAGGAAGAGGAGGCCGACTACGATGCCGACGCGCTGACCTCGGAAGGGATCTATGTCTTCACCGGCGGCGGCTACGCGGTCACGCTGGGTGATCTCGTCGAGGTGACAGGGTCCGTGACGGAGTTTTTCGGCCTCACCGAGATCACCTCCGTCTCGGCGGTCGAGGTGATCTCCTCGGGCAACGCGCTGCCAGGGGCGGCCGTGATTACGCTCTCCCCCGACAGCCTGACGAATTACGAGGCGCTGGAGGGGATGCTGGTCACCGTCACATCGGCGGCCGACACCCCGCTGACACTGACGACGAACTTCAATCTCGATCGCTATGCCGAGATCGAAATCGCCGCCGGCAACCTGACCCAGCCGACCCAGCTTTACGACGCCCAGACCGAGGCGGCGGAGATCGAGGCACTGGCGCAGGCAAACGCCTATGCCGCGTTGCAGATCGCCGATGCGGCCACCGCCCAGAACCCCGACTCCTTCGTCTTCCTCGCCGATAACGACGCCAGCGACGACAATGCCTATGTCGATAGCGGCGACAATTTCGGTGATGACGGCTACACGGCGCGCCTCGGCTCGACGGTGGTGGGCAACGAGATCACCGGCGTGATGTCCGTCGACACTTTTGACGACATCTACCAGGTCATCCCGACCGAGCTGGTCTCCTTCGACGACAGCTCCAACCCGCGCACAGACAGCCCCGAGGATGTGGGCGGCTCGCTGCAGGTGGCCTCCTACAACGTGCTGAACTTCTTCACCACCTTCACCGGCGGCACCGGGCCGGACGGCACGCTCAACCCGCGTGGCGCCGACAACCTGGAAGAGTTCGAACGCCAGTCGTCCAAGATCGTCGATGGCATCATCGCCACCGGCGCCGAGGTCCTGGCGCTGCAGGAGATCGAGAATAACGGCACCGAGGCGATCGGGGCACTGGTCGACCTGCTGAACGCGGAAGGCACGGCGGCGAACTATGCCTTTGTCGATCCGACCGGCAGCGGCGATTTCATCGGCACCGACGCGATCACCACCGGCATCGTCTATGACAGCAACGCGGTGACCCTGCTCCATTCCGACTTCATCGTCTTCGAGGAAGCCTCGGCCGACGCGACCTATTCCATCGCTTCGGCGCTAGGCAGTCTCGTGGGCGAGGGCTTCGACGACTTCGATCGAAACCGTCCCACCGTCGCCGCGACCTTCGCGGACAATGAGAGCGGCGAGATCTTCACGGTGACCTCCTCGCATTTCAAGTCGAAGGGCGACAGCAATCTGCAGGACGTGGCCGACGCAGCCGAATCCTGGCTCGCGGATGGCGCCAATGCCGGCTCGGCGGATTTCGACACGGTGACCGGGCTGCTGGCCGATCTCTATGCCGATCCGAATTTCGACCAGGGCGACGGACAGGGTTTCTGGAACGCCGTCCGCCTCGATGCCTCGCAGGAGCTCGCCGAGTGGATCTCGACCGAGTATGGCGCGGATGGCACCGGCGTGGAAAACTACCTGCTGCTGGGCGACATGAACGCCTATGCGGAAGAGGACCCGGTCCAGTATCTCGACGACGATGCCGGCCTGGTCGATCTCATCGACAGCTTCATCGGCCAGGACGACGCCTATTCCTTTGTCTTTGACGGGCAGAGGGGCACGCTCGACCAGGGATTTGCGGATAGCGCGCTGGCCGGGAACGTGACAGGCGCCACCGAGTGGCACATCAATGCCGATGAACCGGACCTCATCGGCTATGACACCGACTTCAACAATCCCGACTTCTACAATGACGGTGTCTATGCGTCTTCCGACCATGACCCGCTCATTATCGGCCTGGAGTTCGACACGCTCGCCATCGTGTGACGAGCCTCACCAAGACCTGAGGAAACGCGGGGACAGCCTCGCGTTTCTTCCTTTTCTATCCGAGATCGCGGCCCCAAACGGCATCAGGGACGGCCCGACCACCAGAAATCCCGGGGCCGGAGCGCCGGACGGCTGTCTCCGGAACAGGGTCGAACCGGGGCCCTCCCCGGTCAGGCACCGCTCGCCGGCAGCGCGACCCTGACCTCCACCCCGTCGCGGCGATCGCTCGCCGGGGAGTGCAGGCTCAGATCCGCATTGGCCCGCTCGGCAATGGTCCGAACGATGGCAAGGCCGAGGCCCGCCCCCTGCCGTGCCGCCGCCCCGCGGGCAAAGCGCGTTGTCATCTGCGCAAGGTCGCCGGGGGCGATGACCGGCCCGGCATTCGAGACCGCGAGACTGGCCGGGCGCATCAGCGACACCCTGACCGCCGCATCCGCGGCTCCGTGCCGGAGCGCGTTTTCGATCAGGTTGCGCAAGAGAATGCCAAAGGCATCCGGGTCGAGATCGGACAGGACGGGTTCTTCCGCGACCGACAGCTCCAGCCGCCCGGCGGCCCCGAGCCGCTCGAAATCATCGGCAACCATCCGCAGGATCGGGCGCAGGTCGGTCGCGGCGCCGGTGCGCAGCTGCGCCCCCTCCGCCCGAGCCAGTTGCATCAGCTTCTCCGACAGACCGTTCAGCCGCTTCAGGGTGCTCTCGATCTCGCCCGCCCGTGCCGCGGCCTGCGGATCCCCGGTCTCGGCCAACAGGCGTTGCGCCTGCGCGATGGCGCCGGCCACGGGAGTGCGCAGCTCATGCGCGGCGTTGGCAGCAAAGCTTCGTTCCGCCTCGAAGGCGGCATCGAGACGGGCCAGCAACTCATTGATGCTGCGGACAATCGGAGCCAGTTCGCTGGGCAGGTCGAGCCGCTCCAGCGGCGCGAGGTTATGCGCGCTCCGGTCCTTCAGCTCGCGCCGAAGCTGGTGCACCGGGGCAAGGCTGCGGCCGACCACCAGGAAAATGACCAGAAGGCTCGGCGGGATCACGAGCAGGAGCGGCAGGCTCAGGCTGATCGCGATGTCGCGTGTCTTGGCGGCCCGCCAGCTCAGCGGCTCGGCAACGACAATGGTCAGGACCTCTTCGTCCCGTCGCGCACGGTCATAGAACAGCGCGTGGTCCTCGGTCCTGTCGAATCCCTTGCGGTCGAAGGGCGGGAATTGCGACGGATCCGTGCCATCCGACTGCAGGATCACATCCCCACCGGCCCCGGAGATGACATAGCTGAAACGGGCCTCGCCGCGAATTTCCGGCTCCAACCGCTCCGGCGCGCCATCGCTCCGTTGCGGCGGCCGTCCGCCGGGTCCTGCCCCCGCCAGCATGAGCAACCGGCGGCCGGAATCGCGCAATGCGCTGTCATAGACCCCTTCCATCTCGACCCGCAGCTTCTGCGTCGTGTAGGCCACCGCGCCCAGCCACATCACGCTCACCGCGAGACCGACGGTGATCGCAAGCCGAAGCTGGAGGGACCGCAACCCCGTCACGGATTGCCCAGCCGGTAGCCAAGGCCCCGTTCGGTCTCGATCACCGCGCGGCCGAGTTTCTTGCGCAGCCGACTGACATGAACCTCGATCGTGTTGCTCTCGATGGAATCGTCGAAACTGTAGAGATGTTCCTCCAGCTGCGCTTTCGACAGCACCCGGCCGGGGGCCTGCACCAGGGCTTCAAAGAGCGCCCATTCGCGGGAGGTGAGCGTGGCGGGCGCACCGTCCCGCCGGATTTTCCGGGCGGCAAGATCGACCTGCAACGGACCGAGCCGGACCAGGGGGTTGGGATTTCCGCTATAGCGCCGCGCAACCGAGCCGATGCGGGCGGACAGCTCGCTGAGATCGAAAGGTTTGACCATGTAGTCATCGGCCCCCGCATTCAGCCCCGCAATCCGGTCCGACACCTGGTCGAGCGCGGTCAGGATAATCACCGGCGTCACGTCGCCCCGCGCGCGCAGCTCCTTGAGGAAGGCGATGCCATGCCCGTCGGGCAACATCAGGTCCAGCAGCACAAGCTCGAACATGCCGGCAGCCAGGGCCCCGCCCGCGCTGTCCAGCCGCGTGACCCAATCGGCCGAGTGACCGTCTGCGAGCAGCTGGTCGTTCACCGCGGCGCCCAGAACCATATCGTCTTCGATCAACAGGATGCGCATCACTCTCCCCGGTTTTCCCCCGCAGACTAGGCCGTTTCGGCGGGAAGCTGAATCGCCTTTCGTCCCCTGTTGCGCCCCCAACCTTACCGGAAGCTGAAGCGGATTTCCTTTTTCCGTCAGGACGCCGTCAGGCAGGCGCGGCATTCCGGTGCGGTCAGTCCCGTCACGCCCCATAACAGGTGCCACCGCCATGCCACGCCTCGTCAGCCCCCTCCTTCTCGCGACCGCGATCCTGTCGGCGGGCGGTTTTGCCGTCTGGCAGGTGGAGCGCCTTGAAGCGGCCATTTCCGGCGCCAGCGCGCGGCCGAACCGCCTCGGACGGGGGGGCTCTGGCAGGACGGAGCTTTCCGTCGTGACGCCGGAACCGGCCTCCCTCCGTCCGGTCACCACAGTCTATGGGCAGGTCACCGCACCGAACCGGGTCGATGTGACGCCGTCTGTCTCCGGCCGAATCACGGCCCTCATGGACGGGTTACGGGACGGCGCACGGGTGGACGCGGGCGACCTCCTGCTGCGGATCGACGACACGGAGGCGCGGCTGGACCTGCGGGAGGCGCAGGCCGAGCGGGCCTCCGCGGAGACGACACTTGCCGAGCGGGAGCGCAATATCGAGGAAGCCCGGACGGAGTTGACCTTCGTTCAGGAGCTGTTGGCGCTGAAGGAAGCCGATCTTGCCCGCACCACGGCGCTGATCGAGAAAGGCACCTATTCGAAGACCCTGGTGGAGACCAGCAAGGCCGCGCTCCTGGCCGCCCGCCAATCCGTCTCCGAGCACGGCGCGGCCCTGGCGGCCGCCGAGGATCTCGCCAGCCAGGGCAGGATCGCGCTTGAGCAGGCGTCTCTGGACGTGGCGCGCGCCGAAAAGACCGTCGCGGATCACCGCATCACCGCGCCGATCTCCGGGATCTTCTCCGGCGACAGGCCGATACTCGGCCAGCACCTCTCCGAGACCGCAATCGGCAGCATCATCGACATGGACGCGCTCGAAATCCGCCTCGACCTCACCCAGGTGGCAGTGCTGCGCATCACCGGTCCGGACGGGGAGGTCCGCCCGCTTCCGGTCACGGCAACACGCCCGGGTGTGGAGGTCTCCGCCACCGGGGTGCTGGACCGGCTGACATTCGAGGACGGCGCGGACATGGCGGACCAGACGATCGCGATCGCACGGATTGACGGCCATCGCGCGGCGCGCCTGCGTCCGGGTGATTTTGTCGAGGTCCGGATCACCGAACCCGCCCTGGAGGGCCTGCTCTCGCTTCCTGCCTCCGCTGTCCTGCCCGGCGACGAGGTCCTTGCGGTGCGCAACGGCCTGCTTGAACGGCTGCCCGCGCCCGTCCTCCGACGACAGGGCGAGACTGTCATCCTTGCATCGAACGATCTGGCCGAACGGAAGATCGTGTTGCTTCCAAGCGGGGAGATGGAAAGCGGGATGCGTGTATCGACGACCGCGCCCCCGGGTGGCCCGGCCGATGTGACCGCGCGGGCCGGGATCCGCCGGGAGCCGACCGAGGGCGGGGAATAGGCGCATGCGTATTCTCTCCTTCTTTGCCCGCCACGCGACGGCCGCCAACCTGCTGATGCTCCTCGTGACCGGCTTCGGTCTCTATGCCAGCACACAGATCCGGGCACAGTTCATGCCGGACGTGGTGACCGAGGAGATCAATGTCCGGATCGCGTGGGACGATGCGTCCGCCGAAGATGTCTCGCGCGACATTGTCGAGGTGGTCAGCCCATCACTGCTCGGCGTCGAGGGGCTCACCGCGCTGACCGCCAAGGCGCAGGATGGCAAGGCCCGCCTGACGCTGGAATTCGAACCGGATTGGGATCTCGACACGGCGGTGGAGGAGGTCGATGCCGCCCTGCCGTCGAGCAAGTCGCTGCCCGAGGATGCCGATGACCCGGAAATCGAGCGGGGGCATTGGCGCGACCGGGTGTTCGACATCGTCCTCTCCGGCGCCCCCGGCACCAGCGTCGCCCGGATGGAGGCGCTTGGCGCCGATCTCGAACATGCGCTTCTGAAGGCCGGGTTGACCAAGGCGGAGCTGCGCGGGCAGACCTCGCCGGAGATCTCCGTCGAGATTTCGGCGGCGCGGCTGGCCGAACACGGCACCACCCTGGGCGACGTGGCAGAGGCCATCGAGGCGAGCGCCCGCGACGCGGCCGCCGGGGAGGCCGGCGACACGGCGACACCCGTGCGGGTCGGGCAGGACCGGCTCTCGGTCGGCGGCCTGTCGGAGCTTGTCCTGCATACCGACCGGGGCGCGGTGCCGCTGGGAGAGATCGCGACCTTCACCGAAGCCGAGCCCGGCTCCGAACGGGCCTATTTCCTCGAAGGCCGCCCCGCCGTGTCGATCAGCGTCGAGCGCGGGATCGGCGGCGATGCGCTCGAGATCCATGCCACGGCGATGGAGGTGGCGGACGCTTTCCTCGCGCAGGCGCCCGACGACCTGCAAGTCGACCTGTTGCGCAACAACGCGGCCGAGATCGAGGAACGCCTCGCCATTCTGGTCGAGAATGCCGTCTTCGGCCTCATCCTCGTGCTGGCCCTGCTCTTCGTCTTCCTGTCGCCTTCCGCTGCGATCTGGGTTGCTGCCGGCATCCCGGTCGCCATGTCCGCCAGCCTCGGGCTGATGTGGGTGACGGATCAGTCGATCAACATGATCTCGCTCTTTGCGCTGCTCATCTGTCTCGGCATCATCGTCGATGACGCCATCGTCATTGCCGAGAACGCGGAGGCCCGCCGCCGCCGTCTCGGCGAGCCGCCGGCAAGGGCCGCCGAACGCGCGGCACGGCGGATGCTGGCGCCCGTGCTTGCCTCTACCGTCACGACGATCGTCGCCTTCCTGTCGCTGCGCGCGATCGAGGGCGATTTCGGCGCCTTCATCGCCACGATCCCGCTGGTCGTGGGGGCCGTGCTCATCGCGTCGCTCGGCGAATGCTTCCTCGTGCTGCCGCATCACCTCGCCCATGGCGGCAAACGGCTCGACCGCTCGCCGCTCGCCTGGCCCTCGCGCTGGCTGAACCGTGGCTTCGACCGGATGCGGCAGGCGGTCTTCGTGCCCTTCATCCGCGCGGTCATCGCGGCCCGCTATGCCGTGCTCCTGCTGGCGGTCGGCGCATTGCTGCAGGCGCTGCTGATGGTGCTGGAGCGGGACGTGAAATGGCGGTTCTTCGACGCCCCGCAGCAGCCCACGATCTCGGCCAATATCGCGATGCGGGACGATGCAACCCGCGAAGACACCATCGGGATGCTGGAGGAGTTGCTGCGCGCCACAAACGCGGTCCGTGCGGATTTCGAGGTCGAATACGGCGCCGATCCGGTGAAGGTGGTGCTGACCGAGATCGGCGGCACCGCGGGCCCCGGCCTGCAGATTGCCGAGGACAAGGACGCGGACCAGCTCGGCGCGCTCACCATCGAGCTTATTCCCGCTCAGGAGCGGCCCTATGAGACCGATGCGTTCGTCCTCGCCCTGGAGCAGGAATTGCGCCGTCCCGAGACGCTGGAAATCTTCAGTTTCCGCGCCCAACGCTCCGGTCCGGGGGGCCAGGGGCTCGATATCGCGCTCTACGGTCCAAGCCCGGACGTGGTCGACGCGGCTGCGGAAACGCTGCAGGACGCCCTTGCCGCCTATCCCGAGATCACCGGCCTCGAAGATGACCTGACGCTCTCGACGACCGGCCAGTCCCTGCACCTGACCGGGCTCGGCGCGGCGATGGGGTTCGAGGAAGCCGAGCTGGCCGAGGAACTGCAGGCGCGGCTCGGCGGCATCGAGGCCACGACCTTCCAGATCGGCAAGCTGACCGCCAGCATCGATGTCGGGCTGCCCGAAGAAGCCTTGAGCGCCGCCTACCTGGAGGAGATCCTCCTGCAATCCCCCTCCCAACGCTGGGCCGAGCTGGGCGAGATCGTCTCCGTCACCGCAGATCCGACGGTCAAGGCCATCCACACCGATCTGGGGCAAGCTGTCGTACGCGTCCGCGGGGAGATCTCGACGGAGGATGACAGTGTCGCCGAGCAGGTGCTTGAGGCCATCAGGACCGTGGAACTGCCGCAGCTTGCCACGGATCACGGCGTGACCTGGAGCCTCGAGGGTCTTGCCGCGCAGGAGCGGGAGTTCCTCTCCGATGCCATCATCGGATACGGGATCTGCCTCCTGCTCATCTACATGACGCTGGCGCTGGTGCTCGGCCACTGGGTCTGGCCGCTCTCGATCATGTGCGTCATCCCTGTCGGGCTGACCGGGGTGATCTGGGGACATGCCTGGTGGGACATGACGCTTTCGATCTTCTCCATCGTCGGATTCATCGGCATGAGCGGCATCATCGTGAACGATTCCATCGTCCTCGTCGCCGCCTATTCGGAGAAGCTGAAGAGTTTGCCGGAGCGCGAAGCCATCGTCCAGGCCGTGTCCGAACGGCTGCGCCCGGTCCTGCTGACAACCCTGACCACGGTTCTCGGTCTTGCGCCCCTGCTCTTCGAGACCAGCACCCAGGCCGAGTTCCTGAAACCCACCGCCGTCACGCTGTGCTTCGGCCTCGCCTTCGGGTTCCTGATCGTCCTTCTCATGGTGCCGTCCCTCGTGGTCGTTCAGACGGATATCCGGAACGCCCTTGCCCGCGCCCTCGGCCGGCCATCTTCGGAGCGGCGCACACCGACTGCATCCGCATGATTGCACTGCCCGTTCAGGCCTGTAATCCTTGCCCCCCCGGGCGACGGCTGTTCCGGGCGGCCCGGCATGTCTTCGCAGCGTCCAGCCTGGTATCGCAGGAGGATCGGTCAGCAGATACGCGGCAACGGATCGTCTTCCAGCTCCTCGAGGAACCGCAACCCGCCGACCTCGGTTCTCAGGGAGACCTGCCGGCCCTGCCCGGCGGCATGAACCTTGCCGATAATGGCGGCGTCCTCCGCCCCGGCCAACGCCTTCCAGACGGACAGGACGGCCTCGGCAGCCTCTTCGGCGACGACCGCGACGACACGCCCCTCGCACGCCAGGTAATAGGGATCATATCCGAGCATGTCGCAGACCGCGGTGACGGCGGGTCGCACGGGAATCGACGCCTCGTCGAGCGTGATCTCGAACCCGGTCGCCCGGGCGATCTCATGGGCAACCGACACCAGCCCGCCGCGCGTTGGATCGCGCATGAAACGAATGCCGGGCATATCGCGGAGCGCCTTGGTCAGGGGCAGCACGCTGGCCGCGTCGGAGAGGATATCGCCGCGCAGCCCGAACTGCTCCCGCGCCAGCATCACCGAGATGCCGTGATCGCCGATCGGTCCGCTCACCAGCACGACATCCCCCTCCCGGACCTCGCTCATCGCCAGCTTGCCCTTGTGCCGGAACACCCCGATGCCGGTCGTGGCCAGGTACAGCCCGCCGCCATGCCCCCTGGGCAGGACCTTCGTGTCCCCGGCGGCAACCGAAACCCCGATCTCGGCGGCGGCGCGGCCGAGATCGGCCACGATGCGCTCGAGCTGGGCCACGTCGAACCCTTCCTCGATGAAGGCGTTCAGGCTCAGGTAGAGCGGATCGGCGCCGGATACCGCGAGGTCATTGGTCGTCCCGTGCACCGCGAGCGACCCGATGGAGCCGCCGGGGAATTCCAGCGGCTGGACGGTGAAGCCGTCGGTCGTGAACATGATCTGTTCGCCGGGCAGCGTCAGGGCCACGGAATCGGCCGAGGTGTCCAGCGTGTCGCTCGACAGGTGGCGGGCGAAGACCTCCTCGATCAGCTCGCGCATGTAACGCCCGCCGTTGCCATGCGCGAGGGAGATGTGGCTGTCCTGAAGCGTCATGAATCCTGTCCTCCTGCCTGTGCGGCATATTCCACCAATTGCCCGAAGGAGATGGCGGCGTCGTTGCATGGGACCCGCCGGTGCAGGCGCAGCGGCGTCTCCATGTCGGATGTCCGGTCCAGAATGTCCTGCACGAGGCGGGCGTTCTGGAACACGCCCCCGGTCAGGCCGATCTGGGCATGCGGAAAGTCGGGCGCCAGCTTGCGGGCGAGGTCCGGGATGAGCTGTGCCATGCTGGCATGAAAATCGGCGGCCCGCCGGGCCGGTTCCTGCGACCTGTCGGAGAGGCCGGCGAGCAGAGGTGCCCAGTCGACCTCCCAGAGTTCGGCGTCGATCCGGCTGACCGGCAGCGCCGTCGCTTGCCCTGTGACGCCCGCCGCGAGGCTCTCGAGTCGCATCGGCCCCTGGGCCTCGAAACTCCCATGGGTCCTGCCTGTCACGATACAGGCGGCGGCGTCGAAGATTCTCCCGGCCGCGGTGGTCTCGAAGGTATTGATCCCGGTCTCCCAGGCATGCCGGGCGATCTCGATACCGTCCGGGGGATGGGGCAAGTCGCGCCCCTCGGCCCAGCAAAGCGCCGCCGCGCTCCGCCAGGGTTCGCGGCCGGCACGATCGCCACCGGTGAGGCGGAACGGCCGGAACCGGGCAACCCGGCGCCAGCCGCCCGGCCGCCCCCAGAGCACATCGCCGCCCCAGAGCATCCCGTCCTCGCCAAGCCCGACCCCGTCCCAGGCGAAGGTGAGCCAGCGGCCTGTGTCGCCGGGATGCTCCGCGGCAAGCGCGGAGGCATGCGCGTGATGGTGATAGATCGGCACCACCGGCAGGTCCTGCTTTCGCGCCCAACGATGCGTCGTGTAGCCGGGATGGGCATCGCAGAGGAGAAGGCTGGCGGCTTCTCCATAGAGCCCCTGCAGGCTGGCCGAGACCTCTTCGAGCACCTGCAGACTGCGTGGGCCGTCCATTTCACCGATATGGGGCGAGATCACCGCGCGGTCGCCAAAACCGAGCGCGACGGTCGCCTTCATCTGCGACCCGAGAGCCAGCGCCGTCATTGGAAGGGGAAATGGCAGGGCCTGCTCCACCGGGGCATTGCCGCGGCCGAGGCGAATGGGCGTGATGTGCCCGGCGATCTCCCGCAGGACCGGGTCATCGGCGGGGCGCGCAATCGGACGGGTGTGATGCAGGATGGCGTCGGCGACGCCGCTGAGCCGGTCCTCGACCTCCGCGGGCGCGATCAGGACCGGTTCGCCGCTGAGATTTGCCGAAGTCGCCACGAGCGGCCGGTCGAGCGCGTCCAGCAGCAGGACATGCAGCGGGCTGTAGGGCAGGAACAGTCCAAGCTCGCCACAATCCGGCGCGACGGAGGGCGCGATTTGCGCGGTGGCGCGCCGCGGCATGAGCACGATGGGCCGGTGCGGAGTTGCCAAGGCCGCCCCTGCGGCCTCCGACACCGCAACAAGCGCCCGCACGGCTTCGAGGTCGTCCTGCCCGCGTTGCGGAACCATGATGGCGAAGGGTTTGTCGGGGCGGCGCTTGCGCTGGCGCAGCCGATCCACGCTCGCTTCGTTGCCGGCGTCACAGATCAGGTGGTAGCCGCCAATGCCGCGAATGGCGAGAATCTCGCCGGCGGCCAGCGCCGCGACGGCGGCGGTCAGCGCCTCTTCTGTATCGGCGATCTCCGGCGCACCGGACCGGGAGAAGCACAGCGATGGGCCACAATCCGGGCAGGCAACCGGTTCGGCGTGGAAACGGCGGTTGGTCGGATCTTCGTACTCTGCCCGGCAGGCCTCGCAGAGCGGGAAACCGGCCATCGTCGTGTTCGGCCGGTCATAGGGCATGGCCTCGATCAGCGTGTAGCGCGGCCCGCATTGGGTGCAGTTGATGAAAGGGTAGCGATACCGACGGTCCCCCGGGGCGCGCATTTCGCGCAGGCAATCCTGGCAGACCGAGGTGTCTGCCGGCACGAAGATGGAGGCATCCGAGCCTTCATCGCTGTCGAGGATCTCGAAACCGGAGATCTGTTGCGGCTCCGTCTCGACACATTGGGTCAGGGTCGGCTTCGACAGCGGCGGGGCCTTGTCCACGACATCGCGCAGAAAGGCGCGGACGGCCGCGCCGGGGCCTTCGACCCTTGCATAGACCTCGCCCATCCTGTTCTGGACCCAGCCGCGCAGCCCAAGCCCGGTGGCTACGCGGTAGACATGGGGGCGAAACCCGACGCCCTGGACATGCCCCGTCAACACGATCTCTCGCGCTGCCAGCGCGTCTCGGGACTGGTCCAGCGCGTCCGGCCGTTTCGTCATTCGGCGGCTTGCTCCACGCGGGTGCGCCGGCCGCTCGACCACCAGATCCGGCAGGCGCCCTCGTCGGAGACCATGCAGGGGCCGACCGGGTTTCGCGGCGTGCAGGGGGCGCCGAAGATCCGGCACTGGTCCGGATAGATCCGGCCGAGCACGACGCCGGCGCAGTCGCAGCCGGCCGGCATCTCACCCACGCGCCTGCGCGCCTCGTCGCCGTAATCCGGCAGGATCTTCTGTGCGTCATGCGCCGCGAATTCCGGCCGGAGCGTGAAGCCGGACCCGGGGATCGTGCCGATCCCGCGCCAGGTGGCATCCGTCACCTCCATGACATCGCTCAGGAACTTGCGGGCCATCGGGTTGCCGCCGGGCTGGACCACGCTGGGGTAGCAATTGTCGAGGAAGGGTTTGCCGTCCTGCAACTGCCGCAGCACCGAATACATGGAGGCAAGCAGGCTCTCGCTGTCAAAGCCGGCAATGGCCGCCGGCACCTTGTGGTCGGCAACAACGAACTCCCATTCCTCCGGCCCCATGACGGTCCCGACATGGCCGGGGGCGATCAGCGCATCGAAGCCGACCTCGCCCGAATTGAGCAGCATCGAGACCGCTGGCCATGTGAGCCGTCCCGACAGCAGCAGCAGCAGGTTGTCCGGCACGCCCTGCGCCATCATCGCGGCGACCGGGGCGGTGGTGGTCTCGAAACCGGCGGCAAAGAACACCACGCGGCGATCCGGATTGGCGCGGGCAAGTGCCACGACCTCCTGCGGGCTGGCGACGGGCACCACATCGCCCCCCGCGGCCTTCGCCTGTTCCAGCGAGCGGATCTCGTTCTTGCGGACATTGACCGGCACGCGGAGCATGTCACCGAAGGTCGCGAGCGTCAGGTCCTCGCGCATGGCAAGCTGGATCGCCTGGTAGACATCCTCTTCCGGGCAGACACAGACCGGGCAGCCGGGCCCCGGGATCAGCTCGATACTGTCCGGCAGGGCGTTGCGCAGCCCGGCCTGGGTAATGGACCTCTCATGGCCACCACAGACATTCATGATCCGGACCTTTTTCGGCAGATCGAGCGTCCGGATGCGCTCCAGCCAGTCGGCAGCAGAAAGGGTCATGGTCAGGCTCCCGTCGTGGCGGGCAGGCCGAGATTGTCCCTCAGCTCGGCGACACCGCGCTTCAGCCAGCTGGTCCAGCCCTCCATCCCGTCGCCGGACTTTGACGAAAGCTCGAGGATCGGCGCCGCGTTGCCCAGTTGCCGGACGTAATTCGCGGCCTTGGCGGCGTCGAATTCCGGCATATAGGGGGCGAGGTCGCGCTTTGTCAGCAACACGAGGTCGGCAGAGCGGAACATCACCGGGTATTTCGCCGGCTTGTCATCGCCTTCGGGCGTCGAGAGCAAGGCCACATTCCTGTGCTGGCCAAGGTCGAAGCTCGCCGGGCAGACGAGGTTGCCGACATTCTCCACGAAGAGCACATCGAGAGTGTCGAGATCGAGCTGGTGCAGGGCATCATGCACCATATGCGCGTCCAGATGACAGGCCGTGCCGGTGCAGATCTGCACCACCGGCACTCCGCAGGCGCGGATACGATCGGCATCATTCTCGGTCTCCAGGTCGCCCTCGATCACACCGATCCGCAGCCCGTCCTCGAGCAGCTCCGCCGTCGCCTCCAGGAGCGCGGTCTTGCCGGCGCCGGGCGAGGACATGAGATTGACCGACAGCACACCATGGCCGTTGAAATGCACCCGGTTGTGGGAGGCCTGGTTGTCATTGACCTGAAGCAGATTGCCGAGGACCTGGGTCGCCTGCCTGCCCTCGGCGAGGTCCCTGTTGCCGGGGGTAACGTTGCATCCACAGGTGTCACACATTTTCGTTCTCCTCGGGGCGGCGCGCGGGTGGATCGGACTTCGCGTCCTCCAGCACCACGGACCTTAACAGCAATTCATCTCCGGAGCGCAGCTCGGTGCGCCAGTCGCCACATTGGCCGCAGACAAGCCGGTTCACCTTCGCGTCGCTTTCGAGCTCGCAGGACCGGCACCAGACGCGCACCGGCGCGGGGGTGACGTTCAGGACCGCCCCCTCGGCCACGGTCCCGGCAGAGGCGACGGGAAAGGCGTTGGCGAGCAGGTCCGGCTCCACCCCGGCGAGCGGGCCGATATCGAGCAGGATCTCGGAGACCTTTCGCGCCCCGTTGCTCCTGGCGACGCTGGTCACCTGGTCGATCAGCGCCTGGCAGATGGCGAGTTCATGCATCGGCCGACAGGATCTCTTCGAAGCTCTCCCAGCTCAGCCGGGCTTCCTCCTCCGAGACCTTCTTGATGGCATATCCGACATGGATCAACACGTGATCGCCGATCGCCAGTTCTTCGCCCTGCATCATGAACAGGTTCACGTCCCGCTCGATCCCGCAGGCCTCGCAGGTGGCGACAAAACCGTCGATTTCACGGATACGCATGGGCACGGCAAGGCACATAGGTCGCGTCCTTTTTTGTTGTTCTTATATTCTGGATTTGTAATACGTTTTAGCGGCGGTTACAGGCTGACTTATTGTCTCGCCCGCTCGATGAGACACGGTCATCGCCCCCAAAACAAGAACGGAGATCTACGATGGCACGGATACTGATTCTGGGAATCGGAAACTCCATAATGTCAGATGAGGCGGCCGGGATCCGGGCCGTGGAGATGTTCGAAACGCTTCACGGGGATGACGACGACATCACCTGCATCGATGGCGGCACGCTCAGCTTCACGCTCGCGGAGCCGATCGGGGCGGCCGATGAGCTGATCGTCTTTGACGCCGCGCAGTTTCACTCCGGAGCCGGCACCGTGCGTCGGCTGGAAGGCGAGGAGATGGATGCCTTTGTCCGCTCGGGCAAGCTCAGCGTGCACGAGGTCGGCCTCGCGGACCTGTTTGACATGTCGCGCCTGAGCGGTGACCTGCCGGAGCGGCGTGTGCTTGTCGGGATCGAGCCGGAAACGCTTGGCTGGGGAATGGAGTTGAGCCCGAAAGTGGACGCGGCCATTCCGCAGGCCGTTGCGCTGGCGAAAGAGGTCCTGGATCGCTGGAACGCTGAAGGCGCCTGATGTCCGAACGTGAAACGGCCCGCAATTGCGGACCGTTTCCGACGGTTCCTTGCGATATCGGTCAGCCGTGCGGCGTGACTTCGATCGTGCCGTCCTTGTTGTATTTCACCACGGCGTCGACAAAGGCGACGTCCAGACCCGGGTTCAGCAGCTTGGCAAGATCATAGGCCTCACCGCTGCGGCCACCGGCGGTGCAGATGAAGACGATCTTCTTGTCATCGGGCAGGTCGAACACCTTGTCCTCGAGCGCACCGACCGGGATGTGAAGCGATCCCTCGAGGAAGGCAACGGCGCGTTCTTCGTCATCGCGCACATCGACGATCACCAGGTTATCGGGACGCTCGGCGAGCAGGCCCTTGAACTCCTCGAGATCGATCGCGCCTTCGCCCGGGGCGGCCATTTCCGGCATGGCCACGGCGGCGCCGTTGGCGTCAGGCGAGACCAGCATGGCGACCACACCGACGAGCTTCTTCCACTCCGGGTAGCCGGCGGGATAGGTGAAGACCTTGGTGTAACCCATCTTCATCGCGGCCTGTGCGGAATTGTCGGACAGCTTGCAGATGAAGCCACCGCAATAGAACACCAGCGCGGTGTCCTTGTTGGCCGGAAGCAGGCCCTTCATGGCGTCGAACTTGCTGTCGGGCAGGCTGACTGCACCGGGGATGTAGCCCTTGTCATACTTGCTGCCCTTCGGGCGCGAGTCGAACACCATAACAGGCTCTTCGCCCGCCATCAGCTGCTGCACATAAGCGGTGTCGATCGAGACCGAGCCGCCGTTTTCCTTCCAGTCCGGGAAACCGGCCGCATAGACCTTCACATTGGTGTAGCCCATCTTCTCCGCCTTGAAGGCGGACTTGTGGCTGAGCTTGCAGGCGTAGCCGCCGCAATAGAAGATCAGCATCTGGTCCTTGGCTTCGGGCAGCATGCCGGTCATTTCTTCGAACTTGCTGTCCGGGATCAGTACCGAGGTCGGGATGTGGCCCGGGCCGAACATGCGCTCGGGACGGGAATCGACGATCATCACGTCGTCGCGCTGCGGCAGCACGGCATAGGGCGCGATGAAGTCATAGGCGACCACATGTTCCTCGTGGAACCAGCCGGCCTTGTCCTCTGCGGTCGGCGCGGCCTGTTCGGCCCATGCCATCGAGACCGGCACGAATGCCACCGCAACGGCCATGGCAAGTCCTGTCAACTTGGTCCTGGCGTTCATATTCTCCTCCTGTTTGCTGTATTGGAGAGCGTGTTGCGCCCCGGTTCTCACCGGGGCGCGAATTCGTCAGATGACGGTGAATTTCTCGGTGGTCTCGTTGTAGCGAACGAGGCACCACCAGATCGCGAGGATGGTGATCATCACCATGTAGGTCGGACCCCAGCCGCCCAGCATGTCGGGCAGGAAGGCCTGGTAGCCGAGCTTGGAGAACTCGACCATGCCGTCCATGAAATCGAGATCCAGGTCCCCGGTGGTGATGCCGAGATTGCCGAAAAGCGCGCTGGCGATGGAGCCTATCCAGGCGAAGAAGAACAGCACCACGACCAGCTTCAGGTGGCCCTCGCCGATCCGCCAGAGCGTGCCGGAAGCGCAGCCCCCTGCAAGCACCATGCCGACGCCGAAGATCAGGCCGCCGATCAGCGAGCCCAGCCAGAAGCGCGTCGAGAGCGCGACATAGGGGTCGATATTGCCCTTCTGGATCAGGATCGAACCAAACAGGCAACCGACGAAGATCGCGAGGATCATCGCCTTGGTCATCATGCCCTCGGCGGTCATGAAGGGCTCGCGAATGGCCCGCGCGAAGCAGAGCCGCGAGCGGTGCATCACGAAGCCGATGCCGAAGCCTGCGAGCATCATCAGGGCGAGGATCGAGGTGTAGTTGTCCTCGCTCCGGAGCCAGCCGATGCCCCACCAGAGCACGCCGATTGCCACGATCAGCCCGATATAGGGGAAATAGGGCTTCATCGCGGGCGTCTTGTTCTTTGGCGCCGAGGTGCCCCAGGTGATGTTTTCCATGCCCCAAAGCAGGATCTTGAGCCCGAGGAAGGCGCCGGCCAGAAGTCCGACCCACATTGCCCAGCCCGCGGGTGCGCTGAAGGTCAGCGGGATGAAGAAGCCGCCCGTGGTGCAGCCGCCGGCGATGGTTGCGCCGATGCCCATCAGCGAGCCGCCGACGGCGCCATAGGCGTATTCGCTCAGCGGCGCCTTGCGGATGGCGAATTGCATCGACATCAGCGCGGCGGTGAAGGCGCCGAGCAGAAGCGCGATGTTCATCACCGACATCTGGTGCTCCAGCGGCCCCTTGAGATTTTCGCTGATGCCCAGCGCGGCCCCGAGGCCGATGGCGTTGTTGAAGTGGTCTCCCCAGAGCTTCAAGCCGCCAAAGACGCCCCAGAAGACGCCGCTGGCCATGAGCATCATGGCGAGGCTGACGAGCAGCATGAAGCCCAGATATGGCGACCACTCGTCGATGAAGATCTTCTTGTAATCCTCGGCGAACCCTTCTGCCCATTCGGGCAGCGACCGCTTCTCTTCGGGTGGTGCGCCTGCGGCTGTCTCGTTGGTAGCCATCTCGTGTCCCTATCCTCCGTAGCCCCGCACCGCGCAGGTGCGAGGCCGGGCTCTTGTCAGTTGCAGGTTGCCGGTGTGGCGGAATCCGCGGCGCCATAGACGACGAAGGCGCGGATATCGGCCCAGAGATCGTCATTGGCGATGGGGGCGAACTTCTCGGCGACCTTGTTGTCGGGCGCGATCTTGGCCCGGTAGTCCTGGCTCACATATTCGGCCAGGTGCTCGGCACCCTCGGGCGTCTTGATCCATTCCTCCCACTCCGCGATCTTCTTGGAGGCGGGTGAAATGGCTTCCCCGACTTCATCGGTGTGGCAGGAGGTGCAGGCGGCGCGATAGTAGATACGGCCGCGTTTCCAGTTCCCGTCGCCCTCGGCAGAGCTTGGCAGGGCGGGCAGGATCAGCATCGCCGAGGCGGCGAAAAGGCAGGTCATGGTGGCTTTCATGATTGGCTCCGTGGGTTTGCAATCACGTGCCCGGCAGGCATTTCTCGCTGCTGCAAATGTGGAGCCCTGCCGGGTTTCTCCACCCATTGCACTCTCGAAGCCGGGTCTCACCGCGCTTCGAAAGGGCATGTCCCTTGCGGCATATGTTCTGCTGGAGCCGCTTTTGGGACAGCCCCTGTCGCGGCCCGGCGCCCTTTTCGAGGAGGAAAGGTCCCGGGGTGATCCCGGGACGGGCGCCGGATCCGGTCGTTCAGACGCAGCCCGTCGGCTTGGGAAGGCCGGCAATCTTGCAGCCCTGCTTGGCGGCCCCATCGGGGAACATCGCTTCGAGCGTCTTGGAATTGCCGATGTCGGCGCCGAGCTTCTTCTTGGCATTCTTGACCAGGACGCGCACCGCGGGGGCGAGCTGGAACTCGTCATAATAGTTCCGCAGGAACTCGATGACTTTCCAGTGGTTCTCGGTCATCTCAACATTCTCTGCCTTGGCGATTTCCGCGGCCAGCTCCTTGGACCACTCATCGAGATTGACGATGTAGCCTTCCTCGTCCGCTTCGATGGCGGTGCCATTCACTTGATAGGCCATGATGTTTTCCTCTTCTTTCAGTCGTTTCGGCCTGGTTTCAGGCCGGGCGTTCAAAGCCAGGATTGGGAGCGGTCATGTTCGGTGACGAGATCGACGAAGCCGTCATAGCCAACGGGCGTAACCTGCCCGAGCAGCTTGCCCTCCGGCAGGCCGCGCGCCTTCGCGTCGCCCTCGAGAAGGTAGAAGGTCACGTCGGCGGCGCGCGCCACCACGGCATCGGAGATCGCCGAGCCGGAGAGCGCGCCATAGACGCCATCCTCGATCAGCAGCACGCCGTCGCCGGGCTTGCAGTGCTCGATGCAGCTCAGAAGCGCGCCATCACCGAAGGGAGACTTGTTGACAGTGTGTAAAGTGGACATCGGTTCTTCCCTCAGAAACTCAGGACCACGTCCTGGTCGGCCATGATGTCGGCCATCTCGGCGCGCGAGACGATGCGGATGGATGGTTTCTCCTCCCAGTCCGCGTCCTCGTCTTCCCACGTGATTTCCTGCAGGTCGGACGGGTCCAGCCCACGTTCCTCGAGCGATTCCTTCTCGACGAAGAGCTTGGTGACCTCGTAATCGCCGAGCGCGCGGAAGGTGGGCGAGAAATTCTTCACGCCGATCCCGTCGGTGTTCTGGTCCTTCGTGAGCTGGAATACGCCGTCATCGAGGAAGGCGAGGCTCACATCCTGTTCAAAGGCGGCGGCGATCAGCACGACCTCGAGGCTTTCGAGCGCATAGATCGTCCCGTAGGGGGCCTTGCGGTTCACGTAGAGAAACTTCTTGGCGTCAGGCATGTGTTGCTCCCTCAATCGCCGAACATGACCATGCGGTCATATTCGATGCCCATCTCGATGAGCTGTCCGAGGCCGGAGATGCGGAAGCCTTCGGCGAGGTTGGCGGCATCCTTGCCCTGTCGCTTGGCTTCGTTCTCGTCGAGGATGCCGCGGCGCTGTGCGGCGGCGATGCAGACGACCAGATCGATCTCGTTTTCGCTGGCGAGCGTGCTCCAGTTCTTCTGGATATGGCGCTCGTCCTGTGGCGGAACGGTGAGGCTCGACGAGACATTGACCCCGTCATGGTAGAAGAAGACGCGCGGCACCTCGTGCCCCTTGTCCAGCGCCGCCTTCGCGAAGTGATAGGCGGTGTCAGCGGCCTGATGGGTATACGGGCCCTCGCTGACGACAATTCCGAATTTCACGGTTTATCCTTTCCTGGATGGAAGGGATCGGTTGCGTCGTGGTCGTGTCGGTCCTTGCCGTCGGGCGTTCTGTCGTCCGGCCTCTTGCAAGGGCCGGGCCAGCCACCTTTGGGGCGACTGACCGGACGTGAACGGTCGCGATCCACGCGTTATGTCAGGCCTTCTTGATTTCGTAGGTGTAGACGTCGCCTTCGTTGCTCGTGCTCAGCAGTTCGTTGCCGGTCTGGTTGCAGAAAGCGGCCATGTCGGCCACGGAGCCGGGATCGGTCGCGGTGATCTCGAGCACCTGGCCCGCGCCCATGCCCTTGAGCGCTTTCTTCGCCTTCAGGATCGGCAGCGGACAGTTCAGGCCTTGGGCGTTGAGGGTTTGGTCAGCCACGTTTCGTCTCCTTGGTGGTACTACGTTCAGATGAACAGGTTGATGTCGGAATTGAGGGCGGTTTCCATGTAGGTGGCCGCCCCCCCCAGCTCGATGCCGTCGATCATGTCGTCCTTCGAGTATTCGAAGAGATCGAGCGTCATCTGGCAGGCGATCATGCGGATCTCGAGATCCACCGCCGCCTCGCGCAGATCCTCGATGGAAGCCACGCCCTTCCTGGCCATGAGGTTCTTCATCATGGTGCCTGCGAGCGATCCCGCTCCGGGCAGCATCGAGAGCATGTTCGGCATTTTCATATGCCCGCCCATCATCGGCATCTCCATCGCCGCATTGCCGAGCGTCGAGAAGCCGAGATCGAGATCCTTCTTGAGCAGGACGAGGCCATAGAAGGTGAAGAACATCGTCACCTCCACATCCATCGCCGCAGCGGTCGTGCCGAGGATGAAGGGCGGATAGGCCCAGTCCAGCGTTCCCTTGGTGACGATGATCGACATGCTCTTGGCGTTCTCAAGTTGGCTGTCGTCCAGCATCTGTTTTCTCCAGTCCTGTTTTTTTCTTGCCGGGGCAGTCGCGCGTCCCCGATGGTTCGCCGCCCCGGTTTCCCGGAGCGACGGGCGGCCCTAGCGGACCTTGATCTTCAATTGCTCGTCGCCATCCGGACCGACCATGTGCACCGCGCAGGCAATGCAGGGGTCAAAGCTGTGGATGGTGCGCAGGATCTCCAGAGGCTGGTCCGGATTGGCCAGCGTGTGCCCCTTCAGCGCGGCCTCATAGGGGCCGGAGACCCCTTCGGCATCGCGCGGACCGGCATTCCAGGTCGTCGGAACGATGGCCTGGTAATTGTCGATCTTGCGGTTCTTGATGACGATCCAGTGGCCAAGCGCACCGCGCGGGGCTTCCATGTAGCCCGCCCCTTGCGCCTTGGAGGGCCAGGTGGAGGGATCCCAGAACTCGTCATTATGGGTCTTCAGGTCGCCGGCGGCGATATTGGCGACCAGATCGTTGTACCAGCCGCGCATCATGTCGAGATAGATCTTGGTTTCCAGCGTCCGCGCCGCGGTCCGGCCGAGCGTCGAGAAGAGCGCCTCGACGGGCACATCCAACGTGGAGAGCGTGCTGTCCACCAGCTCCTTCGCCTGGTCATGCCCCTTGGCATAGAGCATCAGCATCCGGGAAAGCGGGCCGACCTCCATCGGCTTGCCCTTCCAGCGCGGCGACTTGAGCCAGGAATACTCCTGGTCGACATTGAGCTGGGTATAGGGCGGCTTCGGCCCGGTATAGTTCAGCTCGGTCTCGCCATCATAGGGGTGCAGGCCGGTGCCCTTGCCGCCCTCGTATTTGTACCAGGCGTGGTCGACATATTCCTCGATCTGGTTTTCCTCGTGCAGGTCCACGTCGTGGATGGTCGAGAGGTCGCGATCGAGGATCACGCCGCGCGGCACCAGGAAAGTCGAGGGGTCGTTGTATTCGCCGGTCGGGAAATCGCCATAGCAGAGGAAATTGCCCACACCCTCGCCGAGCGCGCCCCATTCCTTGTAGAAGCCCGCAATCGCCAGCGTGTCCGGCAGGTAGGCCTGGTTCACGAAATCTTCCATCTGGGTGATGAGCGAGGAGACCTGGCTCAGCGCGGCCATGTTGATCGCGCCTTCGGCATTCGGGTCGACCGGGCATGGCACGCCGCCACAGACGAAGTTCGGATGCGGGTTCTTGCCGCCGAAAATCGTGTGCAGCTTGGCCACTTCGCGCTGCCATGCCAAAGCGTCGAGGTAATGCGAGACCGCCATCAGGTTCGCTTCCGCCGGCAGCTTGTAGCCCGGGTGCCCCCAGTAACCGCCGGAGAAGATGCCGAGCTGGCCGCTCTCGACGAAGCCCTTCAGCTTCTTCTTCACATCCGAGAAATGCCCCGGCGAGGAACGCGGGTAATTGCTGAGCGACTGCGCCAGTTCGGATGTCGCCTTCGGGTCCGCCTCCAGCGCCGAAACCACGTCCACCCAATCGAGCGCATGCAGGTGGTAGAAGTGCATCACGTGGTCATGCACATATTGCGAGGCGATCATCAGGTTGCGGATCAGCTGCGCGTTTTTCGGGATCTTCCAGTTCAGCGCGTCTTCGACCGCGCGCACGGAGGCGAGCCCGTGCACCAGCGTGCAGACACCGCAGATCCGCTGGGCAAAAGCCCAGGCATCGCGCGGGTCACGGTCGCGCAGGATGATTTCCAGCCCGCGCACCATGGTGCCCGAGGAATAGGCCTCGGCGATGGTGTTGCCATCCATCTGCGCTTCGACGCGCAGGTGCCCCTCGATCCGTGTGATGGGGTCTACGACCAGTCTTTCTGCCATCTCGTATCTCCCCTCAATCCTCGTCTTCCAGGTATTCGGCCATCATCTCGGTCAGGCCGGCCACCTCGATATCCATGTCATTGTCTTCCAGGGCGTTCTCCAGCGTGTGGTGGCAGAACGCGCACATGGTCACGATCTTGTCGGGCGCGACCTTCTCGAACTGGCGCTTCTTGAGCTGGAAGGCGGCATCCTTGAGATGCCCGGCCCGCTCATTCGCGCCGACGCCGCCGCCGGCCGAGCAGCACCAGTTCATGGTGCCGGCATCCTCGGTCTCCACGAAGTTCTCGGCCACCATGTTCAAGAGCCGGCGCGGCTCCTTGTTGATGCCGCCGCGGCGATTGATCTGGCAGGGATCGTGGAAGGTGATCTTGTCGCTATCCTTGCCGGAGGTCTTGAGCTTGCCCTCGGCCCGAAGCTGGTCGAGCAGCTCGATGATATGCACCACCTCGAAGCCGTATTCGCGCCCGATCAGGTTCGGCCCCTCCCAGCGGAGCGCCTGGTAGGCATGGCCGCATTCGGGGCTGATGACCTTCTTGACCTTCAGCTTCTCGGCCGCCTCGACCACCCGCGTGACGAGGTATTTGGCCACGTCGCGGTTGCCGATCTGGACGCCAACATTCGTGGCCTCGAAAGCCTCGCTGGCGATGGTCCAGGTGACGCCGGCCTTGTCGAAGATCTGCGCCATGGCGCCGATGACTTCGGGGTATTCCGCAATCTCCTGGGCCGAGAGGATCACGAGGTAGTCCACGCCCGGCTTGTCGAACGCGATCTCGATGCCAGTATCGGCGATTGCATGTTTGACCTGTGCCTCAATGGCCTTGCTCAAGTCTCCCATCGGGCTGTTGCCCGTTGTATGCCGCTTGGCCGCCCCGATCAGCTCGACCGGCGCATGGCCCGCCGCGGACATGCCCTCGCGCATCTTGCGGATCATCATCGTGATGTCATTGCCCACCGGGCAGACCATAGTGCAGCGCCCGCACATGGTGCAGCTGTCATAGACGAGCTGCTCCATTTCGGTGAAATCCTCCTCGGTGATCCTGTTGCCAAGCCCGACCATGTTCTTCACCCGCCCGAAGAGCGTGTACTCGTTCTCCCAGACCCGCCGCAGCAGTTCGACCTTGCGGATCGGCGTGTATTGCGGGTCCTGCGTTTCCTGGAAGAAGATGCAGGCATCGGCGCACAGACCGCAGCTCACACAGCTCGAAAAGAAGCTCGCAACCGGGGCGTCGACCTGCTCGCGCAGGGCATTCACGCCACGTTCGACAGTCGCACTCATGATTCAGCTCCCTTGCGGCCCTGGATCGATCCGTTGTAGTAGCGCGCCATCGCAAACGTGAAAGCGTGCATCAGCTTGGTGAAGGGGAAGACGATCATCAGGATGTCGACCGAAAGCACATGCAGCGCCATCATGAAGGTCGGATCGCCGAAGAGCTTGTTGACGGCCACGTAGCCGGTGATCAGCGGCAGCAGGCTGAGGATCAGCACGAGGTAATCCACCCAGGTCGTCAGCTTGCGCCGCACCGGGTCTTTCCAGCGTGTGTAGAGCAGGGCGAGCCCCGCGATCACGGCCAGGACGGTCGCGCCCTCGATGACGACCCGGCCCACGCCCGGCCAGCTTAGCCCCGTCAGCTCCTCGATCAGCGCGATATGCGGCACGAAGAGCAGGAAGGCGATGAAGAAGCCGATATGGAACACATAGCCGCCGACGATGGTGATCGGGTTGGCCTTGATCGCGCCGGGGCGCGGGAAGGTGCGGGTGAAGATCGTCTTGATCCCCTGCTGCACCGGCTGTCCCTTGGCCTTGGAGAAGTCCTTCTTCCGGCCAAGGATCAGGATCTCCACCACGCGGATCAGGACCCCGGCGACAAAGACGAGCAGCGCGATGTCGAAGAGCGGTCCGCGCGCGAACATCAGAAGGTCGAAATTCGGATTGTTCATGACTCACCCTCCTCCTTCTCGAGCGTGAAGGCGTCGACGGTTTCGTGTTCCGCGAGCGCTTTCGCCTTGTTCTTCTTGGCGAGATATGCGCCCCCCGCACCGGCGGCGACGCCGGCCACGACGGCCGCCTGGCCAACACGGCGATAATTCCCGGCCGGGGCCGAGAGCGGCTTGTAGAAGCCGCCATTGTCCCAGAAATCCGGCTCCGTGCAGCCAAGGCAGCCATGCCCGGCCTGGATCGGGAAGCTCGTGGAGTCGTTCCACTTCACCGTGGCGCAGACGCTCTTGGTGGTCGGTCCCTTGCAGCCGAGCTTGTAGAGGCACCAGCCAGCGCGCGCGCCTTCGTCGTCGAAGCTCTCGGCGAAGAGACCCTTGTCGTAGAACGGGCGGCGATAGCAGCGGTCGTGGATCGACTCGGCAAAGAAGGCCTTCGGGCGGCCCAGCTCGTCCAGCTCCGGAATGCCGAAGGTCAGGTAATGCGCCAGCACCGCCGTCATCACCAGCGGGATCGGCGGGCAGCCGGGCACGTTGATGATCGGCTTGTCGGTGATGATGTCCGAGACCGCCACTGCGCCGGTCGGGTTCGGGTTTGCCTGTGGCAGTCCGCCATAGGCTGCGCAGGTGCCGATGCTGACGATGGCGGCCGCGCCTGCAGCCGTTTCCTTCAGCATGTCGAGATTGGAAATCCCGGCAATGGCGGAATAGCCCGGCTCGTCCAGCGGGATGGAGCCGTCCACGATCACAAGATACTTGCCGTGATGCGCCTTCATCGCCTCTTCGCGAGCGTGCTCGGCGGCATCGCCGGAAGCGGCCTGCAGGGTGTGGTGGTAGTCCAGCGATATCGAGTCGAAGATCAGCTCTTCAAGCGAGGGCGCGCTCGATCTTGTGATCGCTTCCGTGCAGCCCGTGCATTCCTGGAAGGACAGCCAGATCACCGAAGGCCGGGGCGCTGTCTCAAGCGCGTGGGCGATCTTCGGAGCCATTGCCGGCGGCAATGCCATGACGGAGGTCAGGGTCGCGCAGTATTTCAGGAAACTCCTGCGACTGACCCCATGAGCCTTCATCATCTTCGGTAACAGTGGACTGCTCGGCATCAGCACAACCCTCCCTTGTTTAGGCCCCGCCCTTCCTGTCGTTCAGGCGTTCGGCCAATAGTTCGCGTCCGCGGACCGCATCTTCGATCTGCGTTTTCAGGATCTCGGGGATCACGGCGATTTCGATGAACCGGGATTGTGTCTCGCCGGTCTGGTCGTAGTGATCGACCCGCCAGACCCCCGGTATCTCGGTTTCCTGGACATGGCTCTCGCCCATCGCGTTCAGGACGGCATTCACCTCGCCGGTTCCCAGGATCTCATGGAGCAGGTTTTCATCGCCACCGGTGAAGGGGATCGCCCCGAGATCGATGACCGTTGTCCGGCCATTTTCGACCAACTGCCCAAGCGCTTCGAGGACCTCGGAAAGGATCGGCAGGGCGTTTCCGGTAGGAAGGTTCGCCACCGCCTCCTTGAGCTGGACAAGGTCCGCTCCAGATCTCGACGAATTGTTCAATTATCCGATCCCGATATTTCTTTCCGGCTCTCTGGGCCGGTTCGCGAATTTTGTGACAAATCCGGACAGCCTCGTCTTTGATCTGCGTCATGCAAAAATTCGAATGCGTATACAACAGGCATTAAGCGCACATGCGGAATAGGTTATCGCTATCGAAAGTTTGAAAGAAGGATCCTATATTATTGAACTATCAAAAGAATTTTTCTGGAATGCCGCGCCGTCTGCGACATATTGGGTTATGCGAATGCATCTTTTGGAAAATTTTCCAACCCCTCTTTAGAAGAGAAAATTTGTCAGATTTGACGATTGCGGGTGGTCAATGCCAGCCCTGGCAAGATAAATTGACGTATTCGTAATTAAGGTTCAAATCCTGCTGCATTGCAGCATTTCAGTTCCGCCACTTCACCGCAATTTTCGGTCCCTGAACCTCCTGCCGCGTCGTTCTTCGAACGCCCTCGCAGAGCGACGGTCGTTGCCCCGGAGATTGGGCTCAAAACATCTCGGAAAAGCGACACCGAGTCGCTCGGACGGGACGTTCCAGCTTCCGGGCTGGTTCAGCCCAGACCCTGCCGAAGGGGTGCGTCCGGAGGATGACGAAGGCGGAAAGATTCTCCTTCCGGCCAGACAAGGAGGTGGCTTGAATCGCAAATTATGATATATTGATTTTACATCTACACGGCGACGAAAGCGCCCTGGGAGGCTGAAATCATGAAACATGGTATCTTGTCTGACCTGTCGGTCCCCGGAACCGAGGTTGAAGTCCGGGTTACGCCAAATGCCACGCAGGGCGACCTGCTGGTCGAATGCATGGGGCTTAGGGTTTTCATCACCGAAGACATCGCCAGCGAACAGGCCAACGATTCGGCCAGGGAGATCCTCGCCGATGCTTTGGGCATCCCGCCGAGTCACATGCATCTGTCGAAAGGACAGACGTCTCGTGACAAGACGTTTGTTGTGGATGCGTAACGGCTCCGCCGCTGTCCCGGACCGACGATCCGCTGCATGAACCACAGCTTGGCCCATCGGCAGGCCGGAAACCGTACGGCCTAACCGCGCTCGCGCCGAGCGCCTGTCATGGAAAGCTCTGCACGCCTGCTCACAGGCGGCAATTCTTCCCGTGGGCAAGAGAACTCAAAGGCGTCGGCCGTCCGTATCGAACCGCATCTCGTCCTGTTCGCTCCAGGACAGGCCAACCTCCTGACCTTCGGACGGGATCTCAACTGAGCCGTCCTGGCGCACAGTGACCAACTGACCGTCGCCGAGCGTCAGGTGAACGAGCGTTTCCGCTCCCAGCGGTTCGGCATAGATAACCCGTCCGGTGGTATTTCCCTGCCCCGTGGGCACGATTGCCACATGTTCGGGGCGGATACCGACCTTCGTGCCAGGTGATTTGCCCGCTACGCCGGACTCGATGAAATTGGTCGGTGGAGATCCGATGAACCCGGCGACGAACTCGGTCTGTGGATTGGCATAGACCTCCAACGGCGCGCCGATCTGGTCCGCGACGCCATCGTTCATCACGATCATCCGGTCGGCCAGCGTCATCGCCTCAACCTGGTCGTGGGTCACGTAAAGCGCCGTGACACCAAGGTCCCGCTGGAGCTTCTTGATCTCCAGCCGCATCTGGACCCTGAGTTTCGCATCCAGGTTGGACAAAGGCTCGTCGAACAGGAAAACCGATGGACGCCGGACGATCGCGCGCCCCATGGCGACGCGCTGGCGCTGTCCCCCCGAAAGCTCACGCGGGCGACGCTTGAGATAGGGCTCGAGCTGCAAGAGCCGAGCCGCTTCGCCGACCCGTTCTTCGATCTCGAGCTTCGGCGTACCGGCGATCTTGAGGCCATAAGCCATGTTCTGGGACACCGACATATGCGGATAGAGCGCGTAGTTCTGGAACACCATCGCGATGTCGCGATCCATCGGTTCCTTCTCGTTCACGCGCTGCCCGTTGATGCGGATCTCCCCCTCCGAGACCCCCTCAAGCCCAGCGACCATGCGCAGGAGCGTGGACTTGCCACAGCCGGACGGGCCGACGATAACGATGAACTCGCCATCCTCGATGTCGATATCGACGCCGTGGATCACCTCGGTCTTGCCGTAGGACTTTTTCAGGGATTCAAGGGATACGGTCGCCATTTATTTCTCGCTGTCCACAAGGCCACGGATGAAAAGCTTCTGCATTCCGACCACCACCACCACCGGCGGGAGCATCGCCAGGATCGAGGTCGCCATGATGACCGGCCAATCCGCATAATCGTCACCGCTGGGGAACATCTGCTTGATGCCCATGACGATGGTGTTCATCTCCGGGTCGGTCGTGATGAGAAGCGGCCAGAGATACTGGTTCCAGCCATAGATGAAGAGGATGACAAAGAGCGCGGCGATATTCGTCCGGCTCATCGGCAACAGGATATCGACAAAGAACCGCATTGGCCTTGCACCGTCGACCCGCGCGGCCTCGGCCAACTCGTCCGGCACGGTCATGAAGAACTGTCGGAACAGGAAAGTTGCGGTGGCGGAGGCGATCAGCGGGAAGATCAGGCCGGAATAGCTGTTGAGCATGCCGAAATTCGCCGCGACCTGATAGGTCGGCACGATCCGCACCTCGACCGGGAGCATCAGGGTCAGGAAGATCAGCCAGAAGAAGGTCTTCCGCCCGGGGAAGCGGAAATAGACGATGGCAAAGGCCGAGAGCAACGAGATCACGATCTTTCCCAGCGAGATGCCCAGCGCCATCACCGCCGAGTTGAAGAGCATCCGTGCGACAGGCGCGTTGATGCCCGAGCGTAGCGCCTTGGTGTAGTTCTCGACCAGATGTTCACCCGGCCAGAGCGGCATCGGCGGACGCACGATATCGGCCTGCGTGACCGTCGAGGCGACGAAAGCCAGCCAGATCGGGAAGAAGATGAACGCCACACCAATGATAAGGCCCAGATGGGTGAGCCACAATCCGGTGCCGCGGCGTTCGACCATGCCTGTGTTTGAATCGCGGGCCATCAGTAATGCACCCTTCGTTCGACGAACTTGAACTGGACGACCGTAAGCACGCTGACGATCAGCAGCAGGATCACCGATTGCGCGGCCGAGGAGCCGAGGTCCTGGCCGACGAACCCGTCCGCAAAGACCTTGTAGACAAGGATCGTCGTTGCCTGTTGCGGGCCGCCGCTGGTGATCGTGTGGATCACGCCGAAGGTCTCGAAGAAGGCATAGACGATGTTGACCACCAACAGGAAGAAAGTGGTCGGTGACAGCAGCGGGAAGACGATGGTGCGGAACCGCATCCAGAAACGCGCGCCGTCGATGGCCGCCGCCTCGATCACCGATTTCGGGATCGCCTGCAGCCCGGCGAGGAAGAACAGGAAATTGTAGCTGATGCGGCCCCAGGACGATGCGACGACGACAAGCCCCATGGCTTCGCCTTCATTGAGAACATGGTTCCAGTCATACCCCAACACGCCCAGATACCAGGCGACGACGCCGACGCGGGTGTTGAACATGAACAGCCAGAGCACACCGGCAACGGCCGGAGCGACCGCATAGGGCCAGATCAGCAGCGTGCGATACGTGCCGGATCCCTTGATCAGTCGGTCCGCAAGCACCGCGAGATAGAGTGCCACGCCCATCGAAACCACCGTTACGAGGATCGAGAAGACCGCCGTGGTCTGAAACGATGCGCGGTAATACTTGTCCGAGAGCAGGTACTCGAAATTGCCCAGCCCCACCCATTGCATCGACAAGCCGAACGGATCGGGGATGAAGAGCGATTGCCAGACCGCCTGGCCCGCCGGGTAGAAGAAGAAGACGGCCGTGATCAGCAGTTGCGGCAATACCAGCAACAGCGGCAACCAGATCCCCTTGAATGTAACGCGTTTTTCCATGTTCTTTGGTGGCGCCCCGGCGGACCGGGGCGCCGAAACCCCTTAACGTGCAGATTGCTCGAAACGACGCAGCAGCGCGTTGCCACGTTCGGCCGCGGAATCCATCGCTTCCTGGGCGGTCTTGTCGCCGGACCACACACCCTCGAGCTCCTCGTCGATGATGCCGCGGATCTGGTCGAAGGAGCCAAGGCGCAGACCCTTGGAATTGGCGGTCGGTTCGTTCGCGGTCATTTGCATGACGGCAATATCCGTGCCCGGGTTCTCGTCGTAGAAGCCCATTTCCTTGGTCTTCTCGCCGGCGGCCGTGGTGATCGGCAGGTAGCCGGTGTCCTGGTGCCACTTGGCCTGGATATCAACCGAGGAAAGGAAGTTCAGGAACGCGGCCACGCCCTTGTATTCCTCGTCGCTCTGACCTTCCATTACCCAAAGCGAGGCACCGCCGATGATCGTGTTCTGCGGCGCGCCCTCGACGCCTTCCCAATAGGGCAGCGGACGCACTTCGAAATCGAACTCGGCTTCGGCCTTGATACCGGCATAGCCCGCGGAGCTTTCGGTGAAGAGCGCGCATTCGCCGGCGCGGAAATTCGCCCCGCCTTCGTTCCGGCGCCCGGCATAGATGAACTTGCCATCCTTGGCCCATTCGCCCATCTGCGCGATGTGCTGAACCTGGACCGGTCCGTTGAGCGCAAGCTCGGTATCGGTGCCGGAAAAGCCGTTATCCTTCGTCGCGAAAGGCACGTTGTGATAGGCGCTGAGATTCTCAAGATGAATCCAGCTCTGCCAGGCTGTGGTCATCGGGCATTCCTGACCGGCGGCCTTGAGCGCGTCCAGCGTCTCGCCGACTTTCTGCCATGTGGACAGATCGGTATCGGGGTCGATGCCCGCAGCGCTGAGCGCGTCGCGGTTGACCCAGAGAACCGGCGTCGAGGAGTTGAACGGCAGCGACAGCATCTGGCCGTCACTGCTGGTGTAATAACCCTTGACCGAACCGATGAAAGCGTCCTGATCGAACTCTGCGCCGGCTTCTTCCATCACCTCGTAGACGGGTTTGACGGCCCCCTTCGCGGCCATCATCGTCGCGGTGCCAACTTCGAACACCATCAGGATGTCAGGTTGCTCACCGGCCCTGAAGGCCGCGATCCCGGCGTTCAATGTCTCGGAATAGTTGCCCTTGTGGCTGGCCGTCACGACATAGTCGCTCTGACTGGCGTTGAAGGTCTCAACCTGCTCAGCGACCAGTTCGCCGAGGCGGCCGGTAAAGGCATGCCAGAATTCGACTTCTGTCTGGGCGCTTGCGGTGCCCGCGGTGGTGGCGACAGCGGCAAATGCCAGCATCGAGGTTTGCAGTTTCATGGTCTTCCTCCCTTGAACGTGGTTGATCCACTTTTGAAATTTGTTTTCCACAGCGCGATGCCGGGTTCCGCTACCCAACGACTATGGACCGCAACGGTGCCCGGGCTGGGCATCCTTGCGGGTGTTCCTGTCTTCAGGGTGCCAAAGAGCGGCCCCCTCCAACTGTCCGGCCGGCAAGGCCGGCCTGTCCCGTCATATCCCGTCCGAACCGTCATGGCCGCTCCAGAATGAAATCGGGCGAGATGCCGGTGCGGTCGATCGCGTCCGGCGCATCGTGACCGGCAAAGAACCCGTAATCCGCAATCAGGGCCGAAGCGATGCCTGCGGCCTGTGCGCCGAGGATGTCGGTGTGCAGGCTGTCGCCCACCATGACGATCCGCTCGCGTGGAATGTCCGTGCCGAGCCGCTGGAATGCCAGTTCGAAAATGCCGCCGAAGGGCTTGCCAAAGAAGCTGGGTCTGATCCCGGTCATGTCGGCAAGACGATGCGCGTAATGCCCCGGCTCGATCGAAAACCCCACTTCGCGCGGGGCAACGATATCCGGGTTCCCGACCCAGATCGGGCGCGCCCGCTCGGCGAGAGCCTCGGCCAGCAGAGCCTGCCGCGTCTCGGTCCAGGCGGCGCTGCCGATCATCAGGATCCCTTCCGCCGCCCGATAGGGTGCAGGGTCATCCTCCAGATAGGTCACATCGAAGCCCGCCAGTTCGCCAAGCCCTGCGCTTGGCGTTGCCATCAGTCCCCAATGCCGTTTCGGCTCGGCCTGCAGTGCCGCCATGAGCGTCGCCCGGCTGGTGATGACGTCCTCGGCCGCAAGGCTGTATCCCAGCCGCGCATATTTCTCCATCAGCCTGGCATGCGGGAACCCGGCCGCGTTCGACACCACGATCACCCGCTTCCCGGCCCGGGTCAGATCGTCGATACGGTCGATCACCCCGGGGATCGCTGTTTCGCCGATATTGAGCACGCCAAAGGCATCCAGAAGGAAGACGTCGAACCGGTCGGCGATTGCGGCAAGCGACGCGGCATGCTGCGGTGCCGCCCGGGGCGCCACGGGCGTCGGCAGGCGATGCCGGACCGCCTCATACGCCGCAAGGGCTGTTGCCATATCCATCCGGGTCACGCGGCGACGTCTCCGTTGCTATGCGGCACTCGCCGACCGAAGCGGCTCCACGAAAACGCATGAGCAGGCTGCGGACCCATGGTGGCCTTGTCCACCGATCTCGGAATGTCTGTGTCAGCCAGGATCATTCTTGCGTTTCCTCAAAAAACGGGTCCGGTGCCTCTTATGACCGGGTTTTGTAACAGCTACTTAGCGACCAACACTTCAACCCC
Organism: uncultured Tropicimonas sp.; assembly: GCA_947497945.1. Classification (GTDB taxonomy): domain Bacteria; phylum Pseudomonadota; class Alphaproteobacteria; order Rhodobacterales; family Rhodobacteraceae; genus Tropicimonas. The sequence goes on along the minus strand of CANMIP010000011.1, from coordinate 66,559 downwards.
AGCCAAATCGAGGGCCTCGGCAAGCCCCCCAACCGGCGCCACGTCGCAGACCACCGAACTGATCTCCGACAGCGCCCCGACCAGGGCCAGGTTCGTACGCCCGAATTTCTCGCAATCGACCAGAAGCTGGGAGTCCACGCTCTGCCGCAGCATTGCGCGCTTGACCGCCGCGAACCCGCCGACAGTTTCTGACGGTCCAACCTCGGAGAATCCCGAGGACCCGATCAGGCACCGGTCGACCACGTATCGCTGAAGGAACTCGACGGTTTCGGACCCGACCACGGCAGATTCCGACGACAGGTAGTCGCCCGGACAGAAGATGATCTTCACCGCATCGCTCTGACCAAGCGCCATCGCAACCGGAAAGCTGTTCGTGACCACTGTGCAGGGCGTGCCTGCGAAGGCGAGGGATCGCGCCATCATCAGCGTGGTCGAGCCGGAATCCACCATCAAGGTCTCCCCCGGCTTCACCAGTCCGGCCGCCAGCCGCCCGATCTTCTCACGCTCCAGGATGCGCGCATTCGCGCGCTCGTCAAATGTCGGATAATGCCCGGCTGCCGGGGCCGATGCGCCGCCATGGGCGCGATCAAGCAGCCCGTCAGCGCTCAGCTTCTCGAGGTCGCGGCGAACGGTTTCCGACGACACCTGAAACCTCTCGGCCAGGTCTGACACCCGGACATGCGGGCGCAATCGCAGATCAAGCAGAATCTGCCGTCGCCGGTCGTCCTTGCGAAGCCGGGGCCGCGCCTCGAGATCGTTGGTCGCCAAGACTTTTGCGCTCCACGAATCGGAAAACAGATTGAACACCGCTCCCGGATTTTGTGGACCTTCCCACATGGATCAAGAAAAAAGATTGCATAACGGAGATTTTGACGCTTCAGTTGAGGGAAACTGCATTTTTTCCGTTGACGGGAACGCTGTGAAGCAGATCGTCGTCGACGCCCGTTCAGGACGCTTGCGAAGACGGGTTGGCCCGCAGAGAATGATATCGAGGTGGCAAGGATGGAGCGAGTTGGTGAGGTGAACCGTACAGCGCCTGGAACGGCTTCACTGACGCGCGCGCACATCATTGCCCGCTATCAAGACCGGATCCGGTCGACCGATCCGGCGGAGCTTCTCCGATGACGGCCACGAAGCCAAGCAAGATCGCAAACGGGACTGTCCTGCAGAGCGCTGCGCTTCCGATCACCTGGAAGGTTGCGAAGACGCCGCGCGTGCTGATGATCACCTCTCGGGAAACCGGCCGGTGGGTCATGCCGAAAGGCTGGCTGATGGATGGCAGGAAGCCCTGGCATGCCGCTGAGATCGAGGCGCTGGAAGAAGCCGGCGCCGTCGGGGCGATGGGATCGGATCCGATTGGCGAATACAGCTACGACAAGAAGCTCGATGATGGAGCCAAAATCCTGGTTCGCGTCAGGCTGTACCCGCTTGTCGTCGAACACCTGAAGAAACGCTGGAAGGAACGCGAAGAGCGGCAGCGACGCTGGTTCAGCTTCAAGAGCGCGGCGCGGCGCGTCGGAGAACCGGAATTGCGGGAGATCCTGCTGTCACTGGCGAACAAGCCGCACAAACAACCGGCAATCAGGAGACTGCTCAAGCATTGCTGACAGGAATTTCATAGCAAGACTCAAGACAAAACCAGGGAGGAAGACATGAACAAGGTGAAACTGCTGGCGATGACATCGGTCATTGCATTGGCGTCCGGTGTCACGGCCGCGCAGGCCGACAAGCTGACCTTTTACTGCTCGGCGCAGGAAGACTGGTGCCAGTTGATGGCGCGCAGCTTCGAAGAGGCGAGCGGGATAGACGTGAACATGACCCGCAAGTCCTCCGGCGAGACATTCGCGCAGATCCGCGCCGAGGCCACCAACCCCAAGGGAGACGTCTGGTGGGGCGGCACGGGTGATCCGCATCTCCAGGCAGCGGAAGAAGACCTGACCGAACCCTATGAATCGCCGATGCGGGGCGAGTTGCATGACTGGGCGATCAGCCAGGCCGAAAGCGCCGGAAACAAGACCATCGGGATCTATTCGGGTGCGCTTGGCTATGGTTACAACACCGAGCTTCTGGCTTCCAACAATCTGCCCGAGCCGTCCTGCTGGAAGGACCTGCTGAAGCCCGAATACAAGGGCCATGTGCAGATGGCGAACCCGAACTCGTCGGGCACCGCCTATACGACACTTGCCTCGATGGTGCAGATCTTTGGCGAGGAGGACGGCTTCGAGTTCATGAAAGGCCTGCACGCAAATATCAACCAGTACACCAAATCCGGCTCCGCGCCGATCAAGGCCGCGGGTCGCGGCGAGACCACAATCGGCATCGTCTTCATGCATGACGCCGTGAAACAGGCGGTCTCCGGCTTCCCGGTCAAGGTCGTGGCACCCTGCGAAGGCACCGGCTACGAGATCGGTTCGATGTCGATCATCAAGGGCGCACGCAACATGGAAGAGGCCAAGAAGTTCTATGACTGGGCGCTCTCGGTCGATGCGCAGAACCTTGCTCTGCAGGTCAAGGCCTACCAGGTGCAATCCAACACCGGCGCCGAATCCTCGGAATCCGCCCCCGACATGTCGACGATCAAGCTGATCGATTACGACTTCAAGAAGTACGGCTCTTCGGCCGAGCGCAAGCGCCTGTTGCAGAAATGGGATGAAGAGGTCTCAACTCTGCCTCAGTAAGACATGCGCACCATCGCCAGCAAAAAATCCGCCCAGCCGGTGCTGATCTTCTGGATCATCGCCGGTTGGGTCGGGTTCTGTCTTTTGCCGTGGTATGCGGTCGAAGACGGATTCTTCTCGTTCGGGTGGCTGTTTGACGGCTACCCGTTCGAAGACGATTACGCCCCCGCCGCGTTCCTGGTCGGCCAGGCCAAGAAGCTCTGGCTTGCACCGCTCTTCATTCCGTTGGCCTTGCCACTTCTCGTCATTGGCCGAAAGAAGACCGACCCGCTCTATGCGAAGGTCCTGATCCTTGCAGGAAGTCTCGGCTTTGGATGGCTGATCGCGCAGGGGTTCGGCATTGGCATCCGCGGGTTTACCGCCGACTGGCTGAACGCGCTGTTTGGGGAGTTGGGGGACCGCCAGTTCGGCATGGGCTACGGTGCCATGATCGTCGCGACGGCCTTCCTGTTCCTGTTCACGCAAGGCATCGCCGCGCGGGGGGCAATCAATGGCGATGTCTTTGTCGTCAGTGCGATTGCCGGCGTGATCGTCATCGTCACGACTTTCGTCTTCTTCCCGATTGCGAAAATGCTGCTGGCGGCATTCGTGACCGAAGAGGGCAGTTATTCGGTCACCGTTTTTGCATCGAAGTTCTTCGACGACCGCCTCTGGGGGTTGGGATGCCTGTCAGGCGCGCGCTGTGGTGTCGCCTGGAACTCGCTGTTCCTCGCCATCCTCGTCGGCCTTCTGACGACGATCCTCGGCCTGGTCTTCGCACTCGTGGTGACCCGCTCGGGCTTCCGTCACAAACGTGCGCTTCGCGCGCTGACCGTCCTGCCGATCATCACGCCGCCCTTCGTGATCGGGCTGGCACTGATCCTGATGTTCGGCCTCTCGGGCTCGGTCACCGTCTTCATGTCCGATCTCTTCGGTATCCAACCGACGCGCTGGCTCTACGGGCTTCCCGGCGTGCTGATCGCCCAGTTGCTGGCCTTCACGCCCATCGCTTTCCTCGTGCTGATCGGCGTGGTCGAAGGCGTTTCGCCCTCGATGGAGGAAGCCGCACAGACCCTGCGGGCCAGCCGCTGGCAGACCTTCCGCACCGTCTCGCTGCCACTGATGCGCCCCGGCCTTGCCAACGCTTTCCTGCTCGGCTTCATCGAAAGCATGGCCGATTTCGGAAACCCGTTGGTGCTGGGCGGCAATTTCGACGTGCTCTCGACCGAGATCTTCTTTGCCATCGTCGGCGCGCAATATGACCAGGGCCGCGCGGCGGTGCTCGCCATGGTGCTCCTGTTCTTCACCCTCTCGGCCTTCTACGCACAGCGCATGTGGCTGGGGAAGAAGAGCTACACCACCGTTTCCGGCAAGGGCGATGCGGGGGTACACCCGCTGATGCCCTCCGGCCTGTCCATCCCCGTTTTTGTCATCGCCGGGATCTGGGGGCTCTTCACCATCGTCGTCTACGCAATGATCCTCTATGGCAGCCTTGTGGAGCTTTGGGGTGTCAACAATTCGCTGACCTTCAAGCACTACATCACTGCTTTTCAGGTTGGCTTCGGCGAGGATGGCATTCGCTGGACGGGGGCCGCCTGGGACAGCTTCTGGACCACGCTCTACATCGCCGCCGCGGCCGCGCCGCTGACCGCCATCGTCGGGCTGGTGACGGCCTATCTGCTGACCCGTCAGACATTCGCGGGCAAGAACGCCTTCGAATTCGGCACGATGCTCAGCTTCGCCATCCCCGGCACGGTGATCGGTGTCAGCTATATCCTGGCCTTCAACGTGCCGCCAATCGAGATCACGGGGACGGGGATCATCCTGATCATCAGTTTCATCTTCCGGAACATGCCCGTGGGCGTCCGGGCAGGCATCGCCTCGATGTCCCAGCTCGACAAGTCGCTCGACGAATCCTCGCTGACACTTGGCGCGAACTCGTGGCAGACCTTCCGAAAGGTGATCCTGCCGCTTCTGCGTCCGGCCATCCTCGCGGCGCTGGTCTACAGCTTCGTGCGGGCCATGACGGCGATTTCGGCGGTCATCTTCCTCGTCTCCGCGGAATATGACATGGCGACGAGCTACATCATCGGGCGTGTCGAGAACAACGATTACGGTCTCGCAATCGCCTATTCCACAACCCTGATCTTCGTGATGCTCGCCGCTGTCGGGCTGTTGCAGATCCTCGTCGGCCGGACACAGATCGGACGACGTACACAATTCGGCACCGGGGGTGCGAAATGACCGGAAGCATCATCAGCAGCAAGGCCGCCCCGGTCACGTTCCAGAACGTGACCAAGGCCTTCGGAACGGATGTCGTGGCCGTCGACAATATCGACCTGAGGGTCGAGGCGGGGAAACTTGTGACCCTGCTTGGCCCTTCGGGCTGCGGCAAGACCACGACATTGCGCATGATCGCGGGGCTGGAAATGGCCACCTCCGGCACGATCCTGATCGGCGATCGAGATGTGACCAAACTCCCGGCGACGGACCGGGACGTGTCGATGGTGTTCCAGTCCTACGCGCTGTTCCCGCATATGAGCGTGCTGGAAAATGTCTCTTATGGCCTGACCTTCTCCGGCTTTTCCAAGGCCGAGACGCGAAGCAAAGCGCTGGCGGGGCTCGATCTCGTCGGCCTCAAGGGGTATGACAATCGGCTCCCGAGCGAGCTTTCGGGCGGTCAGCAGCAGCGTGTCGCAGTGGCGCGGGCGCTGGTGTTGGAGCCGCAGGTCTTGCTCTTCGACGAACCGCTCTCCAATCTCGACGCAAAGCTGCGCCGGCAGGTGCGCGAGGATATTCGCGCCATCCAGCGGGATCTCGGGCTGACGGTGGTTTACGTGACCCATGATCAGGAGGAGGCGCTTGCCGTCTCCGACGAGATCGTCGTCATGCGCAATGCCGCCATCGCCCAGATCGGCTCCCCGCGCGAGCTCTACGATGCGCCGGTGGACCGCTTCGTGGCCGATTTCATCGGCGAGGCCAATATCATGCCCTGCGTGATCGAAAGCACCGAAGGAGAGACCGCGACGATCGCCATCAACGGCTATCGCTACGAATTGCCGTCGCGCGGCTTGCCTGAGGGCGAGGCCATGCTCGCCGTGCGCCCTTCACGGCTTGTCATCGGCGCTGAGGGCGGTTTCGCGGCACGGATCGCCAAGGCGACCTATGTTGGCGAGCGGATGGAATACACGCTGGAAGCAGAATTCGGCGCAATGTTCGCCGTGCAGGACGATGTCGACGCCCCGCTCGAGAATGGGCAGGACGTGACCGTCGGGTTTGCCGCGAAAGGACCGGTTCTCTTGCCGAACACCTGACGTCAGCGCGTGAAGGCGGTCTCCGAGATCGCCAGAAGGTCGTCGAAAACAGCAGGTGTTGCGACGACAACGCGACCACCCTTGGCAATCATCTCGTCTGCATCCTGGTCTTCAACTACGCCACCGGCTTCGGCCACGATCAATTGCGCAGCGAGGCAGTCCCAGGCATTCATGTGCTCCTCGCTATATCCAAGCAAGCGACCCGCGGCGACGTAAGCGATGGACAATGCACCTGAGGCATTGCGGTGGAACATCGCGCCACGCTCGACCAGCGCAGTGACGAGTCGCAGGATGCCATCATCTTCAACCCGGTTGGAATAGCCGACACCAACGGTTCCCTCAAAGATCTTGCGCTCATCGTTGAGCCGCAAGGGGACGCCATTGAGGGTTGCGCCCTTGCCGGCTTCAGCCACGAAGGTTTCGGACAGGCAGGGGTCATGAAGGACGCCGATCTGCGTGCGCCCGTTTTCAACGCCTGCAATAACAACTGTCCAGGCCGGGATTCCATTCACGAAGTTCGTCGTCCCGTCGATGGGATCAATTACCCATGTGAACCCCGACGTCCCGAGGTCCGGTGCATGTTCCTCCCCGACAATCGTATCGTCGGGAAATGCCTCCCGCAAAAGCTTCCGCACCAGCATCTCGACCTCGCGGTCGGCCTGGCTGACGAAGTCCTGGCGGCCTTTGACTTCGGTCATCAGGTTTTCAGGATGTTCAAAGAATGCCTTCGCCCGTGCGCCGGCCGAATGGCATATGTCGATCAAGGTCGAGCTACGTTTGTTTTCCATGATGTACAAGACCATAGCACCCTGAAATCGTTCTGAAAGAGCATATGTCGCGCGTTGCCAAAAAACCGTCTTCAGGCAGCGGACCCGACGCCAAGATGTTTCCAATCGAACATGGGCTGGGCTGCCGGAAAAGCGCCTCCCTCCCAACCTTTTACGCTTGTGTTGTGTCAGTCTGAGCCTCCCCCAATGAAGTGGTCCGCCCCCATGAATAGGAAGCGGAGGACAATAGATGACGATCAAGAGACCCTAGCCTGAATGGATTGTCTTTAAGTTACAGTAGGTTGAAGCGCTGATGGGGCAAGGCATGCCTCGAATTGATGCGATCAGACAGATCGCCGTTACTGAGCAAACCTACTATCGCTGGAAGAAGAAGTACGGCGGATGGGCACAGAACACCTGAAAAAACTGAAGCGGCAACAGAGAGAGAATGAGCGGCTTCGGCGAGCGGTTTCGGACCTGTGGTCCTGTCACGGTTTGATGCCGCTCCGATCTCTCACTTATGCAGCCTGAGCCTCGAAGGCCAAGGGGCTTTTCCAGCCGAGAGCTGAATGCTTGCGGCGCGGATTGTAGAAGCCGTTGATGTATTCGAAGATCGCCAACTCGGCGACCCGTCGGGTTGGCCAGGGATGACGCCAGATCAGCTCGGCCTTGATCGTCTTGAAGAACGTTTCGACCGCCGCGTTGTCGTAGCAGTTGCCTTTCCCGCTCATCGATACCTCGAAGCCATGCTGGCGCAGGAGCTTCTGGTAGTCGTGAGAACAGTACTGGCTGCCGCGATCCGTGTGGTGGATGCAGCCTTCTGGCGGTTGCCTCAAGACGATTGCCATCTTCAGCGCCCGGATCGCCAGGTCGCGCTTCATCCGGTTGCTCACCGCCCAGGCAACGACACGCCGGGAAATGCAGGTCCAGGATCACAGCGAGGTAGAGCCATCCCTCCTGCGTCCAGACATAACTGATGTCACCCGCCCATTTTCGGTTCGGGTGAGGCGCCGAGAAGTCACGATCCAGCAGGTTCGGCGCGATGTTGAAGCTGTGATTGCTGTCCGTTGTCGCCTTGAACCTCTTGCTCCGCTTCACGGAAATACCGTTCTGGCGCATCAGTCTGCCGACACGGCGGTGGCCGACACCAAGACCAAGTTCCTTCAGTTCCTCGGTCATGCGCGGGCGACCATAGCTGCCCAGAGACGAGGCGAACTGCTCGCGAATGTGGGCCAGGACCACCATGTCCTTGCGCTGGTTGGCGCTGAGCGGACGACTGCGCCAAGCTCGATACCCACGAGGGCTGACATCCATGATCTCGCACAGCCGGTTCACCGGGATTTCATCGCGGCGCACTTCGACGAAGGCAAACCTCATTTGCTTCTCTCCGCGAAGAACACCGTGGCTTTCGTCGGGGGAACGCCCCACTGGGGCCTTTCCTCATCCTCCTCAGTTTAATACGTCCCTCTCCTCCCGGAGCTGCCGGTTCTTTCGGCGCAGCTCCGCAACCTCTCGTTCGAGGTCGGATTGTGCCGTCGGCCTCTCGGGGTTCTTACGTTCCTGCTGGATCCACCGGCTCAGTGTTGAAAACCCTACACCGAAATCCGCAGCACCTGCTTGCGGGAAAGCCCGCTCGTCAATGCGACCCGAACCGCTTCAGCGCGGAACTCCGGGCCCGGTCGTGATGCCATGTCTGTTCTCCTTTGCGACACGATACGTGTTCAAAGGAGCGGCACAACTCCGCGACAGGTCCAGACTTCTCTTCTTCGTCCGTCTCCTTGTCTGGAGAACAGGCTAACTTCAAACTGCGGTCGTTTCAGGGAGTATGTATGAACTGCCTTCCCCTGCAAGTGATTTGTCGATGCGCCGCTGACCCTGTTTCTATGTATTCGGTCTTTCATCGGGGCTGTTCGATTTGCCCGTGACCAAGATGGGAAGTCGCGCGTCCTGTGTCTCGTTAGCTCATCGGCACTCAAGAGCCATGCTCCCCGTCAGACTGACAGAACGCCAATCAGTCGTTGGTCCATCTCCTCCTCGCTCGCAGATTTCTTTCTCCGGTTGTGCTTCCGCCCGACTACAGGCCGCTCAGTGCATTGGGCCGATATCGTTCAACCCTTCGTCAACACTGCCCAGGCGACTCGCGCCATCTTGTTCGCCACGGCAACCGCCGCGACGTTCACATGTGCTCGCTCCATCAGGCCGTCTGCCCAAGTCGTTATTGGCAACGTCCTGTCACGCACGAGATGCAGCAGCGTTCGGGCTCCATGAATGAAGAGTTTGCGCAAGGAGCGATTGCCGTGCTTCGAGATGCCGATCAGCTTGGCCTTGCCGCCTGTCGTGATCTGCCGCGGAACCAGGCCGAGCCATGCCGCGAGATCACGCCCTTTGCCAAAACTGCGGCCGGTGCCGACAGCTGCGACGAGCGCCGTGGCAATTGTCGGGCCGACACCCGGGATCTCCATCAGCCGCTGCATATCAGTATCCGTCTTGGCCAGCGCCTTGATCTCGGCATCGATGGCTGCGACGCGGTCGTTGATCAGGTTCAGCTCTGACGCCATGTCAGCAAGGAGCAGCAGGATCCGGCGAGAAAGATCGTCGGTGCCCTCTACGGCCAATCTGGTCAGTTCCTTCTGGAACACGTGGCGCCCCGCTCCGACACGGATGCCGCGTTCCATCAGAAAGCCGCAGCCCTGATTGATCAGCCGCGTCCTGTCCGTCACCAGCCGCTCCCGCGCACGGTGCAGAGCCTGAAGATCGAGCTGCTCTTCCGATTTGATTGCGACGATCGACATTGTCGGGCGGGTTGCGGCTTCGGCGATGGCTTCCGCATCGCGGTCATCGTTCTTGTGAACCTTCACATAGGGTCGGACATAGAGCGGCGACATCAGCCGAGGCTCAAGCACATTCTGAAGACAATAGCGGCCGATGTGATGGGCGCCGCCGCGGGCCTCCATCGCAACGACGCAGCGCGGAAGCTCGCCCAGAAAGTCCAGAAGACGATGTCGCTGCAGGCGTTTCCGAAACACGACCGCTCCCGCCTCGTCCAGCCCAGCCCAGCGAGGCTGCAAACGGTCTTACCCAGATCGATGCCCAAAACCTTGATGTCCATAGGATGATCCTCTCTCCACCTTTGCCCACAACGATAGCCGTGGATTGGTGGGAAGGCAGTTCATCCCATTAGGTCACGCCCGGCATACCTGCAACTGAGGCCAGGGGATAAGATTGCCTGGGAGAGGCGAAGTCTGACTGCCATTCGATTTGGGCAGCAGAGCCAAAGCAAGTCACCACGCACGTCAATATCACCTAGTGAACAACAAATTCCGCATGAAGTGCCCCAGCAGCTTTGATGCTCTTAAGGATGTCTATCAAGTCACGCGGAGCAACCCCTAGTGCGTTAAGGCCCGCAACGACTTCTGCAAGGGATGTACTTCCGTCGACTTCCGCAAGGCCAATGCCTGGCTCCTCATCGATTTGTACTGTCGATCTTGGAACGATGATCGATTGGCCTGGCGCAAAGGGATTTGGTTGCACGGCGATCGGAGCCTCTTCAATTCTCAAGGTGAGATTTCCCTGGGATACGGCTACACGCGATATCCTTACGTCATCCCCCATGACAATTGTTCCAGATCGTTGGTCAACGACAACTCGAGCTTTGCGTTCAGGTTCAACCGTCAGATTCTCGATGCGACCGATGGCTCGAGCTGGCGAGCCGGCTCTGGTCGCCAAAATATCGAGTTCCACTGTTCCAGAATCCAGCATAAGTGCAACTTGCCTACCGAATGACCTGTTGATCGCAGTTTCAATACGGCCTGCCGTCGTGAAATCCGGGACGCGCAAGGCCAGCCGGAGCGACTGGAGCGCAGTAAAGTCAAAGTCTATTTCCCGTTCGACACGTGCACCGGCAGGAATGCCGCCCGAGGTTGGAACCCCAGTGACAACCGATGCTGCGTCGCCCTCTGCGGCCGCCCCACCGGCAATTACAGCGCCTTGTCCGACCGCATAGATCTGGCCATCCGCCGCGGTCAGAGGTGTCATAACCAATGTCCCGCCCATCAAACTCTTAGCGTCACCGATTGCGGATACCGATACGTCAATGCGGCCTCCGGACCGAGCGAATGGTGGAAGCGTTGCCGTAACGAAGACAGCGGCAACGTTCTTGGGGCGAAATTGTTCTCCCGTCACGTTGACACCCAATCGTTCCAACATGTTGGACATAATCTCTTCAGTGAAGGGTGCGTTTCGAATTCCGTCGCCCGTTCCATTGAGGCCGACCACGAGCCCATAGCCAACAAGATCGTTGCCTCTTACGCCGTCGAATTCGACAAGATCCTTTATTCGGACCGGACCTGCAAGGCACCCAGACGTTGCGAACAGAACGGCGAAAACGAAAGCGAAAATCTGTCTCATTACAAGAAGTTCATCAGGTTGAGGTTGGAAGTTCTTACCGTCAATGTGTATAGTATCTCGATTTGGGTTTCGACTTGAGAAAGCCTTGTGGCGCGATCATAGGGATCTGCCGTCAACAGTTCGTTAAGCGCCAAGTCCATTGATGTTCGCTCAGAGACCATCTCGGCTTGGGCATTTTCTATCGTCTCTTGCAAGGCGCCCACATTCGCTCGAGAGACCAACAGGTCTTGATTGGCCCCCAGTAGGATTTCTCCGGCGCGTTCGGCCAGAAGTATCTGCTGGTCGGCGGAGAAGCCAACAGAGGAGGAGTCTACCATTATTGCCAATGCGATCCCGGATAGCGTGTCCTGGATCTCCTGATTTTGTGCGGTGAAGTCGAACTCAACGGTCTGGCCCGCGCCGACGGTCATGGGCGACAGTGCTTGGTTCGACCCGAGATATGCGGCCCCAGTGGCGAACCAATCTCTCACCACGGCTTCGACATCAGAGACCGTGGCGGCGCCACTGGCTGCGATTTCGGTCTCGAGGTCGGAAAGAATATCACTCGCACTTGCAATTGCGGGCGTATCCGTTGCCACCCCTCCAAAAACGGTTCGCCCGGCATAGTTTGTATTAAGCCAGGAAATGACGGCTTCGAAGTCCTGTTTGGCACCGCTGACGGTGGCCGAGGCGCTCGCAGCAGTCCCGGAGTTACCGGCGGCCAGCAGCTCGACAGACAGGTTCCCGGTCGTCTCTTGAATCGAACCAAGCGCAGCTTGCATCGTCTCGGAAAAGCCTTCTGCTTCGGTCGACGAAAGCTCGTAGGCGTCAAGGCGTTTTAAAGTCGTCTCGATACCCGAGATCGCGCGATAGCTTCCACCCAAGGCGGTATCGCGAATTGAGACTTGTCCGCTGGATAGCTCCTGAACAAGGGTCTCCATTTCGGATTGAAGTCTGGAATTCTGGCTTCGAAGCATGGTGCTCGTAGCGAGATCGCCTATCGAAGACACTGCCATGATCAGAGCTCCAGGATTTGTTGCATGAGTTGGTCGATGGTATCGATGACCCTGGCGTTCGCCGCATAGACCGTTTCGATCATCAGCAATTTCTGCATCTCGTCATCCGTATCAACGCTATCTTCGGCGAGTTCATAGGCTAGGGCGTCCGAACGTGCGGTGTGGAATGCCAGCGCATCTTCCTGATACCGGTAGCTTGCGTCTGCCGAGGACAGAAAGTCAGAGGCCAAACCGGAAATTGATCGCGAAAGCCCGACAGACGGTCCACTCGCCGGGGCTGTCGTCTCGGAGAGACGATCTGCAAGTGCCGCAAGAAGGCTTGAATCTCCGACCTCACCCGCCACGGTTTCACCGATGCCGTCCCGAAGACGCCAGACATCTCCTCCATTGTCAGGATCGACCAAGCTGTTGACCTGAATGCTGTTGGCAATACCCACTTCGTCGCTCGACACGAAAACAGCGTCGTTATCCGTGAACAGTCCTGTGCCGCTCGAGGAAATTGATGGATCAAGAGAGCTGTCCTGAAACCTTTCGATTAGATTTCGCGCGATTGCGTCTATGGCTGCCTGGGCTTCCGGGCCAATCGAGTCGCGCACCTCAAATGCAGCGGCCAGACGTCCCCCCTCAATGGATCCGTAGGTCGAGTTGATGGAAAGAGGTTCACCATTGAGCTCCAGGCCCGAAAGCACACCGCTTTCGATCGTCATATTGGGCGTGATGATTGAATGCGGTGTAAAGGACAGTTCAGCTGCTGGACCGTCGATGAGAGTCGCTCCGCCGGAGGTGAACAGGGCAATCTGAGCGCCGTCCCGATCTACCTGGCGGACAGGGATTATTTTCGACAGGGAGTCGACGATGGCTTGCCGTTCATCCATCAAGGCAGCCGTATCCTGGCCGCTGTTTCCCATCTTGAAGATCTGCCAGTTCAGCGTCTCGACTTGCTGAAGCATCGTGTTGGTCTCTTTGACCATGTTGGCGATGTCGGCATCCGCGTCCATGCGAACATCCGCGATCTCATCGGCGATGCTATTGATGCTGTCTGCGAGTGCGACAGCAGCAGAAACCGCGCCTTCCAGGCGGATTGTTTCTTCCGGCCGGCTCGTGGCCGAAATGAGGGCGGCTTCGAGATCGTCGATCCTGTCCGAAAGAGAACCATTCTCGGTCGGAAAGCCGATCGCAGTTTCGATCCGAAGCCATGCGTCCGCCTGAGTTCCTGCATTCGCCGAGTTTGCACTGGCTTCGCGCTGATCCGCGAGGGCGCGTTCGTTCACAAGCCTGGTAATGCCGACGACCTTCACGCCGGCGCCGTTTCCACCCACGGTATCTGAAGCGAGTTGGATCTCGCGCTTTGCATATCCCTCTGTCATCGCGTTTGAGACGTTGGCAGAGACGACGTCGATCGACCGGGAGGCCGCAGTCAGGCCGGACAGGGCACTGGCAAGGGAAGAGGTGAGCGACATGGCTTACGGCCTCCTGAGCGCTGGATTTACCTAGCGCTTGATATTGGTGGTTTCCTGCAGCATCTCATCCACGGTCTGGATGACCTTGGCGTTGGATGAGTAAGCTCGCTGAGTGGTGATCAGATTGGTCAACTCATTGGCGACATCGACCGTTGATTCCTCGAGCGCATAGCTGACGATATCACCGGTTGCGCCGTCGCCAGCATCCCAGAGATAGAAACTGCCGCTTTCATCGGAGATCTCGTAGGTCTGGTTGTCGAGCGAGGTCAGACCATTGGGATTCGACATGGAGACAAGCGGGATCTGGTAGACGACGCGAGAGATGCCGATGTCGAAATTGGCGATGACAAAGCCATTCGAGTCCACTTCAACCGAAGTCATGTTGCCTACTGGCGAGCCATCCTTGGTGATCGAGGTCGGCGCGAAGCTGTCCGAAAGCTGGGTCAGGCCGGCGGAATCGTGAAACGCGCCGATGTCGATATCAATCGGCCCACCATCCACATTAACCGTCAGGATGCCGGTCGCCGGGTCATATACGGAAGCCAGTGCCGGATCCAAGTCGTCGATCGTCTCGGTGGCCGGGTCTGCGGTAACGTTTTCGATCGTTCCACCATAGTCGCGATCATCGGCGAATTCGATGTCGTAGGCCGCGATGATTTCGCCAACCGTGGCAGAATCCTCGATCGTCATGCTCCAGGTGTTCGTCGCAGCACCCGCTACCGTGGAGACCTCCGGCGTGAAAGTAATCGTCAACGATTGGGACCGACCGAGATTGTCATAGTATTCAATCGGCAATGTCAGAGGTTCGCCCGCTCCGGTGGATTCTGTCTCTGTGGCGGGCAGGTTTACACCCAGTGAAATGGCCTCGGTCGGCTCGCCGGCGAACTGGTTCACGTTGATCTGAACGGGCTCAAGACCATCGGACGTATCTCGCGCATATTCCGGCATGGTTCCGTCGGCTTCGGCCGGCCAGCCCATGAGGACGAGACCGCTTTCGGTCTTCAGAATGCCGTCCTCATCCGTCCGGAAAGACCCCGTCGTCGTCAACAGCATGGCTTCTTCACCATTCGCAGTTGCCACGTCGGATTCTGTTGCAACCGGAAGGAAACCATTGCCCCGCACCGCGATGTCGGTCGAATTCGACGTCGTCACCAGGGCACCGGTCTCGTCGATGATCCGGTTGGTCGTTACACGGACACCGCCAGCCGAGTAGGTCCCACTCCCGGCATCAATCACCATCGAGTGGAAGTCGGTCTCCGCGCGCTTGTAGCCGTAGGTGGAGGAGTTGGCGATGTTGTCGGAAATCGTGGCCAGTTGAGTTGCATTGGCCGCAAGGCCTGCAACACCGGCATTCAAAGAAGAAGAAATGGTCATAGGTGGCGCCTTTCTGCTGCTGCGACCAGATTGGCCACAATACTGGCGCTCCCGCTTTAATGCCGGGCTAACAGATAAAGTTTTAGCTTTTTCCTCTTCAGTCCAGGTCGCTTCGAAGCAGGACGATCTCCAGGCGGTCGTTTCGCATCGACATGGGATTTTCGACGGCGGGATGACGGTCTGCGTAGCTGGCAATTCGTTCAATTCGTCCCTCGCCCAGCGCGTCTGCGAGCGCCACGCGAGCCACTTGCGCCCGTGCCAGTGAATGATCCCAGACCGGGTTTTCAGCCAGGACGATTGCGTGGGAACGGCTGAAGCCTTTCACCGCAACGTCATTGGTTGCATAAGAAAAAACACGCCCAACCATCGCAAGAAGAGCCTCCAGAAGCGGCGTCGGCTCTGCACCGCCCGCCTTGAAGAGCGGCTCGCCTTCGGTTGCAAAGAGTTCGACGATCAATCCCTCATCCGTGACACGGGTCACGATATGGCGCATGGCGTTTTCCATCGCCATGCTTTCGCCGCCGCCGCCCAGCAGCATCTCTTCGATACCGCTCAATTCCCGGTCCTGTTTCGTTGGAACGCCCGGAGCGCCAACGTCGCGCGCGGCCGCATATCGGTTTGTAGCCCCAATTCCATTCTGCGCCAGCGTGTCTTCCGTAAAGACAGAATCACCGCCGAGGCTGCCATCGCCGCCTCCCGAGATTCGATTGAGCGGAATCGTCGGCGAGAAGTAATCCGCGATTCCCTTTCTCTGTTTTTCCGTCGTCGCGTTCAGCAGCCACATCAGCATGAAAAAGGCCATCATGGCCGTGACAAAGTCCGCATAAGCGACCTTCCACGCACCACCGTGGTGTCCGCCACCGCTGACAACCTTTTTCCGCTTGATGATGACTGGCGCGTTGGAACCAACGCTCATACCACCACCTCTTTAAACACCCGTCCCCTTGGTAGCAGGCGGCAATGAATGATCCGTTTACGAGGGGACGGGACGGGTTAAAGGAGACAATCTCACTGATATTGGGCCGAAAAAGGCCTGATGTCGCTCAGATCGAGGGCACGGCCAATTGATCTTCATGCGAACCGGTAGCCGAACCTGCAATTGCCTGTGAGTGGATGACGTGCCCCCCTAACGAAAAGTTAACGAGGCGGCGGGGCTGGCAGGAGGGCGTTTACGTTTTTGGGTAAATCTCGTCGCGCGTTGAGAAAAATGCCGAAAGAGATGCCGATGACCGCTGTCCGGACCTTTCCCGTTTCCTGCCAAATGGCCGGCTATGTGCGGCGGCCGGTCTGCCGTTGGGACGGTGCGAGACGTCAGTCTTCGACGGCACAGGACAGAGCTATGCTGGAAAGGAACCCCGAATGAGCACCTGGCAGACCGAACCCCTCGTTACAGAAGAATTTCCCCATTGGGCCAAGCCGGCGACGCTGGATGTCGATCCCAGGAGCGGCGACGTGCAGCTTGAACGGCGCAATGCGGATGGCCTGTGGGAGGGGTTCGAGACCTTCGACACGGCCGGCGTCTACAAGATCGAAGTCGTGAACTGCCCTGAGATGCGAATCAACCCGTCCGTAGATGCGACCTTCCGCTGGACCTGGGCTGGCTGAAACTGCGTCTCTCCTCCTCCTTGGGCGCAGGAAAAAGGCCGGGCATGGAAACATGCCCGGCCTTTTTTGTTTTGCTCCAACGCTGTGGGTCGTCAGCGCGCCTCGCGTCCGCCGAGGAAACCACGGGTCGCCTCGACCAGACCGCCGAGATCGAGAATAGCGCCCTCATTGACCACGACCTTGTCATCCATCCCGTCGACGATGTGGCGGTATTCATCGAGGAAGCCCGCCGGCAGCGTATGCGCGATGCCCTGATGGCAGTCGATGCATGTCATGCCCTGGTCCAGAGCCCGCTGGTGCTCGGCAGCGGCGCGGTTCTCCTGGATGGTGAAGTCCATATAGTCGAAATTGTGACAATTGCGGCATTCGCGGCTGTCGCTCTTCTTCATCTTGGTCCAGACGGCCGCTGCCATCTCGAGGCGGCGTTCTTCGTATTTCGCGTCCGTGTCGATGGTGCCGATGGTCTCGTGATAGAGATCCTTTGACGCCATGATCTTTGCCTTGATCTTGTGCTGCCACTCCTTCGGGACGTGGCAGTCGGGGCATGTCGCGCGGACGCCCGAGTGGTTGTTGTAGTGAACCGTCTCGGTATATTCGTCGAAGTTCTTCGCCATCGTGTGACAGCCGATGCAGAATTCCTCCGTGTTCGTCTCCTCCAGTGCCCAGTGGAAGCCGCCCCAGAAGAGCACGCCGCCAAGGAAACCGGCGATGAGCAGGAAACCGAGGCTCAGGACGCCGGAGGGGCTCCAGAAGCCGTTCCAGATCCGCCGCAGGAAGCCCGGACGTTTGCCGTTCGAGTAATCAGCCATAGCTATTCGCTCCTTCTTGCCGGAAGCCTCAGCGCTTGGCCGTGGATTCGAAGACATTGTCGACAAGTGCCGGCGCATTGACCTGCGGCACGTGGCACTGACTGCAGAACCAGCGGGTGCCGGCGACATGATCCATCTCGACGCCGTCGCGGTCGAGATAGTGCGTCATCGACAGGGTTGGGGCATTGCGCTCGCCGGCATTGGTCCAGTCATGACAGGTCAGGCACTGGTTGGCCTTGAGATCGACCTGATACTGGTCCACTGAATGCGGGATCAACGGTGGTTGCTGGCGGTATTCGCGCGTGAACCTCTGCGTTTCCTGCTGGAAGACCTGTTCGACCGGAACCGGGTCTTCGATACCGGCGCCGCGAAGGCTCGAAAGGCCACCGGTTGATTGTGCAAACCCGATCCCGGCCAGGGTCAGGGAGGTTGCCAAGGCAAGGATACCTGCAAGGACCGGCTTCTTCATGATGAATCTCCGTTGCTCAGTTCACGCTGCATTTTGTGTCGGCGGCTCGGGATCCGAGACCGCATCTGTCGGGGCTTCGACATGGGTGTCGAAACGGTTGGTAAAGGCGAAGACATCCATCGCGCAGACATCAATGCATCGCCCGCAATTGGTGCAATCGGGCGAGAGGATGAGGGGGGTCGCCTCGCCCTTGCCCTTGAGGGCCGGCGAGATGACGTGAATTTCGGGGCAGACCGCGTAGCAATCCATGCAGTCGTCGCAGGCGTCGCGTTTGACGGCGGAGATGCGCAGCAGGCTCCTGGCGCCGATCAATCCATAGAACGCGCCCACCGGGCAGACATGGCCACACCAGCCATGGCGCGCCACGAAGAGGTCGAAGAGGAAGATCGCCGCGACGAGCCCCCAGACCCAGCCCATGCCGAAGACAAGCCCGCGATGGAGCATGGTGATCGGGTTGATCACCTCCCAGGCGATGGTTCCGGTGGCGAAGGACACGAGGAGTACAGTGCCGAGGATCCAGATCCGCGCCGAGCGTTTGGGCTGCCAGCCCTTCTGGATGCCCAGCTTGCGGTGCAGCCAACTCGCGCCGTCGGTCACCGGGTTGATCGGGCAGACCCAGGAGCAATAGACCCGCCCGCCGATCTGGGCATAGACCAGTATCACCAGGAAGGCGCCGACAAGGGCGGTTGTCCCGGGCCAGTGCCGCGCGAAGATCATCTGAAGGGTGATGAATGGATCGCTCAGCGGCAGGAAATCGAATGTCAGCGAGCTTGCGAGATTGCCCTTCACCCACCAAATGCCGAGCCACGGCCCCATCAGGAACAGGAAGAGGAAGAAGGCCTGGCTGATCCGTCGCCAGATCAGGAACTTGTGCGCTCCGTACCAGCCCTTGAGTTCCACCGCTTCCTGACCGACGGGAATATGGACCTTGCCATTGGTGCTCATTGGCCCACCCCCGGAAGCTTGAAGGTCGGCTCGAAGCTGCCGCCGAAATTGCCTTTGGGCATGGCCGGCAAACCGTCGACAAGACCGTCGATATAGCCGCCAGGAGCTGCGAGATTGTCCGTGCCCGGACCGGGCAGGCGGTCGGGCAGGTCGATGATCCCCTCGACGACGGGAGCGCCCTTGGCGTCTTTTTCTTCCCACCCCTTGCGGTAATGCTCATGCGGCGTACCGCGGGCCAGCCGCACAGGCAGCACCTTGATCGCGGCTTCAGGCAGGACGCATTTCTTCTCGCAGATGCCGCAACCGGTGCAATGCTCGGCATGCACGATCGGCTCGAAGATCGCATGCGCACCGGAGCGTTCGTTATGGCGCGGCTCCAGCGTGATCGCCTCGTCGATCATCGGACAGACGCGGTAGCAGACATCGCAGCGCAGCCCGAGGAAGTTCAGGCAGTTCTCCTGATCGACCAGAACGGCGGTGCCCATCTGGGCGTGTTCGATATTGGTCAGCCCCTTGTCCAGCGCGCCTGTCGGGCAGGCCGCGATGCAGGGAATGTCGTCACACATCTCGCAGGGAATATCCCGCGCGGTGAAATAGGGTGTGCCCGTGGCCGGGCCGTCCTGGCCAAGCTCGGCCAGGACCAGTGTGTCATAAGGGCAGTCCCGCACGCAGAGACCACAGCGCACACAGGCGGCGAGGAAATCATCCTCGGCCAACGCCCCCGGGGGCCGCAGGGCCTGGTCCGGAAGCGCTTTCGCATCGCGCGCCACATAGGCAAGCAGGGAGCCGCCCACCGCACAACCCGCTGCCATGCGGGCTGTGTCGGTAAGAAACCGACGACGGTCGATCTTCTTGGGCTTTGCCGGCGTTGCCATGCTCGTTTCCTATTGCTCCAGGTGGGCGCGCGTTTCCCGGAAGGCGATCAGGCCCGTTCGACCTTGCAGGCGCATTTCTTGAAATCCGTCTCTTTCGAGAGCGGACAGGTTGCGTCCAGCGTCAGCTTGTTGGTGAGCTGGCCCTCGTCGAACCAGGGCATGAAGACGAGGCCACGCGGGACCTTGTTCCGGCCACGGGTCTCGACACGGGAGGCCACCTCGCCCCGGCGGGTCGAGATCATGATCTCCATGCCACGGCGCAACCCACGATCCTTGGCGTCCTGCGGGTGCATGTAGAGGACGGCCGAGGGGAAGGAGCGGTGCAACTCGGGCACACGGCGGGTCATCGAGCCGGAATGCCAGTGCTCCAGCACACGTCCGGTGCAGAGCCAGAGGTTGAACTCGTCATCCGGCTCTTCGGCGGCCGCTTCATAGGGCGCGAAGATGATATTGGCCTTGCCATCCGGCTTGCCGTAGAAATTTACGCCCTCGCCTTCCTTGACATAGGGGTCATACCCCTCGCGGAAGCGATAGAGCGTCTCCTTGCCATCGACGACCGGCCAGCGCAGGCCGCGGGCCTGGTGGTAGACATCGAAATCGGCGAGGTCGTGGGCGTGGCCGCGACCGAAGGTGGCGTATTCCTCGAACAGCCCCTTCTGGACGTAATAACCGAAATGCTCGGACTCGTCGTTGTCGAAGCCTTCGGCGGTCTCGGAGACCGGGAACTTGTTGACCACGCCATTCTCGAAGAGCACTTCGTAGAGCGTCTTGCCGGCCAGTTCCGGCTTCTGGGCCACGAGTTCCTCGCCCCATGCCTCTTCGACCGTGAAGCGCTTGGAGAACTCCATCACCTGCCAGACATCGGATTTCGCCTCGCCCGGCGGGCTCACCTGTTGGCGCCAGAACTGGGTGCGCCGCTCGGCATTGCCATAGGCGCCTTCCTTCTCGACCCACATCGCGGTGGGCAGGATCAGATCGGCGGCGAGCGCCGTGACCGTCGGGTAGGGGTCCGAAACGGTGATGAAGTTGTCGGGGTTGCGATAGCCCGGATAGCCCTCTTCGTTGATGTTTGGAGCGGCTTGCATGTTGTTGTTGCACTGCACCCAGTGGCAGTTCAGCACGCCATCCTTGAGCATCCGGTGCATGAGCACCGCATGGAAGCCGGGCTTCGGCGGGATGGTGCCGGCCGGGATGTTCCAGGCCGTCTCGCAGATCTCGCGGTGCCCGTCATTGGCCACGACCATGTCGGCGGGCAGGCGGTGGGCAAAGGTGCCGACCTCGCGCGCGGTGCCGCAGGCGGAGGGCTGGCCGGTCAGCGAGAAGGGCGAGTTGCCCGGCTCGGAGATCTTTCCGGTCAGCAGGTGCACATTATACATCAGCCCGTTCACCCAGGAGCCGCGGGTGTGCTGGTTGAAGCCCATCGTCCACAGGCTCATCACCTTGCGGTTCGGGTCGGCATATTGCTGGGCCAGGGCTTCCAGCTGGGCGATCGGCACGCCGGACAGCTCGGAGACATATTCGGCCGTGTATTCGGAGACCGACTTTGCGTATTCCTCGAAGCTGATCTTCTCCAGCTTGCCGGAATTCGGATTGGCCGCTTCCATCTGCAGCGGGTTGTCGTCCCGCAGCCCGTAGCCGATATCGGTCGCCGTCTTGGTGATGTTTACGTGCTTGTCCAGGAACTCCTGGTTCACGGCGTCGTTCTGGATGATGTAATTGGCGATGTAGTTCAGGATCGCGAGGTCGGTCTGCGGCGCGAAGATGAGACCGTTATCGGCCAGCTCGAAAGAGCGATGCTCGAAGGTGGAGAGCACATGGACCTGCGCGCCCGGCTTGGTCAGGCGCGTGTCGGTCAGGCGCGACCACAGGATCGGGTGCATCTCGGCCATGTTGGAGCCCCAGAGCACGAATGTGTCGGCATGCTCGAGATCGTCATAGCAGCCCATCGGTTCGTCGATGCCGAAGGCGCGGATGAAGCCGACAACGGCGGAGGCCATGCAATGGCGCGCATTGGGGTCGATATTGTTCGAGCGCAGGCCGGCTTTCATAAACTTGGCGGCAGCATAACCTTCCCAGACCGTCCACTGGCCCGAGCCGAAAATCGAAACCGCGGTCGGTCCCTTCTCCTTGAGGGAGGCCTTCCATTTCTCGGCCATCACGTCGAAGGCCTCGTCCCAGCTCACCGGTTCGAACTCGCCATTCTTGTCATAGACACCGCCGGATTTGCGGAGCATCGGCGTGGTCAGGCGGTCCTGACCATACATGATCTTGGAGAGGAAATAGCCCTTGATGCAGTTCAGGCCGCGGTTGACCGGCGCGTCCGGGTCGCCCTGCGTGGCGACAACCTTGCCGTCCTTGGTGCCCACGAGCACCGAGCAGCCGGTGCCACAGAAGCGGCAGGCCGCCTTGTCCCAGCGGATGTCCGGCGCGCGCACCTGCGCCTCTACGGCGTTCGGAAGCGTGATACCGGCAGCCGAGGCCGTCGCGGCGGCAGCGGTGGATTTCAGGAAGGTCCGGCGGGAGTCTGACACGGTCATTGGCTTGGCTCCGGTTTCAGGTGTTGCTGGGGACGACCGGCTGCGGCGCGGTATCGCCGTCCTGCAGGTCCTCGAAGTGATGATAGGTGAGCGTGACCGAAATCACGCCGGGGATCTGGTGCATCTCCATGATGAGCTCGGAGGCCCGTGCCTCCCCGGTATCCTCGACGACGACGACATGGCGTCCGTCCTCGCTGCGGGCATGCACCTCCACGCCTCGCATCGCGTCCATTGCATCGCCCACCGCCTCAACACGCTCGGGCATGGAATGAACGAGGCATCCGCAGATATTCATGCGGTAAGCTCCCCTTGTTGTTCTCTGTTTTGCGCAAAATCGATGGCGGTTTCCGGGCAGGCGCCCGCGCAAGCGCCGCAGCCGGTGCAGCTCTCGAGGTCGATCAGCGGCCGCGACCGTCCGCCCGGCTCGAGCCGGAAACGGATCGCCCGCTCTTCGCAAAAATCCTCGCAAGCGCGACAGGTCACACCCCGGATCGACAGGCATTTCTCCGAGACCTGCGCCACCCAGTTCCAGCTCTCCCGCCCCGCCTCTGAAAGCGCCTCTGTAGGGCAGGCCTTGATGCAGTCTTCACAGAAACTGCACTCGCCGGCAGTAAAGTCGATCCGCGGCTTTCCATCCTCGCCACGCTGGATGATGCCCTCCGGGCAGGCCGGGATACATGCCGCGCAGCCATCGCACAGGCGGTCGAACGCGATGGCCGGACCGGCACCATAGGGACGCATGGTTTCAACGCGCAGGAAATCTGCGCGCAGGAAATCTCGTCGGCTGGCTCGGGCACCCATGGCGGCCCCTGACTTGGCATTCATATAATGCCTAGTATCGCATCACTTTCTGGCACAATCTGACATAAATCAGGGCGGAATGATAATGTCGCAGCCATTCGCGCAACCACTTGAAATACAGTAGTATTTTTGTGTTATCAGTTGAGCCTGTCGGCGATTTTGCCGGCAGACTCAACAATAAACATTCAATTTCGGGGAATGATTTTGCCGATCTGTGTTGGCGCGCCTAGAGGGCGACCCCGCCAAGCGCGCAGATGATTCGCCATTCCGAATCACTTACGGGCTGAACCGAGAGTCGGGTGTTGTTCGCCAGGACCATCTCAGAGAGGTCCGGGTGCGCCTTGACCTCGGCGAGGGTCACAGGTCGCTCCAGCGGGCAGATCGCGCGGATATCGACGCAGTCCCAACGCGGGTCATCCGTCGTACTGTCGGGATGGGAGAGCGCACAGACCTCGACAATCCCGACGACCGCCTTCTCCTTCAGCGAGTGATAGAAGAAGCCATGATCTCCGAGCTGCATCAGCCGCATGTTGTTGCGCGCCTGGTAGTTGCGCACGCCATCCCATTGCTCGCCGGCCTCGCCCCTTGCGACCTGGTCCGCCCAGGACCAGGTGTTCGGCTCCGATTTGAACAGCCAATAGGCCATCACCCGATTACCCGGTTCCAGGGGACGATCTCGACGCTCTCGAACAGTCCCGCCTTGGCATAGGGATCGACCGCAGCCCAGGCCTCGACCTGCGCAATTTCGTCGACCTCGAAGATCACCAGCGATCCGCACATCTCTCCGGCGCCGTCCAGCAGCGGTCCGGCCTGGCGCACGATGTCGTTGGATTTGAGGTGGTCGACATGCGCCGGACGGTTGTCCTTGCGGATCTGAAGGGCGCCTTTCTTGTCCTTGGCGATAAGGGCGACGAGCATTTCTGTCCTCCTGAAACTTGTCGCGCGCACAATCCCGCGCCCGCTGCGCGGTGACAAGAGCCCAAAGGGGAGCAGTCGTCCAAAAGACCCGCGTCAGTTCGCGCCAAGCACCGCCCCGGCGCCATCCCGCAGCGCTGCCAGCGCCGCCTCGCGCCCGGCATATTGCGCCAGCGCGGCCTCATAGGCGGCGCGCGCCTTCTCCATTCGCCCGAGATTGGCATAGGAGCGGACCAGCATGACCCAGCCGTCGAGATTCTCCGGGTTTTCTTCCAGTTTCGCGGCCAGCCCCGCGACCATGCCATCGATCATCTCGTCCTGCTCCTGCTGGCTCAGGGCGGAAATCGTGGCCACCTGCTCCGCATCGGGACCGGAGACTCCGGGGCCACGGTCGAGCATGTCGAGCCCGAGCGCGCGGGCGGTCTCGTCGAATTTCTGCAGCACGAAGGGGGCGGCGCGGAAATGGTCACGCCCGGCTTGAAGCGCGGCAAGAGCCTCTTCGGCATTGCCGACGGCCGCACGCAGCTGGGCAAGCTCGATCCAGGCCTTGTAATCCGCCGGATCGGCCTTGAGAGCGGTTTCCAGCTCGGCAATGCGCGCGCCGCTGTCGGCGGGAGCGCTGCCGCCGGCCGCGGCGATCTCCTCGGCGGTGGCGTCGGGAAGATAGCCAAGCAGGTCGACCTCCAGGAAGCGGGCCATGTTGACGATATCGCGCCGGACCATCGGCTCCCAGCCGGCACCGGGCGGCGAGTCCGACAGCAGCGCGGCCCAATCGTGGATCGCGCCCTCGAAGTCCTGCGACTGCGCCTTGGCCAGCGCCACGTAGTAGCGCGCCCGTGGGTCGGGATGCTCGGCCAGCACCTGCTCGAAGACGATCCGTGCGGCAGGCGGAACCTTGTTGCCATTGGCCAGCGTCATCTCCTCGCCATAGGCGGAGAGGATCTCGGGATCATTCTGCGACAGCTCGGCCGCGCGCCGATAGGCTTCGGCGGCCGCGGTGTGATCGCCGACCTGGGCATGCGACTTGGCCAGAAGCCACCAGGTTTCGAGATCCTCCGGGTCCGCCTCACTCGCATCGATCAGGAGCTGGATAGAGCTTGCGATATTGCCGGAAGCCGCGCCTTGCGTAAGCATTTCGGAACGCCGCGCCGCGAGGGGCTGGTCCGGAGCCTGCGGCGTTCCAAGCAGGGCATAGGTGCCGAGGGCGGCGGCGAGGCAAAGGCCGGAAATGCCGAGCGCGGCCGGCACCGAGCGGTGGCCCATGAAAAAGCCCTGGTCGAGAGTGCGGGCGGCGGCGAGGGCGCGGCGTTCGATCTCGCCGCGTGCGGCGTCGCATTCGGCCGGGCTGATGAGGCCAGCCTCGCGATCCCGTTCGATCTCTGCGATCTGGTCGCGATAGATCGAGATCGTACTGTCGGCGGCATCCATCTCCATCGTGCCACGCCGCAAGAACGGGCGGGCAATCCAGAGCCCGGCAAGGAGCGCGATGAGCGTGGCGGCGGCCCAGACGATCATGTTTCTTCTCCCAGCAGGCGGCGGGCTTCCGCGCGATCCGCATCCGACAGTTCCGGCAACGTCTCGCCGGGTTTGCGCCGGTTGCGCAGGTAGCTCAGCATGGTGAGAACACCCAGGGCGATGAAGCCGGCCGGGGCGAGCCAGAGCAACCAGGTCTGGGCAGAGACGGGCGGTTCCAGCAGCACATAGTCGCCGAAGCGGGACCTGACATATTCGAGAACCTCGGCATCGCTATCGCCTTCCTCCATGCGCTCGCGCACGACAACGCGGAGATCCTTGGCCAGCTCGGCATTGGAATCGAAGATTGACTGGTTCTGGCAGACGAGGCAACGCAGCTCGCGGCCGATCTCCCGGGCGCGGGCCTCCTTGGCCGGATCTTCGAACATCTCGGACGGGTCGAGTGCAAGGGCGGATGTCGCAACGAGCGCCAGCAGCCCGACCGTCAGGGAACGGCGGGCGTGGCGTTTCGCAGCTTGAATGCTTGCTCTGATTCTCATTGCCTTATTCCGCCGGCTGCGCGGCCGGCTTGCGCGGCGCAGGGGCACCGATCCGGAGGCGGCGGTCGGCCAGAGAGATCAGCGCTGCAAGCGTGATCATGAGCGCGCCGGTCCACATCCAGGGGACGCCGGGATTGTAGTAGTAGCGGGTCACGTAGCCGCCCGCGCCATTGGGATCGCCGAGCACGGCATAGAGATCGCCATGCCAGAGCGTGACAATGCCGGCTTCTGTCGTCGGTTGGCGCTCGACGGGATAGAAACGCCGCTCCGGCTCCAGGGTGGTGACATGGGCGCCATCGCGGCTGACATCGACCTTGGCAAAGGTCGTCTGGTAGTTCGGACCATTGCCGGAACGGACATCGCGCAGGGTGAACTCGTAGGGTCCGACGGTGACGGGCGTCCCCGGTGCCGTGGTCTGGATGACTTCGGAACTCCAGACCGAGACGGCAATGACGCCTGCGGCGGCAACCGCAAGGCCGGCATGGCCGATATAGAGACCGTAGGCGGAGGCGGGCAGGCCGATGGCACGGCGGAGCGCGACCGTCGGGCTGGCTTGCGGCAGGCCGATGCGGCGGCCGTAATCCAGCAGGGTGGCGGTTGCGAGGAAGCAGGCGATGAAGGCGCCGAGCAGCCCGACAGCATCGGCGAGGCCGAACAGGAGCGCGAGCCCGACGGTGAGGGCCGCCGAGATCCCCGTGGTGAGGGTGGTTCGGCGGATCACGTCATGTCGGTTGGCGCGTTTCCAGGCCATGAAGGGGCCGATACCGGCGAAGAGCATGGTCAGCCCGAAGATCGGCAGGAAGGTCTTGTTGAAATAGGGCGCGCCGACCGAGATCTTGGCGCCGTTCCAAAGCTCGAGGAAGAGCGGGTAGAGCGTGCCGACGAAGACCACGCCACAGGCGGCGGCCAGCAGCAGGTTGTTCAGCAACAGCCCGGTTTCGCGCGAATAGGTCGAGAAGACGCCGCCATCGAAAAGCTTGGGCGCACGCCAGGCGTAAAGCGTGAGCGCGCCGCCGATGGCGATGCAGAGCAGCAGCAGGATGAAGGCGCCACGCTCGGGATCGGTCGCGAAGGCATGGACCGAGGTCAGGATACCGGAGCGGACGAGGAAGGTGCCGATCAAGGAGAGCGAGAAGGTCAGGATCGCCAGCAAGATGGTCCATTTCAGCAGCGCGTTGCGCTTCTCGACCACGATTGCGGAATGCAGCAGCGCCGTGCCGATGAGCCAGGGCATGAAAGACGCGTTCTCGACCGGGTCCCAGAACCAGAACCCGCCCCAACCAAGCTCGTAATAGGCCCACCAGGAGCCGAGCGCGATGCCGGCGGTCAGCCCGGACCAGGCCAGCAGCACCCAGGGCCGCATCCAGCGCGCCCAGGCCGGATCGACCCGGCCGGTGATGAGAGCGGCGACGGCGAAGGAGAAGGCGGTCGAGAATCCGACATAGCCGAGATAAAGCAGCGGCGGGTGGAAGGCGACGCCGGGATCCTGCAGCAACGGGTTCATGCCTTGCCCGTTGATCGGCGCGTTGGCGATGCGCTCGAACGGGTTCGAGGTCAGCAGGATGAAGAGATAGAAGCCGACGCCGATCATCGCCTGGATGGCGAGGACCGTGGCGCGCATGACAACCGGGATGACGCCGCCGAAGATCGAGATCAGGACGCCGAAAAGCGACAGCATCAGCACCCAGAGCAGCATCGAGCCCTCGTGGTTCGCCCAGACGCCGGAGATCTTGTAGATCATCGGCTTGGAGCTGTGCGAGTTGGCCGCGACGGTCATCACCGAGAAATCGGAGGCGACGAAGGCCCAGGTCAGCGCGGCGAAGGCGGCGGCCGTGGCAAGGAACTGGATCTGGGCGGCGGTGTCGGCGGTCTTCATTGCCGCCGGTGATCCCGTGGCCGTACCCCAGAGCGGGACAGTGGACTGGACCAGCGCGGCGATCAGCGCCAGGCAGAGGGCAAAATGCCCGAGTTCGACGATCATGCGGAGACCTCGTGCAGCGTGCTCGGTCCGGCGGGGACCACTTCGGAGCGGAAGATCTGCGGCGTGGGAATGTCCACAGGCAGGCGGCGGTCGAGTTCGGAGAGATCAGGGATCACGTATTCCGAAGGCGACAGGAACTTGACCAGCTTCGACTTTTTCAGCTTTGACAGGATCCGGCTCACGGTCTCGGAGTTCAATCCCAGATAGTCTGCGATATCCTCACGCGACATCGGCAGGGCCACCAGCGGCTGTGTGTCCGGTGTGGCGCCCGCGCGCACGGCCATCTCGGCGAGAAACAGCGTGACCCGCTCGACCGAATCGAGCCGCCCCAGCGTGGTGACATGGGTCTGGCAGCGCTCCAGCCTGCGGTGGACAACATGGAAGGTTGCCGCGAGGAAGGCGGGATCGCCATGCAGCTCGCGGGCACGGCTGGACAGGTCCACCTCGCAGATCATGCAGTCCGACAGCGCTTCGAGCCAGTTCTGCGTGCCCGGCCCAGCCATCAGCGAACAGATCGTCTCGCCCCGCGTCTCAAGGCTGACGATCTGCCGGCGCCCGTCTTCAAAGGCGGTGCAGGAGGCGGCCGTGCCATGCACGACGATCCAGAACCGCATGCAGCCATCGGCCTCGACAGAGTCGAGCCGGTCGCCTCGTTTGAGGAAATGCTTCTGTTGCACGACCTGGCTCGGGTCGCGCGGCAGAAACGTACAGAGCATACGCCCGCAACTTCCGCAATTCGGCAGTCCTGCTTTGGCCTCGGCGGCCTGTCGTCCATGTATCATGTGCGGCCCTGTTCGCGAAAAGAAGGCTGACTTCGGACCTCACTATACACGGTTTCGGCGCAATTCCTTGCGCTGGATCAACTAAGTGCTTCGTCGCACGACCGGCCGCGGGGCGGGGCCCGGGCCCGCCAATCGTTGGAATTCTGACAAAAGTCAGGGCAATCCCGGTAACGGCCGCGTTACCTTTCAGGGAAGAATAATATCAACCAGGGGAGGACTCGTTCGTGAAACGCATGTTCCTGACATTGACCCTGCTTCTGGGTTCCGTCGGATTTGCGATGGCCCAGGACAGCGCCTCGGCAGATGCCGAAGTGATGACGGTCAGTGCCGAGCTGGCAGCCGAGAAAGGCTGTCTTTCGTGCCATGAGGGCATCGAGAAATTCACCGAAGGCGTCATGATGGAGACCATCGAGGCGCTCGGAACCGATTATGACGACGCGGCGGGCTGTACGGTCTGTCACGGCGGCAACGTGCTCGGGCTCACGCCTGACGAGGCCCATGCCGGTGCCCATGCCACGATGATCGAGGATGGTGGCCCGCAGATGTTCTACCCCGATCCTGGCGCTGTCTGGATTGCCGAGAACACCTGCGGCCAGTCTGGCTGTCACGAGGGGTATTCGGAGCGCCTGATCAAGTCGCTGATGAACACCGAGGCCGGCAAGCTGCAGGGCAACCTGTGGTCCTGGGGCGTGCTGGACACGCATCGTTCGGTCTATGGCAACTACACGCTGGTGGACGAGGACGGCTATGTTCCGACCGTGGGCACGGATGCCTACAAGGAATACATGGTCGCTTTCGCGGAATCGCATCCCGACCAGATGCCTGACTCGATGGAGCAGGTGCCGGAAGTTGATGTGGACCAGATCTCCGAGCATCCGAACCTCGCCGGTATCACTTATTCGCGCCAGCAATGTCAGCGGTGCCACGTTGGCGTGAATGGTCGTGAGAAGCGCGGCGACTACCGCGGTGCGGGCTGCTCCTCCTGTCACGTTCCCTATTCGAACGAGGGCTTCTACGAGGGCGGCGATCCGACCATTGCAAAGGACCAGCCCGGCAAGCTGCTGACGCACCAGTTGCAGGCGACCCGGAAGTCCAAGGTCAAGCATGGCGATATCGAGTATTCGGGCATTCCGAACGAGACCTGTTCTTCCTGCCACAACCGCGGCAAGCGGATTGGCGTGAGCTACCAGGGCATCATGGAGTTCCCGTACGGCTCGCCCTACTCGCCGACAGGTGGCAAGCAGCCCAAGCTGCACACCAAGAACTACCTGTTCATCAAGGACGACCTGCACCATCAGGTCCAGTCGCGCGAAGGCAACCCCGAAGGCGGTATGCTTTGCCAGGACTGCCACACCACCGTGGATATGCACGGCGACGGCAACCTGCCCGGCACGACCCTTGCCCAGGTGGAGATCGAGTGTGAGGACTGCCACGGCACCGTTGGCCAGTTCCCGTGGGAACTGCCGCTCGGCTATGGCGAAGAGTTCCAGCAGGAGATCGCTGCGGACGCCCGTGGCCTGACCGACGAGCTGACGGACGAGCAGTATTTCGCGGAGGTCTATGACGAGGAAGACGGCTACCTGCTGACAGCGCGGGGCAACCCGTTCGGCAACGTCGTCAAGAAGGGCTCCAAAGTCGTTCTGCACTCCGCGTCCGGTATCGATTTCGAAGTGCCGGTGCTCAAGCAGATCGCGATCGACGGCACCTGGAAGTCGCCGAATGCGGAAGTGGCCATGATGTCGGTCGGCAAGCACATGGAGAGCATGGAATGCTACGCCTGTCACGCCGACTGGGCGCCGCAATGCTATGGCTGCCACATCACCGTGGACTATTCCGAAGGCAAGACGGATGTCGACTGGATCACCAATGCCAACAATCGTGAGCCCAACGGTCTGACGGCGGATGCGCCGCTCGGCACCAACGGCCTGACGAGCGCCGGCAAGGTCTCCGAGACACGCTCCTACCTGCGTTGGGAAGAGCCGACCCTCGGGATCAACGGGGAAGGTCGCGTCTCGCCGCTCATGCCGGGCTGCCAGATCATCACCACGGTGATCGACAAGGACGGCAACACGGTTGCGCATAACGAGATCTGGATGACGCCGGATGCCGGTGGCACCAAGGGCCTCGACCATGCCGCCGTTCAGCCGCACACAGCTGGCCGCCTGGCACGGACCTGCGAGAGCTGCCACAACAACCCGAAGGCGCTGGGCTACGGCATCAGCGGCGGTCGTTTCCTGAGCGACTACACCAAGGGCTTCGTTGTGGATCTGGAGACGGCCATGGGCGAGATCATCCCCGGCCAGCACCAGTACCAGTCGCAGCCGGTTCCGGAGCTCGACCATGATCTCAGCCGGATCGTGACCGAGGATGGCGAGCAGCTCGTGACCGTCGGGTCGCACTGGCCGCTGACCGGTCCGCTGCCGCAGGAGATGCGCGACAAGATGGAGCGCACCGGGTTGTGCATGGGCTGTCACCAGAACATGACCAACGAGGATCTGTGGAACAAGGTTAACAGCCCCGCCTTCCTCAGCAACGAAGAGCACCAGGACGTGATGGATCAGGCCGTCCACGCCCTGGCTGACAAGAAGTCCGAGTGATTTCGGATCTCCCGGCCGCTCGCTCAAGGGTGGCCGGGGTTTTCTCTTGAACTCCAGGGAACACCGACATGCGCAAGACCTTGATCTTCACACTTGCCGCCATGGGGCTGGCCACGGTTGCCGCGGCGGAGTCCCAAATGGCGTCCGGCTACAGCGCCAAAGACCTTCTTCAGCCCTGTTTCGATGCGGATAACGATGCCCGGGACGGCATCTTTGCCGAGATCGAATGTGAGCAATACATGCTTGGCTTCGTTGGTGCGCTGAAGGCCGCCGGCGCGATGGAGGGCATCTGCCTGCCGGAACAGAACGTCGCCGACGAGGTGCGTTGGGCCTACATGCGCTGGATCCACGAATCCTACACCGCGCGCACGAAGCTGGCGGCCGAGGAGGCCGTGTTAGGCTCGCTGAAAGACAATTTCGCCTGCTCGAACTGAGCGCGCGGGAAAACCACGACCTGCGAGGTCCGGCCCCTGTGCCGGGCCTTTGCTTTGAGAGAATGAGATGAAGTGACACCGTCGGTCGGTGCAAAAGCGTCGGTCGCGCAGACGACAAGGACCGACACAGCGCATTGCGACGCGACCTGACGGGGATCGATCCAAGCCTGTCCTCAGTTTATGAGACCAGTTTCAATGAGGGCCGGTCCGAGATTGGCGGCGGTCTGCGCGGTGCCGCCACCCCCGCGGTCAGGACGCGGCGCAAGCGCAGTATCCTCTTCCGAACCGGAAGCCGCCATTTCTGGCCGACGCGACGGAGGGCAGCAAGGAGCCCTCTTTGCCCGTTCATTTGAGTCACCATGACCCGCTGCCTTGCCGACGTTGCTGCCATTTGGTTGGGTGGCGGTTCTGGCATCAACAAAAGAGATGGACTTCGGCAGCCGAAAACGCCCATTGTCGAGTGTTGACGGGCTCTCCCGGGAGGAGTTCTGTGATTGAAAGAGAACCAGGACTTCTGAGCCTTTTATAGTCGATTGGTCCCAGGGGAGCAGGCCAGGGCTTACGAAAATGGCCGAAGCAATCGTGAGTAACCGGAGAAATGAATTGAGTAGCAGTAAGCTTCGGGTTGTAACGATGGGTTCCGCGACGATCGACATCATCGCGACCGTCGCGAACGAAGACATTGAGCAGATGCGCCTTACGAACCAAACCGCATCATTCTTGCTGATGGAGCCCGGTCGAAAGGTCGATGCGGAGAATATCCGAACCTACATCGGTGGCGGTGCGGTCAACGCAGCGGTCTGCCTCGCAAGACAAGGGTTTTCGGCGGCACCCCTGGTAAAGATGGGACGAGAT
Organism: uncultured Tropicimonas sp.; assembly: GCA_947497945.1. GTDB lineage: Bacteria > Pseudomonadota > Alphaproteobacteria > Rhodobacterales > Rhodobacteraceae > Tropicimonas. Next base: position 33,968 of record CANMIP010000011.1, on the reverse strand, counting down.
CTCAATGCCGACAACATTGTCTCGGCGCTGACTTTGGAGGGGGTCGATACATCCCTCGCGATCCATGATCCGAACTATGCGACCGCTGTTTCCCTCCTCATCGCGTCCCATGATCGAGATGCTGCGATTTTCACGCATCGCGGAGCGAACGAGCACCTTTTCCTGGAAGACCTTGAGAAGAACCCCTTTGAAAATGCTGATCTCGTCTACATTGCGGGCCTCAGCAACGCGTCCGCCGATCTGTTCCCGGAAATTGTGAGCCGGGCGAAGGAGGCGGGGGCATTTGTTGCGACCAACCCCGGCATAAGGCAGCTCACTCGGAAGACGGATCCTTTTTTTGACAGCTTGGGCAAAGTCGATCTCTTCATTTGCAATCGCGCCGAAGCGCGCGCGCTCATACCAAAACTGGTAGAAAGAACGGGATGGGACAAAGGCCGGCCGCCAAAGGCCGGCCAAGATGAACTCGTCCTCGAAATCGAGGGCTTCAAACTCCCATCGGCAGACTACTTCGCCCGTATGCATAGCCTCGGCCCGTCTTTCGTCGGCATTACCGACGGCTCACAGGGCGCTTTTCTGTCTGTCTCAGGCGACATCCTGTTCCAACCAGTCGTGCCTGCCGATGTACTTGGAACAACGGGTGCAGGAGACAGTTTTTCATCCACTTTGGCCGGATGCCTGGCCAGCGGCGTCTCACCCTTGAGGGCGTTGCGCCTTGCCGCGCAAAACTCGTCCTCCGTGGTGAGTTTCACGGATGCTCATTCCGGGCTGCTGTCCCGGGAACAGCTTGCGGCGCTTGTGCAATAACCCGCGCTTCGTGTCGGACAGGCAGTTTCGTGCGCTCCTTTCATGCCGGAACGCCAAAGGAAGCATTGGACCTCGCCAAGCGGACGCTCAGAACAACACCCTTGCGTCCGCAATACTCGGTCAACGGCCAGCGGGATTTGCTGCGAGAACGGCGGCTTCTCTCGCGAGAGAGGCGCTCATGAACGAGCATGGGCTCGGATGTTGCAAACGTAGCGGATGAACGCAAAGTCGGCATACCCGACTTTCCTTTGGAGTTTCCCATCGGTTTCGCTCCGCCATCGCGGCAAGGGGCGGTGGGGTTCCCTTCCGGACGGTCTCCGGCGGCCGTCAGCCCTTGCCGTCTCCCTCCGGCGCCAACCCGTTCGTGACCGCTATAAAATCGGCAAGCATGGGAACGAACTTCTCCCCCTGCCCCGCGGCCTCCATGGCGCCGAAATTGTTACGGATCGCCGATTGCAGCGGGTTCACCGCGCCGACACTGCTGACCAGATCGGAGAGGTAACGCATGTCCTTGTGGGCATTGGTGATCGAGAATCGATGTGCGTTCTCGTCCCCCTCCAGCGTCCATTTCATGAAAGTATCGTAGAAGCCGTTATGCATGCGCGAGCTTCCGATGACCTGGTGGAACTGCTCTATGCTGAGCCCCGATTTGCGCGCGACGGCGAGCGCCTCTGCCAACAACGCAGCATTGCCCATCGCCATGAAATTGTTGATCAGCTTCATCTTGTGACCAAGACCGACCGGACCAAGATGCACGATATTGCTCGCCCAGGCCTGCAAGACCGGCTCGATCCGCGCGAAAACCGCGTCTTCCGCCCCGACCATCACCGCAAGCGTGCCGTCGGCGGCATTGTTTGGCGTGCCGCCGAGCGGCGCGTCGGCCAGGCCGATCTCCTTCTCCGCCAGCATCGCGGCGAGTTGCTCGGTGCTGACCGGGTTCGATGTCGAGCAATCGATCACGATGGTTCCCGGCTTTGCATGGGCGGCAAGCCCCTCCGTGCCACCGATCACCGCCTCGACCTGCGGCGAGCCGGAGACGCAGATATGGATGATGTCGCATTGTACGGCCAACTCGGCGATGGAGGCGGCTTCGGTTGCGCCCTTCGAGACGAGGTCCTCGACCGGGCCGCGATTGCGATGCGCCACGACGACAAGCGGGAAGCCCGCCTTGAGGATGTTAAGACCGATGCCATGCCCCATCAGGCCGACACCGATGAATCCGACGATTGGTTTGGTCATGTCTGTCCCTCGAAATGGCTGCTCTGGCCGGCCTGCGTTGTTGCGGCCCCTGCCGAGACGCCGAAACACTATCGATTGACAGGGCGAATGCAATCGCCTTCGCCATCGGAGAACGCCGTTGAGAAAATGGACCACGGTTGCGGGAGATGATCCTGCTGCGGGCTGGCGTAAAAGTCTGCACTCTTGCTCGACCGTTTGCCCCCAATGTCAGCGTTCTGGAGATGAACGGCGGCAGCTGTCGCCTCGCGCAGAACAAGGCCTGGCAGAAGTCCTGAACCAAGGCCGGAACTCGGTCCTTGCGGACCGGGGCGCCCTGGCAACCGGCGACACTATCGGGAGCGCGCTTGATGCGGTTGCAGCAGGTCGGGACGATGGAAGCGCACGCAAGAACTCCCAGGGACCAGCCAGGACAGGTTATGTCCTTCGGTCTGCCGAGGGATTCCCGAGAGGATTGCCGGGGCTCCAATCTATGTCAGCGTTCGAATCCTCAGCTGGGTTCCGCCAAGGTCTCGGAAAGCACGTTGCCGGCATGAGAACACGATGACCTGGAAATCCAGTGCCTGTCGGTTGAGAGTGTTGAACATGGTCTCGATGCGCTCATCGTCAGTATAGACAATGGCGTCATCAAGAATGACAGGTGCGGGCCTGCCGTCCTTGGCCAGCATCTGGGCAAAGGCCAGCCGTACGAGAAGCGCAATCTGTTCTCGGGTTCCGCCCGACAAAACGTCGAAATCCTCTTCGGTGCCGCGTCGTACCAGCTTGGTCGGCATCACGGTTTCGGCGTCTATCAACAGTTCCGCCTCAGGCCAGAGCAAGTCGATCAGCGGGCGCAACTCGCTCAGAACCGGCTCGACATAGCGTTCCCGCGCTTCGTCCCGTGCCGCATCCAGAGCCTCGAGCAGCTTGCCGAGAACCGCGACCTCGGTTTCGATGGCCGACAGTGCCGCCCGCGCCTGGTCACGCTTCTCCTCGACATCGGCAAGCTCTTCTTCGACCGCATCCGAGGCCAATGCCCGAATGCGCGTGTCCAACTCGGCCAATCGAACGCGAATGTCCTCAACCCTGATGCGGGCATTTTCGATCGCAGTTTTCGCCCTGTCACGCGAGATCCTCAGAGCGACGATGTCAGGCGCCCTGGCCTCCAGCGCGGTGCGAGCCTCGATGGCTTTCTCGAGGTTTTCCCGGAAACCGGTCACCTCGGCTGAAAGCCGATGGGCATCGGCTTCAGGCTCGCGATGGCCTTCCAGGGTCTGATTGGCGCGCGCGTGTCTCCCACTTGCCGCCACGAGTTCCGTGGTGGCGCGTGTCACTTCGCGATGCGCGAGATCCCTCTCTGTACGGAAGCTTTCCAGTTCAACATTCGCATTCGACAATGCTTCGATGGAGGCCGCTTCCGCTGCTTCCGCCGCGTCGACAGTCATGAGGGTGTCGTCGTTCTCGGCAGGTTCCGGAATTGCCGCGATCAATGCCTGAAGGGCTTCAATTCCGTCGGGCGCGGCTGCCTTGAGATCGGAGGCGGCCTCTCGGACCCGTCCCTCGGCTTCGACACGGCGTTTGACGGCCTCGTCCAGCGATGTGCGACCCTGGAAACCCGCCGCGTCAAGAGCTTGCGCGAGAGTGGCCTCGGCTCTGGAAACCACCTCTGTGCCGGATCCGGCGCCAGGTGCCACCACCATTCGACCAATCCCGTCCAGCTCCAACTCGGCGCCGTCCGGCAAGGCGACACGGGAGGCGTTCTCCAAGGGAACACCGCCTCTGCGAACGCGTCCCTCGCCGGCATAGGAGACCGTAATGGAGGGCGCCGAGGCCTCCGCGCCAATACGTGCGACCTCAAGGGCTTGCGCGAGTTTCGCAAGCCGCTCGACGGTCCTTTCGGCCGGTCCCAATGCAACATCCGCATTGGCTTTTTCCAGGTCGGCGCGTGCTCTTTCTGCCGTGGAAAGCTTTTTCAGGAGTTCGGTTCGACGTGCCTGGGAGGTTTCGGCCAATTCGGCGCGCGTCGCGGCCTTCAACCTCTCGCGCGCGCGTTTCGCGGCGTCGTCAGCGGCCCTCTGTAAACTGGTCGCTTCTGAAAACGCGGTTTCGGCAGCCGCCAGTCGCCTCTCAGCGGGTTCGGTCGAGTGTCGGGCCAATTGCAGCGCCTCTTCGGCGAGGTCACGTTCAGCAATGGCCTTGGTCAGCCGGTCAAGGCGTTCCTCCGCGCCCGTGGCCTGGGCCCTGGCCCGCGCTTCGCTCTCCCGCACGGCACGCAGCGTCCCCGCAGCAGTTTCGGCTGCGGCCAGCGCAGACTCAGCGTGCTTCAGAGCCGTGGCCCTGCGCTCCTTCGCGTCAGGCTCCTCAAGCTCCCCGAGTTCGCGACGAAGCCGGCGCCGCTCGTCGAGATCGTTGCCGAGGTCGTTGACGGCTGACTGCAAACGCGCATGACGTTCATCGAGGCCATCAAGCCTGTCCTGCGCACGCGCCAGCGCGCCATCCTTCTTCGGTCGCCCCGTGTTCGTGAGATACAGGGAGAGGGACTCCTTCACGCTGGCGCGGATGGCTTCCATCCTGCGCCCGCCGGTCATCGCCTCAACCTCGCCCGTGACCGACGACAGCAGATCCCGCCTTACATTCTGCTCGTCCCCTTTCTCCTCGAGGTCGACAAGCCCCTGCCGAACCCAGAGAAGACCGGCCGGGCCACCGGATTTGGGGGCTTTCAGGATATCCGCGAGCATCGCCTCGGCCTGGTCTTCCTGGCCGACAAGCACGTCGTCCTTCCAGAGTTTGACTTCCTTGCGACTGGCAGTGCGGCTCCAACGCTTTTGGAGCTTCCAGTGCCCCGCGGCGGTCGAGAAGGAAATGGCAACTTCCGGATCCCCGCCCGAATGCGGGACCAGGGAGGCAATGTCGGCCCGCATGGATTTGCGATCCAGGAAGAACGCCGCGTGGAGCGCATCGAAAATCGTCGACTTTCCGTGTTCGTTATGGGCGCAGAGCACGTTGAGACCGGGGCCGATATCGGTGATTTCCACCGGATCGGTAAAACGGCGGACATTCTCCAGGCGGATCGAATGGATCTGCATCACGCTTCCTCCTGGCAAAGCGTCCAGAGCCGGTCGAGGGCGCGCGCCGCGATCTGCCGATCCGTCTCACTCGCGGCCTCATCCCGCGTTTCGTTGCGCAGGGCGTCCGCCGCGCTCCGCAGGGCGCCGCCCGCTGCGATCGTATCAAGGTCACCTGCCTCGACTTCGGTTGCCACCCCGTCCGTCAGCAGGCGGAACAGGCCAAAACCATCGGCGACCGACCTGCCCGCGGCGATCAGCTCGCCCTTCTCGGGCAAACGAAGCGTGCCATTTGTCCTGAGTGTCAGCAGCATATCCCGGCGACTGACCGCATTCTGAGGAACATGGGCGGCCAAAGCGGATCCGACATCGGCATCCGGTGTCAGGTACAGCTCCACATCCTGCCAGTCGAAACGTCCGGTCTCGACGGTCTCGACCCGGGGCGATCCACCGTCGAGCGTCACGACAAGGCAGGATCCCGGCCCGTTATGCTTGAACCGATCCCGCTCCGGGGTTCCCGAATACTGCGTTCGAGGATCTACGGGCAGCGCGCCATGCCAGTCGCCCAGCGCGAGATAGTCCAGCCTCGCACTGACCGCCCGATCTGGAGGGATGATGTCCCGCGTGTCCGCATCTTCGTGGAAACTCTGCACGCGCCCATGCGCCAACCCGATCCGAAGCGCACCTTCCGGGGTCATGGCGCCGGGCATCCAGTCCGTCAGGTCGCGTCCCGGAAACCGATGCGGGAGCGGGGTCGGCAGCAGGAACACCCGGGGCGCGATGTCGACCGGCTCCGGTTTCGATAGAAGCCTGACATTCGGCGGCGCCTCCGCTTCCACCCGTTCCCACAGCGTTTCCGCGGCAAGGCTGTCATGGTTGCCGGGAATGATCCACCAGTTCAGGCTCGGATCAGCCCCCATCGCCGCCAGGGCCTGGACGCGGACATTGTCCGACGGGGTTTCGGTGTCGAACGTATCGCCCGCCACGAGAACATGTCTCGCATCATGGGACCGGGCAACGTCCGAGATACGTGCGATGACCTCGTGCCGTGCTTCAACCAGCCGGCTCCGGATACCGTCAGGCATCGTGCCGAACCGTTTGCCGAGGTGAAGGTCAGACGTGTGGACGAAACGAATGATCGGCATTTTCAAGGATCTCGCGTGAAGAAAGGGACTCGGCACAATTCCGACAGGAAATGCAACTGCGCTTCAAGCCATGCCTGTGGCGGGCAACCGCGACAATGGGGTTCATCGCCTCGGAAAAGCTTCGGAATACATCAGGGCCGAGGATCCCCGAAGCCAAAGCAGATGGTATCGGTCATTTTCGAGCACGATCTTCGCTTCGAACCGCCACGCCAAGGCGCCTGGCAGCCCACCCGACCCCGCTGAGTGTCGTGAGGATCGCCAAGGCGATCCCGCCGTAAAGGATGTAGAAAACTGCCCGATCCGGCCCTTCCATGTTGTTGAGAAACGGATAGGGCAGGCCGGAGGTCACGCTTCCGGCGGGCGTGTCGTTGAAGGTCTGAACGAAAAGCTCTGCCCAGAGAACATAGACCGGCACCAACACCAGCAGCGCCACGGCACCGCGCCAGACACGGCGAAAGACCTGCCCGATGAACACGGCATCCATCAGTTGGAGAGCCGGTCCGACCGCGTGCAGGTAGTATTCCTGGTGCCAGATCACCGGCCCGTTGCCGTTGACCAATGCCGGGTCGATCAGGAACAGCTTCCAATAGAGATAGACGACCATGATGTTGAACACGGCAGCCGTCATGGCCGGTACTTCGTGCCGTTGTTCCGTCCGCTGGAGGCTGATCGAGAGCATTCTCCAGGCCGAGAAAGCAGAAAGGACCAATGCCCAGATCGTCAGGAATCGCAGTGGGCCGCCGGGATTCGACCAGTCGCCGGTCCAGATCTGGTAGGCGACATAGCCAAGCGCGAGCAGGAACGTGATCCAACGATAGGTGACGACGGCGCCAGAGAATGGGGTCATGGTTTCCTGGCTCGGATCTCTCACAACGCGGCCACTGCCTCCGCGACGGCATGGCCAAGCGCAATATGGGCGTCGGCCTCGTAATGCACACCGTCCACGTCGCTCACTTCCACAACCTGCCCGGCATCGAGAAAGCCGATGCCGCGGGCCTTGGCCAGATCCGAGTAGAGCGGAGCAAGCGCTTTTGAGACGTCCCTGCCGCCAAAGAACTCACCGGAGATCAGGCCAATTTCCTTCACGGGCGGCGGAGAGATCAGCAGCGTCCTGAACCCGCCATGCCTTGTCTGCATGTCCTCGCCAAGCGCGATGTCGATGAGCCCGGCAATACCCGCGGTTACCTTTTCCGCCGTCGCGCCGAAGCGGGTTTTGACATCGTTCGTGCCAAGCATCAGCGTCATGACGTCAATCGGCCCATGGCTTTGCAATGCGATTCTGAGACCGGGCCGCCCGTCCATGAACGCCCCCATGATCGGGTCTTCGAACTGCGCGGTTCTTCCGGGCAGGCCTTCCTCGACCAACTCCCAGCCGGTGCCGAGTTCCGTAAGTGCGACACGCGGCCAGCGGATCGTTGCATCATAACGCGCGCGCGCCGTCGGAGACGTGATCGGCTGGGTGCCGTGCGTATTGCTGTCGCCAAAGCACAGGAGAGTTTGAAGCATGGCAGGGAGTTTCCAGATGGTCTTCCGGCATGTTGGAACCGGCCCCGGTCGAAATCAAGTCGTATAAGTGCCCGAACCACGGGCTCAAGCATGGGCTGCGACGCTCGCCCAGGAGCGCAGTTGAGACTGGCAGGGACATGTCGGGATTGCGCATTCGAGCGGAGGTTACCGCATATGTCGAGGGTGTCTTCACACCGCGAAACACGTCGGGAAGCCCTTCAATCCGAGTAGGTTCGAAAACAGGCTCGCGCACCGATCAATAGTTTTCACTCAAGCGTACATGCCAAAAGAACCGAGAGGGCAACGCCTTGCAGGTTTTCGAGCGCTGCTTTCGCCACGCCGGTCAGGAAGGGCTGGCGGCGGCCGTCCGCTGCGAGCGGCCATGATTTCCGAGCCAATCAAGGAAAACCGGCCCTGGGCAACCAGGAAACACACTGATTCGTTTCGGCCATCCCTAGCATGCTCTTCAACAGCGGGTTGATGGCGCTATCGGACAGCGCGTTCCACGCGCCTGTGTCGGTGCGCGATTGCGGTCGATACTTTTTTGGCCGCCCGGGAAACTGAAATGCTCACAGCTCAACAGCCGTGTTTACAAGCTGCAACTCTTCTTCTTCGTTTCGACAGAACGCCCAACTCTTGTGCAACTGCGCAGGATCCTCCCGCCTCCCGCGGCCGGAAAACGGGCAAAGGAAAACGAGGAAACAGCAGTGGCAAAGGCGCTTGTACTTGAGGAGAAGGGCAAACTGTCCCTTCGGGACTTCCCGGTGGCATTGGAGCTTGGGGACGAGGACGTGAAGATCGCCCTCCGGACCGTCGGTGTCTGCGGATCGGATGTGCACTACTACACCCATGGCAAGATCGGGCCGTTTGTCGTCACGGAGCCGATGATCCTCGGGCACGAAGCCGCAGGTGTTGTGGTGGAAGTCGGAAAGGCCGTAATTGGCCTGAGACCTGGCGACCGCGTCTGCATGGAGCCGGGCGTGCCGAACCCGACCTCCCGCGCGTCCAAGCTAGGCATCTACAATGTCGATCCCGCCGTGACCTTCTGGGCGACCCCGCCGGTGCATGGCTGCCTGACACCGGAGGTGGTGCACCCGGCCGCCTATACCTACAAGCTCCCGAAATCCGTTTCCTTCGCCGAAGGCGCGATGGTCGAACCCTTCGCTATCGGCATGCAGAGCGCCCTGCGCGCACGCATCCAGCCCGGAGACATCGGCGTTGTCGTCGGGGCGGGCCCGATCGGGATGATGACGGCACTGGCCGCCCTGGCCGGTGGCTGTGCCAAGGTCTATGTCGCCGACCTTGCCCAGCCCAAGCTGGACATTATCGGCGCCTATGACGGGATCGAGACCATCAACATCACCGAGCAGCCGGTCGCACAGGCGATTGCCGAAGCGACGGATGGCTGGGGCGCGGATGTGGTCTTCGAATGCTCCGGGGCTGCTCCGGCCCTTCTTGATGTGCCGTCTCTTGTGCGCCCCGGTGGGGCCGTCGTACTCGTCGGAATGCCGGTCGAACCGGTGCCGATGGACGTTGTGTCGCTCCAGGCCAAGGAAGCCCGCCTCGAAACCGTGTTCCGCTATGCCAATATCTACGATCGGGCCATCGCGCTGATCGGCGCGGGAAAGGTGAACCTCAAGCCGCTGATTTCCGAGACCCTGCCTTTCGAACAGAGCATCGCCGCCTTCGACCGTGCCGCCGAAGGCCGCCCGACGGATGTGAAGATCCAGATCGAAATGCCGGCGGCGTGACGGAAAAGGAGAGGTAGCCTCATGTTTCTCGGGTTGGACATCGGCACGTCGGGTGTGAAGGCGATGCTGGTTGACGAAGCATTTGCCACGATTGCCGTTGCGCAGGCACCGCTCACGGTCTCGCGGCCGCATCCCGGCTGGTCGGAGCAGGATCCGCAGGACTGGATTGCGGCTTGCGAGGCGGCGATTGCCGAAATCGCCGGCGCACATGGCGACGCTCTGGCGAAACTCCAGGCGATTGGCCTGTCGGGGCACATGCACGGGGCAACGCTTCTGGATGCGTCAGACACCCCGCTGCGCCCTTGCATCATGTGGAATGACGGGCGGTCGGGCCAGCAATGCCTCGACCTCGAAACCCGTGCCGATTTCCGCGGCATTGGCGGCAATATCGTCATGGCCGGGTTCACTGCGCCAAAGCTGCTCTGGGTCGCCGAGAACGAGCCAGAGATCTTCGAGAAGACGGCCAAGGTCTTGCTGCCGAAAGATTTCGTGCGCCTCTGGCTGACAGGTGAGCATGTCGCGGAGATGTCGGACGCCGCCGGAACGCTGTGGCTCGACGTTGCGAACAGGCAGTGGTCGGATGCCTTGCTCGAAGCCACGGGCCTGACGCGGGAGGCAATGCCGGCGCTGGTCGAGGGCTCTGACGTATCGGGCATTCTCCGGGCCGAGCTGGCCGAGACATGGGGCGTGCCGCGCGTCCCCGTTGCGGGCGGTGGTGGAGACAACGCCGCGACAGCTTGCGGGATGGGCGTGACCGCCCCGGGGACGGGTTTCCTGTCGCTTGGCACCTCGGGGGTTCTCTTCGCGGTGACGGATCGATACGCGCCGAATACGGACGAAGCGGTGCACGCTTTTTGTCATGCACTGCCAGATGTCTGGCACCAAATGGGGGTGATACTTTCTGCGACGGACAGCCTGAGCTGGCTGTCGGAAATCTCCGGACGGACCCCCGCCAATCTGGCATCGCTCCTGCCGGCGCGAATCGAGGCTCCCTCCGGCCTGGGATTCCTCCCATATCTCTCGGGGGAGCGGACGCCCCACAACAACCCGGACGCGACCGGTGCCTATCTGGGCCTGCGCCGGGTCACGCAACTCCCCGATCTGGTGCAGGCAACGATGGAAGGCGTCTCCATGGCCTTTGCCGACTGCGTTCGCGCGCTGCGCCTGGCGGGCACGGAGATCGAGGCCGCCTATGCCGTGGGTGGGGGCGCACGGTCGGATCAATGGCTTAGCATCATGGCCGCGATAACCGGTTTGACGCTGTTGAAACCGGTGGATGGTGACTTCGGAGCGGCGTTTGGCGCCGCGAAACTGGCTGCAGCCTGCGCGACGGGCGATATCTCGGCCGCTGTCTTCGCGCCGCCAAACGCGGATCGCGAGATCGCGCCGGACGCGGATCTGGCGGCGCAATATGCGCCTTTCCATGAGCTATACCGCAAGAGCTACGGCGACCTCGCGGCCTGGCAATCCGGACGCTGAGAGCGCCAGGCGCGTCGCGTGGCAGGCTCCATGATCGAGGTGAAGAAGTGGTTTATGAGGGGGCGATTCTTCGCCCCCTTTCCTTTTGTCGCAGCCGGGAGTCGCTCCCCCTTCCTTCCCCTGGAAGGCTTCCGCTTCGGCCCCTGCGGTCCGACTCGGTCGACGCCGCTTACCCTGCGACAACGTCTCGTATTCTGAAGGGCTTGCGCGCCAAATCCCAGAGGTGTAGCGCGCTCAGGTCTGCAGAAATCGGCAAAACCCGGTCAAAAACGTATCACAAATTCATCCGGGCAGGCGTGGAGCCTGCTGCCTGCTCTCTGGTAACAATCACGGGACGCCAGGCAGGCAATTCGACGAGGAGGTCGAGCCGCTTTCGGCGGAAGGGAGGCATCCGTGCAACCAGATCTGGAACTTGTGCATATTCGGAAGGGCGAGTCCTTTGCCGCGTGGCAGCATGGGTACCCGTTCCGCACCGTGCGCTGGCACTACCATCCCGAATTCGAGATCCACCTGGTCGTGGCGACAACGGGCAAGTTCTATATCGGAGACCACATCGGACATTTCGAACCCGGCCAACTTGTGATGACGGGGCCGAACCTGCCGCAGAACTGGATCAGCAATGTCCCCGAAGGAGTGATCGAGACGCGTCGGAGCCGGGTCATCCAGTTCTCCGAAGAGTTCATCGACGGCGCCCTGGAAGCGATCCCGGAAATGCAGAGCTTTCGCCCGCTGCTGGAACGCAGCCGCCGCGGATTGCTGTTCGACGAGAAGACGGGCAAGGACATCGAGCCGATCTTCGGCGCCTTGATCGAGGCCAGCGGTGTCAAGCGGATGGCGCTGTTTTGCGAGATCGTCGACAGGCTGATCGCGGCGCCGGAGCCGCAGATCCTCGCCAGCCTCAGTTTCCAGCTCAACATGGCAACAGGCGATGACACCGGGATCAACCGCGCCATCGCGCATCTGCGGGAGAACCTGACCGAGCATGTCAGCGAGGCCGAACTGGCAGAGTTGACGGGCCAGAGCACCAGCAGTTTCTCGCGCTCGTTCAAGCGCCACACAGGCTTGACGCTTGTGCGCTACAAGAACCAGCTGCGCATCGACCTGGCCTGCCAGATCCTCCTGTCCGATCCGGAGCTCCGGGTCGCCGATATCTGTTTCGACGTCGGGTTCTCGAACCTGTCGAACTTCAACCGCCACTTTCTCAAACTGAAAGGGATGTCTCCATCACAGTTTCGCTCCGTGTTCGCGGCGAACGACGTGGTGAAAATGACCGGATAACCCCCTTCGAAAACCCAACGAAACACCCCGACGCGGAATCAGGAGGATGCCGCGAACGGGTGAGCTTTGACTATCTTCAGCAACGGGAGGAACCCAATGAAGAACCTCATGAAAACCGTCTCCGCCGCCGCCTTGTGCGTCGCCGCTTCGACAGCCTTTGCCGCTGCCGACGGATTGAAAATCGGCATGACGTTCCAGGAGATGAACAACCCCTATTTCGTCTCCATGCAGGAAGCCCTGCAAGAGGCCGCCGAGATGCTGGGCGCCGAGCTGGTCATCACCGATGCCGGCCATGACGTTGCCAAGCAGATCTCCGACGTCGAAGACATGCTGCAGCAGAATATCGACATCCTGCTCGTGAACCCGACCGACAGCGCCGGTATCGAAACCGCCGTGAAGATGGCCAAGGATGCCGGCGTCATCGTCGTCGCCGTGGACGCCAATGCCAACGGCCCGGTCGACACCTTCGTCGGCTCCAAGAACCGCGATGCCGGCTACATGTCCTGCAAGTATATGGGCGACAAAATGGGTGGCGAAGGGGAAGTCGCGATCCTCGACGGTATCCCGGTCGTTCCGATCCTGCAGCGGGTCGAAGGCTGCAAGGCCGCCCTGGAAGAGTTCCCGAGCATCGAGTTGGTCGACATGCAGAATGGTCGTCAGGACCGTTCGGTCGCCCTCGGCGTGGTCGAGAACATGATCCAGGCCCACCCGAACCTGAAGGGCATCTTCTCCGTGAACGACGGTGGCGCCATGGGCGCGCTGGCCGCCATTCAGGGTTCGGGCCGCGACATCCTGCTGACCTCGGTCGACGGTGCGCCGGAAGCCGTGGCAGCCATCGCCAAGGGCACGCCCTTCATCGAGAGCACCGCGCAGTTCCCGCGCGACCAGGTGCGCGTCGGCCTCGGCATGGCGCTGGCCCAGCTCTGGGGCGCCCGCGTGGTTCCGGCTGAAGTGCCGATCGACGTGATGGTGGTGGATGCCGAGAACGCCGAAGGCTTCTCCTGGTAACGGACTCCTCCCTGGCTGCTCCCGCCATCCTGTGGCGGGGGTGGCCTCCTTCTCTCAAACGTGCGGGGAACACCATGCTCGAAATGAACGGGATCAGGAAGAGCTTCGGCAAGGTCGAGGTTCTGCATGGCGTCGATCTGGAGGTACGCTCCGGCGAGGTCCATGCGCTCCTGGGCGAAAACGGCGCGGGCAAATCGACCCTGATGAAGGTGCTGTGTGGCATCATCGGCGCGAGCGACGGAACGATCTACATCAATGGCAAGGAACGTTCCTTTGCCAATTACGACGAGGCCATCGCTGCGGGTGTCGGCATCGTCTTTCAGGAGTTCTCTCTTATTCCCTATCTGTCGGCGGTCGAGAACATGTTCCTCGCCCGCGAGCTGACGAACCGTCTGGGCCTGCTGGACCGCAAGGCAATGCGCAAGCGCGCGCATGAAATCCTGCAACAGCTCGATGTCGATCTGCCGCTCAACGCACCGGTTTCGAGCCTGTCGATCGCCGAGCAGCAATTTGTCGAGATTGCCAAGGCGCTGTCGCTCGATGCCCGCATCCTTGTGCTGGACGAACCGACCGCCACGCTGACGCCGACGGAGGTGGAACAGCTTTTCAAGGTGATCCGCGAGCTGCGCCGCAAGGGTGTCGCGATCGTCTTCATCTCCCACCACCTGGAGGAGATCTTCCAGATCTGTGACCGGATCACCATCCTGCGGGATGGCGAATATATCAACACCTGCGATACGGCGGATGTGGATAACGACCGGCTGGTCGAAATGATGGTGGGCCGTCGGATCGAGCAGAGCTTCCCGGACAAGCCGACCCTGCCCGAGGATGCCGAACTGGCGCTGGAAGTCGATGAGCTGCAGCTCTCCCGGGCCGATCCGGTGTCGTCTTTCCACCTGCGCAAGGGCGAGATCCTCGGCTTCTCCGGGCTGGTCGGCTCCGGCCGGACCGAAACCGCCCTGGCCATGCTCGGCGCTCACTCGCATGCGAAACGCAGCATGAAGCACAATGGGCAGGAGGTGAACTTCGCCGAACCCGCCGATGCGCTTGCCGCCGGGATCGGGCTGCTGCCCGAGGATCGCAAGGGACAGGGGCTGATCACCAGCTTCTCGATCCTGCGCAACATCTCGATCAACAATTACGGCAAGTATCGCAAGGGCCGCTACTTCATCGATCTGACGAAGGAGCTGACCTGCACGGTCGACGCGATGGCGCAGGTGAGCGTGAAGGCGAACGGACCGAACGACCGGCTGGACACGCTCTCGGGCGGCAATCAGCAGAAGGTCGTGGTGGCCCGCTGGCTGAACCACGACATGGACATCCTGATCTTCGACGAGCCGACCCGCGGCATCGACGTGGGGGCGAAGGCCGAGATCTATCTGCTCATGCGCAAACTGACGGAGCTGGGGTGTTCCATCATCATGATCTCCTCCGAACTGCCGGAAATCATCGGCATGTCCGACCGGGTCTGCGTCTTCCGGGGCGGTGGCATCGTGGCGACCGTCGAAGGGGACGACATCACCTCGGAAAAAATCATGACCTACTCAACGACCGGGAAACTCGAAAATGCCGCATGACACAACATTGGGCACCTCGGTGCAGGGCAACAAGAAAATGAATATCAACCTCCGCCAAGTGATGCGGTCTCCGCTCGTCCTTCCGCTGGTCGGCCTGATCGTGGTCTCGGTTCTCATGGGCTTTGCCAGCGAGAACTTCTTCAGCGTTTCCAACATCCTCAACGTGCTGCGGCAGGTGTCGATCAACGGCATTCTCGCGGTCGGCATGACATTCGTCATCCTCACGGGCGGCATCGACCTCTCGGTCGGCGCGGTCATGGCCTTCTCGGGCACCATCTGCGCGGGCCTGATCGTCAATATGGGAATGCCTGGCGCGGTTGGCCTGGCCGGCGGCCTGCTGATCGGCCTCGGCCTCGGTGTGTTCAACGGCGCCCTGGTGGCCTGGGGTCGCATGCCGGCCATCATCGTCACCCTGGCAACGATGGGAATCGCGCGCGGCCTCGGCCTGATCTATTCCGGCGGCTACCCGATCAGCGGACTTCCCGACTGGATCTCCTGGTTCGGCATCGGCCGTATCGGCAGCATTCCCGTACCGGTCATCATCATGTTCCTGATCTACGGCATCGCCTGGGTGCTGCTGGAACGCACCGCCTTCGGCCGCCATGTCTATTCCATCGGCGGCAACGAGACGGCGGCCCGGCTTTCCGGCGTCAAGACCCAGCGGATCAAGCTCGCGATCTATACGATCTCCGGGCTGACCTCCGCGCTCGCCGCCGTGATCCTGACCGGCCGGCTGATGAGCGGCCAGCCCAATGCCGGTGTCGGCTTCGAGCTGGATGCCATCGCCGCGGTGGTCATGGGCGGCACCTCCATTGCCGGTGGGCGCGGGCTGATCTTCGGCACGCTGATCGGCGCGGTGCTGCTCGGCATCCTGAACAATGGCCTGAACCTCGTGGGCATCAACCCCTACCTGCAGGACGTCATCAAGGGCTTCATCATCTTGCTGGCCATCTACATCGGACGCGGCGAACGGCGCTGATCGAAAGGAAGAAGCGGGTCCCCTGAGCCCGCGTCTTCCCCGACAAGCCTGAAGCCAGGAGGTGGGGCGGGTCTCTCCCGAATGCCGCGAAACGGCACCGCCCGCCCCATCCCCGGCCGCCGCAATACCCTGAACATCCAACCGGTCCCGAGAGGCCTGAAACGGGAAGGCACGGGAGAGATGTGCGCCCAGATCAGCCGAAAACCACAGGCCGCACCGTCAGAAACCCGGGCCAGACCGGCCAAACATCTCGCGAGGAACATCATGGAATTCGAAGGCAAATCGGTCATCATCACCGGTGCGGGCAAAGGTATCGGACGGTCCACCGCCATCCTTCTGGCCCAGCGCGGAGCCCGGATCGTCGGGATCAACCGCTCGCGCGAAACGCTGGAGAGCCTGCGCGAGGAGACCGGCGCCCGCATCGTCATCGCAGACCTGTCGGACCCCGCCGGGGCGCGGGCGGCGATGCAGCAAGCCGGCATCTGCGACTACCTGATCAACTGCGCCGGCACCAACGTGCTCGAGACCACGCTGGACATGACCGACGAGGGCTACGAGACGGTGCTGGGCATCAACCTGCGCGCCGCCCTGATCTGTTCGCAGGAGTTTGCCCGCGCCCGGATCGCGGCCGGCGGCGGCGGAGTGATCGTCAATGTCACCTCCATCGCCGGCCATCGCGGTTTCCCCGACCATCTCTGCTACGCCGCTTCCAAGGCCGGGCTCGAAGGCGCAACCCGCGTCATGGCCAAGGAGCTCGGGCCGCATGGCATCCGCGCCGTCGCCGTCGCGCCGACCGTCACGATGACCGAACTGGCTGCCGTCGCCTGGAGCGACCCGGCCAAGGCCGATCCGATGATGGTGCGCCACCCCATCGGCCGTTTCGCAGACCCCGAAGACGTCGCCCGCTCCATCGCCATGGCCATGAGCGACGACGCGGCGATGGTCACCGGCTCCGTCATCACGGTCGATGGCGGCTTCCTCGCCGTCTGACCGAAGCCCTCCGCACAGAAATCGAAACAAGGAGTTGAACATGTCCCAGTCTCTCGAAGGCAAGATTGCCGTAATCACCGGCGCCGCCTCCGGCATCGGTCTCGCTGCCACCGAAGCCCTGATCGACGCCGGCGCGACCGTCGTCATGGTCGATTATGACAAGGCCGCACTGGAGAGGGAAACCACCCGGCTCGGCGCGAAAACCATCGCCCAGGTCACCAACCTGATCGATTCCGAAAGCTGCGCCGCCATGGTTCCCGAAATCCTGGAGAAGGTCGACCATATCGACATTCTCTACTGCAATGCCGGCACCTATATCGGCGGTGACCTGACCGAGACCGATTCCGCCTCCATCGACCGGATGCTGAATCTCAACGTCAATGCGGTGATGAAGAATGTCCGTGAGGTGGCGCCCCACATGATCGAGCGCGGCACCGGCGATATCGTCGTGACCTGTTCCATCGCCGGCCACTTCCCGACCTATTGGGAGCCGGTCTATTCGGGTTCGAAATGGGCCATCACCAGCTTTGTTCAGGGCATGCGCCGCCAGCTGATCCCGCATGGCATCCGCGTGGCCCAGGTCTCGCCCGGCCCGGTCATCTCCGCGTTGTTGGCCGACTGGCCGGAAGAGAACCTGCGCAAGGCCAAGGAAGCCGGCAGCCTGATCGAGGCCAGCGAGGTCGCCGATGCGGTGATGTATATCCTGACGCGTTCGCGCAATGTGACGATCCGCGACATGCTGGTCCTTCCGACCAATTTCGACCGGGTGTAACCCGAACCCGGCGCCGCGCCTCCCGCGCGGCGCCGATACAGGAACCTGCCTGCAGCCAAGGGAGAGACAGCAATGGCCCGCTATTTCATGGGTATCGACGTGGGAACCGGAAGCGCGCGCGCAGGTGTGTTCGACTCCGCCGGAACGCTTCTGGGAACCGAGAAGAAGGACATCACCGTTTTTCGCGAGACGGGCTCGATCGTCGAGCAGTCCTCGAACGAGATCTGGAATGCCGTCTGCACGGCCAGCCGCGGCGCGATTGCCGCCTCCGGCGTCGAGCCTGCGGAGATTGTCGGCGTGGGCTTCGACGCGACCTGTTCGCTGGTGGTGCTGGACAAGGACGGCGCACCGCTGCCCGTGGGGCCGAGCGACGACCCCGAGCGCAATATCATCGTCTGGATGGATCACCGCGCGCTGGAACAGGCCGAGCGGATCAACGCGATGGGCCACCGTGTGCTCGACTATGTCGGCGGGCGCATCTCGCCGGAGATGGAGACGCCCAAGCTGCTCTGGCTGAAGGAGAACCGCCCCGAGATCTTCGACCGTGCCTGGCAGTTCTTCGACCTGACAGATTTCCTGACCTGGCGCGCCTCTGGCAGCCTCGCCCGCTCCGTCTGCACCGTGACCTGCAAATGGACCTACATGGCGCATGAAGCCGCCTGGGACGAAAGCTATTTCCGCAAGGCGGGGCTTGAGGGCCTCGTCGATGAAGGGTTCGCACGGATCGGCACCGAGGTCGTCGACCCCGGCACTGCCTTGGGCGAGGGCTTGCGGGCGGATGCGGCCGCGGATCTCGGGCTTGCTCCGGGCACGAAGGTCGCCGCCGGCCTGATCGACGCCCATGCCGGCGGGATCGGCACCGTTGGCGCCAAGGGCGGCGGCACCCCGCAGGACAATCTCGCCTATGTCTTCGGAACCTCCTCTTGCACGATGACAACCACCACCGAACCGGTCTTCGTGCCCGGTGTCTGGGGGCCGTATTACTCAGCGATGGTGCCCGGTGCCTGGCTGAACGAAGGCGGGCAATCGGCCGCCGGTGCCGCCATCGAGCAGTTGCTGCGCTTCCACCCCGCTGCGGCCGATGCCCAGGCCGCCGCCAGTGCCGCCGGGAAACCACTTCCCGTCTGGCTTGTCGACCGTGCGACGGAGCTGGCCGGAGAGGGCGGCGATGCCGCGCGTCTCGCCGACGGGATCCACGTGGTCCCCGAGTTCATCGGCAACCGCGCGCCCCATGCCGACCCGCATACCCGCGCGGTGATCGCCGGGTTGGGCATGGAGGCCGATACCGACAATCTCGTCGCCCTCTATATTGCCGGGCTTTGCGGGATCGGCTACGGCCTGCGGCAGATCATCGAGGCACAGGCCGAGAACGGCGCGCCGATCAAGACCGTGGTTGTCAGCGGCGGTGCCGGGCGCAGCGATCTCGTGCGCCAGCTGCTCGCCGATGCGACCCGGGTGTCGCTGGCCGCCCCCCGCACCGAGGAGCCGGTGTTGCTCGGCTCCGCCATCCTCGGCGCCGTCGCGGCGGGCGATTTCGGCGACATGCAGAGCGCGATGGCCGCGATGTCATCGAACGAGGCGGTCTATGACCCCGCGGAAGCCACGGCCAGCTATCACGACCAGCGGTTCGGCTTCTACGGGAAGTTCCAGGCCCTGGCCCGCGAAGCCGCCGTCCGAAGCTGAGCATTTGACCCTAACGGCCAGCGGAGCGCTTCCCGGCGCTCCGCTGCTGCTCTACCTGAGGAGGCGACATGGACCGTCCCGAGGCCATTATCTTCGATCTGGATGGCGTTCTCGTCGATAGCGAACCGCTCTCTCTCGCCGCGCTGTCCGCCGAAATGCAGGCGCTCGGCATTGAGGAAGCGACCCCCGACGCGATGCGCGAAAAATACCTAGGCGTTTCGCTTCCCAAGGTTCGGGAAGATGTTGCGGCGCGCCTCGGCAAAGCCTGTCCGGAGGATTTCGACGAGAATTTCCATAGAAGGCTCTATGCGGCCTATGACAACGGCCTGCCGCGCATCGACCGGATGGTCGCGGCGCTCGATTGCTTTCAGGCGAAAGGGCTTCGCACCTGCATCGCTTCCGGAGGCTCGGCCGCACGGATTCGCAGAACGCTCGCCTTTACGCGCCTCTCGAAACGGTTTGGCGAACGTATCTTCAGCGGAGAGGATGTCGCCCGGGGCAAGCCTGCCCCGGATCTGGCACTACACGCCGCGGCCAGGATCGGTGTTGTCCCGTCGCGCTGCCTGGTGATCGAGGATTCGCCGCATGGGGTTATTGGCGCGATTGCCGCGGGAATGCGCGCCATCGGCTTCACGGGCGGTCGTCATCTCGATCAAACACGCGAGGAGCAGGCCGTGCGACTGTGCGACAGCGGGGCCGAAGCGGTTTTCGCTGATGCAAGGGAAGCCCGGTCATATGTGCTGACGGCCGCCGCGCCTGCGCCGTGAGAGCGGACCGGTTCGAGTGAGTTCAGGACCCGTGATGCGCCAGCGCGCAAACGCAACCGGTGGGCTCAGGCCCTGATCGAGACGATTCCCCTCGAGGCCGAGTCACCTCAGCAACCGCTCACGTCCTTCATTCTCGTAGCATGGGACGGTTGGCAGTTGGGCCTTCATTCCGCGCCCGGTACAGCCTGATTCCGGAAAACCGCAAGCTGCTCCCTGCGCAGGTGAGCGCACAGGAACGACGCGGGACGGCGGACCGGTTCGCATCGATGGATCGCGACCTCACGAGACTACTTGGCCGTCAGAGTGCAGAGCTGGCACGCCCTATCCCGCCGGCCGTCGCATTCTTCCTGTAGAGGGCACCCTGGCTCGACTCCGTATTTCTAAGCCGCCATTGCGTCAAAACCGGTCCAGGAGCCGCTGCAGATAGTCCAACTCGATTTGCGGTCGCTCGCGCTCTCCCGAGCGGCGACGAATTTCGTCCAGCAGGTCGCGCGCACGGCGGTAGATGTCGTCACCTTGAAGCAGACTGTCTTCGCTGCCAAAGCTACCCGTTGTGCCGGCATCACGCCCGAGCGGGTCGCGCTGCTGTCCTCCCTGGTCCAATTGTCCTTGCTGTTGTCCCTGGCCGTTCTGCTGCTGCGCCATGGCTTCACCGAGATTGCGCATGCCCTCCCGAATGGCCTCCATGGCCCGCGCCTGGCCATCGAGAGCTTCCGCCAGATCACTGTTTTCCAACGCGTCTTCGGCCTGCCCCATATGGTCACCACCGCGGCGAAGCGCCTCGCGCGCGGCATCTCCGGCTTCCGTGCCGGCGCCGGGCAGGTTCTCCCGAAGCGTGTTCAGGCGCCGCTGCAATTCGCTCTGGCGTTCCGCGAGCGACCCCGCGTCCGGCCGGCCATTCTCGCCCTGCCGGGGATTGCCCTGATCGCCCTGCCGCATCTCGCCTTGCCCCTGGCCACCGCCTTGCTCTCCTTGCTGACCCTGGCCGCGGCCGTTCTCTCCCTGGCTGCCCTGTTCCTGGCCGGGCTGGCCGCCCTGAGGTCCGTTTTGCGGGTTGAATTGCTCCTGCAACTCCCGGAAGGCCTCGTCGGACAAGCCCTGCTGATCCCGCAGGGTCTCCGCCAAACCGCGCATCGCCTGATCGCCGGGGCTTTCGCCGCCCTGACCCTGCTGCCCCTGCGTGACCTGCATGTTTTCCATCATCTGGCGCAGCTGCTCGAGAAGCTCCATTGCCTCGGCGGTGCGGCCCTCCTCCATCAACTGCTGCAACCGATCCAGCAATTGCTGAAGCTGATCGCCGGTGATCTCCTGCGTGTTCTCAGACAGTTCCTGCTGCTGGCTTGGATCCTGTTGCTCCGCAAGTTGACGCATGTAATCCTGCATCGCCTCCCGCAGTTCATCCATCAACTCGGCGATCTCCTCATCGGTGGCGCCGTTACGGATAGCTTCGGCCAACCGTTCCTGGGCCCGCCGCAGCCGCTCGGCCGCGTCGGCGAGATCCCCTTCCTCGATCTTGACCGCGATCACCCAGAGCGCTTCGGCAACTTCGTCCCGGATCTCGTCCGACACCCCGTCAGGCGCCGCGATTGCGGCTTCGAGACGCTTGAGCGCGACACGGAGCGGCAGATAGGCGGAGCCATCGCGCAGGATATCATCCGGCCTGTATGTCAAAGCCCGGATCACTTGCGAGACCCGGGTGCCATTTTCGCGGGTCCAGAGCAGGTCCCTGCGCTGCTCAATCAGGGCCGCAGCCAGAGGATCGAAAAAGCGACGCCCGGGAAGGGTCAGTTCCATCGGATCCGAGCTTCCCTCCTGGCCGGCCGCATCCGCGACTGTCAGTGTCAGGGTGACCGGCAAGCCAACCCAGGGGTGCTTGGAGAAATCCTCGACCAACGCCTCTGTGAAATCCGCCCGATTGCCGCTGATCGTCATCGGCAGGTCGACCACGATATCCGGCCGGAGCTCGGGATCTGATGCAAGCCCGTAACGGCGCAAGAGCGCTCCCATATCGAGCGCAAGGACGGCCTGCCCCGAGATGACGCCGTAATCGTCTTCGGCCTGGAACGCCTGCTTCATCCGTCCGTTGGCCTCGCGCTCCGTCTCACCTTCGAAGCGCACGCGCGGCGCGGCGTCTTCGGCGATGGAAACCTGCCATTCCCGTCCGCCCGGTCCGGTGATGGCAAGCCGACCATCACGCCGAATTTCGAACTCCTGGCTCGCGGCCGTCGCAGGTTCGATCCCTTCCCCTGCACGGGCGGACACTGTCTCGTCCACGCTCAAAGCGCCGATCTCGCCATAGAGGCGCAGCGACACCCGGCTGCCCTTCGGCGCGACCAGCGGTCCGGCCGCAATATCGCCGAGATACAGCGTCGGCTTGCCAGTATAGGCGGGCGGTTCCACCCAGCCTTCCCAGGATGGCCCCGCGACCAGGCCATCCGCGCCGGTTGCCGTCACCACGTCCGCGACCGTCGTCACGCGCAGGATCGAGCCGAAAATCATCGCTACGGCCAGCGCCGTCAGGGCGACATATCGCAATGCATACGGATCGCGCCGGGAGATGCGCAGATCGGGCGGGACACGCCGCGCCTCGGCCGCCCGCGCCGCCATCCGTTCCAGATGCGCGGCCCAGACCGCCTGGGACGCCGCATCTCCGGCGCCAACCGCCTGTTCGTCGCCCAAGGCCTGCAATGGCCGGCCAGGCAGGGTCGCATCGAGCCGTTGGAGCGCCTCTTCCCGACTCGGCCAGCGAAACCAGCGCAACCCCGAGAACAGGAACCACAGCAGGGCCGCTCCCGAAACCACAGCGCCGATCCACAGGATTTCAATGGGACCACGCTCGTGCAATCCGAGCATGAGGGCTGCAAGAACCGCGAAAAGCACCGACCAGGCACGCCAGAAACACCAGGTGAACCGCTCGGCCGCCATTCCGAGCCGGGTCAGCCGGAGCGGGCGATCGAGCCGCTGCATCGCGGTGTCTCGGGCCGTCTGAGAGTTCATTCCGCACCTTTCAGCGGCCCGCACCCCGCGGGCCGAAGGATGGCGATCCTACAAGAGCCACTCGGGAATGTTATCGCGCGCGATCATTTCGTCAAAGCTCGGACGTGGCCGGATGACAGCGAATTGATCGCCCTGCACGAGAACCTCCGGGATCAGCGGCCGCGTGTTGTATTCAGAGGCCATCACCGCCCCATACGCCCCGGCGGAGCGGAAGGCGACCAGGTCACCCGCCCCGAGCTCCGGCATGTTGCGCTGCCTGGCAAATGTGTCGCCGGTCTCGCAGACAGGACCGACAATGTCATAGGGTGCCTGTTCCGCCCCCGCCGCCGGTTCGCGGACAGGGACAATATCGTGATGGGCATCATACATGGAGGGGCGGATCAGGTCGTTCATCGCCCCGTCGAGGATCAGGAAATCCCGCCCCTCGCCATGTTTCACATAGATGACGGCGGAGACCATGATACCGGCATTGCCCGAAATCAGACGCCCTGGCTCGATCTCGACCTCGCAGCCCAGGTGGCCGACGGTGCGTTTGATCATCTCGCCATATTCGCTGGGCAGGGGCGGCGCGTCATTGCTGCGGGTATAGGGAATACCGAGGCCGCCCCCGAGATCCAGGCGCCGAATCTCATGCCCATCGGCGCGCAGCGTCTCAGTCAGATCGGCGACTTTCCTGTAGGCCTGTTCGAACGGTTCCAGCTCGGTGAGTTGCGAGCCGATATGCAGATCGATCCCGATCACATCCAGCCCGGGAAGCGCCGCGGCCCGCGCATAGACCTCGCGCGCCCGGGCAATCGGAATGCCAAACTTGTTCTCGGACTTGCCAGTGGCGATCTTGGCATGGGTTCGGGCATCGACATCGGGGTTGATCCGCAGCGCGATCGGTGCACGGCCCCCCATCGAAACCGCGATCGCGTTCAGCGCCTCCATCTCCGGCTCGCTCTCGACATTGAATTGCCGGATCCCGCCTTCCAGGGCGACACGCATCTCTTCGATGGTCTTGCCGACCCCAGAAAAGACGATCCTGTCCCCCGGCACGCCCGCCGCCTTTGCCCGCGCATATTCGCCGCCAGAAACCACGTCCATCCCGGCTCCCAACGCCGCCAGCGTCTTCAGGATCGCCTGATTTGAATTGGACTTCATCGCAAAGCAGACCAGGTGCGGCATCGGCTCCAAGGCCTCGTCGAAGAGGCGGAAATGGCGCTCCAGAGTCGCGGTCGAATAGCAATAAAACGGCGTGCCCACGGCTGCCGCGATCTCGGACACGGACACATCCTCGGCGAATAACGCGCCGTCGCGATAGAGAAAATGATCCATGTACCACACTCCCGGCCAGTTCTCGTTTCCGCCGCTATAATCACAGCCGCCGCCATGAGCAATCCACCCGCCGCTCGAGCGCCGCGCCGGCGCGAGGCAAAACCCTTGGCGCGGCACGCGCCGCATTTTGGTAACAGGTTGCGCCGCTTGCCCGACCGTCGCTTGCCGACACCTGGAGCGGCTGCGAGAAATTCATGCGAGGCGAGAGGAGATGGGCATGGCTTCACTGGAAAAACGGATCAGACGGCGTCTGGATGCGATCGCCGCCAGCGATGCGATCTCTGGCACCGCATCGCGTTTGATCGCCAGTCATATCGAAAAGCTCTACCGCCAGACGGAATGGGAATTCGAGGGCCGTGAGGACGTAATCGAGGCCGTCTCCGGCGGCAAGCCGATCATTTTTGCTCTCTGGCATGGTCGTCTGCCAATGTCCGCGCGCGGCTGGGATCCGACCTGGAGCCCTTTCTGCGTCGTCACCTCGGCAATGATCCCAGGCATGATCGTCGGCCGCGTGATGCGCCGCTTCGGACTGGAAACGATGCCCATGAAGATCAAGAAGTCGAACACGGCCGCATCTCTTCAGGTCGCTCGAATGTCCCGTGCGGGCACCACGATCGGATTCGCCATCGACGGCCCGGATGGGCCGGCCCGCGTCGCGAAGAATATCCCGATCGACTGGGCCCGGCTCACCGGTGCCCCGATCTGGCTCTATACAAATTCCGTCGAACGCTACCGGACCATCAACAGTTGGGACAAGATGCTGCTGCCGCGCCCCGGCGGGCGAGGCGTTATGATGTATCGCAAGTGGGATGTAGATATTCCGAAGAAGATCACGCCCGAGACGCGCGAAGAACTCCGCGCGAAACTCCAGGCCGATCTCGATGCCCTCACGCTGGAAGCTGACCTTCGCATGGGTCATGACCGCCTGATCAACTGATTCCCTCTCAACCGGAACCGCCTGTCACCCCGACCGAGGCCGTGCCCGAGATGCTTATACCGGGTTTTGGCGTTTCCTTTTCCTTTGCGGGCGGCGCCTTCGGCGGCCCGTCCACTCCGCATCCCGCGAGAAACACAACCAGCATCAGCCAGCCTGCAGCTTGTTTCAGAACCACCAGCCCACTCCTGTTCGTCCACCCCGACCAATCCGCGTGCCCGTGCTGACACCAACGGTCATGTTTCCGCTGCCAACGGCCACCGCCGATCCATTGGTTCCGACAGCGACGCCAACCCTCCGATCCGGCCCGGGGGCTGGTGCAACGGTTCCGCCTTGCTCCGAGACCGTGGGCGGCGGCGGCGGCGACGCGCAGCCCGCAAGGGCCACGAGTCCGATTGCAGCAATCGCCTGCTTCATCCGAGACGCTCCTTCCAGAGGACCACCTGTTCCCGCACCCGCTCCGGCGAAGTCCCGCCATAGGAGATGCGGCTTGCAACCGAATTCTGCACCCCCAGAACGTCAAAGACAGCCCCGTTGATGTCTCTATGCACGCCCTGCATCTCCTCAAGCGACAGGTCGGGAAGATCGCAGCCCTTGCTTTCGGCCAACGCGACCAGCGAACCGGTCACGTGATGCGCATCGCGGAAGGGCAGGCCCAGGGCACGAACCAGCCAATCGGCAAGGTCGGTCGCCGTCGAGAAGCCACTGGCGGCCGCAGCTTCCAGCTCGGCGCGGTTAGCCGACATGTCGGAAACCATGCCGGTCATCGCCGCCAGCGCCAGCATCAGGCTGTCCGCCGCGTCGAAGACCTGTTCCTTGTCCTCCTGCATGTCCTTGGAATAGGTCAGCGGCAGCCCTTTCATCACCGTGAACAGCCCCACCATCGCACCGAGAATCCGGCCGATCTTGGCCCGAATCAGCTCGGCTGCATCCGGGTTCTTCTTCTGCGGCATGATCGACGAGCCGGTCGAGAAGGCGTCGGACAGGGCCACGAACCGGAACTGGGCCGAGGACCAGATCACCAGCTCTTCCGCGAGCCGGCTCAGATGCATCGCGCAGATCGAAGCAGAGGAGAGGAACTCCAGTGCGAAATCCCGATCGGCCACCGCATCCAGCGAGTTCGCTGCCGGGCGGTCGAAGCCGAGCGCATGCGCGGTCGCGTGACGGTCGATCGGAAAGGAGGTCCCGGCCAAGGCCGCCGCACCCAGCGGGCTCTCGTTCATCCGCGCCCGGGCATCGCGAAGACGCGACGCATCCCGCCCCAGCATCTCGACATAAGCCATCATGTGATGCCCCCAGGTCACCGGTTGGGCGACCTGCAAATGGGTGAAGCCCGGCATCACCCAATCCGCGCCGGCCTCGGCCTGCGCCAACAGCGCGCGCTGCAGCGCCTCGACCCCGGCAATCGCCGCATCAAACTGGTCGCGCACCCAGAGCTTGAAATCAGTCGCCACCTGGTCATTGCGCGAGCGTGCCGTGTGCAGCCGTCCCGCCGGCTCGCCGATCAACGCCTTGAGCCGCGCCTCGACATTCATGTGAATGTCCTCCAGCGCCTTCGAAAACTCGAATTCGCCCGCTTCGATCTCTGACAAGACCGTGAGCAGCCCTTCCCGAATTGCCTCGGCGTCTTTATCCGTAAGGATGCCCTGCGCAGCCAACATCGCAGCATGGGCGCGGGACCCCTCGACATCCTGTCGGGCCAGTCGACGGTCGAAATCGATCGAGGCGTTGATCGCCTCCATGATCGCATCGACCCCGGTGGAAAAACGCCCGCCCCACATCTGGTTGGCGGCCTGGCTCTTGGCATCGGTCATTGTCTCGGACCCCGGAAGGATTGGAAATGAAGCATCTCTTGGTCGCGTTGGTCTATACGGGCCTCGCACTGTTGGCAAATCCTGGCATGGCGGACCCGACCGACATTGGAGCAATTTCCGCGCTGCGCGACGGCGACATGAAAAAGCTCGTCCTGCACGAAGACGCGCGGCCAGCCATTCCCCTGCAGGTCTCCGACATGGCCGGCGCGCCGGTCACGCTCGAACCGGACGGTGAGACCTGGCGCGTTGTGAATTTCTGGGCCACCTGGTGCGCGCCCTGCCGCAAGGAAATGCCAACCCTCTCCGCCCTTCAGGAAGAGATCGCGCCCAGTCCGGTGGAGGTGCTGATCGTCGCCACCGGCCGCAATTCTCCTGCCGCCATCGATCGCTTCCTGAGCGAAGAAGGCATCTCCAACCTGCCGGGCTACCGTGACCCCAAACAGAAACTGGCCCGCGCCTTTGGCGTCATGGGCCTGCCGGTGACACTGATCCTCAATCCGCAGGGCGAGGAGGTCGGCCGGCTGATCGGAGATGCCGACTGGAACAGTGACAGTGCCATGGCGATCCTGGGCGCGTTGTCGAACCCGGGCTGAAGGCCGCTGTTCCGGGAATGCGCCGAACCCGCCTCCGTTGGGCAATCAGCGGGGCGCGGCGGCGCGGGCAAGGCGGTCGTTGATCGCCAGACCGAGGCCGTGGTGCGGAACCGGCCATACCGCGATCCTTTGCCCTGTCGCGTCCGCCTTTCGAAGAAACGCGAAGAGATTCGCCGCGGCCTCGACAAGGTCGCCCGAGACCGACAGGTTGAGCGCGTCGCGCGGGGCGTCCGGGCCGAAGCCTATCAGGCACTCGCCCTCGACCGGCGCCGATACATTGAGACGAACAGGGGCCCCCGGAGCATAATGAGATGCCAGCTGGCCGGGCGCATTGGGCGATCCGGTCGCGGGCGCGGGCGCAAGCGGCTGGCCGAGCGCCTCCTCGAGGATCTCCACCGGAAGCCCCCCCGGGCGCAGCAAGCGCGGCTGGTCGTAACAGCCGATGATCGTCGACTCGACGCCGACCTCGGCCGGACCACCGTCGAGCACAGCCCCGATACGCCCGTCGAGCCCGTCAAGCACATGGCTGGCCCGGGTGGGGCTGATCTTTCCCGATGGGTTGGCGGACGGCGCGGCGATCGGCCCGTCGAACCGCCGCATCAGCGCTTGTGCGGTCTCGCCGCGCGGCACGCGCAAACCAATGGTCGGCAGGCCGGCCGAGACCAGATCTGACAGGCCCGCACCTTCAGCGATCGGAACGACGAGTGTCAGCGGTCCCGGCCAGAACGCATCCGCGAGCCTTCGCGCGTCCGGCGAGAACCGTCCAAACCGTTCGGCCATCGCGAGATCGGCCACATGAACGATCAGCGGATTGAAACTGGGTCGCCCCTTCGCCTCGTAGATTCGCGCAACCGCTTCCCCCTGTCGCGCATCCGCGCCAAGCCCGTAGACGGTCTCGGTCGGAAATGCGACAAGCGCCCCGTTGGTGAGGAGCTCCGCTGCGCGGGCCAACCCGGCCGTATCGGCGGCGAGACGTTCGGTCATAGCTTCCATACGATTTTGTGACGCTGCGTCCGTCTTTGAGCGGTATCGCAGCTAGAGATAGGTTGTTTCAGACCCAAGGGTGATACCGCCCGGACTCCGCCCTGCCAAGGCCGCAAACTGAGGTGAACGAATGTCTTTCCGCGCTCCGCTAACCGATTTCCAATTCCTGCTCGAAAATGTTCTGGGCTTTGGCCAGCTTCGGGAGACGGAACGTTTCGCCGAGGCCACCGAAGACATGACCGCAGCCATTCTCACCGAGGCCGGAAAGCTCTGCGAGGAAGTGGTCGCTCCGGTGAACCGTTCGGGCGATGAGCATCATTCGGTTCTTGAGAACGGTCGGGTGCGCGGCGCGCCGGGCTTCGCCGACGCGTTCAGGGCAATTGCCGACGGCGGCTGGGTCAGCGTCTCCGCACCGGTGGAACATGGCGGGATGGGGCTGCCACTGACCCTGCAGACGGCGATCAACGACATGATGTCTGGCTCCTGTCTGGCGCTGCAATTGCAGCCGCTGCTGACGCAGGGACAGATCGAGGCTCTCGCGGCGCATGCCTCGGACGAGATCAAGGCGCTCTACCTGCCCAAGCTGATTTCCGGTGAATGGTCCGGAACGATGAACCTGACAGAGGGCGGTGCGGGCTCCGATGTGGGCGCACTGACGACAAGGGCCAAACCGAACGGGGACGGATCCTACGCCATCACGGGCCAGAAGATCTTCATCACCTGGGGCGATTGCGATTTCGTCGAGAATGTCTGTCACCTCGTCCTCGCGCGCCTGCCGGACGGGAAGGCCGGCACGAAGGGAATTTCGCTCTTCATGGTGCCGCGCGACCTGTCCGACGAAGAGGGCAATCCCGGGGTCGCCAACAGCCTCAAGGTCGTCTCCATCGAGCACAAGCTGGGCATTCATGGCTCGCCGACCTGCGTCATGGAATTCAACGGCGCAAAGGGCTGGCTCGTTGGCGAGGAACATGGCGGGATGGCCGCGATGTTCACGATGATGAACAACGCCCGCCTCGGAGTCGCCGCCCAGGGGATCGGACTTGCCGAAGCCGCAACGCAAAAGGCCATCGCCTATGCTCTGGACCGGGTCCAGGGACGGGTTGGCGGCACCGGTACGATCATTGAACATGCCGATGTGCGCCGGATGGTCACAACGATGAAGGCCGAGACATTTGCCGCGCGCGCAATTTCGCTGGCCAACGCGATCGCCATCGACATGGAACAGGCGGCCGGTGGCGCGGAATGGGCCGCCCGTGCGGCGCTCCTGACCCCGATTGCCAAGGCCCATGGAACTGATATCGGCCATGAGGTCGCCCAGATGGGCGTCCAGGTGCATGGCGGCATGGGCTATGTCGAGGAGACCGGCGCAGCCCAGTTCGCGCGGGATGTCCGCATCACCCAGATCTATGAGGGGACAAACGGGATCCAGGCTATGGACCTCGTGGCGCGCAAGATGATGGATGGCGGCGCGGCGGCCTATGCGTTGCTCGACGAGGTCGAGGCCTTCGCCGAGACCGCCCGCGGGACTCTGCCCGAGCTTGCAAAGCCGGTGTTCAACGCGGCGGAGAATTTCCGCGAAGCGACCGAGTGGCTTGTCGAGCAGGAGATGCAGGACCGGTTTGCCGGCTGCGTGGCCTATCTGCGTGCCTTCGCCCGCGTATTGGGCGCGCATTACCACTTGATGTCGGCAATGGCCGAAGGCGGAAACGGACCGCGCACGAAACTCGCCAGATTCTTCATCAAGCGACTGCTCCCGGAGCACAAGACCTTGATCGAGCAGATCCGTGAAGGTGCGAATGGTCTGTATGACTTGAGCGTGGAAGAGCTGGACTCGGTCTAAGCGATGAGGCAGCCCGGTCCCGCTCCGCTTCGCTATCCCTTTGAGACGCCACCTGGACCCGGCGAGGCGATCCTGGTCGCAGAGGGCGTTCTCTGGATGCGCTTGCCTCTGCCGATGGCGCTCGATCACGTCAATATCTACGCGCTTGATGATGGCGATGGCTGGACCGTGATCGACACCGGCTTCTCGAGTCGAAAGGCGCGGGAAATCTGGCGCCAGATGATGGCCGGACCACTGGCGGGAAAGCCCGTGCGACGGGTTATCGTGACGCATCACCACCCGGACCATGTGGGGCTCGCGGGGTGGTTCCAGTCTGAATTCGGCGCCGAACTGGCGACGACACGGACGGCCTGGCTTTATGCGCGGATGTTGACGCTCGACGTTCAGGAAAGCTGGCCGGAGGAGACCCTCTCCTTCTATCGAGCCGCCGGCATGGACCGGGAGATTTACGACAAGCGCATCGCCGAGCGTCCGTTCAATTTCGCCGATTGCGTCTGGCCCATGCCGCTCGGTTTCACCCGGCTCGCCGAAGGCGATATCATCCGGATCGGCGGACGCGATTGGGATGTCCGGGTGGGGCACGGGCATGCGGCTGAACACGCGACATTCTGGAGCCGCGACGACGACCTTGTGTTCGGAGGCGACCAACTCCTGCCCTCCATATCGCCGAATCTCGGCGTCTACCCGACTGAGCCCGCCGCGGATCCCGTGGGCGACTGGCTCGAAAGCTGCGAACGCCTGGCGACCTTTGCGCGCGACGAGCACTTCGTGCTTCCCGGCCACAAGCTCCCCTTCACCGGTCTGCCGACACGCCTGAGGCAACTGATCGACAATCATCATGGCGCCCTCGAACGTTTGCGGGAGCATCTATCAGAACCCAGAACCGCGCATGAGTGTTTTGCGCCGCTGTTCAGACGGGACATCAAGGGAAGCGAATACGGCCTGGCACTTGTGGAATCCGTCGGACACCTCAATCATCTGTTGAAGGAGGATCTTGTCGTCCGGGAACGTCGGAAAGACGGCGCCTGGCTGTGGCGACGAACCTGAGGCAGTCCGGAGGAATGATGGAACAGGACCATGGCAAACCGCCCCGCGCCCACGCGGTGCATGCAGACCCTTCGAGTCGAAGTGTCGAGGTTGAACCGCTTCCCGCGAAGGTTCGGGCGGCGCCGGAAACCAAAAGTCCCGCAAAATGGGCGTATGAGCGCCTGATCCTCTATATCAAGAATTTCGAGGATCAACTCGACAGCGATCACGAGGTCGCAATGGGTTTTACCGGGTCGAGCGCGGGGGTTCTGCGGATTGAGGGCATCGGCTATTTCGATCCCGATATCGTAACCTTCTATGGTTCGGATGGCGACGGAACCCGCACACAACTCATCCAGCATGTCACACAGTTGAGCGTCACCTTGCGCGCGATCCGCGCTCTCGCCGAGAGTGTGGAACCGCGTCGCATCGGCTTTCGTCTGGTGTCGGATCTGGAAGACGAGGAGGTATCGTAAATCTTGACCGACTCCCCTGAAACGTCCGCGCTTTGAAGTTGACCTGTTTTCCAAACGAGGAAACATAAGATGAAGAGAAGCCGGTTTAGCGAAGAACAATTCGCATCCTGAAAGAACACCTGGCTGTGCTCAGGCTCAGTGCGAAGGATCATCTGCCGCTCTAACGCCAATCGTAGATCTTCGCCTGTAAGGGTGTTGACCTGGATCATTCGACCTTCACCGATTGGGTGGGACGCTCGACGGCGCTCCTGGAACCGCTTGCCGATGCCATTGGCCGATTGGTCCGCCAGGGAGAGGCCCTTTTCGCCGACGAGACGCAGATGTCATTGTCCACTGGTGCCCTTCCCATGCCGTTCCACAGGAAAGGTTCCGGTCACATCAACCGATCCCGGGATCGGTCACGCCTTGTAGGCCAGACGCAACCCTCCCCAATGGCGACGGCCCACGAAGATCGGCGCGGACAGGTCTTTCATCATGACGAACTCGCCGCCTCCCATGTCGCGTCGATAGGTCTGCATCAGGAACGGCGCCTTGCTTTTACCGGCTTTCAGACCGACCCGATCATCGAAAATCCGTCGGTTCCGGCAATTCGCCGAGTTCCAGACCGGGTCAGCGCGTTGAGGTTGGGAGAATTTCCGATTATGCGTCGGGAGATACCCGTTTCTATCGACGGCAGCGCAGAAAACAATGGCCGGATCCAAGTCGAGAGCCGCCTCTTGAACCGGGGGGAGGAGAATATCTGTCACTTCTGTGAATGGGGTCCAGAATTGTTGGGGGTCGCTTCCCGCGATTTCCCGGTAGTCCGTGCTGAACAAATCCCGCTCCAGAATTCGGCCCTCTGCGATACTGTCCTCCAGCAATGTCCCGATGTCGCGGGCCGCCGCCTGGACATGGGTGATAAACCGGGCATCAGCGGTCTGCGCCCCCAACTCGACGCTCCCCTGCACGATTGTTTCTGACAGGTCGACAAGAGCATGCACACGCCCGTGAGAATCAGCGATCCCTTCGGACGTGATGCGGGTCGATTCCACGATGTGCTGAAAGGCCGGAGCGAATCCGGCAACCGTGTCACGGACCCGATCCGCCTCGGCTGACACGTCCCTCGCACTTTCGGCAGATCGGCGCACGCCACGGGAAATCTCGGACAGGGTGTTGTCCGTTTTTGCAGCCTCCGAAAGGACCGTTCCGGCAGCTTGCGATACCTGGCCGGACTCATTTCGCAACGAGACAAGCATCTCGGAAAGCGCATCGATGGCCTCTGAAATACCCTGCGCCGCCCGTGTTGTCTGCTGGCTGAGGTCGTTGATCGCATCAGCCACCACCGAGAACCCACGGCCATATTGACCGGCTCGCGCAGCCTCGATTTTCGCGTTTATCGCCAATATGTTGACCTGGCGGGCGATCGCAGCGATCTCGAGATTGTTGTCCTGAACCGAGTCGAGCTTGCTACTCACATCGGCCATCTTGCCGCCGACATCCTCCACCCATGCGGCAATTTCTCTTGTGCGTTCGCCCGATCTCTGGAGGTCCGCGACTGAACGTTCAACCCTCTCATTGGCGTGTTCACAGGCATCCGAAACCGCTTTAATCCCGCCGCGAACTGATGTGTTCGCATCGACGATCTGTGAGGCCAGCCTCTCCAACTGCTGCATGGTCGCAAGTTGGGTTTCCTTCGTGGCATCGATCCTGTCCAGCAAGCCCGCAAGCTCCACGACTCCGAAGCCGATTTCGGAAGCCGAGCCTGCGAGCTTCGACAAAGCGTCTATGTCGATCCCGTTGGTTTCCCCATCCTCGGGGATGGTACTGAGAAAGTTCATCCTGCGTCTCCGTTGCGTCCACGGAAATGCTAGGGGCCCGCGTTTTTCGATCAGGTTAACGGGCCCGGACGTTAAGCACGCAAGAAGCCCGCGATGATATTATTCATCGCGGGCTTTTTGTTTCGTATTGAGAGTTAGATCTGAGTGGTTT
>CANMIP010000010.1 GCA_947497945.1 uncultured Tropicimonas sp. | reverse complement strand
GAAGGCGACACGCTGACCGTGACACAGCACGGCGACGATGCACTGTATCGGATATTCGGCAGCGAAAGTGAGGCGGTAAACGAAGGGCTGTTCATGCAAGGATAAATGACCCTCATGGGCGAGGAAGCCCTGTCGGGCGCCAAGGATATGAGGGGCTTTATCCCAGCCATCATTCGCGAAATCGCCCCCCGCGACGGCGTCGAACGGATGCTGGCAACGCAGATGGCGGCAACCCATGTTGCCCTGGTCAGGCAAGGCGGGCGCATGGCGAATGCCGAGCAGTTGCCGCAATTCGAGGCGCACGAGCGGGCTTACAACAAGCTGGCCCGCACCTTCACGGCGCAGATGGAAGCGCTGCGCAAACAGCGCAACGGCGGCAAGCAGACAGTGGTAGTCCAGCGGGTCGATGTTTCAGATGGCGGGCAGGCGATTGTCGGCAATGTTGGCGGCAGTGGGGAGGGGCAGCGATGAAAGGTGACGCTGACCCCTTGGCCGCTGCGAACGCCACGCCTCGCTGCATCGCACGGTCCAAACGTACCGGAAAGCCTTGCACACAGCCTGCAATGCGCGGCAAGCGCGTCTGCCACATGCACGGAGGCAAAGGCGGCTCACCGGCGGGGCCAACGCATCCGAACTACAAGCACGGGATGCGGTCCCGCGAATGGGTCGAAACCCGGAAGGCTGTCAATGAACTGGCCCGCGAGGCCCGTGAATTAGAGGCGCTGATAGATGCCGATTGGGATGCACCTCACATACTCGATAACAATTCACGCGTAGTTTCCTAGGTTTGGGACCCACTGAATTGGTTGCGGTCAATGCGAACTGTCACGGTTCAGAACGCAAAGCCGTCCATCGAGTTCCGACTTGGCCCGGCGCGAGAGAGCCCGCGCCGGTCGGCCCAAGAACTGGTGGGTTGGGGACGTTGCGGGCCTTCCGCCCGACACCTCGAAAGACGGCAACCTGCGCAAAGGCGACGATCAGGATACACAAGCGTTTCGCAAGCGCGGCATCGTCCTCCGAACCCGAAACCGCCATTCACCGTCGGCGCAGCGAGGGGCAGTGATGAGCCCAAGTCTCCGGATGCTGCGGTGCGAACGAATGACGGCTTCCGCGACACGGCCACGAAATGTAACAAAACAACCGCTTTGACAAAATATATGGTTAACAGTCATAACCCCTTTGGTACCAAAGGGGACGAGCTTGTACTCAGCCCGGAGGCGACATCCGAGTTTCGGACGGCTCATCAGGCAAACGACTTCGTATCAATTCCAAGAACCATCGGACACCCGGCACAAGTGCCTCATCGTTGAAGTCAAACTTAGGGTTGTGAAGCGGGGCGCTGTCACCATTTCCGATGAATCCGAAAGCGCCGGGCGCAATCTTAAGGGCCTGGGCGAAATCTTCCGAAGCGCCCATGCGTGGAGCATCACCGTTGACGTTCTTTGGGCCGAAAGCAACGTTCGCAGCATTTAAGGCGTGCTCGGTGGCATGAACGTCGTTTAGCAGCGGTATGAACACGCGGTCATAGGTTACTTCGACGCGGCAGCCATGTGCAGCTGCCACGCCATCGGCGACACGGCGCATCGTCTTTTCGATTCTCTGGCTGACCGCAGTATCGAAGTGACGGCAATCGCCTTCGATCCATGCCTCGCTTGCGATCGCGTTCGTGATATTGTCGCCGCCAATAGATGTGACCGAAACCACTGCAAGCTCCGCGGGGTTGATGGAGCGCGAGACGATCGTTTGTAATTCGCTGACAATCGAACATGCGCATACAATCGCATCTTGGCATTCATGAGGACGCGAAGCGTGACCACCGCCGCCGTGCACAATGATCCGAAACCCGTCCTCCGCACCCATAAATGGCCCCACCCGCGTTTCGAAAGAGCCCACCGCCAGGCCCGGCATGTTGTGCAAACCGTAGATCTCATCGAAGGACAGTCGTGATCCCAAACCGTCGCGAACCATCGCCTTCATGCCTTGGCCCCATTCCTCGGCGGGCTGGAAAACAAATCGTACGACCCCATTGAAGCCGCCTTCGCTGGCCAAGATCGCAGCAGTTCCAAGCAGAATCGTGGTATGGCCATCGTGACCGCAGGCGTGCATCAGGCCTGGTTTTGAAGAAGAGTAAGGAAGGTTTGTCGTCTCATTTATGCGCAAACAGTCCATGTCTGCACGTAAAGCGATTGTTCTTCTACGATCTCCGCGGCGCAGGGTTGCGACTATGCCCGTACCGCCGATGCCTGTCTCAATGTCTTTGATGCCCATTTCCTGAAGCCGTTCAGTCACGAATTGGGCGGTAGCGGTTTCCTCGAACCCGAATTCAGGGTTTCGGTGGAGATGATGTCGCCAATTGCGCATCATCTCGGTCATATTTTCCGAAAACATGTTTCGTCCTTTTTGATCCGCATTTGCCGAGATCGTAGTCGCGTCGGTTGAATAACTCAACGAGACTGGCTGGGTAATGTCTGGCGCTGATGATGTGACCGCCTCCCGATGGCGTCGGTGAAGGTCCGGTTTGCCCAATCCAGAAAGTACTACCTACTTCCGTTATGGGCTGGCATCGGTCAACCGAAGCGGCGCTGAAGGTCGGTCCTGATTGAAAACCGGGTGCTGCAGCGCCGCAAGGCGGCTATGAGCCCAAAGTGACAGCGCAGTGCTACTGCGGTAACGTCAGTTATGCACAGAAAAGGCAAACCTCATGCACGAACCGAAGTCGCTGCCTGCACATGAAGGAACCCGCCGCGTTGCGGTATCGCGACCTACAATTCTGCTCATTGCTGGGTTTGGCGACAACGCCAGCATGTTTGCAGGTCTGCAGGAGACTGCTCTTGCGGACGCCTATCATCTTCTGCCTTTTGACCTTCCGGGCTTTGGTAGTCCAACGCTCGACATCGAAACCACTCCGCTTGAGTCCTTAGCAGAGTTTGTCGCTCAAAAAGCGAAAGAAACTGGAGCTGAGATCATTGTTGCACATTCTGTAGCTTCAATCATTGCCTCCCTGGCCGCGAGAAAGCCGGATTGTCCTATCACGACGATTCTATCGCTTGAAGGCAACATTAC
Organism: uncultured Tropicimonas sp.; assembly: GCA_947497945.1. GTDB lineage: Bacteria > Pseudomonadota > Alphaproteobacteria > Rhodobacterales > Rhodobacteraceae > Tropicimonas. The sequence continues at coordinate 174,064 of CANMIP010000010.1, read as the reverse complement.
CGCAGATGACGCCTATTTCTCTGGAAGCGCTGCGGAATATGATGATCCTTATACTTTCCGCTCAGCGTTTCTAAAACGGTTGAGCGAAATGGCCGACTCGGCGCCGATCATCAAGAGATACCGCAAGAGCGTTTCAGCGTCGGACCCGGTCGCGCTCTGGCTGCTTGGTAGAGATGCCCGCCGTTTCTCAACCGAGGAGGTTCCAGGTGAAGTGTTGGCTTCGGCGGCGAAGGTTACTTACCTGTACAACCCCGATAATTGCCCTGAAAGCACGCTTGAATGGCTAAGGAAAAATCCAATGAATCGGATCGTGCTGCCCAACGCAACACATTGGATGAGCGTCGATCAACCGTCCTTGCTGGCCGAGAAAATCCTGGCCGTCTTGCAATAGTTGACGATCCAAAGCGGTCCTTCGCCTTTATCGCCCGGACGGCGGCAATTTCCCCCTGAGTTGCCGTTGGCGTGGGCCGCGACGAACGTCAGGTGTTCTTCCCTTTGGTCGGTTGCCGAGTGACCACGACGGGGCGTGCTGCAACGGCAGCGAATGACCGCGAAGTCGGCAAACTCCCAGTTCGCACAAGCCGCAGCATTCCGTAGTTTGGGCTCTTCGCCGCCATTCGCCGCGCTGACCTGGAACGGCGGCTTCCGGCTTGAGGGGTGCCGCTTATAACCTTCGAAGCACATGTCGAATGTTCCATGACTTCTGTGGCGGGCGTCTCTTGGTTTGGTATCGGCGTTGCAGAGGGCACGGACGTTGCAAGTGGAATGAAGGCAAGCCGCCTTTGCCGATTAGGGGGGCGGTTAAAACTCTGTGACCGCTGTACTGGAAACCGACCGCCTAGCCGTTCGCAGGCATCCACAATTCGAGGAATTCACGTCAGCGCTCCGTGCCTCTGTTCAACAATCACTTTTGGCGCCGGGTCTGGAGCTGCTATATCGCTCGACTAGGATGTCTGAAGCGATTGGATTTGACCTATGAAGGCGATGGCAGAGAACGCTTCGAAAGAGCGCGATTTTCTAGGGATCGGCCTTGCATCCACGGTGTTCTTCGCTGTTGTGATTGCTGTCATGACGCTATCGAAAGGGCCGGTGGAATCCGCCCCCGGTTCAGACAAGCTTCACCATATGCTTGGCTTTGCCGTGCTGGCCTTCCCTCTGCCATTCGTGCGTCCGAAGCTGACAGGATTGGTGCTTGTGGCAGCCATTGCTTATGGCGGTGCAATCGAGATTATCCAACCGTTCTTCGGGAGGACGGCGGAACTCGGGGATTTTCTCGCAGATGCGGTTGGCGCGTTTTTCGGAGCAACGTCTGGATTGGTAGCATCAAGGTGGGCGCTCCGAAGAGCTCGCATTCCAAAGTAGACATCGACCTGTTTTCGTCGGTCTATCGACTCCGGCTTCTAGCGCCTTTCCGGTCGCGTCATTGCGTGTCATGGCGCAGGCTCCATCCGAGTGTAATTTGATGGGAAAAGACAAGCCGCGAAGCTCATTTGCCGTGACAAACGAAGAAGCCAGAAACTTTTGCATCCGGATTTCTCCATTGCTGGACGGGTCTGCGCTAAATGATTGGGAGCGGCAATTCCTCACCAGCATCAACGCAAAGCTGACACGTTACGGAGGGCGGGCGCGCTTGTCCGAAAAGCAATACGCAGCCTTGCAGCGGATACTTCGGAAGCACGAGGCGAGCGATCCTATCGCGCCCGTCAAGGAAAGTGCTTCGCCTGCGCCGAGACCGACCTACACGCCAAAGAACCGTCCCAAGCCTGGCCGAAGCCACCGGCCGGTCAGGGTTCGGTCATCCAACCGTAAAGCAAAGTGGATTGCCTTCCTGGTCATAGGTGGGTTCGGGGCTTTGCTTGGAGCGTTGGGCGATGACACATCCAGAAGCACATTCTCCGATGCTGATAGACGTGAAGCGGTCTCTGAACCTTTGAAAAAGGTTGGCCAAGTCGATGAACTAGGGGTTTCGGTTTCGCCCCGCCCCAAGCCGATGCCACCCCGAAAACAAACTCAACCCAAAGCTCCTTCGAAGTCGCCGCATTCCGTCGCACCGAGAAGCATTCGTGTCGTGGACGGCGACACGATCCGGCTTGGGTCAAGGGACCAACGTATCCGCCTAGTTGGCTTCAACACGCCCGAGACTTGGAAGCCGAGGTGCTCACGAGGTGAGGCGCTAGGGAAACAAGCCACTGCCCGCCTTTCTCAATTGGTGCGTAACGAAAACTGATCTATTCTGATTGAACTGATCGTGGTTTTCGCTCTGTAGAGTGCTTTGCCGGAGGAACTGGGCGGAACCGCCCTCAAGATTCATAGGTTGGAGGCTTCGAGTGGACTACCGCATCACGTGTTTCGCAGCGCTGCTGGTCTTTTGGGGGCTATCGCGAACGGATCACCGGCCGAAAAGAGATTAGGCATGATCGATGCACGGTTGTGCGAAGTCGGCGACCTCGTCGAGGCGTACCTTTTCCATGGCAGCGACGGCGCTGAAATGCAGCTGCTTGGACATCCGAGTTCAAAGACAACCTTTGCGCCGCCTGTTCTTACCGCCGTTGTGGGGGCCAAAGTTCTTCAATTCGAGGGTAAAACTATCCGGGTTCTGGCCGAAGGGAAATTGGTTGAAGGATCCTGCACAGATGTATCCGATCAACTCGAACAGTTGATATCGATGTTTGCGACAGAGCTTGCGCCTTCAGTGCTGGCGGAAAAGGTTACACAGTCAGAGCAAGCCATTGAAACACTTGAGAAAGAAGGCGCCAAAATCCGTCGCCAACTCGCAGCGGCACTGGCGACAAAACTATCGGCGGAACAATCTGCCGAAGTGCATCTGAAAGAAGCCGAGCAGCGGGCGGCCCTGCTTGCGGCAGCCGGAAATGAGTTGGAACAGCTTAGGGCGGCCGCTGGCGATGACCAAAGGCGCATGGCACTGCTCAATGAGAACATCGCCTCGCTACGCAGCCAGCTCGTCTCGCTGGAGGAGTTGTTGAGCGCATCGGAGGCGCGAGACGCTGTTGCGGCGGTAGAGATCCGGTCCTTGGGTGCCCGTCTCAATACGGCTTTGGCGCAACTTGCTTCGGAGCAAAAGGCAAGAGCAGAAGTAGAAGCGGAGAACGCTAAGTTGAAACGATCGAGCGAGTAGCGCTCAAAGTGGGCGTCTCAGCGACAAATCGGAGCCGAGTTCCGGTGTGTTCCTGAAAAGAATGGGGGAACTACTGGGGGAACGATGGACGTCAGAAACAGAATTTTTCTTTTATTTCAGTTGGATAATTCTATGAAGTGGCGCGCTGGGGAGGATTCGAACCCCCGACCCCTTGATTCGTAGTCAAGTACTCTATCCAACTGAGCTACCAGCGCGTGGAGCGTCCTGATAGACCCGGGTCGGGAAGGGTGCAAGAGGGAAAACGAAAAATCTTCAGAAGGAAATGGCGATTCCGGGCCGGCTCGTATCGCTGCAAGGGTCAGGTCCGTTCCGCAACAACATCGGCGACACTTCGAGGCAGGAAAATCGCGAAGGACGTTCCCTCAGGCCCGGTCCGCAACAGGTCCAGTCGGCCGCCATGACCGCGCACGAGATCGGCCGAGATGGCGAGCCCAAGCCCTGAGCCCCCCTTGCGCGTTCCTCCCTGGAAGGGCTGAAAGAGGTGTTCCTGTGCTTTTGGCGGCAGGCCCGGGCCGGTGTCGGTAACCGTTATGGTCCAGCCGGCATCGTCCTCCTCGGCGGCCACGCAGATCTCGCCCGCCTTGCCCGTGGCAAGGATCGCCTGCCGCGCATTGCGCACGAGGTTGGAGATGATCCGATAGAGCTGTTCGGGATCGGCGCGCAGGATCAAGCCGGCCGGCACGTCCTCGGCAAAGCTGATCTCCGCATCGCCGACGGCGAGGCGTTCGCTCTCGATCACGTCGGTGACAACACAGGCCGGTTGGATCCTCTCCAGCCGGGGCGCGGGTTCCTCGGCCTTTCCGAAGGCGAGCGTGGACTCGCACAGGTTGACCGCGCGCGAGATCGAATTGACCAGCTTCGGCGCGGCGCGCTGGACGGCAGGGTCCTGGCTCGTCTCCATCCGGTCGGCGAAAAGCTGCGCCGTGGTCAGGATGTTGCGCAGGTCATGGCTGATCTTGGCCACCGCACCGCCAAGCTGGGCCAGCCGTTCCTTCTGGCGCAGCGCACCGGTGAGGTCTGTCTGCATCGACTGCAGCGCCTCCTCGGCCTCGCGCAATTCCAGCACGCTGGCCTCCGGGGCGATGATGCGCCGCGCGTCCTCCGGGGCGGCGGCGTAACTCTTCATCGCCGCGACGAGATGCTTGATCGGCGCAACGAGGAAGCCTCGGACAGTCAGGAAGAGCAGCACCGCCGTTACCGCCGAGATCACCGCCGAGAGCAGCAGGATGCGCAGCCCGTAATCGATCATCTCCATGCGCAGCTTGCCGGAAGTCATCGTGACCTCGATCAGCAGCCCGGCCTCGCGGACCGGATTGCCAATGACCCGGATCACCTGCGGCTCCGGGTCGACGAGGCACGCAAGGGCGTCCGCGATCAGCTCCCAGGGCGAGGCGTCGCGCAGATCGAATGTCGCGTCGATCGGCGAGGGGATCGGCGAGGACAGAATGAGCTGACGCATCTCGTCGCGCCGCAGCACGACGTTGAGAACGCCGGCATTTTCCAGCAACTCCGCTTCCAGCTCATCGTCGAGCATATCCTCGGCCGCCAGCAACGCCAGAGAGGCGATCTGGGCCCGCTCCAGCCGCGACAGAAGGAAGTCCTCCCGGAACCGGGCGATGGACGGCACGAAGATCATGATCTCCGCCAGCATGACGAAGGCCACCGTCAACAGCAGGAACCGGCCGGAGAGAGAGTTGAGGAACATGGCGGATCAAAGCCTTACGGGATGCGTCGCTGCACGAAGCGAACCAGTCTCTTGACCATTTCACTACCAAAGAGCCGCGGCGAGAAATAGGCCCCTGCCGCACGTTTGCCGATTTCCGCCAATGTCGGATAGGGCAGGACGGTGCTGGCCATGACCTTCATCTTCAGCCCGTTGGCTATCATCAGCGCCCAGGGCGCGATTATCTCGCCGGCCTGGGCGCCCGCGATGGAGACGCCAACGGGACGGCCACGATGGACCATCACCTTGATCAACCCCTCGGTCGCGCCCTCGGCAATGGCACGGTCGCTCTCGGCATAGGCGAAGCGGACGACCTCGAGCCGCGCCCCGTGCCGCGCCTGCGCCTCGGCTTCCGTCAACCCGACCTGCGCCAGTTCCGGATCGGTGTAGATCGCGCGCGGAATATGCGCAGACTTCGCCCGGGCCGGCAGGCCGAAAAGCAGGGAGCGGGCCAGGACACCGGCATGATAGCCTGCGACATGTGTGAAATTCATCTGTCCGGCCGCAGCGTCGCCAACGGCATAGACGCGCCGGTTCGAGCTGCGCAGCCCGTCATCGACAGTCACGCCGCGGCGGCTGTACTCGACCCCCGCGTGCTCCAGATCCAGCCGCTCAAGGTTCGGACTGCGTCCCGTAGCCACCAGCAAATGCGAGCCGGAGACCCGGCCCGACGCGGTCTCCAGGACAATCCCGCCCTCGACCTGCTGCACCGCTTCCACGGAACAATTCTCTCGGATCTCGACGCCTTCCTCGCGCAGCCGTGCCAGCGCAATGGCGGCCATTTCAGGATCTTCCGTTCCCAGCGCCGTCATCGCCTCGAGAACCGTCACCTGGCACCCCAACCGCCGATGCGCCTGCGCCATCTCCAGCCCGATCGGCCCGGCGCCGAGGATCAGCAGATGGTCGGGCCGGGTCCGCTGCTCGAACAGGGTCTCGTTGGTCAGGAAAGGCACCTCGTCGAGCCCGGCAATGGGCGGCAGGAAGGGGCGCGAGCCGGTTGCGATCACGAAACGCCGCGCCCGGATCCGCGCGTCCCCTGCCGCAACCTCGTCCGGCGCGGTGAACCATGCCCAATCGCGGATGACATGCACCCCGAGCCCCTCGAACCGCTCCTGGCTGTCATGCGGCGCGATGGTTTCGATCGCGCGGCGGACATGCGCCATCGCGGCCTCGTAGTCGACTTGCGGATTGACCGGCGCGACCCCGAAATCATGTCCACTGCGCATCGCCTGCGCGTGCTTTCCGGCCGAAAGCAGCGCCTTGGAGGGAACGCAGCCATAGTTCAGGCAATCGCCCCCCATCTCGCCGCCTTCGATCAGCACCACGCGCGCGCCCATCTGCACCGCGCCTGCGGCCAGCGAAAGCCCGCCGGCGCCGGCGCCGATGATGCAGAGATCCGTTTCGATCTGTTCCATGGCTCAGCCTTCCTTGCGACCGCGAACTGCCCGCAGCAGTATCGGCAGCGCGGCCAGCGCGGCCAACCCCAGCAGCGGCAACAGGATATGCGGCTCGAAGATCACGCCGAGATCCGGGCTTTCTCCGCGCGCCAACACTTCGCCCAGCCCGGCGCCGACAGAAGTGTACACGAGCGCGCCGGGGATGACGCCGAAAAAGGTCGAGATCGCGAAGCGCGAGAGCGGCACACCGACCAGCGCCGGGACGAGGTTCGCCACAAAGAAGGGGACGACGGGTACGAGGCGGATCAGGAACAGCATCTCCCACTGATTGGCGTCGATCCCCTGCTTGATGCGGCGGATCTGGCCGTCGGAGGCGTCCATCCGGGCGGACAGGCGTTCGCCAAGGCCCCAGCGGGCCGCAAGGAAGATGACAATGGCGCCGAGCGTGGCAGCGGCGACATTGAAGACAACGCCCGGGAAGGTGCCGAAGAGAAAGCCGCCGGTCAGCGTAGCGACAGTCGCGCCGGGCAGGCTGAAGGCGACAATGGCGACATAGGCAACGAGGAAAACCAGCAGGGTCGCCAGATAGTGACTGTCGCGAAAGGCGAGCAACGCTTCGCGGTTCGCGGCAAGCGAATCGAAACTCAACAGGTCGCGTAGAAGGACGGCCCCGGCCAGGGCCGCAATGCCGATCACGGCAAGCGGCAGCAGCCGGGCCTTGCCTGCGGCGGCGCCGGAGGGGGAGGGACGGGTCATTTCATTCATTCTTAGCGGCCCTGTTCATCTGCGGTCGAGCCAAAGATGCGGGGACGCGGCAGGAAACAACAGGTGCCTCACAGGCGCTTGAAGACAGACAGGCCTTTTCGTGAACGGATTGGTCTTATATGACGATGCTTGAAACATTTCGGCAGGGTAAAGCCTGCGATGTTGCAGGAATCGGCACGGGGCGAATTGACTTGCCCGGAAATCTCCCTTAAGCGGCGAACTTCGAGATATCAGAGCCTTCGAATCCGTCGCCGGATTTGGGCTGCACTACAACAAATACGGAGACGGAGCGATGAAACGCACCTTTCAGCCTTCAAACCTGGTCCGCAAACGCCGCCACGGCTTCCGTGCGCGCATGGCAACCAAGGCCGGCCGCAAGATTCTGAACGCCCGCCGCGCCCGCGGTCGGAAGTCGCTCAGCGCGTAAGGCCGCCGGTGGCACGGCCGATGCTGGCCACGCTGACCAAGCGGTCCGATTTCCTAGCTGCCGCCCGTGCGGGACGCGCCGGGACGCCGGGATTTCTGCTTCAGGCGCGCAAGCGCCGTGAGATTGAAGCCGATCCGACACTCGTTCGGGTCGGCTTTACCTGTTCGAAGAAGGTTGGAAACGCCGTTGCACGCAATCGGGCCAAGCGCCGTTTGCGCGAAATCGCTCGTGCGGTATTGCCCGTAGCGGGGCGACCGGGTTGGGATTATGTGCTGATCGGCCGCGCCGAGGTAACCGCGTCCCGCCCCTTCGAGCAACTCAAGAAGGATCTGTCGGAAGCCGTCGAGCGCGCCCATTCGCCGAGGCCGCAGCGCTCATGAAGCCTGGCGCCTTCCTTCTCTCCCTTCCCATCCGTCTCTATCGAGCGGTTTTCAGCCCCTGGGTCGGGTTCAATTGCCGCTATCAACCAACCTGTTCGGCCTATGCCCTCGAAGCGCTGGCCGAGCATGGCGCGCTAAGAGGCGGCTGGATGGCCTTGAAGCGGATCGGACGCTGCAATCCCTGGGGATCCTGCGGGTATGACCCGGTCCCCGGCGCCGATCCGGAGCATGACCAGGACCGATGACTCCGAGTCGCGCGGCTTATCGGATGGTTCGAGTCGATTAGCGGATAACAGTGAGTTTACCGCGGCTCCCATAGTGTACAACGAGAGCCGTGCCAGCACCTGCCTGTGGGATGGCGCTGCAACGTGTGTGCTCTGCGCTTTATCCCGCCAGACCCGAAGACGTTCAATCCGTTGCACGCGGATGACAAAGCGCCAGGCCGCCGGAACGGGCAGGCGCAATCCCATCGGCCCTGACCAGCTCCATGCAGACCGGACAAGTCGGCGCCCTCAACTTCCAAGGCTTCGATTTCCGGGCAATCCACGCTCGCACCGCTTTGCCGCGGCTGAACAATCTGCCATAGGAGCGCCCATGCTCGATGATTCCGACGAAATCCACCCGCTCTTCCACGGCGCTCCGTCCACAACGGAGTTCAAGAAACTGCGCAAACGCATTGTCCGCAATGTCCGTGAGGCGGTCGAACAATACGGCATGGTCGAACGCGGCGCCCGCTGGCTCGTCTGCCTCTCCGGCGGCAAGGACAGCTACACGCTCCTCGCCGTGTTGCACGAACTCCAGTGGCGTGGACTGTTGCCAGTCGAAATCCTGGCCTGCAATCTCGACCAGGGCCAACCCGGCTTCCCGGCCACCGTCCTGCCGGAATTTCTCGAACGCATGGGCGTGCCGCACCGCATCGAGTACCAGGACACCTATTCCATCGTCATGGACAAGGTCCCGCAAGGCCGTACCTTCTGCGCCCTTTGCTCGCGCCTAAGGCGAGGGAATCTTTACAGGATCGCCCGTGAGGAAGGCTGCACGGCCGTCGTGCTCGGCCATCATCGGGACGACATCCTGGAAACCTTCTTCATGAATCTCTTCCACGGTGGCCGCCTGGCGACCATGCCGCCGAAACTGGTCAATGAGGACGGCGACCTCTTCCTCTACCGCCCCCTCGCCCATGTCGCCGAGGCCGATTGCGAACGTTTCGCCACGGCGATGGGATATCCGATCATCCCCTGCGACCTTTGCGGAAGCCAGGACGGGCTGCAACGCCAGCAGGTCAAGAAGATCCTCGACGGCTGGGAGGCCAACCACCCCGGTCGTCGGAACAAGATGTTCCGGGCATTGATGAACACCCGGCCCTCTCACTTGCTTGACCCCCAACTCTTCGATTTCACAGGCCTTTCGCTGGGGCCGCGTGAGAATGACGAAAATTGAGCACAATTTGCCTCTGACGCGTTAAGAACCTGCTGAGACCGATCCCGTAGCGTTTCCCCGAATGGCGCCCTGCGCTCTATCGAGGATTCCAGTCATGGCCCGGCCCGCCACCCGTTTCCGCCTATTCAAGCGCCGCCTGAGCAACGCGTTCATCCGCCCACAGACGCTTGCCTTCCTGCCCGCGCTGATGCTCGGGGGATATTGGTTCGGGGGCGAAGGATTGCTGATGATTACAGCGGTGACTTTCCCGGTGGTACTCCTGCTCGGCGGCCTGCTGGAGGGGGACCGGAACAAGGAACGCATGGACAGCTTGACCGGCCTTGCCAATCGCGAGCACCTGATGGAAACGCTCTCGGGTTTTCTGAATCACTTCGACGGCAAGGGCCAGTCGACCATCTCGCTGGTCATCCAGATTGATGATTTTTCTGAGGTCGCCGAGACACTTGGAAGCTCCGCAACCGAAGACATCCTGCGGTTGACCGCAGACCGCATTCTCGGCGCCATCCGCCCCGGGGACCTCGCTGCGCGGCTGGTGGAACACCGCTATGCCGTTGTCCTCGGTCCAATTCGGCAGGCGAATATGGAGGTTGGCCTGCGCGTGTCCGAGCGATTGCAATCCGCAATTGCCGAACCGATCAGCCTCAATGCCGGGACCGTCTATGTGACGGCTTCTGTCGGGTTTTGCCTTGCCCGACGCGCCCCGCGCCGAGACGCCGATTCGATGCTCGAAGCCGCTGAAATCGCCATGGACGAGGCCCGGCGTTCGGGCCGGGGGGCCGTGCGTTCTTACTCCTCCGAAATGGGCGATGCGGTCGAAACTCGACAGAGCCTGTCGGATGACATTGGTGTGGCGTTCGACGAAGGCCAGATTCGGCCCTGGTTCCAGCCCCAGATTTCAACCGATACTGGTCTTGTTTCCGGTTTCGAGGCGCTCGCACGCTGGGATCACCCAGACCGGGGGGTCTTGCCGCCCTGCGACTTCATGGAGGCCGTCGAAAATGCAGGAATGCTCGAGCGGCTTGGCGAAGTGATGCTCTTTCATAGCCTCTCGGCGCTCCGTCTTTGGGACAAGTCGGGCTACCGCGTCCCCCGAATCGGATTGAATTTCTCCGCAGACGAATTGCGAAACCCGAGACTTGTCGACAAGATTCGTTGGGAACTGGACCGATTCGACCTGACGCCCGACCGCCTGACAGTCGAAATTCTCGAGACCGTTATCACCGAATCCAACAACGACACGATCACCTCGAATATCTGCTCACTCGCAAGCCTCGGATGCGACATTGATCTTGAAGATTTTGGCACCGGCCACGCTTCTATCACGAATATAAGGCGCTTCGCGGTAGGTCGTATCAAGATCGACCAGTCTTTCGTTTCGCGGGTCGACACGGATCGGGATCAGCAACAGCTGGTTTCGGCGATCCTCGCAATGGCCGAGCAACTGGACCTTCAAACCCTTGCCGAAGGTGTCGAAACCCATGGTGAACATGCGATGTTGGCGCAGCTTGGCTGTCGGGATGTCCAGGGATTTGGCATTGCGCCGCCATTGCCCTTCGAAGAGACCATGGCCTGGATGGACAAACATACCAGCCGGGTTGGCAATCCTCCGCAGATCGGAAGACCGACTCTCTGACAAGCGCGCTCCTGTGTCTGTTTTGACAGCGCAGAAAGGCCAACAATCGCCCGTTTTCCGGGTTTCTACTTGACGTTTTTGCTCGTGGCGGATTGAACCTGCGCGAACCCTGAAGACAGGAAGGACGTCGGTGATCCCCTGATGGACGACCAGAACAAGAACCTTATTCTCGCCACGGCACTCAGCTTTCTCGTAATCCTCGTCTGGTTCCTGCTGTTTCCCCCTGAGGAGACCGTGGCACCGGCACCGGAGACAACGATCAGCGCTGAGGCAACGGATTCCGCAGGAAACTCCATTGCCGCTGTTCCGCAAACTGCCGATTCGGCCACGCAATCAGCGGCATCCGCGGCCGAGCCCGCCGAAGCCGCCGATGCTCCGCGTTTCGACATCAAGACACCTCGTCTCTCGGGCAGCGTCTCTCTCGCGGGCGGCAGGATCGACGATCTGCTGCTTACCGACTACCGGGAGACGCTCGATGACGGTTCTCCCAATGTGCGCCTCCTGGAGCAGGTCGGAAACCCGATGTCCTATTACGCGCTGTTTGGCTGGGCGCCCGGCGGCGGGCTTGAGGCCGGCGACGTTCCCGGAACGGACACGCTCTGGAGCATCGAGTCGGGCGAGACCCTGACCCCGGAAACGCCGGTGACCATTCGCTGGGACAGCCCTTCCGGACTGATTTTCCGTCGAAGCATCTCAATCGACAGCGAATACATGTTCTCGGTCGAGCAATCGGTCGAGAACCCGACCGAAGCCACGCTTCGCGCCGCGCCATATGGCATTATCGCACGTCACGGCCTGCCCGATCTGACTCGTTTCTTCATCCTTCATGAAGGTGTTGTCGCCATGGCTGACAATTCCCTGACCGAGAAGGAGTACAAGGAATTCGAGGATCTGGAGATCGACCCCGCCCTCGGCGTGCATGCTCAGGCCGTTGAAGGCATCCAGAACGGCTGGGTCGGCTTCACCGACAAATACTGGATGACGACGCTGATCCCCGAGCCGGGCCAGACCCACAAGCAGGTCCTGCTCTACCAGGCCGCCTCGCAGATCTATCAGACCCAGACCATCTTCCCGACGGTCGATATCGCGCCGGGCCAGACAGTCACGCAGAATTCCCAGCTCTTCGCCGGTGCGAAAGAATGGGAAGCGATCCGCGCCTATCAGAATGAAGGCGGCATCGAGGGTTTCCTTGATTCCATTGACTGGGGCTGGTTCTTCTTCCTCACCAAGCCGATCTTCGCCGTTCTGCACTGGCTGCACGGGGTCATCGGCAACATGGGCTGGTCGATCATTGGCCTGACCCTGCTGATCAAGGCCCTGCTGTTCCCGCTCGCCTACAAGTCCTACTCCTCGATGGCGAAGATGAAAGAGCTTCAGCCGGAGATGGAGAAGCTCAAGGAGCGCGCCGGGGACGACCGCCAGAAACTCCAGAAGGAAATGATGGAGCTCTACAAGAAGGAAAAGGTGAACCCCGCCTCGGGCTGTCTGCCGATCCTTCTGCAGATCCCGATCTTCTTCTCGCTCTACAAGGTGATTTTTGTCACCATCGAGCTGCGTCACGCGCCCTGGTTCGGCTATATCCAGGACCTCTCGGCGCCGGACCCGTCCTCGATCTTCAACCTCTTCGGCCTGCTGCCCTACGCCGTGCCGGATCTCGGGTTCCTGCAGATCCTCTCGCTCGGCATCATGCCGATCCTGCTCGGCATCTCGATGTGGATGCAGCAGAAGCTGAACCCGGCACCCACCGACCCGACGCAACAGATGATCTTCGCCTGGATGCCCTGGATCTTCATGTTCATGCTCGGCAGCTTCGCCAGCGGGCTGGTGCTCTACTGGATCACCAACAACGTGATCACTTTCACGCAGCAATACCTGATCATGCGCAGCCACGGCTACAAGCCGGATGTTTTCGGCAACATCCTCAGAAGCTTCAAACGCAAGAAGCCGGGCACTGAATGACAGGCCAGCTGACCGACATAATCCGCCACCCGATCAAGTCGATCGGGTGGGAAGAACTGGCCTCGGCGGTGCTCACCGCCGGGGCCGTTCTGCCTTTCGACCGCCGCTGGGCCGTGTCCCATGAAGCCGCCGAGTTCGGCACCGTACCGACAGGCTGGCACGCCAAGCGGAACTTCGTGCGCGGTGTCGCCGGGCCTGAATTGATGGCGGTCCGCGCGTGTTTGCTCGAAGGCGGCAATCGCATTCGCCTGACCCATCCCCGGCGTCCGGAGATCGAGATCGCGCCGGACACGTCCGAGGGGTCCGCTGCGCTGATCGAGTGGCTCGCCCCCGTCTGGCCACAGACCCGCCCGGCGGCTGCGCAATTGGTCAGCCGTCCAGAACAGGCGATGACAGATGTTCCGGATCCCTTCGTTGCCATTCTCAGCCATGCCTCCCGCCGTGCCTTCGGCCAGCGTCTCGGCAAGGATCTCTCGATCCACCGTTTCCGGGGCAATCTCTGGATCGATGGCTTCGCACCCTGGGAAGAATTCGACTGGATGGGCCGCGAGATCCGCATCGGCTCGGCGCGGCTGCGCATCGAGGAGCCGATCACGCGCTGCAACGCGACGAAGGTGAACCCGGAAACCGGCAAGCCGGATACGGACACGCTTGGCGCGCTGGAAGCGGCCTATGGCCACCGGAATTTCGGCGTCTATGCGACCGTGCTCGACGGTGGCGAGGTCCAACGAGGCGACCGCGTGGAGCTGCCCTGATGCTGCCCGACCCAGACTGCCTGCATCCGATGCCCGACCATCCGCGGGTCGTTCATCTGCGCCCCCTCGCCAAGGGCATGGAAAACATCACGGTCGGCGCCTTTGCCTATTATGACGATCCCGATGAGGCCGAGCAGTTCTTCGTTCGAAACCTGTTGCACCACCATGCCTTCCTTGGTGACCGCCTTACGATTGGCGCCTTTGCGGCGATTGCGACCGGCGCGATGATTGTCATGAACGGGGCCAATCACGACATGCTCGGTTTCTCGACCTACCCGTTCGACGCCATGCCTGGCTGGGGCGGCGAATTGGATCTCGACCGCTACCGGTCGCAATCCCGGGGCGACACCGAGATCGGACCCGATGTCTGGATCGGAGCCGAGGCCTGGATCTTGCCTGGCGTCACTATCGGTGCTGGTGCGATCGTCGCGTCGCGCGCCGTCGTCAGCCAGGACGTCCCGCCCTACACGATCGTCGCTGGGAACCCCGCGCGGCCCGTCCGCCAGCGTTTTGACGCGGAAACCATCGCCCGCCTGCTGGAAATTGCCTGGTGGGACTGGCCAGTCGACAAGATCCGGGCGAATATCGACGTGATCCGCAAGGCTGACCTTGCCGCCCTGGAGCGAGCTGAATGACCACCCTCCCCTTCCCGATTGCCGAGGCCACCGACGAAGCCTCTCTTGAACGCGGCCGAAAGCTCTTTGCCGGTCAATGCACCTTTGTCAAAGGGGTGGTCGCCATGTCCGGCCTGCCATTGGCGGACCGGGCCGAGATCTGCTTCGCGGGGCGTTCCAATGTCGGCAAGTCGACGCTGATCAACGCGCTGACCGGCCACAAGGCCCTCGCCCGCGCCTCCAACACGCCCGGACGGACGCAGGAGATCAACTTCTTCGCGCTCGCCGAGAGCCACTATCTCGTGGACCTGCCCGGCTATGGCTTCGCCAAGGCGCCCGTCGCGGTGGTCGAGAAATGGCAGAAGCTGCTCAAATCCTATCTCTCTGGTCGCCCGACGCTGCGCCGCGCTTTCGTTCTGATCGACGCGCGCCACGGCATCAAGTCGGTGGACAAGGAGATCCTGACGCTGCTCGACAAGGCCGCCGTGCCCTTCCAGGCCGTCCTGACCAAGGCTGACAAGGTCAAGGCTGTCGAGCGCGACAAGGTGCTCGAACAGGTCCGCGCCAGCCTGCAACCCCACCCGGCAGCCTATCCCGAGCTGATCGTGACCTCCTCGGAGAAGGGGGAGGGGATCGCAACGCTGCGCAGCACGATCGCGGCGCTGGCAGAGGTCTGACCGGGACACATTGACCTTTGGTCGGACCGGAGCGATAGCTTGGCGCGATGGAACATTTCGACCGCACCGCGCTCCGCGAACTTGCCTTCGCGCTGCTGACCCAGGGCGGTCTTGAGCCGGACAAGGCCGAGACCGTCTCCGAACTTCTGACCCAGACCGACGAGATCGGGGTCACGACGCATGGCATCTCGATGCTCTCCTACTACCTGCCGGAGCTGGCGAACGGTCGCATGACCTGTTCGGGCAGCCATGACGTGCTTTGTGACAGCAAGATCGCGCAGGTCTTGGACGGAAACTACCTGCCCGGCCATTGGGTGATGCAACAAGCCATCGAATCCTGCATGGCGCGGGCGTCCGAGGCCGGCATGGCCGCGATGGCGATCCGGCGCAGCCATCATATCGGCTGCCTTTCAACGCTCACCCGAATCGCCGCGCTGAAGGGCTTCGTCTGCTATATCGCGACCTCTGATCCCTCCGGCCGCTGGGTCGCGCCCTTTGGTGGCGTCGAACCGCTGCTGACGCCGAACCCTTGGGCAATCGGCTATCCGTCGAGCACGCATCCGGTCCTGATCGACACCTGCGCCTCGATCACAACGGTCTCGAAAGTACGGGAACATATCAACAGCGGCACCGAATTCGAACATGCCTGGATGCTCGGCAGCGACGGCTCCGCCACGACGGACCCGAACGTGGTCAATGCCAAGCCGAAGGGCTCGATCCTGCCCGTGGGCGGCATGGATCACGGCCACAAGGGCTTCGCCATGGGGTTGATGGTCGAGATGCTGACACAGGCGCTGGCCGGCCACGGTCGGGTCGAGGCGCCAGATCGCTGGGGCGCCAATGTCTTCCTGCAGGTACTCGACCCCGAGGCGTTCGGCGGGCGCGACGCCTTCCTGGCCCAGGTGGACCACGTCAACGACGCCTGCCGCACCAGCCGGCCGATCCCCGGCCGCGACCCGGTGCGCATCCCGGGCGATCGCGCAGCGCGGCGACGCGAAGAGGCAAGCGCCGCCGGAATCGCCCTGCCCAACGAGGTGCTGGAACGCATACGGTCCTGTGCCGCCGACGCGCATCTGCCATTCCCCGACAGCCTGCCCGACACCAAGAGCTGAAAACTCCCCGGAACATCCGCCTTGTTGCATAGGATCGCCGTCCGGGCCGCAGGAAACGGACAATGACCCTTGGCAGCACGCATTCCCGCGCGTAACAGAAAGGATCAGGAACACCCTGAGCCGGACCTATGAAAAAGCAAAAGATGAATCGCGACTGGATCGCCACCGCCCGGACCCTGTCCGAAGCCCTCCCCTACCTTCAGCGCTATACCGGCGCCACGGTTGTCATCAAGTTCGGTGGCCACGCGATGGGCGACGAGGAGCAGATGGCCAGCTTTGCCCGCGACATCGTGTTGATGAACCAGGTCGGCGTGCATCCGGTCATCGTCCATGGCGGCGGCCCGATGATCAACGACCTGCTGAAGAAACTCGACATCAAGAGCGAGTTCGTGAACGGCAAGCGCGTCACCGACGCGGCCACGATGGAAGTCGTCGAGATGGTCCTCTCCGGTCTCGTCAACAAGCGCATCGTCACCGCGATCAACCAGGAAGGCGGCCGCGCCGTGGGCATTTCCGGCAAGGATGCCAATACCATGGTCTGCGACCCGGTCGACCCCGCGCTCGGCCTTGTCGGCCAGCCGGTGGAAACCGCGCCCGAACTGCTTCGCCAGATGCATGCGCATAACATCATCCCCGTCGTCGCGCCGCTCGGCGTCGGCCGCGAGGGCGAAACCTTCAACGTCAACGGCGACACCGCCGCCGGCGCCATTGCCGGCGCGCTGAAGGCAGACCGGCTGCTGCTGCTGACCGATGTCGAGGGCGTCAAGGATGCGGAGGGCGAGGTGATCACCGCGCTGACCGTTGACAGCGTTGCCGAGTTGACCGAAAGCGGCGTCATCGCCGGCGGCATGATCCCCAAGACCGAGACCGCCGTCGCCGCCATCCGCGAGGGCGTCCGCGCCGTGGTCATCCTCGACGGTCGCGCGCCCAATGCCTGCCTGCTCGAACTCTTCACCGATCACGGCGCAGGTTCGCTGATCCGCGCCGAATAGCCCCATGCAGGCTCTCGCGGCAGCGCTTGACGCGGAACGGTTGGTCGCCCTTGGCGGCCTCGCCCCCGGCCTCGCGCCACCGGAGCTGCTGCCGCAACAGACGCAGAGCCTTTTGCTGATCGGGCCGGACACCCCGCGCTTCTGGCCGCATTTTACCGCCAGCCCGGAGTATTCGGACGGCGCGCCGGACCCGATGGACCGCTGGTCCAAACGCATCCTCAACACGCTGGCGAAGCGCTTCGACGGCGAAGCGCTCTTCCCGTCCGACGGCCCGCCCTACCCGCCATTCTACGCCTGGGCCCTGCAAAGCGGCGCCTTCTTCGTGTCCCCGATATCTCTGCTGGTGCATCCCCGTGACGGGTTGATGTGCTCGCTGCGCGGCGCGCTCGCCCTGCCCTTTCCGCAGGACGTCCCCGGCTTCGGCCCCTCCCCTTGCGACAGCTGCGATGGCCGGCCTTGCCTCCAATCCTGCCCTGTCGGAGCTTTCGAAACCGGGCAATATGCCGTGGCGACCTGCCACAATCATCTTGACACGCCCGCTGGCTCCGATTGCATGGGGGCGGGATGCGCGGCGCGCCGCGTCTGCCCGGCCAGCCAGCGCTCGGGGCGCGATCCGGCACAATCGGCCTTTCACATGCGCGCATTCCACGGGAAGCGATGAAACGCCTGATTCTTCTCCGCCACGCCAAGTCCAGCTGGGTCAACCCGGACCTGGGCGATTTTGAACGCCCGCTCAACAAGCGCGGCCAGCGCAGCGCCAAGGCGCTCGGAAAATGGCTGCGGCACTCGGACTGGCATCCCGATCACATCCTTTGCTCAACGGCGCGCAGGACCCGGGAGACCTTCGAGGGGATGCGTATCGACAGCGAACCCGAACTTCGGCAAGAACTCTATCACGCCAGCGCGGCGCAGATGCTCGACATGATCCGTGCAGCCGACGCGGAGACGTTGATGGTTATCGGGCACAATCCCGGAACTGCCCAGCTGGCGCATGAGCTGGTTTCCGAGACGCCGGCCCATGTTCGGTTTGCCGATTACCCCACCGGCTCCTTGCTGGTTGCCGAGTTCGAGATCGAAAAATGGTCGAAGCTCGCGCCGGGCAGCGGTCGGGCCCTGCATTTCCTGACGCCGCATGACCTCGCCGAAGGCAAGGATTGATCCGAAGCCGGACGAGGATCGCCGCGCTTGCCCGGATCCTGCAAGGGCCGTGGCGCTCCGTGCCGCCACAGGCTGAGACGAATTGCAGCCCCCCAGACCTGCGCTGCCTGCAAGGCGGGTATTTTATAACTATTTCAACTACTTGCGCTCCGGGCAACCGGTTGCAAGCCATTTCACCCCCAAGAGCCAACTGGTCGCGTTGATCGGGACCGCGCTTTAGGTCATTCCCTCGGCGTCAAGTTCGGCTCCAGCCGACTCGAAATTCCGCCGAAACAGCGCGTTTTCGCGCGTTTCACCACAGATTGCGGGCTGATAGGATGGCTGGAGTGGGCTCAGGTAAAGGAGAGACCAATCGTGGCCGCGACCGATCGCATCAAGAACTCCCAAATTCGCTCCAAGGTGATGAGCGCCGAGGATGCCGCCTCCCTGATCAAGTCGGGGGATACGGTCGGCATGAGCGGTTTCACCGGCTCGGGCTATCCCAAGGCCCTGCCGACAGCTCTGGCCGCCCAGATCGAGGCCGCCCATGCCGAGGGCGACCCGTTCAAGATCGGGCTATGGACCGGCGCTTCGACCGGCCCCGAGCTCGACGGCGCGCTGGCCAAGGCCGACGCCATCAAGTACCGCCTGCCCTACAACTCCGATCCGATCGAGCGCGAGAAGATCAACCGCGGCGAGATGGACTATTTCGACCTCCACCTCTCCCACGTTGCCCCGATGGTCTGGGAAGGCTTCTTCGGCAATCTCGACGTCGCCGTGATCGAGATCACCGGCGTCAAGGAAGACGGCTCGCTGATCCCGGCGACTTCCATCGGCAACAACAAGACCTGGATCGATCGCGCCGACAAGGTGATCCTCGAGGTCAACCGGTGGCATGACGAGCGCATGGAAGGGATGCACGACATCTATTACGGCACCGCCCTGCCGCCGAACCGTGTGCCGATCCCGATGACCCATGCCGATGACCGCATCGGCCAGAAGACGCTGCGCTGCGACCCGCACAAGGTTGTCGGTGTCATCGAAACCGAACTGCCGGACAAGAACGCGCCCTTCCCGCCGCTGGACGATGTCTCCAAGACCATCGCCGGGCACCTGATGGAATTCCTCAAGTGGGAAGTGAAGAAGGGCCGCCTGACCAACAAGCTGCTGCCGCTGCAATCCGGTGTCGGCAATGTGGCCAACGCGGTGCTTGCCGGCCTGCGTGACACCGAGTTCCATGACCTGATGGCCTATACCGAAGTCATTCAGGACGGCATGATGGACCTGATCGACGACGGCAAGATGCTCTGCGCCTCTTCGACCGCCTTCGGCATGTCCGACCAGGCCGCGATCCGCTTCCGTGAGAACCTGGACTTCTACCGTGACAAGATCATCCTGCGCCCGCAGGAAATCTCGAACCACCCCGAGGTTATCCGCCGTCTTGGCACGATCTCGATGAACGGCATGATCGAGGCCGACATCTTCGGCAATATCAACTCGACCCATGTCATGTCCTCGCGGATCATGAACGGCATCGGCGGCTCGGGCGACTTCACCCGCAACGCCTATCTGAGCTGCTTCGTCTCGCCTTCCATCGCCAAGGGCGGCGATATCTCGACCATCGTGCCGCAAGTCTGCCATGTCGATCACATCACCCAGGACGTGATGGTCATCGTGACGGAACAGGGCCTTGCCGACCTGCGCGGCATGCCGCCGAAGCAGCGCGCCGAGACGATCATGGCCAACTGTGCGCACCCGAGCTATCGCCCGATGCTCATGGACTATTACGAGCGCGCCAAGAAGAACGCGCTTGGCCTGCACACGCCGGCCATGCCTGGCGAGGCGCTCTCCTGGCACCAGCGTTTCCTGGATACCAAGTCGATGCGCGCCTGATCCGGCGCCCAGTCAAAAATAGAAGAAACCGGAGCGCTCCGCCGCTCCGGTTTTTTTGGTTCCTGGTCGAGAGAATGCTGCTCGTGCATCCGCTCCGCCAAAAGGCGGTTCTTACGCCGCTTCGGCCGCAATAGCCTCCGAATACCTGCGAATTATCATCGGGAAGAGACGATAGCGCCAGATCGCACCCGAGATTCCACCGCGCGTCTTACCCTCCTCGGCAAAGCGCTCGACAATAAACTCGGTGCTGAAAGCAAGGCTCTGACCGGTCGCGTCCCAGAAGGCATCCTCAAGCAAACGTTCAAGACGCGGAAGGTCCTCGGGCATCGGCGTGTCGGCCAATTTCACTGCAAGTTCCCGCCAAAGGGTCTGATCGCCTCGCAGCCCCCACTCTTCCGGTTCGATCTTGAAAAGCTCTCCAACACGCAACGTACGATCCTCCTCCAGGTCTCTGGTAGATCTCGACGCTAGCCCGGATCCTCCAATGCCACCTTGTCACAGATCAAGGAAATTGCATGTGAGACGTGCATCCGGCCCATGGGACAGAGAGATGGCTCGGTTCGAATAAACAATTATCGGCCGTTTCCAGGTCGATCTACCGCTCAATTGCACCGAAACCGGAATTGACCGGCAAGGGTTGAGATATTCTTGATCGTGACCTTGCCCATCTCGTAATCGATGCGGTCTCCGCGTGCAGCAGACGGACAGGCACCGGGAAGGAGACAACGGTCCCGCTTCGTCAGACCGATATTCGCGCCTGCCAGAAGCTCGCCACTTCCGAGTGCCGAACTTGCAAGGTGATCCGCTTGGCGCGCAGTTGCTTGCAGCTTTTTACAGGCAGCGCAGAATTCTGCCGCCGGGCGGAGCAAAAGTCGGCCAGTCCGGGCGCTACAGGCGCCTCGCCAAACGCGCTCCCCATAGAATTCGGTTGCCATGGCATTCAGGCCCGCAGAGACCAGCTATGACTTGCCTCAAGAGATCTGCCGGGCCTTGCTCTGTGCGAGGCGATAGCTGTCGCCATTCATCTCGGGAATGGCGACGTGGTGGTTGAGCCGATCCAGCGGGCGTTCTGATCCGAAGGTTTCGGTCCGCTCGTCAAATGGCAGGTTCGATTTGATCAGCATCTTGAGCGGTTCAGCCGGATCCAGGGCACTTCTTTTCATGTCGCGCCCCGGGCGCGGCAGACGAACCTTGCGATACAAATCCACGGGAAGATCCCCCGCCGTAACCCTGGTCCGCCTTCCCGACGACGTTCTCAATCGGTCCCGACCCGACCAGCCCGACGGCATGCGTTTTGGCGCGCGCACGCGGTGCAGCAAAAAACGCCGGCCGGACAGTCCGGCCGGCGTAGACACACTTTGAGACATCGTCCTTCACGTTCGGACGACGCCCGGTGATTCAATGCGACACGGACGATATATCCTCCGCAGGAATTTCGTACTCGTGCAGGAAATTGATCACCAGCCGGGCATCCTCGGCCGCCAATGTGTAGGCATCCAGGTCGCCGCTCACGACCTCGTTCACACCGCCAAACACCGCGTCATAGACATAAACGGTTTGGGGCACCCAAGTTCCGCCCACCAGCACGAGAACGTCTGCGGTAACGCCTCCGTAGAGGTCTTCCCGATCGTAGCTGAACCCGGAGAAATCAACATCCGAATAGGTCACCCCCATATTGGTTGCTGTCTCGACCCCCAGGAACGCATTGATATAGGCGATCTCGTCCAAGCTGAACTCGCCGGTCTTATCGGTCGCCGCGGCGAGGAATGGCGTCGAGGCCGCCAGGTCCCGCCAATCGAAAACACCATCGACCATGAAGTCATAGGCATCTCCCGGCAGATCGGTCACGCCGGCAATCGTCCCGGTCGTCATCAACGAAACATAGATCGCCAGGTTCTCGAGCGGCGAGTCGATGGTTTTCCACACCCCATCGACCTCGATCATCAGTCGACCGGAGGCGTCGGTCTTCAGGTCGGTCGCCTCAGCCAGAAGGCCGATGACCTCATTCGCACGCCGGTCAAGCACATGCGGCGGTGCACGCCCGACATTCAGCCGGCCCAGTTCGACTTCCATCGTGAGGCTCTCATCGACCGGATGACCCTCCTCGTCCAGAGCAACAAGATTGCCCTCGGCGTCGAGCGGCTGGACCCATCCTTCGGCAGTCAGGATCGGAACGCCGTTGTCGTCACGAAGGATAACCCAGAGATCGCCGAAGAGATCGCCCTTCTTGGACCCTGCGGTCGGCGGTGCGCCGCCGCCGGCACCGTCTTTTCCACCCGGTTGCTTGGCCCAGGTCGGACGGTCGGAATCGCTGTCGTCGTCCTGCACGACGACGGTCTTCTTCGAAGACGACTTGCCAGCAGTCGATTTCGGAGCTGTCGGAGCCTTTCTGACAGCGCCAGTCGCCTTGCCTTGACCTTGGCGATCCTCACCGACATCGGAGCTTCGGTCCTGGCCACCGCGCGAACCGTCTCCCTTGTCGGAATTGTCACCGCCACCGCGGCCACTATCGCCGCCACCGCCGCGGCCACTGTCACCGCCACCGCCGCGGCCACTGTCACCGCCACCGCCGCCGCCACTATCGCCGCCGCCGCCGCCACCTTCGCCGCCGCCACCACCACCGCCTTTGGCGATGGCATATGCGTGGTCGAGCCCGACCGGATCGATCGGCGCGACGACCAACGCGAAGGAAGCAGTGCTGCAAAGCAGCAGGGTCCTGAACGCGTGCCGCCCCATGCCTTTGAATTTCATGACATCCTCCATCCATTCTGGCGTTTCGATTTCGGCCGGTCAGGCCTCGATCAAACGCATTTCCTCCCGTTTCGGGCAACGGTCGCCTCCCGCAGACGAAGGATCGCGGCCCGTCCACCCTGTTTGGGCGTCCAACAGGGCCGGGCGCCCAAGTCTTGAATCTGGGAAAACCTCCTCTTCCAACCACGGCAGGTGATTTTCCCGCATGACCTTGCGACCATACTTCCGCCTCGGAAATTGGGACATCCGGCTCTCAATCGGATGCTTGTCCCGAGGGGGCTTGATCAGTGGGAATGGGACTCGTCTGTGTGGTCGTGGTCATCGCCACTGCCACCGCCACCGCCGCCTTTCGATCCTCCTTTCTCTCCCGTGCATTGGTCACAATTGCCCTTGCCATTGCCACTGCCCTGACCGTTGCCACCGCCATTGCCCTGGCCTTTGCTTCCGCCCTGACAACTGCCATGGCCTGACTTGTGATCATCCGACTCCTCGGAAGCCTCTTCATAGGGTTCGACCTCTTCGTCGCCACCGGGGTCAGCCGCCATACGGCTGCTGCGTTCATCGTCAGATCTCCCACCCGATCTGCTGGGGCGATCCGTCGACGCTGTCGGGACGTCCGCCAGAACATTGGCCAATCCCGCGCAGCTCGACTCGAAACCGTCGAGCAAACCCAGGAAGTCATCACGTTTTTGAACGTATGTGACCATGCCGCGGGTCACCGTATCGCACCCGCACAGAAAGAGCGCCTTGCCCTGGCCTATAGCCGCCTGGGCATGGGCCTGGGTGCATTGCGTCGGAGCAGATTGCGCCTCGCCCTGAACGGGCAGAGCACCCACTGCGAGCAGGATTGCGCCTGCGGCGCTGCACAACATTTTGGTTTTGGTCATGTCTGCCCCCTTCTCGGTTCGTTCGCGCCACCTAAATCGGGTGACCGTAACAACACGCAGGTCACATGAAGATGTGGCCAGGAAAGCGCTTGGGCAGAACGGCAAGAATGCGAGAAGTGATGAACTATCTAAGATAAACTTTTATTGTAACCGTACAAATGGTACATGACGCACCCCGCCATATTTTACAGGATTTTGGGTCCCACTTACCCAAGGCGACCCAAGTCTACACCACCCCTCAAATATGTAATTGATTTATGTCAATGTATTTTGACGGCAAAAGGACGGACGCACTATTTCGTTGAAAAATGGAAGATCTCGAATATCGATCATGGGCCGAAAAACCGGCAGCTCAGCGCGGGATGACCTCCGACCTCGAGATGCGCCCTCCCAACCCGACAGACACCCCAAGAGCTGTTCGGCCGGCGCATCAACAAACGAGCCGGGAGAACGTCACAAGCCAGAGTTCAACACGAGAAAACCCGGTCCCTTGAGCGGTTTTTCGCAACACTGCAGGTCTTGTTTTGAGGTTGTTAGCTTTTTTGATACTGAGATCTCGAGGACAGAGCAGAAAACGACAGGAGATTCCGTTTGGCGGGACGACGGAGCCGTTCGGGCAGAGAGCCAGCTTTTTTTCGAAAGACGCTTGCGATACTTGGGTTCGCTTTTTTGGCAATGGGGCCGGCTTTTGGAACCTATGCCGCTGCGACACCTTTCCTTCCCAACAAGGGAATGACAACGCAGCCCAAAGCCGCGGCCAACCTGTGTCGCGAATACAGTTGGGCTTGCTCGCGCACCGGCGCGCGCGCGCAACCGCATGAGGAAGGTCTCCGACAGGCCCGACGCATCAGCCGGCATATCAATCGAACAACCAGATCGATCTCCGACAGCCAGCAATACCGCAAAGAGGATTTCTGGACGCTGCCATCGCGCCGGGGTGGCGATTGCGAAGACTTCGCGATGTTGAAGAAACAGCAACTGATTGCCCTCGGCATCGCGCCGGAGCACCTCCTGTTGTCGACGGTTCTGGACGCCCGGGGCGGCGCCCATGCGGTTCTGATCATTCGGACCGAAGCCGGCGATTTCGTCATCGACAACCTGACGGACGCGGTCCGTCCGTGGAATCGTACAGGCTATACGTTCCTTCGGATGCAGGACCCCTCCACACCGAGCCGCTGGATCCGGGTCAACACCAGGGGGTGAGTTCCGCAAGCCCAAGGGTTTGGGCCATCTGGCGGTCCTCGGAGTGCCGGTGGGGAATGGAGGAAGGCCGGATCCCGGGTCTCAGTGCAACACGTTCCTCAGGAGCGACGGGTCATATCCGTTCTTTCGCAGGACCTCTTCTGCCCTGGTCCGGGCCTCGGGAGAGATGGCCGGGGTTCTGGACAGGATCCAGCCCGTTGTGCCGCGCGGCGCTCCGACCACGGCGAGGCTGTAGGCCTCGTCCAGGTACAGCACCCAGTAATCGCCCCGCGCGAAGGGCAGCCAGGGCACGAATGTGACCGACAGCTTGCCGGGTCCAACGATCTTCGCCTGTCCATCGGCCGACTTGCTCTCGCCGTCCGGCGCGCCGATCCGGCAGGTATTCAGCACCGAGATCTTGCCGTCTGATCGGAGGGCGTATTCTGCCGTGACGCCCTCGCATCCTTTCTCGAAGCGGTTCGGAAACCGTGCGATTTCGTACCATTTTCCGAGATAGCGTTCGACGTCCAGCTCCGTGACCGGCAGCATCTCAACGTCCCGATCGCGATAGGTCTCGGCAATGGTCGGCCCGCCGAGACTGATCAGGGCCCAAGCGAGGGCCGCGCGCCAGACAGCCTTCATGATCATCCTCCCGATGATTTGGAATTGCGTCGGCAGCGAACGCCGCCCACGCGCGTCGCCCGGCCGAGTTCCGGGCAGGGCGTCGTCACACCGGGTTCTGCGCCCCGACGTAATAGGTCAGTTCGCCATCCTCGTCGAAAAGCGGCCGGATCCGCAGCCGGTTCATGAACGGTGCGCCGGATTTGCGATAATTCAGGATGTCGATGGCGAAGGTCGTCTGTGCCTTCAGCGCGGCGCGGATCGCCTCCACGGCGTTGGGATCTGTATCCGGGCCCTGCAGCCGGCAATTCTGGCCCAGAGCCTCTTCGGGCGTATAGCCGGTCTGGTCCTCGAACTCCTCGCTGACATAGATCATCGGGTTGTCGGGCAGGGCCGGGTTGGTGATCACCACGCTCATCGACTTCTCGTCAGATTCCAGCATGGCAATCAGATCGTCTTCGCTGGGAACGGGATCGGACATGGCAAACTCCTGGGGCGAGGTGAGATGGCGTTCTCATACATCCTACCGCCCCCCCGCATTTGGGCAATAGCCGGAACCTCGCCGCGTACTCCAAGTCCCGTCGGGCTTGCGCTACCAA
Source organism: uncultured Tropicimonas sp. (assembly GCA_947497945.1). Classification (GTDB taxonomy): domain Bacteria; phylum Pseudomonadota; class Alphaproteobacteria; order Rhodobacterales; family Rhodobacteraceae; genus Tropicimonas. The sequence continues at coordinate 147,963 of CANMIP010000010.1, read as the reverse complement.
TGCTCGGTCCCCGGCGCGCCTTTCGGAATGCCTGCGAGGTTCGGCGTGACCCAACCTCCGTAGAATGCCCGGGCTGCGGCCTGGCCCGCACGGTATCGACGAAGCAATGGTCCATCGCGCTGGCGTAGAAGGCGACATATCCCGCCATTGGGCCGAAGGCCTGGGTCGGGGTCGGGTAGCACCAGGCTGCGCGCCTTGCGGTGTGCCGGGCAGTCATCACATCGAAATACTGCGCCGTGCCTTTCCATTCGCAAAAGCTCTTGCCGGGCAAGGCGCGAAGTCCGGAGAAGACATCCGCCGGCGGCAGGTAGTAGGTCGGCGCGAGATGTGTCTCGACGACCCGGAACGCGCGCGTCGTGGCGGACACAGTCTCGCCGGCCAGAGCGATCTCGATCCGAAAGGGCACCGGTTCGAGTCGCGGCGGGCGCGGGTAGTCCTGTACATTCTCGGGGGGAAGCCGCATCGCGATCCTCACGTAAAACGGGACAGCACTGCCGCCGCCATTGCGATATGCGCCAGTGTTACGGCGACAGAGAGCCGGTGCAGGCGCCTGAAGCGGCGCTTTTGCCCGCTGTCGGTTGCCTCATTGATCGCCGGCAACAGGACCTGCCGGGCCGGGATCACCGTGATGGCAACCAGGCCCATCAACGCCGCACCGGTCGGATCCGATGGCAAGAGGAAAGGCGCGGAGACGGTCGAGACGCCCAGGACAAAGAGATAAAATTGCGGGAAGGCCCGGCGCAACAGCGGACCGGCCTCATTGGCTGGCAACGACGTGAAGAGGAATGCAGCAAAACCGAAGGAATACAGGACCATACCCGCCAAACAGCAGGGCGGTTGACAGCAGGGCGAGCAGCGTCACGGCATCCTCCGTCGGGCGAGGCCGGACGCATCTGCAAACCGCAGAGCCTCGTTGCCAGCGAAGAGGTCCGTCGCGTCGGTGCAGGGGAGGGAACCGCCACAATGGTCGGGGCACACTTCATGCACCGTCTGCGCGGTTGCTCCAGAACTTTCAAACGTCATGACGGGCCGGATGATTTGCTGACACTTCCTTTCCATCTAGGACGCGTCGGCGCGAAGTCCCGCGCAAGTTGGCAAGGTGATGTCGAAATCATGGATGGACATGTAGCGCGGCCAGTCCATTTCCATTGCCATGAAGTTGCAGGAAGACCCCTTCACCGGCACGCGCCTGTCCGGGCCTAGAATGCCTGAAGCGTTGCGCCCGCGCATGGGCGAACGCTCCATGGCTGGCCGAAATGTCGATTCCGGGCCGGGCAAACGCCGGGCCGCCATCGGCCTGTCACCCGATATCCCGGAAGATCCGCCGCGAGACAGGCTACGACCGCGTTTGGCGAGGGGTAAGGCCGACAGCAGCGCCTTTTGCGAAATCCGTCGGGACTGGGGCATTGCGCTCTGGCCGCATGTTTCAGCGGGCTCCCACAAGCCGAAGAAACGGATCCTGGAAATCCTCTCTACTCTCGAATGGAAGTGATGGCTGACATGAAAATTGCGATCATCGGCGCCGGACTTGCCGGTCTAGCCTGCGCCCGGGCCCTGCAGGAGGCCGGGCATTCCCCGGTCCTGTTCGACAAGTCCCGCGGTGTCGGCGGACGGCTTTCAACTCGTCGGGCGGAGGGCGGTCTCCGGTTCGATCACGGGGCGCAGTTCGTCACCGCCCGCATGCCGAGTTTCTCCGCGATACTCGACAAGGCCCAGTTGGCCGGCCGGGCCGCGCGCTGGGACGACGGTGCGCCCGAGCCGCATATTGTCGGCACGCCGGGGATGAGCAGCATCGCAAAACACCTGGCCGCCGGCCTCGACATCTGGCTCGGCGTGACGACGAAAGCGGTATCGGCAACCTCGGAAGGATGGCGGATCGACACAGATCGAGGAAGCTGGAGCTGCAGGCGGCTTGTTCTGGCCGTCCCTGCCCCGCAGGCAATGAGGCTTCTCGGCGATGCGGTGCCGCTAGCCCGGGACATTTCGGCAGTGAAGATGGCGCCCTGCCTGGCGCTGATGGCGTCCTTCGCGGCGGGCACACCGACGCCCTTCCGGTCCCGCCGCGATCCCGACGACGCGCTGGACTGGATTGCCCTGAACAGCTCCAAACCCGATCGCGACGGACCGCCGAGCTGGATCGCCCATGCCGCCCCCGCCTGGAGCCAGGCGCATCTCGAGCATCCGCGGGAAGAGATCGCAACCCTGATGTTGCCGCTGCTCTGCGAGAGGCTCGGCCTTGACCCCACTTCGGCGCACCACGTGGCAGCGCATCGATGGCGCCATGCGCGCGTGACGACGCCCCTCGGCGCCCCCTTCGCGCGAAGTCAGGCAGGGACGCTTAATGCCGGCGGCGACTGGTGCCTCGGCGCCCGGGCCGAATGCGCGTGGGAGAGCGGGACGGCAATTGCCCGCGACGTCCTTGACGACGGGTGAAAAGCACGCCCAGCCGGACCGCGACCACTCAGACCGGCTCGCCAGCCTCGAGCTTCGCCAGAAAAGCGTCGGCCCCGCGCAGAACCTCCTCCCGACGCTGCGCATCCATGCGATCCCATGTCCGGTACATCTGCCCCATCCTCGGGTTTGAGGCGAAACGCGCGCGGTGGCGGGCGAGGAAGTGCCAGTAAAGCAGGTTGAAAGGGCAGGCATCGTCGCCAACCTTGGCCTTCACCGAGTAGCGGCACGCCCCGCAATAATCGGACATGCGGCCGATATAATTTCCGGAGGAGATATAGGGTTTGGAGGCAAAGAGCCCGCCATCGGCAAACTGGCTCATGCCGAGCGTGTTGGGGGCTTCGACCCACTCGAAGGCGTCGGCATAAACGGCAAGATACCATTCATGGACCTTCGCGGGGTCGATTCCGGCGAGGAGCGCGAAATTGCCGGTGACCATGAGCCGCTGGATGTGATGCGCATAGGCGTGCTCGCGGGTCTGCCCGACAGCCGCGCGGAGACAGGCCATCCCCGTTTCCTCTCCCCAGTACAGCGCCGGCAGGTCCCGATCATGACCGAGCACGTTGCGCGCGACATATCCCGGCCCCTCGCGGAAATAGATCCCGCGGACGAATTCCCGCCAGCCGATGATCTGCCGGATGAAGCCCTCGGCCGCGTTGAGTGGCGCGCGGCCGTCTCTCCACGCGGCCTCGACGCGGCGGCAGACATCGAGCGGGTCCAACAGGCCGATATTGAGATAGGCCGATATCAGGGCGTGGTAGAGAAAGGGGCGCCCGGTCAGCATCGCGTCCTGGTAGTTGCCGAACCGGGGCAGCGCAGTGTCGATGAAATGCGTCAGGACAGCCTCGGCCTCGGCCGCATCCGTCGCCATGGCAAAGGGACGAAGCTGGCCGAAATTGCCGCCGAACCGGGTTTCGACGAGGTCAAGCACAGCCGCGACCGTGTCATCGGGTTCGAACCGCAGCGGCTCCGGCAGGAACAGGTCATTGCGTGCGGGCTTGCGGTTCTCATGGTCGAAATTCCACTTGCCCCCCGCCGGAGCATCGCCCTCCATCAGTAGCCCGGTCCGACGGCGCATCTCGCGATAGAAATACTCCATCCGCATCTGCTTGCGCCCCTCCGCCCATTGGTCGAAATCGGCCTGGTTGGCGAGAAAACGATCATCCGCCGCCATTTCGAGCTCAAGCGGGAGCGTCTCCAGCGCCTCGATCAACCGCCATTCGCCCGGCTTTGTGGCCAATACACGGCGGGCCCCGGTTTCCGAGGCGCGCCGCAGCAGCTCGCCGGGGATCGAGCCAGCATTCTGCGGATCGTCCAGCCGGGTATAGGCGACGTTCCAGCCTTCCGCGCGCAGTCTTTGCGCGAATTTCCGCATTGCCGCGAGGATCAGGGCAATCTTCTTCGGGTGATGCGGCACATATTGCGCCTCGGCGGCGACCTCGGCCATGACGACGACATCCCGCGAAGGGTCCGCCTGACGGAGGGCGGCGATGTTCGGGCTCAGCTGGTCGCCCAGGACGAGAACAAGCTTCACCACGGCACCTCTGCGCCGGACCAGTCGAGGAAACGGCCTGTATCCTGCGCGGTGACCCCGTCGATCACGCGCAGCAGGTTTTGCGCCGCATCTTCCGGGGCAATCTTCCGGTGTCCGGGGTAATTGCCGGTGAACGGTGTCGCGACCGTTCCGGGATGCAAGGCGATCACAGCGACGTGCTTGTGGCGGCGGCCGATCTCGATCGCGGCGGTGCGGACGATCTGGTTGGCGGCGGCCTTGGAGGCCCGGTAGGAATACCAGCCCCCGAGGCCATTGTCGCCGATCGAACCGACGCGGGCCGTCAGAACCGCCACCACGGCGCGGCCTTGCCGGGGCAGCAGGCGCGGCGCATGTCGCAGGATGAGCGCGGGCCCGATGGCGTTAACGGCCAGGACCTCCGCCATCCGGGCCGCATCGACCTGGTCGAGGGACTTCTCCGGGCCGGTGCCCTGTGGCGCAAGAATGCCGCTCGCCACGAGGATGAGGTCGAACGGGCCCTCCTGCGCTCCCAGGACAGAATCCACCGATGCCATGTCAGTCACGTCCAATCCGTCGCCGGCGCGCGACAACCCGGTCACCGCTGCGCCGCGACCGGCAAGCGTTGCGGCCAGGGCGGCGCCGATGCCGCCGGACGCGCCAATCACAAGGGCTCTCTGCATCTCCCGCTCCCTTCAATTCCTAACCGACACATAGTGCGCCCGGTTGCGAAGAAAATGCCGGGGCCGGCTGGTCGGCGGCGAGGACCGCCCTATCCTCCTTGCCATGGCCAAAGACAGCGAAAGACCCAAGATGGAACGCCGTCACGGCCTTGGGCGCAAAACCGCCCCGCGGCCAGTCCGCACCGCCACACTCACGGCGACGTCGGCGCACAGGCCGGCCCTTCGGCTCGATCCCCGGAGACCTGCCTGATGCGCCGGCAAGACCTGCCGCTGAAGATCTGCGCCCAATGTGACCGTCCGTTTGCCTGGCGCCGGAAGTGGCAGCGCGATTGGGAGGAGGTGCGATACTGTTCGAAACGCTGCCGCGGGCAGGCGCGCGGCCGCCTGTGCAAGGGCAACTCCATGTCGGTCGGCACGCAGTGACCTATCGCCCCCGCAAGGTTCCCTCCGGCCGCATTTCGCGCCTCCATCGGCTCGGGGTGCTGACAACCGGCATCGCAGGGCGGCTGGCGCGCGATGGTGTCCGGAGCCTGTCGCGCGGTGAAACGCCGGACCTTCAACGGCTCCTGTTGACGCCGTCCAATGCCGCACAGCTTGCCGATGATCTGGCCCGTATGCGCGGGGCGGCGATGAAGCTGGGACAGCTGCTGTCGATGGAGGCGGGAGATGTGCTCTCGCCCGAACTGGCCGGTCGCCTCTCCCGTCTGCGCGCCGCTGCCGACCCCATGCCGCCGCAACAGCTCAAGCATGTCCTGCGCGATGCCTGGGGCAGCGACTGGCGCCGTGCTTTCCGGAGCTTCGACACCCGTCCCATCGCCGCGGCCTCCATCGGGCAGGTGCATCAGGCCCAATTGCGGGACGGCCGGGAGCTGGCGATCAAGGTCCAATATCCCGGCATCGCCCGCAGCATCCACAGCGACGTCACAAATCTCGGCGCGCTTCTGCGACTGTCGGGAGTGCTGCCAAAGGATTTCGATCTCGCCCCCTATCTCGCCGCGGCCCGGGCGCAGCTGCACGAGGAGGCCGATTACGAGCAGGAAGCCCGCGCGATAACAGCCTATGCCGGGATGCTGGAAGGATCGGAGGCTTTCCGCCTGCCCGAGGTCCTGCCCGACTGGTCAACGCGCTCGGTGCTCAGCATGACCCACCTGCCGTCTCGGCCCATCGAGACCCTGGCCGAGGCGCCCCAGGCAGAGCGCGACCGAACGATGCAGCGCTTGCTGGCGCTGTTTCTCGATGAGCTCTTCCGGTTTCGTACCGTTCAGACCGACCCGAATTTCGCCAATTTCCGGCACTGCCCCGAGACCGGCAAGATCGTCCTGCTCGATTTCGGGGCGGTGCGGAGTTTCGAGCCGCGCCTGGTCGAGGAGATCCGCGGCCTGCTCTCGACCGGACTGGCCGGTGACCTCCCGGCCCTGGAAAACCGTCTGGAAAAGCTCGGCCTTTTGTCGCCGGACGCCCCAGTCCTGTTTCGCAAGGCGATCCTGGAGATGACGATGATGGTCTTCGCAGAGCTGCGCCGGGGATCTCTCGACTTCAGCCAGACAGACCTGCTCGCCCGGCTCCGATCCGCCGGTCACCGTCTCGCCGCAGAGCGGATGCCGCCGCCCGCCGTTCCGATTGACCTGCTCTACCTCCAGCGCAAGGCCGGCGGCATGTTTCTGCTCGGGACGCGCTTGCGGGCGCGGGTCGATGTCGACCGGCTTCTGGCGCCGCATCTGGCCCCCGTAAGATGATCCACCTCTGCCTTCGCTGCGTATTCTTCATATCTGCTGGAGGAAAAGATGCTCAGGATCGCAGTTTTGATATTTCTCATCGGGCTTGGAAGCCAGATCAACGCGAGCCCGGTCGACGGCACGTTCAACTCGATCGATGGCGGCACGATCTCCCTGGAAGAGTGGCGCGGGCAACCGGTGCTCGTGGTCAACACTGCGTCGCGCTGCGGGTTCACCAGCCAGTATGACGGATTGCAGGCGCTCTATGACCGATATCGCGACCGCGGGGTCATGGTGCTCGCCGTCTCGTCGAACGACTTTCGTCAAGAGCTGGCCACCGCCGAAAAGGTCAAGGATTTCTGTGAGCTCAACTTCAACCTCGACCTGCCGATGACCGACCTCACGCATGTCCGCGGCGCGCAGGCGCATCCCTTCTACAAGTCGGTGCGGGCGGAGACGGGGTTTGTCCCGCGCTGGAACTTCAACAAGATCCTCATCGGGCCGAGTGGAGAAGTTGTGAAGACGTGGCCGGCGCGCACAAAGCCGCAATCCTCCGCCATCACGCGGGAGATCGAGGCCCTGCTGAACTGATCGAAAGCCGGTAGACACGCGGTTCCCATGACGGAGCCGCGATGCTCTGTTGGCCGGCCTCGTGCTGGCGCTGATTTCTTCCCGAAACGTTCTTGGCGACGGCCGCAACGTCCTGAAGGGACCGGGCACAGTCAGGCCGATGCGGACTGCATTCGCCCCCCGAGCCGTCAGCCCTCTTCGCGCTCCAAAGCCTGTTGGATGGTCGCATCGGCAACGCGGCGGTAATTCACGAAGGCGTTCGCGCTCAGCACGACATAAAAACTGTCCATGTCGACAAGCACGTAACCGCGCTCGAACAGGGCCCTTGTCATCGCCGTGATATCCGCCTCGTAGAGCCTGCGCCGTTGCAGCAACTGCCGCATGAGCTTCTCCGAGACACGGTAACGGCCGCTTTCCTTCCCGCCAAACTCGCGTCCGTACAGGTTTGCCAAAATGTCGGCGGCTCGAAAATAATGCTTGTCATCGGTCATGCACCCTTCTAACGAGACAATTATTATTTGTCTATAGACAAAACTTTTTCACCCATACAGGAATGTGAGATCAAGATGGACGATCTGGCCGCGCAGCTGGACATTGCGAGCGAACTGCGCCGTGCAATCGAGGCGGAGGATGACCTGCGCCTAGACGAGCTGCTGGACCCGCTTCCGCCCAGCGAGGCCCTGCGCCTGTTGCTGAATCTCGGCGTGGACCTTCGCGGAGACGCCTTCCGGGTCATGACGGCTGATCTCGCGGCCGAGCTGGTCGAGGAGGCCCCCAGCGAGCTGGCGGCGGATTTCATCGGTTCGATGGATGCCGAACGGGCCGCCGAAGTGCTCGAGGAGCTTGGCTCCGATGTCCAGGCCGACGTGATCGGCGAGCTTGACACGAACGCGGCCGATGCCGTGCTCGCCCAGATGGACGACGCGGACGCCGCCGATGTGCGCCGGCTGGTGGAATATGACGAGGATACCGCCGGCGGCCTGATGTCGGCGGAGGTGTTCGCCTGTTCCGGCGAGGCGACCGTCGGTTCGGTAATCCGGCGCATGGCTGATGACGAGGAGGATTTTGACCGGTATCGCGCACAGAACCCCTATGTTCTGGACGATACCGGCGTGCTGGCGGGCGTGATTTCGCTCCGCGCGCTTGTGGCCTCGAAGCGTGCGACGAGGCTGTCGCAGATCATGGTGCCGCCGATCAGCGTGGAAACGGATGCTTCGCTGGATGCGCTCGAAGAGCTGTTCGACGAACACAGCTTCCTCGCCGTCCCGGTCGTGGATGACGCGGGCCGGCTGACGGGCGCGGTCAGCCGGGCGTCGGTCACCGAAGCGCTGTCCGCGCGGGCGGAAAGCGAAAGCCTGCGCCGGCAGGGCGTGATCGGCGACGAGCTGCGCTCGATGCCGCTCCGGCTCCGCTCGCGGCGCCGGCTGGCCTGGCTTTCGGTCAACATCCTGCTCAACATCCTCGCGGCAAGCGTGATCTCGGCCTATGAGGAAACCCTGGCGGCGGTGATCGCCATCGCCGTCTTCCTGCCGATGGTCTCGGACATGTCGGGCTGCTCCGGCAACCAGGCCGTGGGGGTCACGATGCGCGAGCTCTCGCTCGGGCTCGTTCGCCCCGTGGATGCGTTGCGGGTCTGGCTCAAGGAGATCTCGGTCGGTGTCGTGAACGGAATCGCGCTCGGGATCCTGATCGGCCTCGTTGCCTGGGTCTGGAAGGGCAACCCCTGGCTCGGCCTCGTGATCGGGCTGGCGCTGGCGATCAATACCATGATCGCGGTGTCGATCGGCGGGGTCGTGCCGCTCCTGCTGAAGCGGCTCGGCCAGGATCCGGCGGTGGCCAGCGGGCCGCTGCTGACCACCATCACGGATATGGCCGGGTTCTTCCTGGTCCTGTCCCTCGCTACCCTGTTGATGCCATATCTTATCTGAAAGCCCGGGAATGATGACCAAGACCGCCAAAGGCGACCACCCCAGGAAGAAGCGCAAACATCGGGCGCCGCCGCCGATGATCATCGGCTGGCGCGAGTTCGTGTCCCTGCCGGAGCTCGGCCTGCTCGACTTCACCGCGAAGATCGACACCGGCGCCCTGACAACAGCGCTGCACGCGACCGATATCCGCAGATATATTTCCGACAATGGAAAGGAATGGGTACAGTTCCGGCCCCCCGATCTTGGCCATGCCGCACCGGAGATCTGTCACGCGCGCGTCACGGATCACCGCCAGGTGAAAAGCAGCAGCGGGGCGTCGGAAGACCGCTACTTCATCCGGACGAACCTCAAGGTCGAACAGCGTGAATTCCTCGTCGAGATCTCGCTGACCGACCGGGGCGAGATGAAATACCCGATGATTATCGGTCGCACGGCCCTTCGCGGGCATGGTCTGGTTGTCGATTGCGGCCATTCCTGGCTCACCAGGCCGAGAAAACCCAAATCCGGTCACAAGGAGTGACGAAATGAAGATTGCAATGCTGTCGCGCAACCCAGAGCTTTATTCGCATCGTCGCATGAAGGAGGCGGCCGAGGCCCGCGGGCACGAATTCGACATTATCAACACGACGCGCTGTTACATGAACATCGCCTCGCGCCGGCCCGAGATCTATTACAACGGCGAAATGCTTCCCAAATACGACGCTGTCATCCCGCGCATCGGGGCGTCCGTGACCTTCTATGGCATGGCCGTGGTGCGGCAGTTCGAGATGATGGGGGTCTATTGCCTCAACAAGAGCATCGCCATCGGCCGATCGCGCGACAAGCTGCGGTCCATGCAGTTGATGGCGCGCGAGGGGATCGGCCTGCCGGTCACGACCTTCGCCCATGATCCGAAGCAGACCGATGAGGTCGTCCGGCTGGCCGGCGGCGCACCGGTGGTGATCAAGCTGCTCGAGGGCACGCAGGGCGTCGGCGTGGTGCTTGCCGATTCCGACCGTTCGGCCAAATCCATCATCGAGGCTTTCCGAGGCGCCAAGATCAACATCATGGCGCAGGAATTCATCAAGGAAGCCAAGGGGACCGACATCCGTGCCTTCGTCATCGGCGGCAAGGTTGTCGCGGCGATGATGCGCTCTGGCGCGGAGGGCGAGTTCCGCTCCAACCTGCATCGCGGCGGCTCCGCAGCACTCGCCAAGATCTCGCCGGAGGAACGCTCCACGGCCATCCGGGCGGCCAAGACCATGGGGCTGAGCGTCTGTGGCGTCGACATGCTGCGCTCCAATCACGGCCCCGTCGTGATGGAGGTCAATTCGTCGCCCGGCATCGAGGGCATCGAGAAGGCAACGGGCAAGGATGTTGCCACCATGATCATCGCGTATATCGAGAAGAACGCGGACCCGTCCAAGGCCCGGGCCAAGGTCGAGGGCTGATCCCATGCGCCAGGCTTTCGAGATTGGCGGGGCGTCGATCCTGCCGGGGACGCGGCGCACCGTGGACATCCCGGTCTCGGTCCTGTCCGACCACACGCCGGTGACGCTGTCGGCCCATGTGGTCCACGGGCGGCGGGGTGGCCCCACCATGTTCGTGACGGCGGGCATTCACGGCGATGAGGTCATCGGCGCCGAGATCGTGCGCCGGTTGCTGGCGATCAAGGCGCTTGGCAGCCTGAAGGGCACGCTGATCGCGGTGCCGATCGTGAACGCCTTCGGGTTTCTCAACCAGTCCCGCTACCTGCCGGACCGGCGCGACCTCAACCGGTGTTTCCCCGGCTCGCCCAAAGGCTCGCTGGCCGCGCGGCTGGCCCACCTGCTGATGCGGGAGGTGGTCGACCGCTGCGATGTCGGGATCGACCTGCATTCGGCGGCCGTGCACCGCACGAACCTGCCGCAGATCCGGATCTCCGCGGAGGACCACGACGCGGCCCGGCTGGCGCGGGTCTTTGGCGCGCCGGTCGTACTCCAGTCGTCGCAGCGGGACGGATCCCTGCGGGCAGCGGCCAGCGACCGCGGCGTGAAAGTCCTGCTCTACGAGGCGGGCGAAGGGCTGCGCTTCGACGAATTGGCAGTGCGCGCCGGTGTCGCCGGGATCCTGCGGGTGCTGAACGATCTTGGCATGATCGGCGCGCGGGGCGTCCCGAGGGCGCGCGGCCAGTCGATGCTGCTGAAGACAAGCCACTGGGTCCGGGCGCCGAGCGGCGGGCTGCTCCGGGTGTTCCGCGACACGGGCGACGTGGTGTCGACCGGCGAGGTGCTCGCCGCCGTTTCCGACCCGTTTGGCGAGCGGGAGCGCGAGGTTGTTGCCACGGTTGACGGGATCGTCGTCGGGCGGGCCGTCATGCCGATCGTCAACGAGGGCGACGCGCTGTTCCATATCGCGCGCACCCCGTCCAACAAGATCGCCGAGGACACGGTGGAGATACTCCGATCCGATCTCGAGGACGCTCCGATCTTCGACGAGGACGAGATCATCTGACCGGACAGATCGCGATGCGGGTTCGGCGGGGCGTTCGCCCCCCGCGAATACTCCATTCAAGAGGTCGCCTTTGCGCCTTCGCGGCGTATTCCCGCAAGCCGATCCCGCGGAAGCCGTTCAAACTGGGCCAGCGACAGGACAGAAACGGAGGACAATCCATGGAACTTGACAGGGAACTCATCTCGAACGGCAACCCGATGGAGGCCATTGTCGGCTTTTCGCGGGCGGTTCGCGTGGGGCCGTTCATCTCGATAGGCGGCACCGCGCCGGTCGGCGCGGATGGAAAGACCGTCGGCATCGGCGATGTCGCCGCCCAGACCCGTCAATGCATCGAGATCATCAAGGCCGCCCTTGAGCAGGCAGGGTCCGGCTTGCATCACGTCGTCCGGACCCGCGTCATCCTCACGGATATCGACAGCTGGAAACAGGCGATCGATGTCCGAAAGGAGTATTTCCGCGATATCCGCCCGGTGGACACGATCATGGCGGTCGATCGGTTCGTGAATCCGGACTGGCTCGTGGAACTGGAGGTCGACGCGATCATCTCGTCCTGACGGCCGGCCGGGACAGGGGTGGTTGCGGGCCGGGCTCGGCCCATCGCGCGTTCAGCCGGCCCCGTCCTTCGGCACTTCCGGTGACGAGGCGGGGGCGCGCAGTCGGAGGTCATGCTGGGGATAGGGGATCTCGATGCCGTGGCGTTGGAACTTGTCCCAGAGACGCAGCATCACCTCGCTGGCGACATTGGCCACACCGTTTTCCGGATCGTCGATCCAGAACCTGAGTTCGAGGTCGATGGAGCTGTCGCCAAAGCCCCGCATGAGACAGGCGGGCTTGGGGTCTCGCAGCACGCGCGGCACCTCTTCTGCCGCTTCAAGGCAGAGTTTCCGGGCCAGCTCGACATCAGAATCGTACGACACCCCCACGGGAATACGCCGCCGCGTCGGCCGGTCCGAATGCGACCAGTTGGTGAGCGGGTTGGCCATGAGCACTTCGTTGGGAATGAGAGTCTCCGTTCCGTCCCGGGTGCGGACGGCCACATAGCGTGTCGTCATCTTGCGAACCTGGCCATAGGTCGGGCCGCTCACCGTCTCGACCTCGATCACGTCGCCGGGCTTGATCGATTCATCGGCGAGCATCGTGTAGCTGGCGATGAGGTTTTCGACTGTCCGCCTCAGCCCAAGGCCAATGCCCACGCCGACCGCGCCCGAGAAGATCGCGAAAACGGTCAGGTCGACGCCCACGGCCGACAGGGTCACGATGATCGCGAGGAAAACGAGCGCCATCCGGAAGAGCCTGACGACCAGCAGCCGGAGCGCCGAGTTCATCTTCTCGGTCTTCGCCAGGTGGCGCTCGACGGCTGCGGCGATGGCGTTGCTCATCCAGATGAGCAACGTGACAAGGATCAGCCCCTTCACGATGGTCCAGGCCGTGATCCGGACATCCCCGATGGCAAGACCCGTCGCCTGCAACCAGCCGATCGCGATATCGAGCAGGCCGACCGCATTCAGGGCTGCCACGCTCCAGGCCACCCAGGAAAAGATCTGGCTCCAATAGTCGGACGGGATGAAGATCGAAACGACCCGGATCGCGACAAAGGCCAGAAGAAGGCTGGAGACAAGACGCAGGAACTGGATCGGCAAGCCGTAGCTCTCGAACCCGCTGATCGCGACGCCCAGGAAGATCGCCCAGACAACCGGCAGCGAGATCGCGGCAACCGTTCCGACGAGGCGCTGGACCACGGGGCCCAGCGTGCGTTCCCGGCTCACGCCCTGGAGCAACCGCTTGAACTGGGTGTGCAAGAGCCGCGCGAGAACAAGCGTCGCGACTATGGCGACGAGCTGGTAAATCGACTCGAGCGTCAGCAGATGTGTGTCGACCCAGTCATAGACCCGACCGACATGGAGACCGACCGCGTTCGCGACCTCCTCCACTTCCTGTTCGACAATCGTGCGCTTGTCGTCTTCCATTCACCGATATCCGTTTCCCATCCCGCATTGTCTCGTGCAAATCTATCAGGTCAAGACAGGTCATCCGAAAATGGACGGCTCGATTGCGTCTGAAGAGGCCTGTCCGATCGACAATCAGGTGGTTTTATTGGCATTGAATGAGGTGAGTCGCAGGGCGAAAACGACATCGCATGTCGCTGCCGATTGACCGCTGCAGCTCGCAATGAATGCAACATTGCATGCGTTAAAATTCAATATTTATCAACAAGTTAAAAAGCATTACCCAAAGGAAGTTTTTTCCGTCCGCCGCAGAATCCCTCTTGTAAAAACGAAGGTTTGGCCACAAATGAATCCTGTAACGTCGGCGCCGTTTCGCGCCTGGAGACTCAAGAAAATGGAATGGAAGGAAAGCCTCTCCGAAGACGGAAAATGCTGGTGGCTGGCGACAGATCGCGCCCCCTGCGTTGCCCAGGTCCGGAAAACAAACGGCTCCTATGTGGTCGAGCTTTATGACGGCATCGGAGACGGTTTCAGCCAGTCGACCGGCCATCGGGACCTGGCGAAGGCAAAGCATATCGCCGCACGGCGCTTCCGGGAGGCTATCAGCCGGGCAGAGGCCTGGCGCATGGCGCCGCCGCTGGACGCCATGATCGAACCTGACTTCCTCTATATCCCCTGAGACAGCCGTCTCGCTGCGAGCGGCTCTCGGGTTCCTAAGGACCAAGGAAATGGGACTTGCCTATGATAGCAAGCACCCCGGCCAAGGCGTTCACGCCCATCTGGGCGGACATCTTGCCCGGACAATCGGGGCCGTGTTTCGGGACGGCCTTCTCGTGGCGGCCACAGCCGCGCTCTTCGGCTCTATCGGTGTTTTTCGCTACGGCTGGGATGCCATGACCGAATCCGGTCAGTCCCTTCGGATGCTGACGGAGTTTGCGGGTGTCTACCTGTTCGGAGCGCTCGTTCTGGCCACGGCCTGGATGGTTGGTCGCCGGCTGATCGACCGCGAAGCCGCGTTCGAAAGAAGCTGGCCGCAGGGATACCTCGTTGCTGTCACGCTGCTCATGGCGGTGATCGCTCTCGTTCCGCCCATCTGGGACTGAACGGCACGCAATCGCTGCGGGCGTGGGGAGGCGCCCGGAGCAGCCCCGGCGCCGCGGACTGTCAGGGTTCGCGGCGCCCCAGAAATTCGTCGCGTTTTTCTCCGGAAGCTTTTCAACCCATGCTTTTCGAGACCCCTTTGAGCCAAAGATCCCTTTTCATAGAGCCGACCGGTGGGTTCGGCAGCGGATAGGCTGCATTTCAGCCTGATACGGACCGTTGGGGAGTGGACCAACCCTGTCCGGGAGTTGTCTCGGGATTTCCCGAGCGCAACGGGCGGGGGAAGCCGAAAGAGTGAGATCGGCTTCCCCCGCACCCCGTCCGGTCCAACAGGTCGTTTTCACCTCCAGACCGTTATGGCCCGTCCGTCGGTGTCGCGCCTTCGTCCTGCGGTTCGATGACCAGCGGGTTATCCTCGGTCTCGCCCTCGGCCAGCGCTGCCGTCTCGGGCGTGGAGACACGGGCCGGCATCGACACCTGGAAGGTCCCCTTGTCGGCGTCCCGGACAGCCGGGCTGCTGAACAGCCGCCACAGCGCGAAGAGGATCAGGATGGCATGCGCCGCGATGGTGGTCAGGAACAAGCCCTGCTTGCCAACCGCAGACATCGCGACACCGGCCACAAGCGGCCCTGCCACCGAGCCGAGCCCGAACACCATGAGCAGTCCGCCGGAAACCTGGATGGAGGTCCCCGGAGGGGCATGGTCGTTGGCATGGGCGACGATGATCGGATACATGGCGAAGATCGCGGCGCCGAACAGGCTGGCCAGCGCAAGGTTCGTCCCGCGATCCTCCGGCGCCATCAGGATGAAGGCGAGATCCGCGGCAAGCGCCACGAAAGCCGTGAGGATCAGGACGATGCGGCGATCCATCCTGTCGCTCACGAAGCCGATCGGCACCTGCGAAAGGGCCCCGGCCATGACCGGCAGGCTCGAAAACAGCGCGATGGAGGTGATCGCGAGCCCCGCCCTGTCGGCATAGACCGCCGACAGCGTTCCGAAAGCGGCGTTGGAGATGCCGACGAGGAACACGGCCACGACCGCAACCGGAGAGTTCCGCCACAGCGTCGCCAGGTCGAGCGACACCGATGTCAGCGGCGCCGGCGATGGCGAGGTCGACAGCGCCGTCGGAATTAGCGCGAGCGAGTAGAAGATCCCGCCCAGGGCGAAGAACACGAAGCTGGTCGTATCGCCAAGCGCGATTGCCATCTGCCCGGCCGTCATCGCGGCCAGGTTGACCATCGTGTAGATCCCGAAGATCGTTCCCCGTGTCTCGGGCTGGGCCCGGTCATTCAGCCAGGATTCCACGATCATCGCCGCGCCAGCGAAGCAGAAACCCGAGATGGCGCGGCTCGGAATCCAGGCCCATGTTTCCACCAGCAGGGCCTGGAACAGGATCGTGACCGAGGCCAGGGCGCACATCGTTCCGAAGGTGCGAATATGCCCGACCAACCCCACGAGACGGGGCGTCAGGACACATCCAAGCACGTAGCCAATGGCCCAGCCGGTCCCGAGCAGGCCGAGCGAACTGGCCGAAAACCCTTCGGCAGAGCCGCGCACCGGCAGAACCAGCCCGTGCATACCACCGGCAAACAGCAGCAGCGCAGAGCCGAACAGCAATGCACTCACGGGGACCAATTGCCTGATCATCGTCGGCCAAACTCCAGCAAGAAGACGAAACGGATGCCGCTTTTCGTCGAGTCCGATTGAGTGATGAATACCCTCGAATCAGCTCGCGATCACAATAGCCGGCGGCGGTGATATTCACCGGCGGACGCACCGATGCAATCTCGAAATCGGCCACCCGCCGCGTTCGCGCGAAGAGCCGAATGCCTGCACCCGGCGGCGCCCCGCGTTCCGGGAATGCCAGACCGCCTGCGGTCCCATTGGGATGCCTGCACCTGCTGGAATTTCCACTTAAAGGCCCGCCCCTGCCCCTCTCCTCGGCCCTGCGCGACGCCACGCGGCCGCGCCAGCGCCGACAGTCGAGACCGCGGGCCAGCTTGCGGTTTTCTCGTCTGGGCGGCCACCGCGCGATGCGCCTGTTCCCGGCCCGTGATGTGGCGGCAGCGCAGGATCGAACGCCGCACAAGGCGGGACCGATCCATTTGAAATCGCCGCGAACTCGTGCAAAGTGGGTGGCGCGAACAGATGATGCCCCGGTTCCGTCCATCGGAAGGGCTTGTATGGACATCCGAGATGCCGAATGAACGACGCAAGGAAATTGCGCGCAGCTCATTGCTGTTGCAGAGTTTTCCGGAGGAATACGTCGCCGCCCTGATGGCAGCGTCGAGCTGGCACCGCTATGACCGCGGCGAAACCCTGTTTCTGCACGGGGAAACCGCCCGCTCGGTTCATATCGTGATCGAGGGCTGGGTCAAGCTGTTCAGGGTGTCGCCCAATGGCGGCGAAGCTGTCGTGTCGGTCTTCACCAAGGGGGAGAGCTTCGGCGAGGCCGTGGCGTTCCGGAACAAGCAATATCCGGTTTCCGCCGAAGCCGTCACCGACTGTGAGCTGATCCAGATTCCGACCGGTGCCTTGTTGGAAATGATGCGCAAGGACCCTGAGGTCGGGGTGTCGATCCTTGCCTCGACCTTCACGCATCTGCACTCTCTCGTGTCGCAGCTCGAACAGTTGAAGGCGCAAACGGGGGCGCAACGCGTGGCCGAGTTCCTGCTGGAGATCTGCGAGAAGGAAAGCGGCGGCTGCGTCGTGACGCTGCCCTATGACAAGGTCCTGATTGCCGGGCGGCTGGGCATGAAACCCGAGAGCCTGTCCCGGGCTTTCAGCAAGCTCAAGGCCGTGGGCGTGCGGATCGCGCGCAACGAGGCGATCATCGACGATGTCGACCGGCTGCGGGACTATTCCGAAGCCGACCCTGCGCAATCCTGGTCCAGGACGACCTGACACAGCCCGCTCCGCTGTCTTCGCGGCTCAACCGGTGAAAGCCGGGACCAGGTAGAGACCCAGCAGAGCCGCGCAGTAGAAGGCCAGGACCCAGCTGACCCCGGCGCATATGGCCGGCGCCTGCCGCAGCCCGAGATAGTGCGACAGGATCACCCGCGCCTTCATCCAGGCCACCAGCAGGATCGCCGCGCCGATTGCCGTCTGCGACAGCCCCTGCGCCACGAGCACCGCGAGCACGGTGGAAGCGCCGCTCAGCAACAGCAGGAACAGCCAGGCGCGGGCCAGCGGGTTGGAGGTCACGGACGCCCTCATGCCAGCAGGTAGATCACGGGAAAGAGCAGCACCCAGACAAGGTCTACCATGTGCCAGAAGGCGGCGCCGGTCTCGATGTTGTGGGCATCGTCCCAGATGGCGACCAGGCCGAGGATGACGATCCCCGCCAACACATGCGCTGCGTGAAATCCCGTGAGCAGGTAATAGAACATGAAGAACGGGTGGGTCTCAGCCCCGATCCCCTGCGCGGCCTTGTCGGCATATTCGGCGCCCTTGATCACAAGGAAGACCGCACCGAGCATCATCGCGGCAAGCAGGTGAAGCCGGGCGGCCGTCCGCCGCGCGTCCAGGCGCAGGTGCAAGGCCCGCGCCGCCAGGAAGCCGCTCGTCACCAGGACCAGCGTGTTGAGCGCGGCCCCTGTGCGGTGCAGATGCGCCTGTGCCTCGGCAAACCCGGCCGGATCGGTGACGCGCACGGCCAGGAACGCCGCCAGCCCGGCGCCGAACACCAGCAACTCGCTGACGATCAGGACCCACATCAGCAGCTCGCCGGGTAACTCGTCCAGCGGGTGGGTCCTGTTTGCGCGGATCTCGGGCACCGTCAGGCTCCGACAAGGTGCCGGTAGATCTGCGGCAGTGCCTGTGTGAGCTTGTCGGGATCCGACACGACCTCGAAGCCCCCCTGGCCGAACAGGCGCGGGAACCAGCTTTTTGCCGTTCGGTCAACGGTCACGCCGAACACCGACTGCCCGACCCGGCGTGCCTCGCGCACGGCCATGCGGGTATCCTCGATGCCGTGGCGGCCCTCGTAATGGTCGAGGTCATTGGGTTTTCCGTCGGTGATGACCAGCAGCAGCTTGCGCTTTCGCGACTGCGTGGCCAGTTCCGCCGAGACATGGCGGATCGCGGCGCCGAGCCTTGTGTAGAAACCGGGCCTCAGCCCGCCGATGCGCTCCTCGACGATGCGCGACATCGGTTCGTCGAAACGCTTGCAAGTCTGCACGTAGACCCGGTGCCGCTTGAGCGAGGAAAAGGCGTTGATGGCGAAATCGTCGCCGCAGGCATCCAGCCCCCAGGCCATCGCATCCAGCGCCTCGCGTTCGATATCGATCACCGCCCGGCCAGACACCGCACTCTCGGTCGAGCGCGACACGTCGAGCAGGATCGAGACCGCGAGATCGCGCGCCTCGGGCCGGGTCTGGGTCCAGATCCGCTGTGTTCCGCGCCCGGTCGCCCGCCAGTCGACCTGTGCGCGGACGGTTGCGTCGAGGTCCAGCGCGTCGCCGTCCAGGTGGCCGCGCGTGATCACCCGGCCCGGGCGAAGCGCCTCGAATTGCCGTTTCACGGAGCGAATACGGCGCGCAGTGCGCGGGTCCTTCGCGTAATCCTCGTATTCCTCCCGCGCCTCCGCCGTGCTGGCAAACACGCAGACATGATCCGGCAGGTAGGCGCCGGTGCGCGCATCCCATTCCGGATAGGTCAGTTTCGCCGAGAGCCGCTCCCGGTCGACATCCTCCGGGGCAAGGTCGAGATGCAGTTTCAGCCGCGTCGCCGGCGCCTTGGAGACCTGGCCGAGCCCGATCTCATCCTGGTCCTCGGCGGCCTTCTTGGCGTCGTCATTTTCGTCGTCATCGACGCGACGGTTGAGGTTGAGGAACTCCGCCCAGCTCAGGATCGCCTCGAACTTGTGCAGGATCAGGCTGTCGCCCCGCTCGGCCTGATCGGCCTGTCGGCGGCGGGCGCGGACGGTCTTGTCGCCCGCTTCCTCCGGCGTGCCATCGGTCTCGCGGGTCTCGACCTCGTCGCCCGCCGAAAACCGCACCTGCCGCAGATCGGGCCAGAGCGGCACCGGGCGATAGGGGCGATAGCCGCGCGGGGCGGTGATGTGAGACAACGCGCCCGAGGCCATGGCGTCTTGCAGCGCCTTCACCTCGGGCGAGAGGGCCGCCGGGTCGCCAAGCATATGCCGCAGGAGCATCTCCATGCGCGCCTCGACACCCGGCAGCGTGGGATTGGGTCTCTGGTGCAGCGTGCCCTCGCAGAGCGTCGCGTAGAGGTCGCGCAGGCCCGGGGCGTCTTCAAGCGCCCTCTGCACCATGAGCCTGGCCGCCTGCAGCGCCTGCAGGTCCGCGCGCAAGGGGTCGTCTTCGGCGATGCGGTCCGGAGCATGGGCTGCGGACGCTGCCAGCCAGAGATAGAGCGCGGCATTGGCCTCGCGCGTGGGAAAGACGGCGAGCTGCGCTGGCAGGCGCAGGATCTCGCCGTCGAAACTGGCGCGTGGCGTGGTTTCTACCTCGGTTCCCAACCGGCGCAGGAAGCTCAGCCGGTGGCGCGAGATCTCGTCGGAGACGGAGCGGAGTTCCACCGCGTGGCTGCCGCCCAGCCCCCGGAACAGGACCGCCAGCCGCCCCGCGATCTCGGCGAGATCCACGGCGGCGCCGCGATGCTCCTCCGGCGCAGCCAGACGGCTGGCAAAGGCGTGCCACAGTTTCCCGACGGTCTCCTCGGGTTCCCACGGCTCGAACTCGATCCTGGTCATTGCCCTGCCCTATCCGAAAACGGCGGTCACAAGGTCGAGCAAGCCGCGTTTCACGTCCTCGTCATCGGTCAGCGGCTCGATCATCGCCGCCAGCACGGCGCGTTCCACGCCCATGCCCTTCGCGATCAGCGTGGCGGCATAGACGACAAGCCGTGTCGAGACGCCCTCTTCCAGGTCCTGTCCCTTCAGGGCGCGCAGCTTGCCGGCAAGGCGCACGAGCGCGCGGACGCGCTCCTCGTCAAGGCCGCTTTCCTGGGTCACGACCTGCACTTCCAGATCCGGCTTCGGAAATCCGAACTCGATCGAGAGGAAGCGCTGCCGTGTCGAGGGCTTCAGCGTCTTCAGGATGTTCTGATAGCCGGGGTTGTAGGAGGCGACGAGCATGAAGCCCGGCGCGGCCTCCAACTCCTCTCCCGTGCGGTCGATGGGCAGGATGCGACGGTCATCCGTGAGTGGGTGCAATACGACCGTCACGTCTTTGCGCGCCTCCACCACCTCGTCGAGATAGCAGATCGCGCCTTCCCTGACCGCACGGGTCAACGGGCCATCCACCCAGACGGTCTCGCCGCCCTTGAGCAGGTAGCGCCCGATCAGATCCGCCGCCGCGAGGTCGTCATGGCAGGCAACGGTATAGAGCTTGCGGCCGAGCCGCTCAGCCATGTGAGAGACAAAGCGGGTCTTGCCGCAGCCGGTCGGTCCCTTGAGCAGGACCGGCAGGCCGTTTTCATGGGCTGCCACGAAGACCGCGCATTCGTCGGACTGGGGCAGGTAGAAGGGGGCGTCTCCCGCCCCTTTCGCATATGTCATGGATCCGTCCATTTCTGCTCACTCCGCCGGGACGTCGGCGGTCTCGCCGGGTTCGATCACCTCCTTGCGGGGCACCAGGACGGCATAGATGAACAGCAGCGCGCCAAGCACCACGGCAATGCCGGAGCCGAAGCGCATCCAGTAGAACAGCGCCAGCTGGTCTTGCACGTCCATGAAATATTCCCCGTTCACCCGTTGCAGGTGGGTTTGCAGCGTACCGGCAAAGGTCAGCACGAAGGTCATGAAGGTCATGCCACCGGCCATCAGCCAGAAGGACGCCATGTTGAGCACCTGGTTATAGGGGTCGCGGCCCTTCAGGATCGGCAGGGCATAGGTCATGATCGCCAGGTTGAGCGAGACATAGGCGCCGAAGAAGGCAAGGTGGCCGTGGGCGGCGGTGATCTGCGTGCCGTGGGTGTAGAAGTTCACCCCGTGCAGCGTGTGCAGGAAGCCCCAGACACCGGCGCCGAAGAAGGCCAGCGTGGCACATCCGAGCGACCACAGGAGCGCAGCCTTGTTCGGGTGGTCCCGGCGGCCCTTCCAGACCATCACGAAGGCAAAGGCCATCATGGCGAAGAAGGGGATGACCTCGAGGCTGGAGAAGATCGAGCCGATCCACTGCCAGTAAGCCGGCGTACCGATCCAGTAATAGTGGTGCCCGGTGCCGAGGATGCCTGAGAAGAGCGCCGCGGCGACGATGACATAGAGCCATTTCTCGACCACCTCGCGGTCAACACCGGTCAGCTTGAGCATCAGGTAGGCGAGGATCGAAGCCATGATCAGCTCCCAGACGCCTTCCACCCAGAGATGCACGATGTACCACCAGTATTGCTTGTCGAGGCTCAGGTTCTCCGGGTTGTAGAAGGAGAACAGGAACAGCAGCGCCAGCCCCCAGAGGCCGAGCAGCAGGATGTTGGTGATCGCGGTCTTGCGCCCTTTCAGCACTGTCATCGAGACGTTGTAGAGGAAGATCAGCGCCGCCACGACGATACCGGCCTTGACCCATTTGGGCTGTTCAATGAACTCGCGTCCTTCCTTGCCGAGCAGCCAGTTGCCCTCGAACAGGTTGAACATGTAGGTCACGACCACGCCCGCCGTGCCGATCACGAGGATCAGCAGTTGCAGATAGGCGAGCTTCGTCGAGTGGATCTCGCGCTCCGCCTCTTCCGGGATCAGGAAATAGGCGGCGCCGAAGAAGCCGCAGATCAGCCAGACGATCAGCGAATTGGTGTGCAGCATCCGCAGGATGTTGAACGGCAACAGCTCGCTGAGGAAGTTGGGCGATACATAGACCCAGCCGAGCACGAGGCCCATCGTGACTTGCACCGCGAATAGCGCCATTGCGACGGCGAAATAGGCGAGGGCGATTTTCTGTGATTGGTATTTCATATCTCTGTCCTCTCGTCCCTCAACCGGCGTCGTTCGGCGGCCAGTCCTGGGCGTCGATATTGTCGGTCCAGATCAGGAAATTGGTGAGGTCGCGGTACTCGTCGTCGGTGAGACCGAAATTCGGCATCTGGCGGCGGCCCTCGATGCCGGTGGGCATGGCGTCCATCCAGCCCTTAAGGGCCTCGAACGCGGCCTCCTTGTCGTCCAGCACGCCCCACCGGGTCATCACGTTGCCAACCTCGGGGGCGAAGTAGGCCCCTTCGCCGAGGATCGTGTGGCAATTGATGCAGGCATGATCTTCCCAGATCCGCTTGCCGCGCGCCACGCTGTCGTCGAGCGTATTCACGTTGGTGGAGTGGTTGACGATATAGAGATGTGAGTGGACCGAGAGGCCCACGAAGATGAGGATGAAGAACAATGACCCGCCATAGAAGATGTTGCGGGCCATGCTCTTGGTCATGACATCGCGCATTGCGCGCTCCCTTGCGAAGCGTTGAAGATGCGCTGAGGATGACGGGGCCGCGGCGGACTTGCCTTAACGAAAGTCAAGCCGGCAAAGAAGTGCCTTATATCACCTAAATTCAATGACTTACGTCAATTATCGCGGTGATTTTCTCAGCGCGGGGAACGCCGGTTCTCAAGATTTATTCCCGTCCCGGCCCGCAGGATCGGGCAGGTTTCAATATCCGGTTGCCGTAGGGGAATCGGTCAGCCCTGCCGGGGCAGGCGCGGCGCGGTGACGATGGGAAGAACGGAAATCGTGTAGAGCAGGAAGGCGATGGTCCAGCAGCCGCCCGAGGCCAGCACGAGCGGGAAATACAGATCCCCCGACATCTCGGACCCGACCCAGCGCAGCACCGCGCCGGCCGCCAACAGCAGGTAGGCCACGGCGACGGGGCCAGGCGCGATCAGCGCCCGCCCGGTATGACCAAGGATCGCCCGGCTCATGACAGCCAGCGTCATGCCGCCCACCGCGCCGATCCCCAGCAGGTGAACCGCGGCGACCTCGCTGCCCAGCCCGATCCCGGCCAGCCCCCAGAGGACCAGACCGACACCCAGCATCGCCATGCCGAGATGCAGCGCCAGCAGGATGGGTTGGTCCAGCACCCAGCGCCCGCGCCAGCGCGACAGCCGGGCCAGTTGCACCAGTCCGGACAGGATGGCGAGCGCGCCGACCATGCGCCCCGGAAGCCCGAGCGGCAGCGCCAGCGGCAGCATGATCGACAGCAGCATCGCGACCTTTCCGAGCGTCTCGGTCGGATGCGGCCAGCTCTCCTCGGGCAGCTCCGCGCGTTTCATGGCGTTGCGGGTAAAGGCCGGCGTGACGCGTCCGCCCAGCACGCCGATCATCGAGCAGAGCCCCAGCAGCCCGACCCGCATACCGGTGTCGAGCGTGTCCTCCGTCACGCCCATCCACTCCAGGTGCACCATCAGGTTGCCGGTCCAGACAATGGACAGGAAGAGCACGAACATCACGTTCTGGGGTTTCGGCCGTTTCGCCAGCTGGGCCGCGATCTTCGCGATCAGGAGCGGCAGGAACGCGAGGTCGAGACAGGCGACCAGCCCTGCGGGCAGGACGCCGGAATACCACAGCGCCACCCGCCCCAGGAGCCAGATGCCGGCGGTCAGCGCGACGAAGACCTGGCGCGCGGCCGGGGTCCCGGTCCAGCTTGGCACCGCCGTCAGCAGGAAGCCGCCAAGCGCCGTCCCGGCATAGCCGAAGATCATCTCATGGGCGTGCCACTGATGCGGGGTCACCGCAAAGGGCATCTCGCCCAACGACACGCCCAGATATTGCGCGCCAAGCCAGGCCTCCCAGATCCCCCCGGAGAACAGCGCGAACAGGCCGGCCGCAAGAAAGAAGACCCGGAAACCTTCCGAGAAGAAGATGCTCAGACGCGCAGTCACTGGTCGGTTCCTTCATGTCGTTCGTGGGGCCACGGTGCGGATCCTGTGCGATCCCGATCACGATATCCGCAATAGGGCGGCAACACCGCCACGGCCTTAACGAAAGTCAAGGAATCCGGGCGAATTCGGCGCCACGATCCGGCATCGATCCTGTTTACCGGCAAAGAGAGACGCATGTCCCAGAGACACGGCATTCACAAGACCGCGCGCGGGCAAGGCCCCGCATGACCGGCTCGGGGGAAACCTGGCCGATCCGGAAGCTCGCGCTCCTGCTCTATCCCTTCACGGCGGCGGCGGTGGCGATCAACCTCTTCCTGCTGAGCCTGATGGGACAGGCCATCGGCCTTCCGGCGATGTCTCCGTTGATGGCGATCTGGCTCAGCCTGCCGCTGGGCGTCCCCGCGACCTGGTGGGCCGCCCGATGGGTGCGCGGATTGATGGACGAGGCCGACGGGACGCGCTCCGAAGAGAGAGACTAGTCGTCCCCCCCCGGCATCGGGGTCAGCCCAGCGCTTCCAGCCGAGCTGTCGGCATCGCGGCGACGGCCGCCGCCGCGTCCTCGGGCGACAACAGACAGCACGCCGTCGAGAGGCCATCGGCAATGGCGGCTTTGCTGGCGCTGACCGAGACAAGACCATGCCGGACTGCCGGCGCTCCGGTTTCGGGATCGAGGATATGTCCAACCGTCCCCTTCGCGTCGAGAAGCGTTCCGAATGGCGCGGAGGTGGCAAGCGCACGGTCCTTCAGCTCCACCCGGCGAACGACCTGGCCATCGGGCCGGGAAATGCCGGCAACCCAGGCAGAACCGTCCGATCGGGTCCCGCTGGCGGCAATCTCTCCCATGTCGATCAGCACGTCCCGCAGGCCACGGCCGCGCAGCAGCGCCGCGATCCGGTCCGTGACATAGCCTTGCGCGACACCGTTCAGCGTCAAACCCATCGCCGGGCGGGCGAAACGCACCTGCCCCGCATCGTATCGCACCGCCTGCCAGCCGGTTTGCGCCCGCGCCTGCGCCAGCGCCGACGCATCCGGCGCCTCACCCCGCGCCGCCGTCTCGGCCCACAGGCGCCAGAGCGGCTGGATCGTCGGGTCGAAGGCACCGCGGGTGACGGCATGAAGCCGGTCGGAGAGGCTAAGGACCTCAAGCAGCTCGGCCGGCGGATGAGCCAGCATCCCCGCGCGGTTCAGGCGCGCTAGGGCGGATCTGTCGTCATGGATACTGAAGATCGCCTCCAGCCGGCGCAGTTCCGCGGCGACGGCGGCAAAGACGGGCGCGGCGCGCTCGGGATCGATCCCTTCGAGCCGCATGCGTGCCCCCGCGCCGAGCGCCTGTCCCCGCCAATGTGCTGCATCCGGCCCGGCAAGCGCCGGGGCGGCGGCGGCCGAGGCCGTGATTGCCAGGAAACGCCGGCGCGTCAGGGGATTGCTCATATCGGTTGCTCCAGCTCCCGGTCCAGATCGACAGCGCCGATGGCCGCCGCGTCCGGGATCGTGTCGAGCGGCATCGCAACGCCGCCATATTGGTCGATGAACCCCTGCGCGGCGTCCGGCGTCGCGAAAGGAACGATCTCGGGCGCGCCCATGCCCCCGGCAACGCCCGCGTCGACGACGAAATGGGCGGTCTCGGCGGCGATCCAGTTCTCGGCCCCCGGATCGGCCCAGGAAGGCGCGGCCCCCATGTCGCTGACATAGACGGCGAGGATGTCGGCATCCCGCTCCGGGCTCTTGAGATAGGCGACGAGATCGCGCACCTGCGCAAAGAAGATCGGCCCCGGATATCCCTCGAGGTGGATCTGCCCTTTCGGGCCACCATGTTCCGACACGTTCATCTGGCAGAAATAGCTCAGCGCGGTATCGGTCATCGGCGTTGGATCGGGAATCGCGGCGACGTCCTCCTTGCAGGCGGCGAGCAGGAGCAGGCAGGGCAGGAGCAAGCGTCTCATGGCTCAAGCCTCCGGAACGCCATGCGCGCGAGCGCGAAACCCGCCACCAGCCAGAAGCCGAGCGAGGCAGGCGCCGCCCAGGCCGGCAGGCTTCCGGACACGCCCGCCATGCCCGTTGCCAGCGCCAGATCGGGCGAGGCGGCGACGTTCCAGAGCCGGAAGGCGTCAGCGGGGTTGGCCGCCAGCACCCAGGGGAAGATCTTCTGTGTGAAATACCCGCCCGCATCGACCACCACCGCGCCAAGCAAGCCGAGATCGTAGAGCACGACAAAGACGAGCCAGAGCGCCGCGGAGGAGCCGGCGGCGGCCGCCGGGCTGCCAGCCAGGGCCGAGAGCATGTAACCGAAGGCGAGGAAGACCGCGCCGAGCAGGATCGAGGTGCCGATCAGGCGCAGCAGCGCCAACACGCTGTCCGCCCCCGCGCCGCCGGTGACGCCCGCGATTGCGCCGGCAGTGCCGAAACCGACAATCATCGCGAAGGAAAGTGCCGCCAGATGCGCGAGGTATTTGCCACCAAGGATCTCGCCGCGTCCGGCCGGGTAGGAGAGCAGCAAGGCGAGCGAACCGCGATCGGCCTCGCCGGCGATGGAATCGAAGCTCATCATCAAGGCCAGGAGTGGCGCGAGATAGACCGAGAGCGTGGTCATGGACGCCACGGCCACGGTCAGGCGGTCGACACCCAGCGTGCCCGTCGGGGCGGAGCCGGCGAAGGTCAGCGCCAGCGCGAAGAGCAGCATGATGAGCGTCGCCAGGAACAGCCAGCGATTGCGGCGTACGATCAGCAATTCGCAACGGGCGACGGCGAGGATGCGGCCGATCATTGGGCGCCCTCCTGTGCATAATGTCGGTAAAGGTCTTCGAGCCGCGGCGGGGTCATTTCGATATCCTCCACCGCGTCGGACATGGAGGCGAAGCGGCGGAGCTGGTCCATCTTGGCCTCCGGGGCGCAGAACAGCTCGACAGAAGCGCCATTGACACGCGTGCCGCCGCTATCAGCGGCGATCCGGTCGGCCTCGCCGTTGCGCGCGCGGATGCGCAGCTTCGTCGGCAGGCCGGCGCGGAGCGAGAGGCTCGCCAGCGTGTCATTCGCCACCAGCCGGCCCTTGCGCAGGATCGCGATGCGATCCGTGCGGGCTTCGACCTCGGTCAGCGCGTGCGAGGCAACGAGGACGGCTGTGCCTTGCGCGGCCAGCTCGTCGATAATGGCATAGAGCTCCTGTCGGGAGATCGGGTCGAGCCCGCTGGTCGGCTCGTCGAGCAGCGCGACGGCCGGTTTGCCCAGCAGCACCTGCGCGAGGCCGAGCCGCTGCCGCATCCCCTTGGAATAGGTGCCGATCCGGCGATCCGCCGCTTCCGCCAGCCCGACCCGTTCCAGCAGGCCGGGGACCGGCGCCGTGCCCACGCCCGCGAGACGGGCGAAGAGCGCAAGCTGGTCGCGCCCGGTGAGGGATTTGTGGAAGCTCACGGCCTCGGGGAGGAAAGCGGTGGCAAGGCGCGCGGCATTGCTGCCCGGCCTGGCGCCTGCGATGCGGATCGCGCCGCCATCCAGCCGCGTCAGGCCAAGGACAAGCTTCATCAGCGTGGATTTCCCGGCGCCGTTATGGCCGAGCAGCGCCACCCGCTCGCCGGGGGCCAGCGACAGGCTCACGGCATCAAGCGCCAGAAGCTTGCCACGGCGTTTCACGGCGCTGTCGATTGAAAGGATATCAGTCATTCAGTCCCTCCCGTCCGGTGAGGTCGATCTCTATCGGTTGCATCAGTGGATTGCTGTCGATCACGCCGCCCGGCAGAAGCGCCGGAAAGGCCGATTGCGACCAGCGCACGAGCTGCACGGCGGGCGAGCCGAGCAGCAGTTTCGCCGCCGGCTGTGTCCAGAGCACGTGATCCATGCTGTCATTCGGGCGATAGGGCGCATCCGCGATCCCGTCGCCATTGAGGTCATAGGCGGCGAAATCGGACCAGTAATTGCCCTTGCCATCCTCGGACCATTCCACCCAGCGGCTGGAGACATATTTCACCTGGGTCCGGTTGCCGATGAAGGCATTCTCCAGGATCCGGTTTCCGTCCGATCCGGCGGTGAAATGGATACCGATCCCGCAGCCTTCGAAATGATTGCCGGCGAAGGTGTTCTTGTTCGAATTGTAGAGGAAGGCGCATTTCTGCTCCGTCCCGCGCACGTAGTTGCCGGTGATCTCGCTGTTATTGGCGTAATTCATCATCACGCCATGCTCGCGGTCGTCGATAGAGACATTGTCCTTCACACGCACCCGCTTGGAGAACATCACCGCATAACCGAGATCGTTGCCGATGGAGATGTTTCCGGAAACCTCGCTGTCATTGGCGTACATGTAGTGCACGGCAAAGCGCAGGTCGCGAAAGCTGTTGTTTCGGAAGATGTTCTTCTTGGAGGAGTTGACGAAGATCCCGTCGCGCCCCAGCCGGATCTCGTTATCCTCGACCACCGCGCCAGGGGCGTTCCAGACATAGACGCCATTTCCGCGGGCATTCATCCGCCGGTCGGTGCGCCCGATAATGGTATTGTCGGCAACCACGGCGTCGCGCGCGCCGTGGATGTCGACCCCGTAGAGATTGCCCTCCAGCACATTGCCGATGACGCGGGCGCGCGTGGCGCTCTTGGTCAGCTTGATGCCGGAATCGACCTCTTCATGGGAGGATCCCGATCCGATGACCGTGATCCCTGTCACCACGACCTTCGCGCCGGTCACGGTGACGACGCTTCCCCGGCCCTGTCCGTCGAGGATCGCGTGGCCTTGCCCGTCGAGCGTGACCGGGAAGGTCAGCTCGACGGATTCGGCATAGGTCCCGGGCCGCAGGCGAAGCACATCGCCCTCCGCGGCCCAGGTCAGTGTTTCGGCAATCGCCCCGGGCCGTACCGGCACGTCCCACTCGGCCGCGGCAAGCGGCGAGGCGATCAGCAGCAGGACAGCCCAGAGCAATCGCATGGATCAGGCGCCCTTCGGCTCGACGAACATCCGGCCGCGCATCTCCATGTGGAGCGCGTGGCAGAACCACTGGCAGTAGAACCAGTGCACGCCGGGACGGTCGGCGACGAAGGTGACCGAGGCCGTGGCCTGCGGCGCAACTTCCATCGCGACGCCGAAATTGGCCATGCAGAAGCCGTGGGTCAGGTCGTCGATATCGTCCATGTTGGTGACATAGATCGTGACCTCGTCGCCCTGCTTGACGGTGAACTTCTCCATCGAGAATTCCGGAGCCACGGAGGAGAGATAGACCCGCACCTTGTTGCCATCGCGGATAAGCTCCTCATGGCCCCAGTCGAGATCGACGCCATCGGCCTCGGCCTGCTTGCGGGCATCTTCCCACATCGGGTCGTTGCGGTCCCACTCGTTGCGCGGGTTGACGATGTCCCGGCGGACGATGATCGAGTCATGCGGCTCGGCGAAGGTCGGGCCGTCATGGACGAGCGTCATGCCGCTGCCCGAGATGTCGATGAGCTGCTCGTTCTCCGGCTTCAGCGGGCCGGTGTTGAGGAACCGGTCCTTGGAGAACTTGTTCATCGAGATCAGCCACTTGCCATCGGCTTCCTTGGTCTCGCCCATGGAGGTCGAGTTGTGGCCCGGCTGGTAATGCACGTCGATCTTCTCGATGATCGGGTCCACATCGGCGCCGTTATACTGCTCGATCGCCTTCTCGATGTTCCACTTCACGGCCTGGCTGTCGAGGAAGAGCGTGGTGAAGGCGTTGCCCTTGCCATCATAGGCGGTGTGAAGCGGGCCGAGGCCCAGCTGCGGCTCGGCAACGATGCAGGAGCGCGGGTCGGCCCCCTCGAAGACGGCGTCGAGCTTGGTCACGTCCATCACCGAAACCGTCGGCGACAGCTTGCCGTTGATGCAGACATGCTTGCCGTCAGGCGCGGTGTTGATGCCATGCGGCGAGTTCGGGATCGGGATGTAGCGGGTGTAGTTCTTGTTCTGGCCCTTGCGCCCGTCGATCACCTTGACGCCGTTCAGCTCCTGGTAGTCGCCCGCGGCCACACCGGCCTCGATCTCCTTGAGGTTGAAGACAACCACGTGGTCCATCTCGTTCTCGGTCATCTCGGCCAGGGTCATGCCCATTTCCGAGTTGTAGGAGGTCGAGAAGGCGTATTTGCCCTGGTAGTCGCAATCGGTGTTGTCGAGGTTGCCCGAGACGATCACCTGCCAGGCGATCTCCATCGTGTCACCGTCGATGGCGGTGTAGATGTTGAAGTACTGCGACGGGTCGTCGAGGATCGTGCCATCATTCACGAGCGGTGCCTCGTGTTCGCCATTGGCGAAGACATAGCCGGTGCGCGGGAATTTCTGCGGGCGCAAGCCGTGGATGTCATGCGCATTCGGGATCTCGAGGATCTTGTCGCATTTCATCACGTCGCAGCGCACACGGGCCACGCGGGTGTTGGCCTTGTCGTTCATGAACAGGTAACGGCCGTCATAGGTGCCGTCGGTAAAGGACATGTGCGGGTGGTGCAGGTCGCCATTGTCGTAGGTGACCTTGCCATTTGAGGCGAGGAACTGCTTCGTCTCCTCGGTCAGGCCCTCGGTCAGAACCTTCAGGCTCTCGTTGGTCTGGCCCCAGCCGGTGGCCGAGCAGCGGTTGAACACCGGCACCCGCATCAGCTCGCGCATGGACGGCACGCCGAGGATGCGCAGCTCGCCGGTCTGGCCGGAGGACCAGAAGCCGTAATAATCGTCCAACTCGCCCGGTTCGAGGCTCGCGGTTCCAGCCGCGGCCTTCGCCTGGGTGGCAGACATCATCGTTCCGCCGAAACCAGCGGAGGCGAGCACCGCCCCGGTGGCCGTTGCGCCGAGCATTCCGCGGCGTGTCATCGCCAGTTGTTTCATTTTCTCAGACATGGGCGTTCCCTCCATCAGGTTCCGGTTTCTTCGTGTTCGGGTGGTTTGCGGGCGGCATCTTCAACGGAGAGCCGACCTTCTCGCGCCGTTTCATCTGCTTGATGACCACGGGGCATTTGGTTTTGGACTGGTACAGGACCTGGCAATGCAGGCAGTCCACGCATTCGTTCGGGTTGATCTCGCCAGTGGGGTGGATCGCCTGCACCGGGCATTCATTGGCGCAGGTCTGGCAGGGCGCGCCGCATTCCTTGTAGCGGCGCAGCCAGTCGAACATCCGCATCCGCGCCGGGATCGCCAACGCGCCACCGAGCGGGCAGAGATAGCGGCAATAGAAGCGCTCGATGAAGAGGCCAGCGACCAGAAGCGCGACGGCGAAGACCACGAATGGCCAGTCGCGGACGAACTTGAGGATGATCGCGGTCTTGAAGGGTTCCACCTCGGCCAGTTGTTCGGCCATCTGGATCGACCCCAGCGAAACGCCGAAGAGGCCAAGAAAAATCATGTACTTGATCGGCCAGAGGCGCTCGTGCAGCCCCCAGGGCAGGGTCCATTGCGGCACCTTGAAAAAGCGCGCGATCTGGTTTGTCAGCTCCTGGAGCGCACCGAACGGGCAGAGCCAGCCGCAATAGGCGCCGCGACCCCAGAAGAGCAGCGCGGCGGCGACGGCGAACCATTGGATGAAGACCAGCGGGTCCATCAGGAAGGCGTCCCAGGAGAACCCCTCCCGCATCTGCCCGGCCAGCGCCATCAGGTTCACCACCGAAAGCTGCGCGTTGGCGTACCAGCCGATGAAGACAAGCGTCATGGTCAGGTATCCGATGCGGAACCAGTAGAAGGTCCGGGCGCTCACCGTGGCCTGGAACTGGAAGAAGAAGGTCGCCGTCAGCACCAGCAGCATGATGCCCAGAACGGCGATCTCGAGCGTCTTGTCCTTCCAGATCCGCTGCCAGAGCGCAGCTTTCGCGGCGGCCTCATCCTCGGCGCTGTCCAGGACCTGCGGCGCCGGCGGCGGCAGCAGGAAGCGTTCCGGCAGCTTGTATCCAAGATCGAAGGTCAGGAAGACACGTTCCAGCGCCCCCACCGACCGTTGCACCAGCAATTGCAGCCGGAACGGCTCGGCCGGGTCGAACTCCGCATCGGCCGGGATCCTGAACAGGTCCAGCTCCTTGAAGCTCGGCCCGTCCGGCGTGGCCAGATCGCCCAGCCGGCGGTGCTGCTTGTCGAAGAAACGCACCGAATTATCGCCCTGAATCAGCTGGATCCGGTCGAAGATGCCGCCGCGCACATAGCCCGAGCCCTTGAAGGAATAGCTGCCGCGCCCCAGCACGAGGATCGCGTGCTCGCCCTCTTCCAGCCGCTCGGTCAGGTTGTTGTATTCATTGTCCCCCAGCAGCGACCGGCCGATCGACGGCACCGAGACCAGCGCCATGTGCATGTCGATGAAGGTATCGTCCGGCGCGCCTTTCTCGGGGCGCTTGATGGCGCGCGCGTCTTCGGTCTCCGCGAAGGCCGCGTTCACCTGCCCGACATCGAGCGTCATCCGCCGGATCGAGCCATCGCCGGACAGCGTTGCCCAATTGGCGGTATCGGTGAGCGACAGGTCCAGCGCGCGTTTCGGACCGGTCACTTCCGGCGCCAGCCCGCCAAGACCAAGCGCCCGGGCGACCTTGATGCCGCCGCGCACGATGGAATCGTCGATCACCATGATGGTGACGGTCGCGCCCGAGATGATGTCGAGATCATGCGCGGAGCCGTATTCGACGACCTCCGCCTTCAGGTCCAGACCGGCATAGGATTGGGTCAGCGCCTTCACCTTGCTGTCGGGAATGCCGATCAGCACGATGGGTTCGGAATGTTTGACCAGCTGGACGCCGGTCAGCACTGCGTCCGTGTCGACCGCCGCAACCACGTGGATCGGTTTGCCGGAATAGCCCGTGGTGCCGACGAAATCCGATGTCAGGAAGGCCCAGGCCAGCGTCTCGCCGCCCTTGAGCAACGGCGCGACGGCGATGTCATCCCGGACAGGACCGAAGCTTTCGGCATCGGGGTGGAAATCGGACGCGGTGAGTTTGGGAAGGAAGCTGGCGAGCGTTTCCGCATGCGCCTTGCCTGCGACGCTCCCAAGGAGGGTGGCCGCGAGCGCAAGGGCAAGGAACCAGCCGGTGAAGACGCGCTTCACATCCATGGCGCCCTCCCTTCGATCCGGGGCGGCCCCATGAAATCTTTCATAGCCAAGTGTTTTGCCTTTTCGGTGCGGGCCGGTGGTCCGCGATTATCTGCCCAGAACCGCGCCGGGCTCTCTGTGTGGGTGTCGCTTTCAGTCGGAGCCTGTTTCAGGGAGGCATGGGCATTCCGGTGCCAGGAGGTCTCGCCGGGCAGGTCGGAGGCCGCTGCGATCATGCAAAGCGGGCACTCCCTGCAATTGCTGCAAGGCGCCTGGTCAAGCGGGACCGCGTTGCCGTCGGCATCGAGCCGGATCTCCGAGACACCATATGCGCCGCAGATCTCGATCACCTGATCGGCCTGGCGCGCCAGCACCGGCATCGGCGCGACGGATTGCAGGATCACGGAAAGAATCAGAACGCCGAGAAACGCCAGCCGCTGCCGCGGCCTCGGCGGGTTCCTGGTCTGCCTTCTTTCGGGTTGCGGTTGCATTGAGCCTCGGTCGCAATCGTTGCGTTGCCCAAGCTATGCGCCGCAGATGGAGGGGGGCGCCTTGACTTTTGTTAGGTCCAATCCGGCCCGTTCGGCACGCAGTTGCGCCCGGGGCCGCGACGGTCCGCGAAAATGCGGGTTATTTCAGCGCGATGGGGTTGGGGGCAGGATCGCCCCGACAAGGCCAGCCCTCCGCAAGGTCAGCGGGAGCGCTCCCGACAATGCGAACTGGAGCGATGATCGACATGCGTTCAGCCGGGATTTTCACCCCGTCGCAGGGCCGGCACAGCTTGGCGCTAGTCGGGCAGCCGCCCATTGAAGGCGTCGGTCACGCGCTGGCTCGCCTCATTCACCAGCCGTCCCACATGGTCGATCCTGTCGTCTGGAAGGCGCAGGGTAAGGCCGGAAACCGAGACCCCGGCCACGGCTTCCTCGAAGGAGTTGAAGATCGGGGCGGCGATGCAGCGCATCCCGATGAACCGCTCTTCATCGTCGAGCGCCCAGCCGCGCTCGCGAACCAGTCTGAGCTCATTGCGGAATTTCTGCCTGTCCACGATGGTGTTGGGAGTGAAGGAGGGAAGCCCCTTGCTTTGCAGGATCGCATCGACCTGTGCCGGGCTCATATGCGCCATCAGCGTCTTTCCAATGCCGGATGCATGCATGAAACCACGGGTGCCGGTCCGAAAGAACACGCGGATCGGATTGTCCGACTCCACCTGGCAAAGGAACACCACATCGCCGCTGTTTTCCACCGCGAGATTGCAGGTCTCACCGGTCTGTTCGGAAAGCTCGCGCATGATCGGGCGCGCCGCTTCGACGATATTCGACCGGTTCAGATAGGCATTCCCGATCCGGAACGCCTGCGTGCCGATGAACCATTTCTGGAGCGTGTCGGAGAACTCGACCATGTCGCTGGCTTTCAGCGTTGCCAGGATGCGATGCATCGACGCCACCGGGATCCCCGTGGCGCGCGCCAGATCCGACAAGGAGGCCCCATTGCTCGATGCGATATGTTCAAGGACTCGCATCCCCCGATCGAGCGCAACGATCACGGTCTGGCCGGAGTCCGAGAACGCGTTGGCGGGCCTGCCGCGAGGCCCCACGACCTTGGTATGAGTCATTCCTGCCCTCCAACTTTCGGTGCAAGCGCTTCATAGCGAAGGAAATTCTTCGCCGCCAGTGAATAGTTGGAAATTCCAACCTCAAATAATTTCAATATGTTAATGTGAGTATGGATCACGGTACAGGTATTTCCGGAAAAATTGAAAAAAGCTGGGATTAGGGTAAGTTCGATCTGTACCGCGACAAGGTATGGCGGTTTCCGGCCTCCGGGACGGGCCGCGAACAAACTATGATTCTGGGAGGACATCATGACCAATCAAACGAGCCGCAGGAAATTCCTGCGCGGATCCGCGCTTGCTGGCGCCGCCGCACTCGCCGCACCTGCGATTGCGCGGGCCCAGGGCACGACGACCCTGAAAATGCAGGCCGCCTGGGGAGGTGGCATCTGGCTCGAGAACGCAAAGACCTTCGCGCAGAGAGTGGCGGAGATGAGCGGCGGGACGCTGCAGATCGAGGTTCTTCCGGTCAATTCGGTCGTGAAAACCAGCCAGATGCAGGACGCCGTGCATCGCGGCGTGCTCGATGCCGCGCATTACGTCTGTGCCTACTGGTACTCGAAGTCGAAGGCGGCTTCGCTGTTCGGCACCGGCCCGTGCTTTGGCTGGTCGAGCCAGGAAGTGCTGGGCTGGATCCATCATGGCGGCGGTCAGGAGCTGTTCGACGAGTTGATGGCGGAGCTCGGGCTCAACGTCGTGTCCTTCTTCAACTCGCCGATGCCGGCACAGCCGCTGGGCTGGTTCAAGGAAGAGATCACCGATGCCAGCCAGATGGAGGGCCTGAAATACCGCACCGTCGGCCTGGCCGCCGACGTTCTGCTCGAGATGGGCATGTCGGTCGTCCAGCTTCCGGGCGGCGAGATCCAGCCGGCGATGAAGTCCGGGCTGATCGACGCGGCGGAGTTCAACAACCCGACCTCGGACCGTGAATTCGGCATGCAGGACGTCTCGAAGCATTATCACCTGGCCTCGTTCCACCAGAGCCAGGAATTCTTCGAGATCACCTTCAACAAGGAGAAGTTCGAAGGCCTGTCCGACGCGCACAAGGCGATCATCAAGAACGCCTCGATGGCGGAGAACTCCAACTTCTGGTGGAACAACACCACCCAGTACGCGAAGGATCTCCGGACCCTGCGCGAAGAGCAGGGCGTGAATGTTTACCGGACGCCGGACAGCGTCATGGAGGCCCAGCTTGTGGCCTGGGACAAGGTGGTCGACCGGATCTCTGCCGAAGAGCCCTTCTTCAAGAAGGTTGTCGACTCGCAGAAGGCCTATGCCAAGGACGTGATGTACTATCTCGGGCTGAACCAGCCGGACTACCGTCTCGCCTACAAGCACTATTTCGGCTGACGCCGAGGCAAGCTTGAATCGGAACGAAGGCCGCGTGACCGCGGCCTTCGTAATGCGACCTTTGCGGTGGGGGTGAGCCGTTGATCAAGACAATCCACGCCATCGAAGGGCTGAGCCAATGGGTCGGCAAGGCTTTCGGATGGTGCATTCTTATTCTGACACTGTCGGTGTCATACGAGGTGTTCGTGCGCTACGCGCTGAACGCGCCGACCGTCTGGGCCTTCGACATGATGGTGCAGATGTACGGGGCGCTGTTCCTGATGGCCGGCGCCTATGCACTGGCGCAGGACGCGCATGTGCGCGGTGACGTGGTCTACCGGCTGTTCTCGGTCCGCTGGCAGGCCCGCATCGATTTCGTGCTCTACATCCTGTTCTTCTTTCCCGGCATGTTCGCCCTGTTCTGGTATGGCTGGGAAATCGCCTCTGACAGCTGGCGCTACAAGGAAGTCAGCTGGAACAGCCCGGCCCGGATCCAGATCTACTTCTTCAAGACGCTGATCCCGATCGCCGGTGCGCTGCTGATGCTGCAGGGTGCTGCGGAAATGATGAGATGCTGGCTGGCAATGCGCAGCGGAGAATGGCTTCCGCGCATCGACGATGTCCGCGAGACCGAGGACATGCTGATGCACATGCAGGAAGACCATCCCGAAATCTATGGCAACGCCGACGAGACAAGAGAAACAACAAAATGACGGATCCCCATGTTGCGATCCTGATGCTGTGCCTGTTCATCCTGCTGGTACTGCTCGGGTTTCCCATCGCTTTCACGCTGCTCGCGATGGGCGTCGGCTTTGGCTACTACGCCTATTACAATGGCGCGCCGGAGACGTTTTCGGACATCTTCAACAACAACATCTTCTACCTGCTGAACCAGAACACCTATTCGGTGATGGAGAACGACACGCTGGTGGCGATCCCGCTGTTCCTGTTCATGGGATACGTGGTCGAACGGGCCAATATCGTCGATCGGTTGTTCTTTTCGCTCTACATGGCGGCGCGCAACCTGCCGGGGTCGCTGGCGATTGCCGCCCTGCTGACCTGCGCGGTGTTCTCGACCGCATCGGGCATCGTCGGCGCGGTGGTGACACTGATGGGGCTCCTGGCCTATCCGACCATGGCGCAGGCCGGCTACAATCGCAGCTTCGCCTCCGGGGTGATCTGTGCCGGCGGCACGCTGGGGATCCTGATCCCGCCCTCGATCATGCTGATCGTCTATGCGGCCATCGCCGAGCTTTCGCCCCTGCGGCTCTACGCGGCGGCCGTGTTCCCGGGGCTGCTGCTGGCCGGGCTCTACATTGTCTACGTGATGGTACGGGTGATGCTGAACCCGTCGCTGGCGCCCAAACCCTCCGAAGAGGACGTGCCGCCACCCTCCAAGATCTATCTCGACCTGCTGGTGTCCTTCGTGCCGCTGACGGTGCTGATTGCGCTGGTCCTGGGCTCGATCCTTGGCGGGCTTGCGACCCCGGCTGAAGCCGCGGCGATGGGCGCGCTCGGCGGGCTGGTTCTGGCGGCGA
Source organism: uncultured Tropicimonas sp. (assembly GCA_947497945.1). Classification (GTDB taxonomy): domain Bacteria; phylum Pseudomonadota; class Alphaproteobacteria; order Rhodobacterales; family Rhodobacteraceae; genus Tropicimonas. The sequence goes on along the minus strand of CANMIP010000010.1, from coordinate 110,310 downwards.
TCTACCGCTCCCTGACCTGGGAACGGGTCAAGGAGAGCGTGTTCCTGACCGCCAAGGCCACGGCGATGGTCTGCTGGCTGTTTGTCGGTTCCTGGACCTTCGCGTCGATCTTCTCCTATCTCGGCGGGCATGACGTGATCGAACACTGGGTCTTGGCGATGGAGCTGAAACCCTGGCAGTTCCTGATCATGGCACAGTTGATCATCTTCGTGCTCGGCTGGCCGCTGGAATGGTCGGAGATCCTGATCATCTTCGTGCCGATCTTCCTGCCGATGCTTGAGACTTTCGGGGTCAACCCGTATTTCTTCGCCATGCTGGTGGCGCTCAACCTTCAGACATCGTTCCTCACACCACCGATGGCGATGTCGGCCTATTACCTGAAGGGGGTGCTCAAGAACCAGATCGAGCTGATGGAGATCTTCCGCGGGATCATTCCCTATCTCGGCATCGTGATCCTCTGCATGGTGTTGATGTACCAGTTCCCGGGCATCGCGCTCTGGTTGCCGGACGCACTTTTCGGAGAATACGTGCCTTGACCAACCGTGACCTGACAACCCTCCCGGCCGCGCAGGCGGCCGCGGAGATCCGATCCGGTGTCCTGACTTCGGAGGCGTTGGTGCAGGCCTGCCTGTCGCGCATTGCCGAAACCGATGCCGCCATCCGGGCCTGGAAATATCTCGACGCGGAGGCGGCGCTGGTCCAGGCCCGGGAGATGGACGAGATCCGTCGATCCGGCCGGGCAACCGGGGCGCTGCACGGCGTGCCGGTCGGGCTGAAGGACATCATCGACACCGCCGATGCGCCAACAGGTTTCGGATCGCCGATCTTCGAGGGCAACCGGCCAGCGGCGGATGCCTGTATCGTCGAGCGGCTGCGGGAAGCCGGCGCGGTGATCCTCGGCAAGACCCGAACCACCGAGTTCGCCTTCGCGCATCCGACCAGCACGACAAATCCTTGGGATGCCGATCGCACGCCGGGCGGCTCCTCCAGCGGTTCCGCCGCAGCGGTCGCCGCGCACCATGTGCCGCTCGCGATCGGCACGCAGACCGCCGGCTCGGTCATTCGTCCGGCCTCGTTCTGCGGCACCTTCGGCTTCAAGCCGACACGCGGCGTCATCTCGCGACAGGGCGTCCTGCGGACCTCCCAGACCCTCGACCAGGTCGGTGTCTTCGGCCGAACGCTGGAGGATATCGCACTGCTGGCGGAGGTATTAGGAAGTTACGATCCGAGCGATCCGCTGAGCCTGCCGCGCCCGCGCCCGGCGATGGTCGCCGGGGTGCAGGCCGAGCCGCCGGTGACGCCGGATATCGCCTGGTTCGACCTCGCCTTCCATGACCGCCTCGATCCGGATGCGCGGGCTGGATACGAGCAGGTGCTGGAGGCGCTCGGGCCGCGCGTGGAACGCTTCGACGTGGCACCGCAGTTGTCCGAGCTGGGGCAGGTCCAGGAGACGATCCACGAATACGAGTTCCTGCAAAACTTCGAGGAGCTGATCGACAGGGACCGGGACCGGTTGAGTGCGACCCTGCAGGCCGTGATCGAACGTGCCCGCAAGATCAGCCAGGCGCAATACGAGGATGCGCAGGCGGTCAAGGCGTCCGCCGAGGCATTCTTCGCCGGACATTTCAACGAGTTCGACGCGATCCTCGCGCCGAGCGCCACCGGCGAGGCGCCTCTCCTGTCCGCGAACACGACCGGGGACCCGGCCTTCTGCAGGATCTGGACCCTGGCCGGACTGCCTTGCGTGAACCTGCCGATCCTTGTCGGCGCGCAGGGGCTGCCGATCGGCACCCAGCTTGTCGGCCCTGCCGAGCTGGACGACCGGCTCCTGCGCACGGCGTCCTGGCTCCTGAAGACCCTTTCCGACAGTGAGGAGGAAACCTGACATGTCCCGACTGACCAATATCACCATGGGCCTTATCGGCACGTCGCTCTGGGCCATCTTCATCATCGGCCTCGCCCACAGCATCTCGACCGGCTTCGCCGGATTCTGGGGCGGGCTGCCCTTCACTCTCATCGCCGGGTTCGTGATCAGTCTCGCCCTCTACAACTTCTGGGAAGAAGCCATCCGGAAGCCGAAGAAATGAGTGAAAAGCCCGTTCTCTGGCTCCCGCGGCGCGTCTCCGATGCCACGATCGCGCGGGCCCGCGAAAACTATGACGTGATCCTGAACGAGGCGGACCTGCCGGCAAGCGCCGAGGAGATTGTCGCCATGAGCGCCCGTGTCGATGCGATCATGCCCTGCCATTCGGAGCATTTCAGCGCCGAGGTCGTGGCGCGGCTCGATCCGCGGCTGAAGATCCTCGCCAATCACTCGGTCGGCGTGGATCATTGCGACCTCGCCGCACTCAAGGCCAGGGGCATCGCTGTGACCAACACGCCCGACGTGCTCTCCGATGCGACTGCCGAGATCGCGATGCTGCTGATGCTCGGCGCAGCGCGGCACGCGGTGGCCGGCGACCGCATGGTGCGCACCGGCGCCTGGGACTTCTGGAGCCCGTCCTTCATGGTCGGCAAACAGGTGACGGGATCGCGGATCGGCATTGTCGGCATGGGACGGGTCGGTCGCGTCATGGCCGCGCGCGCGCGCGGCTTCGGCATGGAGGTCCACTACTGCAACCGGACCCGGCTCTCTCCGGAGCTTGAAGCTGGAGCGACCTATCACGCCGATCTCGAAAGCCTTCTGGCGGTGTCGGATTTCCTGTCGCTGCATTGTCCCGCTACACCCGAGACCAGCAACCTGATGAACGCGGAGCGGCTGGCGAAACTGCCTGCCGGTGCAATCCTGGTCAACACGGCGCGCGGCGCGCTGGTCGACGAGGCGGCCTTGCTGGACGCCCTGACACACGGGCATATCGCCGCCGCCGGGCTGGACTGTTTCGAGGTGGAACCGGGCGGCAATCCGGCTTTCGCGGCGCATGAAAACATCTTCATGCTGCCCCATATCGGCAGCGCGACCACGCGCACCCGGGACGCGATGGGCTTCCGTGCCCTCGACAATCTCGACGCATTTTTCGCCGGCGACACGCCGGGCGATCTTCTCTGAAATTGAAGGAGCCGGACATGGCTAAAGTTGCATTCCTCGGCCTGGGGGTCATGGGCTATCCGATGGCAGGGTACCTGGCGAAGGCGGGCCACGCGGTGACGGTCTATAACCGCACCGCGGAAAAGGCCGAGAACTGGGTGTCCGAGTTCGGCGGCACCGCCGCGCCAACGCCGGCCGCGGCGGCGGCGGGGCAGGATTTCGTGATGGCCTGCGTCGGCAATGACGACGATCTTCGGCAGGTCTGCACCGGCGAGGCCGGGGCGCTCGCGGCGATGGCGCCGGGCAGTGTCTTTGTCGATCACACGACCGTTTCGGCAAAGGTGACCCGCGAGATGTACGCCGCCGCCGACGCCCTGCAGGTCAGCTTCGTCGACGCCCCTGTCTCCGGCGGCCAGGCCGGGGCCGAGAACGGCCAGCTTGTCGTGATGTGTGGCGGCACCGAGGAGGCCTGCTCGCGGGCGGAGCCGATCATCGGTTCCTATGCCAAGGCCTGCCGGCGGCTGGGCGAAAGCGGCGCGGGCCAGCTCACCAAGATGGTCAACCAGATCTGCATCGCCGGGCTGGTGCAGGGGCTCTCCGAAGGGCTGCATTTCGCCGAGAAGGCGGGGCTCGACGGGCGCGCCGTGATCGACGTGATCGGCGGTGGCGCGGCGGGATCCTGGCAGATGATGAACCGGTTCGAGACCATGCTGGAAGACCATTTCGAGCATGGTTTCGCGGTGGACTGGATGCGCAAGGATCTTGGCATCTGCCTGTCCACCGCGGATGAGGTCGGCGCCAGCCTGCCTGTGACCGCGCTGGTCGACCAGTTCTACAAGGACATCCAGAAGCTCGGCGGCGGCCGCTGGGACACGTCCTCGCTAGTCCGGCGGCTGCGCGAGGCGGGGTAGCTCCGGCGCTGGCGACGCGCGCGTGCCGGACATGGCCGATCCCTGCGCCGCCGGCGCGAGCAATCGCGGCGCGGAAACAGTCCTTGGATGCCGTTGGCGCGGGCCTGCCGAGGCTTGCGCCGATGCGCCCGATGCCGATCTTGCGGGCGGGCGGCGGGTCCGCCCCGATCTCCGGCTCCGGTTCGGGACATGAGACCGCGCGTTCGATTTCAGAGGCGGCATTCTTTCTGCCGGTGCCCTGAGGCTCCGGGCTAAGAGGATTGCTCCCGCCCTTTCGTCTTTCGCGGCAAGTCTCGTGCCCCGAAAGACGCGACAACGGCGTTGAGAAGGATCAAGGCAATACCGCCAAGTTCCAGGACCCAGTTCATCCGGGCACCCAACAGGCTCGTTCCGATCAAGGCGTCAAATCGATAGAACCCGACCGCGCGGACGAGAACGAAAACGGACAAGGCTCCAAATCCGAAAAGCGCCACCCCGACGCGATGCAGGCGGGCGATCATTTTCGACATCACGAACAGGAACACAATTCCGCTCACAACGAGAAGACCCACGATGAAAAGGAACTGAAATCGGCGGCGCTCCTCGTACCAGCCCTGCAACTGCGAAACACATCTCCCGGTAGCGGTCAGTGCGGATTGAAAATCGAACTGCTTGTTCACGCCAAGGAGCAGGAGGACCAGGCCCAGGAACACCCAGAAGCCGCGATCCTGGACACGCGCGCGCCCAGCGGCAAAACACATCCAGGCGGTCGCGAAATAGGCGGCGACCGTGAACCATCCCATCGCTGTCGGGTCCCCGATTTGCGGAGACCACCGATTGACCACACAATCATGGAGCTCGGACAGAGTGAAACTGTTCATGGCGCAACCTTACCGGAGGACCGATCAAAGACAATCGTGATCGATGCGTGAAACCAGCCGCCCCACGGAACACTGGATATTCGCCTGAACATGGGCAAGCAGCCGCCATGCAGGGTCCGTGGGCCTTGGCCCTGGGCGCGGGAGGAAGGCGACGCTTCGCCGTCATTGGCTGCAAGGGCAGCCTTCGCGGGACGCGACGACCCGGAGCCCGGACAATAGGAGACAGGTTGCAAAGGACATTGGCGCCAGACCAGAGGATGGCGCGGCGGTTCCCAGCGGATGTCGCGCCCCACACCGGCGGCCGGGCCAGCGCCTGCCGGTGGAGTGACGCCAAACTACCTGTGATCTGCCCATTGTCCCGGCCCGGCCAAACGAGGTTCAAGCCTGTCTGCGGGTGGCAAGGCGCCTGCCCGCCGGGACCGGCAGACGCTGGCAAGCTCGCCGCACTGTGTCCATCGGGGGGTTTGCAGGAAGGCGGAAGACGGTGATGATGAAAGAGCCGCGGATCGGAACAGTCTGCGGCGAACTCCGTGTCCGGTCTTGCGGCACGGGGTCAAACAGGGCTGGCGCGGCTTCGAAAGCCGTTCCATTGACAGGAGATAACGATGCATCCCAAACGCGTCCCCGAGACGGTCTTTCACACACGCGTTCGAAACGATGCCCTGGCGGGACCGAACCCGTTCGAATGGAAAGAGGTTTCGTCCCGGAGCGTCTTTGCGGATCGTCGTATCGTGCTCTTCGCCCTGCCCGGAGCCTTCACGCCCGCCTGCTCCGAGAGCCATCTTCCCGGGTTCGAGGCCATGTATGACGAATTCATGGCCCTTGGCATTGACGACGTGGTCTGCCTGTCGGTCAACGACGCTTTCGTCATGCATCAATGGTCAAGACAGCTGGGGATCGAGAAGGTGTCGATGCTGCCGGACGGAAACGGCAACTTCAGCGAGGGAATGGGAATGCTGGTGAGCCGGAGCGATCAGGGCATGGGGCACCGCAGTTGGCGCTATTCCATGTATGTCGAGGATGGAGAGATCCGCAAACTCTTCGCGGAACCCGGATTTCAGGACAATCCCCCGGGCGTTCCGGTGCAGGTATCGGACGCGAACACGTTGCTGGCCTGGTTGCGATCCCGCTAGCCGCTGCCCCGGCTTCGGTCTGCCTGCGCGTTGTCACACTCATGGCGACAGCAGCAACCCCGTCCTCCCCGCCAGAAGCAATACCGTCGAGGGAGAACTCTCGCCCTTGCTCGATTGATGTCCGTGACGGGCTCGCCCAGTTGGAGTGCAGGGCGGCTTGATGCCCTGCCCCTTCCCCACCCAGCCGGAACAGGCACAACACGCAACGTCCCGGAAGGTCCCACCCCCGTCGGTTCCGGGCCGTCCGGCGCCCCCTGCTTACTTCCTGCTCCGAGTGACTCATTATGGAGTGCCCGCCGGAGCCCCGCTATAGGTGGCACCACGAGGCCGCACGGATTTGCCTCACGCATTCAACGACGGAACCGCGACGCGGCTCCGTATGAAGGCCTGAAGGGCGGGAGATCCGCCCGCTTCGAAATCACCGAGAGGTGGGGAGACGCGCAAGTGAAGCAAATCATGTCCGTCCTGGCAGGGCTGATCATCGTCGCGGTAGCCTGGGGCCTGACCTTCGGCATTCCGGGGCGTGACCCGGATGGCGCGGGATCGCCCCCCGTCTCGGACACTGCCGGCGGTCCGCCATCGGCGGGGCCACGCGGGCGCGGGCCCGGAGACGGTGCGACCGTCGTGACCATTGCGGCGGTCGAGACATCGCCCTTCATGGATATCTTCCGCTCGGTCGGCACCGCCAGGGCGCAGGCCAGCGTCAATGTCGAGACCAAGGTCGCGGGCAAGGTGACTCAGCTGCATTTCGGGGCCAACCAGGCGGTCGAGGCCGGCGATGCGCTGGTGTCGCTCGACGATCAGGTCGAACGGATCCAGCTGCGCAGTGCGCAGGCCAGCCTGTCGGAGGCACGATCGGCACTGGAACGCTACACCGCGCTCCGGCAGGCCAATAGCGGTGTCATCTCCGAGGTCGCGCTGACGGAAGCGGAAACCCAGGTCGAGATCGCCGAGGCAACGCTGGCCAAGGCCGAATACGACCTTGAACAGAAGACCATTCGCGCGCCGATCTCCGGCACGCTGGGGCTGACGGATGTGGAGCCGGGCGTGTATCTCGGCGCCGCCGCGGAGGTGGTGCGGATCACCGATCATTCCTCCCTGAGCATCGAGTTCGGCCTGCCGGACCGCGCCGCGGGCATCGTGCAGGTCGGCCAGCCTGTCCGGCTGGCCACGGGCTCGCTGCCGGGGCGCGTCTTCGAAGGCGTCGTCGAGGGATATGACGGCCGCATCGACAGCACGACGCGGACGATCAAGGTGCGCGCCGGTGTCGACAATGCCGATGGGCTGATGCTGCCCGGCTTGATCTTCACCGTGATCCTGGCGCATGAGAACCCGGCCCTGCCCTCTGTTCCGGCCAATGCGATCACATGGAGCCGCAACGGCGCCTCGGTCTGGGTCGTCGAGGACGGCTTGGTCCGCCCGGAACCGGTTGCGATCCGCAATCGCCAGAACGACGTGGTCTGGCTCGAGGCCGAGCTGGCCGAGGGCGCGCAGGTCGTGGTCGAAGGCGTGCAGAAGCTGCGCGAGGGTGCGAAGGTGACCACCGCCAGGGGCGCGAACTGATGCCGCACAGAAAGCTCCGCGCCGGGCTGGCGGATCTCTTCGTCTCGCGCCCGATCCTGGCCATTGTCCTCAACCTGCTGATCGCGATTGCCGGGCTCGCGGCCTTCTCGGCCGTCGAGGTGCGCGAGATGCCGGATGTGGACCAGCCCATCGTCTCGGTCCGCGTCACCTGGGAGGGGGCGGCGCCCGAAACCATGGACACCGAGGTCACCGAGGTGATCGAGGACGCGCTGGCGCAGCTGGACGGGCTGAAATCCGTCTCCTCGACCTCCAGCTACGGCTCCAGCCGCCTGACCATCGAGCTGACCGACAGCACCGATATCGACGTTGCCGCCAACGAGGTGCGCGAGATCATCTCACGCACCGAGCGCAACCTGCCCGAGGGGATCGACGACCCCACCATCACCAAGAACGATTCCGACGCCGACCCGATCATCCGCCTTGCCCTGATGGGCGCCGCGCCGATGGTCGAGTTGACCGACCTTGCCGAAGGGCTGGTCTCCGACCGGCTTTCGGCCATCGACGGCGTGGCCGAGGTCCAGATCATGGGCGAACAGCAGGACGAGTTCCGCATCGAGGTCAACCTGAACGGGCTGGTCGGACGCGGGCTGGAGATTGCCGATGTGGAGGCCGCGCTGCGGACGCTGCGCATCGACACCGCCCTCGGCGATCTCGAATCCGGCAGCCAGACGGTGCTTCTGCGCAATTCGGACCCGACGGTCACCGCCGATATCATCTCCGAGTTGCGCATCGACCCCTATACCAGGGTGGGCGACGTGGCCTTCGTGCAGCTCACCGCCAAGGAGCGTGACATCGTCGCCCGGGTCGCCGGGCAGAGCACTGTCGGGCTGGCCATCGTGCGCCAGTCCCTCGGCAACACCCTGACAATCTCGCAGCAGGTGCGCGCCGAGGTCGAGCGGATGCAGGCGGATTTTCCCGAGGATGTGCAGCTGGTCATCGTCTCCGATGACGGGATCTTCATCGAGCATTCCATTGCCGAGGTCACAACCTCGATCGGGCTGGCCGTGCTGATCGTGATCGGGGTGATCTTTTTGTTCCTGCGCTCCTGGCGGGCCACGCTGATCCCCACCGTGACCATCCCGGTCTCGCTGATTGGCGCCATTGCCGCGGCCTGGATGGCCGGCTTCTCCATCAACACCATAACCCTTCTGGCGCTGGTGCTGGCCACCGGCATGGTGGTCGATGACGCCATCGTCGTGATCGAGAACATCGTGCGGCGACGGCACCAGGGCCTCGGTCCGCATGTCGCCGCGGCCACTGGCACCAACGAGGTCTTCTTCGCGGTGATCTCGACCACGGCAACCCTCGCCGCCGTCTTCATCCCGATCTCCTTCCTCCCCGGGCAGGCGGGCGGCATCTTTGCCGAGTTCGGTTTCGTGCTCGCCTTCTGCGTGGCCCTGTCCTCCTTCGTGGCGCTTACGCTCGCCCCGGTCATGGCCGCAACGCTGGACCCCGGCCGCACCGGCCAGGCGACGGAGGAAGCGGACGAGAAACGCTCCCGCAGCGGTCTGTCCGGCCTCTACCTCTGGCTGGTGGACCGCACATTGGCCTACCCTGCCGTCACGATCGGCATCGCCATCGCCTTTGCCATCTTTTCCGCCGGCACCTTCGCCAATCTCTCCTCGACGCTCACCCCGCCGGAAGACCGTGGCATGTTCATGATCCGGGGCTCGGCGCCCGCGGGCTCCAGCCTCGCCTTCACCGGCGCCCAGGTCGAGAAGGTCGAGGCGCTGTTGCAACCCTATGTCGAGAGCGGCGAGATCGAGGTTGTGCAAGCCCTTGTCGGGGCGGGTGGAAATTCGAGCGCCTTCATCATCTCACGGCTGGCCGACTGGGAAGACCGGCCCCGCAGCCAGCAGGAGATTCTTGCCGAGCTCACCCCCAAGCTCGCCCGCATCCCCGGCATGTCCGTCTTCACGATCTCGCCCAATTCGCTGGGCATCCGCGGCGCCGGGCGCGGGCTGCAATTCGCCGTGCTGGGCAGTGAATATGACCGCCTCGCCGAACAGGGCGACGCGCTTGTGGACGCGATGGAGGACGATCCGACCTTCACCAACCCGCGGCTCTCCTATGATGCGACCACCCCGCTGCTGAGCGTGGAGATCGACCGGGAAATGGCCACCGAGCTTGGCCTTGACCCGGCCAGCATCGCCACCGTCATCAATGCGCTGACAACCGGCATCGTCGCGGCAGAAGTCTTCGTCGAAGGCACCGAGACCGACATCCGGATCGTCCCCGGCGGCAAGCCGATCGTCGACCCCTCCGATATCGAGAATGTCCATGCCCGCAGCCAGGACGGCAGCTTCGTCCCGCTCTCTTCCGTCGTGACCCTGACCCAGACATCCACCGCCTCCAGCCTTGCGCGCGAGGAACGCGCCCGCGCCGTCGGCGGCGAGGCCAATCTCGGGCCGGGCGTGAGCCTCGGCCAGGCTGCCAATCGTCTGGAAGAGATCGCGGCGGAGGTGCTGCCCGACGGCGCGCGCCTGATCTTCATGGGGGAAGCGGCCACGCTGGAGGAGAGCCAGTCCGGAACGCTGCAGGTCTTCGCCATTGCGCTTCTTGTCGTGTTGCTCGTCCTGGCCGCCCAGTTCGAGAGCTTTGCCTCGGCGGCGGTGATCATGCTCACGGTCCCATTCGGGCTGGGCGCGGCGGTCATGGCTATCTGGCTCACCGGCGGCACGCTCAACTATTACAGCCAGATCGGGCTGGTGATCCTGATCGGCATCATGGCCAAGAACGGCATCCTGATCGTCGAGTTTGCCAACCAGCTGCGGGAAGGCGGGCTGGATATCGACACCGCGATCCGGGACGCCGTACGCCTGCGTGTGCGCCCGGTGATGATGACGGCCGTCTCCACGGTGTTCGGCGGATTGCCCCTGGTGCTCGCCTCGGGCGCCGGAGCCGAAGCCCGCGAGGCCGTGGGCTGGGTCATCGTCGGCGGGCTCGGATTTGCGACAGTGTTTACCCTGTTCCTGACGCCGGTCTTCTACCGCCTGATCGCCCCCCTCGGAGGCGCGCCCGGAAAGGCGGCCCGGAGGCTGGAAGACGAAAGAGCGCGCGTCTAGGCCGGGTGTCCCCGTCGATCCCGGCTTTCCGGTCACAAGGAACATACCTGCGGACCGTTCCCAACGGGAGCCTGGCACCCTCCCCTCCCCCCTCCGGATCCGTTCACATGGCGGCGCAACACCCGGCCTTCGTCCCGCAAGGGCCGGCTTCATCGGGTGAGGCCACCAGCCTGCCCCTCTGCGCTCGGCATCGCGTCCGGGAGGATCGATTGTGATCGGCCCGGATCGCGGTGGAGAACACGGGGATCGGAACACAGCTGGAGGTCGGGCGGCTGGTCGGGCAGATGAAGCGCCTGCCCCGCGCCGTGACCACGCCGTCGTTCCTCGATCCCCAACAAGAGAGAGCGAGAGCGTGACGATGCTGGATGGTGCTCGGGAGAGGGATGGCGTCGTCGTCACCCATATGTCTGGAAGATCTGCGGCGTCCACGACGTCTCCATCGTCGTCAAGAAAGGGGAGATCTTCTGCATCATGGGGCTGTCCGGCTCCGGCAAGTCGATCCTGGTGCGCCATATCATCCGGCTGATCGAACCGACCGGTGGGGAGATCCCGCTCAACGGCACCGATGTCGGCAAGCTCGGAAAGGAAGACCTGCGCGAGATGCGAGCGAACGAGATCGGCATGGTGGTCCAGAACACGGCCCTGCTGCCGCATCGCACCCTGCGGGACGATATCGCCGTCTCACTGGCGCACAGGAATGTCGATGCCTTCATCCGGCCCCGGCTCGCCAACAAGGTGATCGACCTGGTGCATTTGCAGAGCTATGCCGACCGATCCCGGTAACCATCGGGGTTCTGCTGTTCCCAGCGCCAGTGATCGCGACACATTTCCAGCAGCCCGCGCCGCGCCCGCCAGCCGAAGCGTTGCTCCGCGAGGGACGGGTCGGCAAAGCAGCTCGCGGCATCGCCGGGACGGCGTTCCACGATCTTGTAGGGTATCGGACGCCCGGACACTTCCTCGAAGGCCCTGACCATGTCCAGCACCGTATAGGCGGTGCCGGTGCCAAGGTTAACTTCGCTCATGCCGCCTGCTTCCAGCGCCTCGATGGCGGCGACATGCCCCTCGGCCAGGTCGACGACATGGTTATAGTCGCGTTCGCCGGTGCCATCGCGGGTCGGATAGTCGCCGCCCCAGATCCGAAGCTCGTCGCGGCGGCCATTTGCCACCTGCGCGATGAAGGGCATGAGATTTGTCGGCACGCCCTTTGGATCTTCGCCGATCCGGCCGCTCTCATGCGCGCCCACAGGGTTGAAATACCGAAGCATGGCAATCGCCCAGGAGCTGTCCGACCGGTACAGGTCTCGCAACAGGTCCTCGATCACGAGCTTTGTCGTGCCATACGGGTTCTTGGCCCGGAGCGGATGGTTTTCGGTGATCGGCAGCCAGCGGGGATCGCCATAGACGGTTGCGGAAGAGCTGAAGACGATCTTCCGGACATCGCAGTCCCGCATCGCTTCAAGGAGCGAAATCGTGCCGAAGACATTGTTGGTGTAGAAAGACAGCGGGTCGCTCACCGAGTCCCCGACGGCTTTCAGACCGGCGAAATGAATGACCGCCTCGGAGCCTTTCTCCCGCAGGAGGCTGGTCATGAGCGCCCGGTCCTGAATATCGCCCTCCACCACCGTGACGGGCTTGCCGGAGAGGCGCTCGACCCGGCCGAGGGCCTCTTCATGGCCGTTGCAGAAATTGTCGACAACGACCAGCTCATGCCCGCATGCGAGCAGTTCGAGGCAGGTGTGGGAGCCGATATACCCGGCCCCTCCGGTGACCAGGATGCGCATCAGAAACGCACCTCCACGGGCAGGCCCTCGACCCAGTTCTCCGGTGGGGTGTCGAGATGAACCGTCACCCTGATCGCCCGCCTGGCCCCATCGAAGGGACCGGCCAGCGTCGGCGGGATCGTGTCGGCGATCTGGGCCGGGTCGCGGATCTCGCCGCTGTGCCGGCTGCGGTCGGGCAGGACCACCGTGACGGATTTTCCGACCTGCGCGTAGTTCATGCGCTCCGGGCGCAGATAGACCTCGACCACAGGTTGGTCGAAATTCGACACCTCCGCCAGCTCCTCGCCCTCGGAGACGTATTCGCCTTCGCGCACCAAAATGCGGTTGACCACGCCGGGCAGCTTGGCGGTGAGATCAAGCTCCTTCTGCTGCACTTCGGCGATGGCGATCTGCAGCTCGATCTCGCGGATTTCATTGGCCGTTGCGTCGGTGACATGCATGGCTTCGGCACGTTCGACCTCGATATCGAGATCCTTGATCTCGGCCAGCAATTCGCGCTGCTCGGCATTGAGCAGGACCTGGTCGGACAGCGTGAACAGGCCCTTCTGCTCGAGCTCGGCATATTTCGCGGCGATCTTGCGATGATCCGCATCCGACGCTTCGAGCCGCTCCCTGTGGGTTTCGAGAACCTCCCGCAACTGGGCGGCGGCCGCCTCCTGATGGGCTGTAAGCAGTGCGGCATTCGCCTTCCAGAGCTCGATCTTCCGGTCGATCTCGGGCGAACGCAGCTCGAGAATATCCGCGCCGACATCGACCAATGTCCCGGGACCGGCGACGACATCGGTCACGAAGCCACTTTGCGACGCGCTGTAGACGACCGGCTTCGTCGTCAGGATACCGTCGGCGCGGACAAGCAGTTCTTCCCGGGTCACCAGCCAGCCAAAGGCGATGATCGGGCTGATCACCAGCAGCAGCATCAGGTACCAGCGGCCCCGGAAGGCCGCGCGTTTGGCGGGCGCGTAGGAGACCCTGGCGCCATTGTCCTGCGTGGGGTCGGAGCGTTTGACGCCTTCGAAGCGGACTTTCATCAGAATTTTCGACCTCTCTTGAGCACCCACCAGGGCGCCATGTTGGAATCTTCGTGCCCGCGCCGGAGGACCTCGTTCAACACGGCGAAGGCCGTGAAGACGCGCATTCCGAGGGTGTAGACCGGGTATATCGGCAACCACAGCCATGCACGGCTGTCCTGTTTCATGCGCTCGGACACACCGAGCCAGAAGGCTCCGAAGAGGAGCGCCGACAGGGCGAGGTAGATCAGGTACTGCACGACCAGCAGCGCGGCGATGTAGAGCGGCGGACAGGTCAGCAAGAGCCAGATGTTGAAGAGCACGATCAGAATGGGCAGCACGACATTCTGCAGAACGCCGTAAACGAAGGTGAAAATCAGCGTCTTCCATCCGACAAGCGCGGGCGAGAAGGCGAATCTGTGCTTGCGCAGGTACAGGAAGACGAGATCCCCATCCCAGCGCAGGCGCTGGTTGAGCAATTGCCCCGGCGTCTCCGGAGCGTCCGTATGGCCGATGGCGCGCCCGGCGAAGGGAATGCGCATGTCCGGATGGCGGGCGAAATACTGCTTGATCCGCACGGTCAGGTCGAGATCTTCCGCGGTATGGGTATCCCAGCCGCCAATCTGGCGGAGGAAGTCCCGACGAAACGCGCCAAGGGCGCCGGAGATGTTGTTGAGCAGGTTGAACTCGGCGAGACCCGTCTTCCCGCCCTGGATCGAGATCATGTATTCGAAGGCCTGCATCCGCGTGGTGAGGCTGCTGGACCAGTTCCGGACGCGCAGGGCGCCACCCACGGCAGGGACGTTCGGGTCCTCGAACTCCCGGATGATCTCGTTGAGCATGTCATTGTCGAAGGAGGTATCGCCATCGGCATTCATGACGATCTCGCCGCTGGCGAAGGCAAGCCCGGCATTGAGCGTCGAGACCCGGCCGCCGCGCTGCCACTTGGGCAGAACGACCAGCTTGCAGCGCGGATAGCGCGCCACCATCTCGCGGCAGTCGAGCGCCGCCTGGTAGGTGTCCCGGTTCTGCACCGCGCCATCGACGACGGCGATGATCTCGACATTGCCGCGATAGGTCTGCTCGCAGAGCGTCTCGACGGTCTTGCGGATGGCGTCGCCTTCGCCGTAGCAGGTGATGATGCAGGACACGTCCGGAAAATCCGTCATGGCCGGACGCCTGTCATGCTTCCTGCGCCACCGCAGCATCCCGGCGACCACGAGGATGATCAGCGGTGCCTCGAGGAGGAGGATCATCGGCACCAGCCGGTAAAGTACCGCCGGATCGCTGCCGGCGGCGGTGGTCAGCGCCGTGACGATATGGGCGAGGCCGACAGGATCCATCAGCCGGCGTCGCTCGCGACGAGGGCGTCCAGCCAGGCAGCGGCGTCGGAAGCGACATCCGGCTCGGGAAGGGCATAGCCGGCAATCGAGATATCGGTCTGCTCGGAGGTGAAGGCGGCAACCAGCGTCTCCACTTCGCGCAGGAAGGCCTGCAGGCGGCCCTGCCCGTCCGTCGGGAACAGCACCAGGGTGCAGCCCGGCTTCGGGCTGTGGCACACATCTGTCGGCGCCAGAAGGGAGCGGATCTGGAGGTCGAGCCGGTCGCGGCGCGCCTGCGCGTCGTCGGACGAGTCCTGCGGGCCGGTGGCGACCAGCCGCGCCATCATGCCCTGCCCGTCGCCGGACATCGCGCTCGCGTTGAGCCATTGCAGTGTCCAGAGGAACTGCTCCCGGCCGACCGATTTGCCGAGCTCCGTCTCGACGGGGCTGGAGAGGCGGCCGTTGCGCGCAAGCTCCTCCCCGGGCGCCCCCAGCATGTAGCTGCGGACCGTCCGGGTCTTCAGGGCGTCCTGTGGCGTTACCGCGCCGCAATCGAGGCAGCCGGCATGGATTTCGGCCTCGATGAACCGCTCGTTGCAGGACCGGCAGATGCCATGTTCGATGGGCCGGTCGTAATCGGTGCCGATATGGCGCAGCCGGGTCTGGCATTTCGGGCAGACGAGCCGTTCGGCGCGTTCGAAGGACCGTTCCTCGGCGACATGGCCACAGGTGAAACAGTGGATCGCGCGCTCCTCCTCGATGTCGATGCTGTCGCAATGTGGGCAGGAATCGACGTAGTTCAGGTGCGATCCGCCACAGGAATGGCAGGCCCGCAACCGGTCGACCAGCCCGTCCCGTTCGATCAACCCGCGGCGTTCCGCCCGCGCGAGCCAATGTGCAGCACTGCCTTCCAGCATCGCGTCAACAAGGGGGTAGCGGTAGATCTGGGGATGCGAGACGTCGATCTCGGGGCGAAGCCGTCTGTCTGTCGCTCAGCTGCCAGAGATAGCTGATGACGAGATCCTCGCCCTCGGCGTCCGGCGGAAGCGCGAGCGCTTCCCGGCGCCGGGCATGTTCTGCGAGGCGGGACGGGAACCCGGCATCCAGTTCCCCGTCGCAGAGCGGATACCGGGCAAGGTTGCAGTCGAGGGCGACGATGGGAAGAAGTCGGGTGTGCCGGGTCCTGCGCAGTGCCAGGAGCGGAGCGCTGGCCGGTGACGCAAGAACGATGGCGTCAAGATCGGCGGGCCAGTTCGCGCTCTCCAGATCTTCGGAAGTCATCCGAATGACATCGTAGCCGCTCAAGGCGTCCGGCACGTCTGTTGCGTCGAGTACGAGCAATTTGCCTGGCATCCGTGGTTCCCCCTGCTTCAGGTCTGCGTTCTGCATCTGATCTGCGGAGCCTTGCTCCGAAACGTCGAATCTCTGGCCTGTCAGGCCTGGCCGCGCCATCAGGCTGCCTGAAATGCGAGCCCGGCGCGGGCTTGCTCGACCCGCCGGACAGATGCGGCCGGGACAGATGCCAGGACATCCGTTGGCACCACGAGCGCCGTCGTACGGGATTTCCACACCAGTCGCACCGTCTCCTCGGTCTCCGTCCGCACGCGAACAACCCGCCAGAGCACATCCGTCGGCGCCGCGCCGTCGGTGTCTTCCCCCAGTCCATCGAAGGGGCGGCAAAGGCGCACCAGCGCTCCGGCCTCGAAATCCGCCTCGCAGCCCTCCGGAACCGAAAGCTCGCAGGAATGGGCGTTCCAACTCCTGCCCGGCAGCGGCAAGCTCCATGTGCCGTCATTGGAAAGATAGGGGCCGGTGCCCGGGTGTTTCATCATCGTCATCGCATCTCTCCGCCTGGATCGTCCTGAATTGCCCCTGCACTCTCGATCCATGCAGCGGGCGGCGATGCGTATTGGAAAAGATGCCAACTTGTTTGGCTTTCGAGCCAGACCGCAAAAATCCTCGGGTCCCGAAGGGCAATGACATGGAAACCCGTTCACCTTCGACGCGGTGTTCCGGGAACTGGTGCGGGGAATACGGTGCGGACCCTCACGGAACATGCTCTTTCACGCCGACCCAATGATCGCCGGGTGTATCGCCATGGTCGAAAGGCAGGGCGGTCTACGCCTCCCGGCCCTTGCCAGCCCGTTCCTTGAACCTTCCGGCCTTCAACCGGGCCGTCGTGGCCGGGCTCAGAAGGCCACCCGGTCGCCACCTTTAAGCGCCAGCATCTCGCGGGCCTCGTCCGGGGTTGCGACCTCGCAGCCCAGATCCTCGACAATGCGGCGGATCTTGGCGACCTGCTGTGCGTTGTTCTCGGCCAGCACGCTGCGGGAGATGAAGAGGCTGTCCTCCAGCCCGACCCGGACATTGCCGCCCATCTGGCTGGCCGTCGTGGCCAGCGACATCTGCGCCCCGCCAGCGCCGAGCACGGACCAGCGATAGTCGGTCCCGAAGAGCCGGTCCGCCGTGCGTTTCATGAAGATCAGGTTGTCGATCTCCGGGCCTATGCCACCGAGGATTCCGAAGATGAACTGGATGAAGATCGGCGCTTTGAACAGACCGATATCCATGCAGAATTTCAGGTTGTAGAGATGGCCGACATCATAGCATTCATGCTCGAACTTGATGCCGTGCGGGGTAAGCTGGGTCGCCGCGTTCTCGATATCGGCGAAGGTGTTGCGGAATATGTAACTGTCTGAATTCTCGATATAGTCCTTCTCCCAATCGAACTTGAAACTGTCATAGCGCTTGGCCAGCGGGTGAAAGGAGAAGTTCATCGATCCCATGTTCATCGAACACATCTCGGGCGAGAAGCGCAGCGCCGGCGCGATGCGCTCGTCGGTGGTGTTCTTCAGGCTGCCGCCGGTGGAGATGTTGATCACGGCATCGGTGGACTGCTTGATGAGCGGCAGGAAAGCGGCGAAATCGTCGGGATTGATCGAGACCGCCCCGTTCTCGGGGTTGCGCGCATGCAGGTGCAGCACCGAGGCGCCGGCCTCGGAGGCGGCCAAGGCCTGGGCGGCGATGTCATCGGCCGTGTAGGGCAGCGCGTCGGACATGGTCGGTGTGTGGATCGCCCCGGTGATCGCGCAGGTGATGACGGTCTTCTGGCGTGCCATGGGTCAGGCTCCCTTTGATTGCCCGCGGCGGATCACACGATAGCCGAGCGGGAAGAGTTGAAGGTCGAAACGGCTGCGGATGAGGCCCCAAACACCGCGCGGCGCCTTGAGCATCACGACGATGGCGACGAGGCCGAGAACGACGAGATAGATCGTGCCCATATCGGCCAGCGTCTCCCGCAGGGCGAAGAAGATCAGCGTGCCGATGATCGGGCCTTCGATGGTGCCGATGCCGCCGATCACCACGATGAAGATCACGAAGGCGGTCCAGTCGTTCACGCTGAAGGCCGCATCGGGCGAGATCCGGAGTTTCTGCAGGAAGATCAGCGCGCCGAGCATGGCGGTGAGCGCGGCGGAGACGATGTAGACCACGAGCTTGGTGCGCCAGATATCGATGCCGAGCGAGCCCGCGGCCAGCTCGTTGTCGCGGATGGCGGTGAGCGCAAGCCCCTTGCGGGAGCGCAGGAAGAGGTAGACCGCGGCGATGACCAGCACGGCCGCGCCGAGCGCCAGCCAGTAGCTGAGCGCCTCGCGGGCGGCGCGCTTGTCCGCGAGCGACTTGACGATGGCAACCGGCAGGGAGGAGCCGGAGCCGCCGCCAAGCGACGATACCTGAGCGAAGGAGAGCCGGAAGACCTCGGCGATCACCCATGTGCCGATAGCGAAATAGGCGCCCCGCAGGCGGAAGATGAGGACGGCTACCGGCAGCGAAATCACCGCGCCGAGCACGCCAGCCAGCGCGATGGCGGCGAGCGGGTGCAGGCCGGCGAACATGGTCAGGGCGAAGAGCATGTAGCCGCCGAAGCCGACATGGGCCTGCTGGCCGACCGAGACCAGGCCGGCATAGCCCGCCATCAGGTTCCACAGGGACGCCAGCGCGAGATAGAGGAACATCTCGCCCATCAGCCGCATATCCGCCCGGCCGGCCCACCAGGGCGCGGCGATCAGCACGATCAGGAGCAGGGCGCCGAGCAGGGCCGCGACGCGGGCCGCGCCGGAGGTCCGGGTGACGTGGTAGTCATTCGCGCTCATGCCGCAATCCTCGGGAAGAGGCCGTTCGGACGAACGGCAAGGATGAAGAGGAAGGCCAGGTGGCCGGAGAGAACCTGCCAGCCGGGATCGATCTTGGCGCCGACGGTCTGGGCCACGCCGAGGATCACGCCGCCCGCGAGCGTGCCCCAGAGATTTCCAAGCCCGCCGATGATCACCGCCTCGAAGCCGAAGATCAGCCGCCCGCCGCCAATGGAGGGGTCGAAGCTGGTGCGGATGCCGAGCAGGATGCCGGCAATCGCCGTGACGCCAAGCGCGAGCGCCATCGCCAGACCGAAGATATGCCGCCGGTTCAACCCCATGAGCTGGGCGATGTCCTAGTTGTCGGAGACGGCGCGGAAGGCGCGGCCGAGCGGGGTGTGATAGAAGGTCCATTGCAGGCCCCAGATCACCGCCACCGCGATGGCGAATGTCAGCACCGGCAGAATCCCCAGCGACAGCCCGCCCAGCGTCACGCTCGCCGTTTCCAGCCCGCCCGCGTCGAGCTTCTGCGGGTCAGCCGTGTAGACCTCGAGCAGCGCGTTCTGGAGGATCACGCTGAGGCCGAAAGTGACCAGCAACGGCGGCAGGATATCGTCCCCCAGGGTCTGGTTCAGCAGCCCGCGCTGGAGCACATAGCCGATGGCGCCCATGACCGGCACGACGACCAGCAGCGCCAGCAGCGGGTGCATGCCTGTCGCCGATGTGACGGTCAGCCCGAGATAGGCGGCCAGCACGATCAGGTCGCCATGGGCGATATTGACCAGCCGCATGACCCCGAAGATCAGCGAAAGCCCTGCCGCAAAGAGCGCGTAGAGCCCGCCCAGCAGTGTTCCCTGCACGATTGCATTCAGCCATTCCATGTCATTCAATTCCGAAATAGGCGCGGGAGATCTCCTCGCGCGAGACCGCGTCAGAGGCGCATTCCAGCGAAACGCGCCCCTCCTGCAGGCAATAGACCCGGGAGGAGACCGAGAGCGCCTTGGTGATGTCCTGCTCCACGATCACCGCGCTCATGCCCTCGCCGATGATACCCGGCAGCGCGTCGTAGATGTCCTTGATGACGATCGGGGCAAGCCCGAGGCTGATCTCGTCGAAGAGGATGATATCCGGGTTCGACATCAGCGCCCGACCGATGGCGACCATCTGCTGCTGCCCGCCCGAGAGCGAGGTCGAGGGCACGGCGCGGCGGTCTTCGAGGATCGGGAACATCTCGAACACCTTCTGCAGGCTCCAGGGTCCCGCCCGCCCCATCTGCCCGCCAATGAGCAGGTTCTCCTCCACCGACAACGACGGGAAAAGCTGCCGCCCCTCCGGCACCATGGCCAGGCCCAGATGCGCCACCTGGTCGGCGCGCAGCCCGCCGATATCCTCGCCATGGTAGAGGATCTGCCCCGGCCCGTTGGCGATCAGCCCGGTGATGGAGCGCATCAGCGTCGTCTTGCCCACGCCATTGGCGCCGATGATGGCCAGGACCTCGCCGGTCAGCACATGCATGTCGACGCCGTAAAGCGCCTGGAAATCCTCGTAATGGGCGTCGAGGCCGCGCATCTGCAGAATGTCGTCAGGCATCGGCTTCAATCCCCAGATAGATTTCCTTCACCTGCGCGCTCTCCATGATGGCATGGGGCTCGCCCCCGGCGATCTTGCGGCCGAAATCGATCACGATCAGCCGGTCCACCACCTCCAGCAGCGCGTGGACGACATGCTCGATCCAGATGATCGTCACGCCGGAGGCATGGATGTCCTTGATGGTCTGGATCAGCGAAACGCATTCCGCATCCGTCAGCCCGCCCGCAATCTCGTCGAGCAGGAGCAGCTTGGGACGGGCGCAGAGCGCACGGGTCAGCTCCAGCCGCTTGCGCTCCAGCAGGGTCAGCGCGCCGGCCGGGCTGTTGGCCTTTTCCAGCAGCCCGGTCTGTTCCAGCACCTCGATGCAGAACCGCTCGGCCGCGTGCTCGCGCAGCCCGGCGGCCTGGGTCGCCGCGACCATCGCATTCTCGAAAACGGTCATGTGGGTGAAGGGCTGCGGCACCTGGAAGGAACGGGCGATGCCGGCATGGCTTCGCCTGGCGGCACTTGCCCGGGTCACGTCCTGCCCGTCGAAGGTGATCGCGCCGCGACTCGCGCCCAGCGTGCCCGCGATCAGGTTGAACATCGAGGTCTTGCCGGCGCCATTCGGGCCGATCACGCCAAGGGCCTCGCCCTGGGCCACCTCGTAGCTCAGGTCCTCGGCGACCTTGACGGCCCCGAATGCCTTGCACAGGCCATCGAGTTTCAGAATGGCGGTCATCGCGGTCCCCGGGAAATTGGGGGGCGGCCGTTGCCAGCCGCCCCGGTCTTCAGCCGAGAAGCTTCAGATCGCCGGTCAGCGGGATGTTCGGTGCGTCGGAATTGGCGACGATCTTGAGATCCATCGCATCGCCATCCTTCTGCCACTGGCCCGCGACCAGCGGCGTCTTGGTGACATTGTTGATCGGCCCGTTGGCCCAGTTCACCGGGCCGACAATCGTGTCAATGTTGGTCCCCGCGATAGCCGAGACGATGGCCTCGGGATCCTCGAGGTCCTCGGCCCGCTTGATCACGTCGGCCACGACCTCGAAGAGTGCGTGCTTGAAGCCGATGGGCTGGGTCCAGGGACGGCCGGAGGCAGCGGAATAGCCCTCGGCAAGCTCTTTCGCGGAGGCGCCGGTGAGCGACGAGGAGAACGGGTGATTGGGCGACCACCAGACCTCGGAGCTGAGACCATCGCCCCGCTCCCCCAGGCTCTCGATCACCGACGGGAAGAGCAGCGCCTTGCCGATGGTGACGATCCTGGGCGCGAAACCCTGCTGCGCCGATTGCGCCCAGAAGGTCGCGAAATCGGGCGGGATCATGTTGCCGGTGACGATCTCGCAGCCGGCCGACTTGAACGCGGCGATCTGGTTGGAGAAATCGTCCGAGAGCGGCTGGTAGCGGCCCGGATCGACGAGCTCATAGCCGGCGGCGGCAAGCGGCTTGGGCAGACCGTTCTCGGCATCGCCCCAGGCATTGCCATCCGCGTCATTGGGGAAGAGACCGCCAACCTTCCTGGCAACATCGGCCTGGCCCCACATATCGAGGAAAGCGCCGATCACGTCCTCCAGCCCCCAGAAGAAGTGATAGGTCGAGGCGAAGCCCTCGCCCGGCACCCCGTTGCGGCCGAAGAAATAGGGCTGCCAGGGGCAATCCGTGGTGATGCAGGGCACCTCGTTGACCTCGGCCTGGTCGGCGACCGGGTTCACCGTGTCGGGCGTCGAGGCGGCCACGAGGATATCGACCTCGTCGCCGAGGATCAGGTCCGCGGCCACCTCTGCGGCGCGGTTGGGGTTGGACTGGCTGTCCTTGGAGATAATCTCCACCGACCACGACTTGCCATTGTTCTCCAGCCCGGCATTGAACGCCTCCTGGATGGCGCCGAGCACGTATTCGTCGGCCTCCGCAAAGCCGGCGAGCGGACCGGTGCGCGGGCTGACATGGCCCACCTTCAGCACCGGGTTCGCCGCATAGGCGCGGCCGCTGCGCAGGATCGCCGGCGCGGCCAGTGTCGCGGTGGCCCCGAGCAGGAAGCCGCGGCGGTTCGGGTTTTTGATGAGTTTGGTCATGTGTCCTCCCTTTCGCCGGCCTCCCCGCCGGCTGTTGTCATTCTTCCAGTATGCCTTCGAGTTTCGTCAGGTGGCGCGCCACGCGGGCACGCACTGCATCAGCCTCCTCTGCCGTCCAGTTGCGGAACCCTTCGCCCGCTTTCATGCCGAGTTTGCCGTCGGCCACGAGCTTCTCCAGATAGGGCGACGGCCCCTTGCGGTCCTCCAGGTCGGCAAGGACGGTGCGGTGGATGTCGAGCGTCAGGTCCGTGCCGACCAGGTCGGCGTTTTCCAGCGGCCCCAGCACGGCAAGACGCCGGCCGAAGCAGGATTTCACCACCGTGTCGACCGCCTCCGCCGAGCAGATTCCGTTCTCCACGAGGCTGACGGCTTCGCGCCACAGCGCATGCTGCATGCGGTTGCCGATGAAGCCGGGCACATCCTTTTCCACCATGACCGGCGTCTTGCCGGCATCTTCCAGCAGGGCGAACATGGCCTGCGCGACGCCCGGGTCGGTCCATTCGGTCTTGATGATCTCGACCAGCGGGATCATGTGCGGCGGGTTCCACCAATGCGTGCCGAGCGCGCGCGCCTTCACGCGCAGGCCCGACATGATCTCGGTGATCGGCATGACGGAAGTGTTGGAGGCAAGGATACAGGCCTCCGGCGCATGCGCCTCCACCTCGGCAAAGATCGCCTGCTTGAGCGCCATCTTCTCCGGCGCGGCCTCGAAGACCATATCGGCCCGGCTGACAGCGCCGGCGGTATTTTCGACGACCTCGACCCGTTCCAACGTCCCGGTACTCTCGCCCGCGCCGATCCCCATGGCCTCCATGCTCTGCGCGATCCGGGCCGAGACGCTGTCCCGCGCGTCGGCCACCGGGTCGGTGATCGCCACCGAATGCCCGGCCCGGGCCAGCGTGAGGGCAATACCGTGCCCCATGAGCCCGGCGCCGATGACAGCGATATGATATGTCCGCGCCATCATCGATCAGCCCGCCGTGTAACCGCCATCGGCATAGAGGATATGGCCGGTGTAGAAATCCGACGCTTTCGACGCGAGGAACAGCAGCGGACCGGCGAGGTCTTCGGGTTCGCCCAACCGACCGACCGGCACGCGGGCCAGGAAGCCCGTGCGGACCTTCTTCGCCTCCTCGCTGTCCTCGAACATCCAGGCGGTGAGCGGCGAGCGAAAGACCGTCGGCGCAATGGCGTTCACAATGATGCCGGAGGCGGCCAATTCGCAGCCGAGCGCCTTGGTGATCCCGTCGACGGCGGATTTCGACGCGCAATAGGCCGAATAGCCGGCCGGATGGCCGAGAAGCCCGCGCGCGGAGGAGACAAGAACGATCTTGCCGGAGCCCTGCTCCTTCATCTGCCGCGCCGCGGCCCGAGCCAGAAGCCAACTCTGGGTCACATTGGCATCCATCACCGATGTGAAGGTCTCCGGCTCCATCTCCGTGACCAGCGCCACCTTGTTCATGCCGGATGCGACGACAAGGATATCGAGCTTGCCATAGGCCTCGACCGCCTGCGCGACCAGCCCTTCGCAGGTCTCCTCGTCGCCCGGCCTTGTGTTGATCGCCGTGACCTCGGCACCCAACTCCCGGCATTCGCCGGAGATCTCGTCCAGCGCCTCCGGGTTGCCGGCAACGAGCACCAGCTTGCAGCCCGCCCCGGCCAGGATCCGCGCGGCGACCATCCCGAAGGCGCCCGACGCGCCGGTGATCAGCGCGACATCGCCCTTCACGTCGAACATCGACAGCGGATTTTGCATCACGTTCATCTCAGGACTCCGGCGGATAGGGGATCACGACCAGCATCTGCGCGGTCAGATTGCTCTTGTTGGTCACAAGGCGCGTCTCGTTCGGCGGAATGGTGCAGCTGTCGAACTTGCCCAGAACGGTCTCCTCGCCATCGACCTCGACGGTCATCTCGCCCTCAAGCACGACATAGACCTTCTCGAACGGGGTCTTGTCCGGACCGGCGCCACCGCCCGGCAGGAACTGGCTCAGCCCGACCCACTGGTTCTCCGGCCCGCCCGCCTCGAAGCCCTGCAGGCGCAGGCCGAAGCAGGCGTGGTGATTGGGGGCCTCGTAGGGCTGTGCGTCGCTGAAACGCTTCACGTGCATGATGTCCTCCCTTGTCGTTCCGGTGTGGCGGGCCGCCCTCGCGCCGGGCGGCCCGGCCGGATCAGAACGTCTCGCCCGCTTCGATGCGGTATTGCTGTCCCTTGTCGATCATCGCCACGAGGCGGATGATGCAGCCGTCGCCGCGATCCCAGTTCCAGGGGAAGAAGGCGAAGGTGCATCGCTTGCCGGTGACCGCATCGAGGTCGCCGCCGACATCCTCGATGCCGAGGATGCCTTTGGAGAAGAGCTTCTGGTGCACCGGCTCCCATTCCGGGAAATCGACCTCCCAGAGTGTGCCGCCAGACCATTCCAGGTATTCCTTCTCCAGATGCGGCAGGATCGGGCCATTGCGCTGCGGGCCGATCGCGGTGGCCAGCGGGTGGTCATTGGCCTGGGTGTCATGACCGACAACCTTCACGCCCTTTTCGATCATCCAGTCGGCCGCCGAGGGAACGAGGCCCGGGCAATAGGCGAAGTAATCGCCATCCTCGTATTGCTTGTGCCAGCCGGTGTTGAGGATCAGCACGTCGCCCTTGCGGATTGCATGGCCGCAGGCCTTCTCCAGGTCATCGGCGGTGATCTGTTCCCATTTCTTCTTGGGGACCGACACGACGAGGCCCGTGCCGAAGAAATGCGGCAGCGGAACCTCGTCGATAAAGGGCGTTCCCTGGACCACATGGGCCGGGGCATCGATGTGAGTGGTGACATGCATCGTCGTGGTGATGGTCTGGCTCAGCACGCCGGATTTCGCCATGTAATGCTTGCGATCGATCTGGACGTCCTTGAAATACGGCCAGTTCGGGCATTGGAAACCGTAGCGGTGGCTGAGGTTGTAGAACTCCAGCCCCATGTCGTTCTCGGTATTTCCCTGAAATTCGATGCCGCGGATTTTGACCATTGGGCACAGCTCCTCTGTTCGCCGGTGACCGGCGCTTTTCGGGTTCAACTTGTCAGGATGGCTCCTCCCGCCTGTCCCGAATGATGATGCGGGTGCATCGCATTGCGGTTTGCTCGGAATGTGCATAGTGTCACGAGGTAGAGTTCAAGAAATCCCCGGGAGGGTCATGTGGCTGAAACAGAAGATAAAAACGGGCGATCGGGAATCCAGGTCATTTCTCGCGCCGCCACGATCCTCCGGGCACTGAAGGAATCCCAGTCGGGAATGAGCCTGGGACAGATCGCGGTGAAGGTGGGCCTGCCCCGCTCTACGGTGCAGAGAATCACGGGCGCGCTGGCGTCGGAGAACTTCGTGATCAGCGACCCCAAGGGGCATGGGCTGAGGCTTGGTCCGGAGCTCGCCTCCCTGGCCGGATCGGCGCAGTACAATATCGTCGAGCATTGCCGGCTGCTCCTGACCGAGCTGACCCAGCAGACCGGCGAGACCGCGGACCTGGCCGTCCTGCGCGGGGCCGGCATGGTGTTTCTCGATCAGGTCCCGGGCACCCATCGCCTGACCACCGTCTCGAAGGTGGGTGAGGTGTTTCCGCTGACGACCTCCGCCAATGGGCGCGCCTGCCTGGCCGAGCTGCCCGAGGACGAGGCGCTGAAACTGATCCGAGCCGAATGGGAGCGGACCGGGAACCGGGCCGACCCGCAGGACTTGCTGGACGCGCTCGCGCGTGTCCGCGAGACCGGCCTGGCCTATGACCTCGACGAGCACACGCCCGGGATCTCGGGGATCGGCTTTGCCTTTCGCGACTGGGGCGGCGAGCTGCATGCGATTTCGGTGCCGGTGCCGTCGACGCGCCTCGGCGATACCCGCAGCCGGATCGAGCGCGCCCTCCGGAAGACGAAGAAGGAGATCGAGAGGTCCTTTGCCGCCGGCACGTGAGGCGCGCGGGCTTCGGACGGCTCCAGCCTCCGCGATTGAATGACATCAGCCAATCAAGCTGACCTTGTGTCCGCCGGCACGGCGCATCGATCGGGATGCGCTGCGTGCCCGGGATCCTGCGCGCCGGGGGCCAGCGCGCCGAGGCGCGGGCAGCAGCGGGTGTGGCCGAAATGCTCCAGAATGCATGCCGATCGCGCGCATCCGGTGCCAGTGCCCGGCCGCCAGCCGTAACATCCCGGCGGAACGTTGTTCTCCGATCTCTGGTCTGCCAGACACGGAGAAAACAGACGGTCGCGGCAAGAACATTCGCGTCGCGACAGTGCATAGGCAAGGACCGGACCGGGCATTTCATGACATTTTCCGAGAACAAGCTTTTCACGCGCTGGATGTTTCTGTCCCTGCTGCCGGTCGCCGGCGCGCTCTGCCTGGCATATGCCCTGCGCGCAAACGGGATCGCCGCGGCAGATGCCGCGCGCGGCGAACACCTGTCCTCGCTGCTCATTTTCGCGGCACAGGACGGGATTGGGGGGGGGCTGAGCGGCGCCGTTCTCGTCCTGGCGATGCTCCTGCCCCTGGCCGGCCTCTCGGGCTGGCTGGAGCGGGCCGGACAGACCGGGCCGGTCGCCGCGACAAGCCTTTCCGCCTTCGCTCTGAGCGTCCTGATCGGCCTTGCCGTCTTTCACGGCTACCCGATGTCGCTGGACGAGTTCATGCCGACCTTCCAGGCCGAGATCTTTCGCGAAGGGTTTCTCCTCGCAAAGCTCGACACGGCCGCGCTGGCCCTGCACCAGAACCTGCAACCCTATTTCACCTATGTGGATGAAGCGCGGGCGCTCTGGACCAGCAATTACCGGCCGATGCACGCCGCGCTCATCGTGGCGACACCGCAGCTGGCCGGGCTGAACCTGCTCAACCCGCTGATGGCGGCGATCAGCATCTGGGCGATGGCCGATATCGCCCGCCGGGTGTTTCCGGAAGAGCGTCTCGCGCCCGGCCTCGCCGCGCTGCTCCTGCTGGCCAGCGCGCAGTTCCTGATCAATTCCGGGAGCGGTTTCTCCTATCCCGCCCACCTCGCCTTCAACCTGGTCTGGCTGGCGCTGTTCCTGCGCGGGACGACATGGGCGCATGTCGCGGCGGCCCTTGTCGGCGCGCTGGCGATCGGGTTGCACCAGGTCCATATCCACCCGCTCTTCGCGGTGCCGTTCCTGGCCGGCCTGCTCTTCGGCGCTTTCGGACCGCGTTGGCGGCTGGCGATCTATGTCGTCGTCTACGCCGTCGCCCTGCTGTTCTGGATGGCCTGGCACGAAATCGCGACCTGGGTGCAGACGGGAGACGCATCCGTGCTGCCGCGCAGCCTGATGGAAATCGCCTATATCCAGGATTACCTTCGCTACAGCGACAGGGTGGAGACCGCCGAGACCAGCTTCACCGGGTATTTCCTTGCCGCCAACCTGCTGCGCTACCTGCTCTGGATCTCGCCGGCGATCCTTCTTCTGGTCGCCGCGGCGCTGACCTCCTTCCGCCGCATCCCCGTGGTCGCCAAACTGGCGGCCCTCGGGGTGGTGCTGATGGTTGCGGCAACCCATGTGCTGATGCCGAACCAGATGCTGAGCTGGGGCGCGCGCTATTACCATCCGGTGCTGGGAAACATGGTCCTGCTGGCCGTTGCCGGCTTCGCCAGCGTCTCGCCGCCCGTTCGGGCGCGCCTGGCGGGACAGACCGCGACGGCACTCCTGTTGTCGCTTGCCGTGCTGCTGCCGGTCCGGGCGTGGCAGGTCGAGACGAAGGTCGGCCCGCGGGCCGAAGTGCAGGCACGGATCGACGCGATGGATGCGGATCTTGTGGCGTTCCCGGCGATGCCGATCTGGTTCCTGCCGGATTTCATCCGCAATGACCCGTTCCTGCGCAACCGGCCGCTGCTGGCGTTTGAAAAGCCGGATGCCGATCTCGGCCGGCTGGCGCAAGACGCGATCGCGCTGTCGCCTGAGGAAATCTGGGGCTTCGGGTTGCCGCAGGGGACACTCTATGAACCCGGCCCCCCCGAGGCGCGTCGGGCGCAGTGATCAGTTGGACCGGTCCGGCCGGATAACGAAGGCAAGATTCTGGGCCCAGGGACGGATCGAGGCCGTCTCCCGTATTGCAGACGGACCGAAGACCCGGGTCAGCATTCCGACCTGCTCGGCCCGGTCCATATAGCGGACAGACCGATCGCCACCGATATAGGCATCCGCCACGTAACAGGCCGCGTTGATCAGGGTCGATCGGCGGACCCAGTCCTTGAAGATAAGGACACCGTCCGGCGTCAGAAGCGTCCTGGCCGCAATCAGGATCTCTTCCCGCTCGGAATCGGGCACGTGGTGCAACACGTCGTTCAGCACGATCAGGTCGAACCGGCCCGGGGCCTCGGTGGCCAGCACCTGCGCCTCCACCTGACGGAAGCTGACGCCTTCGCGCCGGCCGTCATACATCCGGCCGAGGTGACGGATGATGTCGATCCCGAGGAATTCCGCCGCTGGAAAATCCCGGGTCAGCAGTTCGGCCAAGGCCCCTTCTCCGCAACCGATTTCGAGAATCCGCGTCGGCTGGACCCAGCCACGGATGTGGGCCGCAAGGTCCTCCAGGTTGATGAAAACGCTCCGATAGGCGTCGGAGACCGGGCGCTCGTAGCGGCCGAGGGCGTTGCGGATGGTTGCTCCGGGAGATGCCATGCGGGAAATACCTTTCGAGTCAGTCACGATTTTGCCGGCCGAGGAGAAAGAGCCGGGCGCGCGGCGACAACCGCGCGGCGATTTGCGTGCGCCGCATAAAGCGGGCCCAACCCACCGGGCCAAGCGGCAGAAGTTGCTTCAGGAACGGGCCGGCCGCCGCCGGCTGGCCGTGATAGCGCCCCGCCAGCAGGCTGTTGAGCGCGGCGGAGGCGCGGGCCATGCGCAGAAGCTGGCGCTCCTGCAGGTCATTGGTCGCGGCGTGGCGGTCGATGGGCGCAGCGAGCTGGCCGGCGAAATCCCGTGCATCGGCGGACCCGCGGACGGTCTGCGACCTCCTGTGCAGGCGAAAGGCGACGGCCGGTTCCGCGGACCAGCCGACCCCGCCCTGCGCCGCGAGACGCAGCCAGAGATCCCAGTCCGCCGTGTACCAGAGCTCCTCGCGCAATCCGCCCTCC
Source organism: uncultured Tropicimonas sp. (assembly GCA_947497945.1). GTDB lineage: Bacteria > Pseudomonadota > Alphaproteobacteria > Rhodobacterales > Rhodobacteraceae > Tropicimonas. The sequence goes on along the minus strand of CANMIP010000010.1, from coordinate 80,746 downwards.
GCAAGCGCGGCGTCACGGCGGAATACCGCCCCCGGCAGCGGTATGGTGTTCTGCACGAGCAGGGTGCGGACCGCCTCCTCGCCCGGCACCAAACGCGGGCGCGCGCCGAAGGGAGGGCCGATCCGTCCGAGCTTCCGGTCCGCATCGTCGATATAAAGCGCCGGATGGGCCCAGAGCGACGCTGCGGGATTGTCCGCAACCAGGCGGTCGGTCACATCCTTGCGGCCGGGCAGCCAGATATCGTCCTGGTGCAGCATGGTGACGATGTCCGCGCTTGCCGCCTCAAGGCCGATATTGGTGTTCCGGACCCAGTTGCTGCCCGCCTCGGTCTCGATGATGCGGATCGGCAAATGCCTGGCCGCTTCGGCAACGATCTCGCGGGATCCATCCTGCGACGCCTGCACAACGGCGACGATCTCCAGCTCTTGCGCCCGGTCGGCGGGCAGCGAGCGGAGCGTGCGCTCCAGCGTGGCAGCCCCGTCATAGATCGGCAGGATGACGGCCAGTTTCCCGCTCACGGCAAGGCCCTCCGCGCGGAGGCGGCGCCGAAGCCGAGCAAGGGCGGGACGATGACCAGGAAGGCGAGGGTCGACAGGATACGCAGCACAAGGGCTGCCTCGACCGCCTGCGGCGCGGTGCTGCCGGCCGCCACAAGCAACCCGGCCCAAGAGATTTCCGTCACGCCGAGCCCCCCGGGGAAGATCGGCGACGACATCACCAGCAGGATCACCGGGTAGCCGACGAGAAGCAGCAGCGGATCCGCCTGCGGCACGATCAGGCTCATCAGGCCGACATTCATCGCCACAAGCAGCAGATAGCGCAGCAGGCCCAGCCCGACCAGCGCGCGCAAATCCTGGACCGGCAGCCGCGCCGCCTCGGCAAGCCCGGTCGAGATGCGCCGCATCGCCGGGGCCAACCTGCCGCGCGCAAGCAGGGTCACGACGCGGGACAGGCCGGACAGCACCGGGCGGATCGCCAGCGTCAGCATCGCCAGGGCCGCGAGCAGGGCAAGAAGCGCGCTCGTGACGCCGCCGGCCGCCGTGCCGAGCATCCACATCGCGACCGACGCGGAACCGGCCGCGACGAGGACAAGGAAATCGACCAGCTGCTCGTAGATCGACCCGCCGACCGAGCGCAGGATCGGGACATCGTGGCGCCGGGCAAGCCAGGCGCGAATGGCCGGGGTGACGATCTGGATCGGCAGCACCTGACCGACCAGCGCGCCAAGGGTCGTGGCATTGGAACAGAGGCCGAACGGCAGCCACACCGGCTCTTCCGGCAGGGCGCGCAGAACGATCTGCCATTTGCGCGCCCCGACCAGGATAATCAGCAGTTGCGCGGCGATGATCGGCGGCAGAACCGCCAGCGGAACGGCCGCAACCCCGTGGGCGATCTCGGAGAGACCGAGACCGAACAAGACAGGAAGAAGACAGAGCAGCCCGAAACCCGCGGCGAACCAGAGCGCAAGACGCAGCACCCGCGAGGGCGCTGCGAAAGGTCCGGACGCTGTGGCAGGCACCTGTGTCATCCAGGGAGGACCTCGGCGTGTTTCAGCTTGTTGCCGGCGACGATCGAGACAAGGAAGCCGCCGAAGCAGACCTGACAGCCCGCCACGATCAGGGTGAAGGCACCGATCAGGCTGCGGACCTGGTTCAGCTCGCCGAAATCGGAGGCGATCCAGCCGCCGGCAATAATGGCGGCCCAGAGGAAACCGGCCAGAGACAGAACCGCGCCGGTGAGCAGCCAGGTTCCTAGCGTCGAGCGCGGCAGGATCCGCCTGACCCGGTCGGAAACGGGAAGGTAGCCCTCACGATAGCCGACCATCATCGTCGCGTAGCCCGCGATCAGGGTCTGCATGGCGACGACAATGGCACCACTGGCCACGATCGCCCAGTGATCGCCGATCCCGAACCGGCCGAGCTGGACCATCTCCGCGCCCGTATGGGCCAGCAGGATGGCGAAGATCGTCAGGCCGAAGGTCATGAGCAGCGCCGAGGGCGCGATGAACAGCCATGTCGGGCAGAGCATGAACATGTAGAAAAGGTGCCGCAGCCCGTCGCGCCAGGGGTTTAGATGCGGGGCACGACTGCGTCCGTCGGGGCTGAGCGTGCAGGGTCTCTGGACGATCGTCACGCGCTGCAAGGCGGCCTTCAGCACCATCTCGGAGGCGAATTCCATTCCGACGGAAGAGAGGCGAAGCGCGTCATAGGTCGAGCGGCGGATTGCCCTGAGACCGCAATGGCTGTCGCGGACAGGGGCGCCGAACAAGACGCGCAGGATGCCGGACAACGCCGGATTGCCGATATAGCGGTTCTTCCAGGGCATGGCGCCGGGAGCGATGCCGCCATCGAAGCGCGACCCCATGCAGAGCTCGGCGCCTTCCTCGAGCGCCTCGATCATCGGCACGCATTCGCGGAAATCATAGGACCGGTCGCTGTCCCCCATGACCAGGAAACGTCCCTTGGCGGCCGCAAAGCCGCCGCGCAGCGCCGCGCCGTATCCGGCTTCGTCGACATCCACCACCCGCGCGCCAAGATCGCTGGCGAGTTTCTGGCTTCCGTCCGTGCTGCCATTATCGGCAACGATCACCTCGCCGTTAAGCCCGTGAAGCTCGCCCAGCCGGACCAGCGCCTCCTGTGCGTCGCGGACACAATCGGCAATGGTTTCCGCCTCGTTCAGGCAAGGCATGACGATGGAAACATCGACCAGCTGCATGTTTGTGTGCTTGTTCATGTCCCGTGGCCCCTTCTCAGTCCCCGGCAAATCCGTCAATGCGACCATGCCGTCGGCATTGTGGCCCAATGAGGGCAGTCTGTTGACAAGACATGTACATTCCTCTCCAAACCGCGAGGACTGTCTCCAGCCTTCATCCTTCCGGCGGAAAGGGAGGCCGGCGCCAGCCACTCCGAGATCCGGCGGGCGCCCTGGCCTCTCCGAAACGGCTCAAACCTGACGGCCACCGTGCTGGCACCGGATGAACAACAGGACCGCAGGCGCGAGCGCCGCAAGGCCGACACCGGCCACCGCCTCCGCTCCGAAGCGCGCAAGGCACCAACCGCCCAGGGCCGAAAACGCAGCGCCCGCAAGCGTGAATGCGGCCATGAACACGCCGTTGAGCCGCGCCCTCGCGGCCTCGTCGAGACCGAATATCTCACGTTGGCCGATCACGAAGCTGAAGGTCACGGCCGCGTTGATCAGGGCGGCGGCGGCGATCATGGCCAGCACGCCGCTGACCTGACCGGGAGCTGCCAGCAGGACAAGCAGAAAACCTCCCGCGGCCATGGCCAGCCCGGCCGCCGTGCCCAGGCGCCCCCAGCCGCGATCGGCAAGCGCCCCCGCCGGTGGCGCGGCCAGCGCGCCGGTCGCCGCCGTCATGGCGTAGAGCCCGACCTGGCCCTGGCTCCACCCCCACTGCGGCTGCATCAGCCAGATCGGCACCGCCGTCCAGAACAGCGAGAATCCGCCGAAAAGCGCTGCCTGGTAAGCGATCCGCTCCCGAAGCAGCCGGTATCGGCCGAGCGCGGATAGCATGGAGGCGATCACCGAGAGATAGCTCTCGCAGGTTCGAGGCTGGCGCGCAGGCAGGCGCACGGCAAGAATGAGCAGCAGACCCAGCATGAGAGCGCAATTGATCCGGAACACCCAATGCCAGTCCAGCAGCTCGGCGATGACGCCGGCGGCCGGGCGGGCAAGCATGATCCCGAGCATGAGGCCCGCCGTGACGAGGCCGATGGTCTGGCCCCGCCGGCTCTCATCGACGAGATGCGCGGCATAGGGCACAAGGACCTGGACGCAGACCGAGCCGAGCCCGATGGCGAGGCTGGCCGCCAGGAACAGCGTCGCCGCGGAGCTGCCGCCGGCCACCAGCAGCCCAAGCCCGGCCAATGCCACGAGACACAGGATCAGCCGCCTGTTTTCAACCCGGTCGGCCAAAGGGACAACCGCCAGCAGCCCGGCCCCGTAGCCTATCTGGGTAAGCGTCACCACCAGCCCCGCGACCTCCGCCTTCAGGCCAAGACCCTCGGCGATCGGCCCGGCCAGCGGCTGTGCGATATAGACATTCGACGCCAGCAGGCCACAGGCCAGGGACAACAGCCAGATCAACTGACGCTCGGATCGATTGCGTGATCGCGCAGCTGTCACACCGACATTCATGCCCGTGGCCCCGCGCTCAGACCGACCCGCCCTGGATCAGGATCTGTTTCCATATCGCCGTCTCGTCAAACAGCGTCCATTCGCGCCTCACCACAGGCCCGGGCGTGCCCACCTGGCCGAACTCGGCATGGCTGATGCCCAGCACATGGACCTCCGCGCCGGTTGGCGCCCCGAAGCTGCCCCACCCGTCATGCTGTCCGTGCAGGCTCCAGCGGATCGCGGCGCGAGGCGGCATCATCGGGTCGTCGCGGCCGATCTGGTGATGGATCTCGAAGCGGGCATTCGGAAAGGAGGCCCGCAGCCCCATCCAGAAACGGTCCACCGCGCCGAAGGAATGGCCGGTGACACCACCGGGATATTCGGCCTGGACGGCCCGGTCATAGGCTGTCTCGATCACCGCCATGTCCGCGCCCATGATCCGGGTCAGGATCTCGGCGTAGCGCGCGCCCCATTCATTCTCATTGCCACGGCCGGAATAGGGGCCGGCGATGTCGCTGGCGGGCGTCAACGGCTTGACGCAGGCCGCCGCTCCGCCCTCGCGCGCGATCCGGTCCGCCGCATAGGCTTTCGGCTCCCACCCCATCTGGCGCACGATCGCGCCCTGGTCGCGGATGAGCCATTCATCATTGATTGTATTCCCGATCGCGTGGCAGTCGGCGATGATCCGGTAGGAGAGCGTCCGGCCCGTCGCCTTGCCATAGACGCCGTCGCCCAGATGGGTCGCCGTCGAGAGGATGCGATGCGAGCTCAGCATGCCCTCTTCCGGCGTGCCCGACCAGATCACGTCCTCGCCCAGAAGGGTGCGGTCGGGGAACTCGGCCAGCGTTGCCATGGTCGCGCCGATGACATTGCCATTGCCCGTGACCACCGAGTCCGGCGAGCGGACCACGATATCCGTGGCATAGTAATCCTGCAGCGTGGCGATGCCGCGATCTTCCCAGATCTCCTTGGTGATGCCGATGATATAATCCGGAAAATCCCGGAATTTCGGGTCGAAACCTTTCATCTCTTCCATCCTTCGGGCAGGCGCGCCGAGCTGCGCAGGATCAACTCCGCGCCGACGACTTCATGTTTCGGAATTGCGCTGTCCGGGCGCTCTATCGCCTTGAGCAGCGCCGTGACGGATTTCTCGACCATGAGATCCGCCGGCTGTCGCACGGTTGTCAGCTGATAGGCCAGCCAGCTGGCACTGGGCACGTCGTCATAGCCGACAACGGAGACATCCCCGGGCACCGAGAGGCCCAGCTCGAAGCGCAGCACGTCCATGACGATAAGCGCCATGTGATCGCCGGCAACGAAGACGGCATCCGGGCGCTCGCTTTCCGGGCGCGAGAACATCCGCCTTGCGGCGGCGAAGCTGCGCTCGCTGTCGAAATCGCCGACATCCCGGCAGAACAGCTCCCGGCCGGCCGCGTCCAGCGCCTGACGGAAACCGGCTTCCCGGTCGCGCTGCGTCGAGGCGCCCTCCCAGCCGGCGATATAGCCGATGCGGTCATGCCCGCCGGCCAGCAGGAACTCCCCGACCTTGCGCCCGCCGCCAACATTGTCCGACGTGACCGCGTTCAGCCCGGAAATGTCCTGCGAGCGGTTGAAGAGCAGGACCGGCACGCCCGCAGCCTGGCAACGGGAGGCGAGATCGGAGGAGAGCGAGACCGAGGCAAGCACGATCCCATCCACCTGGTAGGCAAGGACCTCCTCGACGATCTCGTCGGCATCCTTTTCCGTCTGCGATGTGAGGAAGACGAGGATGTGGTATCCTTGCGCCTGCAAGGCGCTGGACAGCCGCTCGAGCACTTCGGGGTAGAAGAGGTTCTCCAGGTAGGCCACCACCAGCCCGATGATGCGGCTGCGCCCCGAGACCATGGCCCGCGCGAGGATATTCGGGCGGTATCCAAGCTCGGCCGCCGCCTTGCGGACCTTCTCCGCCGTCCTCGGCGAGGCGGAGGCGCCAGGCGTGAAGACGCGGCTCACCGCGGACTGGCTGACGCCGGCCCGTTCCGCGACCATCTGTGCTGTTACACGTTCTGCCATGATCCTTCCGGCCCTCCCCGACCGTCCCCCTAGCGGCCTCAGCTTTCGCCCACGGGGAAGGGAATGCTGCCCTGCACCCGCGCCTTGTTGAACTCGCGCAGGCGACGGAACACGTCCACACCCAGTTGTCGATAGGCATCGAGAATGTCCACCATCACCCAGTTCTCCCGGATCCTGCCCGTCTCGATCCGCCAGAAATCGAGGCTCCGCATGGTGATCTTCCGACCCGAGGGCGCGATGCCCATCCAGCCGTCATGGGTCACGGTCTGGACCATGTCCGGCCAGCCGGTCACGGCGGCGTAATCGCCATCGGCGAAGAAGTGATAGGTGATCTCGTCGAGATACTGGCCGCGATCGGGCATGCCGGCGAGAAACGGGATCTGGTGCCAGTTGCGGAACCCCGCGATGCCCCGGCCGGTGCCGATCCCGGCAGGGCCGTACCAGTTCATCTTCTCGTGCCAGAAACGCTCCATTTCCATGACTTCCGGGCCGCCCTGCGAGGGGTGTTTCTTCATGAATTCCAGCATCTCGATGATATGCTGCCGGCTCGCCCCGGCCCTGTCCGCGTCCCACGGGCCGGGAACGATCCCGTCCAGCGTGGCCGGGCCGGGCACGTTCCATTCCCGCCCGAGGCTCGGCGCCATCGGCCAGGCATTCGCCTGCATCATCATTTCCGGGATGTCCCAGAGCGTCTGGATCTCGACGATCTTGCCGGCTTTGAACCGGTAGAACTCGTGAAACCGCATATGGACCTGGTGGCCCGTCGGCGGGATGTCCAGCCAGGGCGCGACGAAGGTGCCGGTATAAAAGCCCCCTGCCCCGACCCAGTCGCCGCCATGCTCATCCGGCCCGGCCATGACGATCCAGTCGCGGCGCTCAAGATCCGGCAGCGCGTGCAGAAGCGGCGCATAGCAGGTCTCGTAGAGCGCCGCGGGCCCCGCGAGATCCCCGAACGGGTGGCACATGTGGACCACCGCATCGGGTGCTATCACCGCCTCCAGCGCGGCCCGCACCCCGGCCTCGTCGAAATCGTACATCGCTGCCCGGAGCGGCGCGATCGCGGACTTGTTGGACGTATGCACATCACTCATATGCTCTGCTCCCCTTGCCAGTCAGTCCGGCTGCGGGGGCTGGCGTTCACCGCGGTCAAAGGCTTCCCAGCCTTCGCCGTTGAACACGTCCACACCGAGTTGCGCCAGCACATGCGGGAAATCGACCATCACCCAGTTGTCGGTGATCTTGCCCTCCTCGACCTTCCAGAAATCCATGTAGCGAATCTCGACCCGCTTGCCGGTCGGCTCCAAGCCCATGAAAAGCCCCGAATGGGTCGCCTCCTGCCGCCCGAACGCGGCCGCCCATTCGCCCATGTAGAGCCGCGCCTCGTCGATGCAGGTCTTGTCCGAGAACGCCGCCTGGAAGGGTTTCTGCCAATTGTCCTGGAACTCCTTGAGCCCGGTCTTGGTGCCGCAGCCGGTATTGCCCATCCAGCGGAACCCGCTGGAAAAGAACTCGCCGATATCTGCGATGCGGTGATCGTTGAGACCGTCTACCATGCCTTCGATCACGGCGCGGGTCTCGTTGGTCTTGCGCAGGTCCGTGTCGCGGCTGAGCACGGCCTGTTCGGGGCGGGAACCCTTCATTTGAACCACCTTTCATGCATGGAAGTCAGGAACAGAGGATCGGTCACCGGGTAACCGCTGGCTGATCCCAGGACAGAATCGACCTGACACTTCGGACAGAGCGCCGTGTCTTCGCCACCGCTTGCGGGGACTGAACGCGTGTCGGTCCATTCCGAGATTTCGGACGGCGAAAACACCACCCGACAGAAGAAACACGCACATGTTTCGCTTGCTTCGATTTCCACACGGTTCCTGAAAGAATGCTTGTGTGCAGCGGCGATATCCCAGCCCATCGGAGTTCCTTCTTTCAACCTTTCACAGCACCAGCTGTCAGGCCGCTGACGATCTGTCGTTGGAACACCATGACCAGGATGAAAAGTGGCGCGGTGATCGAGACAGCAGCGGCCACAGCGACGACCTGATCGGTCGTGGTGGTCTCTCGGTTGAACATGCCGGCAATGGCCGGAACCATGGTCTGGTTCTGCGCGTCTAGCAGCAGCGACGTCACGAGAAAATCGTTATAGGCCAGCAGGAACGAAAACAGCCCGGTGGTGATGACACCCGGCCACATGACCGGCATGATCACCCGCCGGAAGGCCTGGAAATGGTTGCAGCCATCGACGCGGGCGGCCTCGTCCAGCTCGGCGGGGATGTTCTGGAAAAAGCTGCGCAGCATCCAGATTGTGAATGGCTGGTTGATGGCGACGAGCACGGCGATGACGGCCCAGGGCTTGCCGTAAAGCGTTGGCGCGGCATCGCCGAGGATCGGTTTCAGGATCTCGGCAGAGTTGATGAAGACCGGCAGGTAGCCCGCCACCAGCACCGAATGCGGCAGCGCCCGGAAGACCAGTGCGATGATCAGGATCCAGAAGGCCAGCACCGAGCCCGAGCGCGCCAGCCCGTAGCCCGCCAGGGTGCCGACCGTGAGCGAGATGGTCACGACCCCGGCCGTGACGATCAGGGAATTCTGGAAATTCTGGAAGAAGCCGCGCTCGACCCAGACGGTGTAGTAATGCTCCGTGGTGAAGCCCCAGACATCCTTGCCCAGTGGGCCCACCAGCGGGTTGAGCGTGTTCAGCAGCGCCGGCAGCAGGGCGAAGAAGGTGACGAAGAGGACGACCCCGGTCACGGAGACGCCGATCAGCCAGCCGAGCCATTGCCGTCCCTGCGGCGCATAGGAGCGCACCATGTCGGGCAGGAGCTTCGCGATGCGCCGGCCCATCCAGAGTGCGCAGCCGAGATAGGTCAGGATGTCGAGGACCGAGATGCCCTTGCCGGTGGCCAGCGTCTCGGGACCGAAGATGACATTCCAGGCCGAGGAGTCGAAGGCGTCCACGGGGGATTTGACGCTCATCACCGTGATCCAGAGGATCGGAAAGGCGGCGATGGCACACCAGAAGATCAGGAAGCCGGAGGAGAGCAGCTTGAGGCTCAGCGGCTGGCGGTGGACGGCTTGCATGTCAGTGGCTCCCGCGATGGTCGCGCCAAGTGCGCTTGAGCAAGGGGACGAGGATGATCGCGATGCCGATCATGGTCAGCATGGCCGAGGCCGAGGCGCGGCTGATCGAGCGGTTGCCGGACTGGTCGGGCTGCAGGAAGTCATAGGTCAGCCATTGCAGCGAGATCACGTGGCCCTGGCTGGAGAAGCCGACGATCTCCTCGAAGACGCGATAGGTGTCCATCAGGTGGATCATCGAGACGAAGACGATGAGCGGCATGAGATGCGGGATGACGATGTATTTCAGCCGCTGCCAGCGCGAGGCGCCGTCGATCAGCGCCGATTCCAGGCTGTCGGAATTCACCGTCTGCAGGCCGGCATAGAAGACGATGGCCGCAAAGGGCGCGACATGCCAGATGCGGTAGAACATCATCAGGATCTCGATGGTCCAGGCCTGCGCGAAAAGGGCGATGTCGCGGTCGAGCAGGCGCTCAAGCGTGGCCGTGAGGATGCCGTCGCCGCGAAAGAGCCAGTTGATCGAGAGAGCGCCGATCACGGGCGTGATGATGAAGGGCAGGAGCGAGATGAAGATCACCGGGCCGCGGATCTTCTTCGTCGCGTTGTTGATGGTGATGGCGATGGCCAGCCCCATGCCGATGACAAGCGGCAGGGTGATGAAGGTGAAACTCAGCGTGAAACGCAGCGCCTTCCAGAAGTCGATGGTCTGGAGCGCCGTGAGATCGAACGCCTTGATCGCCGCCCAGGCCTTTTCCGGCTCCAGCACATTGCGATAGCTCTGCAACCCGACCCATTCCGTGGTGGTAACGATCTCGCCCGCCGCGTCGAGCACGGGCTGGGACTTCTCCTCGGTCACGCAGGTCTGGACGAGGAAACCGGGGGTACAGGTCTCGACCTCGACGGTCTCGTAGACCGGTTGTGTAATCTGGAAACTCTGCAGAAAGACAGAGACCAGCGGAAACGCAATGAAGAGCAGCATCATCAGGACCGAGGGGCCGACGAAGACGGCAAAGGTCTTGAATTTCATGGGGCTTTCCTTCGCGTTTCCGAGGCTCGCGGGGGGACAACGGGGAGAGCGCCGCCCTCCCCGCGATTTTCGTTACTCGACGACGCCGGCTTCCTTGGCGGCGGTCACATAGGCGGCTTCGATATCCGCCAACGTGGTCGCGGCATCCTTGGCGCCGGTCAGGTAGTCGGACAGCCCGTTGCCCAGCTCCGTATGCAGGATGCCGAAGGGCACCGAGGACGGGTAAGGCTTGGCGCCCGCGCCGGCGGAGGCAGCGGCGCCAGCGGCCAGTTCGCCCGGCACGTAGCCGGGGATCAGCCAGATGCCGGTGTCGTTGTTGGCCTTGACCATCTCCGCGTCCATGCCCTCGAGCGCGACCTTGAAGGCGGCTTCGGCCTCTTCGTCACTCTGGTTGGCGGCGAGCACGATGCCGTCCCACCAGATCGTGGTGGCGGGGAACTCGGAGCCCATCGGCGCGCCGGCCATCGCGACCTTGCCGACGACCTGGCTCTCGGCCTCGTCATTCATCGCCGCAGCGCGGGAGGCCCAGAGGTTCGCCATGGCGATATTGCCCTGCTGGAACTGCTGTTGGACGTAAGTGCTGTCGGAGACGAGATATTCCGGGTCCATATACTCGGTCATGGCCATCATGACCTCGAGCGCGGCGAGGCCCTTCTCGTTGTTGATGCTCGGCATGTTGCCGTCGCCGAAGAATTCGCCGCCCTCGCCGAGGAAGAGGTTGATGAATTCCTGGCCAAGGTTCCAGCCGGTCTTGAAAGTGCCGCCCAGCGGGTATTCGACCGCGCCGGCTTCCTTGATCTTCGCTGCCGCGTCGAGCATTTCGGCCCAGCTCGTGGGCGTCTCGATGCCGAGATCGGCGAGGATGTCGGCGCGATACATCAGGTGCTGGGCGTTGACCTGCATGGCGACCGCCATGACCTTGCCATCGATCTTGATGAGCTGGTTCGGCGTCAGGGCCGCGCCGTATTTCTCGACCAGGTCGTCCAGCGGGCGGATCGTGCCGGCATTCAGGAGCGGCACCATTGTTCCGTTGGCCACGCCGCCGATATTGTAAAGCGCCGGATCGGCCGCGAAGGCCTCAGGCTGCTTCTCGCGGAATTCCTGATCCAGAGAGGCTTCGAAATTGCCGCATTCGGCCATGGCATCGGTCACGACCTTCCAGGCTTCGAACCCGGCAGAGAGCGATTTCAGCGGCACGGTGTTTTCGAAGGCGCAATCGGCGAAAGCGACCGAGGACAGCAACGACATCGCGCCCGCAAGGGCAATCGTCTTGAGTTTCATTTCCACGTCTTCCTGTGGTGTGGCCCTGTCGGCAGGCGGGCCGGGTGGATTGGAGCTCACGCCCCGATGCGTTCGCCCGTCTGGGCTTCGAAATGGTGGCAGATACTGTCGGGCACGCAGATCGCGACCGGGTCACCGATCTGAGCGCGGAAGGTCTTCTCGGCCTTGACCGAGACCAGCGCGCCATGGATGCGCACCGAGATCATCACCGCGTCGCCCAACAACTCCTGGGTGTAGATCGGCGCGGTGATCTGGCCGGCCTCGCCCTCCCGGGCGATCCAGGCATCCTCGGCCCGGAAGCCGAGCACGATCTTGTCGTCCGGCAGATGCACCCCGGGGATGATCGTGTGCTCGGAATGGAAGGTGCCGCCAGTCACTTCACCTTCGATCAGGTTCATTGCCGGCGAGCCAATGAACCCGGCCACGAAGGTGTTGGCGGGGGTGTCGTAGATATCGGTCGGGCTGCCCACCTGCTGGACGATGCCGGCCTTCATCACGACCACGCGGTCGGCAAGTGTCATCGCCTCGATCTGGTCATGGGTGACATAAATCGTGGTCACGGCCAGCTCGTGGGAGAGGTTCTTGATCTGGGCCCGTGTGGAGACGCGCAGCTTGGCGTCGAGGTTCGAAAGCGGCTCGTCCATCAGGAAGACATTCGGCTCGCGCACAATGGCGCGGGCCAGCGCCACGCGCTGCCGCTGCCCGCCCGAAAGCTCCGCCGGCTTGCGATGCAGGAAATCGCGCAGTTCCACCATGTCGGCGGCCTTCATGACCTTCGCGTCATGCGTCTTCGGATCGACGCCGCGCACCTTCAGCGGAAAGCGGATATTTTCGTAGACATTCATGTTCGGATAGAGCGCGTAGCTCTGGAACACCATCGAGACATCCCGGTCCTTCGGCTCCAGGTCGTTCACGACCCTGCCGCCGATGGAGATCTCGCCCTCGGTGACATCCTCCAGCCCGGCAATCATCCGCATCGTCGTCGTCTTGCCGCAGCCCGAAGGCCCGAGCAGGACGAGAAACTCGCGATCCGCGATCGTCAGGTTGAAATCCTGCACGCCGACGAAACTGCCCCACCGCTTGTGAAGGTTGCGAAGTTGAATCTCGGCCATGGGGCTCCCCGGAGGTGGTAACTTGCCATTTGCATACGTTTGCAAGTTGGGTGTACAGCGAGTCGCAAATTCGGCAAGGCATTTTGCAAGCGTATGCAAAAAGCTGAATCGCGGCCCTGCCGAATGCCGTTTTTTTGGGCAGTTGGACGTCGGGAATGCATGAAATGAGTGACCTTCAGAATGCAAAAGCGGCGGTTTCCGCGCTTCATGCGGAGCTCTGCACCGCCATGTCGGACGAGATCGCGGAGCGACTCGCCGCCGCCACCACGCAGGAGTATCGCTGGCGCGGCTTTCATCCCTTCGACGAGCTGAACGGTGCCGGAGAGGTCGCGGAGCGTTTCTGGCGTCCGCTGCGGGGCGCGCTTGCGCATATGCAACGCAGGCAGGATATCTTCTTCGCCGGACGCAACGAGATCGACGGCTGCGCCTCGACCTGGGTCGTTTCGATGGGTCACCTGATGGGGCTGTTCGATGCAAGCTGGCTCGGGATCGCGCCGACCGGGAAGATGGCCTTCCTGCGCTATTGCGAATTCAATCGGGTCGAGGACGGAAAGATCGCCGAAACAGCCATGTATTTCGACATTCCGCACCTGATGATGCAGGCCGGCTTGCAACCGTTCCCGCCGCAGACCGCCGCACATCTCGTCCAACCCGGCCCGATGACCCATGATGGCCTGCTTTTCGATCCGCAGGACCCCGACGTTGGCGAGACCACCCTCGCCCTCATCAATGCCATGATCTCCGATCTCGGACAGTGGCAATCCGGCCTGTCGCTCGAGGAAGAACTGGCCCGGACATGGGCGGATGACATGATCTGGTGGGGCCCGGCCGGCATTGGCGCGACCTATACGATCCCGCGCTACGCCAAGCAGCATTCCGCGCCCTTCCGCGCAGGTTTTACCGATCGCTCCCGGACCCGGCACCTCTGCCGCATGGCCGAAGGCAACTATGGCGGCTTCTTCGGGTGGCCGAACTTTACCGCGACCCCGACCGGCGGTTTCATGGGCATGCCCGGGACCGACAAACCCGGAGAGTTCCGGGTGATCGACATCTATCGGCGCGCCGGCGACAAGCTGGCGGAAAACTGGATCTTCATCGACCTCCTGCATTTCTGGAAGCAGCAGGGCGTCGACATCCTTGGCAGATCAGCAGAGTTTCCGAGAAACTGACCGCGCAACCCGAATACGATGCGAACCGGCAACGCCCCTTCGGACGCGCCGGTTATCCGTCCCATTGCCGACGGCCTTGCGCGCGGGCGGCACCTTGTCCCGACCCCGCGCCTGACCGGAACAGGTCCGCACATCTTCCCTACTCGACCGTGTCAAACACGATCGTGTCACGGCCCTCATTGTAGCTGATTGAGACCGACCCATCCTCGCGGACGCTCCGGACACCGCCGGTCCATTGGTACTTCTCGGAGCAGTTGACATATTCGTCCCCGTCCCGCTCACAAACCATGCGGGTCTTCAAGCCGCCGTCGAGAATGTCATAGATGTTGCCGAAGCAGACGAAATCGCCCTTCTTGACATGCTCGCTGTGCCCGCCACCCCAGCCACGCGTGTATTCCCGCACCCATCCGTCCGCCGGGACCGACGGGTCCAGGCAAGGATGCAGATCCTTCGGCTGACAGCTCTCGATGGAGGTCGCGAGCATTTGCACAACTTCAACCACGGCGGGGTTCGACTTGTCCGCGATGCTTTCCGACAAGGTGGTCATTGCCGGGATGTCACACGCGCCCGCAAGGCCGGCGGCGACCTCTTTCAAGCCCGTGACCGCAGCGATCTTCCGCCCAAGCAGGCCGATCGCATGGCTGGCGTCGCGGCATTGCGGCCCGTCCGAAAGCCCCGCAGCGGCCTCCTCCGCGGCCTGATAGTGAGATACGGCGCGCTCGAGCTCGCCAGCCTCATAGGCCTCCAGGGCGGACCCGTAGTTCTCCAGGATCGCCGAAAATCGGCCCAGATGCGCGTCCGCTCTTGCCTGCAACTCTCGCAGGGCGCTGGCGACCGCATCGGTCTCGGACCCGCCGCCCAACGCCGCTTGCGCAGCCTCGATCTCCGCCCGGATCGCCCGGAGTTCCGGAATATCGCAATTGGCGTTCGCCGCCTCCAGCCGGCCCGCCCAAGAGGCAATCTCCGACGCGAAATCGGAGCCGGAATCCGTCGCAACATCCGGGGCGTCTTCCTCGGGGCTCTCCGCGACCGGTGCCTCCCGATCCTTTCCCGTGCCGGGCGCGCAAACAGGCGGTGGACGCAGTGCACCCATCGGCCGGGGGGCTTCCTCGACATAGGGCGGCATGTCGGCGGCGTCGCGCGGGTCGTAACCCTTGCGGATGTCGAAGGGACGCCGGGCCTCCCATTGCCGGGCCGGCGAGTCGGGATTGGGCCAGAGATTATATCCGCGCCGTGCCGCGTCGAGGAACACCCGCTTGAGGTGGACATCCCGGAACCCCGCTGGCCCCGTACGGACAAGATAAGCCTCACCATCGCCACGGGTCTCGCTCATCGGATCAAAGACCAGGATCGGGTAATCGAAATAGGGGGATTTGGCATATTGCGTTTCGGGGCCGTGATGGGTGACCCAGCCGGCCTGGTAACCGGTTTCCCTCTCGACAACCGCGTTGATCCGTCTCAGCAATCCGAGTTGCCGTTCGCTGATGAACCCGCGCAGGTTGTCGAACTCGGACTCTGTCACGCCCGGGGTCGGTGCGGGGCGGCAGGCCTCCGGGTCCGTCTGCTCAAGCGCCCCTCCGAACCAGCAGCCGGTGTTCTCGAAGGGGAAACCGATGGCGAGAAAATCGTAATCCGCCGTCAGATAGGGCCGCGGTTCGAGATCGCTGGAATCGTTCGCCAGTACGGTCAGCGGGTTGGCGAGAAGCTGGGCTTGCCGGTCCTTGTCAGGCGACGCAGGGCTCAGCGTCTCCCACGGATCGAAGGCGGGCTTTCCGTCCCGGTCGGCATTTCCCCAGTCGTAATACCGGTCGCCGCATTTCAGCACGACGGCATCTTCGGCATCCGGCGTTTCCGGATCGGTGAGGACATCGCACAGACCTTGCGGGCTGGGACACACGCTCAACGCGCGCTCGACGGCGATTTTGCGGCCCGGCTTGCCGGGGAAATCCCCGGATGTGCTTATCGTGGTCTGGGCGCTGTATTTCGCGATCTCGGAGGTCCGCTTCGCCCGGTCGCGCATGGTCCGCCACAACTTGCTGTAGCGCTGATTGAACGGGATGAAGCCCACCTGCGGCCCCCAGCTGGAGCTTTTTCCCCTGATGTTCATGCCTTTGGCGGCGGCATTGTTCATAAGGAGCCCGGTGGAACTGGGATTGACCGGTCGCACCGGCACGAAGACGTCCAGGGCATCGGCAACCCGGAGATATTGCGCCGCATGGGAAGGCACCATTCCCGACCAGAGGATGGCTTCCTCGCCCTCGACCCGAGCACTGGAACAGCTCTGCGAGGGCAGGTAGCGGTTGGTTAACTGGCCCGCTTCCGGGAACCCCGCATCGTAAAACGCGTCGATCTCGGATGTCAGGAGCCGGAAAACCCGCTGCTGCACCTTGTCGTTCCATGGCGAATAGGAATGGACGATGCCTTCGATCTGCTCGCTTGCCTCCAGCCCGCCGGTCTGGCTGACCAGCCGCACAACGCCGTCGGTTGCCGGGTCGTGATGAAACACCAGGTCGCGCAGGATCGACAGGAAGATCCGCGGCACGTCATCCTCGGTCCTCTCGTCGAAAATGCGCGCGTAATCGGCGCCCAGCGCAAGATTGGACAGCAGGAAGTCCTCTTGAAGCTGACGCAGCTCGATATCGTTTCCCATGCTGGTTTCCATCGCCCCGAAGGGGATCATGACCATCGACCGCAGATAGGCCATCAGCTCGTCCCGGTAGTCCGCCTCGCGTCGAATGGCCCAGCAATAGGCATTCGCATCAATGCTTTCGTTGATCGTGCGCTTGTAGCGACGCAGCTCGGCCGCATTGTCGGGCAAAAATGGGCGGCCGGTCCCCGTGGGCCGCGGACTGGCGGAACGGCGCGGCCGTGTTTCGCCAGCGCAGGAAGCGGCTTTCGACGAAACTGTCCAGCAGCGCCGGGTTGTTGAAAAAGATCGTCCCCGCAAAGGAATACAGGATGTTGTAGTGCTGGAAAGGGTCGGTCTGTTCGTTGCCGATCTGGGCGGAACTGGCGGTGGTCCCGATGGCAAAGGACGGGATCTCGGTTGCCCCGATCTGGCGCAGGTCGCGAACTGCGCCGGGTTCAGGATGGAGCATCCACCAGAGGGCGGTATTGGCAAGCTGGCGCCGCGCGCTCTGCAAGGTGGTTTCGCCCTCGATGCCAGCCCTTCCGAGCGCGTCTTTGAGTTCCGGCAATTCGCTGCCGTGATGCGGGGTATTCAGGGTCAGCAGCCGGTCGATATCCCCGGCGAAGAAATTCTCGGGACGTTCATATTCCGCGTTGTACCCGTCGAATGCCCAGACCCGCGCCAGAAGCCCGCCCATCGAATGGCCCACAACAATCGCCTGGGTCGCTGCGAGGTCCAGCTCTTCGCGGAAATGGGTCAGCGCCTGGCGGATGCCGCCGAGCCGCGTTCCATCCGGCTTGGGCTGTTCGAAAAAGAAGCTGCCTTCGCCGCCGGGCTGGCCGTATTCATAGCGGAACGACCTGTAGTCGACGACAGGGCTGTCCCAGACCACGCGCCGATTCTCCGCGAAGCTGCTGCCTCGATCCTCGGTCAGCCAGGAACCGGACCCTTCGGCGCCATTCGTCGCCTGGTAATTCACGAGAAAGGGCAGGAACCCAGCGGTTTCAAGCGCCTTCGTCATGGATTGCCCGCCGGCCAGGGTGTTGATCCAGGTGTGAACCGGGTCCGAGAACAATCCATGCACCAGGACAACCGGGGGGCGGGCCAATGTCAGGTTCTGCCGTTTGGGTGCACGCCCGTCGATGCTCAAAAGGATCGGCACATCCCGCACTTCAAGGATCTCTCCCAGCCGTTTCTCCGGCTGCGCCGAGGTCTCGTCCGGGGCGGTTTGCTTGCCCCCGTCCGGATCAAACCTGTCCGGTGGTGTGTAGAGGGCGAAGGAATAGAAACTGTCGGCCAACTCGATCGTCCGACCGTCGAGCAGCGGTTCGACCTTTCCATCATCCGGGGATCGCAGGCTGAACGCGGCGGTCTGCCCGGGGTCAAGCTCGGTGCGCAGGATCAGCTGGCTGATACCATCCGCGGTTGTCCCCACGCGGGTCTCCGCCGCCCGGATCAGCTCGCTCGGGCGCCTGTCGGCAACCAGCGTTTCGCCATCGCGCGAGTAGATCACATTGGCATCCAGGAACTCGATCGCATTGGTCTCGGCAATGTCACCAACCGGAAACGCGTAGAACCCCTGCGCTTCGAGGATGTCTTCCAGGCGCTGCGCAATGGCGGTCGCATAGTCGACCTTGCCCGCCGGGGTCGGCGCAAGCACTTTCAGCGTGACACTGTGTTCGCCGGTGTCCCGCGCCCAGTGAATCTCCAAGAACCGGCTTTCCGCCTCCAGGCTGATCTCGATCGTTCCCTCATGTTCACCGATCGTCACCGGCGTTTCCTGCAATTGCAGGACGTTTTCGTCGTCCGCTTCCGGAGGCGGCGCGTTTTCCTGCGCCATGGCGGCCTTCTGCACCCATTCGATCAGCGAATTGCCGGGATGGTGGCTGATGCTGGCGTAGAACTTGAAGGAGGGATAGGACCGGATCTTCAGGTTGCGCGTGTCATAAGCTGTTTCCCTCGACGAGAAGCTCTGTCCAAACGTCCAGGCGAACCAGATCTCTTCCACGAAAGTGGGGAGGAACCCGACCAACGCCTCCGGAAGCAGGGCGGGCGGGTCAAAGCTCACCTCGTCCCGGGTGAACTCGTTGGCGACCTCCTCCGCGACGCCCTGCATCAGAACCCTGAAGGCGAGTTTGACCTCCTCTTCTGCGGCGGCGTTTCGCGCGACATCATAGTCCGGTGCGCTGGCGATCTCCGGATGTGTCAGCAACTCCCGGGTGTTGGAGGACCAAACCGGCGCGGTTTGCGCCCGAAGCCCAGCCGGATCGAAAATCGTCGCCAGCAATGCCACGGCGAGACAGCCGGTTGCGGAAATCCGCGTGGCCCGGCGCATCCATGTTCGGAAGCCGCCGCCGGGCGGGATGTCATTTCGTTTGCCGCCTTTGCCCTTCGCCATTACCAGCCCCCCCCTCCGCCGGAATGTCCGCCTTGCTCTCGCGCCTTGGTCCATCGCGCCGGCTATTCGATCACATCGAGATCCACACCGAACATCCTCGCCCCGCTCGTCGTCTCCGAAGCTTCCCCGGTTGCGGGAGCGCCCTCGACTTCGGCGCTTCTGGCGGGCGACACCGGCAGTCCGTTGAAAGTGAGCGAGGCATCCATCGCCCTGAGGATCCCGAGCGCCTCAGGATCGGTCCGATCGATCGTCCCCAGGGCAACGGTCATCTGCGGGGCGCTCTCGTTCGGCCCGTGCGCTGCGCAGACGATGAACTGGACGGCGACGGGATCTTGCTCGGGCGTCGTCCCCGACATTTCCCACCGGTCCAGAACCGCGCCTCCCAGATTGATCCCCTTTTCGGACCCGACCGACATCCACGGCTCGTCGCGCAGCTCGTTGCGTTCCTCCTCGTCAGCCAACCCGATGATTGCAACAATGCCCTTCCGCCAGGAGTCTCTGGAATCCGCGTGCGATATCATCCGCTTGTCCGGTTCCTCATCCACCAGGATGAAACTGTCCGGCAATTGCAGGCTAAAGCCTTCATGGGCAAACAGCTTCCAACCAGCTGGCAGGGCGCCTTCGACATCTTCGGATGGCTGTCCGGGTGTCGGCGCGGTCGCCGCCCTGGCCGCCGAGGCCTTTCAGATCACATCCTTGGGGATGAGAAATACCATTTCTTCGTTGAACTCTGCGTCGCTTCGCAGTTGATGCGCCTCTTCCGAACCGGCGGCACCCCGCGCCCGGTCTCGTGGAATTCGGCATCGCCTCTTGAGGTGGAAAGATGCCCTCAATCAGATTGAGATAGGTTTCTGCCGCCCGCTCGGGATTCTGGACGACGCCACGACCGTCGGCATACATCCCTGCCAGTCGGTACTGTGCTTCGCCAGTATCGGTGGATTGGTAAAGCTTGACCGCTCGGGCCGCGTCCATTTCGACCCCGATCCCAAACTCGTACATCTGGCCCAGCAGGGCCGTGGCGATTCCATATCCCTGATCGACCAGCGGCTGGAGGATTTCGAGAGCTTCCGCAGGATCACTTGGTCCGCCGGTGCCACCAACCAGCATTTGAGCACATCGATGGCTACAATCGATGCTGCCGAGCTCATGCCCCTTGCGGTACCACTCGCGGGCAAGGCCAAGATCCAGCCGGATGTTGAATACCTCGTCATACTGATAGTAATTCGCCAGCGCATAATGCGCATATAGTTCGCCACCATCCGCAGCCTTCCCCAGCTATTCCAACCCATCCATGACATCACTGAGAGGCTGGTCATCTCTTTGCTGATACTGGATCAGATGGTCTCCAAGGGAGATCTGCGCCGCTGGCAAGCCCCGCTCGGCCGACTTCTGCAACCAGCCTCGAATCTCGTCCCGTGCCTCCCGTCCGAAGACAACAGAGCTCAGGGAAGACCCCATGCGATATTGGGCAAGCCGCAATCCGGCCTCTCCGGCCGGCTCATACCACTTCATCGCTTCTTCGTGGTCTTGCTGGTGATAGAAGAGATTCCCGATGAGTTGCCCGATCCTGGGATTGTCGGGATCCACGTCCAACTCGCGCATGCAGGTCTCCAGCGCCAAATCGAACCCGCTGCGGATGTCGCGTGTTTCTTCAACGAGCCTGTCCGGGTTATAGCGATCACTGGCCAGCCGGTCGCATTCGGTGATTGCCGGGTTGTCGAGCGCGGACGTTTCTGATGTTTCTGCGTCGAGAAGGTTTCCAAGCCGGATCTTCGCAAGCCCCGCGAACACGCCCTCCGGAAATTGCGACAGATAGGCTTCCAGTTCAGCCGCGACGGTGCTGTCCTTCACGGAGATCCAAAAGGCGATCTCTGCCGCGTCTCCGCCCTCGGCCAGTGCTGCAGTACAGGCGAGGCTCAACGTCACGGCAAGCGCAGGAAGTGCGCGCTTGAAAGACGAAGGCCGAAATACGAAACCGGACGATCCCGGGGGAACATTGACGACCGCCATCACAACAGTCTCCTGATGCACACCCAAATACATTCAAATACCTTAATCTTATTCAAAATCCTCTCAGGATTCCAACGAACTGCGCCCTCCCCGGCCCCCGAATCCGACGGTCATATTTGAAAGGAGAGCCACATCCTGTTCTGACGGGGCGACCTCACCCCGGTCGTCTGCCCGTCCTTTCCGGACACCTTGATGTAGCCGGCAAAACGCAGGGCCGGTCCAGCCTCTCCACCGACCGGCTGTTCGCGAGGACAGTCTCTTTTGCTCTCGTTCCCCGAGGGGATTCAATTTGCGTTCCGAGGTCGTGGTATAGCGGCAAGAGCCGTTGGAGACCGGCAGCAAGGCAAACGCGCGCCGATGCTGCAAGACCGGATTCGGCCGTATCAAGAGGTCGTCAGCGCCGCTGCCGAAGGGGCTGGGATACCCGAGAGTGCACTGAAGTCATCGCCGGACATGCGCTCTGGACGTCATTTCATCTTGCAAGAAAGCGCGGCTCCGGAAACCAGGGCCGCTGGAGTCGCGGCACGCATCAAAGCCCGACAGGCTACGAAACACCCTCGGCGGAGCATGTTCGGCCAGAAAAGCGAAGGGCCCGCTCCTTCATGCAGAAGCGGGCCCTACTGAAATCCTCTTAGGTCGCTCCGGCAGGCGGAGGCCGAAATACGGATCAGGCGCGACGCCGACGGCGGTGTGCCACCGAGCCGAGACCGCCAAGCGCCCCCAGCAACAGCAGCGCAGAGGCCGGCACGGGGACGGGAACGACAGTCAAAAGATCCTGCCCGGTCCCCTTGGCTTCGAGAAACACCAGATTGTACTTGCGCTCGGCACTGGCATCGAGCCCGGCAAGAAGCGCATTGGCCCTCGTCAGCACACCACCACTGCGGACGGTCGCGTAAAAGGCTCCGGTCGTGACGTCCAAAGCGCGACCGGTTTCGTTCACTATCTCCCACAGAGCAAGTTGGAAGGCTGCGGATTCGCCATCATTGGGGATCGCCCCGAGCAGCGTGTCATAGGCCGTGTCGAAGAGATTGGCGATCAGGGACTGCTTGGCTTCATTGATGTCGGGATCGTCGCGCCCGCTGAAGGGATCGCTGGTCACCTCGTATCTCACTCTGAGATCGAGATATTCGAAGGTATCCACACACCAGGCTATGAAATTGTCAGCCGGGCTGCTGTCCTTGATCTTCACGGCGAAACCACCGGCCAGGACCTCGAGCCCTGTGCTACTGCTGACGTTTTCACCGTGGATCTTGACCCTGGAATCGCCGACGCCGTCAAAAATGCTGCTGGCCTGCTTCTCAAGCTTGAACTCGCCTGTGGGCAGGGGGGTCTCCGGGAAGTAGGGGCTGGAAGCGATCGGACCGGCCAGGGAAAGGCCTAGGACCGTGGCGGTCGCGAGCGCCGCGATGGGAAAACGAAGAAACATGGACACCATTACCTCTTATTTGTCTTGCGTTGCCTGAACTGTAATCATCGGCAAGTTGGAATGTAGAATCAGCTTTGATGGCCCAACCGTTAACAAATCTGGCAAAGATTTTCAAAAAATACGTTCTTTTCAAGACGGCAGCTGAGCAATTCGTTAATTTTTTTGCTACTGTCAACGCTTTGGAAACAATCTGAAGGGCCGCTACTCGGACCGGGAAACGCTCGGACGGATCTCGGGGTGATGTCGCAAGGTCTCGATCAGGGATCCGCGTTTCGTGGCCGGCAACCAGGAGTGGCCATGCGCCAAAGCCCACCTCTCCCTGCCGCGGAAGCTCCTCACCTTCGATCAAACCCGATCGCGGGGAATTTGCGACGGTGTCGCGGGGCCCGCCTGATCCGGTGTTGAGAGACAGAGGGCCGAAATGGCCATAGCGCAAGGGCGCCCGGGCTTTCGGTCGAAAGCGGAGCCGGGCGCGTCGCGGAGTTCCCGAAGGGGCGCCTGGCAGTGATCACCGCCCCACCGGCACGCCCCTGCTCAGGCGATCAGGTCGATAGCGAACGGTTCCAGGTCGGGGGCGATACAGGACAACATGGCAACATCATCTTCCAAAAGGGGATGTCACGGCCATAGGCGGCTTCCAGGGCTGCCGACGCGATCACATCCGACGACGCGGCGTCGGCGATGATCATCTCGATATTGCGGAACTGGATTGTGTCGCCGTCGGACAATGCCACGAGGCCGCGATTCGTGTAGCCCGCGTCGAACGTCACCGTCACCGCGCCGAGGCCGGTCAGATCCAGCATGTCCGTATCCCGACCGTCATCGACATTATCGCCCGCAGCGGCCTTGATCCAGTCATCGCCATTCTTGCCGTAGATCTTGTCTGAGCCTTCGCCGCCATAGAGACGGTCCGCACCATCGCCGCCCGACAGGCTGTCCGCGCCGAGATTGCCATAGAGCCTGTCATCCCCGGCCAGCCCTTCGATCGTCTCCGAGGCGTCCCCGCCCTTGATCGTGTCATTGCCGCTGGTCCCGGTGAGCAGCGTCGGGTCCGTGGGGGTTTCCGGCTGTTCCGGCTCAGTCGGCTCCACCGGCGCGACGGGTTCCGTCGGCTGTTCCGGCTCAGTCGGCTCGACGGATTGTGTCGGTTCCCCCTGGTCCGTCAGGATCTCCTCGATCCCGGAGAAGCCAACCGTCCGTCCATCCGCAAAGGTGACGATGTCATCGGTTGCCGATCCCGCCGCGTAGGCAACGGACACCGATCCCTAGCCACGCAGGTCCAGAATATCCGTGCCGGCGCCGCCATCGACCGTGTCGCCGCCATCCACGACAAGCGTATCGTTGCCCGCTCCGCCGCTCAGGGTGTCATTGCCGTCGCCGCCGACAAGAATGTCGTCGCCCGCCCCGCCAGACAGACCATCGTCGCCGGCGCCGCCTTCCAGCCGGTTATTCGCATCATTGCCGGTCAGAACGTCATCGCCGCCCCCGGAGATCGCATTCTCCACCACCGTGCCACGCGCGATCGTCATATTGCCGATGATCCCGCCGACATTCGAGAACGCTTCCGCCAACAGGTTGATCGACTGCCCGATCATCGTGAAGGAGAAGTTCAGCGTGTCGATGCCACCACTGTCGACAATGGTGAAGGCCATGGATTGCCAGGCCTGTTCGAGCAGGTCATAGGCGTCGCCGGCCGTCGATCCGACGCCATAGACCGTATCGCCGAGCCGCAGCGAATTCGACTGTCCGTACATGTTGCTGATCGCCAGCAGGTCCGCCGCCATCGGGGTGAAGGTGTTGGCCCGGGTCGCGTCCGTTGCCGTGTTCTCGGACTGGCTGAAATAGGACATGATGGAGGTCTGCCAGCTGTCATTGGCAAATTCCGCACTCTGCGCATAGGTGATCCTGCCCTAGCTGGCGTCATAGCTGCCCGGATGCGCAAGTCCGAGCGCATGGCCGATCTCGTGCATCGCGGTGCGCAGAGAGAAGGAATCCATGCACGATTCCGTGTAATCGTACCAGGACTTGCCGATATGGATCTCGGTCTTGGTGATGTCCTCGCCGCTGAACCTGGTCCATGTATAGGCCGACAGACCGGCCTCGTCATCGAAGGCGATATCCGGGTCGGCCCCGGATGGCGGGGTCGCCGTGGAGAAGACCAGCCCGGTTGTCGCGGTCCAGATGTCGAGAGCCAGTTCGACACAAATACTTCCCGGTCGCGTTCATTGCCAAATAGTCGACATTGAGAATGTCGGGCGTGTTGTCCGACAGGTCGATGCCGGCCCAGTCATGCGGCGAGTAGCCGGCATCCTGCCAGGTCTGGGTCGAGATCTGGTGAGCGATCTGGTCGTTGGTGAAGGCCGGAAGCCCGTTCGCCGAAGAGGTCAGCGTTGCGCCACTGTCAGTGTCAGCTCGACGCGAAGATCTCGCCACGATCGAATGTACCGCTGATCTGAGATGCCTCAAATTGTCCGGATCCGGACTCGTCGAGATTGCTTCCAGCGTGGAGCCAATCATTCTGGAACGGATTGAACTGGCCACAAATCTCACACATTGCTGTCTCCGCGGGGTATGATTCAGGGCTTGAATCGCGATTTCGGTCGCTGACTCGGCCAGAAAAGCGGGAGAGACTTGCAAGAAAGCTCTTGGGTCGACGGGTGTCGAAAATGTGTCGATTGGCTAAGTTCCAACCGATCTGCCGGACATCGCGCTCGCATCGCACGAAAACCCGGGCGGTGGACATCCACGCAGCGATGCCCGGCAGGCCGGCCCAACCGGAAGCGGCGTGAAGGCGCGCCAAATGGAAAGCCGGGCCCGGTCAAACTGGTTGACGGGCCCGGATTTGGTGCCGGGAGGGCGGACGGCCCCGGTCAGGCCGCCCGCCTGGACCTTGGTCCTGGCTCAACTTTGCAGATAGACGACGTGAGTCTGGGTGTTCTCATAGAGCCCGTGCTTGCCATCCGCTCCGCCGATACCCGACTTGCGAACACCCGCGTGATAGCCCTGCATCGCCTCGAAATTCTCGCGGTTGATATAGGTCTCGCCGAACTTGATCTCACGGCAGGCCCGCATGGCGGCGCCGATGTCGCGGGTGTAGATCGAAGAGGTCAGGCCGAAATCGCTGTCATTGGAGCGGACAATCGCCTGCTCCAGGTCATCGACAACATTGACCGGCAGGACAGGTCCGAAGACCTCGGTCTGCATGATCTCGCTGTCCTGAGCGACGCCGGCAAGGACGGTGGGCTGGTAGTAGTTCCCGGTTCCGAGATCCGCGATCTCGCCGCCCGTCACGACCTCGGCCCCGGCGGCCTTGGCGCGTTCAACCAGGCCGGCAACGTTGTCGAGCCCGGCCTTGTTGATCATCGGGCCGTAATCCACGCTCAGGTCTTCCAGCGGGTTGCCGAAGGTGCTCGCGGACATGTGCTTCGACAACAGCGCCATGAACTCATCCGCAACGGCGCGCTCGACATAGACCCGCTCGGCACAGTTGCAGACCTGTCCGGAATTGATCACGCGGCTGGCGGTGATCGCCTTCGCCGCAAGCTCGAGATCCGCGTCCGCGCAGACAATTGCCGGTGCCTTGCCGCCAAGCTCCAGATTCACCTTGGTGATGTTCCTGGCCGCAGCCGCCATGATCCGCGTCCCGGTATCGACGGAACCGGTGAAGCTCAGCATCCCGACATCGGGGTTGTCGCAGAGCGCGTTCCCGGTGGTCGAGCCGTGTCCGTAGATCATGTTGACCACGCCATCGGGCAGGCCGACCTCGGCCGCTAGATCCATGAAGGCGGCCGCGTTGTTCGGGGTCTCCTTGGACGGCTTGATGACGATTGTGTTGCCGGTCACCAGCGCCGGGGCCAGCTTGCGCGCGATCAGGAAGAAGGGGAAGTTCCAGGGCAGGATCCCGCCAATGACACCGATCGCCTGCCGGAACAGGAAGATGTTCTCGCCCGGCCGGTCGGAGGTGATGATCTCGCCCTCGATGCGGCGCGCCCATTCGGCCATGTAATCCATGTAATCGGCGGTGAAGCCGACCTCGACCTCGGCCAGCCCCATGACCTTGCCCTGCTCCTCGACAATGGTCTTGGCAATCTCCGGCACGTTCTCGCGGATCTTGGCTGCGATCTTGCGCAGGTAGCCCGCCCTCTCGATGGCCGGCAGCGCCTCCCAGGCCCGTTGCGATCCCTTCGCCGCTTCCACGGCCGCATCGACCTGCTCGACCGGCGTGTCCGGGATCTCCGAGAGCACCGCTCCGGTTGCCGGGTTGTCCACGGGGATCATCGTACCCGTCGGATCGACGAAGGCTCCATTGATGTAATTCTTGTGCTGTTTGGTCATGCCATCCTCCCAAATGGGCGTGAGTCCTGCCACAGGATGGTTTGAAAGCTGGACATATTGCAAGACAGATTCGAACTGTTTCGATTTTTACTTGCAGATTGCGCACTTCCGCGGCGATTGGGCAGAACCCCTTACATAAAGGCCAAGAAACACCCAGACGTCACAGAGCTCCAGCCGATTTTGCCAGAAATCATCTTCGCCCATAGCTTTCTCGAAACGTTTCGATAGAATCGGTTCGAAGCGACGGGAGATCGGAGCCGTTCATCAGGGACCTGGGAGGGATTGATGACGGAGGTCACGCGGGATTGCACACCCGCACCGGCCCGGCGCTCGCGGCCGTGCCGGCGCCCCCTACGCGACGCACGAAGTTCGCAACCTGGGAGGAAAACATGAAACTTGCATCCACTCTGCTCGGCGCCGGCTCGGCGCTGGCGCTGCTGGTCGGGCTGTCCACGGCAGCCATGGCCCAGACCAAGATCGGCGTCGTCGTCAAGGTCGGCGGCATTCCCTGGTTCAACGCCATGGAGATGGGGATCGAGGAGAAGGGCGAAGAGCTTGGCGTCGAGGCCTTCATGGTCGGCCCGACCAGCCCCCCGACCCTGCGCTGCAGGTGCGCGCCGTGGAGGACCTGATCGCCCGGGGCGTGGATGTGATCGGCGTCGTGCCCAATGACGCGGAGGTCCTGGAGCCGGTCCTGAAAAAGGCGATGGAGACCGGGATCAAGGTCATCACCCATGAGTCCACTGCCTCGATGAACAAGGATTACAATTTCGAACTCGTCTCCTCGAAGGATCTCGGCGTCGCCCATGGCAAGCTCTTTGCCGAGCAGACTGGTTGCGCTGGCTCCTACGCGGTCTATGTCGGCAGCCTGACGGTTCCCGCGCATAACGCCTGGGCCGATGCCGCCGTCGAATATCTCGCCGAAGCCTGCCCGGACATGAAGCAGGTCTCCGACCGGTTCGGCGTGGCCGAGAGCGTGGATGACAGCCGCAACACGACGCTCGACCTGATCCGGGCCAACGAGGACCTCTCCGGCATCCTCGCCTTCGGATCGCAAGGACCGATCGGCGCGGCGCGGGCCGTCGAGGAGCGCAACCTGATCGGCGAGGTCAAGGTAGTCGGCCTGTTCTCGGCCGGGCAGGGCCAGAAGCTGGTCCATAGCGGCGCCATCACGGGCGGCTACGTCTGGAGCCCGCTCGAAGCCGGCAAGGCCTTTGTCGAGCTTGGCCAATTGCTGGTCGAGGGCGGCTCCGTGGCGGATGGCGACGACCTTCCGGTGCTTGGGCCCGTCACGCTGGACGGCACCAACATCTTCGCCAACCTTCCGATCGAGCTGAGCACCGAAACGGTGGACGGGCTGGCCGACCTGGGCCTCTGAACCACACGACACCGGACGCGCGGCCCCGCACCGGGCCGCGCAGATACCTGCGTTGGGCGCCGCACGACAGGATGGCGGGCCACGACCGAAAGAACAGGCAATGGAAGACTACGCGATCCGGGCCAGATCGATCTCCAAGAGATTCGCTGCCCTGCAAGCTCTCGACTCGGTCGATTTCGACCTGAAACGCGGTGAGGTGCACTGCATCGTCGGCGAGAATGACTGCGGCAAGAGCACCCTGATCAAGATCATAAACGGTGTCTATTCGCCCGATCCGGGCGCCACGTTCCGCTTTGGCGATGCGGAGCCGGTGGGGCGCATTTCGCCCTCCGAGGCGAAGCAACGCGGGATTCACGTCATTTGGCAGGACCTGTCGCTCTTCCCCGATCTCAGCGTGGCCGAGAACGTGG
The DNA here is from genome assembly GCA_947497945.1 of uncultured Tropicimonas sp. Lineage (GTDB taxonomy): Bacteria > Pseudomonadota > Alphaproteobacteria > Rhodobacterales > Rhodobacteraceae > Tropicimonas. The sequence goes on along the minus strand of CANMIP010000010.1, from coordinate 52,310 downwards.
TGTTCGACGACTTCGTCGCCCGCCCGCTGAAGGCGCAGCGGAGGCGGGATGTTCATGCCCGCGCGTCGCAGGCCCTCGAGGAGCTTGGCGTCGAGATCGCCCCCTCCGCCAAGCTCTCGTCTCTCAGCATCGCCAAGCGGCAGCTCGTGGCGATTGCGCGCGTGTTGCGGGCCGAGGCGCGGATCATCTTCATGGACGAGCCCACCGCCTCTCTGACCCGGTCGGAAACGGAAAACCTGCTCGCCATCGTCCGGGGCCTGTCGGAACGCGGGATCTCCATCGTTTTCGTCAGCCACCGGCTGGCCGAGGTGATCGAGATCTGCTCGCGCGTGACCGTCCTGCGCGACGGTGCGCTTGTCGGCACCTATCCGACCGACGGCATGACCACGCGCAAGCTGTCGCGCCTCATGACCGGGCTCGAAATCGAGGAGGCGCCGCGCAGCACTCCCGGCTTCGGCGACACCGTGCTCGAACTCAGGAACCTGACCCGGCGCGGAGAATATGACGACATCAGCTTCGCGCTGCGGCAAGGCGAGATCCTCGGCCTGACCGGGCTGCTCGGCTCCGGGCGAACCGAGATTGCACAGACGGTCTTCGGCATGACCGCGCCGGATTCCGGCACGCTCGCCATTGATGGCAAGGCGGTGCGTTTCCGCTCCAATGGCGACGCGATCCGCGCCGGTGTGGCCTACCTGTCGGAAGACCGCCTCAATCTCGGCCTGCACCAGACCCGATCCATCATCCGCAACACGGCGATCACCACCCTGCCGGCCTTGTCCCGGCCCTGGTTCTATCTCAGCCCGCGACGCGCCCGGGATCTCTGCACCAACTGGATCGCGCGCCTGGGCACCAAGGTCAGCTCGCCGGACCTGCCGGTGAACGCGCTCTCGGGCGGCAAGCAGCAGCGGATCGCGATCGCCAAATGGCTGGCCACCAATCCGCGCATCCTCATTCTCGACAGCCCCACCGTCGGGGTCGATGTCGGCGCCAAGGCCGGGATCTTCCAGATCGTGCGGGAGCTTGCGGACCAGGGCATGGCCATCATCCTGATCTCCGACGAGGCCAGCGAGATCCACACCCATTCCGACCGCGTCCTCATCCTGCGCAACGGCCGCATCGCGCGCGAACTCGCTCCGGGCGATGTCGGGGAAGACGAGCTGGAGGCGATGATCAATGCCCAGATCCATCCCGAGCGTGGAAGCCATCCTGCTGGGGATCCTGCTGATCCTGTCCGCCGGGCTCGCGCTGACCGCCGACGGCTTCCTGAGCGTGCAGAACCTGTTCGACCTGCTCTACAACCAGTCCGTGAACCTGATCTTCGCCGTCGGCCTGCTGGTGGTGCTGATCTCGGGCGGGATCGACATCTCCTTCTCGGTCGCCGCATCGGTCGTGCAATATGTCGCCGTGACGCTGATGATCCAGATCGGCGGCGGCAACTGGCTGCTCGGCGGGCTGGCCGCGATGCTCACGGGGCTTTCGCTCGGCCTCTTCAACGCCCTGCTGATCCACCGCTTCCGCATCGTCTCGATCATCGCGGCGATCGGCACCTACAATCTCTATTTCGGCCTGCTGATGTTCCTCACCAAGGGCCGCTCCATCTACAATATCCCCGACTGGCTCGACAGCCGGGTGGCCATCCTGACCCTCGGCGAGGGCCGCGCCACGGCAACGCTGTACCTGCCCGTCATCGTCATGCTCTGCATGGTGGCGGTGACATGGCTCATCCTCGCCCGGACCGGTTTCGGCCGGCAGGTCTATGGCTTCGGCTCCGATCCGGAGGCGGCGCGGCGCTCGGGCGCCCGGATCTGGCTCGTGCAGAGCTTCGCCTATGGCTGGCTCGGCCTCTGCGCCGGCATTGCCGGGCTGATGCAGGTGCATGTCGTGCGCGAAGTGGTACCCAATGCGCTCTACGGCCGCGAACTCGATGTGCTGGCAGCCGTGGTCCTGGGCGGCGCAACCCTGGGCGGCGGACGCGGCACGGTGCTCGGCACGGTGCTCGGCATCCTGCTGCTGGCGGTCGTGCAGAACGGGCTGAACCTGCTCGGCATCACCCCCTTCGCCTTCAAGGCCATTGTCGGGGTTATCATCCTCGTATCGATCACCTTCACCAATCTCGACACCCTGATGCCGCGGCGAAAGATCGTGGTCGAATTCGACCCAGAGGGGAGGACCAAGGCGTGAGTTCCATTCTGTCCCGGCTGAAAGCGGCCCAGAAGGCGCGAGACCTGCTGATCATGCTGGCGATCCTCGCCGCCTCCATCCTGCTCTTCGGCCTGATCGCGCCCGGCTTCTTCTCGGTCACGCTGTTCCAGTCCATGGCCTTCCAACTGCCGGAGCTCGGGCTGCTGACGCTGGCGATGTTCGTGCCGATCATTGCCGGCGGGCTGAATCTCTCGGTCACCTACACCGCCAATATCTCGGCGCTGCTGACCGCCTATGTCATCATGGGGCTGCTCCTGGACTCCGGACTGACCAGCCTGGCGGCGGTGATCGTGGGCCTGGGATCGGGGCTGCTCGTGGGGTTGGTGATCGGCGCCATGGTCGCCTATGTCGGCGCGCATCCGATCCTTGTGTCGCTCGGGATGATGATCCTGCTGCGCGGCGCGGGCGAATGGGCGACCCGCGGCAGCGATATCTCGGGCATGCCGGACGTGTTCAACACCATCGGCCACGGGACCGTTCTCGGCATCCCCGTGCCGATGCTGATCTTCCTCGGCGCGGTTGCGGTCACGGCCTATGTGATGAGCCGCACGAAGGAAGGGTTCGCGATCTACATGGTCGGCTCGAACCCGCCCGCCACCGCCTATTCCGGCATCAACATCCGCCGGACGCTGGCGCTGGTCTACGGCCTTTCAGGGCTGCTCGCCGGGCTTGCCGGGATCGTCATGCTCGCCCGGTTCAACTCCGTCCGCATGGGGCATGGCGATTCCTACCTGCTGATCACGGTCCTTGCCTGCTTCCTTGCCGGGGCTGACCCCTTTGGCGGGTTCGGCAAGGTCCTGCCGCTGGCGGTCGCGCTGATGAGCCTGCAGGTCATCGCCTCCGGCATGAAATCATGGGCGCGAGCCAGCATCTCGCCACCGCCGCCTGGGGCGGCTTCCTGATCCTCGTCATGGCGATCCGCCCCCCCTTCCCTTCCCGAACGCCCTGACTGGAGAACCGACATGCTTATCGGATTAGACCCCGCCCTTTCCCCCGACCTGCTGCGGGCCCTGAGCGCAATGGGCCATGGCGACGTGATTGCCATTGTGGATGCGAACTTCCCGGCCGAGGCCTGCGCCAGGCGCCTTCTCCGCGCGGATGGCCTCTCGGCTTCGCGCATGCTGCAGGCCGTCCTCTCCGTCATGCCGCTCGACCACATGTCCGACCCGGCCGCCTTCTCCATGGCGGTCGTGGGCGACCCCGAGGCCGTCCCCGAGGCCGTGGCCGACTTCCAGTCGGTGATCGATGCGACCGCGGACACGCCCTCCCGGATCGATCCGATCGAACGTTTCGCCTTCTACGAAAAGGCGCGGAACGCCTTCGCCATCCTCTAGACGGGCGAAGGTCGGCTCTATGGAAACATCATGCTGGTCAAGGGCGTCGTGCAGCCCTGAGGAAACCAGGCGCCTGTCCTCCCGGGGTCCCCCGTCCGATGCCGGAGGGTCATCGGCATTTTTTCGGGACAGAGTTTCGATTCGGACAAAATCGCATCGTTTCGATTTTTGAATCATTGCCATCCGAAACGGGAACGCATCCTCCCGCAGCGCCATGAAAGGGATCACCCACATTCCCGGCAGATCTCGAAAGGCCGGAAAAAACGTCAGTCAAACAATTGAATTAATTCATTTTTCTTCACACAGACGCGATCTGCTTCGAAAGCCTCTTGCAGCGCTGGTTCCCAAAACTCTGCGGCACATCATCTCCGAGTGTTGACATGTGACGGAAGCGGTGTTCACATGGTATCGAACCGGTTCGAAATTGCTTCGATCACTTTGAAACCGAGGTGGCAGGGGCAGTAGACGGGGCTTTGAGGAGGGCTCCAGTTTCGTGCTTTGGGAGGAGTAGCAGGTTCACCGACAGACCGGACGATGCCGTCGCCCGGGATTGGTCCATGACCGAACGCCCCCCGAAGACGATCCTGATGCACCCGCCCGACGGCCCATGAGGCGAAAGTTGGAGCGCGTAAATGGACAAGATTGTCGAGATGATCGGCATCGACAAGGGCTTCCCCGGGGTGCAGGCCCTCAAGGATGCAGAGCTTGAACTCCGCAAAGGTGAAGTCCACGCCCTGATGGGCGAGAATGGCGCCGGCAAGTCCACGCTGATGAAGGTCCTGTCCGGGATCTACAAGAAAGATGCCGGCGAGATCCTGATCCGCGGCAAGCCTGAAGAGCCGGTCGGGCCACGTGAAGCCCAGGCGCTCGGCATCGGCATCATTCACCAGGAACTCAGCCTGATGAACGACCTCTCGGCGGCACAGAACATCTTCATCGGCCGCGAGCCGCGCCGGTCGCTTGGCCGGATCGATGACGCGGAGATGAACCGGCAGGCGGCCGAGCTTTTCGCCGCCATGCATCTGGATCTCGACCCTGCGGTGCTGGTCGGCGAGTTGACCATCGCCAAGCAGCAGATGATCGAGATCGCCAAGGCGCTCTCCTTCGATTCCGAAATCCTGGTCATGGACGAACCGACCGCGGCGCTGAACGATGCCGAGATCGCCGATCTCTTCGTCATCATCAACGATCTGAAGGCCAAGGGCCACGGCATCATCTATATCAGCCACAAGATGGACGAGTTGAAGCGGATCGCCGACCGGGTGACGATCATGCGCGACGGCCAGTATGTCGGCACGGTGGACGCGAAAGAGACGCCGGTGGGCCAGATCATCGCCATGATGGTCGGGCGCGAGGTGAACCACGATCCGCTCGTTGTGCCGGACCTGTCCGAATTCCCCGTGGCGCTGGAGGTTCGCGGCCTGACGCGCGGCAAGGAGATCCGCGACGTGAGCTTCGACCTGCGCAAGGGCGAGGTGCTGGGATTTGCCGGGCTGATGGGCGCGGGCCGGACAGAGGTCGCACGCGCGATCTTCGGCGCGGACCCGCTGGACTCGGGCGAGATCCTCGTGGCGGGCGAGCCGACCAAGATCTCGACGCCCTATGACGCCGTGAAGGCCGGGATCGGCTATCTCTCCGAAGACCGCAAACGCTATGGCCTCGCCGTCACGATGGACGTGGCCGCCAATACCGTCATGCCGAATCTGGAGCGCTTCACCTCCTCCACCGGCGTGCTGAATGTAGGCGAGATCGACGCTGCCACTTCCGAAATGGTCGACAAGCTCAAGATCCGGACCCCCTCGATCCACCAGGAGGTCCGGCTGCTCTCGGGTGGCAACCAGCAGAAGATCGTCGTCGGCAAATGGCTGCTGCGCGATTGCGACATCTTCATCTTCGACGAGCCGACGCGTGGCATCGATGTCGGCGCCAAGGCCGAGATCTACAAGCTGATCGAAGACCTGACCGCGCGCGGCAAGGCGGTGATCATGATTTCCTCCGAGCTTCCGGAGGTCATGCGCCTGAGCCACCGCATCCTGGTGATGTGCGAGGGCCGTGTCACCGGCATCCTGCCAGGCGGCGAAGAGACCAACCAGGAAGACATCATGACCCTCGCGACGCAACGCGAGACGACACAACAGAACGCGGGAAACATCCAATGACAGCCTCAGTCGACGTGAAAAAGGAAGGCGGCTTCCTGGCCGGGCTCATCAAGTCCGGTGCGCATCAGAAATTGCTGGCCTTCGCCAGCCTCATCATGCTGCTGATCGGTTTCTCGCTCGGGTCGCCGAACTTCATGCAGATGTCCAACATGATCGCCATCCTGCAGGCGACGAGCGTGATCGGGGTGCTGGCCATCGGCGTGACGCTGATCATCATCACCGGCGGCATCGACCTCTCCATCGGCACGATGATGACCTTCTGCGCCGTGATCTGCGGCGTGTTCCTGACCTATTGGGGCCTGCCACTGCCGATCGGCGTGCTCGCCGGCATCGGCGCCGGCGCTTTCTGCGGCTTCTGCTCTGGCACATTCGTCGCCAAGATGAAGATCCCGCCCTTCATCGCCACGCTGGGAATGATGCTGATCCTCAAGGGCCTCAGCCTCGTCATCTCCGGCACCCGCCCGATTTATTTCAACGACACGCCCGGCTTCGACAAGATCTCGCGCGGCTCGCTGATCGGGGATGTCATCCCCGGTTTCCCGATCCCCAATGGCGTGCTGATCCTGTTCCTCGTCGCCATCGGCACCGCCTATGTGCTCAGCAAGACCGTGCTCGGCCGCTATACCTATGCGCTGGGCTCCAACGAAGAGGCCGTGCGCCTCTCCGGGGTCAATGCCGACCGCTGGAAGATCGCCATCTACACCTTCGCGGGCTCGATCTGCGGCGTGGCCGGCGTTCTCATCGCCTCGCGGCTCAACTCGGCCCAGCCGGCGCTTGGCCTAGGCTACGAGCTTGAAGCCATCGCGGCCGTGGTCATCGGCGGCACCTCGCTGGCCGGCGGGCGCGGCACCATCCTCGGGACCCTGATCGGCGCGCTGATCATGTCGGTCCTGACCAACGGCCTTCGGGTCATGTCCGTCGCCCAGGAATGGCAGACCGTCGCCACCGGCGCGATCATCATCCTGGCAGTCTATGCCGACATGTCCCGCAAGAAATAAGCGAACGATCCGGTCCGGCGGTGGGAGGCCGCCGGGACGACCTGAACCGACGAACATCGAAAAGTGGAGGAAACCATGTTCTCACGTCGTACGATCCTTGGCACCATCGCAGCCGCGACGCTGCTCTCCGGCACCACCGCCGCCATCGCCGAAGGCGAATATGTGGCACTCGTCTCCAAGGGCTTCCAGCACCAGTTCTGGCAGGCTGTCCAGTCCGGCGCCGAGATGGCTGCTGAAGAGCTGGGTGTGAAGATCACCTTCGAAGGCCCCGACAACGAAACCATGGTCGACAAGCAGATCGACATGCTTGCCGCAGCGCTTGCCAACAAGCCCGCCGCCATCGGTTTTGCCGCCCTGGACAGCCAGGCCGCGATCCCGCTGCTGCGCGACGCCGACAAGGCCGGCATCCCGATCATCGCCTTCGACAGCGGCGTCGACAGCGACATCCCGCTCGCCACAGCAGCGACCAACAACGTCGCCGCAGCAGCGCTTGCTGCCGAGAAAATGGCCGAGTTCATCGGCGGCAAGGGCAAGGTTGCCGTGGTCGCGCATGACCAGACCAGCCGCACCGGCATCGAGCGGCGCGACGGCTTCCTCGACAAGATCAAGGCGGATTATCCCGATATCGAGGTGGTGACGGTCCAGTACGGCGCCGGCGACCAGCTCAAGTCAACCGAACTGACCAAGGCAATCCTGACGGCCAACCCGGACCTGAACGGCATTTTCGGCACCAATGAAGGCTCCGCCATCGGCGTGGTCAACGGCGTGACCGAAATGGCCAAGGAAGACATCGTGATCATCGGTTACGATTCCGGCAAGGCCCAGAAGGACGCGATCCGCAGCGGCTTGATGGCCGGCGCGATCACCCAGAACCCGGTCGGCATCGGCTACGAAACCGTCAAGGCCGCCGTCATGGCAGCGCGCGGTGAGGCCGTCGACTCCGATATCGACACCGGCTTCTACTATTACGACGCTGACACCATCGACGACCCGAAGATCGCCGCGGTGCTCTACGACTGATCGAACAGCAGCTCGGCCGGACTTGATATCTCTTCCCCAGCCGGCCATTCATGAGCTTGCCTGCCCCCGCCGAAATTCGGCGGGGGTTTTTCTTTGCGCCCCGCGCCTCACGCAATTGTGGCTGAAGGTGTGTTCAAGGCCAGCCTGGCACCGACCCAAAGGGCTATCCGGCGGCCCGTCTTGCCTCTAGGCAGGAAGAAGACCTGTCACGGGAGGACTCCATGACCCGATTGCGCCTCACCCGCAGCATGGCGGCAGCCTGCGCACTGCTCTGCCTCACGGCATTTCCCGGCACCGCAGCCGAACTGTGCCTCCGCGTCACGGTGAACGACCGGCCGGCAGGTGCGGAAACCCGGATCCGGCTGACCTCAAGTGGCCAGGAAACGCGTTCGGCACAGCCGGGCGGCGGTGCTGCCCGCTTCAGCGACCTCGCGCCGGGGCGCTGGAAGCTCTCTCTGCGACATCCACAGATGAAGATCTATCGTGCAACCCTGACGGTGGATGGCGCGGTCTCCGTTCTACTTGACTGCGGTCACGCCGAAGAATGGTCCGGGTGTCAGGTCAAGCCGCAGAAGGGCGGATGCTGACTAGGGAAACCCGGCCTCCGGGAGGCTGACTCATTCCGGGATCAGCGACGCAGGAAAGGCGCTTCTCGGAACCGCCCTCGGCAAGCATTTGCGATCTCCCGGACTCTGATCTTTCTCGTAAAGAGTGCGGAAGAACTGGCCGCGAGCGCCTCGGTCTCCCGTGTGATGTGGTCCTGCGGCAAGGCCGTGGCAAGGCAAGACACGCATGGTGACCTCGGGGCGCAAGACGAGGCCAGCTGTTCCATCGATCACGAGACAGGTCTACGCTCGCTTCAGGAAAGACGCATGCCTTTGTGGGCCCTTTGAGGACCTCGGGAGTTTGTCGATATGCCCAGACCAAAATCGAAATATCTGCCCGCCGTAGCCATCGCGATGTCGCTTTGGTCAATAACGGGCTTGCGGCCGGGCCACGCACAGGAACTCGGCAATATCGCGGCCGATTTCGACCCGACGATCGCCTATTCGCCCTATTTGCTGAACGAGTACCCAAACCAGGTGCTCTTCGGCGACACCCACCTGCACACCGCCTATTCCGCCGATGCCGGGCTGGTTGGCGCAACGCTCTCGCCCGACGATGCCTATCGCTTCGCCAAGGGTGAGCCGGTCATGTCCTCCAATGGCGTTCCGGCGCGGCTGCAACGCCCGCTCGACTGGCTTGTGGTGACGGATCACGCCGAGAATCTCGGGCTGCCCATCGCGCTGGAAGAGGACGATCCGGTGCTGCTGCAAAGCGAATGGGGCAAGCGGATCACCGAGATCCATGCTCCGCGCACCACCGAATCCCGCGCGCTTTCCTACGACACCTGGATGCAGGAAGCGCTCAACATCGTGACCGACCCGCTGGCCGAAAGCGGCTTTGCCGCCGCAATGTGGCCGCGTGTGACCGAAGCCGCCGAGCTTAATAACCTTCCGGGCAGCTCTCGGCAATCATCGGTTACGAGTGGACCTCCGGTCCCAGTGGCAACAATCTGCATCGCAACATCAACTTTCGCGACGGCAAGGAGCAGGCCGACAAGGTGCTGCCCTTCAGCGCCTATGATTCCGAGGATCCCGAAGACCTCTGGAGCTGGATGGCGGCCTATGAGGACGACACCGGCGGGCAGGTGCTGGCCATCCCGCATAACGGCAACCTGTCCAACGGCTTGATTTTCGACGACGCGACGCGCTCCGGCGCGCCGATCGATGCGGATTACGCCGCGCGGCGGGCCAGATGGGAGCCGGTCTACGAGGTCACCCAGATCAAGGGCGATGGCGAGACCCACCCGATGCTGTCACCCGAAGACGCATTCGCCGATTACGGCACCTGGGACAAGGGCAGCTTCGGCCCCGAGCCCAAGACGCCCGAGATTCTGCCGCGCGAATATGCCCGCTCCGCCTTGCAGCGCGGCATGGCCTATGAAGCGTCGCTCGGCGTGAACCCGTTCAAGTTCGGAATGGTCGGCTCGACGGATTCCCATACCGCCTTGTCCAGCGCCCAGGAGTACAACTTCTTCGGCAAGGTCTCTCTCGTCGAACCGACCGCCGACCCGATCCGCTTCGAGGAGCGCATCACGGGCCGCTTCACGCCGGACGACATGACCGACGACCTGACCCATGCCGACGGGCTTGCCGCAGGCCTCGCCGCAGTCTGGGCGCGGGAGAATACGCGAGAGGCGATCTGGGACGCGCTCAAGCGCAAGGAAGTCTTTGCAACCACCGGCACCCGCATCCGGCTGCGCGTCTTCGGCGGGTTCAGCTTCACACCGGCCGATCTCGACCGCTCGGATTTCGCCAGGCATGGCTACGAGGCGGGCGTGCCCATGGGCGGAGAGCTTCGGGCGCGTGCGGACGGCCCGCCGCCCGCCTTCCTGCTGCCGGTTCTGCGCGATCCGGACGGGACCAATCTCGACCGCGTGCAGATCGTCAAGGGTTGGGTCGCGGCCGATGGCTCGCCTGGCGAAAAGGTCCATGATATCGCCTGGTCCGATGGCCGCGAACCGGATGCCGAAGGCCACCTGCCGGCGGTCGGCAACACGGTGGATGTGGACATCGCGACCTACAGCAACGAGATCGGCGCGCCCTTTCTTCAGGCCTATTGGCAGGATCCGGATTTCGACCCAAGCCTGCGCGCCTTCTATTACGTTCGTGTCCTGGAGATCCCGACACCGCGCTGGACAACCTATGACGCCGTGGTCTTCGGCATCGACCGTCCCGCCGATCTTGAACCGTTCCTGCAGGAGCGCGCCTATTCCTCGCCGATCTGGGTCACGCCAGCAGATTGAGAACTCGCGACAGGACGCAACGGCGCTCCAACCCGGCGCTTCGACGGACCGAAGCGGCTCCTGCGCTCAAGAATGAACACCGCCGGGAAAGGATGTCTTTCCCGACGGTGATGCTCCACGTCCCGGAATGAGCCACAGGGTGGCAGCCGGGTTTCGTGTGGACGATGAGACCCGGCCTAGTCGTTTGGTGCCTGGCCGTAGCTCATCCGCCGCATCTGCTCGATCACGCGAGCCATTTCCGCGTCGTCGATGATGTTCGGCTCGCCCAACGTCAGGACCTGGTAATACATCTGCGACGTGGTCTCGACCTCGATGGCCATGGCCAGCGCCGCGTCGAGATCCTTGCCAAGCGCGATCTGGCCGTGCTGGCCGAGCAGGCAGGCCATGCGGTCCTTCAGGGCGATGATCGCCGTGTCGGAGAGGGCCTGCGTGCCATAGGTCGCGTAGTCGGAGCAGCGTATATCGGGGCCGCCGGCAATGCCGACCATGTAGTGGAAGGCCGGAATATCCATGAACTTGCAGGCCAGCGTCGCGGCATAGATCGAGTGGCAATGCAGCACGACATTCGCGTCCGGCCGATCTGCCAGGATGTCCCGGTGGAAACGCCATTCCGAGGAGGGGCGACGCCCTTCCCAGCTGCCGTCGAACTTCATCTCCACGATGTCCTCGGGCAGCATCCGGTCATAGGGCAGCGAGGACGGCGTGATCAGCAGCCCGTCGTCGATCCGGGCCGAGATATTCCCGGCGGTGCCCTGGTTGATGCCCACGCGGGTCATCTCCTGCGCCGTGCGCACGATGGCGGCACGCAGCTCTTCGTGTTTCATGCCTGTGTTTCCTTGCGATTGCGGGCGGCGCGCGCTCTCCACGTCGCCGCGTAGGTTTCGATTTCAGGGATGGCGAGCGCCTCCGCCAGCGTGGGCTGGGTCTCGCAGAGGGGTCCGCGCCCGTGATGCGCAAGCTGCGCAGCGCCAAGCGCCACGCCGTCCGCGCGCGCATTGACGAAGACCCGGGCATCCGGGTTGAGCGCCGCCATCAGGCCGGCAAAAAGCGGATCGCGGATATAGGCACCGTCGAGCAGCACGGTCTCGCCCTTGCCGAGCGCGGCGAGACATTGCGACGACAGCAGCGCGCAGTGCAGGATTGCGAGCGACTTGGCCTCGACCTCGCCTTTCGGCGCCGTGCCCACGATCCGGCCGCGTCCGGCCGTGCCGGGAAACAGCCCGTCATCCGCGCCAAAGGTCGGCAACGCCATGGTGCCGCGCGCCACCATCTGCCGGACCGCCTCCGCCGAGGCCGGCACATCCATGCTCTCGGAGCCGGTGATGGCAGAGAACTCGCGCCCGCCCATCGTCATGACACCGCCAACCACCCCGCCATTCGGGTCCGAATTGCAGGTCATGCCACGCGCCGGGTCGAGCCGTTCGAAGGCTGTGCTGTCGGACATGCCGACGATCCAGGTGCCGGTCGAGACGACGGAGAAACTGGAGAAGCCCATCGCCTGGTAGCCGTAGAAATTGGCACTGGAATCGTGGATCCCGGTCAGGATGCGCATGTCCTCCGGCAGGCCGTACCGTTTCGCCAGTTCCGGGCGGAGCGTGCCGAGACTTTCCCAGGCCTTGCGGAAGGGCGGCAGGAAATGCGTCCAGCCGCGCCGCACCACGATCTCGGAGGCACGCTGGCCGGTGAGGTTCCAGAGCCCCGATTGCGCGGCAAGGTAGGTGATCTCCGCCGCGGCCACGCCCGAGAGGCGCCAGGCCCAGTATTGCGGCAGGCAGAGATAGTCGGTCGCCGCCGCGAGCGCATCCGGCATCTCCCGCTCCAGCCAGAGGAGCTGCCGCGCCTGGTGCAGCGCGCCATGCAGGATGGCGCTGCCGCGATCCTCGAAGCCGCCGCCCTCTGCCTCATATTGCTCTCGGAGCCAGTCCGGAATCTCCTGCTCGTAATCGAGCAGGGGGCAGACCGGTTCCTCCCGGCCGAGATCCTCGGGGCAGACCGGCACACCGGCCGACCCATGCGCCGAGGTCACGAAGGCCTCCAGCCTGTGCCGCTGGGCCAGTTCCCAAAGGGTTTCCAGCAGCCAGCGCTCGGTGCCCGCGAGGTCATGGCGGCGGAAGGCGCCGTGTTGCACCACGCGGTTGGCGATGGATCGGCGCTCCAGGATCTCGCCATCCGGACCAATGACAAGCAGTTTCACATTGGTCTTTCCGACATCGAAGACGGCAACGGCCATGGGCCCGCTCCTTTCCGGCAGGATATCGAGAGGAGCGCCGATCGAGGCCGGCGCTCCCGAATGGGATCAGGCGGGCTTCACGCCGCAGAAGCAGACGCTCATGCCCAGTTCCTTCGCCAGCGCGGCCTTGGCCATCATGGCGCGGTCGGCCTCTTCGGCGGAGGTCGCATAGGCAAGCTGGATATGGTTCGCCTTGTGGCGCGCCATCATCTGGTCCCGCGTCACACCGGTAAGCACGGCATGCATGATCGGCCATTGCGGCGTGGTGGCGTCGAGCCGGCGCCGCGTCTCTTCCTCGGGCAGGGAGATCGCCTGTCCGCGCCCGATATCCATGTGCAGCGCGCCGCCTTCCACGAAGATCCGCGACCAGACGATTTCACCCGGCTTGGCCACGCCCTGAAGCGTGCCGCCGCCATTGGGGAAATACATCGGCGGCTGGCGGAAGCTCTGGCTGCCGGCCCATCCACCCTCGTTATGCTCTGCCGGCACCGCGCCGGAGATCAGGAAGACCCAGACATAGTCGTCCGTCGTCCCGCTCTCGTCCGGACCGCCCCAGCGAAGGTCATGCAGCGTGTTCTCGACCGGCTGTCCAAGCGCCTTGTGCAGACGGTTGATGAGCAACCCGTCGAGGCCAGCGCATTCATCCACCTCGTTGAAATGCGGGATCGGCTCGCCCTTGCGGATCACGCCATTCGGCCCGGTCACATCGGGGCGTTCGGAACTGTTAAGCGTGCCTTCTACGAGATCAGAGGCAGGCAGCAGGTCCTTCAGGCCCTGCTGGTACTGAATGCCGATCGCCTCGCAGCCATATTCGTCGGCAATGCGCACGGCGGCGATATACATCCGGCACTGGTCCAGCACCTGCGCCTCGGTCAGGTCTTCCTCGTGCGTGTCGCCGAGATGGAATTTCAGCCCCTTGGCGAGATACCACTCATAGACCGCACGGGCTTCCTCTTCCGGCACCTGTGTGGCGGCATAGTAGAGCGCCGATTGCGACAGGCGTTCCTTGAAGATGCCCATTGGCAGCAGCAGCTCGTCCGGGATGACGGCGTTGTGCATGCCCATGCAGCCCTCGTCGAAGACACCCATGATCGACTTCTCCCGCAGCAGCGAGTCGACGATGCCCTTGACCACGGCCGCATCCCCCGCCGGAAGCGACAGCTCCGGACAGGGGGTCACGTGGTCGGTCTCATGTGTGATCTTGCCGGTCTCGAGCCATTCATCGAGCGCCTTGTCGAAGAAGGGATCGTCGAAATTCTCGCTCCAGATGCTCGAATACGCGACCCCCGCCTTGGTCAGCGAGCCGTTGAGATTGAGCATGCCGACGAGCCCCGGCCACTGCCCGGACCAGTTGGCGAGCGTCAGGATCGGCCCGCGATGGTGATAGAGCCCAGCCAAAACGTGGTGAGAATACTGCCAGACCGCTTCGGCGACGATCAGCGGCGCATCCGGGTCGATGCCGGCAAAGACATCCATGCCTTCACGCTGGCTACCGATGAACCCGTGGCCCTGCGGCTTCTCCGGGTGGCCCCTCGTGATCGTCCGCCCCTTGGCGGCGATTACCTCCATCAGGCGTTCCTCCATCGCCTTCTGGGCAGGCCAGCAAACGATATTCGCGCTTTCGCGCAGGTCTCCGTTGGCAACAAGAACGATGTCTTTCATCGGATTTCCCTCTTGGCTCCTCTTCCAATTGGGTCGCAACGCCGGGGTTGCGGCACCAAATCCCATTTGCCCACCCGGTGACGGGGGACAGTGCCCGCTCAGATCGGGCGTTGCGGCCGGGGCCGGCTTTGGTCACTCTGCAAAGGCGGCCGTCCCGGCGCGCGGCAATGCCTGCGCCCGCTGCCCGTCCTCCTGGAACACGGCATCATCCCTCCTCCCGGTCTCCGCCATGTCATCCCCGCCGCGCGATCAACCCGATCGGGGCCGGAGGCCCGAACCGTTGGCGCCGCTGGCACCAGCATATCATGCGACGAATCGATGTCGAAACGAAAATCGAAACGTTTCTATACACAGAAAACCTCAGGGGGAGATTGATGTCAATCCTCAACGGGGCCGACGCGAAGGGGAGCGGAGCGCGGCAATCGGAATTGCCTTCAAGGGAAATACACGATACTCATCAATCAAGGAAAGAATAAACGGGAATGAACGGCATGGCCACGATCCGGGATGTAGCAAAGGTCGCAGGCGTCTCTGTTTCGACGGTCTCCCTGGCGCTGAACCAGAAGGAACGGGTCAGCAGCAAAACGTTTCGAAAAATCATCGAAGCCGCCGAAAGCACGGGCTATGTCGCCAACCCGATCGCCAAGAGCCTGCGCAAGGGCCGCAGCCCCTTTGTCAGCCTGATCGTCTCCGATATCCGGAACTATTTCTCGCAGATGTTCCTGGCCGAATTCGAGCATCGCGCCTTCGAGAAGGGCTATCTCCTGACCCTGTCGGACAAGTCTGGCCTCGCCAGCGACGAGACGGCGGTAATCCGGCAGTTGATCGCGCAGCGAGTGACCGGCGTGATGATCTCCCCGACCCAACAGACCAGTGCGCTGCTGCCGCAGCTCGACCAGGCCGGCGTCCCGGTGGTCCTGTTCGACCACCAGATCCCCGGTGCAGGGTATGATTTCGTCGGGCTGGACAACCGCCTCGCCGTCGGAATCCTCACGCGGCACCTGTTCGGCCTCGGACATCGTCGGATTGCCTATATCGGCGGCGAGCCGGGCCTGTGGACCACGACCGAGCGCGAGCTGGGATTCCGCAAGGCAATGGAGACGCAGGGGCTTGCGGTCGATGCCGACACCGTGGTGTCCGGCGACTATACCCGCGCTGGCGGCTATCGCGCCTCGATGAAGCTTCTTTGCGCCTCCAGCCCGGTCTCCGCGATCATCGCAGCCAATAACGAGATGATGATCGGCACGCTCCAGGCAGCGCAGGAACTGGGCTTCCGCTGTCCCGACGACCTGTCGGTCTGCTGCATCGACGAGGCCCCCTGGGGCGACGTTCTGCGCCCGAGGGTGACCCACACGGCACAGCCGGCGCGGGAAATGGCCATTCACGCCGCAACATGGCTGCTGGAACGCCTCGAAGATCCAAATGCCGAGATCGCGCCGAGATCCGAAGCCTTCGCGCCAATATTCGTACCGGGCGAAACGACCGGCCCGCCAGCGGAACAGCGCAAGTAGCGGCACCCGCCCCCTCACAGAAGACCAGCAGGGACGCCTTCGCGAGCCACCCGACGAACGGCCAGGAACACCAGGATCCCCTGTCACGCGGCGGGAGCGGTTCACAGGATGTCCGCGCTTGACGGGGCGCATAGCGGTCGCGCCAGTCCGCGACCTTCGGCACAGGCCCAGCCGCTCACCGGCCGCCGACCGGCGTAGACAGGACCAGCTTCTCATTGCACTCTCCGGTGCGGAGCAGGGAGAGCCGGATGACGGAGACATCACTCGAACCACAAATCGTGGACAAAATCCGCAAGAGTTTCGACGCCCAGAGCCTGATGAAAACGCTGGGAGCCACGCTGGGGGAGATATCGCGCGGCGAGGTCGAGATCCTGGCACCGATACTGCCCGGGGCGCGACAGCAGAACGGCTTCGGTCATGCCGGCCTGACATTTTCACTGGGCGATGTTGCCGCCGGCTACGCCGCGCTGTCGATGATGCCGGCGGAGGCGGACGTGCTTACGGTCGAGATTAAGATCAACCTGCTGTCCCCGGCCAAAGGCGACCGGCTCATCGCGCGAGGGCGTGTAATCAAACCCGGGCGGCGGCTCATCGTCGTTGGCGCGGAAATCCTGGCGGATCGGGCCGGGTCGCTGAAACCGGTGGCCATGCTCCAGGGAACCATGATTCCGGTGTGAGATCAGGGGGGGGGGGGGCGCGAAGCGCCCCCGCCCCCCCCTGACCGAAAGACTGTGCATCTGCGATGCACCGGCGTCGGGCGGAACCCGCTTCGCGTCAGGCCGTCAGGCCCTCAGGCTCTGGCAGACCGTTTGCGCGGCAGCAGGCCGTGACCGTGTTGGCAAGCAGGCAGGCGATGGTCATCGGGCCAACCCCGCCAGGCACCGGCGTGATCGCTCCGGCCACCTCGACCGCGCTGGCGAAGTCCACATCCCCCACGAGGCGGGTCTTGCCATCTTCCTTCGGGATCCGGTTGATGCCCACATCGATCACCGTCGCGCCCGGCTTGACCCAGTCGCCGGGGATCATCTGCGGACGGCCGACAGCCGCCACGAGGATATCGGCGCCGCGGCAGACCTCGGCGAGATCCTTCGTGCGCGAATGCGCGATGGTCACGGTGCAGCTGTCGCCCAGCAGGAGCTGCGCCATCGGCTTGCCGACGATATTGGAGCGCCCGACCACGACCGCGTTCAGCCCGGAGAGCGATCCGTGTTGCTCGCGCAGCATCATCAGGCAGCCCAGCGGCGTGCAGGGCACCATAGATTTCTGCCCCGTCCCGAGCAGGCCGACATTGGAGATGTGGAACCCGTCCACATCCTTGGCCGGGTCGATCGAGTTGATCACGAGATCCGAATCAAGGTGATCGGGCAGCGGCAGTTGCACCAGGATGCCGTGGATCTTCGGATCCTTGTTCAGGTCGTCGATGAGCTTGAGAAGATCCTCTTCCGAGGTCGTGTCCGCCAGCCGGTGCTCGACCGACAGCATGCCCACTTCCTTGGTCTGCTTGCCCTTGTTGCGCACATAGACCTGGCTGGCCGGATCCTCGCCGACCAGCACAACGGCCAGTCCGGGCGTGATCCCGTTCTCTTCCACCAGCCGCGCCACGTGGCCGGCCACCTTTTCCCGAACTGTCACGGCAAATGCCTTGCCGTCGATGATCTGTGCTGTCATCGCCTCTGCTCCTTCTTCCGGTCCGTTCGGCCCCGAAGACCGACCAGGATTTCCAGTTTCCCGCTGCGCACGGCTCAGGCGGCGGCCGTGCCCAGCACCTTTTCCTCTCGCTCGATCGACCAGTCGATCAACCGGCGCCAGAGCGCCTCCGCCAGGTCCGCGTCGAGCCCGGCCGCCTCGGCCGCGCCCCGTACATTGCCGACCACTTCTTCCACCCGCGCCTCGATCCGCGCCGGCAGCCCCTCGCCCGGTTTCAGCTCCGCCGCGCGGTCGATATAGCCCGCACGCCGCGCCAGCATCCCGATCAGTTCCGCATCCAGCGCATCGATCTGCCGGCGCAGATCGGCCATCGTCGCGCAGTCTTCGGGGGGAAGGATCGTCATCGTCTCACTCGCTCCTGCGGCTTCTGTCTCGGCCGCAGGCATATACCTCTCATTGCTCAGAACAAGCCCTCGATATCGCCCGCCTCGTTGAGCATGATCGCCTCGGCCGAGGGCACGCGCGGCAGGCCCGGCATGGTCATGATCTCGCCGCAGATCACCACGATGAACCCCGCGCCCGCTGACAGCCGCACTTCGCGCACCGGCACGCCATGCCCGGTCGGCGCACCGCGCAGGTTCGGGTCGGTCGAGAAGCTGTATTGCGTCTTCGCCATGCAGATCGGCAGGTGGCCATATCCCTGGTCTTCCCAGGCGCGGAGCTGGTCGCGGATCTTCTTGTCCGCCAGCACCTCGTCGGCACGGTAGATCCGCTTGGCGATGGTCTCTATCTTCTCGAAAAGCGGCAGTTCGTCCTCGTAAAGCGGCGCGAATTGCGACACGCCGGAATCGGCGATCTCGGCCACGCGGATCGCCAGTGCCTCGGTCCCTTCCGAGCCAAGCTCCCAGTGGCGACAGAGGATGGCCTCCGCGCCCTGCGTCGCGACAAAGGCGGTCACGGCGGCCACCTCCGCGTCGCTGTCGGTGACAAAATGATTGATCGCGACCACGACCGGCACGCCAAAGCTCTTCACATTGGAGATATGGCGGCCAAGATTCGGGCAGCCGGCCTCGACGGCCGCGACATTCTCCGGCCCGAGATCCTTCTTGGCAACGCCGCCATTCATCTTCAACGCCCGGATCGTTGCCACAATCACCACCGCATCCGGCGCAAGCCCGGCCTTGCGGCACTTGATGTTCATGAATTTCTCGGCACCGAGATCCGCGCCGAACCCGGCTTCGGTCACAACGTAATCGGCGAGCTTCAGCGCCGCCTTGGTGGCGATAACCGAATTGCAGCCATGGGCGATATTGGCGAACGGGCCGCCATGGACGAAGGCGGGGTTGTTCTCCAGCGTCTGCACGAGATTGGGCTGCATCGCGTCCTTCAGGAGCACCGTCATCGCGCCATCGGCCTTGAGATCGCGCGCATAGATCGGCGTCCGCTTGCGGGTATAGGCGACGATGATGTCGCCGAGCCGCTTCTGCAGGTCCTCGAGATCATTCGCGAGGCAGAGGCAAGCCATGACCTCGGAGGCCACGGTGATGTCGAACCCGGTCTGGCGCGGGAAGCCGTTGGACACGCCGCCGAGCGAGGTGACGACATCGCGCAGCGCGCGGTCATTCATGTCAACCACCCGGCGCCAGGTCACGCGGCGTTCGTCAATGTCGAGACTGTTGCCCCAATAGATATGGTTGTCGATCATCGCCGAGAGCAGGTTATGGGCACTGGTGATGGCGTGGAAATCGCCGGTGAAATGGAGGTTCATCTCCTCCATCGGCACGACCTGGGCGTAGCCGCCCCCCGCGGCGCCCCCCTTCATGCCGAAACACGGGCCGAGCGAAGCCTCGCGGATGCAGATCGCCGCCTTCTTGCCGATCCGGTTGAGCCCGTCGCCAAGCCCGACGGTTGTCGTCGTCTTGCCCTCGCCGGCCGGGGTCGGATTGATCGCGGTGACGAGGATCAGCTTGCCATCCTCGCGCTCCTTCAGCCCGTTGATGAAATCCTGCCCAAGCTTGGCCTTGTCATGGCCGTAGGGCAGAAGGTCTTCGGAGGGAATGCCGAGCCTGGCACCGATCTCCTGGATCGGCTTCTTCCTGGCCTCGCGTGCGATCTCGATATCCGACTTGTAGCTCACGTCCCATTTCCTCCCGGGCTGTCGCAATTCCTTGCATAGATCGCTGATACCCCTCTGCCACCCCTTCCGAGAGGGGTTTTCCGACATTTGTGACGCCGGTTGCGGCGTTCGGGCTGCGCAGGTTTCGGATCGGAAACGGCTGAAACTTCAGCCGGACTTCCCGAGCGTAAAGAAAAGCCGCCGAAACGGGTAGAAGACGCTGCCATCGGCCCGGGTCGGATAAGCTTGCGCCAGTTCGGCATCGCAGTCGGCCAGGTAGGCTTCCGCTTCCGCCTCGTCCAGTTTCTCAAGGATCGGCCGGGCCGCTGTCGATTGCGAGAAGAGGCGGACGGGATGCCCCTCCGAAGACGGCTCCAGCCGCTGGAAATACTCCGTCTCCCAGAGCAAGAGCGTGCCGAGCGGGTCGAGCAGGGCCGCGTAGTCCTCCGGAGCCGCCACAGGCGAGTGCCAGCTGGACCAGTCGAAACGCTCCGGAAACAGCGCGGCGGCGACCTCCCGCAGGATCCGCTGCGCCGGCGCCTCCTGCTGGCGCGGCATCTGCACCGCCAGCACACCACCAGGGACCAGTTCGCCCAGCAGGCGGGGCAAAAGTTGTCCATGTTCCGGCAGCCACTGCAACACCGCATTGGAATAGATCAGCGCCGGTCGCCGCGCCGGGGTCCAGGTTGCAATATCCGCCTGTTCGAGCCGGTCATAGGCTGCCGCCCTCCCGGCCGTCTCCAGCATCGCGGCCGAACTGTCCAACCCGATCAGCCGTTGCCCCGGAAACCGCGCGGCCAGTTCTGCGCCGATGGTCCCCGCGCCGCAGCCAAGATCGACAATATCGCCTTGGGGCACGGCTGGAATGGATGTCAGCAAATCCAGGGCGGGGCGCTGCCGCAGATCAGCGAAAGCAAGATAGCTCTCCGGGTTCCAGTCCTTCTGCATCAACTCCCCCCAACTCGCGCTCCGGCCATCGAACCGGTCAGCGCCAGACTATCCCCGGTGCGAAGGCTTGCAACAGCGGTTCGAGGTTTGTGATAGTGTTCCGTATCGATAACCGTGCCAACGCCTGCCCGTGGAGCGGCGCTGCAACAGTTGAGATCCGCGCGTTATCCCGACCAAATCCGAATTCGTTGTAGCCGCCGCTTTGACACGGTGGGCTCCGCCCTTGGTTCCGTGCCAAGGGCGCTCTGCTCCACCCTCTGTTTCCGGCTCAAAGACACCAACCGCGTTCAGCCCCACAGACAGAGAAACGCCCGGCCAACCGAATGGTCGACCGGGCGCTCTTGTCTTACGTTCTTTCGGGATCAGGCCGTCGGATCGGGCTCCATGTCTCCATCCGTCTCCGGCTTGACCACTTTCGGCTTGGTCTTCGGAATCGCCGTCAGCGAGGGTGCATTGCCACTATCAGTCGGGTGGTCGTCGTCATCGCCACGGTTGAGCGCTTCTCCGGCGATCACTTTGCCGATCTCCGGACCGGTCAGCGTCTCGTATTCGAGCAGCCCCTGCGCGAGGTTCTCGAGATCCTGCGCCTTCTCGGTCAGGATCTGCTTGGCACGCTCATAGCCCTCGTCCACCAGCCGGCGCACTTCCTCGTCGATCCGCTCCTGCGTGTCGGGCGAGGCATTGGCCGCGGCCTGGTAATTGCCGAGATAGCTCTGCTGCTCGTTGGCATAGTCGATATTGCCAAGTTCGTCCGACATGCCAAACTGGGTCACCATCGCGCGGGCGATCTTGGAGACCTGCTGGATGTCCGACGCGGCGCCGGAGGTCACGTTTTCCTTGCCGAAGATCAACTCCTCGGCCACCTTGCCGCCCATCGCCATGGCGATCTTGGACTTGTACTTGGTGTAGGTGACGGAGAGCTGGTCCCGTTCCGGCAGCGACAGCACGAGGCCAAGCGCCCGGCCACGGGGGATGATCGTCGCCTTGTGGATCGGATCATGTTGCGGGACATTGAGGCCGACAACGGCATGGCCAGCCTCGTGATAGGCGGTCAGCTTCTTCTCGTCTTCGGTCATGACCATGGAGCGGCGTTCCGCGCCCATCATCACCTTGTCCTTGGCATTCTCGAAATCTTCCATCGTCACGAAGCGCCGGCCAACACGCGCCGCCATCAGCGCGGCCTCGTTCACAAGGTTGGCGAGATCCGCACCGGAGAAGCCCGGCGTGCCGCGCGCGATGATGCGCAGGTCGACATCGGGGCCGAGCGGAACCTTGCGAGCATGCACGCCGAGGATCTTCTCGCGGCCCTTGATGTCCGGGTTCGGCACCTGGACCTGGCGGTCGAAACGGCCCGGGCGCAGCAGCGCGGGGTCGAGCACGTCGGGGCGGTTGGTCGCCGCGACGATGATGATGCCCTCATTGGCCTCGAAACCGTCCATCTCCACGAGGAGCTGGTTCAGCGTCTGCTCGCGCTCGTCATTGCCGCCGCCATAGCCAACGCCACGCGAACGACCGACAGCGTCGATCTCGTCAATGAAGACGATGCAGGGCGCGTTCTTCTTCGCTTGCTCGAACATGTCACGGACGCGGGACGCGCCGACGCCAACGAACATTTCCACGAAATCCGAACCAGAGATGGTGAAGAAGGGCACCCCCGCCTCGCCCGCAATGGCACGGGCCAGAAGCGTCTTACCGGTGCCCGGCGGGCCGACAAGCAGCGCGCCTTTGGGAATCTTGCCGCCGAGACGGGAGAATTTCTGCGGGTTGCGCAGGAACTCGACGATCTCTTCGAGCTCTTCCTTCGCCTCGTCGATGCCAGCCACGTCGTCGAAAGTCACACGCCCCGACTTCTCGGTCAGCAGCTTCGCCTTGGACTTGCCGAAGCCCATCGCGCCGCCGCGCCCGCCACCCTGCATGCGGTTCATCAGGAAGATCCAGATACCGATCAGGATGATGAAGGGCAGGAGCGTGCCGAGATAGGCCAGCAGCCCGTTCTGCTGTTGCGGCTCGGCGATGACTTCCACACCCGATTCGACCAGCCGGTCGGTGACATCGGCGCCGGCGGGCAGCACGGTGGAGTACATATTGCCGTCCGTGCCTCGGATTCGCACCCGTTCGCCGTCGATGGTAACCTGGCTTACAGAGCCGTTTTCGACCTGGCTGATAAACTCCGAATAGCTCAGGCTCCGCGAAGCCATGGTGGACTGGCCACCGCTGAACAGGTTGAACAAGGCGAGGATCAGCAGAAACAGCACGATCCAGAATGCGAAATTACGGGCATTTCCCACGGGGGTGAATCTCCTCAAAAGGCCGCACGCGGAGCGCCAGCCGGTTCTCTCTAAGATAGTGGATCATGCGCAAGGTTCAACGCGATAACAGGGATTCAATAAAACCACCCATCGGCGGGCGGAATTCCAGCTCGCAAACCGCGCCCCTGAACAGAGGCAGCGCCACCAGCTTGCCGTCCCGAAACAGCGCCGGCGCCGCCAGAAGGCTCGCATGCGGCGGTGCCTCCCCCGGCGTGATGGGGTCGAACAATTTGCGCATTTGCAGCAGCCCATCCTCGCCCGCGGCACGCAGCTCGCAGCCCTGGATCTCAGGCCCGGAAACCAGCCAGCGATTATCCCAACGCGTCGGCCCGTCCACCACCGAAGACAGCCCGGATACCGCGTTGAACTCGCGAAAAACACGAATTCCGTCGCGTCCGGCGCGCATTCCGCACCCGTGAAGCGTCGTTGCGCGCCCGGCCAGTGTTTCCTTGAGCGCGCCCTCGAGCGACGTCAAGCGCGGGCGATACTCCGAGGAGGAGACCCATCGCAGCGCATGGGCGACAAGATGCAGTCGCGTCTCGACTTCGAGCGCGGCCAGCCCGTCGCGGTCGAAAATCACATCGCCGTGTTGGATGCGCACCAACCGCTCCGCGGCCTCCTGCGCGCGCCGTTCCAGCGCCTCGCGCGCCCGCCTCTGCCGACGCGCGGTCTCGGCCAGCCCTTCAACGGAAAGGCCAAGCGCATTGCCCCCGGCCAGCGCCTTGCGAGCGCGAACACGGTCGAATCGGCTGTCCTCGTTGGACGGGTCATCGCTCCAAGCGACAGCCCTGTTGCGCAGCCAGTCGCGCAGCTCCTCCCGGCGCATTTCGAGCAGGGGGCGCAACAGTTTCGGACGATGGGAGATCCCGCCCAGGCAGTCGGAACGCGGCCTGGGAGGCGGCGGTGCCACTCCCTCCACCGGTGGCGGTCTGTCGGCAAGCTCGGGCACCGGAAGCACAACACTGTCGGCCATGCCCGAAAGACCGGCAACGCCGGAGCCACGCGCGAGATTGCGCAACACCGTCTCGGCCTGGTCGTCCATCGTGTGCCCGGTCAGAACATGGTCCAGCCCCATGCTCCAGATCCAGAGCAGGCGGCGGCGCGCCCGCCGGGCGGCATCCTGAAGATTGCCCTTCCCGTCCCAGTTTTCCCAACGGAGCGTCGCATGCGAAAGACCGAGCGCTTCGGCCTGCGCGCGCACCTGGCGCGCCTCGGCCGCAGCTTCGGGGCGCAGGCCGTGATCGACAGTGGCAATGTAGACAGCGATACCGCGCGACTTTGCCCAGTCGGCGGTCAGGTGCATCAGGGCCGTGGAATCGCTCCCGCCCGACACCGCGACACCGATCCGTTCGGGAGCCGCCCCCTCCAGGAGCCAGCTCATCCGGTCGGCGAAACGCGTTTCAAGGCTCATGCCGGCTCAGGAACACCCCAGGCTCACGCGGGACGCCTGCGCCTCTGTCGCCGCCTCGCCACCGGGGAAACGCGTTCCGACCTCGCCCAGCGTGATGCAGGCCTCGTTGAGCTGTCCCAGTCGGCCAAGGCTCTGGCCAAGCCGCAACAGCGCCATTGGCGCCTGCGCCCCGTTCGGCTCGGCAGAAAAAGCGTTGAGATAGGCCCGCGCGGCCTCCGAGGATTGCCCCAGCTCGGTCAGGGCGTCGCCCTGGTAGAAATGTGCCGGCGCGGTCATGGGGCCGGCCGGATAGGCTTCGGTGAAGGTAGCAAAGAGATTCGCCGCGTTCTGGAAGGAGCCATTGTCCAGCTCGGCCTTGGCGCGGTCGAAATCGCCCTTCTCGCCAACGGCCAGCTGCGCGCCGTCATTGGAAGCGGGCGAGGTCGGGCGCGGCGCAATCGGCGACTCGCCGCCGCCGATCAGGGGCGTCTCCGGCAGGCTGGCGATATCGCAGCCGGGGTCTATCTCGCAGAGACGGAACTGGATGTCGCCAATCCGGTTGGTGCCGTCCTTGACCACGGAATCGATCCGGAATTCCAGCTCCTCGGATTTCGCCGTCAGGCGCTGCAATTCGCTCTCGATCACGTTCACCCGGTCAAGCACCGAGGAAGAGGGCGCGATGGTCTGGGCCCCGCCCGTGGTCGACAGCTCGCGCTTGAGGGTCTGCAGCTCGACATAAAGGACCGACAGCTCCTGTCGGATATCCGCCAGGGTCTGGTCGCTGCCCTGGGCCGGCGCGGCCAGCGGCAGGCAGATAGCGGCGATCGCCGCGAGGATCGTCAGGCGCATGGCGCTTTCCCTCAGCTTCCCACCGCCGCCCGCAGCACCGTCACGGCGCGGCGGTTCTTGGCATAGCAGGCTTCTTCCGAGCAGATCTCGATCGGACGTTCCTTGCCCCAGGAGACGACATCAAGACGCGTCCCGGCGACACCGCGCGAGATCAGGTATTCCTGCACCGCGTTGGCGCGACGGCTGCCGAGCGCGATGTTGTATTCCCGCGTGCCCTGCTCGTCGGCATGGCCTTCGATGGTCGCGCCATAGGCGGTGTTGGTGTTCATCCACTGCGCCTGCCCGTCCAGGGTGGAGCGGGCCTCGGTGGTCAGGGTCGACTGGTCCACTGGGAAGAGGACACGATCCCCGACCGCGCTCTGGAAATAGGCGGGCGAATTGGGGTTCTGCGCGGAATCGTATCCCGCACCGGCGCCAGCGCCGCCTCCGGCCCCGTCGCCGGACCCGAAACGGGAATTGTTCGAACAGGCCGCGAGGCCCATTACCCCGACGAGTACAAGAATGGTGAATGCGCGATGGGCCATATTGTTCTGCTCCCTGGCTGCCTGCTGCCTTTTCCCTCTCCTAGCACCCCGATTCGGACAAGGGAACGCCCTGCGTGGAAACCCCTCTTATTTCGTGGATTTCCGCCCATGAGATCACGGGATTGCCGGCCCGGGAGCCGCGTGGCAATCTGGCCGCGAAGGAGACGGCTCCATGGATGCCACATCGCCGGAAACCGGGGAGACCCGAGTAGCGATTCGAAATGGCTGGATCGCCTTCGCGCTCTGGGCGGCGGCATTCGCCGGCGCCTTCATCGCCTATACGCTGGCTGAACCCCGCGATTTCGGCTTCACGGCGGGCGCAAACCGCGTCGTTTCCTTTTTTGCCTGGCAGGTCGCGGCCGGCGCCCTGGCCATGCTCGGCCTAGTGTTGCGGCGGCATGTTCCGCGCGGACACACGCTGCGCCGGCTGCTGCTGATCCCGCCCGGGCTCTTCTTGGCACTGCTCCTGTCCATCGTGGCGCTGCTCGTTTTCGCCGCCCCGTAACCACGCGCCTCCCGGCCGCCCGAGGGACCTGTGCCGGCGGTGCGGCCCTAGGGAAGAAGCGGCGACCAGGCCGGGTCCGAGGCGGAGCCCGGCGTCGGCACACGGCGCAGGTTTCGCCCGGTGATATCCACGGAATAGAGAGCCGGCTGCCCGGCTGCGCCGGCCGATTGGCGGGTGAACATGATCACGCGTCCATTGGGCGACCAGCTCGGTCCCTCGTCGAGGAAGGAGGCCGTCAGCAGCCGCTCCTCCGAGCCATCGGTGCGCATCACGCCGATATGGAAACGGCCGCCATGCTGCTTGGTGAAGGCGATCAGATCGCCGCGCGGCGACCAGACCGGCGTGCCGTAGCGCCCCTCGCCAAAGGAGATCCGTCGGGCCTCGCCGCCACGCGCGGACATGACATAGAGCTGCTGCGTGCCCGAGCGATCGCTCTCGAAGACGATCTGGTCTCCGTCCGGCGAGTAGCTCGGCGCGGTCTCGATGGCGGGCGTATTGGTGAGCTGGACCGGGCTGCCGGCAATCGACTTGGTGAAGATATCCGTGTTCCCGCCCCGGCTCTCGGAATAGACAACCGTGTTGCCGTCCGGCCCGAAGCGCGGCGCGAAGGTCATCGTGTTGCCGCCGGCGGTGATCTTCTGCGGGCGCGGATTGCCGACCTGCATCATGTAGATCTCGGGCCGGCCAGTCGCATAGGACGTGTAGAGCACCCGGTCGCCGGTCGGCGAGAAGCGCGGCGCCAGCACGGTGGAGGAGCTGTCGGTCAGGTATTGCACGCCCGCGCCGTCATAATCCATGATCGCCAGCCGCTTCTGGCGGGCATTCTTCGGGCCTTCCTCGTGGACGAAGACCACCCGGCTGTCGAAATAGGCGCCCTCGCCGGTGATCCGCGAATAGACCTGGTCGGCAACCTTGTGGGCGAGCCTGCGCCAGGAATTGGTCGAGCCGCCGAGCTGCAGCCCCTCGCCCAGCTCACCGCCGGCATAGACGTCATGCAGGCGGAACTTCACATTGACCCGCCCCGAAGCGTCGACCGCGACGGCGCCCGTGATCAGGGCCTGCGCGTTGATCGCCTTCCAGTCAGGATAGGAAACGGGCGACGCGAAGCTGGTCACGCGCGCGATATGGGCGCTCTCGTCGATCTCGCGAAACAGGCCAGTGCCCACGAGATCCGCAGCGACAACGCGGGTTATCTCGGCCGCAAGCTGGGTTGCCTCCCCGGTCTCGGCCTGGAAGGTCGGGATCGCGAAGGGCAAGGGCTCGATCACACCCTCGGTGATCTCGATGCGTAGACGGTCCTGCGCCAGGGCCGGCAGGGCGACGGGCAGCAGGCAGGCCAGAGCAAGGGCTGCGGCTTTTGCAACGGAACGCAGGAACATCATCTGGTCCTCATGATTTCGGGATTGAATTCGATCTCGACCCAGCGCCACTGGTCGAATTTCTCCGGCGGCAGGTCAAATCCTTGATCGCCGCATTCCAGGATGGCGCGGCGGGCGCTTTCATAGACCTCGCGGGCCGGCGCACTGTCCGAGGCGCCGTCCACCAGCCGGATCGAGCTGGCAACGGGCCGGCCGGTCTCTTCCAGCTCGACCCCGAGCCGAAGCACGATCCTGCCCGCCTCGGCGGAGAGGGCCTCGACATCCCAGCAGGCCATGACGGAATCGACAAACCGGAACCATAGCGGGCCGATCATCGTCCCGCCGGGTGTGTCCAGCAGCGGCGCGCCCGGTGTGACGCCGGGCGGCAGGCGCGGCTCGGGCGGGATCGGGGTCGCCGCCCCCAGCAGCAGGGCAAGCGCCGCCGCAACGGGATATTTCCAGCCAAACCGCATCATCGCGCACGCATCTTTTCAGGATTGAAGACAAGCTCCATCTCGCGCCAGCGCTCGAATTTGTCCCGCGGCAGGTCATAGCCACGCGCGCCACAGCGCAGGATCGCGCGGCGTGCCGCCTCGAAGGCCTGTCGCGCCGCGGCCTCGGTGCCGCCTTCGAAATCCAGCAGATGGATGGTGATCGGCCGCCCATCCTCCTGCATTTCCACAAGCACCGTCACCGTGGTCCGCATCGCATCCGTCGACAACGACCCGACGCTCCAGCAGGCGCCAACGGCAACCTTGAGCGCTTCTTTCTCGCCATAGGAGAGCTGCGGCCCGCCCGATGCGCGCGTGGGGGCAGGCGGTGTCTCGGAGACGGCTTCAGCCACGGCGCCGGCGATCGCATCGGCCAGCGGATCGCGCGCCGGGGCGGGCTCGGCCTCGGGTTCGGGCAGTGACGGGCGCGGGCGATCGGGGCGGCGCAGCGGGCGCGGGGCGCCTGCGGGTGCGAGTTCGGTGACGGTCGTCCCGCCCGCTTCCTCGGTCGCCTCGGTCTCGATGACGGTTCCGGTCTCTTCGGGCGCGGTGGAATCTTCGGGAATCTCGGGAACCGGCGGCGCCTCGGGGGCTTCCTCGCGGCGCTGCGCCTGCTGCACCTGCTCGTCGATATTGGCATCCGGGTCCGGCCGCTCGGCCGGACGCGGGGCGACGCGCGGCGCGGCGTCCGGCGCCGGCGGGTTCTCCGGTGCGACGGTGGTTGCGGCGCCATCGGGCAGTTCCGGGCGGGCCGGGGCCGGCGGGGCAACCGGGGCGACCTCCGCCTGCGGGATGTCGAGAGGTTCGGCGGGCACGGGCTCGGGCTCGGGAACTGCCGCCTCAGAGGGCGTGGGCGTCTCCGCGACCTCCGGTGCCGGTTCGGGGGCGGGCGTCTCGGGGCTTTCCGTGGCCTCGGGGCGCGCAGGCGCGACCGGATTGGCCGGGGCCTCGGCCACGTCGGGGGCCTGGCTTCCGGCGGCCATCATCGCCTCGAACTGTTCGGAGCTGATGACCGAGACCTCGGCCACCTGCATTGGCGGCGAGCGGTCAAAGGAAAAGATCCCGCCGATTGCCATCCACAGGATCAGCCCGACATGGGCCGCACCGGAGATCTTCACCCCGGTATTCATATGGAACCAGCTAGCCATCCCCGCCGTCGAGCATCGGCCCGCCAGTATCGGTCACGAGCCCGATATTCCCGAACCCGCCCGCATTCAGCGCGCCCATGACCTGCATGACCCGCTCATAGGGAATGGAGCCGTCGGCGCGCAGGAACACCTTGTCATCCGCGCGCTCGGTCGCCACGCCGCGCAGCCGGCTGACCAGCTCCGTCTCGGGCACTTCGGTGGTCATGATCGTGACCCGCCCATCGGCCGAGAGCGAGACGACCAGCGGCTCCTCCTGCTCCGTGGGCAGCGCCTGCGCCGCCGTCTTGGGCAGCTCGACCGGCACGCCCACCGTCAGCAGCGGTGCGGCCACCATGAAGATGATAAGCAGCACCAGCATGACATCCACGAAGGGCGTGACATTGATTTCCGACATCGCGGCCGGGTGGCGATTGGCGCGGCGGCGGCGTCGTGTGCCTCCGCCACCGTCGTCCGAATTGATCACTCCTGCGCCCATGGCTCAGCTGTCCAGCTGGCGCGACAGGATGGTGGCGAACTCGTCCGCAAAGCTCTCGTAGCCACCGACGATCCGGTCGCTGTCGGAATTGAGCTTGTTGTAGAAGATCACCGCCGGGATCGCCGCAAGCAGGCCGAGCGCGGTAGCCACCAGCGCTTCAGAGATGCCGGGCGCGACCACTGCGAGGTTGGTGTTCTGCGCGATGGCGATTTCCTCGAAGGCGTGCTTGATACCCCAGACCGTGCCGAAAAGGCCGATGAAGGGCGCGGTCGAACCGGTCGTGGCAAGGAAGCCAAGCCCCCGGTTGAGGCCCTCCGCCTCCTTGGCGATGGCAACGTCCATCGAGCGGTCGATACGCGCCTGGGCGCCGGCGATCAGCCCGCCATCCTCGCGATGCGAGCGCCGCCATTCGACCATCCCCGCCGCGAAGATCCGCTGCGGTGCGCTTTTCGGTTCCGGTCCAACCCTGTCGAACAACTCGTCCAGCGGTTCGCCGGACCAGAACTGCTCGTCGAAGCTCTCCGCCTCGCGGCGTGCGAGCCGGTAGGTGATGTGTTTCTGGATGATGATCGCCCAGCCCCAGAAGGAGGCCACGACCAGCATGAGCATCACGAGTTTCACGGTGAAGGTGGCGCGGGCGAAAAGCGCCAACAGGGAGAAATCCATCTCCTGCGCCATTGAAAGGGTCGAGGGATCCATGCTGCCTGCTCTTGTTGATGCCATTCTGACGACGGCGTTGATTGCCGGGAATCTACAGCGAATAAAGGGGAATTGCCAACACGAAGCCGCGACCGGCCCGGTTTTTCGGCGCGTCCCTGCCCGGTGGGCGGTTATCCGCCACTCATCTCCGGCTGTTTGCCCGCCTGCCCGTCCTGCGTCCAGGCTCTCCATGGAGGCGCGGCACCCGCGTTTCCGGTCCGGAGACAGGGGTGAGCGCCGTCGTGACGGAGCGTTCAGAACGGCACGTGACGCAATGTCCAAAAGATTGTTTGCGAGGATGGCGCAATATTGTTACCCACCCGCCCCATGGAAACGTGCAGGACAGTAGCGGAGCTCCGCAATCACGTCGCCGGGCTGCGACGACAGGGCCTCAGCGTCGGCTTCGTGCCGACGATGGGCTTTCTCCATGCCGGTCACATGGCGCTGGTCGAACGGGCCGCGCGGGAAGCCGATCGGGTGATCGTGTCGATCTTCGTCAACCCGACGCAATTCGGTGACCCGGCCGATCTCGAAAACTACCCGCGCGACACCGAGCGGGATCTGGCGATGTTGCGGGACGCGGGCGTGGCGGCGGTCTTCCTGCCGTCGGTCGAGGATGTCTATCCCGAGGGCGCCGAGACCATCGTCGAGACGATGCGGCTGGCCAATGTGCTGCATGGCAAGGTCCGCGAGGGGCACTTCCGCGGCGTGGCAACCGTGGTGGCGAAGCTCTTCAACATCGTCCAGCCCGATCTCGCCTGTTTTGGCGAGAAGGATTACCAGCAGCTTCAGGTGATCCGGCAGATGGTGAAGGACCTGCATGTCCCGCTGCGGATCATCGGCTGCCCGACGGTGCGGGAGGCAGACGGGCTGGCGATGTCCTCGCGCAATGTGCGGCTCTCGCCGGAAGACCGGGCGGCGGCGCTGGTCCTGCACCGGGCGCTGGACCGCGCCGAAGAGATGTGCGGCGCCGGCGCGACGGTGGAGGAAATCCAGGCCGAGATCACGGCGGTGATCCAGGCCGAACCGCGCTCGCATCTGCGGGCGGTGGACGTGACCGAGGCGATCACCTTGCGCCCGGTGCACGGAAAACCCGTCGGACCGCTGGCGCTGATGATCTCGGCGGAATTCGGCAATGTCCTGTTGATCGACCAGAGGGAGGTAAGCCCATGAGCGTTCAGAAACCGGTGCGCCGGGTAACGGTTCCGCAGATCGCGGCGCGCAAGGGCGGCGCGCCGATCGTGTCGCTGACCTCCTATCACGCGCACACCGCCGCGATCGTCGACCGCCACGCGGATTTCATCCTCGTCGGCGACAGCCTCGGCATGGTGATGCACGGGATGGACAGCACGCTGGGCGTGACGGTCGAGATGATGATCACCCACGGGCGCGCGGTGATGCGCGGCTCCCGACGGGCGCTGGTCGTGGTGGACATGCCCTTTGGCAGTTACGAGGAGAGCCCGCAGGTCGCCTTCCGCAATGCGGCGCGGATCATCCAGGAGACGGGCTGCGGCGCGGTGAAGCTGGAAGGTGGCGCGCGAATGGCGGAGACAATCCGCTTCCTGACCGAGCGCGGGATTCCGGTGATGGCGCATATCGGGCTGACACCGCAATCGAGCAACGTGATGGGCGGGTTCAAGACCCAGGGCCGGGACGAGGAGAGCTGGCCGCTGCACGAGGCGGACGCGACGGCGGTGGCCGAGGCTGGCGCTTTCGCGATGGTGCTGGAAGGGATGGTCGAGCCGCTTGCCGCGAAGATCACCCGACAGGTTCCGATCCCGACCATCGGCATCGGGGCGAGCGCCGAATGCGACGGCCAGATCCTTGTGCTCGAGGACATGCTGGGCCTGAACCCGAAGCCACCGAAATTCGTCAAGGTCTACGGCGATCTCGGCGGGCGGATCGAACAGGCGGTGTCGGATTACGCCGAGGAGGTCCGCAGCCGGGCGTTTCCGACGGAAGATCAGACCTACCGGTAGCCCATCGCGCCGGCCGGCCTGTCGGGGTCTCTGCGAGGGACGCTCACCCGCGGACCACCTGTCGCAGAAGCGCCACCATGACCGCGACCAGAGTCAGCGGCAGGACCAGAGTGCGCAGCAGGAAGATGGCAACAAGGGTCAGCGAGGCTTTCAGCAGCTCGTCGGCCTGGGCAAGATAGTAACCGACGGCCTCGCCGTAATCGCCGGCCTGCGCCACAGCCTCCTGCCACTGTTCCAGCACAGTCTTGTCCTCGGGTCCGACGCCGTCGCCCTCCACCCCGAGCAGATGCTTGGAGTGCTTTTCCACCGCAATGACCTCGGCCATCGCACTGTCCCATTTCTGCTGCGTGACAAGCGTTCCGAGCGCTCCGCCAAGGGCAAGCGACAGCGGCAGGAGAACCGCCAGAAGCAGACCCGTCATGTTCGAGACGGTGCCCGCCCGACAAACCGGTCGCGCAGCGGCTCCGGCGCCACGCTCAAGCGGGCCTCGCACAGCATGGACGGCCAGCCCCGCGGCAAGGAGCAGGAAACCCAGGCTTGAGACCGGTCCGACACCGATGGCCAGAACGCCCGCCAGGAGCGCAACCGTGAAGACAGCCCCGGCGACGCGCTCGACCGTGTCGTCGATCGGTTCGAGGATCTTCAGCGGTTGGGCATTGGCCGACACGCCGAAACTGCCACCAATCTCGACCTCCTGCGCAACCGACAGCGCGGCATTCACCGAGCGCAGCGCGACATAGACCCCGAGGCCGGCAACCGCGGCCTGCTCGGCGGTCCGTTCCGCCGGACCACTGACCGGCTCGGCCTGCACCAACGCCAGAGCAAGACAGGCCACGGCGGCCAGGGAGAGCAGAACGGACCGAAGCACAGCCTCTGCCGCCTCAGAGCATCGACGGCAGGACCAGGTCCGGCGGCCGGTGACCGTCATCGAAGGTCTTGATGTTGACGATCACCTTCTCGCCCATCTCGACACGTCCCTCGACCGTGGCCGAGCCCATCTGCGGCAACAGCACGACATTGTCCTGGTTGCGCAGCCGCGGGTTGATCTCGGCCCCGTGCTCGTAGACATCGAGCCCGGCCCCGGCAATCTCGCCGGCACGCAGCATCCGCGTCAGCGCATTCTCGTCGACGACCTCGCCGCGCGAGGTGTTCACCAGCACAGCCGAGGGCTTCAGCAGCTTCAGCCGGCGCGCATTCATCAGGTGATAGGTTGACGGCGTATGGGGACAGTTGATCGACATCACGTCCATCCGGCTGACCATCTGGTCGAGGCTCTCCCACCAGGTCGCGCCAAGCCCCTCCTCGACTTCCGTCCGCAAGCGCCGGCGGTTGTGGTAATGCACCTCCATGCCGAAAGCCCGCGCCCGCCGTGCCACGGCCTGGCCGATCCGGCCCATGCCGAGAATACCGATCCGTCGCCCGCCGACGCGCCCGCCGAGATAGCCGGTCGGCGACCAGCCCTCCCATTTGCCGTTCTGCATGACCGACAGGCCCTCCGGGATGCGCCGCGTCACCGCGAGCACGAGGGCCATCGCCATGTCGGCCGTGTCATCCGTCGTCACGCCGGGCGTGTTGGTCACGAGAATGCCGCGCTGCCGCGCCGTGGCAACATCGATATTGTCGACACCGGCGCCGTAATTGGCGATCAGCTTCACCCGCTCGCCGGCATGGGCCAGCATGGCCGCGTCTATATGATCCGTGATCGTGCAAACGAGCACATCGGCCCGGCACAGCGCCTCGACCAGCTCGTCATGGGTCATCGGCCGGTCATCCTCGCGAAGCTCGGTGTCGAACAATTCGCACAGGCGCTTCTCGACCGGTTCCGGCAACCGTCGCGTAACGACAACACTCAGCCGTTCTCTTTGCATGAAACCCCTCCAAATATCTTTCGTGATGTCTCCCTCGCTGGCACAGTGACGACCAAAGCGGCGCGGCACAAGCGCCCCCCAGAAACGAGCGACAAAATATCATGGGTCTTCAGGCAACAACGTTCCGTCAAGGGGCGATTATCTTTGCAATTTCGGCTCTTTCACTGGTTTTCAACCCCGTTTCGGTACCTTTTGCCGCAGCGCAGCAAGCGACACGCGGGCCTGTTACAAACCTGCCCCTGCCCCGCTTCGTCTCGCTCAAGACCTCGGAAGGCAATGCCCGCCGCGGTCCGTCGCTGAGCCACAGGATCGATTGGGTCTACAAGCACCGCTCGCTTCCACTGGAAATCACGGCCGAGTTCGGCCATTGGCGCCGCGTGCGCGACCGCGACGGGGCCGGTGGCTGGGTCCACTATTCGCTGCTGTCCGGCGTGCGGACCGTGCTCATCCAGACAGACATGGTCGAGTTGCGCGCCCAGCCCGGCGAAGAAGCCGAGGTGCTGGCGAAGGCCGAGACCGGTGTCGTCGCGCGGCTCGGCAAATGCACGGCGAGCTGGTGCCAGGTAACCGCCGGTGGCGAGCATGGCTGGGTCGAGAAAGCAGCGCTCTGGGGCGTTTCCCCGGACGAACTTCGCGACTAGAGCGCCTTCGCTCCTCAGTGCCGCAAGATCCGCCTGCAACATGGTCGCGCCGCGCGGGCGCCCTGTTTGGCGACCAGGCGTCAGCGCAAGACTCGTCGGGCCGTCAGATATCCTCCGACCGATCCCCCAGAAGATATCGCGGCCCGGCCCCGCGGCTGGCCGCCTTGTCGTCGGGGTTGTAGAGCGCGCATTTCTCCAGCGAGAGGCAGCCACAGCCGATACAACCGTCGAGCCGGTCCCGCATCGCCGCCAGGGCTTCGATCCGCGCGTCCAGTTCCGCCCGCAGGTTGCCACCGATCGCGGCCCAATCTTCACGCGTCGGAGTGCGATTCTCGGGCAGGGCGGCAAGCTCCTCGCGGATGCGATCCAGCGAGAAGCCGAATTGCTGTGCGATCCGTATGAAAGAGAGGCGCCGGATCACCGAGCGCTCGAACCGGCGGTGACCGCCCGCGTTTCGCTCCGACCGGATCAGACCCTCCGCCTCATAATAGCGGACGGCCGAGACGGCGAGTCCGGTGCGGGCTGCAAGCTGCCCGATGGAGATTTCGCGACCGAGTGGCATGGGGGCTCCAGAAAAACCTTGATCTAAAGTCAGGTTTAAGAATTATCGGTCGTTCTGTCCAGAAATTCAGACATCAGGAGACAGCCCATGCAACCGGCCCGACTGGAACATGCCAATATCACCGTTCGCGACCCCGACGCGACCGCACGGGAATTCTGCAGCCTCTTCGGCTGGCAGATCCGCTGGCAGGGAGCGGCCATCAGTGGCGGCCACACGATTCATGTTGGCGACGCAACCAGCTACCTCGCCATCTACGCCCCGCCCGGGGAGACCCGCCCGCCCGAGGGAGAGAGCTATTCGACGCTCGGCGGCCTGAATCATCTCGGCATCGTGGTCGAGGATATCGACGCGGCGGAGGCCCGGGTGACGAAAGCGGGATACAAGCCGCATAGCCACGGCGACTACGAACCCGGCCGCCGGTTCTATTTCGACATGGTGGACGGGCTGGAGATCGAAGTCGTCAGCTACGACTCCGCGTGAGAAAACCAGAGGATTCGGCGCAGGCCGCGATTGAAACAACTTGTGGAGAGCGGTTCGGAGTACAGGCTTGCACCTGCAAGAAATGACAGATCCAGCGGTTCTACGGGTTTGCCCCTGCCCAAAAGAAAGACCGCGGCCGAATGAACGGCCGCGGTCTCGCGTTACGGGTTCAGTGATCGCGAGGCGATCAGGCCAGGGACGGCTCGATACCCTTGCAGGCCTCGACCAGGCCCTTCACGGCACCAACCGAGCTGTCGAACATCTCCTGCTCTTCCTTGGAGAGCTTGATGTTAACGACCTTCTCGACGCCACCGGCGCCGATGATGGTCGGCACGCCGACATAGGTGTCCTTCAGGCCGAGGTCGCCATCGCAATAGGCGGCGCAGGGCAGGAGGCGCTTCTGGTCCTTGAGATAGGCTTCGGCCATCTCGATCGCGGAGGTCGCCGGGGCGTAGTAGGCGGAGCCGGTCTTCAGCAGGCCGACGATCTCGGCGCCACCGTCACGGGTGCGCTGCACGATGCCGTCCAGCTTCTCCTGGGTGGTCCAGCCCATCTCGACCAGATCCGGCAGCGGGATGCCGCCAACGGTCGAGTACCGCACGGACGGCACCATCGTGTCGCCGTGGCCGCCCAGAACGAAGGCGGTGACATCCTTCATCGAGACATTGAACTCGACCGAAAGGAAGTGACGGAAGCGTGCGGAGTCCAGCACGCCAGCCATGCCGCAGACCATGTTGGTCGGCAGGCCGGAGAATTTCTGCAGCGCCCAGACCATCGCGTCGAGCGGGTTGGTGATGCAGATGACGAAGGCGTCGGGACAGTTGTCGCGGATGCCTTCGCCGACGGACTTCATAACCTTGAGGTTGATGCCCAGCAGGTCATCGCGGGACATGCCCGGCTTGCGCGGCACACCGGCGGTGACGATGCAGACATCTGCGCCGGCGAGTTCGGCGTAGTCCTGGGTGCCCTTGAGGATGGCGTCGAAGCCTTCGGAGGGTCCGGACTCGGCGATGTCGAGCGCCTTGCCTTCCGGCGTTCCCTCGGCGATGTCGAAGAGGACGACGTCCCCGAGTTCCTTCATCGCGGCGAGGTGGGCGAGCGTGCCGCCGATCTGACCTGCGCCGATGAGGGCAATCTTGGGTCTGGCCATGGTTTCGTTTCCCTGAATTTGGTTGACTTCGGCGCCGTGCCTAGCCATTTGCCCGCCCCCTTGCAAGCGCGCGCCAGCGCGGCACAAGGATGCAGTTTGCCCCCAAAACGCCCGAACAGGCGAAAAACAGCGAATTAATCGCGATTCCCGACTTGACCTCGTAGATCTTTGGATTCGCACCCTCCACGCCTGACAGCAGTTCCCGGGACCGGTTCGGCCCGGGAACTGCTGTTGCCGAGACCCCGATTCTAGCGTTCGAGGCGGAACTGGCCCTGGCGACGGTCCAAAATTGCACGCGCCCGATGCGGGTCGATGTCGTTGCAATACGTGTGCCCTGGGGCGCCTGCGCTGCCGATCGCCTCCCGACCGCGATCACATTCATGGAGCAGGGGTTCAGGACGCCGCCGACCATTCCGCAGATCGGGATCTGTGCGGCGAAAGCGGACTATTGGCACCGGAAACAGACATCTTCTGCCTCAATGACCCCGGTCGCGCCCTCTCAGGACCCGGACCGATCCGGATCTCACGGAGCGGAGGGTCAGGCGTCCTGCTCCGACTTCGCAGGCAGGGTCTCTGCCATTGTTTCGAAGTTCTGGCCCGCGGCCATGAGGCAGGACATGCCAGAGTGCGGAAAAAAACCGGAATCGGTCAGACTTCCAGCGCGATTTCGACCTCCAGGGCGGTCTTCCGGACCTGCGGCACAGCCTCCATCCAGTCGCCCTGCCCGGTCGCCACAACACAGGCCCGCCCGTCCGGGAGGGACCGCAGGAGCGTCCAGGTGCCGTTGGTCCGGGAGGAGAAATACTCCATCACCGTATTGTCACCAGTAACGGCGCGGGCGCGGTAGATCTCTCCGAAAAGTTTGTCCAACCCGGCAACGACCCGGTCGCGCGGCGAGCAGGATTCGCCCTCTGCGAAAGGTCCAGCCTCAAGAGTGTAGAGCGCCAGCAGAAGCATTCCCGCGGCAAGGCTCGCGGTTCCGAGCCCATCGCGCAGCAATCTCATTGTCTTCGGCATCGTCTCTCTCCGATGCGCCGCCGGTCCGGCGCGTATAAACCTTGTATTAAGCATATGGTTAACAGGAGGTTTACGAAGATCTTCCGGTGGTCCGCCGCAAATGCCCACGCAAACTTCTTGCGCCATGCGGCAGCGCGGCATTTCATATCTTGCGTGAACGCGGCAGCTGTGGTTTCTGCTCTGCAGCAAAACGACAGGAGAGAGTCATGGCCACCGCCGCCCGCCCCTACCGCTCGGTTCTCTATATTCCCGGCTCGAAAGAACGCGCGCTGGAGAAAGCCAAGGGCCTGACCGTCGACGCGATCATCTTCGACCTCGAAGACGCCGTTGCCACCGACGAGAAGGCCAATGCGCGCAAGCTTCTGGCCGAGACGCTGACCGCCGGCGGGTATGGACAGCGCGCGCAGATCGTGCGGCTGAACGGGATGGACACGGATTGGGGCGCCGATGACCTCGCCGCGATCATGGAGATCGGACCGCAGGCCGTGCTTCTGCCCAAGGTCGAGAGCGCAGCCCAGGTCGAAGCGGTTGCCGCGAAACTCGATGCACATCCGGCCTGCGCCGGGACCGAGATCTGGGCGATGATGGAGACGCCGCGCGGCATCCTGAACGCGCTCGAGATTGCCAGCGCTCCGCGCATGTCCGGCTTCGTGATGGGCACGAATGACCTCGCCAAGGAACTCAACTGCCGCTTCCGCGCCGATCGTCTGCCGATGCAGTCTGCGCTTCAGACCTGCCTGATGGCGGCGCGCGCAGCGGGGATCGTCTGCATCGACGGTGTCTATAACGCCTTCAAGGACGAGGACGGGCTGCGGGTCGAATGTGAGCAGGGACGGGATCTCGGCATGGACGGCAAGACCTTGATCCATCCCGCGCAGCTCGCCATCGCCAACGAGGCCTTTGCCCCCTCCGAGGCAGAGGTCGACCTCGCCCGCCGCCAGATCGACGCCTTCGAGGCTGCCGAAGCGGAAGGCCAGGGTGTCGCAGTTGTGGATGGAAAGATCGTGGAAAACCTGCATATCGTGACTGCCAAGGCCACGCTGGCAAAAGCGGAGGCCATTGCAGCACTTTCCTAGGAGATTTCCATGAGCTGGCTGGTTCTGATTCTCGGCGTCGCCCTGTGGTGGTACGCCCATCTGTTCAAACGCCTGTCCCCGGAGAAACGGGGGATGATGCCCGAGAACCAGGCCAAGGGCATGGTCACCTTCGGGCTGGTCGCCTCCATCGTGCTGATGGTGGTGGGCTTTCGCGCAGCCCCCGTTGTCGATATCTGGAACCCGCCAAGCTTCCTGCGCCATCTCAACAACCTGATCGTGCTGATCGCGATCTACCTGATGTCGCCCGCCCCCAAGAAGGGCAAGCTGGCAAGCGGTCTGCGTCACCCGATGCTGCTCGGCTTCAGCCTCTGGGCCTTCGCCCACCTGCTGACCAATGGCGACCTTGCCGCGATCCTGCTCTTTGGCGGGCTGCTGGGCTGGTCGCTGGTCACGCCGGGCATCATCAACCGCGCCGAGCCGGACTGGACCGCGCCGGAGCCGGGACCCATCGCCAAGGATGCGATGTTCCTCGGTGCCTCCGTCGTCCTGCTGCTTGTGATCGGCTTCATCCACGGATGGCTCGGCTATCCGGTCTTCGGGAGCTAAACATATGAAACTCTATCGCTTTCTTACCGAAGACGACACATCCGCCTTCTGTCACAAGGTGACCGAGGCGCTCAACAAGGGCTGGCACCTGCATGGCAACCCGACCTATGCCTTCGACGAAAAGAGCGGCGTGATGCGCTGCGGTCAGGCGGTGGTCAAGGACGCGACAGGCACCTACAGCCCGGAGATCAAACTGGGGGAGTTCTGAACCATGGCCGCAAAGACCAATCCGGGCCGTTTCTTCGAAGATTACAAGCTGGGCGAGGTGATCAAGCACGCCGTGCCGCGCACCGTTTCGGGCGGCGAGCGGGCGCTCTATCACGCGCTCTACCCGTCGCGTTTCGCGCTGGCCTCTTCGGATGAATTCGCGCGCGCGAGCGGTCTTGCGGCCGCCCCGATGGACGACCTGATCACCTTCCACACCGTCTTCGGCAAGACCGTGCCGGACATCTCGCTCAACGCCGTGGCCAATCTCGGCTATGCGGAGGGCTACTTCCGCAAACCCGTCTATACGGGCGACACGCTGCGGTCGGAAAGCGAAGTGATCGGGCTGAAGCAGAATTCGAACGGCAAATCCGGCGTCGTCTATGTCCGCACCACCGGGCGCAACCAGCGCGATGACGTGGTGATGGACTATGTCCGCTGGGTCATGGTCCGGAAGGGCGACCTGGATGCGCCGGCGCCGGAGACGGTGATCCCGGATCTCGCGAAGGTCGTCGCCCCGGCAGATCTGGTGATCCCCGACGGGCTCGACTTCTCCAGTTACGATTTCACGCAGGCCGGCGAGCCGCATCGCTGGGGCGATTACGAGATCGGCGAGCAGATCGACCATGTCGACGGCGTGACCATTGAGGAAGCCGAGCACATGATGGCGACACGGCTCTGGCAGAACACCGCCAAGGTCCATTTCGACGCCACCTTCCGCCCGGACGGCCAGCGCCTGATCTATGGCGGCCACGTGATCTCCATGGCCCGCGCGCTGAGCTTCAACGGGCTGGCAAATGCGCAGCTGATCGTCGGCCTCAATGGCGGCGCCCATGCGAATCCCTGCTTCTCCGGCGACACGGTCAAGGCCTGGACAGAGGTGTTGGACAAGGCCGAAACCACCGCGCCCGGTGTTGGCGCATTGCGGTTGCGGCTGGTGGCAACGAAGGGCGGCGCGCCGTTCCAGCTCAGGGGAGAGGACGGGAAATATCTCCCCGAGGTGCTGCTGGATCTGGACTACTGGGCGCTTGTTCCTATCTGATCGGGTCAACCCGACAGGAGGACCGATATGATCCGGAAACTGCTGACGACGCTGGCCGCTCTGCTGCTGGCGACGGCTTCGACCGCCTCGGAAGAGGTCGAAGCCTTTGTCGAGGCCAATCTCCTGTCGATCTTCTATCATGAACTCGGGCACGCGCTGATCGATATCGAGCGGGTGCCGATCTTCGGACAGGAGGAGGACGCGGCGGATGTCTTCTCAATCCTCCTGATCGACGCGATCTACGAGGACGAGTCGGCCGAAGACATAGCCTATGAAGCCGCCTGGGGCTTTCTCGGCGAGGCGCTCCTGCGCGATGAGATGGCGGACGAGATTGCGTGGTGGGACACGCATGGGCCGGACGAGCAGCGCTACTACAATACTGTCTGCATTTTCTACGGGGCCGACCCCGAGGCCCGCGCCGATCTCGCGGCAGAACTGGGCCTGCCCGAGGAACGGGCCGAGTATTGCCCGGACGAGTTTGACCAGGCCGCCGATGCCTGGGGCGCGGTGCTGGACGAGATCTGGAACGGGGCGGGCGACGACTCGCTGGGGTTCGATTTCGATCCCTCCGTGGAGGGCAGCCTGACCTACGAGATCGTGCGTGCCGAAGTGGAAGCGCTGGCGGCGGAGATCTCGCTCTCGGAGCCGCTTCTCGTGGCTGTCGAGCCCTGCAATGAGGCCAATGCCTGGTACGATCCGTCCTCTGCCACCATTGTCATGTGCACCGAATTCGAGGACCACCTGCGTGTGATGGCAGAACAGCTGTGAGGCCGCGAAATCCCGGCAGCCCGCCCTGGGAGCGCGGCTCAAACGGTACAGCAATGCGGTTTGACGCGATTATGGGCAGTTTGACAGTATCCTGTGGAATACACATGAAATTTCCGGAATGTGAAACCGGGATTCGCGGCCAATTGCGCCAATTAACCGCGCCGATTCGCGCCGCATTCGCGTGACACCCACAAAAGATGTATTAGAGAAGGGGGCAAATGCGGGGCCGCCCCCCGCGTCAGCAAAAGGAGCCAGACATATGTCAGCCGATGTGAACCGGGGAAATCGGCCCCGGTCGCCCCACCTCCAGATTTATCGTCCGCATATCCTCATGGTCAGCTCGATCCTCATCCGGATCACCGGTAATGGCTCGACCGTCGGTATGCTCCTCGTTCTTTGGTGGATGCTCGCAGCCGCCGCCGGCCCCGAGGTCTACGCAGCCCACAGCGCCTGGCTCTTTGGCTGGTGGCTTTCGTATATCGTGTGGTTCGGCGTCATCTGGGCGCTCTGGTACCACATGCTGGGCGGCATCCGTCACCTCGTCTGGGACGAAGCCATCGGGCTCGAACTGGACACGGCCGAGAAACTCGGCTGGGCGATCGTCATCGGCTCCGTTATCGGCGCTGTCCTGACATCTGTCCTTCTTCTCATCTTCTGATCCGGAGGCCGCACATGTCCTATCAGACCGATCGCAAGCGCGCTGCCGGCAAGGGCTCTCTCGCACATGGCGCAGAGCACCAGCTGGAAGTCACCTATTCCTCCTACGCGATGGCCACCCTGGTCGTCCTGTTCCTCTTCCGCATCGCCCCGCTCATGGGCCAGGATTACGACGCGCTCGTCGAAGGCCTGACAAAGCCCTTCAACTTCGTCATCGCGGGTCTCTTCGTCGTCTCGACCACCTATCACTGGCGCTTCAACATCAAGAAGGTGTTCGAAGACTACGTCCCCAAGGGCTTCGATTTCGGCGGAATGATCGTCACCACCATGCTTGGCTGGTTCTTCTGTGGCCTGGGCCTCTTCGCCCTCGTCAAGATCCTCATCG
The DNA here is from genome assembly GCA_947497945.1 of uncultured Tropicimonas sp. Classification (GTDB taxonomy): domain Bacteria; phylum Pseudomonadota; class Alphaproteobacteria; order Rhodobacterales; family Rhodobacteraceae; genus Tropicimonas. Next base: position 9,491 of record CANMIP010000010.1, on the reverse strand, counting down.
CCTCGATGATCGGCTAAGCTTCGGAGAATAAAGAACAATGACCGCTTACGATATCACACACCACAAATACGACGTTGTCGTCGTCGGGGCCGGCGGCGCGGGACTTCGCGCCACGCTCGGCATGGCCGAGCAGGGGCTCAAGACCGCCTGCATCACCAAGGTCTTCCCGACCCGCTCGCACACCGTTGCCGCCCAGGGCGGCATCGCCGCATCGCTCTCCAACATGGGCCCGGACAGCTGGCAGTGGCACATGTATGACACCGTGAAGGGTTCCGACTGGCTCGGCGACACCGACGCGATGGAATACATGGTCCGCGAGGCGCCGAAAGCCGTCTACGAGTTGGAGCATTATGGCGTGCCCTTCTCGCGCACCGAAGAGGGCCGCATCTACCAGCGTCCCTTCGGCGGCCACACCACCGAATATGGCGAAGGCCCCGCCGTGCAGCGGACCTGTGCCGCCGCCGACCGCACCGGCCACGCCATCCTGCACACGCTCTATGGCCAGTCGGTCAAGCATGATGCGCAGTTCTTCATCGAGTATTTCGCCACCGACATCCTGATGTCGGAAGATGGCCAGTGCCAGGGTGTCCTGGCCTGGAAACTCGACGACGGCACGCTGCACTGCTTCAACGCCAAGATGGTCGTCCAGGCCACCGGCGGCTATGGCCGTGCCTATTTCTCCGCCACTTCGGCCCATACCTGCACCGGTGACGGCAACGCCATGGTGGCGCGCGCCGGCCTGCCGCTCCAGGACATGGAGTTCGTTCAGTTCCACCCGACCGGCATCTACGGCTCGGGCTGCCTGATCACCGAAGGCGCCCGCGGCGAAGGCGGCTACCTGACCAACTCCGAAGGCGAGCGCTTCATGGAGCGCTATGCACCGACCTACAAGGACCTGGCCTCGCGCGACGTCGTCTCGCGCTGCATGACCATGGAAATCCGCGAAGGCCGTGGTGTTGGCGCCGGCAAGGACCACATCTACCTGCACCTCAACCACATCCCGCCCGAGACGCTCGCCGAGCGCCTGCCCGGGATCACCGAGAGCGCCGAGATCTTCGCCGGCGTGGACCTGACCCGCGAGCCGGTGCCGGTCCTGCCGACGGTCCACTACAACATGGGCGGTATCCCGACCAACTACTGGGGCGAGGTCCTGAACCCGACCGCCGACAACCCGGACGCCATCGCGCCGGGCCTGATGGCTGTTGGCGAGGCCGGCTGCGCCTCGGTGCACGGCGCCAACCGTCTGGGCTCCAACTCGCTGATCGACCTCGTGGTCTTCGGCCGCGCTGCCGCCATCAAGGCCGGCGAAGTGGTCAACCCCGACGAGGCGAACATGGAGATCAACAAGGCCTCGCTCGACGCGGCCCTGGAGCGCTTCGACAAGATTCGCTACGCTGATGGCGGCACCTCGACCGCCGAGCTGCGGATGGAGATGCAGAAGACAATGCAGGACAACGCTGCCGTCTTCCGCACCGACGAGATCCTTGCCGAGGGCGTCGAGAAGATGAAGTCCGTGGCCTCCAAGCTGGACGACCTGAAGCTGACCGACCGCTCGATGATCTGGAACTCGGACCTGATGGAAAGCCTCGAGCTGACCAACCTCATGCCCTGTGCGATGACCACCATCGTCGGCGCCGAGGCCCGGAAAGAGAGCCGCGGGGCCCATGCTTCCGAGGATCACCCGGAGCGCGACGACGAGAACTGGCGCAAGCACACACTGGCTTGGGTCGATGGGCCGGACGTTCGTCTTGACTATCGCCCCGTGCATCTTGACCCGCTGACCACCGAAGACGAAGGTGGAATCGAAATAGCCAAGATTGCACCGAAAGCGAGGGTTTACTGATGAATTTCCGGGTCAAACTGCCAATCTGCGTGATTGCCTTTGCCGCCGCCGCCGCCCTTCCGGGCGTGGCATCGGCGCTGAGCGCTGCCGAGCTGGAGGTGCAACGCACCGCCATCCTGGAGTGCAAGCGGCAACACCAGGTCGGCGGGGCGGCCTATATCGAGCAGCGCAAGACCGGCACGGCCACCGCACAGATGGCCGTGCAGATCGCTCCCTATGACCAGGTGACCTACCAATCCGCGGCATCCATCAACCGCTGTGCGGCCGGAAAACTCGGACTGGCGGAAGCGGACATGGAACAGTTCAATTCGCGCAAGCGCACGGTGGTCCGGTCAGTCCGGGCCGGCGGTGGCTATCGCAATATGAGCTGCGGCCGGAATCCGTCGATCCTCTACAAGGGCGATTACTACTGCCAGTGGGCAAGGCGCTGACCCGGATGCACCAGTTGACCGCATTTCACTCGAACAAACGCCACGTGGCGGCCTTCGTGCCCCACGCGAGCCAGCTAAGGTGACACAATGGCTGAATTCCTCCTTCCCAAGAACTCCAAGATCAAGGTCGGAAAGACCTGGCCCAAGCCGGCCGGGGCCAAGAACGTCCGCAAGTTCGTGATCTATCGCTGGAATCCCGATGACGGGAAAAACCCGCAGCTCGATACCTATTTCCTCGATATGGACGAGTGCGGCCCGATGATCCTGGACGCGCTGATCAAGATCAAGGACGAGATCGATCCCACGCTCACGTTCCGCCGCTCCTGCCGTGAAGGCATCTGCGGTTCCTGCGCGATGAACATCAACGGGATCAACAAGCTTGCCTGTATCTGGGGCATCGACGAGCAGAAGGGCGATATCAAGATCTACCCGCTGCCGCATATGCCCGTGGTCAAGGACCTCGTTCCGGACCTGACCCATTTCTACGCCCAACATGCCTCGATCATGCCCTGGCTGGAAACCAAGACCCCGGCACCCGAGAAAGAGTGGCTTCAGACCCCTGAAGACCGCGCCCTGCTCGACGGCCTCTACGAGTGTGTGCTCTGCGCCTCCTGCTCGACCTCCTGCCCCGCCTACTGGTGGAACGGCGATCGGTATCTCGGCCCGGCCGCGCTGCTGCACGCCTATCGCTGGATGATCGACAGCCGCGACGAAGCCACCGGCGAGCGACTCGACGACGTGGAAGATCCCTACAAGCTCTATCGCTGCCACGTCATCATGAACTGCACCCAGACCTGCCCGAAAGGCCTGAACCCGGGCAAGGCGATCGCAGAGATCCGCCTGATGGCGCAGGAACGCCTGCACTGACACGCCTCTCGGCATGAGCAAGACCCGCCGCGATGAATCGCGCGGGCGAGAAAGACCGGAGCCTGCCAACCCCACGTTGGCAGGCTCCTTTTTTGTCTGCTGCCTCCCGCATAGGGCAGAATGGTCAGCCAGGTCCGTTTGACAGGCCGTTCCGTCGAAAGCCAGACACGCGCTGCGGGTGGCAAATGTAGGTGACGGTGAAGTTCCAAACGGTGGCTGACTGCCCCCCTACAGTTCCACGCGACAGCCCTTCGAAGACGAAACCTCAATGGCTTCGATCAGACGGTGTACCAGCAACGCCTCCTCCCCCGACACCCTCGGGCTCCGGCCGCTTCGGACCGCATCCGCAAAATCCGCAATCAGATCCCGATGCCAATCCATCGGGAAGGCCATCGGGTCTGCGCCCCCGCCAGTACGCGCCTCGGCGCCCGCCGTCTCCACCCGGCCATCTTTCCAGGAATAGGTGGCCGTCCCCGATTGCAGCAGCACCGACGCCGCATCGCAATCCAACCGGATCGCTTCCGCCTCGCCCGGATAGGCCGCCGTCGTTGCAACGAGGGCGCCCACAGCGCCACTGGCGAATTCCAGCACACCTGCCGCAAAATCCTCGGACTCCATTTGGTGGAAGGCCGTGGTCGCCACCATTGCCCGCACGGCGCGAACAGGACCCGCCAGTCGAAGCATCAGGTCGAGCGTGTGGATCGCCTGGTTTATCAAGACCCCGCCGCCGTCGCGCGCGTAGCTGCCTCGGCCGGGCTCGTCATAATAGGCCTGGTCACGCCACCACGGCACCTCGACCCGTACCATACGGATCGCCCCGAGGTCACCACGCCCCAGGCGCTGCTCCAAGTTCTCGCTGGCAGAGCGGAAACGATGCTGGAACACGACGCCGAGCGTCACGGAGCGGTCGCGACAGGTCTGAACAATCCTCTCCGCCGCCGCGACGGTCCGTTCCAGGGGCTTCTCGCTCAACACATGCTTGCCGTTGGCCGAAAAGAGTTCGACATACGCGTCTCGCGCATTGGGCGGCGTCAGCAACAGCACTGCCTCGACGTCCGCGTCGGCTGCGATTGCTTCAGCGCTTTCCGATGCAGGGAAACCGTACTCAGCCGCAAATCGATCCAACCTCTGGCGGTTGCGCGCGTAAACGCCTCGCACCTCAATCACATCCGACAGCGCCTGGAGCGCCAGCGCATGCGGTTTTGCGGCCATGCCGCAGCCGATCACCGCGAGACCAAACCTTCCGTTCATCTTTCGCCCCAATGAAAGTTCTGTGACAGTCGTCGCCGAAAAGATGCATCTGCTTCGGAGCGGAATGCAATAAGAGTTGCTGTTCCCCGTCAACGGGCCAACGCGCCCTGATCTCCGGATATCGAAGCGCGTCGCGACCATCGATATGTCGATCTCGAGCGCCATTGGGACAGGGCTCGCCGGACACCTCCATGTCTTTCCCGCGGAGACCACATCCCAGAACCTCTTTGAAGAATCCTCCAGAGGATCCGCGCGGCATAGACGATCCCCGTTCATGCCGAGTACCTGCGCTGCTGGCTCAGTCGACGAAACAAGGAGGCTTGGGCTACATCGCGGACATCCGACAGCACCACCCGGCGTATTCAGGCGCGCGCCGTATCACTTGCCTAAAGCGCCGCCCATGGCAAACGGGCCTTGATGTGCTCCGCGTTCAGAAGGGTAACCTGCACTCCCGCTCCATTCCTCGATCCAGTCCTTCAGCGCATCGAGGGTCATGGGCCGTGCAATCAGATATCCCTGCACCTGCGAGCAGCCAATGCTGGCAAGATAGCGGAGTTCGGCCTGGGTCTCGACACCTTCCGCGAGCACCTCGATGCCCAACCTGCTGCCAAGATCGACAATGGTTCCGGACAAGGCCTGAAGGGTCCGGTCCCGCTGGATGTCCGTTATAAGGCTTCTGTCGATCTTGATCCGGGAGATGGGATAGTTCCGCAGGCTTGCGAGAGCCGTATGCCCGGTCCCGAAATCATCAAGTTCCATCTCGAAACCGGCCTTGGAGAGTTCGAAGATGTTCCGCAGGATCGTGTCGCATCGGTCGTTCAGAAGGGTCGATTCCAGGATCTCGACCCGAATGCGATCTCGCGGAACACATACCCTGTCAGTGGCACGGATAAGCTTCTCCACGAGGCCCACATCCCCGAGCCTTGCCGTTGACACGTTGACGCTGACCGTCGCCTTCTCCACTCCGAGCGCCGCGAGCCTCGGAATGGCTTCGCAGGCATGCTCGAAGATGGTGTCGTCGATGGCCTCCAGAAGATGCGCGTTCTCTGCATAGGACACGAATTCCGATGCACTGAGCAATCCCCGGTTGGGATGGTACCAGCGCGCGAGCGCTTCGAAGCCGACAATCCGGCCGGTGCAGACATCGACTTGCGGCTGAAAGAGCGGCTGGAACTCGTCCCGTTCCAGACCGTAATGAATATCGGACGACACTTCGATGGCGCGCATGGCTGCCGCGCGCATCCCTTTCTCGAAGATCAGACAACGATTCCTGCCCATGGATTTCGCAGCATAAAGCGCAATGTCGGCATCAGCGGTGGCATTCTCTATGGTCTCTTCCATGGTGCCATCCGCAAAGGCGATTCCGACACTGGCGCCAATCCGCAAATCCAGGCCGAAGAACTGGATGGGACGGGAAACCGCCTCCACGAGCTGTGTTGCGGTCTCCAGAATCTCCTCATCGTCCAGGTCGCTCGTCTGGGCCAACAGGAACTCGTCCCCCCCGACCCTTGCGACAACTTCGAAAGCCGTTCGGCGAGAGGTCAGCCTGCATGCGATCTCCTTCAGGACATGGTCGCCGGCTTCATGCCCATTCATGTCATTGATCGACTTGAAACTGTCGAGATCGAGATGGAAGATCGCCAGCCTCTTCCCAGTCTCCATCGCTGCGGCCTTCTGGGCGATGAACCCTGCCAACCCGCGCCGATTGCGGATTCCTGTCAGGGGATCCGTTGTTGCCGCGCGCTCAAGTTCTGCCTGTTGACGCCGCAGCTCACTGATATCGACATGCGTGCCGACCACCCGTGCGAGTTTGCCACCTCGCCGCACGATAAAGGCCCGGGAAAGGATCGTTACCCAGGAGCCGTCCTTGTGCCGCATGCGAAACTCTTCCTCCACGACATCGCCGGGAAGCTTGAATATCTCCTCGGGAGACTTGAGAACGCGGATGGCATCCTCCGGATGAAGAAGCGCAGCAAATGTCTTCAGTTCATTCGGGAGGCCATTCGGTCGATGGCCGAGCATCTGAAACCAGCGTGGCGAAAAGAACACCCTTCCTGTGAGGTAGTCGAGATCGAACAGCCCGTCGGAGGCCCCCTTCAAGGCCAGATCGTACCGTTCGGTGGCCTCTTTTGCCACGCGCACGGCCTCTTCGAGCTGATTGTTCACACTCTCAAGCTTCGCATGCACAAGGCGCCGGTCCTCGCGATCCATAAAGAACCCGACCATCTCCGCGACCGAGATGACAAAGGCGCTTTCGTCCGGCGTCCAGTCGCGTTCGGAGCCGACCATCTCGGCACAGACAACACCTCGAGGGCCGGCGGCGGAACGGATCTGGGCATCCAGCATCGAGCGGATGCCAAGAGGGCGGAGATAGGCCGACCTGAATTCCGACGTTCTCGGATCGCGTTCGGCATTGACGGCATCGACAACCCGCTCCTTCAGGACGGCTTCGAAATATCTCGGGAACCTGGCCGCCTCGATTGCGAGGCCCGAACTGTGTCGACCTGGCCCGGTTTCGAAGAGATCCGCGCATCGAAACGCTCCTGCGTCGTCGTCCAACGACCAGATGCTGAACCTGGGAACTTCAAGTTGGACGCAAACTGTCCGAGTGACGCGCCGGAAGAACTCGAGCCCGGACAGGGTGTCTTCCGAGTAGAGCTGCATGAGTTCGTCGAGCGCCGAGTTGAACTTGCGAACACGCGCGAGAACGTCATCTTGCTGAACGACCGGCGTGCCATCACTTCCCATCAGCATGTGCTATCGTTCCGACTCTTCCTGTACATCCCTGAGCACAATAGAGTGGCTCCCTATCAATATTCCTAACAACTCCGCGGAGCGCGAGCGGAAAGCACACTCGCGGCAAGCAGTACCACGAACACGGAGATAGCCGGAGCGACGCCTGCGCAAGCGAACCAGATGAAGGCACCGATTCCACCCTAGTACATGGCTTTATTGATTTTTTCGTGAGAAATAACGACCTGCCGATGTGCTGCGCAGGAAGTGGCGCAACGCATGGTGGCGGCAATATCACAGGCGGCCGGCCCCAAAAAACACCAAAGACACATCTATTTTGACGATCTCGACCAAAACACGGCGACGTTTTTACATTGGACCCGCCGAGATCCACGGCCGCACTAATCGCCGTCCATGGTTACTCGTCTGCCGGGCCCTTTCGCCATTCTCCCTTGAGCACGCGCCGGTGAAAGAACGGGAACTTCAAAAGCTCCTCGAAAAAGACCAGCGCGAACAACCAGGTGGCCGAAAGGTCCAACTAAAGCACGAAGAGCGCCACCATCGGGACCCGAAACAACCACTGCGTCATGACATGCACGTTCATCGAATAGAGCGTGTCCCCGCCGGCCCGCAGCGTGTGCCCACACATGATGTTGGAGCCGCGCAGCAGCGGCATCAGCAGCAAGACGGGGAGGAAAGACACGAGCGCCATCCGTGTTTCGTTCCCGAGATTCGCGTAAATCCTGTCAACGGACAGGCAGAGCGCAAGGAAGCACCCGGCCACGATCAGTGCCGCCACGAAAGCTCCCCGCCAGGCGCGCCGCAGAAACGCGTTCAGGTCGGACCCGCTCTGCCCGTTGCCCAGCATCTGCGCGACCGCGATCCCCGTAGCCATGCCCCAGGCCGTGCTGAAATTGCCTGCAACCATGACCCAGGGGTTGATCAGGGTGAGCGCGGCGAACTGGTGCACGGTCATCTTTGCATAGATCAGCATGCAGATATTGCTGACGATCACCATGGAAATGAACTGGCCGGCGATGGGCATGGCAAAGACAAGGTGGCGGTGTACCGAAGCGCCGAAACTGCCGTTTCGCCAGCCCGCCACATCACGATATGCGCTGGTCAGGCGCAAGAAATACGCGCCAAGAAAAAGCGCCCGAGTGAAGGAGGACACGGCGCTGCCGACCGCGGCTCCCGTCACTCCAAGAGCTGGCATTCCAAAATGCCCATGGATCAGGGAATAGCTGACCGCAAGGTTGATCGGAATGGCGATCATGTAGCTAAACGCCGGCAGCTTGGTGCGTCCACAGCCGTTGAAAAAACTGCCCAGGCATTGTGCAACGGCTTCCATCAGCACGACCCAAAGAAAGACCGAGAGATAGCCTCTCGCCTGATCAGCGATATCCGGCGTGTGGGCAAAACTCTCGATGATCCAGTCGCCAATCAGCCAAACGACCGCGATCCCAAGCCCGGCCGAGACGAGGTTGACCAGCATTCCGATGTACACACCGGACTTGAGCGATCTTGGGTCGCCCGACCCGAAGGCCTGCGCGATGCGGATCTGCGCGGCGTTGGAGAAAGCGAAAAGAACGCCAAGCAGGAGACCGCCGACAGTTGCAGCCAACCCCATCGCGGCCACGGAGTCCTCGCCAAGAGCCGAGACCAGCCAGGCATCGATCACCACGATACCGTGCAGCATCATCGCCTTGAGCCCAAGTGGCCAGGCGAGCTTGAAAATTCCGGAGGAAGACAACGAATTCTGGCTCGCCGTCGAGTCAGTCCTTCAGGCTCCTGCGAACAAATAGAAACAAATCCGTATCTGTCGATCCCAGGGAAATTGCAACCGGGATCGCTATCACGCTCCAGTCCAGGACCAACTCTCGGGCGTATGAAGGCTGCAAGCTTAGACCCCGGAGAGTTGCTATCCAGCGCTAAGACACATGACCATGCCAGGGTTTTGCCATCAGCAAGCTTCCTCAAGAAAGAAGGCCGGCGGGCGGGCGGGATCAATCGCACTTCGTGCCCCAGCTTGCCAATCTGCCGCCCCCAGAAACGGACACCGCCACAGGCTTTCATAACGACCAGACAGGGCCGGGATTAAGAGAAAAGGACCTACGCCTGTTGCCACGTTATCTTCTTGCGCAAGCCCCCACCACCCGGTCTCCGCGATCGAAAGCTCTGCCATGCTTCGCCGAGGCAAACCGAGCCCCACAAACTGATCGCGACGGGTCAGAAATCTGCCCAGCCATCATCGAGATCTGTTTCCGTGCTCGCCGATGTGTTTGCAGTAGAGGCCCCGTTCACAGCCATCTTCACCCGGTGCGCGCTGCGCTCAGATGCCGGAGCAGGGGAGGATGGGCGGGCGG